>CAXMMR010000039.1:0-13767 GCA_963692975.2 Acetobacteraceae bacterium | reverse complement strand
AGATCTGTCGCGCCGGGACGTTGACGATGGGCTGGAACGCCATCGAGAACGGGAAGGGCTGCATCGCGCAGTTGTCGCATGGCGGCCGGATCGTCATGGCTGCCGGTTCATGTCGTGGGCAGGCGCCGGCACGGAGCTCTCCATTTCAGAAGCGCGCCCATGCTGCACGCTCGGTGGTTATAACAGGTTTATCCTTCGCCGAATATCGGTAATGTGTGGCGTTGAAGTCGCCTGCTCCCGCGCCTAGCCTCATAGGCATGCCCGCGCCTGACCACCGTCATCCGGACCATCGTCCCGCCCTGCGGCTGGCCATCGCGCAGCTGAACCCCCGGCTCGGCGAGGTCGAGCACAACGCGATGCTGATCCGTGCGGCGCGCGAGCAGGCGGCGGGGCAGGGGGCCGACGTCGTCGTGACGCCCGAGTTCTCGATCTGCGGCTATCCGCCGGAGGATTTGGTGCGCAAGCCATCCTTCGTGGCGGTGTGTGCGAGGCAGCGATCGGCCGTCTGGCCGAGGAGACCGCGGATGGCGGCCCGGCGCTGATCGTCGGAGGTCCGTGGTTGCAAAAGGATGGGCGCGACGTCGATATGCTCTACAACGCCGCCTTCGTGCTGGACGGCGGCAAGGTCGTCGCCCGCCGCGCCAAGCACGAGCTGCCCAACTACGGCGTGTTCGACGACAAGCGGGTGTTCGATGCCGGCCCGTCGCCGGGCCCGGTAAGCCTGCGCGGCGTGCGCATCGGCTTGATGGTGTGCGAGGACTGGTGGCTGCCGGCGGTGTCGCAGACGCTCGCCGAAAGCGGCGCCGAGTTGCTGCTCTCGATCAACGCCTCGCCGTTCGAGGACAGCAAGTCCGGCCGCCGGGTGCAGCTCGCGATCGCCCGGGTTGTCGAGACCGAGCTGCCGTTCGTCTTTGCCGCCCAGGTGGGCGGGCAGGACGAGCTGGTGTTCGACGGCGCCTCGTTCGTACTCAACGCCGACCGTTCGCTCGCCGCCGTCGCACCCTCGTTCGAGACCGCGTTGCTGGTTACAGACTGGACGCGCTCGGACGGTGACGAGGCGCTGCGCTGCGCCGAGCTGCGGCCGCTGCCGCGCGAGCTTGACCGACTTGAAGGGATCTATCGCGGCCTGGTGGTCGGGCTTGCCGACTACGTCGACAAGAACCGTTTTCCCGGCGTGATCCTCGGCCTATCCGGCGGCATCGACAGCGCGCTCTCGGCGGCGATTGCGGTCGATGCGCTGGGCCCCGCGCGGGTGCGCACGCTGATGCTGCCGAGCCGCTACACCTCGGCGCACTCGCTCGAGGACGCGGCCGAGTGCGCGCGGCTGCTCGGCATGCGCTGCGACACGGTGCCGATCGCCGGGCCGATCGGCGCGCTGGACGACGTGCTGGAGGAGCTGTTCCACGGCCGCGAGCACGACCTGACGGAGGAGAACATGCAGTCCCGCGCCCGCGGGCTGATCCTCATGGCCTGCAGCAACAAGTTCGGCCACATGGTGCTGACCACCGGCAACAAGTCCGAGATGTCGGTCGGCTACGCGACGCTGTACGGCGACATGTGCGGCGGCTACTCGGTGCTGAAGGACGTCTACAAGACCACGGTGTTCGAGCTGTGCCGCTGGCGCAACGAGCATCGGCCGCCGCATGCACTGGGGCCGGCGGGCCCGGTGATGCCCGAGCGGGTGATCAGCAAGCCGCCCTCGGCCGAGCTGCGCGCCGACCAGCGCGACGAGGACAGCCTGCCGCCCTACCCGGTGCTGGACGCGATCCTGGCCGGGCTGATCGAGGGCGAGCGCTCGATCGACGAGCTGGTGGACCAGGGCATGGATCGCCCGACCGTGCTCAAGGTCTGGAAGCTGCTGGACCGGGCCGAGTACAAGCGCCGGCAGGCGCCGCCGGGTGTGAAGATCACCTCGCGGGCGTTCGGGCGCGACCGGCGCTATCCGATCACCAACGGCTACACGGACCTGCTGCGATGAGCGAGGGACTGGCGATCGGCGACCTGTTCGCCCCCGAGGGCGGCTGGCGGGTGCGCATCCTCGACCTGTCTGGCGGCGCCGAGGACAACGTGGTCGAGGAGGTGGCCGGCTTTCCGACGCTGATGCAGGCCAACGCCTTTGCCCGCGCCTACGTGCGCGACAGCATGGAGCGCTGCCGCGCGCCGGGCATGGCCTCGCGCGAGGTGCTGGACGCCTGGTTCGCGTTCGGCGAGGACGCCGAGGTGGTCGACGCGGCGGAGGCGGGCTGGCGCTCGGCGGCCGAGCTCGGTGACTTCGCGGATCGAGCGGCGAGCGAGGAGGAGCGCGACTGGCGCAGCCTGGACCCGCGGCGGGATGGGGCGGAGGACGAGTAGGAAGCCAGGGCTCTGCCCTGGACCCCGCTGGGGGCGGCGCCCCCAGACTCGCGTTCAATGACAGCCAGGTGGAGGTTTCTACAAGGCCGCGGCTTGGCTATTTGCAGGCAGCTGGCGCTGCACGTCTCCGCTGCGGGGTTTGCTAGCACAAGGAGCGCATCGTCTCACGCGTGACGGGGTCTAGGATGGCGGAGCTTGCGCTCTACGCAGCGCGAGGACCCAATCCGAGCCGCTCACGCGCCGCCGCGTATTGCGACTGGAACCGCGCCACCAGCTCGGCCGTCGGCAGCACCGACTCGACGCTGCCGATGCCCTGGCCGGAGCCCCACACGTCCCGCCAGGCCTTCACGCCGGTGCTGGCGAAGCTCATCGCCTTGACGTCGCCGCGCGGCAGGTTGTCCGGGTCGAGTCCGGCGGCGACCAGGCTGCCGCGCAGGTAGTTACCGTGCACGCCGGTGATCAGGTCGGTGTAGACGATGTCGCCGGCGCCGCTGTCCACCAGCATCTGCTTGTAGGCAGGGGCTGCGTTCGCCTCCTCGGTGGCGATGAACGCCGAGCCGACATAGGCGAGGTCGGCGCCGGCTGCCTGCGCCGCCAGCACTGCGTCGCCCGAGGCGATGGCGCCGGACAGCGCCAGCGGCCCGTCGAACCAGCGGCGGATCTCGCCGATCAGCGCAAACGGCGACAGCGTGCCGGCATGCCCGCCGGCGCCCGCCGCCACCGCGATCAGCCCGTCGGCGCCCTTGCTGACCGCCTTGCGGGCGAACTGGTCATTGATCACGTCGTGCAGCACGATGCCGCCATAGGAGTGGATCGCCTCATTGACCTCCTGGCGCGCGCCGAGCGAGGTGATCACGATCGGCACCTTGAATTTTACGCACAGCTCGACGTCGTGCATCAGCCGGTCGTTCGAGCGATGCACGATCTGGTTGACCGCATAGGGCGCGTCCCCTTCGCCGAGCTCGCCCTCGATGCGCCGCAGCCACTCCTCCAGCACCGGCCCAGGCCGCGCGTTCAGCGCCGGAAAGGAGCCGACGACGCCGGCGCGGCACTGCGCGATCACCAACTCGGGGCCGGAAATGATGAACAGCGGCGAGGCGATTACCGGCAGGCGCAGGCGGTCGAACAGGGCGGGAAGCGTCATGCGGACATCCCTTACGGATAAAGAAGAAAGCAGTCCTTTTTTGAAAAAAGGACCAAAAAACTTTTATCGCTTAGGGGATGAGTGCTTGGCGAACGGACGAAAGTTTTTCACTTCTTTTTTTCAAAAAAGAAGCGCTTCTCTCCCCTACGCCTCCGCCAACTTCATCAACGTGTCGCCGTAGGCTGCCCGCAGCACCGTCTTCTGCAGCTTGCCGGTGGCGGTGTGCGGCAGTTCGTCAACGACCAGGATCGCGTCCGGCAGCCACCAGCGCGGCACCTGTCCGCTCAGGCTGCGCATCAATTCGGCGGTGTCGATGGGCTGTCCGGCGGCGGCGCGCACCAGCAGCAACGGGCGCTCGTCCCATTTCGGATGCCGTGCCGAGATCACCGCGGCCTCGGCGACTGCGGGGTGCGACATCGCGAGGTTCTCGAGCGCGATCGAGCTGATCCATTCGCCGCCCGACTTGATGACGTCCTTGGAACGGTCGACGATGTGCATGAAGCCCTGCGGGCAGATCGTCGCCACGTCGCCGGTGGCGAACCATCCCTCCCCGTCGAGCGCGCTGCCGGGCGCCTCGCCGTAATAGGCGCTGCACACCCAGGGCCCGCGCACCTGCAGGTCGCCGAACTGCACCCCGTCCCAGGCCAGCGCCGCGCCGTCGGCACCGACGATCCGCATGTCGACGCCGAAGACTGCCCGGCCCTGCTTCAGCAAGTGCTGACGATGCGCCTCGGGGTCGAGCGCAGCCTGGGCGGGCTTTGGCTTGTTGAAGGTGCCGATCGGGCTGAGCTCCGTCATTCCCCAGGCATGCTCGACCGGCACCCCGTACTCGACGGGGAAGGCCTCGATCAGCAGCGCCGGGCAGGCCGAGCCGCCGATGATGATGCGGCGTGTGTGATCGAGCCGCTCGCCGCTGGCGCGCAGATGCTCGAGCAGCCCCAGCCACACCGTCGGCACACCGGCGGTGATGGTGACCCGCTCGGCGTTCATCAGCCGCGCCAGGCTCGCCCCGTCGAGATGCCGCCCCGGCATCACCAGCGAGGCGCCGGCGAGCAGCGCCGCATACGGCATGCCCCAGGCGTTGACGTGGAACATCGGCACCACCGGCATCACCCGGTCCACGGCGCGAAAGCCGAGCGCGTCCGGCATGTTCACGCCCAGCGCGTGCAGCACGGTCGAGCGGTGGCTGTAGAGCACGCCCTTGGGCCGCCCGGTGGTGCCGGAGGTGTAGCACAGCACGCCGGCGCTGTTCTCGTCGAAGACGGGCCACTGATACGCTTCGCCCGCCGCCTCGCCGGCCTCGATCAGCGTCTCGTAGCACAGCAGCGCCATGCCCTCGGGCAGCGCCACCGCCGGCATCTGCTCAGGTGGGCAGAGCATCACCACGGCCTGCACGCTGCTGCCGACCAGGGGCGCGACCGCCTCGACCAGCGGCACGAAGCTGAGGTCGGCCATCAGCACCCGGTCGCCGGCGTGGTTGATGATCCAGGCGACGTCCTCGGCATGCAGCCGCGGGTTGATGGTGTGGCAGACCGCCCGCATGCCCTGCACGCCGCAATAGATCTCCAGGTGGCGCTGGCTGTTCCAGGCGAGCGTGCCGACCCGGTCATGCGGCGCGATGCCGAGCCCGCTCAGGCCCCCGACCAGCGAGCGCGCCCGTCGTTCCACGGCGCGGTAGCTCGCCCGGGCGATCGCGCCGTCCACGCCTTGCGAGACCACCTCGGCCTCGCCGTGATGGCGGGCGGCATGCACCAGTAGCGAGGAAACCAGCAGCGGGTGCGACTGCATCAGGCCGAGCATGGCTCAGCCTGCCGCGGCCGCGGCGGCGGCCGTCCCGGTCGGTTGGTCGACCAGGTCCTTGCGCGACAGCTTGCCGACGGCGGTGCGCGGCAGCGCGTCCAGGAAGCCGAGCGCGGCCGGCATTTCGTGCGGCCCGACCTTATCGGCCAGGAAGCCGCGGAGCGCCTCAAGGGTGAACGTCGCCGCACCCTGGCGCAGCTTGACGAAGACCTTGGCCGACTGGCCGCGATAGTCGTCCGGAATGCCGATCACGCCGCACTCCTCAACGTCTGGGTGCTCGTAAACCGCGTCCTCGATCACCCGCGGATAGACGTTGAAGCCGCCGGAGATGATCATGTCCTTCTTGCGGTCGACGATGCTGAACTGGCCGGCCGCGTCCATGAAGCCGATGTCGCCGGTCAGGAAGAAGCCGTCGGCGTAGGCGGTGGCGTTCTCCTCCGGCCGCTGCCAGTAGCCGGGGGTCACGTTCGGGCCGCGCACCCTGAGCTCGCCAACCTCGCCGACCGGCAGCACCCGGTGCGGATCGACGAGGTCCACCACATCCATCTCGATCCCCGGCAGGGGCACTCCGATCAGCCCCGAGGTCATCTCCATCTCCGGCAGGATGATGGTGCCGGCCGGCGAGGTCTCGGTCATGCCCCAGCCGCCGCCCACCCGACGGCCGCTCAGCGCCTCGAAGCGATGCGCCACCTCGACCGGCAGCGGCGCGCCGCCGCAGCTTGCCACCCGCAGCGACGACAGGTCGCGCCCGGCGATGTCCGGCTGGGCGGCGAGCGCGATGAACATGGTCGGCACGCCGGCGAACACGGTCGCCCGCCCGGTCTCGATGTCGGCCAGCGTCTGTGCGGCGTCGAAGCGCAGCCGCAGCATGATCTCCACGCCGCCCTTGAGGCAGCGCAGCAGCACCGTGGTCAGCATGTAGATGTGGAACAGCGGCAGCACGCCGAGCACCCGGTCGTCGGGCAGCCAGGCGTTGCCGGCGCCGTTGAACCAGGTCTCGTAGATCGACGTGGCGGCAGTCAGGTTGGCATGCGTCAGCATCGCCGCGCGCGGCAGGCCGGTGGTCCCGCCGGTATATTGCAGCACCGCCACGTCGCCTGGCGCGGCATGCGGCCAGTCGCCGGTCGGCGCGCCTTCGCCGAGTTCGGCGAAGCGGTGGACGCGCGGATCGGATGGCACCGGCTGGGTCGGCATGCCGGGTCCCCAGGCCGCGTCCTCGCCGACGATGAGGTGATCGAGCAGGCCCTCGCCCAGGGCGCCGAGCGCCTGCGGCAGCATCGTCGGATAATCCGGCGCCACCATGATCCGGGCGCCGCTGTCGACGAGCTTGCGGGCGATCGCGCGCGGCGGGTCGAGCGGACTCAGATGCACCACCCGGCCGCCGGCGCGCAGCACGGCGAACAGGCTGATCGGATGGTACGGCACGTTCGGCAGGTACAGTGCCACCGCGATGCCCGGCCCGACGCCGAGCTGGCGCAGTCCGGCGGCGGCGCGCTCCACCCGCGCGCCGAACTCGGCAAAGCCGATGCTCCGACCGCGGAACTCGATGAACGGCTTGTCGCCATACGCGGCGAGCGCCGTGTCGAGCAGCTGCGGCAGCGTGGTGATGGTGAGCGGCGCGTCCCAGGTGACCCCGGCGGGGTAGGTGCGCTCCCACGCGAATGGCCGGCGGCTGCTCGTGACGGCCTCGCTGTCCGGCGCCAGCTCTGCGGTCGCGCTGCTGCTATCCATGTCTGCTGTCCCCCGTGCCAAGCATGCTCTGCGGCATGTCAAGCCGGCAACGTGCTCCGACCCGCCAAGAGGCACAAGGTCGGACCATGATTGGCAAGGATGGGTCTGGGGCCTCAGGCCTCATCGTGCGAATGGCACGCTAGCGCGTGACGCTGTCGAGAGGTTGAGGCTCGGGCCTTTCTTCGTGCCCCGGCTCCCAACCAGGCGGGGCCAGCGTGAATCCCCCGAAGTGGAATGCCGGCGCGACCACGCAGCTGACCAGCGTCCAGGCGCCTAGGCTTGCCGCCTCCTGCCAGACCCCGGCGTTGACCACGCCCTGCAGGACCTCGCCGTCGCCGAACCCTGGTCCGAGCCGAAGCGCGCTCGCCGCGCCGTCATGCAGCCCGAGGTGCAGCGGCGCTCCGGCATGCCACAGCCACAGCTCGGCCGCGTCCACCCGATGCCAGCGCGAGCGCTCGCCGGCAGCCAGCAGGAAAAGGATGCTGGTGGCGACGCCGCGGCTGCCGTCGACCGGACGGTCGCGCCAGGTTTCGCGGTAGTGGCCACCTTCCGGATGCGGGGCCAGCGCCAACGCCGCGCGCACCTGCTCGGCGGTGAGGCCGGCTGCGTGCAGGTTGGCGGTCTGCAGGTTGGGCGCGAGCCTAGCTGCCACCGCCGATGCCGCCGCCGCTGCCGCCCGGGCTGCTGCCGCCGCCGTTGCCGCCCAGCCCGAGACCGCCGGGGCTGAAATGCCCGACATTGCCGATCAGCTGCTGCAGGAACGATGCCTCGCTACCCGGCGAGCGGGTGGCGCCGGCGGCCATGCTGACGTTGAGGCCGTCGGCCTTGTCGAGGACCTTCTCGCCGCGCAGCGTGCCGCCCGCATCAAAGGTCAGCTCGACCACCTGCTGACGGTCCACGCCCGGCAAGCGTCCGACCCGCGCCCGGGTGACCTGGCCGATATAGATCCAGGTGTTGTCGTCGAAGGTCGCATGCGCGGTCGGCGAGCCGATCAGCGAGGTGACGTCGGTGCGCGTCGAGGTGCCCGGCACGAGTTCCTTGAGCTGGTCGACGTCGACCATGTTGCCGCGCGTCGTGCGCGTCGGCCCGATGAAGCTGCAGCCGCTCAGCAACACGAGCGCCAAAGCGGGGCCCAGGGTCGGGCCCAGGGGGAGAGCAGGGCGGTGAGGATGCAGTCGCGTCGGAGAAGGGCGCACGCGCGGTTCCCGCTTGAACAGGCCTTGCGGCCGATGCTGTTGTCAGGCCCGGCTGCGGGATGATCTGGCCCAAGCCGCCTTGCAGCCCGGCGCTGGGGTGTCACGTCAGCTGGCGGCGTGTCAACATCATGCTGCCGGCGAGCCGGCAGGTCGGGAGCGGGCGGGATGCTGGGAGTGTTGCGCGGCAGGCGGTCGGAGCGCGCCGGGTTCGAGCTGTATGGCGCCGCCGTGCGCGGCGGCCGCGACCCGTACTTCTATGCGACGCTCGGCGTGCCGGACACGCTGGACGGCCGCTTCGACCTGGTCGGCGTGCACGTCGTGCTGGTGATCCGCCACCTGCGCGACCTGGGCGAGCGCGGCACCCGCCTCGCTCAGGCGGTGTTCGACGCCATGTTCTCCGACATGGACTTCAACCTCCGCGAGATGGGCGTCGGCGACCTCTCCGTCGGCAAGCGCAACCGCGAGATGTGGGAGGCGCTGCACGGCCGGGCGCAGGCCTACGAGGCGCCGCTCGCCGCGCGCGACGTCTCGGCGCTGGCCGAGGCGCTGACGCGCAACATCTGGCGCGGCGACGCGCTTCCGCCGCCCGGTGCTGCGCCGGCCCTGGCCGCCCTCGTGCTTCGCCGCGACGACGAGCTGCACGGCCAGGACCTGCTCGCCGGCCAAGTGGTCTTCGCCCCGGTGGAGGCGGCGGCGTGAGCCCGGAGTTCTCGCGCCCGCTCACCGCCAGCGCCGTCGGCCGGCGCGGCGCCGAGGTTACGGTCGAGGCGAGCGCCGCCGAGTGCGCCGCCCTAGCCGCGCGCCTACGCCTTGCCGGCCTGGCCGTGCTGCGCTGCCGGTTCGAGCTCGCCGAGCTGCCCGGCGGCGCCGTCGCCGCCCAGGGCCAGCTCTCCGCACAGCTGACCCAGGACTGCGTCGTGAGTCTCGAGCCGTTCGACAGCGTGGTCGAGGAGAATTTCGCAGTGCGCTTCGTCGTCGAGGAGCAGTCCGAGGAGGACATCGATCCCGACAGCGAGGACGAGATCGTCTATGACGGATACACGATCGACCTTGGCGAGGCCGCCACCGAGCAGCTCGCCCTCGGGCTGGACCCATATCCAAGACGACCCGGCGCGGTGCTGGACGAGGCGGCAGAGCCGGCAAGCTCTAACCCATTCGCGGCATTGCGGCGGAGGCTCTGAGGGCAAGGCGAGGCGAGGCAAGGCAAGGCAAGGCAAGGCAAGGCAAGGCAAGGCAAGGCAAGGGGGGCTTTGCCCCTTGACCCCATCAAAGGCGGAGCCTTTGAAATCCATTCAGAAGCCTTTGAAATCCATTCAATCGTCGTTTTCTAAGGGCGAAGTCGGTGGGGCCGAGAAAAATCGATCGGCTTCGCCAAGCAAGGAAGAGCGAGCCTAGACTCCAAACAAATGGGGTCTGGGGCCTCACGGCCCCAGCAGGGTCCAGGGGCAGCGCCCCTGGCCTTCCTCTCGCTTGCCAGTTAGACAACCCTCTGCTACCCCGCGCGGCTCCTGCGCGTCTGGAGTTCGCCTGCCATGGCCGTCCCGAAAAGAAAGACCTCGCCGTCCCGTCGCGGCATGCGTCGCAGCCACGAGGCGTTGCCCCGCGAGGCCCACAACGAGTGCTCGAATTGTGGCGAGCTGAAGCGGCCGCATCATGTCTGCAGCCATTGCGGCCATTACGACGGCCGCGAGGTGGTTGGAGCCGGCAAGGCGCTCAAGGGTGCCGTTCGCACCTGAGCTGAGGTCAGCTGACCGCGGCGGGCAAGCCGCTTGAGCGGCTTCGTCCTCGCCGTCGACGCGATGGGCGGTGACGACGCGCCCGGCATGGTCATCGGCGGCATCGCCGTCGCGGCCGAGCGCCATCCCCAGGCGCGCTTCCTCCTCGTCGGCGACGAGACGCTGCTCAAGCCCTTGCTGGCCGCTGAGCCTCGCGCCGCGGCGGTCTGCACGCTGCGCCACGCCGCCGAGACGATCCCGAGCTCGATGAAGCCGACGGCGGCCTTGCGCGTGCGCGGCGCCTCCATGCGGGTGGCGATCGAGGCGGTGGCTGCCGGCGAGACGGCCGGCGTGATCACCGCCGGCAATACCGGGGCGCTGCTCGCCCTTGCCAAGATCATCATCAAGACGCTGCCCGGCATCGACCGCCCGGCGATGGCCGCCATCGGCCCGTCGGCGCGCGGCGACGTGGTGATGCTCGACCTCGGCGCCAACCTCGCCTGCGACAGCCGCAACCTGGTCGAGTTCGCGATTTTAGGCGACATGTTCGCACGCACCGTGCTCGGCCTCACCGCCCCCTCGATCGGCCTGCTGAACGTCGGCACCGAGGAGATGAAGGGCAGCGACCGACTTCGGGCAGCGGCGGACGTGCTGAAGCGCAGCCACATCGCCTCGCAGTTCTATGGCTTCGTCGAGGGTCATGACATTGCCGCCGGGACCACCGACGTGATCGTCGCCGACGGTTTTACCGGCAACATCGCGCTCAAGACCGGCGAGGGCGCGCTGAAGCTGGTGTCGGAGCTGCTGCGCGAGATCTTCCGCGGCTCGCCGGCGGGCAAGCTCGCCTACCTGCTGGTTCGGCCTGGTTTGGAGCGGCTACGCACCTGGCTCGACCCGCGGCGCTACAACGGCGCGGTGATGCTGGGGCTGAACGGCGTGGTGGTGAAGTCGCATGGCGGCACCGACGCGCAGGGCTTCGCGCATGCCATCGACGTGGCGATGGACATGGTGGTGCACCGCTTCAACGACCGTATCCGGGACGGGCTTGTCCGGGTTGCCGGCCTGGTCGCATCGGTGGACGCCGCGCCGCCGAGCCCGACCCTTGCGGCCGCGGATTGAGGCCAGGGCTTTGCCCCTGGACCCCATCAAGGCGGAGCCCCTAAAATCCATCACTTAGGTATTGGGGTCTGGGGCCTCCCGGCCCCAGCGGGTCCAGGGCAGAGCCCTGGCCTTTCTTACCAGGGCAAACGATGAACGATAGTTTTGAGAGCCGCGCCGCGATCGTTGGCGTCGGCGGCTACCTGCCGCGGCGCGTCGTCAGCAATGCCGAGCTGTCGCTACGGGTCGACACCTCGGACGAGTGGATCCGCGAGCGCACCGGCATCCGCCAGCGCCACCTTGCCGAGCCGGACGAGACCGCGACCTTCATGGGTGCGGCGGCGGCGCGCGCGGCGTTGGCGCAGGCCGGCGTTGAGGCGGCGGCGGTCGACGTGGTGATCGTCGCCACCAGCACTCCCGATCAGGGTTTTCCGGCGACCGCACTGCGCATCCAGGCGGCACTCGGCATCACCCGCGGCTTCGGCTTCGACCTCTCGGCGGCCTGCAGCGGCTTCGTCTACGCGCTCGCCGTTGCCGACGGGCTGATGCGCGGCCGGGCCGAGCGCGTGCTGGTGATCGGCAGCGAGGTCTACTCGCGGATCATGGACTGGAGCGACCGCAACACCTGCGTGCTGTTCGGCGACGGCGCCGGCGCGGTGCTGCTGGCGCGCGAGCCGCTCGCCAGCGGGCGCGGCTTGCTGTCGACGCATTTGCATGCCGATGGCCGGCTCGGCGACCTGCTCTACATCGACGGCGCGGTCGGCCAGCCGGAGCGTTCCGGCCACCTGATCATGCAGGGCCGCGAGGTGTTCCGCCACGCCGTCGGCAAGCTCTCCGGCGTGGTGGACGAGGCGCTGGCGGCCAACGGGCTCGCGCGTGACGCGGTGGACTGGCTGGTGCCCCACCAGGCCAATGTGCGCATCATCGACGCGATGGCGCGCAAGCTCGCTCTGCCGCCCGAGCGCGTCGTGGTCACGGTCGACCACCATGCCAACACCTCTGCCGCGTCGATCCCGCTGGCGCTGGCCGAGGCGGTGGGCGACGGCCGGATCCGTCCCGGCTCGCTGGTGCTGATGGAGGCGCTGGGCGGCGGCATGACCTGGGGCGCGGCACTCGTCAGGATGTAGCCCGGGCCTCTGAGCGCGCCCGCGTCGTTGGACGCAACCTGCTGATCTTGGACATTTTCTTGACGCGTTCCCGGCCGTTGTCTAGCGTGCCGCCATGAACACGGTCACTCGCGCCCAGCTCGCCGAGCGCATCTACACTCAGGTCGGGCTGTCCCGCAACGAGAGCGCCGAGTTGCTTGAGACCGTGCTGGACCGCGTCTGCGTCGCCTTGGAAGGCGGAAACTCGGTCAAGATCAGCGGCTTTGGCACCTTCTCCGTGCGCCTGAAAGGCCGCCGGATCGGCCGCAACCCGAAGACCGGCGTCGAGGTGCCGATCCTGCCGCGCCGGGTGCTGGTGTTCCGGCCGAGCCAGGTGCTCAAGGCGCAGGTCAACGGCACCGCCGTGCCGGCCGAGGACGACCTATGACGCGGCCAGCAGAAGCAGGCGGTGCTTTTTTGCAAAAAGAAGGCGCTCTCTTCCGTCTCGATGAGTCCGTGTCGTGAGCAGCAGCACCCTGGCCATTGAACCTGCGATCGAGCCTCGGCTCAAGAAAGCGCCGAACGCGTTCCGCACGATCAGTGAGGTAGCCGACGAGCTTCATATCCCGCAGCATGTTCTGCGGTTCTGGGAGACCAAGTTCAGCCAGGTGCGGCCGCTCAAGCGCGGCGGCGGCCGGCGCTACTATCGGCCCGACGACATCACCCTGCTGCGCCGCATCTCCGATCTGCTCTACACCCAGGGTTACACGATCAAGGGCGTGCAGCGCCTGCTGCGCGACGGCGGCGGCCGGCTCTCGGACGACATTCCGCCGCCGACCGAGGCCGAGCGCCTGGCCTCGGAGGTCGAGCGCGCCGCCGTGCAGGCCGAGCGCATCGACGACGGCCCTGGCGCCCAGCTCGCTATCCCGGAGTTCCGCGCGCCCGAGCCGAACCGCCCGGGCGTCGACGCCGCTGCCATTGCTGCCGCCGGCGCCGAGGTGCAGCGGCTACGGCATCTGCTCGGCCGGGTGCTGACCGAGCTGCTCGAACTCAGGGCGTTGCTCGATCTGCGGTGACCCACTCGCCGCGCGCGCCACGCGCCTGAGGCCATGCCGCGAATTGCCTGAGGCCGTCGCGCCTGCTAGCACGGCGGTGCTGCGCCCGTCGTTCTCGGCGGGCCGGCGAACGGTCGGAGCGTAGCGCAGTCTGGTAGCGCATCAGTCTGGGGGACTGGGGGTCGTGGGTTCGAATCCCGCCGCTCCGACCATTCGCGCCTGCCGGCACCGGGGCCGAGCGCCGGCGGTGATCGCGCCTGCAGGGAGTGCCGGCCTGGATGCCTGACGCCGCTGCCGAGTCCGGCCACCTGCCGCAGTTCGGCCGGGACGGCTTCCCCGAGGACCTCTATCTCGCCGCTTTCGCCGACGTGCGTGATGCGGTCGCGGTCGGGATGCTGCAAAGCGGTTTCGAGCATTATCGTCTGAGCGGCCGTAGCGAGATCGCCGCCGGCCTGCGCCGCAATCCGTTCACAGCCGTGCCCGGAGTGCTTCCTGGGGCGCTGCTTGCAGCGCCGCCTGGGGCGCTGCCCACAGCGCCGGCTGGCGCCTCGACCGTCGCCGAGCGACCCGCCGTGCCGCCTGTCGCCGCCC
>CAXMMR010000038.1:0-124369 GCA_963692975.2 Acetobacteraceae bacterium | reverse complement strand
CATGCCTGCGCGACCTCGATAGGATGCCGACGGTCGGGCTCAGTGCGGCGCAGATCAGCCGCTGGTCGATCCTAAACCAGCGCTTTCACGACACCTTGATCGCCGCTGCTGGACGTCCGCACCTGCAGCAAATCGCCGGCAATCTGCGCTCGAAGATCGAGTCCTACATCCGGATGGAGATCTCCTTCGTCGAGTGCCTCGACGAGGCGCAGTCGGATCATCATGAGATGCTGCGGGCATTTCGCGACGGTGACGCCGAGCGCGTCGCGATCGTCTCCCGGCTGCATGCCGAGGCGACGGCGCAGCGCTTCGTCCAGGCGCTGATCGAGCGCGGCCTGGTGAAGGGCGTGCCGAACAGCCGGGTCACCGATCTGGGGCCGGCGGCGATGCTGGTGCAGCCTCGGCCGCACCGCCCGCAGCTGCCCGAGCGTGCATCGCCGGTCGCTGCGGTCATCGTGGCCGGCAAGGCGACGCAGCGGCGACGCGTGACGAGCTAGCAGGAGGCAACATGACGGCATCGCTCCCGCCCTCCCGCCGGGCGGTGCTCGGCGGGCTCGCCGCTGCGGTGTCTGCCGGCGCCCATCGCACAGCGCGGGCGGCCGATCCCGTGCGCATCGGCTTCTCGATCGCGCGCACCGGCTATCTCGGCGTCGCGAGCCCGGTGATGCTGCAATCGATCGAGTTGTGGCGCGACCAGGTCAATGCGCGCGGCGGGCTGAAGATCGCCGGCGCCGGGTTGCGGCCGGTCGAGCTAGTCTATTACGATGACGAATCGGATCCGACGAAGGCGGCCGAGATCTACGGCCGCCTGATCGGACGCGAGCAGGTCGATCTGCTGCTGGCGCCGTTCGGCACGCCGTTTCACATCGCCATCGCGCCGATCATCGAGCGCCATCGCGTTCCGCTGATCGCCGCCTCGGCGCTGTCGACGCTGCTGCGCGACCTGCGGGTGCGCTACATGTTTTTCACCCAGCCGCTGCCCGACACCTACGGCGCGGTGATTGCCGACTTCATGGCGGCTCAGAAGCTCCGATCCGCGGCGGTTCTGACGCTGCAGCTGCCGGCCTCGCTCGAGACCAGGAAGTTCCTCGAGCCGCGCCTCAAGGCGGCCGGCATCAGCATCGTCGAGGACGCCGACTACGCCCCCTCGATCACCGACATGACCGGCCTGCTGAGCGCGGTAAAGACGGCCGCGCCCGACGCGGTGATCGGGCTGAGCTATCCCGACGACGCCGCGCTCTATATGGGCACCGCGCGCGAGCTTGGCATCGCGTCGAAGATGCAGTTCCTGCTGATCGGGCCGAGCGAGGCGTTCTTCGCCAGGAAGTTCAGCAAGGCCGAGATCGACGGCGTCATGACGATCGGCGAGTGGTCGCCAAAGCAGACGCGCTGGCCGGGGGCGCGCGCGTTCAGCGACGCCTACGCGGCCAAATGGAACGAGCCGCCGGATTACCTTGACAGCGTCATCAACTACGTCGCCTGCCAGATCCTCGAGCAGGCGGTCGGCCAGGTCGGCCTCGACCACGCCAAGCTGCGGGACGCCATCGCCGGCGGCACGTTCAGCACCATCAAGGGGCCGGTGCGCTTCGAGAATCAGGTGAACGTCGCGACCGAGGCCGGGCTGCTGCAGATCCAGGACGGCGAGATCGAGATCGTCTGGCCGGGCGACATCGCGACGGCGCGCTTCCGGCCCAAGGCGAAATGGGCCTAACGCCGAACGCCGTGCCTGTGGACCCAGTCGACTGCCAGGCCGCCGCCGACCGCTCGAGGGAGAGCGCTCCGCCATCGCCCGGCGACCCGTCCGGCCGGCATCTCCCCGGCGGGCGGCGATGAGCGCGCAGCTGCTGCTCGTCGGCGTCGCCAACGGCATGCTCTACGCGCTGATCGGCGTCAGCCTGAACCTGATCTACGGCACCATGCGGCTGCTGAACGTCGGGCACGGCGACCTGGTGATGATCGGCGCCTATGTCGGCTACTGCCTGCTCGCCTATGCGCATCTCGACCCGCTGCTCGGCCTGGTCGCGGCGCCGGCGCTCACCGGCCTGCTCGGGTGGCTGCTGTATCGCGGCCTGTTCGCCTCGCTGCTGCGCCGGACAGCGGCGAGCGGCGGCCCCGAGGCGTCGTCGCTGCTGGTGTTCTTCGGCTTGTCGAGCATCGTGCAGAACCTGGCCGAGCTGATCTTCGGCGGCACGCCGCGCGCCTATAACGGCTACGACCGGTTGATCCGCCTGGGCAGCATCAGCGTGACGGAAAGCCGCCTGATCGTGCTGCTCGTCTCGACCGCGGCGGTGCTCGCGGTGCTGGCGTTCTTCCGGCTCAGCATCTGGGGTCTTGGCCTGCGGGCGCTGATCCAGAGCCGCGAGGCGTCGGCAATCGTGGGCATCGACGTCGAGCGGGCGTTCGCGCTCAGCAGCGTCGCCGGATTCGGGCTCGGCGGCCTGGCCGGCAGCCTGGTCGGGCTGAGCCAGTCGAGCACCCCGTTCATGGGCGTGCCATACTCGACCGTCGCCTTCGTCGTGATCATCCTGGGCGGCCTCGGCAATCTTGCCGGCAGCATCGCCAGCGGCATCGCCGTCGGCCTCTTGGAAACCCTCGGCGTGGCGCTGGCTGGGCCGAGCTCGCGCGACCTGCTGATCTACGGCGTGTTCATCGTGGTGCTGCTGGTGCGCCCGCAGGGCCTGTTCGGCCGGCGCGCCGCCACGTGATCGGCTGGCGGCGCATGGGCGTGAGCGCGGCGCTGATCGTGATCGTCGCCGCGCTCGCCGGCTGGATGGTTGGGTCGGCGCTCGGCGAGGACGGCATCGAGTTCGCAACCGGCCTCGCGCTGTGGATTGCGCTTGCGGAAAGCTGGATCGTGCTGTCGGGCTTCACCGGCTACGTGTCGCTCGGGCACGCCGCGTTCGTCGGCGCCGGCGCATACTGCACCGTGCTGCTCTGGGGCGTCGTGCCGTTCTGGCTCGGGCTCTGCCTTGGCGCCGTCGTCGCCGGCGTGCTGGCGCTTGCGGTCGGCGCGCCGTGCCTGCGGGTGCGTGGCCCGTATTTCGTCATCCTGACGCTCGGGGTCGCGGAGTTCCTGAAATACCTCGTCATCGACATCGAGGCGCGGCTCGGCAAGTTCGGCCGCCTGCTGATGGATGCGCCCGAGCCCGGCGTGCTGCTGCAGGTCGCGGTCGGCCTTGCCGCTGCCGCCTTTCTGCTGGCCTACGCGGTTCGCCACTCGCGCTTCGGCCTCGGCTTGCGGGCGATCCGCGAGAACGAGACCTGCGCCCAGATGACGGGTGTGGATGTGCGCGCGCTGAAGATCGCCGCCTTCGTGCTCTCGGCGATCATACCGGGTGCGGTCGGCGGCGTCATGGTCAGCCGCACCGGCTACTTCGAGCCGGCGCAGATCTTCAGCCCGCAGATCTCGCTGACCATCATTACGATCTGCATCGCCGGCGGCAGCGACAGTCCCTGGGGCCCGCTGCTCGGCGCGCTGTTCCTGCAGCTGCTGTCGGACTGGCTGTCGCAGACCGCGCCGCAGCTCTACCTCATCATCCTCGGCTTGGTGCTGATCGCCTTCGTGCTGGGCCTGCCGGACGGGATCGTCGGGCAGGGCGCGCGCCTCGCCCGCTGGCGGCAGCGGCCGCGCCGCGCTCCCGCATGAGCGCGCTCCTGCAGGTGACGGGGGTTGCCAAATCCTTCGGCGGCGTGCGCGCGGTGCGCGACGTGAGCTTCGCGCTCGAGGAGGGCGAGGTGCTCGGCCTGATGGGCGCGAACGGCGCCGGCAAGACGACGCTGTTCAACCTGATCAGCGGCGCCGTGCGCGCCGATGCCGGCACGATCGTCTTTGCCGGCCAAACAATCCTGGGGTTGCCGCCCAACCGGATCTGCCGGCGCGGCATCGGCCGGACCTACCAGATCGCGCAGCCATTTCCGGGCATGACGGTGGCCGAGAACGTGACCGTGGGGATGCTCTACGGCCTGCGTCGCCGAGACAGCTCCGGCGCTGGGCTCGCCGAACGCGTCGGCAGCTTGCTCGAGCGGCTGGGATTGGCCGAGGAGCGCGACCGGCTGGCGCGAAGCCTGACGCTGGCCAAGCGCAAGCGGCTTGAGGTTGCGCGCGCGCTGGCGACCGGCCCGCGGCTGCTGATGCTCGACGAGGTGATGGCGGGCCTGACGCCGACGGAGGCGGCCGACGCGATCGCCATGCTGCGCCGGCTGCATCGCAGCGAGGCTCTGACGATGCTCATCGTCGAGCACAATCTCAGCGCGATGATGCAGCTCTGCGACCGCGTGGTCGTGCTGCACCATGGCGAGCGGATCAGCGTCGGCACGCCGCAGCAGGTCATCGCCGACCCGCGCGTGATCGACGCCTATCTCGGCGGCGCGGCATGAGCGCCGCCGCGCCTGATCATCGCTCCGAGGGGGCGGCGCTGGAGGTGGAGGGCGTGGAGGCCGGTTACGGCGAGGCGCGGGTGCTGCACGGCGTGTCGTTGCGCGTGCGGGCCGGCAGCATCGCCGCGGTGCTGGGCAGCAACGGCGCCGGCAAGACGACGCTGATGCGGCTGATCGCCGGGTTGTTACGGCCACGCATCGGCCATCTCGTCTATGCCGGCGATGACGCGACGCACCTGTCCGCCTCCGCGCGGGTCGCGGCGGGGATCGCGCTGGTGCCGGAGGGCCGCCTGGTCTTCGCCGACTTCAGCGTCGAGGAGAACCTGCTCGTCGGGGCTTTTTCGCGCCGCGCGCGGGCCGGGCGCAAGGCGATGCTGGAGGAGCTCTACGCGCGCTATCCGGTGCTGCGGGAGCGACGCCGCCAGCTTGGCGGCACGCTGTCGGGGGGTCAGCAGCAGATGCTGGCGATCGGCCGCGGGTTGATGTCGCGGCCGCGCCTGCTGCTGCTCGACGAGCCCAGCCTGGGTCTCGCGCCACGTGCCGTCGGCGAGATGTTCGAGATGGTGCAGCAGATCAGGGCGACCGGCACGACGATTCTGCTCGTCGAGCAGAATGCGCGTCGCAGCCTCGAGATCGCCGACGACGCCTTTGTGCTGGAAACCGGGACGCTTGCCATTGCCGGAACGGCGGCGAGCCTGCTGAACGATGACCGGGTGCGTCGCGCCTATCTCGGCTTGTAGCCAGGCCGGTGCGGTGGTCGGGCGCGCCGATAGCGGCCGCAGAACGTCGTGCCGGAGGCTCGCAGAACGTCGTGCCGGAGGCTCGCGGACGCGTTGCGCGCGGATCGACAACAGCTGACGCTCGGATCTGCAATCGTTGGGCTTGCGGCAGGCTCATGGTCGAGCACCACGCGAGCATTGTTCGGCCGTCAGCGGCGCCGCCCAGGCCGCCGTCGAAGGCCGAGAT
The DNA here is from genome assembly GCA_963692975.2 of Acetobacteraceae bacterium. GTDB lineage: Bacteria > Pseudomonadota > Alphaproteobacteria > Acetobacterales > Acetobacteraceae > CAXMMR01. Next base: position 119,026 of record CAXMMR010000038.1, on the reverse strand, counting down.
GCTCGACCTCATCGCCGCCCCTCGACATCGCGTCGGGCCAGCTTGGAGACGACCAGATGCAGGATGTCGGCGTGACCGCCTTCAAGACGACGGGTCCGCTTCGTGCCATGGCGCTGCGCGCGATGCTGCTCGGCCTGGTGGCGTGGCCGGCCGCGGCCGCCAATGCCGCCGACGCAAGTCAGCTCGGCCATTCCCTCACCTATGCCGGCGCGCAGGCGGCCGGCAACGCCGACGGCTCGATCCCGGCGTTCGAGGGCACGGTGCCGCCGACGGCGGGCTGGAGCTTCGGCAAGTTCCGCGGCGACTACTGGCAGCACAGGGGCGAGAAGTCCCTGTTCACCATCACCGCCGCCAACGCCGTGAAATACGCCGCCAACCTCTCGCCGGGCCAGATGGCGATGTTCGCAGCGCACCCGCAATATCAGATGGACGTCTACCCGACGCATCGCGACTGCGGAATGCCGGACTTCGTGCAGAAGAACACGCTGGCCAATGTCGGCAAGGCGAGCATCGGCGCCGATGGCTGGTCGCTGGCGACTGCGGAGCTGCCCTCGGTGCCGTTCCCGATACCCAAGAGCGGCATCGAGGCGATGCAAAACTTCCAGACTCACTATCAGGGTTTGGGAACGGAGTGGGACCTCGCGCGCACCTACATCGCGCCGCGACCGGGCGGCAGCGACTTCATCATGTTGGAGTATGCCCAGCTTTTCTACTACCCCTGGGGGAAGATGGGCGAGCAGACGATGGAGCAGTTCGGCAATTTGCAGAACGGCACCTTTTACTCGTACGACCGTCCGAACGCGCTGGCCGGGCAGGCGCTGGTGCAGCGCTACTATTTCGACAAGGCACCGGAATCCTACTACTACTTCACCGGCCAGCGCCGGGTCCGGCGGTTGCCGACCTATGCTTACGACGCGCCGATCATCGGCACCGAAAACACCTACGCCAACGACGCGATCCAGATCTTCTACGGCACGCCGGACAGGTTCGACTGGAAGCTGCTGGGCAAGAAAGAGCTCTACGTTCCCTACAACAGCTTCATCGACGCGCGCCTGCCGTTCAGCAAGCTCAGCACGAGCTACCCCGACGCCGACCTCCGGCGCTACGAGAAGCACCGGGTCTGGGTGCTTGAGGGCGACGTGAAGGCGGGCGTGCGCCACAACACGCCGCGCAAGGTTCTCTACGTCGACGAGGACAGCTGGATCGTCGTCGCGGACGACGAGTACGACGAGGACAAGCGCCTCTGGCACTACAAGGAGAACCTCACCTGGCCGGCCTATGAGGCCGACGTCTGCACCTCCGCCGGTATGTTCATGACCTACGACCTGCTGAACGGCCGCTACTTCGCCGACCAGGTCGAGCTCGGCCTCGGCGCCGGCCACGACGTCAAGCTGGAGACCAAGCAGTCGGAAGACCCCCGCCTGAAAGACGATTTCTACTCGCCCGAAAACCTGCGCTCGATCAGCGAGCGATGAGCCTTCTGCCGCCGGCGTCGGTGGCGGCATGAGCGCAAGCGACGACGCCGGCGCGGCGCTGGACCTCGGCAGCGACGACATCGTGCTCGTCGACGAAAAGGCGCTGACCTGGTTCGACGTCTCGGCGATCGGCACCGGCGAGATGCTGTTCACCGGCGGCTGGTCGTGGATCATGCTGATCGCCGTCGTCTACGGCATCAAGTGGACGTTCATCGGCTTCTGCCTCGGCGCGATGATCATCAACCTAGTCTGGTGGCTCTATCGCGAGATGATCACCGCGGTGCCGGAGCCGGGCTCGATCCAGTCCTATGGTCGCGAGGCGGGTTTGTTCTCGCTCGGCACCACGTATTTCGTCGCCTATGCGCCCGTCTACGGCGTCTTCCTGTGGATCGAGGTCGTCGTCGCGCGAGGGTTGCTGCACCTGCTGATCCCCGGCGTGCCGCAAGGCGTCTGGCCCTACGCCGTGGTGCTGCCAGTGCTGGCGCTCAACCTGTTTGGCCATCAGATCACCGGCAAGGTACAGGCGATCCTGGTGGTGTGCACGCTGGTCGGCGACGTGTTCGTCGCCGCGGCGGTCTGGCTGCTGATGGCCCATCACGCCACCTGGTCGGCCAACTGGGCGTCGCCGACCGCCGTCGGCTTCTGGACGCCGTTTCGCGTCGCCGCGCTGTGGATGGCGATCATGGCGGCGGTAATGGAGGTGCAACAGGTGCTGGTCGACGAGTGGAAGGATTTTCGCCAGTCGCGCGACATCGGCCTGCTGACCGCCTCCTGGCAGCTGTGGATACGGCAGATCCCGCTGGCGTTCGGGCTGATGGCCGCATTGCCGCTCGGCGTTCTGGCGACGATGTCGGTGCCCACCGTCGAGGCGATCAAGGTTCAGATCGGCGGCGGCGTCGTGTTCTACGTCTCGCTGATCAGCATGCTGATCGCCACCTACACGACGTTCAGCGTCTACTTCATGGCCGAGAGCAAGGTGCTGGCGCTGTATGCCCAGCAAGGCGCGTTGCCGCGTCTGTTCGGCGCCTACTCGCAGCGCTCGGTGCCGTGGTTCTCGACATGCTTTCTCGCCGTCGTCGCGCTGATCGGCGCCTATGTCAGCGACTATGATTTCGTCATCGGCACGCTGACCGAATACGGCGCCACGCTGTATCTCGTCATCGCCATCTTCTACCTGCGCATGCATTACAGTCCGACGCTCGAGCGGCCGCTGCAATCGAAGTTCGGCGTGCCGGTCGCGATCTTCGTCGTGCTGTTCACGGCGATGATGACGCTGGCGGCGCTGAGCGCGAACTGGATGGCCGGCGGCACGTGGCTTGCGATCGTCGTGCTGGTGTGCTGCTACGACCATTTTGTCGTTCCGCGAACCAAGCGCGGCGGCTTCTATCGCGAGCAGGTGCTACGGCGGCGAACCAGCGCCGCGAGGCTGTAATGCGGCAGGCGATGCCGGACGCTGCGGCATGACCGCCATGTCGGGCGCCATGCGAGCAGGCGCAGGCAGCGCCGGCCCCGCGATCGGCCGACCGGTGCTGCGTGTCGAGGACCTGCCGCTGCTGACCGGCACCGGCCGTTTCATCGACGACGTCCGGCTGCCCGGCATGCTGTACGCCAAGATCCTGCGCAGCTCACACGCGCATGCCGACATCACCGTCGACATGGCGGCGGCCGCCAAGATGCCCGGCGTGCACGCGGTGCTGTGCGGGCGCGACCTGGTGGGCTTGGTCAAGCCCTGGGGCGACATGACACAGGACCTGCTGGTCGCCGACCACCTGCCGTTTGCCGTCGACCGCGTGCTCTACGAGGGCCAGGAGGTCGCCGCCGTCGTCGCCGACACGAAGTATCAGGCGATGGACGCGCTGGAGTCGATCGTCGTCACCTACACGCCGCTCGAGCCGGTGCTCGACGTCGAGCGCGCCATCCTGCCGGGCTCGCCGATCCTGCACGAGAGCATCAGCTACGAGTATGGCGACGGCAACATCTTCGATCGCTACCGGGTGCGCGTCGGCGACATCGAGGCGTGCGAGGCGGAGGCGGACCTCGTGGTGCGCCAGCGCTTCGCCACCAACCGCCAATCCGGCGCCGCGTTGGATCCGCATGGCTGCGTCGCCAGCTTCGACCCGTTCGACGGAACCCTGACGCACTACGCCTCGACGCAGAGCGTGTTCCTGTTGCGCGACGGACTGGCCGACGCGTTGCAGCTGGCCAAGAACCGAGTGCGGGTGCTCGCACCCCATGTCGGCGCCGGGTTCGGCGCCAAGCTGCAGGTGTTTCCGCACGACGTGATCGCCGCGGTGTTCTCGATGCAGCTCGGCCGGCCGGTGCACCTGGTGCTCAGCCGCGGCGACATCTTTCGCGCCGGCACCGCGCGCAACCCGCAAGTGCACTACGCCGAGCTGTTCCTGAAGCGCGATGGCACGATCACCGGCTATCGCAGCTACATCATCCAGGACTGCGGCGCGATGTCGTTCTGGGGCAACCAGGTGGTCAAGCTCGGCAGCAATGTCGGCATCCTGCCCTACGTCATCCCCAACGTTCAGATCGATGCCGACATCGTCCACACCAACTTAGCACCCGGCGGCGCGCTGCGCGGCTTCGGCATGCCGCAGGTGAAATGGGCGAAGGAGCAGCTCGTCGACATGGCATGCAAGCAGCTCGGGCTCGACCCGCTGGCCATGCGGCTGCACAACGTCATCAAGGCCGAGATGTGCCCGATGCGCACGCCGATGGGCCAGGAGGTCGACAGCACCTCCATCCATGCCTGCCTGCAGAAGGTGGCGGAGGTCATCGGCTGGCAGGCCAAGCGCGCCGCTCCGGTCGCCTACGAGGGCGTCGGGCTGTGCGTGTCGATGAAATACACCAGCTGCCGGCTGCCGTCTTTCGACACCGACCAATCGGCGATCCGGCTTCGGCTCGAGACCGACGGCACGGTCACGATCTTCTCCTCCGACGTGTCGCACGGCCAGGGCCACGCGACGTTCCTCGCCCAGATCGTCTCCGACGTGCTCGGCGTCGGCTTCGAGAAGATCAAGCTCGCGCCGTCGGACACAATGACCGCGCCGTTCGGCCTCGGCACCTATGCGAGCCGGGCGGCGGCGGTGCTCGGCACCGCCTGCCACATGGCGGCGGGACGGCTGCGCGAGAAGATCGTCGCCATCGCGGCGCACGTGCTGGAGGCGGACCCGTCCGACCTGCTGGCGGCCAACGACAAGGTGTTCGTGCGCGGCATGCCCGGCACCGGACTGTATTTCGAGAACCTCGCCGGCATCGCCGCCTACCACACCCATCAGCTGCCGCCCGGTTTCGAGCCGAGCCTGGAGGCGAGTGCGACCTACGACACCAAGACCGAGCGCCAGGCGCCGGACGGCACCGGCAACCTCACCGTGACCTATGGCGGCGCCGCCCACGCGGCGCATGTGCGCGTCGACCCCGAGACCGGCCATATCGGCCTGCTCGACTACGCGATGGTCCATGACAGCGGCACGGTCATCAATCCGCTGATCGTCGAGGGTCAGCATCATGGCGGGTTTCTGCTCGGGCTCGGCATGGCGCTGGGCGAGGAGTATGTCTACGACGACGAAGGTCACCTGCTGAACGGCTCGTTTTCCGACTATCGGGCGCCGCACGCCGCCGACATGCCCGAGCTCACCAACACCTTCGAGATTCCGGCGCCGTCGACCGCGATCCCCGGCGGCATGAAGGGCGCCGGCGAGAGCAGCGTCGGGCCGGTGCCGGCGGCGATCGGCAATGCGGTGGCGGAGGCGACCGGCATCCGCTTCACCGTGCTGCCGATGACGCCGGACAGGATGCTGCTGGCGCTGCGCGAGAAGCAGCGGCGCGGCGTGCAGACATTCCGCTATCCGGACGACATGCCGGATTTCGCCTCGCCGGCCTGCTACGCCGACTGGCCCAAGCCGACCAGCCCGGACGACGAGCTCGGGTTGTGAGAGCGTTCAGCTACCATCAGCCGAGCCAGCTCGGCGAGCTGCTGAACCTCATCGGCGAACCCGGCGGGCAGACCCGCCTGCTGGCCGGCGGCCAGAGCCTCAACATGGCGCTCAAAGACCGCAGCGCGGCGCCGTCGCGCGTCGTCTCGGTGCGCGGCGTGGCGGAACTGCGCGGCATCCGTTACGCTGCCGACGGCACGCTGCTTGTGGGCGCGGCGACGACCTATGCTGAGCTTGCCGCCGCCCGGCTGCAGGGTTGGCACGCCGAGCTCGCCGCCGCCGCCGGCAACCTCGCGGACCGCTCGGTGCGCAACATCGCGACGATCGGCGGCGCCGCCTGCCAGGCCGAGCCGCGCTACGATGTCCCCGCGCTGCTGGTCGGCGCCGGCGCCGCGCTGCGGCTGGTCTGTCAGAGCGGCGAGCGGCTGGTGCCGGCAAGCGCGTTCTTCCAGGCCGCGGGCGGCACCTGCCTGCGGCCCTCGGAGCTGCTGACGACCATCCTGTTTCCACCGGCCTCTCCGGATGTAAACGTGGCGCTCGAGAAGTTCCGCTATCGCTCGTGCGAGGCGGCGATCCTGATCGTGGTCTGCGCGCTGTCGCTCGATGCCGTAGGCGTGGCCATGTCGGCGCGGCTCGCCATCGGCGCGGTCGCCAAAGCGCCGCTGCTGGCGCCGCTCGCCGCGGCGTCGATCATCGGACGACGTCGCTCCGAGGTCCCGCTGGCCGCCCTCGCGTGCCAGGTGTCCGACGAGGTCGTGCCCGTCCAACGGCAGGTCAACCGGCAGCTGCAGTATCAGGCGGAGCTGGTGAAAGGCCTGACGGCCAAGGCGGTCGAGCGGGCGTTCAGGCAGTCGGAAGGGGCCGCACACCATGCATGAGGTCAACATCACGGTGAATGGCCGCTTGGTCGTGGCGCAGGTCGACGAGCGCATGCTGCTCATCGACTTCATCCGCGACGTCGCCAACCTGACCGGGACACATGCCGGCTGTCTGGAGGCGCGCTGCGGCTGCTGCGCGGTGGGGCTTGACGGCTGCGTCGTGAAGTCCTGCAACGTGCTCGCCTGCCAGGCGGATGGCGGCCGCGTCGCCACGGTGGAGTCGCTGTCGCAGCAGCGGCTCATGCCGGTCGAGCACATCACGACGCAGTCGCTGGCCGGCGTCTACAAGCCGGTCCATGCGCTGGCGCACGGCGCGCTGCATCCGTTGCAGGAGGCGTTCCATCAGCGTCACGCGCTGCAATGCGGGTTCTGCACGCCGGGGATGCTGATGGTGCTGAAGGACTTCCTCGAAGACGTGCCGGAGCCGACGCGTGAGGATGTCCGGCTCGCGATCTCGGGCAATCTCTGCCGGTGCACCGGCTATCAGCACATCGTCGACGCGGCGATGGACGCGGCGCGCGCGATGCGCGAGGCGCCCGCCGGCTGAGGCCGGCAAGGCTCGCCCGCACATGCGGGCATGCCGCCAGATCAGCCGCGAAACGACACGCGCATCGGCAATGCGCGCACGCACGAATCGACAAGTGATGCAGCCGGGAGCGGCAAGACAATTAAACGTGACCAGAGCGATGTTGGTTCAAGACAGATCCCTGTCCAATCCACGTTTTCGGGGACATGCCGTGCGCCGCATCAGGGGTCATCTTACGTCTTTGGCGGTCCTGGCTTGCGGCAGCGCCGCCTTGTCGCCGGCAGCCCAGGCCTTGGAATACCAGGTCGACAACGTGCACATCTCGATCGACAGCACCGCGACCGAGGGCTTCGGCATCCGCGTCGACAATCCAAGCTGCGAGCTGACCGGCGACCCGGAAAGCTACGGCTGCGGCAGCAGCGCGAACACGCAGCAATGGTCGGCTGCCGACAATGGCGACCTGAACTACAAGGCGGGTCAGGCCTTCACCGCCTACACGAAGCTCACCACCGAGATCCTGGTGAAGGATGACGCCGACGGATTATCGGCCCTGGCGCGCGGCAGCTATCTTTACGACGCGGCCGCCGCGGCCACCGACCGCACCAAGCTGAACGATTCCGCGCAAGAGCAGATCGTCTACCCGGGACAGCTGCTCGACCTGTGGGTCGCCAAGAAGTTCCAGATCGGCGATCAGAGCTGGCGCGCCCGGCTCGGCAACCAGGTGATCAATTGGGGCGAGAGCCTGTTCCTCACCGGCGGCATCGACGCGACCAATGCGATCGACTTTCAAAAATCCCTGATCCCCGGGACCCAGATCAAGGAATACGTGCTGCCGGCGCCGATGCTGAGCGTCGCCGGCAGCGTGCTGCCGGGCCTGAACGTCGAAGCGTATTATCAGTTCAGTTGGAACAAGACGCTTTACCCGCCGGTCGGCACTTACTGGTCGTTCACCGACAGCTATGGCAACGGCATCCGTGACCCAGTTACGTTTGCGACCAGTAATTTCAACGCATTCGGCGTAGATGCCGGCCAGATCGCTCAAGCGCAGGGCATCGGCTTGCTGAGCCGCAACACGCAGACCAAGCTCAATGACCTGATCATTCAGGGCAAGATCGCGGGCGTTGTCGGGGCGCCGATCCTACTCGATCGCAACCCTCCGTCGGAAGGCCAGTTTGGGGTATCGGCGCATTATAAGCTGCCCGACACATCGATCGATCTCGGCGCCTACTTCCTGAATTATCACGACAAGTCGCCCGTTGCCTCGACGGTGCTGTATCCCTCTGCGTCGGCGGGCATTGCCTACCAGTACAGTTATCGCAGCAACCGCCAATTAATCGGCCTCAGCACTAACTTTCCGGCTGGCGATTGGGCAATCGGTGGCGAGCTGTCCTACCGTCCGCGTGACGCGGTGGCGCTCGGCACCTGCTACACGCCCGGCCAGCCGCTCAACTCCAACGTTAACTTCAGTCCGGTGCCGAACGGTCGTTGTCCGCTTTTCGTCGACAAGCAGAAATATGAGCTCCACCTGACGGCGCTATTGCAGCTGTCGCCGAGCGATAACCCGATCATCATGCGGTCGCTGCACGCGCAGACAGGCTTTTTGTCCATCGAGGCTGTCGGCACCGAATACCCGGGCGTGAACAGCAACGGCATCCAGCGCGTGGTCGACGGCGTGGTCGTCGATCAATTGCCTGACGCCGGCTATGTCAATTGGCTCAGTCGGCCTGGCACGGCGAACTCAACCCCAGAAGGGGTCGGCACCGCCTTCTCAGCTGGCGCCATCGTGGACTTCAACTGGACCTATGACGGATCGCTCATCCCCGGCTGGCAGGTCACGCCCGGCGTCACCTATTTTCGCGCTCTGGTCGGCGACACGCCCACCTTCTCAGCGAATTATCTGCAAAACGCGCAGTCGCTGAACTTCTATTTGCTGTTCAACCAAAATCCGGCGGTTTGGCAGGCTGGACTGAACTTCACTTACTTCTTCGGCGGCACGCAGCCGTCGGAGCAGTTTTATTCCGACCGCAGCCTGATCGGCGGGTTTGTGTCATACAACTTCTGACCCGGCCTACCCCACAGCGCGGCGTGAAGGCATCGTTTTGAATCGTTTAGTGCTTGGCCTTGAAAACTGGCTTTTCAGCCATCGTCTGCGCATCCTCGCCGTGCTCGCTCTCATCACCCTGGTGATGGCGGGATTTGGTTCACAGTTGCGCATGGACGCCGGCTTCGAGAAGCAGCTGCCGACGGGCCACGAATACATCAAAACGTTCCTGCAATACCGCAAGGAGCTGTTTAACGCCAACCGGCTGATCGTGGTCGTGCGCGCCCGTCACGGCACGATCTGGAACAAGCCCGGGCTGCAGCGCCTCTACGACGTGACGCAGGCGGTGCAGGCGCTGCCGAACGTCGACCCGGTCGGCGTGCAGTCGCTCTGGACCAACAACACCTACGTCAACGAGATCACCGAGGAGGGCTTCCGCGCCGACCCGCTGATCGCCGCGACGCAGACGCCCGGACGGCTGACGCAGCCCGAGATCGACGCCATCGCCCGCTCCGCCAGCGCCGCCGGCTTCGTCGGCTCGCTGGTGTCGCGCGACCAGTCGGGCGCGATGATCACGGCCGAGATCAACGAGGTCGACGGCCAAGGCAGGCGAATCGACTACGTCGCCTATAATCACATGCTCGAGCAGCGGCTACGCAAGCCGTTCGAGACCGGCAATTACGACATCGAGATCATCGGCTTCGCCAAGCAGATCGGCGACATCGCCGACGGCGCCTCCTCGGTGCTGCGCTTCTGCAGCGTCGCGCTGCTGCTCACCGCCGCCGCGGTGTTCTGGTACAGCCGCTCGGTGCGGTTCACCGTGCTGCCGATCGCCTGCTCGCTCACCTCGCTGGTCTGGCAGTTCGGCGCGCTGCATCTGCTCGGCTTCGGGCTCGATCCGCTCGGCGTGCTGGTGCCGTTCCTGGTGTTCGCCATCGGCGTCTCGCATGGCGTGCAGCAGATCAGCTTCATCATCCGCGAGCTGGCGCATGGCAAGACGGCGATGCAGGCGGCGCGCGCCAGCTTCAGCGGCCTGCTGATCCCCGGCACACTGGCGCTGGTCACCGCCTTCGTCTCCTTCGTGACGTTGCTGCTGGTGCCAATCCCGATGATCCGCGAGCTGGCGATCGCCGCCTCGCTCGGTGTCGGCTTCAAGATCGTGACCAATTTGTTCATGCTGCCGATCGCCGCCTCCTTCGTGCGGCCGCGCGCGGGCTACGCCGAGGCGGCGATGCTGCGGCACTCGTTCCGGGCCAAACTCGTCGGCGGCATCGCCAGGATCGCCGAGCCGCGGCGGGCCTTCGCCGTGGTCGGCCTGTCGGCAGCCCTGCTCGGCGTGTCGGCGTGGGAAAGCCGCGACCGCATCATCGGCACGGTGCAGCCGGGCGCGCCGGAGCTGCGCGCCGATGCGCGGTTCAACCAGGACGCGGTCAGCATCGCCGGCAGCTTCGACGTCGGGTTGGATTGGCTCTCGGTGGTGATCGAGGCGCCGCCGGACAGCTGCGCCAACCCGGCGATCGGCACCTACGTCGCCGGGCTGACCGCGGCGATGCAGCACGTCCCCGGCGTGGTCACGACGACCTCGTACTCGACGATGCTGCAGCAATATAACGAGGGCTACAACGAGGGCTTGCCGAAGACTGAGGTGGTGCCGATCGACCCCGTGAACTACGGCAGCCTGACCGAGGAAATCCGCCGCGTCCGCGGCTACGTCAACGACGACTGCTCGATGTCGGCGCTGCATCTCTACCTCTCCAGCCATAAGGCGGTCGTGCTCGCCGGCGTGATCGACGCGGTGAAGAGCTATGCCGCGGAGCACCACGAGCCCGGCATCCGGGTGCGCCTGGCCGGCGGCAATGCCGGGGTGATCGCCGCGGTGGACGACGAGGTGTCGCGCTCGGAGACGCCGATGCTGCTCTACGTCTACGCCGCCATCATGATCCTGGTGTTCCTCGTCTACCGCGACGTCCGGGCGATGATCGTGTGCTGCGCGCCGCTCACCGTCGGCACCTTCATCGGCTACTGGTTCATGGAGGCGTTCGACATCGGCCTCACCGTCGCGACCCTGCCGGTGATGGTGCTCGCGGTCGGCATCGGCGTCGACTACGCGTTCTACATCTACAACCGGCTGCAGCTTCACCTCGCGCATGGCGAGCCGATGCAGTTGGCATTGCGCCGGGCGATCCAGGAGGTCGGCATGGCGACCATCTTCACCGCCATCACGCTGGCCGTCGGCGTCGCCACCTGGGCGTTCTCGCCGCTAAAGTTCCAGGCCGACATGGGCAAGCTGCTGGCGTTCATGTTCATGGTGAACCTGGTCATGGCGCTGACCACGCTGCCCGCGCTCGCCGTGGTGCTCGACATCCTGTTTCCACGCCGCCGGCCGGTGCGCCTGCTGGGAGCGCTGGCGCATGATTAGACGGTGCAAGCAAGGCCAGAGGCTCTGCCTCTGGACTCCGCTGGGGCCCGCGGCCCCAGACCCCATTCACTTAGTCAATGGATTTCAAAGGCGCGCCTTTGATGGGGTCCAGGGGCAAAGCCCCTGGCCTTTCTGCTTGCTGCTTCTGGCAGCGCTATGCGGCCTTGCCTTGCAAGCGCAGGCGGCGCCGACGCTGCGCATCAAGCCGGCCGAGGTCACCGCCTATGCCGGCCAGACGGCGATGATCGGCGTCGCGCATGCCGGCGCCCGGCTGGTCGCCGTCGGCGCGGCGGGCGTCGTGCTGCTGTCGGACGACGGCGGCGCGCAGTTCCGCCAGGCGCGCCATGTCCCGGTCGACAGCACGCTGACCGCGGTGAGCTTTGCCGATGCGCAGCATGGCTGGGCGGTGGGCAATTGGGGCGTCATCATCGCCACCAAGGATGGCGGCGAGACCTGGACGCTGCAGCGCTCGGACCTCAGCGGCGACATCCCGCTGTTCGGCGTCTATTTCAGCAGCCCCAGCAGCGGCTGGGCGACCGGGCTGTGGTCGTTGCTGCTGCGCACGGATGATGGCGGTGCGACCTGGCGGGTGATCACGCCGCCCAAGGAGCACGGCGCCGACAAGACCGGGCTGAACTTCAACGACATCTTCAAGGCAGGCCCAGCGACGCTGCTGATCGCGGCCGAGCAGGGCAAGGTGGTGCGATCAGCGGATGACGGCGCGACCTGGTCGGTGGTCGACACGGGCTATAACGGCTCATTCTGGTCGGGGCTGACGCTGCGTGACGGCACGGTGCTGATCGGCGGGCTGCGCGGCAGCATCTTCCGCTCCGGCGATGCCGGCATCACCTGGCACCGCGCGACGTCGGACGGGCAGAGCTCCGTCACCGGCTTCACCCAGCTGGCGGACGGCACGGTGGTCGCCTCGGCGCTGGACGGGGTAATGCTGCGCAGCACCGATGGCGGCCAAAGCTTCGTCTCTCGCCAGCGCCCCGACCGCGAGGAGCTGAACGCGGTCACCACCGGCAACGGGCGCGACGCCGTCTTCATGAGCCATGACGGGCCGAATTTGTCGTCGGCGCCGTAGCGGCCGATGCCGGAGGACGACATCTTCGCCCGTCAGGGTTTCGGCCAGCCGCTCGGATCGCTCGGGCATGCGGCGCTGCTGATCGTCGACTTTGTCCGCGGCTTTGACGACCCGGATGCGTTCGGCGGCGGCAACATCCATGCGGCGATCCTCGCCACCGCGACGCTGCTCGGAGCGGTGCGCGCCGCCGGCGTGCCGACGGCGTTCTCGCGCATCGTCCATCCCGCGGGCGCGCCGCCGACGATGTTCCAGCGCAAGGTCCCAAGCCTCGGCGCCCTGGTCGCAGGCTCGCCTCAGATCGAGATTGTGCCGGAGCTCGCGCCCTGCGCCGGCGAGCTCGTCATCGACAAGCAGGCGCCGTCGATGTTCTTCGGCACCTCGCTGCATCGCTGGCTGGCGCTGCAGCAGGTCGACAGCCTGCTCGTGACCGGCTGCACGACGAGCGGCTGCGTGCGGGCGACCGTGGTCGACGCGATGAGCCTCGACTACCGCTGCTTCGTCGTCGAGGACTGCGTCGGCGACCGCTCGCTGAGCGCACATGCCGCGAGCCTGTTCGACATGCAGCAGAAATACGCCGACGTCTGCGCGCGGAGCTGGGCGCTGCAGCAGGTCGCCGGCACTCCCGGCTGGTAAGGCCGGAGGCTTTGCCTCTGGACGCCACCGGGGCTGCGGGCCGCGGACCCCCTTCTCCGAGGTGGCTTAGTGGCCGGCGGAGCCGGTCGTGCCGGCGGCGGTCGGATCGGCGCCGGTCCGCCCGGCGCTCGGTGTCGCGCCCGGCGCTCCCGCAGCACCCGGGCCGGCGCCGCTCTCCGCGTGGCCGCCATGGAGCAATCGGCCGGCGGAGTCCGGGTTGCCGACCTGGGCGTTGCTGGTGCCCGCTGCACTGCCGGCCGCCGCGCCGCCGCCGACGGTGCCGCTCGCCGCGGTTCCGCCGCCGACGCCGCCACCCGCGCCGCCGCCCGCACCGCCCGCCTGCGCCATCGCCGCCCTGCTCGCAGGGCCCGCGGCGCCGAATGCGAGAAGGGCCGCCAGGGCGATCGTCCGTGTCGAGGCTGTCATGCTGCTCATCTCCATCAGGTGCCGAGGCCGGAACGGCCGGCGGCCATCGCCGCTACCAGGTGAGATAGGAGATCGCCGCCAGCATGCGGCGACGTTCCGTCTCGTTGCCGCGAATCTTGACCCGGCCGGCGATCGTTTCGATCGCGGACGTGGTCTCGTCGTAGTAGATGCGCTGCATGGTGTCGCTCAGCATTACCGATAGGATGCGAGGCTTCTCCGGCAGGCCGGGCGTCACGCTGGTGACCAGCCCCTCGTCGATCATCACGGTGAAGTCCTGCGGAATGTCGGGCATGCGCACGACCATCGGCCAGTCGCGCCAGGTCCTGACGGCCCCCACCGCGTCCTTGTTGGGGTTCCATTTTCGCATGTAGTAGGCCTCGAGGAGGTCCCGCAGGTAGTCGGGAGTGGCGCGCTCCGGCTTCGGCAGGTAGGTGTAGTCGCTCATCGTGACACTCCCGTGCGTCGTCGCCCGTGACCGTTCCGGCTCGCCGGGAGCAGCGCCCGCATGGCCGCCGTGACGGGACGCACCCGAACCGCGCACCCGATGCGCCGCGTGGCGAGCAGGGTCAGACTAGCAGGGCAGGGCCGCGGTGATTTGTCGCCCAGGGCGCGACCTGTTGCGCGCCCGCGCAGGCAAGCACGGCGCAGCAGACCCCGCGAGCGCCTGCGCCCGGCGCGCGCTCTACGGCTGCCTGGCCGCCTCGGCGCGCATCTGCTTGGCGGTGCATCCGAAATGGGCGCGGAAATGGCGGCTGAACTGGGCCTGATCGCCGAACCCCCACTGGTAGGCGACCTCGGCGATGCTGTCGCGCCGGCGCGGGCTGCGCAGCGCCTGCTCGCAGGCGAGCAGACGGAGCTCGCGGATCCATTGGCCGACCGACTTGCCGCTGTTGGAGAACACCTGATGGAGGTAGCGCACCGAAATGCCGCAGTTCTGCGCGATCAGCTCGGGCGACAGCGCACGGTTGGACAGGTTCTGACGGATGAAGCGCTCGGCGCGCGTCAGGTGCCCGGCCTGCACCGAGCTGAGCTCGCTGCCCAGCACCCTGGCGTCTCCCTCCATGGTGAGGGCGAGCAGCTCGATCACGCAGGCGCTGAGCCCGCCGCGGGTCGCCTCGTTGATCTCGACCGCGCGGCGGGGCAGGGCGCGCAGCATGTCCAGCAGCAGCGCGCCGGTGCCGCTGCCGGCGTCGAACACCAGCGAGCTGTAGCGGTCGATGGAGCGCAGGCGCTGCGCCAGCATCGCCGCCGGCAGCTTGAGCACCAGGATCTCGTTGCATTCCGCCTGGCCGAGCTCGTACGGGGCATGGCCGCGCTGGACGACGAACTGCTTGCGGCCGACCTGCAGCGTCTTGTCGTTCTGGGTGAACACGAGGTCGGACTGGCCGGAGAAGCTGACCAGCACCTCCTCCTCCGTGTCGTGGCACAGATGGTGGCGCTCGCGGCGGTAGGAGACCGGGCCGGAGGACACGAAGGTGAGCGAGGCGTTGCTCAGACGCCACGTTTTGAGCACGCCGTCGAAGCTGATCGGGTCGACGCAGCGCGAGGCCATCGGGAACAGCACGGTGCTGACCGCGTCGGTCCAGAACTGCGCCCGGTGAGCGCCAATGACAGAGCTGGTTGAGTACTGATGTGTCATCGCTCGCTCCTTCATCACCTGTGTACTGAAGACTGTATACAAACGCGTGGCGCAATTCCCCACGCAAACGCCATACCAGTCGTGGGTGGCGCCGATCCGCCACGCCGTCGCCCTCGCCGCGGCCGAGCGGCGGCGGCCGGCGGGCGCGCGCCAGGCACTTGTTTGTCCACGTGCATCATCTTGACGATGCGCGAGCGTCGGGCACTCGGCGCTGTCGCTCGGCCCGGCCGCCATGGCATTGCCAACCCCCGGGTTTGCGGCGTCGCCGCCACGACGGACGAGGAACGGCATGAAGCTCGGCGTTTTCCTGCCCAACGGTCAGAACGGCTACATCCTGTCCGAACGCAGCCCGCAATACGTCCCGACATTCGCCCACATGCTGGCGATCACCCAGGAGGCGGAGCGGCTCGGGCTCGATTTCGTCCTCTCGATGATCAAGTATCGCGGCTTCGAGGGGTCGACCGGCTACTGGAGCTCCTGCCTCGACTCCATCGCGATGACCTCCGGGCTCGCCGCGGCGACCAGCCGGATCGACCTCTACGCCACCGTCCCGGTGCTGGGCGTCCATCCGGCGATCGCGGCGCGCATGATCGCGACGCTCGAGGACATCAGCGGCGGCCGCGCCGGCGTCAACATCGTCACCGGCTGGAACAAGCCGGAATACGATCAGATGGGATTGTGGCCCGGCGCCAACTATCATGATCGGCGCTACGAGCTTTGCGAAGAGTACGTGCAGATCATGCGCGCCCTATGGCGCGACGGCCGGGTCACGCATCACGGCGAGTTCTATCAGCTGGAGGACTGCGTCTGCGCTCCGACAGCCAAGCGCGAGATTCCGATCGTCTCCGCCGGCCAATCGCCGAAGGGCATCGCGTTCACCGCGCGCCACGCCGAATACAATTTCGTCTTCGGCGGCAACGCCAAGCTCAAGCGCATCGCCGGGCCCCTGGGCGCGGCGGCGGAGGCGGCCGGGCGCCAGGTCGGCATGCTCGCGCTGGTCTGCATCATCGCGGCGGCAACCGATCAGGAGGCCGCCGAGCGCACCGCCGACATCGTCGCCGGCGCCGACAAGGCCGCGATCAGCGGCGTCATCCGAAGCGCCTCGATGGACACCAACCCGGCCGGCACCAGCCAGCAATTCCTCGACGGTGTTTCCGCGCCGGTGGAGGAGGGCAACCTCGCCTTCATGGGCTTTCCGGTGATCCACGGCTCCTACGACACGGTCGTGCGCAAGATCGTGACGCTGGAGCGCGAGGTCGGCGTCAATGGGCTGCTGATGACGTTCCCGGACTTCGTGCCGGCGGTGCGGGAGTTCGGCGAGCACGTGCTGCCGCAGCTGCGCGCGCTCGAGCCCCCACGCGCCGCCGCCTGAGCCGCGTGCATGAGCACAGCGCGGGAGGCGCGATCTTGGACGCTGCGATTTGCGTGACCTGCGGCACCCAATACGCATCGGCATCGCCGCCGCGCTGCGTCATCTGCGAGGAGGAGCGGCAATACGTGCCGCCCGGCGGCCAGGCCTGGACGACGCTGGCGCGGCTGCAGCGCAGCCACATGGCCGCCTTGCGCCATGACGGCGACGTCATCGGCATCGGCACCGCGCCGAGCTTTGCCATCGGCCAGCGGGCGCTGCTGGTGCAGACCGCGCACGGCAACATCCTGTGGGACTGCATCAGCCTGATCGACCCGACGATGGTGGAGCTGATCACCGCCCTCGGCGGCCTCGCCGGCATCGCGATCTCGCACCCGCACTACTACACGACGATGCTGGAGTGGAGCCGGGCGTTCGGCGGCGTGCCCATTCACCTGCACGAGGCCGACCGCGAGTGGGTGATGCGCGGCGGTCCCGAGATCGCGTTCTGGAGCGGCGCGACCAAGACGCTCGCACCCGGGCTCACGCTGGTGCGGTGCGGCGGCCATTTCGAGGGCGGCCAGCTGCTGCATTGGGCGGAGGGCGCCAAGGGAGGCGGCGCGCTGCTGAGCGGCGACCTGCTGCAGGTCACCGCCGACCGCAAATTCGTCAGCTTCATGCGCAGCTACCCGAACTTCATCCCCCTCGGGGCCGCGGCGGTCCGGGCGATCGCCGCGGAGGTGGAGCCCTGGCCGTTCGAGGCGCTCTACGGCGCGCTGTGGGATCGTGTGATCCCGGCCGGCGGCAAGCAGGTCTTCGCCGCCTCGATCGAGCGGACGCTGCACTGGCTCGGCCGTGACGCCATCTAACCCGGCGCTGCCCAGCCCGGCGCTGCCCAGCCCGGCGCTGCCCAGTCCTGCGCTGCCCAGCCCGGTGCCGCCCAGCCCGGTGCTGCCCAGACGGGCGCGGCCGATCCTGGCGGCTGCGGCAGGCTGAGCGTGTCGGCAGCGCTACCGGACTGGGCGTTCTTTGGCTACGCGAGCGATGTCCGTCCGGCGATGGCGGCGGCGCACCGGGCCGGTGAGGCGGTGGCGCTCGCCACCATCACCGGTCTCGATGGCGGCGGCCCGCGTCCGGTCGGCGCGCAGATGCTGGTGCGCGAGGAGGCCGCCTACGGCTTTCTCTCTGGCGGCTGCGTCGAGGGCGACGTGGTGACGCATGCGCGCGAGTGCCTGCGCAGCGGCCGCCCGCAACGGCTGGTCTACGGCGCCGGCAGCCCCTGGTTCGACATCAAGCTGCTGTGCGGCCGTCGCATGGAGGTGCTGGTCGAGCGCGTGGCGGCCGATGATCCGGCGGCGGCAGCCCTGCTCGAGCTTGGCCGCAGGCGGGTGCCGGCGGTCTGGATCACCGACGGCGAACGGCGGCGCTGCGGCGCGGCGATGGACGGCCCCGCCGGCGGCGCGCCGAGCCCGGCCTGGGCGGGCGCGATCACCCGGCGCTACGACCCGCCCTTTGCGGTCTACGTCGTCGGCAAGGACCCGGTCGCGCTCGCCGTGGCGTCGCTGGCGAGTCAGGCGGACATGCTGACGACGCTGGTCGCCGTCGACGGGCCGGCGGTCGGTCCGTCGCTGGATCGCGTCAGCTACGTTCGGGCGCGGCGTGGCGCGCCGCTGGCCGGCTTGTCGCTTGACGCCTGGAGCGGCGTCGCGGTGCTGACGCATGATGTCGAGCTCGACCACCTGGCGCTGAAGACCGCGTTGCCGTCAGCGGCCGCTTACGTCGGCCTGCTGGGCGCGCGCAACCGGCTGGACGAGCGGCGGCGGGCGCTTGAGGCGGAGGGCGTCGACCATCACGCGCTGGCGCGTCTGCGCGCGCCGATCGGGCTTGATCTCGGCGGCAAGGCGCCCTGGGAGGTCGCCATCGCCATCGTCGCCGACCTGATCGCCACCCGTCACGGGCGTGCCGCCGCAGGCGTCTGATCAGGGGCCAGGTCGGTCAGCCGGCTGCCAGGTAGGACACGTGGGCCGCGACGATGCGCCAGCCCTCGTCGAGCCGGACCCAGGTCTGGCTCTGCAGCCCGATGGCCCGGCTGCCGGGCAGCAGGAACTCCACATGCGCCGTCGCCACGTCTGCCCCGAAGCTTGTCACCTCGGTGCGGAGTATCTCGCGCGGGCGCTGGCCGCCAGGGCGCGCCGCCCGGAAGGCGGCGATGGCGTCCGCCCCGTAGAGCCGTTCGCCCGCACCATAGCGGATCGTCAACTCGCTGCGCCAGAACAGCTCTTCGAGCGCCTTGAGATCGTTGCCGACCAGCGCGCTGTCGTAACGATCGACCAGAGCCCGCACTTCGGCAACGATGGTCTGGTCGTTCACGTCCATGACGCCCCTCTCCTGTCGTGGCAGAACCGGCATGCCATGGCGGCAAGCCTCCTGTCAGCCGGATGCCGCAGCGCGGCTCCGCCGGAGCATCGCCGTGCTGGCGATCGGCGACATGATGACGGGCGATCGTCGCCGGATCGCGTCAGGCGATGGTCGTCATGTTCAATCCTGCCAGCGACTCGGCATGACTATCCTGCAAGTCGATCAGGAGGTCGATAAAGGTCGCATACTCCGGCCGCTCCGCGCGTGAGAGCCGGGCACCCGCACGATGCGAGTACATCAAGCGCTCCAGCGCGGCGATCGTCTGCCGCTCGGCCACGACATGCTCTGCCATGCTCAAGCCATCTAGTCGCTCCAGGATGTCAATCACGTCTCTCTCGTCCGGCATGATGCCCTCCATGAATGATCGTCGGGAAGACGTCCCGGTGTCGCCGCCGCGCCGGCAGAAGGCGACAGATCAGGCGTCACCGAATAGTGTCAGGCGCGGCGGCGCGAAACTTAAGCAGGTTTGCCGAAACCGCCCTGACGTGGCGCTATCCTGCAAGATGGCACCAGATCCAGATCCGCACGGCCAGGCCGCTCTCATGCTTTGCGAGAGCCTGATGTTCCTCCTTGTGGAGGTAGGCGTGATCCGCAAGGACCAGGCCGTCGAAGCAATCACCGACGTCATCGATGTAAAGCGCGAGATTGCAGGCACGACAGAAAGCGTCGTTGTCAGTGTACAGTCAATCGCCCTGCTACAAGCCGTAGCCCAAAGCATTGGCGCAGCAACGTTCGCCAGAAAGTCTCCAGCGATATGACAGGCACGGGGTAGGACGCTCCCGTCGAAAAGCGTCGTCTTCATCAAGACTCTGCTCTTCATGTCGCCCTCAGGTTGCGCCTATTGATGAGTTACCAACCTTGCGGCACACTCGCGATTAAGTAGTATAAGAAAGCGAGGGTGAGCATCATGCGGCGGGGAGGAGGACGGCTGAACCATGTCGACGCCGTAAAGCCGGGCAACCCTCTCGCTCGTAAGCTGTCGCACTTCGCGCCGCTGTCGCAGGCGGACCACGTTGTTCTGAACGCGCTGGCAGACCATGAGGAGCGGTTCCAGGCCGACACCGACATCATCGCCGAAGGCGTGAAGCCACGTTCCGTCTTCCTCCTCAAGGAGGGCCTGGCGATCCGCTACCGCGCCATGCCCAATGGCGGGCGCCAGATCATCACGTTCCTGATCCCGGGTGACCTGTGCGACGTCCATGTGTTCCTGCTCCGCGCCATGGACCACTCGATCGGCACCATCACGCCGGTGCGCATCGCACCGATCTCCCGCGAGAGCATAATGGACCTGTTCGCCCGATACCCCAGGATTTCCGCCGCGCTGTGGTGGAGCTCGCTGCAGGAGGAGTCGATGCTGCGAGAGCGTATCGTCTCGCTCGGCCGGCGAGACGCGCGGGGACGCATCGCCTATCTCCTCTGCGAGCTGCTCTGGCGCCATGCCGCGGTCGGCCTGACGAACGGCGACAAGTTCCAGTTGCCGCTGACCCAGACGGAGCTTGGCGACACGCTGGGCCTGACGCCCGTCCACGTGAACCGGATCCTGAAGGAGTTTCGCGAGCGGCGCCTGATCGCCATGGACAACAAGATGCTCGACCTGATCGACGTCCGCGGCCTGCAGGAGATCGCCGCGTTCAACGAGGATTACCTCAATCTCGGCGGAGCATCAGAGGAAGTGACCCGCTACTTCGACGGGCTCGACGTTAAACAGCGCGATAACGAAGATCACGCCTGACGGCGCTACGATTGCCGATGCAGGTCTGGCGGCATCAGAGATTCAGTCAAACGCGCGATGCGCGGCTCCCGGCGGGCTCGACTCGCGGTGCGGTCCGCGCATCTTGTGAGCACTGTCAAGGTCTGAAGCATTCAAGGCCGTCTGCCGAGGAAGCAGCGACCGCCCGGCGTCGCGAGTGTGGCACGCCGGCAAGCCACAGCGGTGTAGCATTTGACATTAGGTCAGAACGCGCCAGGCAGAACTTAACTGGTCTAATGCTACCAAACTTTCATAAACAGCAATCTTGTCTTGCTGCGCTCTCGCTTGCTCAGGAATACTCTAGACAATTGCAGTCCATGACCCAACTCACGTCAGCCGTTGAGCATGAGATGAAGCTTGTGGTTGCGACTAGGAGCAGACGAGATTGGCGTTCATGGACAGCTCACGACGGCAGCCTGCGCGCGAAGCCCCGGCGCCCGCCATCAACGTCACGGATCCGGTCGCGGGCCACCGTTCTCTGCTCGCCTCGATGCGCCACATGCAGTGCCCCTCGCTGTCGAGCAGCCTGTGGCAGCTGCTCTCGACGGTTGCCGCCTTCCTCGCCGTCAACGTCGCGATGTACGCCGCCCTGACCGTTTCCGTCTGGCTCGTCCTGGCGCTCGCCGTCCCGGCAGCCGGGCTGATGGTCCGTATCTTCATCATCCAGCATGATTGCGGTCACGGGTCGTTCTTCCGCGGGCGTGAACTGAACGACTGGGTCGGACGCGCCTGCAGCCTGCTGACCTTCACGCCCTACGCGTTCTGGCGTCGTCAGCACGCCAATCACCACGCCTGCTTCAACAATCTCGACCGCCGCGAGCCCGGCGTCGACCTCTACTCGAACTGCGCGACGCTGCGCGAGTACCGGGCGCTCTCGCCGGTGCGCCGCGGCTTCTACCGCCTCTCGCGCCACCCCATCGTCGCGCAGTTCCTGCTGCCGCCGCTGGTATTCCTGCTGCTCTACCGGGTGCCGTTCGACGCGCCGAAATCCTGGTCGCGCGAGCGGGCGAGCGTGTACCTGACGAATGTCAGCATCGTCGGCCTGCTCGGCGGCCTGGCGCTGCTGCTCGGCGTCTGGCCGGTGCTGCTCGTGCAGCTGCCTATCCTCGCCATCACCGCCATCATCGGCGTGTGGCTATTCACCGTGCAGCATCGTTTCGAGGCCTCGCAATGGGCGAGGCAGGAGACCTGGACGGCAAAGCAGGCGGCCCTGGAAGGCAGCTCCTACCTCAAGCTGCCGCCGGTCCTGCAGTGGTTCACCGGCAACATCGGCTTCCATCACGTGCACCACCTGGCGCCGCGCGTTCCGAACTATCGGCTGCAAGCCTGCCACCACGCCCATGCCCTGTCGCAGGCGGTCACGACCCTGAACTTCTGGCAGGCGCTGCTCGCTCCCGCCTATCAGCTCTGGGACGAGGAGAACGGCCGCATGGTCCCGTTCCGCGCAGCGAAGCTCGCATAGCCGATCAACGCGCACAACGCGTGCAGTCTGAGCGCAAATCGGCTCGCACGCGTCATGACTGCGTTTAGAATCACCACCCGCTCAGGTCGGAGTGACGTAAAGCTGATGCCGGACATCGTGTTTCCTGTCAGCCTGCAAGCCTACTTCGATAGTCTTACACCGACGCAGAAGGCCGAGAACGCGCGCTGGGCTATGGACCGGCTGGCTGAGCTGCAGCGGATCGATGCGGCAGGTCATGAAGGGCTGACAAGCCCGGACGGCGAGGCCGATGTTGCGATCAACCGTCAAGCCGCGACTGGGTAACGCCTTGGGCCTAACCCTGCTGGCCGCAGGCTTATTCGTCTGCGGCCAACGAAGATAAACCAGCGCTTACCGGTCTACGACCTCTCTGCGCAGAGCCGGATCGTCGGCAAGTACCTGGCATGAACATGCCTGCATCGGCGTGCGAGCGGACTGAACGTGGTCCGACAGGCCGCAGGATCGCAGCCGTCAAGCGCCGTCGCACGCCTGTGGCCGTGTTCGCTCCACACGCAAGAACGCGATTGCGTTTGCGCCGTCGAACAGACAGCCTCCGGACGGACCGTCGGAGCATCAGCATGCGTCTGAAGCAGATCGGCTTGGCTGCCTTGCTGGTGGTCATCGCAGTGCCGGCGCGGGCGGAGCTGTTGCGGGCCAAGCGGGCCAGCGTCATGTGCTCGTCGGCCGGCGCGCTTGCCAAGCTCGGCCTGCCGGCAGGAGGCAGCCTTGACGTCGGGGACCATGTCTCGGCCGCGATCGCCAAGATCGCACGGGACGGCGACTGCACCGACTTTCCTTAGGGCAGCATCGTGATCTTGGAGAAGGCCCGCAGGCACACGAGCATCGTCCGCAGCGACAGCCTGTCGGGAGATGGCGTGATGATCGAGCCCCTCGTCGCCAACATCGATTTCGAGCCGTACCTCCCGCCGCACGACGCGTTCTACGACGCCACTCGCAGCCAGTGTGCGGGCTTGCTGGATGCGGTCGCAGCGGAGGACCCGCCGGTGAGCGCCTTCATCGCGTCGCTGCCGCCGCCGCTGCGGACGAGCCTCGAACAATCCCTCGACCAGGATTGCGGGTCTGTGAACACTTGCTGGCGCGATCGCGTCGACAAGATCGATCAGCGGCGTCTTCAGGGTCGGTGGGCGAAGTTTCTCTGTGCTCACCCCGACATCGCCGTCGAGCCGAACGATCGGTCTGCCGTGCCGGTGCGCGCTTGAGACGCCGGATCTGCTGCGATCGCGAGGCGGATGCGCCGCGCCACAATCTCGCCGGCCCCGCTTGACGGCCCCGCTTGACGGCCCCGCTTGACGGCCCCGCTTGACAGCCCCCTTGACGGCCCTTTGACGGCCAAGCGGGGGCTGCGCCGAATGCCGTCCGCTGAGCCGCTGCGCCGCGCCCAGATGATCGCCGGCGCGTCGATCGGCAATGCGATCGAGTTCTACGACTTCATCATCTACGGCTTCTTCGCAACCGCAATCGCCGCCACCTTCTTCCCTGGCCGCGACGCGACGACCCGCCTGCTGCTGACCTTCGGCGCGTTCGGCGTCTCGTTCGGGGCAAGGCCCATCGGCGCGCTGATCCTCGGCGCCTATGCGGACCAGGCGGGCAGGACCCGCGCGATGGTGCTGTCGGTGTCGCTGATGACGCTTGCCGGCGCGCTGATCACGCTGATGCCGAGCCGGGCGTCCGTCGGTTTGGTCGCGCCGTTCGGCATCCTGGCGGCCCGGCTGATCCAGGGACTGGCCTTGGGCGGCGAGTTCGGCAGCGCCACGGCGCTGATGATCGAGCATTCCGAGGGCGCGGAGGCGCGCGCCGCCAGCTGGCAGGGCACGAGCCAGAACGTCGCCGGCCTGCTGGCCTCCGGCGTCGCCTGGCTGCTCAGCCAAACCGGCGCGCCGCCGCACGTCGCGCCGTTCCGCGTCGCCTTCGGGCTCGGCGTGCTGGCCGGCCCCCTCGCCCTGCTGCTGCGCCGCCGCCTGCAGGATGCGCCGGAGTTCCTCGCCACCCGCCATGTCCGGGCGCCGGCCGACCGGCCGACCCTGAGCGGCGTTGCCATCGCCGCCGGCATGGTCGCCATCGGCACCGCGCAGACCTACCTGATCATCTACTTGCCGACCTATGCGACGACGCAGCTGCACGTGCGCGCGGGCTCCGTGCTCGGCGCCGTGTTCCTGCTCTACGTCGCCATGATCGCCCTGACGCCGCTGCGCCTGATGATCGCCGCGCGTTTTGACGCCTCGCGCCGCAGCCTGCCGATGGTGATCTCCTGCCTCGCCGTGCTGCTCGCCGGCTATCCGTGCTTCGTGGTGCTCGGCCTGTGGCCGAACGCGCTGATGCTGTTCCTGCTGCCGCTCGGCCTGACCGTCATCGGCCTGGCCTATAACGCGCCGCTGCAGGGCTTCATGGGCATGGTGTTCTCGATGCGCCGGCGCGGCATCGGCCTGTCGGTCGGCTATGCGGTCGGGATCGCGCTGTTCGGCGGCTTCGCGCCGCTCATCAACACCTGGCCGATCGCGCGCACCGGCAATCCGAGCAGCCCGGGCCTCTATCTGGCCTTTACGGCCATGGTCTCGATCGTCGCGATCCGGGCCGCAAGCCGCCGGCTCTGAGCCGCTCGGCGGAGATCAAGCGCCGGCGGAGCGTCTGACGCCGACACCACGCCTACTTACTCCGAGTTACCACCGACGATGGCGGTATGCCGCTTGATCCAGGCTCTCCAGCGCTCGAGGCTCCAAAGCACCGGCCCGCTGACGGCGGTCTGAGTGACGACTGCCTCGGCATTCACCATCTGGATCAGGCGACGCGGCTTGGCTTTCGATCTGGGATCAGGATGGTACCAGGCGCCGCATCGGACATGATCGTTACTGTCGCAACATACCATCATCGTCTCACTAGCTGGATGCCTGCGTTCGTACTCGGGCGGATTGGCGCGAAGCTGCTGCGCTGCACTCATTCCGGATGAGCATGGATAGTAGATGCACAGTCTCACTCTTGAGACGCGATAAGCATTTCGGCTCGCTCGACGCCGGCGGTGCCATGCACCGTCCACCAAGTTCTCGCAGCCCAACGGACGCCCCGCCGGAGGCTGCAGCCGCCCGCCGGAGGCCGCAGCCCGCCGCCGGAGGGAGTAATCCTGATACATTCCAGGGCCCGCCCGGCGTTGCTGTTATCTTGCCGCCAACATGGAACCCGCCCACCGGCGGTCGCAGACGAGGACCCGCATGGCCAATCCGCCGATGCTGACACTTGGGCCAGCCGGTCATGCGGACCGGCCGATGATGCTCGAGCCCAATTGGGTCATGGCCGCCCCCGGCGAGGGCGCCTCCGCCAAGCTGCGCAGCCTCGGCCGCAGCTTCATGCGGCGCAGCCGGCTGGTGATCGTGACCGTGCTGGTGCTGAACGGCCTGGCGCTGCTGGCCGTCAACCATCTCACGCCGCGCTACACCGCCGAGGCGGACCTGATCGTCGGGCCGCAGCAGGAGCAGGTGGTCGACCTCAAGGCGGTGCTCTCCGGCCTCACCGGCGACAGCGACGTGATCGAGAGCGAGATTCAGGTGCTGCGCTCGCGCGACATCGCGCGCTCCATCGTCGAGCGCTTCCACCTCGACAAGCGCCCCGAGTTCAACCCCGCTTTGCGTCCGCCCGGCCTGATCGCAATCGCCAGGGCGTTCGTCGAGGTTCAGGCCGCCGCGGCGATGCACGCCGTGCAGCCGCTGCTGCACCGCGTCTGGCACGGCCACGCCAATTTCCTCGCAACCCTGCCGAGCGCCCCGGCAGCCCCGCCCACCGACCCGGCCGACGCGTTGATCGGTCCGCTGGTGTCGCCGCGCGACCCGCTCTCGGTCCCCGTCGACAGCTTCCTGCAGAGCCTTGACGTCGCCGGCAAAGGCCGCTCGCGGGTGATCGGCGTGAGCTTCACCTCGCAAAGCCCGGTGCTCGCCGCGGGCTTGGCCAACGCCGTCGCCAACGCCTACATCGCCAACCAGCTGCGCGCCAAGACCGATGCGACGACGCAGGCGCATGTCTGGCTCGATCAGCGGGTGACCGAGCTGCGCGAGCAGATGGTCGCGGCCGACGACGCCGTCGTCGCCTATCAGCGCCGCATGGGGCTGACCCGCGGCCAGACCACCTCGCTGATCACCGAGCAGATGAGCACCCTCGGCCAGGAGGTGATCCGCGCCCAGGACCAGGTCGCCACCGCCCAGGCGCGGCTCTCCGGCGCCTCGACGGTCGATCCGAACGAGTTCGAGATGCGCCAGCGGCTGGTCTCCGCCCAGGCGAGCGAGCACCGCCTCGAGACCAACCTCGCCAAGCTGCGCGGGCAGAGCGCCACCGGCAACCAGAGCGAGATCGAGATGCGGGCGCTCCAGCAGGACGCGGACGCCGACCGCGCTCTGTATGACCGCGTGCTCGAGCGCGCCAAGGAGACCCAAATCCAGAGCGGCCTGCAGCAGCCGGACGCCAAGATCGTCTCCGGTGCGGAATGGCCGCAGGAGGCCTCGTTCCCCAAGAAGAGCATCATCCTGCCGGGCGTCTTCGTCGCCTCGTGCCTGGTCGCCGCCCTGCTCGCGCTCGCCGTCGAGGGCCTGGACCGCGGCTTCCTCACCGTCGAGCAGCTCGAGGCGACGCTCGGCCTGCCCGCGCTCGGCGTCATGCCGTTGCTCAAGCGCCGCGAGACCAAGCGCCGCTCGCCCGAGCGCTACATCCTCGACGCGCCGAACACCCCCTACGGCGAGGCGATCCGCTCGCTGCACACCAGCCTGATGCTGGCCAACACCAAGCACGTGCCGAAGGTCATCCTGATGACCTCGGCGCTGCCGGGCGAGGGCAAGACGGCGATCTCGCTGTCCATGGCGCGCATGATGGCGAGCTGCGGCAAGCGCGTCGTCATCGTCGACTGCGACCTGCGCCGGCCGATGCTGCACAAGGCGTTCAACGCGCCGCGCGGCCCCGGCCTTGTCGAGGTGCTGACCGGCAAGGCGACGCTGATCGACGTGCTGCGCAAGGACCCGCTATCCGCGGCCTCCCTGGTCAGCGCCGGCGCGCTGGGCAACACCGCGCCCGACCTGTTCGCCTCCGTCGAGATGCACAAGCTCGTTCACGTGCTATGCAACAGCTACGACCTCGTCCTGCTCGATTGCGCCCCGGTGCTGGCGATCTCCGACAGTCGCCATCTGTGCCGGCTGGCCGACGAGACGGTGTTCGTCGTGCGCTGGCAGGACACGCGCTGCCAGGCAGCGGCCGCAGCCCTGCGCCAGGTGGTGACGGCGGGCGGGCGGATCGGCGGCGTGCTGCTCTCGATGGTGGATCTCGACCAGTATGGCCGATATTCGACCTTGGGGATTACCCAGCGCCGCACCGGGCTTTACCTGGAGCAGTAAGGAAGCGGTTCTTTTTTGGAAAAAAGAACCAAAAAACTTTTATCCTTTGCAGGTGGTCCGATGCGCGTCGCCTTGCTGCAGAACTTTGTCGCGCCGTATCGGGTGCTGTTCTACGAGCGCCTTGCTGCGCGGCTGGACGCCTTTCGCGTGCTGGTGTCCACGCCGATGGAAAGCGACCGCGGCTGGGCCGTCGAGTGGGGCACGCTCGACGTCGTCGTGCAGCGCAACCTCACCCTGCGCCGGCCGTATCGCGACAGCCTCGGCTTCTCGCGCGAGCTGCAGCTGCACGTGCCGTACGACACCATTCCCCGGCTGTGGTGGTTCCGCCCCGATGCGGTGATCTCCGTCGAGCTCGGCGCGCGCAGCCTGCAGGCGGTGCTCTATAAGCTGCTGCGCCCGCGCGTCCGCCTGCTGATCTGGTGCAAACTCTCCGAGCACAGCGAGCGCAACTGGGGCCGCGGCCGGATGCTGCTGCGCCGCTTCATCCTGGCGCGCGCCGACGCCGTGCTGGTCAACGGCGAGAGCGGCGCCCGCTACGTCGCCGGCTTCGGCGTGCCGGACGCGGTCATCCACCGCATCAACCAGCCGGTCGACGTCAGCCGTTTCGCTGCCGTGCCGAGGCAGCGCGACGAGGGCCTGGCCAGCCGGCTGCTCGTCGCCGGCACGCTGACCGCGCGCAAGGGCCTGGTGCCGTTCGCCGAGGCGCTCGCCGCCTGGGCGCGCGCCCATCCCGAGCGCGCGATCGAGCTCTGGTGGCTCGGCGACGGCGAGCTCGCCGCACCCCTCGCCGCGCTCGACCTGCCGCCGAACCTGACGCAGCGCTTCTGCGGCGCCGTGCCCTATGCGGACATGCCGGACTACTATGCGCAGTGCGACCTGCTGGCGTTCCCGAGCCTGCTGGACGAGTGGGGCCTGGTGGTGAACGAGGCAATGGCGGCCGGGCTGCCGGTGCTGGGCAGCGTGCTGGCCCAGGCCGTCACCGAGCTGGTCGAGGACGGCCGCACCGGCTGGGCGTTCGACGCCTCGGTGCCGGCGGCCATGGCGGCGGCCATTGACCGCGCGCTCGGGACGTCGCCGGAGCAGATGGTGGCGATGCGCGCGGCAGCCCGGCGCCGCATCGCGCGGCTGACGCCGGATAGCGCCGCGGCGAGGATCGCTGTGGCGCTGATGGGTGGCGAGAAGGAAGGCCAGGGCTCTGCCCTGGACCCGCTGGGGCCTGAGGCCCCAGACCCCCATCACGAGGAGTCCTGGGCGGGCGCTTGATCGCTGCGGGGCACGAATAACAAATGGATTTTAAAGGCTGCGCCTTGACTGGGGTCCAGCGGCAAAGCCCCTGGCCTTTTCTCTCCCCTCCGACATACCCCAGCGGTGTCTGTCCCGGTCGGACTACACCCACCTAATCCGGATGCGTGTTCCGGTCGGCCATGCGGTGCATGTTAATCGAGACGCCTTGATCTCCCTGGATGGTGGCGGATGCCGAACCGGATGCGCGCTGGCGTTGTTGTTGCTGCAGGGATCGGCGGCACCCTGTTGCTGCCTGCAACCGCGGCGCCGACCCGAACGCCGCTGACCAGCAGCGTCGCCGTCTCTGCCGCGCCGGCGACGCCGCCGTCGCCATTCCTCGTCGGGCCGACGCCAAGCGTCACCCAGCGGCGGCCCGGGCCCGGCGACACGGTGCCGGTCTACGCCCAGGACCAGCACTGGCTCGACGGCGCCGGCCAGAGCTGGGCGATGCGCGAGCAAGGCCACGGCCAGGCGGTGTGGCTCTACCAGGAGCCCGCCGGGCCGCCGGTCGACGAGATCGGCGGCAGCAAGCCGGTCGCCGCCTATGGCACCCGGCGGCTGACCGCAGCCTATGCCGGGCCGGCGCTCAACGTCGTGCGCGTCAGCGACGGCAGCGCGCTCGACATCGGCCTCGTGCCGAGCGGCGCGCTCGACGAGACGCTGTTCGCCGGGTTCTGCGCCCAGACCGAGTGCCGCGTCGCCAAATGGTACGACCAGAGCGGTCACGGCAACGACGCGACCCAAGACGTCGCCGCGGCGCGGCCGATCGTTCGCCTGTCGCACCGGGTCGGCAACGCGGTGTCGATCGTGTGGGATTTCGAAATGACCAGCGGCGCGCCGCCGCGCTTCCTGGTGCTGCCCGACGGCGTCTCGCTCAACAGCGGCAGCATGGGCATGCTGTGGACCGGCCGCTTCCACAACGCCTCGATGATCTCGCCGCTGCTTGAGCTCGGCACCGACGATGATCCGTTCGGCTTCGGCTTCTGGGATGCTCATGGCGACTTCTACGTCGGCGACGCGAAGCACATCGCCGAGCTGCCCGGCCACGCCTCGCTGACGCCGGCGATCGGCCTGCTCTCCGCCTCGTCCGAGGGCGTCATCAGCAACTATCGCAACCGCCTCAGCCAGATCGGCAAGGTCGCCTCGGCGACGCATACGGGCGGCTTCATCGGCAAGACCGCGGCATTCGGCCAGTTCGGCATGATGGAGCTGTCCAGCCTGATCCTCTACGACCGGCCGCTCTCGCAGGGCGATCGCTTCTTCGGCCTGCAGGCGATGGGCGAGACCTTCGCCATTCCGCAGCAGCAGCAGGACACCTACGTCATCGACGGCGACTCGATCAGCCAGGGCATCGCCAGCCTCTATCTGCAGAGCTACGGCCGCGACATGGAGCGGCTGCTGCCGTCCGGCTTCGTGCTCTACGACGCCGCCTGGGCCGGCAAGACGTTGGACGGGCCGGGCGGCCTGGTCGATCGCTTCGGCCCCTTCACGTCAAAGCTCTATAACCCCTATGCGCGCAACAACGTGCTGTCGGTGCTGGCCGGCACCAACGACCTGCAGAACGGCCGGTCCGGTCGCCAGGTGTTCGAGGCGCTACGCCGTTACGCCACGATCGCGCGCCGCACCGGCTTTCGCGTCGTCGTCTGCACGGTGACGCCGCGGCGCTCCTTCACGCCCGCGATCGAGGCCGAGCGGCGCAGCCTGAATGCGATGATCGCCGGCGGCTGGCGTGACTTCGCCGACGGTCTGGTCGATCTCGCAGGTGACCCCGTGCTCGGCGGCCCGAACGCGATCGGCAACGAACACGTCTATATCTCAGACGGCATCCATTTCACCGATTATGGTTACCAGACGGTGGCGAGCGACATGGCGGAGGTTGTCAATCGGCTAATACGGTAGGAAGAAAGCGCTTCTTTTTTGAAAAAAAGAAGCAAAAAACTTCTATCCGTCTTCGTGCCGGGTTCGCAATGGTCAGTGGCGTTGCTTAAGGGATGGATTTCAAAGGCTCCGCCTTTGATCGGGTCAAGGGCTGAAAGCCCTTGCCTTGCTTGTACGTCGCCTGCACGTAATCGCGCGTCGCTGCCATCCCTGCCGCGAGGTCCAGCAGGGGTCGCCAGCCGAGCAGGGTCGTCGCCTTGGCGGTGCTCACCGTGCAACGCGCCTCGTAGAGCGCCCGCTTGGCGCCCTCGGCGCGGTAGACCCGGCGCCCGCGCAGGCGCTGCACCGCGTAGTTGAGCCGCGTCCGGCCGGCGGCGCCAAGCCGGTTCAGCACCATCCGCCGCAGCGCCTGCTTGATCCCGGACGGCGCCGCGGCGGCAATGGCGGCGGGCGCCGAGCGGCCCGCCGGCTCGAGGCGCAGCGCGTCCACCCCGAGCATCGCCTGGTAGGCGCCGAGGAACTGCGTCCAGGTGACCGCCGCCGGCCCGCTCACCAGCAGCCGCTCGCCCGACGGGACGACGGCGGTGCAGGCGACGATGGCGGCGCGGCATAGATCGTCGACATGCACGGCGTTGCACAGGCCCTGGCCGCCATCGGGCAGCATCACCTCGCCGGTGAGCAGCTCGCGCACCGGGCCGTCGGTCCAGGCGCCGCCGGCCGAGCCGTAGACGATCGTGGGCTGTAGAATAACCAGCGACAGCCCGGCCGGCACCAGGCTGAGCAGCCGCGCCTCGACCGCCAGCTTCGTCGTCTTGTAGGCGGTGCCCGGCGCGTCCGTCGGCGCCGTCTCGGTGAGCGTGCCGTCGGGCAGCGGCTCGTAGACCGCGGCGGTGCTGAGATGCACGAGCCGGATGCCCGCCGTCGCGCAGGCCGAGCCGAGCGCCTCGGCCAGGCGCAAATTGGCGGCCTCGTCATAGGCGTCGAACGCACAGTGCACGAGTGCCGCGCAGCCGGACAGCGCCTCGGCCGCGCGGCCGGGCTCGGCGAGTCGCTGGCGTCGGGTGAGGCGCGTCACGCTGGCGCCGGACTGCTCGAGCATCTGGGCCAGCCGGCCGCCGATGAAGCCGCCCGCGCCGGTGACGGCGACCTTGATGCCGTCCATCACGCGCCCACCAGCAGCACGAGGATGCCAAGCCCGGCACTCGCCGCGACGGTGACGGCGAGCAGCGCCGCCGCGTGGCCGGGCCGCAGGATGCGGGCATGGGCCAGCACGCCGAGCTGCATCGCCACCAGCGGCAGCGCGCTGACGGTGGAGGCCGCGGCGGCGCCGGCGCTGCCGTATCGCGCGAACAGCCAGTGCTCGGCAAAGCCCAGCAACACGGTCGCGGCGGGAAACACCACCAGCCCGTCGATCCAGGGCTTGTGCCCGTTCGACAGCGATACCGGCATCAGCCACGCCGCCAGCACCAGCGGCGGCACGCCGACCAGCATGATCCGCGCGGTCGGCACGCCGAGCCGGTAGTGCGGGTAGATCAGCGCGATCAGCAGCCCGGCAAGCCCGATCCCCACCGCCATCAGCAGCCCCATGGCGCCGACCAGGCGGCCGCAGTCGCGCCATAGCCGGTCGGACGCCGCATAGGCGCCGCCGCGCGCGATGCTCTCCGACAGACGCGGATACCAGAACGCGCTGAACGCGCCGGCCGCGCCGACCAGCAGGGAGAAGATGTTGGCCGCGAAGGCGAACTCGCCGAACGAGGCGCGCGGGATCAGCGAGGAGGCGAACCAGCGATTGCCGGTCACGTAGAACGCCCAGATGAACGAGGTGGCGAAGAACGGCAGCCCGCGCGCGAGCATGGCGCCGGATTGCCGCGCCGACGGCCGCAGCGCGGCGCGCGGCGGCATCCTGCCGTGGAACAGCACCGCAAAGCCGACGTACCAGACGGCCAGCGCGGCGAAGCACCCGGCCATGCCGCCGGCGAGCAACCCGCCGGGCCGCGCCACCACGAGGCCGACCGACAAGGCGATGCAGGACAGCGCGTAGTTGCGCCGCGCCGAGTTCGCCCGGTAGATGCAGGCCGGACCGAGGGCGACCATGTAGGCGATGCCGGCGAACGCCGAGAGCAGGCCGAGTCCGGGCCGGAACGGCAGCACGCCGAGCGTCGCCAGCGCAAACAGCGTCGGCGCGATCACCGCCAGCGTCGCCGCCGCCACGAACAGCCGCAGCCAGAGCAGCTGCTGGCCGACCCGCTCGGCCGCCGCCGTCTCGCCGCGGCCAAGATGCGCCGGGATGGTCCGATCGATCAGCTGCGAGGCGCCGACGTCGAAGATCAGCCCGTACTGGAACAGCGTCACCACCAGCGAGTAGGTGCCGAAGGCGTATGGCGTCATCAGCTTGGGCAGCGCCATGCCCACCAGCGCGTTGCCGATGGTCACCACCGGCATCAGCCCGCCGAACACCGCCGGCCGCGACAGCACCGCCGCCAGGCGCGGCCACGCGGCGGCCGGCGCCGCCCGAACGTCCGACATCAGCACTCCCGGCGGCGTCGTGCTCATGCGGTCCGCCGCACGGCCGGCGCCGCCAGCACGACCGGCGGCGGGCGCCGGGCGAGGCGTGACGCGTCGTCGGCAAAGGCGCGCCGCAGGCGTTCGGCCAGCCGCAGCGCCATCGCCGTGATGGTCAGCGTCGGGTTGGCCGCGCCCGAGGTCGGGAACACCGCCGAGCCGGCGACGTAGAGTCCGTGCACGCCGAACACCTGGCAGTCGGCATCGACCACGCCCCGGCTCGGCTCGCTCGCCATGCGCGTGGTGCCGGCCGGATGGAAGCTGTCGACGACGCTGGGCCGCGGCGGTCCGCTGTCGAGCTCCGCCGCCTCGAGCCAGGCCTCGCTCTCCAGCCGGCCCAAACCGAGACGGGCGAACTCGCGCCCGACCAGCCGCGTGAACGCCGCCATCGTCCGTCCGGTCAGCGCGTCGAGCCGCCAGTCCACGCTCACCCGGCGCTGGCCGAAGGCGTCGAGGTCCGGCGCAAGGGTGACCCGGCTGTCGGCATTCGGCGTCTGCTCGCTGAACACTTCGAGCAGGATACGGCTTGGCCGCGGCGCCGGCGACAGGCCGCGCCCATACACCCGCCACAGGCTCTGCGCGATGTCCGGCAAGCCGCGGCCGACGCGCCCAAGCCGGCCGCCAAGCGCGGTCAGCCCACGGCCGGCGCGCAGCGTGGCGATCAGGTCGAGCAGCGCCCGGGTGCCCGACCCGTCGCCGTAGTCATAAGCCAGGCGGCCGACGCAGTTGAGCAGGCCCTGCTCGCGCTGCGCCCGCTCCGACAGCGCGATCTTCGGCAGGAAGCGGGTGCCGCCGCGGCCATACAGCATGTTGTAATGATCCTGCAGCACCCGCGGCGCCTCGGTGTGCACGGCGCCGCCAAGACCGCACGGATGGTCCTGCAGGTAGCGGCCGAGCTGGTCATGCTCGTTGCCCAGCCCGTTCGGGTTGGCGTCGTCCGACAGCAGCAGCAGCCGCGCATTCTCGATCGCGCCGGCGCACAGCACCACCCGCCGCGCCCGCACCCGCGCCCGCCGGCCGTTCAGGCTGGCGACCTCGACCGCGTCGATCTGGGTGCCGAAGGCATTGGTCACCAGGCGCTGCACCGTCGCGTGCAGCAGCACCCGCACCGAGCGCGACGCCTGGATCTGGGCGCGAAAGCGCCGCCCGAGGTCGGGCCGGCGGATGAACACGCCGTGCACCGGCCGCAGCGCCGTCCGGTCGAACAGCAATGGTTCCAGCCCGAAGCGCTCCCAGGCCGACAGCAGCGCCTCGTCCGGCCTGATCTCGAGCACCCGCTCGGCGGCGTCATACCAGGGCGCCAGCTCGTCGCCGGCGATCGGCCAGCCGCTGCCCGGCACCCAGCTGCGCCGCTCGAAATCGATCGGGTCGAGCCGCAGGCACTGCCCGCCCCACAGCGTCGTCGTGCCGCCGAAGCCGCGCGCCCGGCCGGCCTGCAGCCCGCGAAACAGCTCCGGATCGCTGATCCCGCTCGACAGCTCGGCCGCACTCGCCTCGGCCTCCCGGCCGCCGCTCTCGAGCAGCACCACGTCCAGGCCGCTGTGCATGCAGGCGCGCGCGATCAGCAACCCGGCAGCGCCGGCGCCGACAATGCACAAATCCGTCTGCAGCGCCTGGCCATCGGCAAGCTGGTCGAGATCCTCGATCATGGCGACACCTCTCACGATCGGCCACAACGAGCAGCGGACGGATAGCTTAGCCTATCGACGCCGGCTGCGCTGCGTGACGACTATTCAGGCTAGCCATCCAGCCTGGGCGCCGAGCCGTGCCTCGCGGCGCACGCCGAAGCGGCATCATACCGTTGCGCCCGCCCTCGCGCCCGCTCAGGGGGCTAATCTGCCGAGATGGACATGACGCCGCCCGACCGCCCGCTCGACGTCGCGCCGCTCCACCTGCTCGTGGCGGCGCATTTCGTCCTCGCCGGCCGCGTCGGCGGCGCCGAGCAGATGCTCTACAACCTGCTGCGCGGCATGGCCGACCTGCCGGTCACCACCACCGTGCTGTGCAGCGCCGCCGGCCGCCTCGATGCCGGCTTCCGTCACGAGGTCGAGGCGGCGGCGCGGCTGCGGCTGCAAGAGGTCGGCGGGCGCGGACCACGCTTCCTCGCCGAGCAGCGCGCCTGCCTCGACGGCGCGCTGAGCGCCGACGCGATCCTGTTCCCGAACTACTACCTGCCGCCGCTCACGCCCACGCGCCTCGGCCGCACCGGCATCGTGCTGCACGACCTGCAATACCGCCACTTCCCGGCCTACTTCTCCGCCCGCAAGCGCGCCTGGCTCGCCGCCTCCCAGCACTTCGCCGTCCGTCGCGCCGAGCGCGTCTTCGTGATCTCGGACTTCGTCCGGCGCGACGTCCTGCGCGTGTTCGGCGACAAGGTCGCAGCCAAGCTCGTGGTGGCGCCCAACCCGATCTCATGGTCGCGCTTCGGGCAGAGCACCCCCGGCGAAGCGTCGCCGCTCGACGCCCCCTACATCCTCTCGGTCGCGGCGCAGTACGCGCACAAGAACCTGGCGACCCTGATCCGCGGCTTCGCCGAGCTGACGCGCCGCGACCGCGAGGTCCGGCTGGTGCTCTGCGGCCAGGACCAGAGCGGCCTGCACGGCGTCGGCGGCGTGCAGGTCGGGTTGCGCGGCCTGATCGACGAGCTCGGCCTCTGCGAACGCGTGATCCTCACCGGCTACCTCGACGACGCGGCGCTCGGACGCTGGTATCGTCACGCCGCGCTGTTCGCCTTTCCCTCGCTGTTCGAAGGCTTCGGCATGCCGCCGGTCGAGGCGCTGGGCTTCGGCCTGCCGGTGCTGACCACCGACCGGACGGCGCTGCCGGAGGTGACCCTCGGCCTCGCCCGCCTGGTCGGCGAGCCGGAAAACCCGGCCGCCTGGGCGTCGCACATGGCCGAAATGCTGCGCACCGGCGCCCGGCCCAGCACCGCGGAGGCCGCGCGAGTGCGGCGCACCTACAGCCCGGCTGTCTGCGCCGAGCGCTATGTTAAGGGTTTCGAAGAGTAAGGAAGGCCAGGGCTCTGCCCTGGACCGGCCCCGTCGCACGCGTGCGACGGGAACCCGCCGCTGGGGCCGCGAGGCCCCAGACCCCGACTGGTAGGATTCTGAACGCTCTTCCTTGCTTGGCGTGGCCAGTCAAACAATCGTCCCGCATCGACCTCGCCGTGGGACATGAATGAAAAACGGATTTTAAAGGCTCCGCCTTTAATGGGGTCCAGGGGCAAAGCCCCTGGCCTTCGCTAAGCTTCCACTTCCCGTGCGCCAGTCTGGCTGCCGACCATCGCCGGGTTATGCAGCCGCAGCTTCTGCAGCGCGATCAGCAGCACGAAGAGCGGGTTGCTGGACAAATACCGCTTCCACAGCCGCCGCGGCTCCTTGCACAGCCGGTATGTCCATTCGAACCCGGTGCGCCGCAGGAACAGCGGCGCGCGCGCGATCAGCCCGGCCTGCATGTCGAACGCCGCGCCGACGCCGATCAGCGCCGGCGCCTCCAGCCTGGCGCGAGTCGCCGCCATCCAGCGCTCCTGCTTGGGCGTGCTCAGCCCCACCCACACCACGTCCGGCCTGGCGGCGTTGATCGCGGCGACGACCGCCGCCTCCTCCTCGCCGCTCAGCGCGCGATAGGGGGGCGAGTAGGCGCCGACGATGTTGACCCCCGGCGTGCTCTCGCGCAGCCGGTCCTGCAGCGCCACGAGCGCGGCCTCCGAGCCGCCGTAGAAGTAGTGGCGGTCGCCGCGCGCGACGGACTCCGCGATCAGCCGCGGCATGAACTCCGGGCCGCACACCCGGTCGGCGTCGCGAAAGCCGGCCAGCTTGAGCAGCCACACGAGCGGCATGCCGTCGGGCAGCACCATTCCGGCATCATTATGGATCGCCCGCAGGGTGGCGCAGCGGCGGCTCTCCATCACGCCATGCACGCCGCTCACGCAGACATAGCTGCGCTCGCGACGATCGATCCACGACTGCACGACCGTGGTCGCGCGCCCCATATTGACGGCGCTGACGCCCACGCCCAGCACGTTCGCCCGCTCCAGCATCGGCCTACTCCGCGGCGAGCGTGGCCTCGAGCCGCCCGGTTTGGTGCGGCGGTCGGGCACGGCCGGCGGTCATCGCGTCGTGGATCCAGCGGTAGGTGCGCTCCATGCCGTCGCGCAGCGTGATCGAGGGCTGCCAGCCGAGCAGCTCCTGCACCAGCGTGTTGTCGGAATTGCGGCCGCGCACGCCCTTGGGAGCATCGAGCTTGTACTCGCGCTTGACCCGGATGCCGGCGATCTCCTCGACGATGTCGACCAGCTGGTTGATCGAGACGAGCTCGCTGGAGCCGACATTGATCGGCACCGCGACGTCGCTGCCGAGCAGCATCTGGGTGCCCTTCACGCAATCGTCGATATACATGAAGGAGCGCGTCTGCTCGCCGTCGCCCCAGACGTCGATCTCGTGCCGGCCGGACAGCTTCGCCTCGATCACCTTGCGGCAGATCGCCGACGGCGCCTTTTCGCGGCCGCCCTCATACGTGCCGTTCGGTCCGTAGACGTTATGATAGCGCGCGACCCGCGTCACCATGCCGTAATCCTCGGCGAAGTGGCGGCACATGCGCTCGCTGAACAGCTTTTCCCAGCCGTAGCCGTCCTCCGGCATAGCCGGGTAGGCGTCCGCCTCGCACAAGGCGGTCACCGCCGCGTCGGTTTGCTTGTCGGCGGCGTAGACGCAGGCGGACGAGCTGAAGAAGTAGCGGCCGACGCCGGCGTCGCGCGCCGCGACCAGCATGTTGGTGTTGATCAGCACCGAGAGCATGCACTCGGCCTTGTGCGTCTCGATGAACCCCATGCCGCCCATGTCGGCGGCGAGGTTGTAGACCTGCTCTGCGCCTTTGGTGACCATGTGGCATGTCGCAGCGTCCGAGACGTCGGCCTGCTGGCTCTCGACGCCGTCGATCACCTGATACCACTCGCTCAGCGGCTTGCGGTCGACCGCGCGCACGGTGTGGCCGGCGCGCTGCAGGTCGGCGACGAGGTGTCCGCCGATGAAGCCGCCGCCGCCGGTGACCAGCACCAGCCCGCCGCGAGCCGGCGCCGAGCCTCGCGCGCCCGTCAGGTCCTGTTCGATGAAGCTCGCCATGAAACCGTTCTCCCGAGACAACCAGCGTTGGCCCTCGCGGCGGCGGCGCGGATCCCTCCGTCGCCGCCGCATCCCTGGGCCGCGGCACGCATCATCGCGATTGCGGCCGGCGGGTCGCAGGGCGCATAAGGTTACGGTCGGGTTCAGAAGTGGTGCTGCCCGTCATGTCGATCCATCGCCGCGACAGCGCCCGACGTGGTAATCCCTCCGGCTATGTCGTTTCGCTAGCGTACGGTCGCGTGCGTGCAGCGGACGGTCGCCTGCGTGCCGGTCGTTCGCCGGCGCAGCGGGGCCGCCGCGCGCCGCTGTGCTTTTCGGAGTAATGCCAGTGCAGCGCACGGCCGGCCGGCCGGCCCGTGGTAGTCATACTCAGTCGCGCGGGCGCGCTCGATGACGCGACAGAGCGATGCGCCCGGCAGGCGAGGAGTGCCTCATGCCAAGTCTCAAGGCGATCCGCGGCATGGCCAAGCGGCCCGATGACGGCCTGCCCGCCGCCGCCCCATCCGGCGGCGTTCCGCCGTCGCAGGCGCGGGCGCCGCTCGAGCTGACGGTGATCGGCAGCTCGGACGGCGTCGTCCCGGCGCTGCTGCGACGCCTGCGGCGGCGGGACAGCCGGCTGCTCGTCCGGGTCGACGAGCCGATCCCCGCCTGGCGCCTGCTGCGCCGGCTGGCGCTGCGGCTTGCCGACGGCGTGCTGGCCGGCAGCGACGCCGTCGCGGCCGATGCGGCGGCCCGGCGCGGCTCCGGCGAGACGGTGTTTGCCGTGCCGGGACCGTTCGACATCGCCGCCTTTCTCGCCGTGGCGCCGACGCGCGTCGGTGCGGCGGCGCACCGGATGATCGTGCGCGGGGCGCTGACGCCGGATGGCGACGGGCTGCACATCCTCTACAGCGCCGTGCGCTGGGCCGACCGCCACCCGCAGCGCTCGCTCGAGCTGGTCTGGGTCGGCGATGGCGACCTGCGCGAGGTTTTGCGGGCGCAGTCGCTGCCGGGGAACCTGCGTCAGCGCTTCGCCGGCCTGCCGAGCCCGGCCGAGCTGGCGCGGCTCTATGGGGAGGCGGGCGTGCTGATCGGGGCCGTGCCGTCGCGGCGGCCAACCGGTGAGACGGTGGCGAGGGAGTCGGAGGTGCTGGCCGAGGCGATGGCGAGCGGCCTGGTGGTGCTGTTCGACGTCGGCTGCCGCGCCGCCGGACGGCTGCTGCGCGACGGGCTGAGCGGCATCGGCTATGACGGCGCCGCGCCGGACGGGCTCGAGCGGGCCTTGAGCGTCGTCATGGCGCGGCCGCCGGCGGCGCTGGACACCATGCGCGGCGCGGCGCGCATGCGGGTGCTGCCGATGAACCCGCAGGGCTTCGCCGAGCGCCTCGAGCGCGCGGTCGAGAAGGTGATGCGCGGCGCGCTGACGGCGCGAGCCGCCGGACGGTCGGCCGCCCAGGTGGTCAAGGCAGGATGACGACGCCGCCCGGCACCGTGCTGCCCCCGTCGGCCGGGCGCGGCAGCCTGGCCTCGGCAAGCCCGGCCCGTCCGCGCCCGGCGGGCCTGCCGCCCAACACGCCGACGCCGCGGTCCCGGCCACGGCCGCATCGCGGCGGCGCGTGGCAGGAGGCGCAGGCGGATGCACGCGCGCTGTCCTCCTCGCTCGACCCGCTGCGCCTGTTCGCCGGCCTGCTGATCCTGGCCGACGGAGCGGTGATCGTGCTCGCCGCCGCGATCGCGTTCCTGCTGCGCTATGGGCCGGTCGCGCCGCCGCCGCACGTGCTGCTGGCCACAGTGCTGGCGCTGCTGATCATGATCAGCCTGCGCCGCGGCAGCGACCCGCTCGCCGGCAGCCTGCCGGCGCAGCTGGTGGCCGTGCTGCGCTGTTGGTCGCTGGCCAGCGTCGGCCTGCTCGTCGCGGCGTGGCTGTTCCGCAAGACCGACGACATCGCCCGGCTGTGGGGCACGGCGTGGTTCGCGCTCGCCCTCGTCGGCTTCGCAGCGGTGCGGCTGGCGGCGGCGGAGCGGCTGGCGAGCTGGCGCCGGCGCGGCCGGCTGTCGCGCATCGTCGCGATCGTCGACCTGGACGGGGCAGGGCGGGTGCTGGCCCGCCGGCTGCAGGGCGCGCAAGCCGGCGAGATGCGGCTGCTCGGCGTGTTCGCGCCGGCGGATGGGGCGGACGATGCGCGCGCCTCCTCGATCAGCGACCTGGTCGCCCTGTCGCAGCTGTTCCGTATCGACGACGTGCTGGTCACCACCTCCTGGCCGGGCACGCCGGCGCTGCCCGAGGTGCTGCGCCGGCTTGCCGCCCTGCCGACGACGGTGCGCCTCTGCCCGGTGCTGCCGGACGGGCTGCCGCCAACCGCGGCGGGCGGCGCGGAGCTGGTGCTCGGCAACCCGACGCTGGTCGTCTCGCGCCGCCCGCTGCCCGGCTGGCACGTCGTCGCCAAGCGGATCGAGGACCTGGTTCTCGGCAGCCTGGCGCTGGCCGCGCTGTCGCCGGTGATGCTGGCGATCGCCGCTCTGGTGCGGCTCGACAGCCCTGGCCCGGCGCTGTTCCGTCAGCAGCGGCTGGGCTTCAACAACAAGCCGATCACCGTGTTCAAGTTCCGCTCCATGGCCGACCGGCCCGAGGGCGCCGACGGCACGGTGGCGCAGGCCCGGCGGCGTGATCCGCGGGTGACGCGGGTTGGCCGGCTGCTGCGCCGCTCGAGCCTCGACGAGCTGCCGCAACTGTTCAACGTGCTGCGCGGCGAGATGTCACTTGTCGGCCC
Organism: Acetobacteraceae bacterium; assembly: GCA_963692975.2. Lineage (GTDB taxonomy): Bacteria > Pseudomonadota > Alphaproteobacteria > Acetobacterales > Acetobacteraceae > CAXMMR01. The sequence goes on along the minus strand of CAXMMR010000038.1, from coordinate 77,984 downwards.
TCGCCCGCACGCCATCGCGCATAACGTGCAGTACGCCGCCCAGATCGATGACTATCTCGGCCGCCACCGGGTGCAGCCCGGCATCACCGGCTGGGCGCAGGTGAACGGCCTGCGCGGCGAGACCGACACGCTCGACAAGATGCAGAAGCGGGTGGAGTTCGACCTCGCCTATATCGAGCGCTGGTCGCTGCTGTTCGACCTGCGGATCATCGTCCAGACGGCACTCGGCGTGTTCTTCCAAAAGGCCTATTAAACGATTTCAAAGGCTCCGCCTTTAACGGGGTCCAAGGGCAAAGCCCTGGCCTTCCTAGGGCCGCAAAGCACCCCTCTCGATCGCCGTTCCGAACGGATTGCAGATCGTCAGCTGCTCGCCCAACACCCGTCCGTCCGTGCTCATGCCCGACAGCAGCCGCGAGCAGCCTGCCGCCAGCGCTGAGGCGGCCACCAGCGCGTCGGTGAGCGACAGCGCCTCCTGCTGCATCAGCTCGAGCGCGACCTCATAGGTGGACAGGCGGATCGCCAGAGGCTTCGGGCAAAGGATCTTGAAGATCGACAGCGCCTCGTGCACGTCCGGCCAGCTGCGGCCCAGCCGGCGCGCGATAACGGTAAATTCGCTCAGCACCTGAACGCTGGTAATGCCGCCCGCAGCCAGCGCGTCCGTTGCGGCAGGGCAACGTCTGTCGCAGGCCACGGTGGCGTAGAGCAGCACGCTGGTGTCAAGGAAGGCCTCAGCCCTCGGCAAGGACGTCATCGTTGTCGCGGCTGAACACAAAGCCCGGCGGCAGCGCCCAGTTCAGCCGCTTGAGCCGCCGCAGCGCCAGGCCGCGACTCTGGTCGACCGCAATGTGGAACTCGCGCTCGCCGGCGATCTCGATGACGATCTCGTCGCCTTCGCGCAGCGCCAGCATTTCCACGACCGAGGCCGGCAACCTGACGGCAAGGCTGTTGCCCCATCTGCCGACTTGCATCGCTTTCTCCGCTCCTGACTATGCTCGTATGGTAAGGACGCGGGTCGCGTCGCAGCTAGCGGCCAACAGTCCTAACCCGATCGGGTTTCGGGCGTTGCCGCAACGACAGCGTGGCGTCGCAGGGCCACCGCGCAGTCTTGCTCAGATGGTCCCGGCGCCTGCAGGTTTGCAAAGGTAGCGTGGCGCTTATGGATTAACCCGACGCTGGATACACGATCGCCAGGTCGCCGGGCGATGCGCCGCGCAGCAACGGCGTCGCGCGGCGGCAAGGGACCAAGGTTGCAACCCTGTTACAGAACCGCATCATTACAATAGGATAGTGTATCGGCTTTCTTAACCCAGGTTTAGGTATGCAACCTGCGGTTTGGCTGCACAGGCCTCACCCTACCGACACCGCGGCTATTTTCGGAGACAGTTGTGAATAGCCGAACCTTAAGTGCGAAACTGAAACGCTTCTCGCAACCCGAGGTTGGTGGTCGTCCGAGATGCGCAAACATCATTGTCGATCCACGGCGAACAGGCGGATCGTTGTGGAGTTGCAGAATGGATCAAGGTGCTAAGGCGATCGACATGGTGGGCGCCGGTGGGCGGGCCGCAGCCCAGCGGCACGCACTGGTCATCGTCGACACCTGCCGTCTGTTTCGCGAAGGCGTGACCACCATCCTGCACGCCTCGCGCTTCAACGTTGTTGTCGCAGCCGCGAACATCCATGACGCCCTGGCCGAGATCGATGCCGGTCCGACCACCACCATCGACATGCTGATTTGCAGTCTGGACCCGCAACGCGGCATCGAGACGCAGCTGATGGCGATCGAGGCAATACGCCGCCGCGATCCGGTCACCAAGACCGTGCTGCTGATGCCCTCCTGCTCGGCCGAGGACCTGGTCGCCGCCGTGCTGTGCGGCGTCGACGGCGTGGTGCTGAAGGACATCTCCGGCGAGAAGCTCATCGCGACGCTGGACGTCGTGATGCATGGCCAGCACGTGCTGCCGCTCGGCATCGCCTCGCAGGTCTTCGCCCGGCTGCGGTCGCAGAGTGTGGATCAGACCGATGCCAGGTCCGAGGCCTCGTCACCCGCCCCCGCGGCCTCCGCCCCCGCGGCGGCGCGCCTGCCGCCGGCGCCGCCGGCGCCGCTCGCCGCCTGCGCAAGCGTCTTTGGCGCCGCCGAGGCGGCCGGCGCGCGCGAGCGCAAGCCGCCCAGCCCGACGCGCAACCTCGGCCTATCGGAGCGCGAGACGCAGATCCTGCAATGCCTCGTCGAGGGCTGCGCCAACAAGCTGATCGCGCGCCGGCTCGACATCGCCGAGGCAACGGTGAAGGTCCACATCAAGGGGCTGCTGCGAAAGATCAACGTCAACAACCGCACCCAGGCGGCGATCTGGGCCCTCAACCAGAGCGTCTCCCTCGGCCAGGTCAGCCGCGACGCGCCGATCGTCGATCCGGCGCCGCCAGCCCCGTCGGCAGAGCCGGCGCTGGCGGACATGATCGCCGTGTTCCCGCAAGCCCACCCGGCGCTCGCCGCGCGCGGTACGGGGCTGAGTTCGACGGGCGCCGCCGCCAGGTAGAGGCCCCGACAATCCGGCAAAGGGTCGCGGCGGCGCAGGTGAGCGCGCCGCCATCCCCTCGCCGCGACTAGTTTATCCGTCCCTCCCACCACCCGTATGCTCGCTGGCGTCGCGTTCGGCCTTCGCTAGGCTGCCGCCGCCATGAACGCACCTCTTCTCGCCAGCCGTCTGATCGTCACCGGAACGACAGGCTTCGTCGTCGTGCATCTCTGGGCGCTGCTCGGCGCCGTCTGGCACTATCGCCGCGCCTGTACAATCTCGCACCAGCGGCCGACCATCGCCGGACTGCGCCGCTACCTGCTGCCGGGCCAGCTGCTGCGCAGCCGCTGGACCCGCCTTGATCTGGCGCTCCTGCTCACGCATCGGCTGTTCCAGCTGCTGGTGTTCCAGTTCGTCGTGGCCCTGACGATCGGCGTCGCCGGCCTCGTGGCGATGCTGCTTGGGGCGGTGCATGGCGGCCGCCTGCTGCACCCGGGCCTGTGCGTCGACGCCGTGTTCCTGTTGGCCGGCGTCGCCGCGCGTGACGCCGCCTCGTTCGGCACCCACTACCTGCAGCATAAGATCCCGCTGCTGTGGGAATTCCATAAGGTGCATCACGCGCCGGAGACGCTGATCCCTGCCACCACCCGGCGTCTGCATCCGCTCGACGAGCTCACCGGCATCGCCGCCGAGGGCCTGCTGCTCGGCAGCGTCGTCGGCGTGCAGGCCTGGCTCACCGGCAGCAACGCCGCCGCTCTGATCGTGCCCGCGACGATCTTGTATGCGGCGATCAACATGCTGCTGTTCGCGCCGCTGCGGCATTCGCATATCGACCTGCGGCTCGGCCGCTTCGAGCGCGTGGTGTTCAGCCCGGCGCACCATCAGATCCACCACAGCAGCGAGGTCCAGCACTGGGACCGCAATTTCGGCAGTATCCTGACGCTGTGGGACCGGCTGTGCGGCACCTTCCTGGTGCCCGAGCCGCATGGCAGCTACCGACTTGGCCTGCCGGACGGGCAGAGCGAGGCCTACGCGACGGTCGTTGGATGCTACGTCGCCCCGCTGCGCCAAAGCTGGCAGCTGCTGCGGCGCGCATCCGCGCGGCGGCGGGGCGCGGAGGAAGAAAGGCCAGGGCTCCGCCCTAGACCTGCTGGGGCCTGAGGCCCCAGACCCCCAATCCGTTGGGGTACCTGCGCGGCTCTCTCCATTGGCGAAGCCCTGAAACGCGTCGCCTCGCCGCAAAGGCACTGCCTGACGAAACACCAACAAGTGGATTTTAAAGGCTCCGCCTTTAATGGGGTGCAGGGGCAAAGCCCCTGCTCTTCCTTCCTCGATCCTCGCGCAAAGATCCCGCCCTGAGCACCCACCGCGCGAGGCGTTGGCATGGCACCTCGAACCAGCGCTGCAGCGCCGTCGCGGCGCCGACGCAGAGGCCGAGCAGCACCACGAGGCAGCCGACGCGCAGCCAGAGCGGCGTGTCGTGCAGGCGCGTCTCGAATAGCCACAGCGACAGCCGCAGCGGGATGTAGTGCACGACGTAGAACGAGAACGAGATGCGGCCGAGGAACAGCGCGAGCGGGCTCTCCAGCGCGGCGTTCACCGGGCCACGGCGATAGGCGAGGCCGAGGATGACGCCGCCGAAGCCGAGCAGGACAAACACGTTGAGCGGTCGCCACAGCAGGCACAGCACGATCCAGCCGACGCTCAGCACGGTGAGGGCGCTGGCGAGGCCGGCGCCGCCCTGCCAGCCGCGATAGCAGCGCTGCAGCGCGATGCCGGCGACAAAGCAGCCGCCCATGCGCACCAGCCCGAAGCCGGCGGTCGGGTTGTCGGCCGCATGGTGGCAGACATAGATCGCCACGATCAGCGCCAGCAGGCTGGCCGCCGCGGCCGCCGCCGCAAGCCCGGCCGAGCGGCAGCGGACGGCGACCCAGGCGAGCAGCGGGAAAGACGCGTAGCCGAACACCTCGGCCGACAGGCTCCAGGCCGGGCCGTTCCACTGCCCAGGCTTGATCACCGACCAGCACTGCGCGAGCAGCAGCGACTGGGCGAAGCCCGCGGCGGAGAAGTCGTGCTCGTGGTAGCGGATCGGCACGCCATGGGCGAACCGCGTCCAATCGACAAAGCCGGGTGCGGCCAGGACCAGCGGCACGAGCGCGAGCAGGATCAGCGCGTTGAGCGGATACACCCGGAAGAAGCGCAGGACGTAGAAGCTCCAGATCTGCTCACGATGAAACGTCACGAAGTCGGTTTCGTGCACGTGCATCAGGATGAACCCGGACAGCACGAAGAACAGGTCGACGCCGCGAAAGCCGTTATACAGAAAGCCGTTATCGTTAATGGCCGGCGCCGCGAGGTAGGTCGCAAGCACGACCTGCGCGTGGGTCAGGAACACGTAGAACGCGGCGACGCCACGAATGCCGGTCAGGCTCGGTATCGCCCCCGCGCCGGCGCGCCGGCCGACCTTCGCGCCCAGCTTGGCCGGCGTCACGCTCGGCGTTGGATGCGTCGACGAGCTGGTGTCCTGCAAGAGATCGCACTCCAAGCCTGTAATCCTAGCACGCCGCCCGCGGCGGCCGCCGGCGCATCGGTATCGCGGCCGCGATCGGATCGCGCCGAGACTGATTACCCCTTGTGAGACCGCGAGCGCCGCGTTGCGCTGCGGTAGGCTGAGCCGATGCAGCCGGCCTGTCGGCGACGCAAGGAGGCTCGTCGTGGGATGCCGTCCCGTCACGCAAGGCCAGCGCGCGCCACGCTCTCGCTGGGATCGGGTGAGATCCGCAGCTTCACCGGCCTGCGCGGCATCGCCGCGGTGCTGGTGATGCTCTACCATCTCGTCCCGTCAGCCTCGCCCGGCGCTCCCGCCGGCGGCGTGCTCGCCAGAGGCTACCTGTGGGTCGACCTGTTCTTCGTCCTCAGCGGCTTCGTGCTGGCCTACGCGCAGGCCAGCTCCCGCTTCGAGCGCTGCACGCCGCGGCGCCATGCCGCCTTCCTGCTGTCGCGCATCGCCCGCATCTACCCGCTCTATGCCCTGGTGACGCTGGAGAGCGCGGCGCTGCTGCTGGCGCGGCCCGGCCACCCGGGCGGCGAGCCGCTCCTCGGCCAGCTCGTGCTGAACCTGCTGATGGTGCAGAGCTGGGGCATGGCCGGCAGCCTGGAGGGCGCCGCCTGGTCGGTCAGCACGGAGTGGTGCGCCTACCTGCTGTTTCCGCTGCTGCTCGGCCTCACCGTGCTGTCCTCCCGCCGCGATGCCTGGCTGACCGGGCTGCTCGCCGCAGTCACGCTCGCGATCCTGGCCCGCTCATCCGGCTCGTTCGGCTTGCCCGGCCAGGCCCGATCCGGCCCGCTTGACCTCTACAGCGCGGCGACGCCGGCGCCGCTGCTGCGCTGCCTGGCGGAGTTCTCGCTCGGCCTGCTGGCGTTCCGCTGCGCGGCCTGGCTCGCGCTCACCCGGGCCGTCGCCTGGAGCGGGCCGGCGGCACTCGCCGTTGCGGCGCTGTTGCTGGCAGCGCTGTCCCGGCCGGGGCTCGACCTTGCGGTCGTCGCGCTGTTCGTCCTGCTGATCATCACGCTGGCGCAACGGCGGGGCGCGCTGGGCAAAGCGCTCGGCAGCGTCGTGCCGGTCCGGCTCGGCCGCTGGTCGTATTCGATCTACCTCCTGCACGGCAAGTTCGGCCATCTCGCCGGAACGCTGCGCGGCCTGCTCGCCCGCCGCGCGCCGTCACTGCCCGCCTCGCTCGCCTCGTTGCTCGCGGCCGGCGCCGTGGCGCTGGCGGTGATCGGCTGCAGCGCGCTGTGCCATGCCGCCGTCGAGCAGCCGCTGCGCCGCCGGCTGCTGCGCGGCCGTAAGCCCATCATGCCGCCGCCGCTTCAGCCGGCCTTGGGGCTGCAGACGTGATCCGCTCCCGCTCCTGGCGCGACGCGCGGATCATCATCCCCGTCCTGCTCGCCGCCGCCGCGATCGTCGCCGGCTCCGTGCTGATGGCCGACAGCCTGCCCTGGGCGCCGCTGATCCCGCTCGGGCTGGTCGCCGGGGGGCTGGCCGCCTGGCTCGTGCTGGCCGCCGCCTGCGGCTCGCCGACGGCGATCATGATCTACTTCGCAGCGCTGGTGTTCCTGATCAACGCGCAGTTCCGCGTCCGCGAGGCCGGCGACATCTCGGGCGACTGGCAGAGCGCGCTCAAGTTCCTGATCTGGATGGGCGCCGGCGTCATCGGCGCGCCGCACCTGCCCTCGGCGCGCGCGCTGCTGCGCCGGCCGGGCAGCGCCCTGTGGCTCGTCTACATCGCCGTCGCGCTGATCTCGAGCCTGTATTCGCCCGCCGCCGGCTACAGCTTCGGCTGCGCGCTGGCGCTGCTCTGCCTGTTCGCCTTTTCGTTCGCCCTGGTGACGCGGCTGTCGGCCTCGCAGATCCTCTGGACGGTCGGCCTCTCGCTCACGCTGTTCAACCTCATCGGCTGGGTCGTCTTCTTCGCCGACCCGGAGCTCGGCGTCTCGGCCGCCTTCACCAACTCGGGCATCATGATGCGGATGTGCGGCCTGGCCGGCCAGGCGACCAACCTCGGCGCCATCTGCGCGCTCGGCGTCGGCGTCATGTTCGTGCTGTGGTACGAGAAACGTTGCGGCGCCGTCGCAGCGCTCGTGCTCGGCGGCTTCGCCTTCCTCACTTTGCTCAAGAGCGATGCCCGAACCACCGAGATCGCCACGATCATCGGCATCGCGCTGGTGTTCGCCTCACGCTCCAACAAGCTGGTGATCGGCGCCAGCCTCGCCTGCGTCAGCGCCGTGCTGCTGCTGCAGGTGTTCCCGAGCATCCCGGCGGCGCTGAGCGCAAGCTTCAGCCGCTCGGGCGACCCGACCGAGATCTACACCGGCAACGGCCGCCTGCAGATCTGGGATTTCGCCTGGCAGCAGATCTGCCTCAGCCCGATCTTCGGCTACGGCTACAACTCGGAGAAGGTCGTACTCGGCAGCCATGTCGGCTTCTCAAACGGCCTGATGGTCGACAACGCGCACAATATGTATCTGCAGAACCTGCTCTCCCTCGGCGTGGTCGGCACCCTGCCGCTGGTCGGCCTGCTCGGCTACCTGGTCTTCAAATGCTGCACCCGGCCGGTGCCGATCGTGCTCTACGTGCTCGTCGCCGTGCTGATCTCGAGCATCTCGGACACCGACGCGATCGGCACGACGCCGACGCTGATGACGATCATGCTGTTCGCCGTCTCGATCTGGCCGACGCCGGCCGCCGCGCCGCAAGACAGGCCCGCCGCAGCAGCGCCGCGCCGCCGCCCGGCAGGCCCCTGGATCCCCGCCGCGTGAGCGGGCAGAGGCCTCGTTGGTTCGCCCTCGCCTTGCTGGCGCTGGTCGCCTGCGCACCGGGCCTGCACGTCGCGCCCGGCGGCAATGACCACGCCGACGGCAGCGCCGCCGCGCCGCTCGCAAGCCTCGCCCGCGCCCAGCAGCTGATGCGCCAAAGCGCTCGGCAAGCTGGGCAGCAAGCTGGGCAGCGCGTGGTCATCCTCGACCCCGGCGTGCAGCATCTCGCCGCCACCCTCGTGCTGGACGCGCGCGATGACGGCGTCTCGCTGATCGCCTGCCCCCGCGGCGCGGTGCTAGATGGCGGCGGCCGGCTGCCGGTCCTGCTCCGCCTCGACGGCGCGCACGGCGTGCGCCTCGAGGATGTCGGCCTGAGCGGCGCCACCGGCGCCGCCGTGCTGATCGTCCATGGCGGCAACCACAGTCTGACCGGGCTCGACATCGGTCACGTCGGCGCCGGCATCGTGCTCTCGGCCTCGGCCGCCAACAGCATCACCCGCAGCCGCATCGCGCAGGTCGCGTCGAGCGGCATCGAGGCGAAGGACGCCAGCAGCGGCAACAATTTCGACAGCAACACGATCACCGACGTCGCCGCGCACGACACCACCGGCGGCGGCATCTTCCTGCACGGCGCCAACGACAACCTGATCACCCGCAACCTCGTCGCCCGCACCCAGGGCATGGGCATCGGCGTGCTGAACTGGAACCGCGACACCGTCAACACCGGCAACATCGTCCGCCGGAACGTCCTGCGCGACGTCGACCTCGACGCCACCGACAGCGGCGCGATCTACGTCCTCGGCCGCAGCCAGCGCGACACCCGCATGGTCATCGCCGACAACCTGGTCGACGGCAGCGGCCCGCCCGCCGCCCACACCGTCGGCATCTACCTGGACGACTCCACCAGCGGCGCCCTGGTGAGCGGCAACATCCTGCGCCGCTTCGGCGCCATCGGCGTGCAGGTCCATGGCGGCAGCGCCAACCGCGTCGAAGCCAACATTCTCGATCTCGGTCATGCGGCGCAGAGCGCGATGCTGTTCCAGGCCGCCCCGGCCGACACCCACCCGAGCAACCGCATGATCGACAACGTCGTGCAGCATAACGTCGTCCTCTGGTCAGGCCGGCCCAAGCACCTGTACGACGCCATCACCGGCGGCCACCCGCTGATCACCGACAACGTCTACTTCGCCGAACCGGGCGCGTCCGTCCCGCGGCCGTCGCCGCTGCGCGACCTCCACCCGATCTACGGCAACCCCGAGTTCGCCGCCCCCGACAGCGACGACTACGCGCCCCGTGCCGGCGGCGTGCTGGTCAGCCTCGGCCTCAGCCCGGTCGCACTGTCACAACTCGGCCCGCCCTGATCGGCGGAGACAGGAAGGCCAGGGGCTTTGCCCCTGGACCCCATTAAAGGCGAAGCCTTTAAAATCCATTTCTGGTCGGTGCTACATGGCTCGGACGGTGGCAAGGGGAAGCAGGAATGACTGGCTTCGCCAAGCAAGAAAGAGCCCGTGTAAACTCCAACGAATGGGGGCCTGGGGCCTCAGGCCCCATCGTGCGAATGCACGCTGGCGCGTGACGGTGTCCAGAGGCAGAGCCTCTGGCCTTCCTTCTCGCCAGCTAGCTGCCGAACGGAAAGTATCGCACGTCGAACAGCACGACGTTGTTGTCCGTCGACGGCGTGCCGCCGCGGCCTTCGAAGATCGAGCGGTGCAGATACTCATACTGCGCGCCGAGCTGCACCGCGCCATAGGGCCCCATGATCGGCCGCCAGAAGGCGCCGATCGTGCCCTCCGTCACGCCCTTGGTGTTGGCAACGCAGGTCGCCGCCGCGGCAAGCTCGGTCTCGCAGCCGGCATTGTTGTAGAGCAGGCTGCCGTAGCCGTAGCCCTTGCCGGCGACGGTGAAGTCGCGACGGCCGATCTGCTCGGTGCCGCCATAGGCGAAGACGTCGATCATGGGCGTCAGGTGATATTCGAGGCCGAGCAGCGCCTCCACCTCGGGCAGCGGGTCGGGCGCGCCGTCCCGCCCCACCACCGCGTCCGGCAGCATCGCCGAGCCGTAGCGGCCAATGCCGTCGCCGGCGAGCGCGCTGGCGCGGAAATCCAGGATATGCGGCACCAGCCGCAGCACCGCCGCCGCGCCGCCGCCGCCGGCGGCCACCGTGTTGCTGTCGCCGCTGCCGAGATGGCTCACCCGGTCGTGCAGGAAGCGCAGCAAGCCGTAGGCTTCAAAGTGGCCAAATCCCTGGTCGGCCGCCGCCTTGACGATGACGTCAGGCGCGATGTCGTCCGAATAGTTGACCGTCGAGGCGAGCGCGCCGACGCCCGGGTTGGTGATGTTGACGGTTCCGGTCGAGGTCGGAGCCAGCCCGTTCGGCCCGGTGTAGTACGCCGCCTGCGGCTCCTCGGCGGAGACCGCGAGCCAGTATCTCTCGGCGTCGAAGCTCTTGGCGATGCGGAACTGCACCTGGCGAGTCCAATTGAACCCGACCACGTACTGCGCGTCGATGCCGAGCGGCGTGTCCTCCTGGCGCGGGATGATGCCATGCTTGTTCAGCGTCGCCAGCGAAAAGGTCTGGCCGGCCAGCACCTGCAGGCCCCAGCGATCCTCCTCGAGCGTCGCGTAAGCGTGCCGCAGGCGCAGCGTGTAGCTGTTGGTCTCCACCGAGTTGGCCGTCGGCGAGCCGCCCTGGAAGTCGGTCTCGTAATAGGCGGCGACATGGGTCTCGGGGTTCACGTCGGCCTGGGCGAGCAGCGTGAAACGGCTGGTCCGCGCGCTCTCGCGAAACTCGCCCTCGTGGTAGGTCTGCTGATAGGGCAGAGGGATGCCATTGTTGAAGTTGCCGGCGATGTCGGTGACTTCGTTGCGGGTGCGATAGATGCTCGCCGCATCGATGAAGCCGCCAAGCGAAACCTCGACCGGGCCGAGCAGGAAGGTGCCGGGCGGCAGCGGCTTGCCGCTCGGCAGCGTCTCCTGCTGCGCCAGCACGACGGTGCCCGGCGTCGAGCCCGGCTGGGCCGGCACCAGCGCGTAGCCGGGCGGGATCGCCGGCAGGACGGCGATCCCGGCGCCGTTCGTCGGCCCGCCATTCTCGCGCGGCTCGTACGGTCCGCCGGGCGGCGCCACCTGCGGCGCCAGCGGGCTCCGGCTCGGATAGCCGACCCGGTTCTTGCCGGCGTAGAACGGCACCGCGGCGGCCGTGCTCTGTGGCGCCGCCGCCTGGCCCTGGCCGGCCCGAGCTTGGGGGGCCTGAGCTTGGGCGGCCTGAGCTTGGGCGGCCCGAGCTTGGGCGGCCCGAGCTTGGGCGCGCCGCACCTCCTGGTCGCGCGCCGCCAGGCTGCGCTTCACGTGCTTCAGCTCCGCCTGCAACCCGGCGATCTCCGTCTCGATGCGCGCCAACGTCGCATCGTTGGCGGCCCGCGCGGGCAGCACCTGCAGCATCAGCCCCAGTCCAGTGGCGCCCATCAGCGAAAGTCGAACGCCTCGCGTCATCGTGACCTCGTCGTTGCGAGGGCTGCTTAGCGGGTTAGTCTTCAGAAGAAATCGCCAAAACGCCAGCACCAAGGGCTTTCCCCAGCACGCGGTACGAAAGCCACTACCCTTGACGGTGGAACTAATTTCTCACGAGCCAGCGCTGTGGTCAGCCTCTACCTTGGACAGGGCGACCTCAAGAACGGCGGCTAGCAAGGCCAGGGGCTTTGCCCCTGGACCCGATTAAAGGCGAAGCCTTTAAAATCCATTCAGTGTTCGCGCCTCACCGCGAACTGCGCCGTAAGCACCGCGACAGCGCGAACAAAAGTTTTTTGGTTCTTTTTTTCAAAAAAGAACCCTGCTCTCGTCACTCGACATTGACCGACCCCTCCCGGCAAACGGCTAGTAGATCGGCATGCCGCCGGCCACGGTTACCAGCGCGCCGGAGGTGTAGCTGCTCTCCGTCGAGGCTAGCATGACGTAGGAGGGCGCCAGCTCCACCGGCTGGCCCGGCCGCTTGTAGGGCACCTGGCTGCCGAAGCCCGCCTGGCTGCCGGGCTCCATGCCGGTGACGATGAACGGCGTCCAGATCGGCCCGGGCAGCACCGCGTTGCAGCGTATCCCCTTCTCGGCAAGCATCTGCGCCAGCCCCAGCGTCATGTTGGCGATCGCCGCCTTGGTCGCCGAGTAGGCCAGCAGGCTCGGCATCGGGTGTTTGGCGTTGACCGATGAGCTGTTGATGATGCTCGATCCCGGCGGCATGTGCGGCACCGCCGCCTTGGTGATGTAGAACATCGAGCTGACGTTGACCTGGAAGGTGCGGTCCCACTCCACCTCGGAGATCTCGTCGAGCGACTGCCTGGTCTTCTGGTAGGCGGCATTGTTGACCAGGATGTCGAGGCCGCCGAAGGCGTCCGCGGCCTGCCCGACAAGCCGGCGGCAGTGGCTGGGATCGGCGATGTCGCCGGGCAGCAGCAGCGAGCGCCGGCCGGCCTTTTCGACCCAGCCCTGCACCTGCTGCGCGTCCTCGTGCTCGTCGAGATAGGAGATCGCGACGTCCGCACCCTCGCGGGCGAAGGCGATCGCGACCGCCCGGCCGATGCCGGAATCCCCGCCGGTGATCAGCGCCCGGCGCCCGGCCAGCCGGCCACGGCCCTCGTAGCTGGTCTCGCCATGGTCGGGCTCGGGCGACATCTGCCGCGACGAGCCCGGAAAATCTTGCGGCTGCGGCTCGAACGGGGGTTGCTTGTAGAGGGTCAGCGGGTCGCTCAGCATGATGGCAGGTCCTCTTCTCGACACCGCCAGCTAAGCCGGCGCCCAAGGCTCCGGTTCAACCGGCAGGGATCAAATTTTGCCGCCGCCTTGCGCTGGCGGGAGCTGATGGTCAGAAGACGGGGATCACTCAGGGATGACGTCGTATGAGCGACACCAAGACACCCGCGCCGCCTCGCCGGCCCGCCGCCCGCCAGAAGGTTCCCGCCTTCGCGCGCTACGAAGGCACCTCCGCCTGGCACAAGGATCGCCGCCGCATGCGCGCCTACGCCCTCTTCAAGCAAGCCCAGAAGAAAGCCGAGACGCAAGGTCCGGCCGCCCCAGGCTCCTGAGCCTCACCGCCCCTCGCGCAGGAAACCGCTCAGCGCCCGCAGCCCGGCCGAGACGTGGCGGCGGCCGGGATAATAGAGCCGGAACCCCGGATGCGGCGGCGTCCACTCGGCCAGCACCTGGCGCAGCCGCCCCGCGGCGAGGTCGTCCTCGACGGTCCAGCTGCGCAGGTAGGCAAGCCCAAGCCCGGTTAGGGCGGCGGCGAGCATCGCCGCCTCGTTGTCGGCGGTGAGCGGGCCGTCGACCGCGACCGCCGCCTCCGCGCCGTCGCGCTCGAACTCCCAGGCGTAGAGCGCCCCGTTGGCCAGGCGCCGGCGAACGCAACGATGGCCGGCAAGGTCGGCCGGCACCCGTGGCTCGCCGTGCTCCGCCAGGTAGCCCGCCGTTCCGACCACAGCGAAGCCGATGTCGGCGCTGCACGCCACCGCCACCATGTCCTGCGGCACCATCTCGGCCAGCCGGATGCCGGCGTCAAAGCCGTCCGCCACGATGTCGACGAGGCGATCCTCCGCCATCAGGTCGAGCCGCACCGCCGGATGGGCGGCGAGGAACGCGGCGATCGCCGGCATCACGAAGCGCAGCGACGCCGTAGAGGCGTTGATCCGCAGCGTGCCGGATGGCATGGCCTGCGCCTCCGCCGCCTCCGAAACGGCGTCGGCGATGGCGCCCAGCGCCGGCCCGACCCGGGCGACGAAGCGTGCCCCGGCCTCCGACAGCGCCACGCTGCGCGTCGTGCGATGGAACAGCCGGATGCCGAGCCGCGCCTCCAGCGCCGCCACCGCGTGGCTCAGCGCCGTTGGAGACATCCCGACCGACAGCGCCGCCCGACGAAAGCTCCCCAGCCGCGCCACCGCCAGCACCGCCTCGAGCTCGCGCAACCCGGTTTCCGCCATTGTCCCGATCCACGCACCAGTTCATCCCGGATCATATCGCTTATCGAGGCAAGCGCCCGGCCGCATGTCTGCCCGCAGGCAAGCGGGAGACGGCCATGACGAAGACGATCCTGATCACCGGCGTGTCGAGCGGCCTCGGCCGCGCCATCGCCGAGGCGACGCTGGCCGCCGGCCACCGCGTCATCGGCACCGTCCGCCAGGAGCCGGCGCGCCAAACCTTCGAGCAGCTCGCGCCCGGACGCGCGTTCGCCCGGCTGCTCGACGTCACCGACACCGCGGCCATCGCCCCGCTCGTGCGCTCGCTCGAGGCCGAGCACGGCCCCATCGACGTGCTGGTCAACAATGCCGGCTACGGCCATCAGGGGGTGGTGGAGGAGCTCACGCTTGACGAGCTGCGCCGGCAGCTCGAGGTCAACCTGTTCGCCCCGGCCGCGCTAATCCGGGCGGTGCTGCCGGCAATGCGTGCCCGCCGAACCGGCCACATCGTCAACATATCCTCGATGGGCGGCACCGTCGCCTTCGCCGGGCTCGGCGCCTACAACGCCAGCAAGTTCGCCCTGACCGGGCTCGGCGACGCGCTGAGCCAGGAGGTGGCGCCGTTCGGCATCCGGGTGACGACGGTGCAGCCCGGGGTGTTCCGCAGCGATTGGGGCGACCGCTCGCTGTCGCGCTCGGACCGCCGCTTCGCCGAGTACGACCCGGTGTTCGATCCGGCCCGGCGGCCGCCCTTCCGCTGGGGCGACCCGGCCGCGCTCGGCCGGGTGGTGGCCGAGACCATCGCCCTGGACGATCCGCCGCTGCATCTGCCGGTCGGCCCGACAGCCTTGCGCCTGATGCGCGACAAGCTGACCGGCCTGCTGGCCGAAATCGACCGCTGGGAGCGGCTGTCCGAGGCGAACGGCGAAGGCTGAAGGCGCCATCAGGTGCCGCAGAACGTCGCCTGGATGCGCTCCTCCGGCAGCGGCGGCAGGGCAAACCGCTCGAGCCCGGAGCGTTGCTCGTAGGGCTGGACGATGACGCCGAGCAGCGCCTCGAACGGCCCGAAGTCGCCGGTCCGGGTGGCGGCCGTGAGGGCGGGCGTCCCACCAGGTGGTTGCGAGGAATATACAGCGGGTTGAGCCCGCGCATGGTCTGCGCGCGCTGCCCCGGCGTGCCCGGCTCCAGCGCCAGCCGCGCCTGCCAGCGCTCGGCCCAGCCGTCAAACGCGGCGCCCGGGCTGAACAGGGCGCGGACCGGCGCCGCCTCGCCCTCTGCCGCGTCGGCGAGGTGGCGGAAGGTCAGGGTCCAGTCGGCCTCGCCCTCCTGCATGTGGCGCAGCAGCTCCTCCGCCAGCTCCACGTCGCCCTCCTGCTCCGTCTGCAGCCCGAGCTTGCGGTGCAGACCGCGCCGATAGGCCGGCACGAACAGCTGCGCAAAGCCGTCGATCGCCTCGTTCGCCGACGCGAGCGCCACCTCCTGGCTTGAGCCCAGCAGCGGCAGCAGCGCCTCGGCCAGCCGCGCCAGGTTCCACGCCGCCATCTGCGGCTGGCGGCCATAGGCGTAGCGCCCAGCCTGGTCGATCGAGCTGAACACGGTGGCCGGGTCGTAGGCGTCCATGAAGGCGCAGGGCCCGTAATCGATGGTCTCGCCGGAGACCGCCATGTTGTCGGTGTTCATCACGCCGTGGATGAAGCCGACCAGCAGCCAGCGCGCGATCAGCTCGGCCTGGCGGGCGACCACCCGCATCGAGCAGGCCGCGATAGTCGCCGGCGAGTTCCGGGTAGTGGCGGGCGATCGTGTAGTCGGCGAGCTGGCGCACCGCGTCCGGGCCGCCCACCGGCGCCAGGTTGGGCGGCGAACTGGAAGGTGCCGACGCGGATGTGGGCTCGCCGCGACCCGGGTCAGCACCGCGCCCGGGAGCACCGTCTCGCGATAGACCGGCTGGCCGGTGCTCACCGCGGCCCAAGGCGCGCGTGGTCGGAATGCCGAGCGCGTGCATGGGCCTCGCCGAGCAGATACTCGCGCAGCACCGGGCCCAGTGCCGCTGCGACCGTCACCGCCGCGCCGAGAACGGGGTCAGCCCCGAGCCCTTGAGCTGGACGTCGTAGCGCCGGCCATCCGTGGCCGGACGATCTCGCCGAGCAGGACCGCCCGCCCGTCGCCGAGGCTCGGCGAGAAATGGCCGAACTGATGGCCCGAATAGGCCTGAGCGATCGTCTCCGTGCCCCTCAGGCAGGCGGTTGCCCGACAGCAGCGAAGCGTCCAGCGCCCGGGCGTCAAGACCCAGCAATGTCGCCAGCTCGGCCGTTGACGCGAATGATCCGGGGTGCCGCGACCGGCGTCGGCGCCACGCGGGCGTGCAAGCCGGCCGGCAGCTGCGCGTAGCTGTTGTCCCACGCGATCGGCCCGGCGTGATCAAGCGGCATCAAGCAGCTCCAGGGTCTTGGGGTCGGGCTGACCCGCGTAGTATTGGCGCAGCGCCACGCCGAATGGTTCAGGCTCGATCGTTGCGAACAGCGTCATCGAGGAGCGGAACTTCATGTCGTCGGGGCTCCCGAAGATTTGCAGCGCGGTCCTATTCTCGACGTGGTTCACCAGCCTCGTGCAGTCAACCAGCCTGGCGCCGAGCACGGGATCGGCGAGATACGCGCGCGCCTCCGCCTGCCCCGCCAGGCCAAAATGCTGCGCCGTCGAACTGCGGCCCAGTCCACGCAGTTGCGGGAAGATGAACCACATCCAATGCGTCCGCTTGCTGCCGCCGGCGAGCTCGCGCCGCACCGTCTCGATCACCGGCGCCTGGGCCTCGACGAAGCGCTGCAAATCAGATTCGTTCATCCCGAACCAAAGTCCGTCCCAGCGCTGCGGTTGCGTGCCGACGCGCCGGCGGCGCTGATGCTGGCCAGAACAGGGTCCTGAGCGATGCCGGTCAGCCTGCTTCGCACCGTCGTCGCCGGATCCGCCGGCCTCCGCGGCCGCATCTTCGCGATCTACGCCGTGCTCGTCGTCGCCAATCTCGCCGCCTGGCTCTGGGCGCTGCTCGCGCTCCGCTCCCACCCGGTGCTGCTCGGCACCGCCGCATTGGCCTATGGCTTTGGTCTGCGCCACGCCGTCGACGCCGACCACATCGCCGCCATCGACAACGTGACGCGCAAGCTGATGCAGGAGGGCCAGCGGCCGGTCGCGGTCGGCTTCTTCTTCTCGCTCGGCCACTCCACCGTCGTGATCCTCGCCTCGGTCGCCATCGCCGCGACGGCGGCGCGCTTCAAGGTTCAGTTCGAGGCGGTGCGCGCGGTCGGCGGCGTGCTCGGCACCCTGGTCTCCGCCGCCTTCCTGTTCGCCATCGCGCTGATGAACCTGGCCGTGCTGCGCAGCGTCTGGGCGCGCGTCCAGCGCCTACGCGCCGACTCTCAAGCCGGGGATCACTCCACCGAGGAGGATCTCGACCACCTGCTGCGCGGCGGCGGCCTCGTTGCGCGGCTGTGCCGGCCGCTGTTCAACGTGATCGGCCGCTCCTGGCACATGTACCCGCTCGGCCTGCTGTTCGGCCTCGGCTTCGACACCGCGACAGAGGTTGGTTTGCTCGGCCTGTCGGCGGCGCAGGCGACCAGCGGCCTGCCCGTCTGGTCGATCCTGGTGTTCCCCGCCCTGTTTACCGCCGGCATGTCATTGGTCGACACCACCGACGGCATCCTGATGCTCGGCACCTATGGCTGGGCCTTCGTCAAGCCGATGCGCAAGCTGTATTACAACATGACGATCACCGCGGTCTCGATCCTCGTCGCCCTGCTCGTCGGCGGCGTCGAGACGCTCGGCCTGATCGCCGACCACCTCGCCCTGCACGGCCGCTTCTGGAACGGCATCGGCGCGCTGAATGATCATTTCGGCAGCGTCGGCGTGCTGATCATCGTTCTATTTGTGGTCAGCTGGGTTGGCTCGGTCGCGGTTTACCGGCTCAGGAAGAAAGCGCTTCTTTTTTGAAAAAAAGAAGCAAAAAACTTTTATCCGTTAGGCGTGAACCCAATCGGACAAAAGTTTTTTGGTCCTTTTTTTCAAAAAAGGACCTCTTCCTTCGCTTCCTCAAGTATCAACTTCAGCTTGCTCACGTCATGCACGAAGCGGCCGAGAAACAGGCCGTCCACCGCCGCGCCAAGGCGCGCCAGCAGTCCCGGGGCCGGCGCTGCCGCCATAGATCAGCCGAAAGTCCGGCTGCTCGCCGAGCACCGCCTGCAGGCCTTCGGCCACGGCGACGATGTGGTCGGGCTCGGCCGGCCGGGCGGCGCCGATCGCCCAGACCGGCTCGTAGGCAACGACCAGCGGCGGCGTGCCGGCAAGCCCGGCGCTCGCGGCCTCGACCTGGCGCAGGCAGGCGCGCACCGCGGCAGCGGGCGATCCGGGCTCCCGCTCGCCGACGCAGAGCAGCGGGATCAGCCCGGCCCGGACGGCGGCGGCCATCTTGCGCGCGATCGTCTCGTCGGTCTCGCCGAACATCCGCCGCCGCTCGGTATGGCCGATCTCGACGTAGCGGCAATGCGCCTCGACCAGCATCGGCGCCGACACCTCGCCGGTGTAGGGGCCGGCATCCTCCCAGAACAGATTCTGCGCGCCGAGCGCCACCCCCGTCCCACGCAGCGCCGCGTGGCAGTCGGACAGCGAGAGCGCGTTCGGGATGACGAACTGGTCGACTGCGTCGTACTCGCCGCCGCGGACGATGGCGGCCAGCCCCTCCACCCAGGCCCGGGTCTGCGCCAGCCCCATATACATCTTGAGGCTGGTGCCGATCAGCCGGCGCCGCCGCGGCCGGCTCATGCAGGCGTTGCGGCCGGCGTCTCGTAGCTGTGGATCGCCGCGACCTTCGGCGCCGAGGAGGAGGCCGGATCGAAGCGATGCTTCAGCCACTCGCCGACCAGCACGCGCGCCAGCTCCAGCCCAATCACCCGTTCGCCAAGGCACAACACCTGCGCGTTGTTGCTGAGGATCGCGCGCTGCACCGAGTACATGTCGTGCGCGGTGACGGCACGGATCCCCGGCACCTTGTTGGCGCTGATCGCCACGCCCAGCCCGGTGCCGCAGATCAGCAGCGCGCGGTCCGCCTGGCCCTCCGCCACCATCCGTCCCGCCCGCACGGCGATATGCGGGTAGGCGGTGGTGTCGTCGGCCACCACGCCGACGTCGAAGACCTCGGAGACGCCCGGATGCTTGCGCAGATCGGCCGACAGGGCGTCGCGGAAGCGGGTGCCGGCCTCGTCGCAGCCAATCACGATGCGCAGCTTCTCGTCAGTCATGATGTGCCTCCAGCAGGTGCAGAATGGTTGCGGCTGCCAGCGCGAACGACACCGCGCCCGCGTCGCGGTGGCCGCGGCTGCGCTCGGCCAGCGGACGGGCGCGGCCGAGCCGCGGCACCAGGCTCGCAGTGGCGTTCGCGGCGTGCTCGGCGGCCGCGGCGGCGGCGCGCCACGCCGCCGCCAGCGTCGCGCCGCTCGCAACCGAGCGCGTCAACGTCTCGGCGAAGGGCGCGAAGGCGTCGACCAGCGTCTTGTCGCCGGGCTTGGCGCCGCCTCGCGCCATGACCTGGCTCAGCGAGCGGCTCGCGGCGAGCGCGACCTGCTCGGCGGTGACCTCCGCCCGATCGTCCAGCTCGCCGCTCGCCGCCCGCAAGCCCAGCCCCCAGATCGCGCCCGAGGTTCCGCCGGCCCGATCCGCCCAGGCGTCGGCGGCCGCAGCCAGCACGCTCGCCGCGCCGGCGCCGGCGCCGGCCGCATCACCCGCCGCCGCGGCCGCCGAGGACGAGCCACGCGCCATGCCCTGTCCATGGTCGCCGTCGCCGGCCTCGGCGTCGATCCGGCCGAGCTCGGCCTCGGCCGCCAGCAGCGCCGACGCGAGCCCGGCGAACCCGTCGGCAATGGCGCGCCCCGCCGCCTGCGACGCGGCCTCCGCCGCCGGCCAGCTCGTCCGCTGCACGGCGTCGTCGTCGCGCAGCGGGGCAGGGAGCGCGCTGCCGGCTTCGCCGACGCGCAGCGCCACGGTGTCGCAGGCGGCGAGCCACAGCGGCTCGAGCTCGTCGTCGAGCCAGGTCAGGGTGAGCGAGCAGCCGGCCATGTCGAGGCTCGTCATGAACTCGCCGACCAGCGGCGAGACCAGGGTGAGCCCGGCCGCCCGCAGCCTCGCCGCCACGCTCGTCCACAGCACGAACAGCTCCTCGTGCTTGGTGCTGCCGAGCCCGTTGAGCAGCGCCGCGACGCGCATCCCGGGACGTTCCGGCGCCTCGCCCAGCAGCCGCTCGACCAGCATCGAGCCGAGCGCAGCGGCCGACGGCATCGCCGCCTCGTCGATCCCCGGCTCGCCATGCACGCCGAGGCCGATGGCGACGCGCCCGGCCGGCACGCTGAACAGCGGCGCCGCCGCCCCCGGCAAGGTGCAGCCGCCAAATGCGACCCCGAGCGAGCGCGTGCGCGCGTCGGTGCGCCGCGCGAGCGCCTCGACCTGGTCGATCGTGCAGCCCGCCTCGGCCGCAGCGCCGGCGATCTTGAAAACGGTCACGTTGCCGGCCACCCCGCGCCGCTTGCCGCGCTCATCCGGCGCCGCGCTCGCAACGTCGTCGGCGACGGCGAGCACCCGCACGTCGACCCCCTCGCTGCGCAAGCGGTCGGCGGCAAGGCCGAAGTTCAGAACGTCGCCCGCATAGTTGCCAAAGGCGAGCAGAATGCCGCCGCCCTGATTCGCGCGCATTGCCACGTCGCGGACGGCGCGGGCGGCGGGCGAGGCGAACACGTCGCCGGTCACCGCCGCATCCGCCATGCCGGGCCCGACATAGCCGGCGAAGGCCGGGTAGTGGCCGCCGCCGCCGCCCACCACCACCGCGACCTTGCCGGCCGGCACCGCCGTCGCCCGAACGACGCCGCCCGGAACGCGCCGCACCAGGCGGGCATGCACGTCGCAGAAACCGTCGATCGCAGCGGCTGCGAAACCCTCAGCCTCGTCGCAGAGATGGGTCATGGTGGCCTCGGCGGCGCCGCGCCGACCGTCAGGGTCGACGCGACGCCTGTGGTTGCAGTTTTACTTGCCAAGCGTGAACGGCGCGGTGTAGCGCGCCGTCGTCGCCTTGGTGATCAGGATGCAGTTGAACAGCTGCTTCTCCTTGGCCACACCCGTCTTGCCGGTCTTGAGGAAGCTGTCGGCCTCGTCGACCGCCTTTTTCGAGAAGATCGCGACCGGCTGCAGCACGGTGTATTGCAGCTCGCCCGACTTGATCGCGGCGATCGCGTCCGGCGAGCCGTCAAAGCCGCCGACCTTGATGCTCGCCAGCTTACCGGCCTCCTTCAGCGCGGCAATCGCGCCGAGCGCCATCTCGTCATTGCCGCTGATCACGCCGATGATGTCGGGATGCGCCTGCAGCAGGTTCTGCATCTTGTCGTGCCCCTGCGTGCGGTCCCAGTTGGCGACCTGCGAGCCAACCTTCACAAGGCCGGCATATTGGCTCAGCACCGTCGTGTAGCCGTTCGAGCGCGTCGCCGCATTATTGTCCGACGGCGAGCCGAGCAGCTCGACATAATTGCCCTTCTGGCCGACATCTTTCACCCATTGCTGCGCCCCGAGCGCCGCCCCTTGCGCGTTGTTGGAGACCAGCTGCGCCTTCGCCAGGCCCGCCTGGTTGATCTCGGCATTGACCAGGAACACCGGGATATTCGCCGCAATCGCTCGCTTGACCGCACCGACCGAGCCGCTCGCGTTCGCCGGGTCGAGAATGATCGCGACCGAGTGGTTGGTGATCGCGGTGTCGATCAGGTTGGCCTCGGTGTTCGTGTCGCCCTTGGAGGCGCCGACCGTCGCCGTGTAGCCGAGCTTCTCCGCCTCGGCCGACGCCACCTTGCCCTCGGTCAGCCAGTAAGGATTGGACGGGTCGTTCACCACAATCGAGATGAGGCCGCCGGCGGCCGCGGCCGGCCTGGTCAGGCCCGCGAACGCGAGGGCGGTGAAGGCGAGAAGCGCTATCTTCTTGGACATCGTTTTTTCCCTAAACTACAAAGACAGAAAAGAGCTTCTTTTTTGAAAAAAGAAGCAAAAAACTTTCATCCGTTTGCCACTGACCCAATCGGACAAAAGTTTTTTGGTCCTTTTCAAAAAAGGACTACTTGGCTGCAACGGCCGCACTCGGCCGCTTGGCCCGGCGGCCGTATTGGACGGCGTTCAGCAACACCGCGAGCACGATCACCGCGCCCGTGAACACGGTCTGCCAGTAGGACGAGATGCCGATGATCACCAGCCCGTCCGACAGAAACCCGATGACAAAGGCGCCGAGCAGCGTGCCGCGCACGTTGCCGCGGCCGCCGGTCAGCGCCGCGCCGCCAATGACGACAGCGGCGATCGCCGTCAGCTCGTAGGAGACGCCCGCCGTCGGCCCGGCCGAGGTCAGCTGCGACGACAGGATGAGGCCGGCGACGGCCGCACAGACGCCGGACAGAACGTAGACAGAGACCTGCACGCTCTTGACCGGAACGCCGGACAGCTCGGCGGCGCGCTCGTTGCCGCCCGACGCATAGAGCCATCGCCCGAAGGCCGTGCGGCTCAGCACGACGTTGCCGGCGACGGCGATGACGGCGAGCACGACGACGCCGATCGGCACGCCGAGCAGGCGGTTGAAGCCGAGCCAATTGAAGCCGGTATTGCCGAGTGCGGCGCTGCCGCCGAGATTGTTATAGGTCAGGCCGTTGGTGATCAGCAGCGCCACGCCCCGCGCCACATACATCACGCCCAGCGTGGCGACGAACGCCGGCACCTTGAAGCGCGCCACCAGCACGCCGTTGACCAGGCCGACGAACCCGCCCAGCGCGCAGGTCAGCACGACGACGACCCAAACCGGCGGATACAGCGTGACGCCGAGTGCGGCAAACGTCACGCCCTGCATCAGGAAGCCGGCGATGACCCCGCACAGCCCGAGCGTCGAGCCCACCGAGAGGTCGATGCCGCCATTGAGGATGACGAGCAGCATGCCGACCGCAAGGATGCCGAAAATGGCGACGTGCGACGCCATGGTCAGGAAGTTGCCGATCGAGAAGTAGTAGGGCGACAGCAGCGAGAACACCGCGATGATGACGATCAGCGCGAAGAACGCCCGCCCCTCGAGCAGCAGCCGGCCGAGCTCGATGCCGCGCCTCGGTGCGCGGGCGCCCGCAGGCGTGCTAGACAGGCCGATGTTTGTCATCTCGGAGGTCTGCCTGTTGGTTGTCAGCTGACGACGGCTTCGCCGGACGCGGCCATGATCTCTTCCTTCGGCACGTCAGGGCCGAACTCGGCGGAGATCTTGCCGCGGCGCATGACGACGATGCGGTGCGCAATGCTCAGACACTCCTGCACCTCGGAGGTCGAGAACACGACGGCGAGCCCCTGCGCCGCCTTTTCGCCAAGCAGGCGGAACACCTCCGCCTTGGCGCCGATGTCGATGCCGCGGCTCGGCTCGTCGAGCAGGATCATTCGGGGGTTGGTCGCCAGCATCTTGCCGATCACGACCTTCTGCTGGTTGCCGCCGGAGAGCGCGCCGATCGGTATGGCGCCGCCCGCCGTCTTGATGTGCACGTTGCGGATCGATGCCTCCACCAGCGCCCGCTCGCGCGGACGGGAGGTGAGAAACCGTCTCGTGAACGCACCGATATTGGCCAGCGACAGGTTCTGCCCGACCGACATCGTCTGTACCAGCCCGTCGCGCTGGCGATCCTCCGGCACCAGCACCAGTCCCTTGGCGATGCGCCCGGCGATGCTGAGCCCGGCGAGCGGCTGCCCCTCGAGGAACACCTCGCCGCTCAGCATCGGCACCCGCCCGGCGACCGCCTCCAGCAGCTCGGTACGTCCCGCGCCCATCAGCCCGTAGATGCAGACGATCTCGCCGGCCCGCACGTCGAGCGACAGGTGATCAACCACCAGGTTGTCCGCGGCGTCGGCGACGCAGATGTCGCGCACTGACAAGGCCACGCGGCCGAACTCGTAGCCGGACGGCGGCGAGCCGCGGTCGAAATGATCACCCACCATGTTGTGGACGATCCATTGCAGGTCGATGTCCTTCGCCTCCGCGGTCGCGGTGATCGCGCCGTCGCGCAGCACCACGGCATAGTCGGTGATCTGCAACGCCTCCTCGAGATGATGCGAGATGTAGACGATGGAGACGCCGCGGCCGGTGAGCTCGCGGATCACCCGGAACAGCACCTCGACCTCGGTCGCGCTCAGCGCCGAGGTCGGCTCGTCCATGATCAGGATGCGCGCATCGACCGAGAGCGCGCGCGCGATCTCGACGATCTGCTGCTGCCCAAGCCGCAGATCCTCGACCAGTGTGCCCGGCTCGATGTCCTCCTCGAGCTCGGTCATCAGCGCCGCGGTCTGCCGCGCCTCCTCGGCGAAGTCGACGCCGGTCGCGTGTCGGATCTCCCGGCCGAGGAAGATGTTGTCGCGCACGCTGAGGTTCGGCGCCAGGCTCAGCTCCTGGTGGATGATCGAAATCCCGTGGTCGCGCGCCTCCACCGTCGTCGAAAATGTGACTCTACGGCCGTCAAGGTCGATCTCGCCCGAGCTCGGCGCGACCACGCCCGACAGGATCTTCATCAGCGTGGACTTGCCCGCGCCGTTCTCGCCGAACAGCGTCGTAACCTTGCCGCGATGAATGTCGAAGTTCACGCCCTTCAGCGCATGCGTGCTGCCATAGACCTTGGCGATGTCGCGCGCCGACAGCACCACCTCGCCGGCCGGCGCGGCGATGTCGAGCGCGGCGCTCGCGGCGATGTCGAGCGCGGCGCTCGCGGCGATGTCGAGCGCCTCGGTCATTGAACGCTCAGCATCGCGGGCGTCACGACCCAGTTGGCGGGGTCGGTCAACTGGAACACGCCGACCACGCTGATCGTCCTGCCGGTCAGGTTCGCCGTGTCGGCCTTGGCCAGAACCTGCCGCTTCATCTCCTTGTTGAGCGCCGAGCCCGCGTTCTGGTAGTCGATCTGATTGCTGAACTGCCCGAACGCGATCGTGCCCGTGCCGTCGCGCAAATCGGTCCCGGTGATCGCCGGCCCGGTCTGCACCGTGATCTGCACGCTGCCGGGCATGCCCGGCACGGCGACGGCGTAGACGCCCGAGTCCCCGGCGCCCACCTTGCCGGCGAACTTCACCGCCATTTCGGCCCCCGCATCGGACGGCACGCCATACCGCGTCTCGGCGGCCGCCTGATCCTTGCCGATGGCCGCCGCCAGCGTCGCGGCGTCTACGGCGCGGCTCTGGATCAAAGCCTGCACCTTCGGAAACTCCGCCCGGCCATACGTCTCGGGCGAGAACAATGCCGCCTGGACGTCCGCCGCCGAGCCGATCTTCACCACCCTGGTGTCGAGCGCCATCGCCGCGAGCAGGACCACGCCCGCACTGCAGGCGATGGCGGACCGGCGCGTAAGCTTCAGGTTGTCCATCATGACGGCTTACCGGCTGTCCCGCCGTTATTCCGGTATCAGCACGATCTTGATCGAGCCCTCGCCCTTCTTCATCAGCTCGAAGCCGTGCTTGAACTCCGACAGCGGCAGCTTGTGCGTGACCACGCCCTCGGTCGGCAGCCGGCCATCGCCGATCGCCGCAATCGTCAGCGGGTAGCAGTACGGGCCAAGATGCGCGCCGTAGAGGTCGAGCTGCTTGCGGTCGCTGATGATCGACCAGTCCGCCGTCACCTCATGGCCGAACACCGAGAACTCGACGAAGCGGCCGAGCTTGCGGATCATGTTCAGCCCCTGGGTCACGCTCGCCTCGTGCCCGGTCGCCTCGATGTAGACGTCGCAGCCATAGCCGTCGGTGAGCGCCTTCACCTTGCTGACGACGTCCTCCTTGAACGGGTTCATCACGATGTCGGCGCCAAACTTGCGGGCGAGCTCCAGGCGATCCTCCTTGCCGTCGAGCACGATCAGCGTCGACGGGTTCTTCAGCCGCGCCGCCCCCACCATGCCAAGCCCGAGCGGCCCTGCGCCCGACAGCACCACCACGTCGTCGAGCTGGATCAGCCCGCGATTGACCGCATGCACCGAGCACGCATACGGCTCGACGAGCACCGCGCGCTCCATCGGGATGCTGTCCGGCACCCGATGCGTGCGGCTCTCCTTCGGAAAGCGCATATACTTCGCCATGCCGCCGTTGACGTTGTTCTGGAACCCGTAAACGTCGTGCTTCTCGCACATCCAGTACTCGCCGCGCTTGCAGTAGCGGCAGTGCTCGCAAGGCACGATCTGCTCCGAGATCAGCCGGTCGCCGACCTTGTAGACGCCGGCCGCAGCGACGTTGGCGCCGACCTCGACGGCGCGTCCCAGGAACTCGTGGCCCGGGATCATCGGTGCCTTGACATAGCGCGGCTGGCCCTTGTTATCGCCCCAGAACGACGGCGCGCCCTGAAACGTCTTGATGTCGCTCGCGCAGATGCCGCACGCCTCGACCTCGATGATGATGTCGTCCGGCCCGGCGCGCGGCACGTCGACCTGCTCCAGCCGGTAATCGCCGGGTTCGTAGGCGACCACCGCCATCATCTTGGCCGGCAGGCTGGCGGCGGGCGTCGTCGGGTTGGTGGTCATGGTGTCCATGGGGCGCTCCTGGATCAGGTCGTGAGGCGCTGGGCGAGGCCGTCCGCCAGCGTGCGAAGAATGAGGTCGCAGGAGGCGGCGCCGGCATCCAGCACCCCGCGCGAGCGCTCGCCGAGCCGGCTGGCCCGGCCGAGCTTCGCCACCATCCCGCGTGTCGCCTCCAGCCCCTCGGCCGCCGCGCCGGTGAGTGCCGCAAGGCAGGAGGCGAAGTCCTCGCCCCGTTCGGCCGCGTCCTCGTAGGCCGCTCGGGCCGGCGTCAGCACATCGATCAGCGTCTTGTCGCCCGGCTTCGCCTCGCCAAGGTCGATGATGGCAGCCTCGCCGGCGCGCAGCATGACGACGAACTTGTCCCGGCCGAGCTCCGCCTGACCCTGGATCGCGTCCGCCATCTCGGTGAAGAACGAGCCATAGAGCGGGCCCATCGAGCCGCCAATGTCGCCGAGCAGGGTGTCGCCGATGGTGGCGAACCCCTGCGCGAGGTCGAAGCTCTTGCCTTCGAGCCGGGACAGCACCAGCCGAAAACCCTTGGCCATGTTGATCCCGTGGTCGCCGTCGCCAGTCGCGGCGTCGATCTCGGACAGATGGTCCTGCGCCTGCACGACGGCGCGGGCGATGTCGAGCGTGATCGGCGCGGCCGCAAGCAGCGAGACGGCGTCCTGCATCTCGCTTAGCCGGCCACGGTGAGGCCGATCGAGCGCGCCGGCGCCCGCAGCAGCCGGTCGAGCTCGCCGTCCAGCCGCGTCAGCGTCACCGACACGCCCATCATCTCCAGCGAGGTGAAGTAGTTGCCGACCAGGCGATGCCGCGGCGTGATGTTGCGCGCCCGCAGCATCGCGTCGACATGCCCGTAGAGCACGTAAAGCTCCATCAGCGGCGTGGCGCCGAGGCCGGAGATCAGGACGGCGACGTCCTCGCCGTCGAACGGCAGGTCGGCGAGGATCCGCTCCAGCATGATCGCCGCCATCTCGCGTGCCGGCGCCACCGGCAGCACCGCGACGCCATGCTCGCCATGATGGCCGATGCCGACCTCCATGGTGCCGGTCTCGATGGTGAAGTTCGGCTTGCCGTTCGCCGCGATGGTGCAGGCCGACAGGCCGATGCCGATCGAGCGGGTGTTGTTGATCGCCGTCTGCGCCGCCGCGATCACGCCCTCAAGGTCCGCACCCTCGGCGGCCCGCGCGCCGCCCGCCTTCCACATCAGGATCTCGCCGGCCACGCCGCGCCGCTTGCCGGCCTCCTCGGGCGGCGCGGAGGCCACGTCGTCATTGGCGATCACGGTCTCGACGCGCACGCCGTCCTTGGCGGCGAGCTTGGCCGCCATCTTCACGTTCATGTTGTCGCCGGCATAGTTGCCGTACAGGCAGGCCACGCCCTGGCCCTGATCCGCCTCGCGGAACGCCGCATGGAAGCTCTTCGCGGTGGGCGAGGCGAACACCTCGCCGACCGCGACCGCATCGACCAGGCCGGGACCCACATAGCCGAGAAATGCCGGCTCATGCCCCGACCCGCCGCCGGTCACGACGCCGACCCGCGGTGCCGTCGGGCGCCGGGCGGCGCGCAGCACGCGCGGATGGTCGGTGGCGGCCAGCAAGTCCGGATGCGCCGCCAGAACGCCGACAAGGCTGTCTTCCGTCACCTGGTTCGGATCGTTGATCACCCGGTTCATGCGGCTGCATCCCCCTCGCGCGACAAGTCCGGATCTGCGTCCGAGTTGACGTCGCCCTCTCATCCGCCTGACGCAAGCACTGGCCCGGCGAGCGGTCGAACCATGCTCCGCCGCCTGCACAATCGTCAAGAGCCTGATCAATCGCTCGCCTTCCTTTTGGGCCGGAGCGGCCAAAGTCGAGGCTTCCACGGCCGCCGACACCTCGCGCAACCGACAAATGAGAGCCAGGAGCCTGACGGCCTTTACATTTGCGCAGCTGACAGTGAAATATTGTGCAGCAGATATCGCGTTTGTGCGCCGCAACATGCGGCGCAGCCATCGCCGCCTACAACCATCGAAGTGACGCAACCATGCAGACCATCGATCGCAGACTGCCCGAACGCGGCGAGACCCGTGCCGAGACCCTGATCGAAATCGCCGCCCTCTACTATTACGAGGACGTCACTCAGGAGACGCTCGCCCAGCGCTTCTCGATGTCGCGCGCCAAGATCAGCCGCCTGCTGCGCCGCGCCCGCGACGAGGGCCTGGTCGAGATCAGGGTCCACCAGCCCTCCTCCGTCGGCGCCGAGCTCGAGCGCGAGTTCATCAGCCGCTTCGCCATCAGCCGGCTGCTGGTCTCCGTCGATCACCGCCATCCGGACGCGCAACGCAACGCAGTCGCGCGCATGGTCGGCGGCCACCTGGAGAAATCGCTGACCAACGGCTCGGTGGTCGCGGTCGGCATGGGCCGCAACGTCGCCGCCGTCGCCGACGCCCTCGCCATGCCGCCCCGCACCGGCGTCACCTTCGTCTGCGCCATCGGCGGCTCCGTGCGCGCCGGCGAATACATGAACCCCGACCACATCTGCCGCCGCCTCGCCGCCCGCTTCGGCGGCGAAAGCGAAACCCTCTACGCCCCGGCCCTGGTGATCAACGCCGAAGCCCGCGCCGAGCTCTACCGCAACATCACCGTAAAATTGACGCTCGACCGCGCCCGCCGCGCCGACATCGCCCTGATCGGCATCGGCGACCTCTCCGAAGACAGCAACATGGTCCGCATGGGCTGGTTCTCGCCGCAGGAAATCGCCGAAGCCCGCCTCTCCGGCACCATCGGCGACACCATGGGCTACGACTTCATCGACATCCACGGCCGGCCCGCCAACACCGGCATGCAAGGCCGCGTCATCGGCCTCACCCGCGAAGACCTCGGCCGCATCCCGGACGTCATCGCCATCGCCTCGGAAAACACCAAGGCCGCCGCCATCCTCGGCGCACTCCGCACCGGCGCCATCAACACCCTGGCAACCTCGTTCACCAACGCCCACACCATCCTGCGCCTGGACGAAGCGACCAAACCCGCGACGTAAGAAAGGCAAGGCCAGGGGCTTTGCCCCTGGACCCCATTAAAGGCGAAGCCTTTAAAATCCATTCTGATCCGTGCCACACGGCGAGGCCGTCGGGCGGGGCAGAGGTTTAAATGGCTTCGCCAAGCAAGGAAGAGCCTGCCGAGGCTCCAGACGAGTGGGGTCTGGGGCCGCGGGCCCCGTCGTGCGTATGCACGCGAGCGCGTGACGAGGTCCAGGAGCAGCGCTCCTGGCCTTCCTCTGCTACGTCATCGACGACACCTCCCGCCAAAGATCGATGCCGCCCTCCTCCGCGTGGCTGTCGATCGCCTCCAGCTCCTCCGGCGAGAACTCGAGATGCCGCAACGCGTCGAGCGAATCATCAAGCTGGGCGACGTTGCGCGCGCCGATCAGCGCCGAGGTGACGCGCCGGTCGCGCAGCGTCCAGGCGATCGCCATCTGCGCCAGCGTCTGGCCGCGTGCTGCGGCGATGGTGTTGAGCGCGCGCACCCGGTCGAGGTTGGCGTCCGACAGCAGCTCGCGGTCGAACGAGGATCCCTTGCTGGCGCGCGCGTCGTCCGGCACGCCCTGCAAGTATTTCGTCGTCAGCATGCCCTGGGCGAGCGGCGAGAAGGCGATGCAGCCGGTGCCGAGCTCGTCCAGCGTGCCCAGCAGCTCGCGCTCGATCCAGCGGTTGAGCAGCGAGTAGGATGGCTGATGGATCAGCAGCGGGATGCCTTCGCGCGCCAACAGCGCATGCGCCTGGCGCGTCAGCGCGGGCGAGTAGGAGGAAATCCCGACATAGAGCGCCTTGCCTTGCCGCACCATTTGGGCGAGCGCGCCGATCGTCTCCTCCAGCGGCGTGTCGGGCGAGGGCCGGTGCGAGTAGAAGATGTCGACGTAGTCGAGCCCCATGCGCGCGAGGCTCTGATCGAGCGAGGCGATCAGGTATTTGCGCGAGCCGCCGAGCCCGTATGGCCCGGGCCACATGTCCCAGCCCGCCTTGGACGAGATCACCAGCTCGTCGCGCAGGCCTGCGAAATCGCGGCGCAGGATGTGGCCGAAATGCTCCTCCGCCGAGCCGTATGGCGGCCCGTAATTATTGGCCAGGTCGAAATGCGTGACGCCGCGGTCAAAGGCGCGCCGGATCACCGCCCGCCCGGTCTCGAACACGTCCTGGCCGCCGAAATTATGCCACAGGCCGAGCGAGATCGGCGGCAGGTCGAGCCCCGAGCGACCGCAGCGCCGAAACCCGGCATGTCCGTAACGGCCGGGATCTGGCTGATAGCTCATGGCGTGCTCCTCGGCAGGTTGGCACGAATAACGCCGCGGCGATCAACCAGGATCCGAGGCGCCGGCGTGCCGGTCGCCGGCCTCACTCGCCGAGGTGACGGTGACGATAGGCCAGCACCCCCGCCTCACGCACGATCCAGACCAGCATCGCCCCCAGGCAGGCGACGCTGCCCGGGATGATGACGCCGGCGAACAGATTGTCGAACCAGACGTCGCCGTAATCGGTGATGCGGTGCCCCCAGCAAAGCTCGCAGACGCCGGACAGGACGGCGAACACGATGAGCGGCAGGCGAGCCTGCCAGGTGCCCGGTATCGGCATTTGGCCGCGGCAGGCCAGGCTGTAGCACCAGACGCCCAGGACAGGCGGCGCGAACGGCACCAGCGGAACGCCGATCAGGCAGGCGGCGGCGAAGGCTGAGAGCTCGATGCTGACCTTGGGTTTCGGCACATCGGGCTCCTGCTCGACCAGCAGGATCGCAGAGCGGGCCTAACGATGCGTTAACGGCGCCGCCGAAGCCGCCGATCGGCGCTGACTGCCGGCTCCGGCACCCTTCACGGCCCCCGCGCGGCGTGCGCCATCACGCGCCCGCATCGCCGGTCGCAAGCATCGCCTAGGCCCGCACCTCGCGCGGCCTCGCGGCCATGGCCGGCCGCACCGGCTCGTCGCTCGCGCCCACCCGGTCGCCGAGCAGCTGATCGAAATAGGCGATCGTGCGGCCCAGGCCCTCCTCGAGCGCCACGGTCGGCTGCCAGCCCAGCACGGCGGCGGCGCGGCTGATGTCCGGGCAGCGCTGCATCGGGTCGTCCTGCGGCAGCGGCCGGTGCACGAGGCGCGAGGCCGAGCCGGTCAGCCGCAGCACCGTCTCGGCGAGCACCCGCACCGGGATCTCGTGCGGGTTGCCGATGTTGATCGGTCCGGTGAGGCTGTCATCGGTCTCCATCATCCGCACGAAGCCCTCGATCAGGTCGTCGACATAGCAAAATGCGCGCGTCTGCATGCCGTCGCCATAGAGCGTGATGTCCTGCCCGCGCAGCGCCTGGACGATGAAGTTTGACACCACCCGGCCATCCTCGGGGTGCATGCGCGGGCCGTAGGTGTTGAAGATGCGCACCACCTTGATGCGCGTCTGGTGCTGGCGGTGATAGTCGAAGAACAGCGTCTCGGCGCAGCGCTTGCCCTCGTCGTAGCAGGCGCGCGGCCCGAGCGGGTTCACGTTGCCGCGGTAGTCCTCGGTCTGCGGGTGGATGGTCGGGTCGCCGTAGACCTCCGAGGTCGAGGCCTGGAACACGCGCGCCCGCACCCGCTTGGCCAGCCCCAGCACGTTGATCGCGCCGATCACCGACGTCTTGGTCGTCTGCACCGGGTCGAACTGGTAGTGGATCGGCGAGGCCGGGCAGGCGAGATTGTAGATCTCGTCGACCTCGACGTAGAGCGGGAAGGTGATGTCGTGGCGCAGGATCTCGAAGCGCGCCTGCCCGAGCAGGTGGGCGACGTTCTCGCGCCGGCCGGTGAAAAAGTTGTCGACGCAGAGCACGTCATGCCCGTCAGCGACCAGGCGCTCGCACAGATGCGACCCCAGAAAGCCGGCGCCGCCGGTCACCAGGACGCGCTTGGAGGTGAGCTTCATGGCAATGTCCTCGATCGTGGCCGCAGAGCCTCGGCATCAGCGGGCACGGGCCGCGATCCGTCCCGTCGACCAGCAACGTCACCTCGGGCGGACACCAGTTCTCCAGCGCGAACCGGGTGTCAAGCACCTGCCGGACCCGAGGCCCACCCGCCCGCTGCCGCTCGCCAGCGTCCTATGCCGCCGCGTGACAGGCTTGGCCGATCTCAGCGCGCCGCACATTCCCGAACGCGCCCGCGCCTCCATCTAGGGCGGATGGACAGACGCTTCCCGATGACCCGCGCCGCCGGGCTCGACCACCTCGCCGCCGTCACCGCCTATCTCGGCCGCGACTACGCCACCGGCCGCAACGCCGATCCGGGCCCGGACGGCGAGCAGGCCACCTCCGCGCTCTCCCCCTGGCTGCGCCGCCGCCTGGTGCTGGAGCGCGAAGCCGTCACCGCCGCCCAAGAGGCGCACGGCCCCGCCCGGGCGGAGAAGTTCGTCCAGGAGGTGTTCTGGCGCAGCTACTTGAAAGGCCACCTGGAAACCCGTCCGACCCTCTGGACCAACTACCTGGCCGAGATCGCCAAGCCACCCTCGAGCGGCCTCGCCCGCGCCCTGGATAGCGCCACCAGCGGGCACACCGGCATCGCCTGCTTCGATGACTGGGCCAAGGAACTCGTCGCCACCGGCTGGCTGCACAACCACACCCGCATGTGGTTCGCCTCGATCTGGATCTTCACCCTTAACCTGCCCTGGGCGCTCGGCGCCGACTTCTTCCTCCGCCACCTCGTCGACGGCGATCCGGCCAGCAACACGCTCTCCTGGCGCTGGGTCGCCGGCCTGCACACCCGCGGCAAGGCCTACGCCGCACGGGCCGAAAACATCCGCCGCTACACCGACGGCCGCTACGACCCTACCGGCCTGAACGAGCGCCCCGTCGCCCTGCACGAGGACGAGCCCGCCCCCGTCCAGGCGCTACCGCCCGCGGACCAGCCCGAGGGCGAGGTCGCCCTGCTCCTGCACGTCGACGACCTCCACCCCGAAAGCCTGCCGATCGCGCCCGCCCAAGTCCGCCGCGTCGCCGGCCTCCTCGCTCACGCCCCGCACGCGTCCGACCGCGTCCGCGCCGCCGACAGCGCCGCCTTGGCCGACGCCCTGACGCGCGCCGCCGCCCATTTCGACTGCCCCGCCATCCCCTTCGACGAAGGCTGGAACGACGGCCTGCCCATCGTCGCCGCGTGGGCCCCGGTCGGCCCCTCCGCCTCAGCCCTGCCGAACTGCCAGCGCCTCCGCCGCCCGTGGGACAGCGCCGCCTGGCCGCATGCGACGCGCGGCTACTTCCAGGTCAAGACCGCGATCCCGCAAGTGCTGAAGGCAGAAGGGCTTCTTTTTTGAAAAAAAGAAGCAAAAAACTTTTATCCGTTTAGCAATACACCCGGCCGCCAATGGCGTTATCGAGCAAAAGTTTTTTGGTTCTTTTTTTCAAAAAAGAACCGCTTCCTTCCTCACCCCCGCTTCCAAGCCATGCCGCCATCCACCACCAGCGTCCCGCCGACGACGTAGTCCCCCGCCCGCGACGCCAAATACACCGCGCTCCCCGCCATGTCCTCCTTGCCGCCGATCCGGCGCGACGGAATGCGCTGCGACACCTCGTCGGCATGGTCCCGCGCATCACGGTTCATGTCGCTGGCGAAAGCACCCGGCGCGATCGCGTTGACGACGATGTCGTCCTCGATCAACCGCAGCGCCATCCGCTTGGTCAGATGGATCAACCCCGCCTTGCTGGCCGCATACGAATACGTCTCCTGCATGTTGACCGAGACGCCGTCGATGCTGGCAATGTTGATCACCTTGCTCGGCTTGCCCTGCGTCGCCCGCAGCTTCAGCGCCCCATGCAGCGCCTGAGTGAGGAACAGCGGCGTCTTGAGGTTGAGGTCGATCACCTTGTCCCAGCCGCTCTCGGGAAACTCGTCGAACGGCGCCCCCCACGCCGCCCCGGCATTGTTCACCAGAATGTCGAGCCCATCCTCAAGCCGCAGGAACTGCTCGGCCATCGCCCGCGCCCCCGACGCCCCCGAAACGTCGCCCGGCAGCGCGATGCAGGTGCCAAACGCCGACAACCGCTCCGCCGCCTCCCGGCACGCCTCCGCCTTGCGCGCCGTAATGTAAACCTTGGCCGCACCGGCCTTGAGAAACCCCTCGGCAATCATCGCCCCAATGCCGCGCGAACCGCCGGTTACCAACGCTACCCGCCCAGCCAGTGAAAAATACTCGTCCATGTTGCCTCCCGTTTTTTGATCAAAAGAAAGGCCAGGGGCTTTGCCCCTGGACCCCATTAAAGGCGAAGCCTTTAAAATCCATTCCTTGTCCGTGTTCCCATGCTTAGATCAATGCTGTGGGAAGCAGGATTTGAATGGCTTCGCCAAAGAAGAAAGATGGGTCGCGCGCTCCAAACGAATGGGGTCTGGGGCCGCGGGCCCCAGCGGGTCCAGGGCAGAGCCCTGGCCTTACTTGCTCATAAACGCCGCGATATGCTGGTTCAGAAACGTAGCGTCCGCCGGGCTGGCGCCGGCGCCGGCGGGATGGCCCCACAGTGACGGGATCGGCATCAGGTCGCAATGCGGAATGAACGCCGCCTCGTACTGCGCATCCTCGAGCGGAAAGTACAAATCGGTGGCGGACGGCATATAGAGCACCGGCGCCTTGATCGAGCGCAGCGCCGCCTCGACGTCGCCGTGAAAGGCGCCGGTGGCGCCAACGTCGTTGCTTTCCCAAGTGTGCATCTGCAGGATCAGGTCGTTGGCGTCGTTGCCGGCGAAGAACTCGGCCACGTAATGGTCGATCGCCTGCTGCAGCGTCGCGCCGGGCGGGTTGTCGGCCCGCCACAGCTCGCGCCGCCACCATTCCTGCGAGTACAGCCAACCGAGCCAGACCAACGACGTCGCGGCGATGCCGACGGTCGGCTCCGTCTTGTAGTTGCCGCCGTCGAAGGCCGGGTCCGCGGTCAGCGCGGCGATCTGGCCCTCGAGGCGAACGATGCCGTGCCCGTAGGTCTTGGCGGTGCCGGAGGTCGCGACGATGCGGTCCATGAAGTCGGGGTAGCTGACCGCCCATTGCAGCGCCTGCTGGGCGCCCATGCTGAAGCCGATCACTGCCCGCAAATGCCGCACGTGCAGCGCCTCGGTCAGCAGCCGATACACGGCGTTGACGTTGTCGCGGATCGTCATCAGCGGAAAGCGCGGCCCGTGGAACGGCTCGGGCGTGTTGCTCGGCGAGGAGGAGCGGCCGTTGCCGAACAGCTCGCTGGTCACGATGAACAGCTTGGTCGGGTCGAGCGCCTTCCCGGGCCCCACTAGCCACTCATAGCCATGCATGTCGGCCATGAAGTGCGATGGCAGCAGCACCGCGTTGTCGCCCGCCGCGTCGAGCGCGCCGTAGGTGCCGTAGACGATGCGCGCCTCGGGCAGCACCGCGCCGTGCTCGGTGACAAAGCCGCTGATGACGAACTCATGCTGCACCGGCTCGCCCGGCGCTTGGCTATTCGGCGCCGCAACCGCGTTGGCGGAAAGTGCCGTCATCAGGCAGGCTGCGGCCGCGGCCTTCATCGGCTTCAGCCCATCACCAGCCCTTCGATGTCGTGCTTCTGCGTGATCGGCTCCAGCGCATCGACCACCCGGCAATGCAGATGCGCCCGCGTCGCCTCGGGAAGCGCATCATGAAAGGCGCGCGTCACCATCATGTCGTGCAGCGCCGCATGCCCCGCCCCCGGCGCGTCGACGCCGAGCACGAGCGCCGGGCGCGGCACCTGCGAGACGTGCTGCGTGCCGCGATGCATCGTCAGCGCCGAGCGGCAGGAGATGTCGCCCAGGCGCGGATACTTGCGCACCGCCCGCTCGGCGAAGCGCGGCCACAGGCTCGCATTGGGGAACATCTCGTGGTTCCAGCCGCGCCCGTCATCCCACTGCGTGCCGGGCGCGACCTCGAACGGCCCCATGGCCTCGGCGACGTCGACGCCGGTGAGGTTGAACGCGAGCGAGGTGATGCGATGGCCGTCGTAGCTCTCCGGCGGCGCGGGGAAGTCACGGTGCCAGGGCTGGTCCGTCGCCCCCTCGAAAGGCGTGTCGAAGCCGACCTCGACGACCTGCCAGTCCGGCCCGAGCACGCGCTCGCACATTCCGCTCACCCAAGGGTGCGTCACCAGCTCGACGAAGCCGCGCAAAGCCTCGGGATGCAGCTCGACATACCAGCGCCGCGGCCCGCGGCCGATCGCCCCGCCCGGCCGCTGGATCGCGGGCCAGAAGGCCGCCATCATGTCCGCCCGCAGCCGCTCCGCCCAGTCCCGGGCGAAGGCGCCGCGACGCCCGACGATGCCGTCGCGCTGCAGCAGCTCGACATCCTCGCCGAGCTCGTCGATGTTCCGGTTCGCCGCTTGCCGTGGCATTGTCCCCGTCCTCGCTTGCAGGGCTGCATCCTGCGCCGCGCGTCCAGGCGCGTCGAGCCGCGGCCCACCACGATTGCGGCGCGGCCGTCGACGCGATAGAGGCGACCGGCTCGACCCGTCCGATAGAACGCCATTCTCAAGCGAACCCACCGCATAATGAGCACGACCGAAGCTTCCGGCAGGACCGCAGACGGGCAGGGGCGGCCCGCGATCGCGATCAGGAATCTCACCAAGACCTACGCCTCCGGCTTGCCGGCCCTGTCCGGCATCGACCTCGACATCTATCCCGGCGAGATCTTCGCCCTGCTCGGCCCCAACGGTGCGGGCAAGACGACGCTGATCAACGTCATCTGCGGCATCGTGAACCCGAGCGGCGGCAGCGTGCACGCGGATGGGCACGACATCGTCGCCGACTACCGCGCCGCTCGGCGCCGGATCGGCCTGGTGCCGCAGGAGCTGAGCACCGACGCCTTCGAGACCGTGCTGGCCACCGTCGGCTTCAGCCGCGGCCTGTTCGGCCACCCGCCCGATCCCGCCCATATTGAAAAGGTGCTGCGCGACCTGTCGCTCTGGGACAAGCGGAACAGCAAGATCGTCACCCTGTCGGGCGGCATGAAGCGCCGGGTGATGATCGCCAAGGCGCTGTCGCACCAGCCGCGCATCCTGTTCCTCGACGAGCCGACCGCCGGCGTCGACGTCGAGCTGCGCCGCGACATGTGGCGCATGGTCCGCGCCCTGCGCGAGACGGGTGTGACCATCATCCTGACCACCCACTACATCGAGGAGGCCGAGGAGATGGCCGACCGCATCGGGGTGATCAACCACGGCCGGATCATCCTGGTCGAACGCACCGCCACGCTGATGCAGAAGCTCGGCAAGACCCAGCTGCACCTGAAGCTGTCCTCGCCGCTCGCCGACCTGCCGGCCTCGCTCGCCGACTGGCCGCTCGAACGGTCCGCCGACGGCACTGAGCTGATCTACACCTATGACGCCCAAGGTGATCCGCAGTCCGGCGGCACCGGCATTGCCGCGCTGATGCGCCGGCTCGACGGGCTGGGTATCGAGCTGAAGAGCCTGCAGACCCGCCAAAGCTCGCTCGAGGACATCTTCGTCAGCCTGGTGCACGGCCAGTGACGCGGCGCCCGTCATGAACGTCTACGCCATCCGCGCGATCTACCGGTTCGAGATGAGCCGAACCTGGCGGACGCTGCTGCAAAGCATCGTCTCGCCGGTGATCGCCACCTCGCTCTACTTCGTCGTCTTCGGCGCCGCCATGGGCTCCCATCTCGGCGCCATCAACGGCGTGCGCTACGGCGCCTTCATCGTCCCCGGCCTCATCATGCTGTCGCTGCTGACGCAGAGCATCGCCAACGCCTCGTTCGGCATCTACTTCCCGAAATTCGTCGGCACGATCTACGAGCTGCTCTCGGCGCCCATCTCGCCGTTCGAGATCGTGCTCGGCTATGTCGGCGCCGCGGCCAGCAAGTCGATCCTGCTCGGCCTGATCATCCTGGCGACGGCACGATTGTTCGTCCCCTTCGGCATCCTGCATCCGCTCTGGATGGCCGCCTTCCTGGTCCTGACCGCGCTCACCTTCAGCCTGTTCGGCTTCATCATCGGCATCTGGGCCGACAATTTCGAGAAGCTGAGCCTCGTGCCGCTGCTGATCGTCACCCCCCTGACCTTCCTCGGCGGCAGCTTCTACTCGATCACCATGCTGCCGCCGCTCTGGCAAACCGTCACGCTGTTCAACCCGGTGGTCTACCTGATCAGCGGCTTCCGCTGGAGCTTCTTCGGCGTCTCCGACATCGCCGTCGGCGCCAGCCTCGCCATGACGCTGGCCTTCATGCTGGCCTGCCTCGCCGTCATCTGGTGGATCTTCAAAACCGGCTATCGTCTGAAGCGCTGAGTGGCGAAGTAGGCCAGAGGCTCTGCCTCTGGACTCCGCTGGGGCCCGCGGCCCCAGACCCCGTCACGAGTGGGACGGCGTCCTGATCGTGCTAGGAATTGTCTGAGACAAGCTTCCCGGCGGGATGCCGAAAATCTTGCCTATAGGCAAGATTTCCGTAACTCATTGTAATACAATGATAAATGCCGGGAGAATGGGGCGAACTGCCTCAACCGCTCCCCCGCCGGCCGTCCTCCGCATCTTGCGGTATTTCGCCTCGGCTTCGCCAAGCAGGAACGCAGAGAGGCTTTAACTCCAACGATTGGGGGTCTGGGGCCTCAGGCCGTCATGCGCATGCACGCTGGCGCGTAACGGAGTCCAGAGGCAGAGCCTCTGGCCTTCCTTCCCTCCATTGCGCGTCATCAGGCTTCGTGCGATGGCATGGAAAAAGCGTGCTGGGTGGAACGAACCGATTGAGCGAGGCGATCCTGGAAACCGCCGGGCTGTCAAAAGTATTCGGCGGCTTCCGCGCTGTCGACGACGTCAGCCTGCGAGTTGAGCATGGCACCATTCACGCGCTCATCGGTCCCAACGGCGCCGGCAAGACCACCTGCTTCAACCTCCTTACCAAATCGTTGCAGCCGAGTGCCGGTCGAATACTGTTCCAGGGCAACGACATCACCCGGCTGCGTCCGGCCGAGGTCGCCCGGCGCGGCATGGTGCGTAGCTTCCAGATCTCGGCAGTGTTCGGCCATCTCAGCGCGCTCGAGAACGTCCGCATCGCCCTGCAGCGCGACCGCGGCTCGAGCTTCGACTTCTGGCGCTCGGACCGCGTGCTGGGCCGCTACCACGAGCGGGCGCACGAGCTGCTCGGCGAGGTCGGCCTGGCCGAGCTCGCCGACGTCACCGCCGCCGAGCTGTCCTACGGCCGCAAGCGCGCTTTGGAGATCGCAACGACGCTGGCGCTGAACCCGACGCTGCTGCTGCTCGACGAGCCGACCGCGGGCATGACCGAGGCGGATGTCGGCCGCATCGTCGGCCTGATCCGCAAGCTGCGCGTCGGCCGCACCATCCTCATGGTCGAGCACAATCTGTCGGTCGTCGCCGGCCTGTCCGACCGCATCACGGTGCTGACGCGCGGCAAGATCCTGGCCGAGGGCGGCTACGACGCGGTCTCCGCCGACCCGGCGGTCGTCACCGCCTATCTCGGTACCGACCATGCTGAGGCTGGTCATGCCGAAGGCGGCCATGCTTAAGGTCACGGGCCTGAACGCCTGGTACGAGGAGAGCCACGTCCTGCACGGGCTCGAGTTCGACGTCCAGGACGGTGAGGTCGTGACCCTGCTCGGCCGCAACGGCGCCGGCAAGACCACCGCGCTCAAGGCGATCATGGGCCTGGTGCCCAGGCGCGAGGGCAGCATCCGGCTGCACGGCGACGAGCTTATCCGGGCCCGGCCGGACAAGATCGGCCGCCGCGGCATCGGCTTCTGCCCGGAGGATCGCGGCATCTTCGCCGGGCTGAGCGTCAGCGAGAACCTGATGCTGCCGCCGGTCGTCGCCCCTGGCGGCATGACACTCCAGGAAATCTACGTCCTGTTCCCAAACCTCAAGGAGCGCGCTGCAAGTCCGGGCACGAAGCTGTCCGGCGGCGAGCAGCAGATGCTGGCGATCGCGCGCATCCTGCGCACCGGCGCCAAGCTGCTGCTGCTCGACGAGCCGACCGAAGGCCTGGCGCCGGTGATCGTGCAGCAGATCGGCCTGATGATCGCCGAGATCAAGGCGCGCGGCTTCACCGTGCTGCTGGTGGAGCAGAACTTCCGCTTCGCCGCCAAGCTCGCCGACCGCCACTTCATCGTCGAGCACGGCAAGATCGTCGACATGATACCGGCCGGGCAACTGCAGGGCCGGCTTGACGAGCTGCACCGGAGGCTCGGCGTCTGATCGCCGCCAAGATCCACGAGAAAACGGGAGTGTAACGACATGAACGTCAACCGTCGCGCGGTCCTCGGCACCGCGCTGGCCGCGACCGTGAGCGGCCTGCCTGTCCGCCGCGCCCGCGCCGCGGGCAAGCCGCTCACGATCGGCGTCTGCAGCGACTTCTCGGGCACCTACAGCGATGTCGGCGGCGAGACCTCGGTCGCCTGCGTCCGCCAGGCGCTCGAGGATTGGGGCGCGGCGGCCAAGGGCTACGACGTCACCGTGATCAAGGGCGACCACCAGAACAAGGCCGATGTCGGCGCCGGCCTCGCCCGGCAGTGGTTCGACAGCGGCGTCGACCTGCTGATCGACGTGCCGAACTCCGCCGTCGCGCTGGCCATCGCCGGCGTCGCCCGCGAGAAGGACAAGGCCTACATCAACACCAACGCCGCGACCTCGGCGCTGACCGGCCCGAACTGCAACGAAGACACGATCCACTGGTCATACGACACCTACATGCTGTCGCACTCCACCGGCGGCGCGATGGTCGCGGCCGGCGGCAAAAGCTGGTTCTTCATCACCGCCAACTACGCCTTCGGCCAGCTGCTGCGCGACCAGACGACGGCGGTCGTCAAAGCCGCCGGCGGCACGGTGGTCGGCGACGTCGCCTACCCGTTTCCGCAGACCACCGACTTCTCCTCCTTCCTGGTGCAGGCGCAATCCTCCGGCGCCCAGGTGCTGGGTCTCGCCAACGCCGGCAAGGACACCGTCAACTCGATCAAGCAGGCCCACCAGTTCGGCATCACTCAAAGCGGCATGAAGATCGCTGGCCTGCTGATCTACCTCAACGACGTCCACGGCATGGGCCTGGAGATCGCCCAGGGTCTCGTGCTCACCGAGAGCTTCTACTGGAACATGAACGACCGGACGCGCGCCTTCACCAAGCGCGTGTTGACCAAGTCGCCGACCAACTACCCCTCGATGGCCCAGGCCGGCTGCTACAGCGGCGTCACCCACTTCATGAAGGCGGTGGATGCGATCGGCCTCGATGCGGCCAACAAGAGCGGCGCCGCAATCGTCGCCCAGATGAAGAAGATGCCGACCGACGACGACGCCTACGGCCAGTGCTCGATCCGCGAGGACGGCCGCTTCATGTGCCCCTCCTACCTGTTCCAGGTGAAGAAGCCCGGCCAGAGCAGCATCCCGTGGGACTATTACGAGCTGCTGCACACGACCCCGGCCGAGCAGACCTTCGCCCCGCTGGCGACCGAGGGCTGCCCGCTCGTCAAGTCCTGAGGGCGCAGCGCGATGACGCTGATCTTCGGCAAGCCGGCGCCGCTGCTGTTCGGTCAGCTGCTGCTCGGCATCATCAACGGCTCGTTCTACGCCATGCTGTCGATGGGGCTCGCCATCATCTTCGGCCTGCTGCGGATCATCAACTTCGCCCACGGCGCGATGTTCATGATCGGCGCCTTCGTCGCCTGGGGCCTGCTCACCTATGTCGGCATCGGCTTCTGGCCGGCGCTGCTGGTCGCACCGGTGATCGTCGGCGGCCTCGGCTTGCTGCTCGAGCGGGTGCTGATCAGCCGGGTCTATAGGCTCGACATCCTCTACGGCCTGCTGCTGACCTTCGGCATCGCCCAGCTGCTGCAAGGCGTGATGACCGTCTATTTCGGCGTCTCCGGCGTCGGCTACGACGCGCCGGCGCTGCTCTCCGGCGTCGTCAACCTGGGCTTCATGTACCTGCCGATCTATCGCGGCTTTGTCGTGCTGGCCGCCTCCGTCATCTGCCTCGTCACCTGGCTGATCATCGAGCGAACCCGCCTCGGCGCCCTGCTGCGCGCCGCGACCGAAAACCCCAGCCTCGTGCAGGCCTTCGGCGTCAACGTGCCGCGGCTGATCAGCCTCACCTTCGCCTTCGGCGTCGGGCTCGCGGCCCTCGCCGGCGTGCTCGCAGCACCGCTCTACTCGGTCAATCCCGGCATGGGCGCCGAGCTGCTCGACACCGTGTTCGCCGTCGTCGTCATCGGCGGCATGGGCTCGATCGGCGGCGCCATCCTCACCGGCTTCGGCCTCGGCGTCATCGAGGGCTTCACCGACGTGTTCTACCCGCCCGGCTCCGCGGTCGCCGTCTTCGTCGTCATGGCGATCGTGCTGCTCCTCCGCCCTGCCGGCCTGTTCGGCAAGGCCGTCTAGATGTTCGCCCTCAGCCGGGCCCAGCTCGCCGCCTTCCTCGGCCTCGTCGGCCTGGTGCTCGTCGCGCCCTTCGTGCTGTATCCGATCGTGGTGATGCAGGTGATGTGCTACGCCCTGTTCGCCATGGGAACGAACCTTCTCATGGGCTCGGTCGGGCTGCTCTCGCTCGGCCAGGCCGCCTATTTCGGCCTCGGCGGCTACGTCACCGGCTACCTCGTGCAGACCC
Source organism: Acetobacteraceae bacterium (assembly GCA_963692975.2). Lineage (GTDB taxonomy): Bacteria > Pseudomonadota > Alphaproteobacteria > Acetobacterales > Acetobacteraceae > CAXMMR01. The sequence continues at coordinate 35,070 of CAXMMR010000038.1, read as the reverse complement.
TGGGCGCGACCCCGGAGGTCGCCATCATCGCCGGCGGCCTCGCCGGCGTCGCACTCGGCGCCGGCTTCGGCTGGCTCGCGATCCGCCGCCAGGCGATCTACTTCGCCATGATCACGCTGGCTTTGGCCCAGATCGTCTACTTCGCCGCGGTGCAGCTGACATCCGTCACCGGCGGCGAGAATGGCATCCAGGGCATCCCGCGCAGCGCCCTCTTCGGCCGCCTCCCGCTCACCCGCGACGCCGCGATGTACGCCCTCGTCGCCGTCATCTTCCTTGCCGGCGTGCTGTTCATCCACCGCGTCGTGCACTCGCCGTTTGGCCAGGTGGTCAAAGCCATTCGCGCGAACGAGCCGCGCGCCATCTCGCTCGGCTACGAGGCCTCACGCTACAAGTGGGTGATCTTCGTCATCGCCGCCGCGCTGGCCGCCATCGCCGGCGGCACCAAGGCAATGGTCATGGGCATCGAGACCCTGTCCGACGTCGGCACCGCAACCTCCGGCCTCGTCGTGCTGATGGTGCTGCTCGGCGGCATCGGCACGATCTTCGGCCCGATCGTCGGCGCCCTGATCGTCGTCGCGATGCAATACTACCTGGCCCCGTTCGGCGCCTGGGTCGTCGTCATCCAGGGCGCGATCTTCATGGCCTGCGTCCTGCTGTTCCGCCGCGGCATCATCGGCGAAGTCGCTCAGCGGCTTGGGACGTCGCTCTAGAAAGTAAGGCCAGGGGCTTTGCCCCTGGACCCCATTAAAGGCATAGCCTTTAAAATCCATTCCTTCTTCCTGCCACACGGCTCGGTCGGTGCGCGGGGATCGAGTATGCGGAGGGCGCAGGCATGGCAGGGCTGGCCGACAAGGTGGCATGGATCACGGGCGCGAGCAGCGGCATCGGCGAGGCCGCGGCGCTGGCGCTCGCCGAGGACGGCGCGACCGTCGTGCTGACCGCCCGGCGCGCCGAGGCGCTCGAGACCGTCGCGGCGCAGATCCGCGCCGCCGGCGGCATCGTCCACATCAAGCCGGGCGACGTCACCCGCGCCGCGGAGATGCAGGCCGTGGCGAACTGGATCGCCGGCTCGCTCGGGCGCATCGACATCCTGGTCAACAACGCCGGCATGAACGTCCGCGCGCGCTCCTTCGCCGAGCTCACCGCCGAAGGCGCCGACGAGGTCATCGCCACCAACCTCAACGCCGCGTTCTACTGCGTCGCGGCGGTGCTGCCGACGATGCGCGCCCAGCACGACGGCGTGCTGATCCACACCTCGAGCTGGGCCGGACGCCACCTCGGCACCGTCTCCGGCGCCGCCTACTCGGCCGCCAAGCACGGCGTAGTCGCCATGAGCCACCTGCTGAACGCCGAGGAGTGCGTGAACGGCATCCGCTCCTGCGCGATCTGCCCGGCCGAGGTCGCAACCCCGATCCTGGATCGCCGGCCGGTCCCGGTCTCGGCCGAGGACCGCTCGCGCATGCTGCAGCCCGCCGATCTCGGCGGCCTCATCCGCTACGTCGCCACGCTGCCGGCGCATGTGTGCCTGAACGAGGTGGTCATCTCGCCGACCTGGAACCGGATTTTCGCCGCCGTCGGCGCGGCAAGCCGATGAGCTAGCGCGCCGATCCGGCGCCTCGAAGCTGGTGGTAGGTCATCGCGACAGCAACCGCGATCGCCTCCGACGGGTGCTGCCGGCATTCCAGGCTGACCATCTTCAGAACGCCGGAAGACTGGATCGCCGACCCGGTGAGCCCACCCTTGCCCTGGTCGGCCAGGATGGCGTTGGCGCCGGTAAAATAGCCGAGCGCGAACTCGCTCACCGCAGCCTGCTGGTCGGCTGTCCAATGCGCACAGCTCTCCGCACCGACACCGGACACCCAGGTCGGGTCCGCCACGGCAATGCCAGGGGCACTCATGAGGGCCAGCAGCAAGGCCAGGGCTCTGAGTTGGACCCGCTGGGGCCGTGAGGCCCCAGACCCCAGCCGTCGGTGTCCAAACGGGCTCTTCCCTGCTTGGCGAAGCCAATCAACCTTTTGCCCCATGACACCGACCTCGCCCCTATGGGCACGAATGATAAAGGGATCTTAAAGGCTCCGCCTTCATGGGCTCCACGGAGGGAAAGCCCCTGGCCTTCCGTCTCTCACCACCCGCTACGTTAACATCGCGAGCAGGTCACCTTGCTCGGCTGCAGCGCGCCGTCGGCGTGGCGTCGCGGCTTCGCGCAATCGCAGCAGCTCGCCGACCAGGCGGTCGACTGTCTGCCATAACGGCTCGTCGCCGTGCCGCTCGCTCATGATCATCCGGTGCGCTGCCAGCGTCACGTTCAGGGTCCCGCGCGTCGTCTCCGGGCGTGGCGAGCGCATTTGCACCAGCGCCTTTTCGACCTCGTCGAGCCCGATCGCGAGCATTTCGGCGATGGCGGCCGGTTCCGCGCCGGCTCGACGCAGCCGTCGCGCCTCCGAGACCTGCCGATCCGACATCGCGATCGCCGGCCGGAGCAGCTTGCTTTGCCGCGACATCTCGCCCGAGCCGCTGCCCGGCGGCTTACCTCTGAAATCCATCAGCGCTTGCCCCGCAATCCAGGCCGATAGCGGCTTACAGATGGGGCGGGTTCGACGCCTTGACAGGACGTCCCGGACGCCAAGGCCAGGGCTTTGCCCTGGACCCACTGGGGCCCGAGGCCCCAGACCCCATCGTTGATGGGACGGCGGCCTCGTCGTGCTAGCGTCTCCTGGCTGAGGCCTATCGGCGCTTGCATCGAAATCTTGCCTATGAGCAAGATTTCGATAAGTAATTGATAGATATAACAAAGTTTTCCAAGAGTGGGGCGCTTCCCCGCACGGCAACTCATCATGACCGTCCCGTAATCTTGCGGTATTTCGCCCCTCAGGGGATCACCATCCAGGGCAGATTCCCGGCCTTTCGTTCTAGCCCAGCAGCGATCTCACCTCGTCAAAGGTCGGCGCGGCCTCTGCGGCGCCTCGCTTCGTCGTCGCCAGCGCGCCGCAGGCCGCCGCAAAGCGCACCGCCTCGCCGAGCGGATCCCCGCGGGCGAGCGCCACGGCGAGGCCGCCATTGAAGCAGTCTCCGGCGGCGACGCTGTCGATCGCCTCGACCTGGAAGGGCGGCACGAAGCCGCCGCGGCGGCCGTCACGCCAGTAGACGCCGCGAGCGCCGAGCTTGACGATCGCGCGGGTCAGGCCCCTGGCCTGCAGCCGGTCCGCGGCCGCCGCGGCGGCCTCCGGGTCGGCCGGGCGGATGCCGACCAGGTGCTCGGTCTCGGTCTCGTTCGGGGTGATCAGGTTGATCAAGGCCCAGGCGTCGTCGGGCAAGCCGTTCTGTGGCGCCGGCGCCGGGTCGAGGATCACGGTGACGCCGGCGGCGCGGGCGATACGGGCGGCCTGCAGGCTGGCCTCGATCGGCGTCTCGAGCTGCAGCAGCAGCACCCGGGCGTCCGGCAACAACCGTGCGAGCGCTTGGACGTCGGTGTCGTCAAGCGCCATGTTGGCGCCGGCGGCGACGGTGATGGCGTTCTCGCCGGCGGCGTCGACGCTGATCATGGCGAACCCGGTCGGATGGTCCGCATCGCTGCGCAGCGCCGAGAGGTCGACGCCGAAGCCGGCGAGCTCGCGACGCGCGAGCTCACCGAACAGGTCGGCTCCGGTCCGGCCGATCAGCGCCGCCGTCGCGCCGGACGGGCCGGCGATGCGCGCCGCGCTGGCCGCCTGGTTGGCGCCCTTGCCGCCGAGGCCGATCGCGGACCGGTCGGCATGGATGGTCTCGCCAGGACGCGGCAGGACCCGGCAGTAGGCGACGACGTCGACGTTCACGCTGCCGAGGGAGAGGATCGAGACTGGAGGCCTGGTCACGACGCGCCGTCCATGCCCGGCAGCGCCACGCCAGCGACCTGGGCGTAGAGCCGCGCCACCGTGCTGTCGTCCCGCCGGCCGAGCCCGGCGGCGCTGCTCATCAAGTACATCTGCAGCACGCTGCCGGCGACCGGCACCGGGAAGCGCAGGTCGCGTGCCATGTCGATGACGATGCCCATGCCCTTGACCAGGATGTCGACCGCACGCGCCTGCTGCGGCGACATCGTCGCCGAGGAGACGAACACCGCGCCACGCGGCATCGCCTCGGCGCAGCCGGCCTCGGTCACGTCGGCCAGCGTCGCCGCCCAGGCTTCGGCCGGCTGGTCCTGCACGCTGCTGCCGTCCGCCCGCACGTTCGGATACTGGATCATGGCCGCCGCGATCGGCCAGGCGTCACGGTGATAGCGTCGGTTCACGGTCATGCCGGCCTCCTGCCTGCGCAACGCGCCAGGCGCCGCCATGGTGCAGCGTCGCTTCAGCCGACCTGGGTCGGCAGCTCACGGCCGGCGAAGAACGCGTCGAGGTTGCGCAGCACCAGCTCGCCCATCGCAAGGCGGGTCTGCAGCGTGGCGCTGCCGACATGCGGCGTCAGCGCCACGTTGGGCAGCTGCAGCAGCGCCGGCGGCACGACCGGCTCGTGCGCGAACACGTCCAGCCCGGCGCCGCCGAGCCGGCCCTCGACCAGGGCGGCCACCATCGCCGGCTCGTCGATCAGGGCGCCGCGCGCGATGTTGACCAGCACGCCCTCTGCCCCGAGCGCGTCGAGCACGGCGCAATCGATCATGCCCGCAGTAGCGCTTGAGGCGGCGGCGGCGACGAACAGCACGTCGGAGGCGCCGGCCAGGGTCAGCAGCTCGGCATGGAAGACGTGGTCGACCGGCTTTCGACGCGCTCCCGTGTAGGCGATGCTGCCGCCGAAGCCGCGCAGCCGCTCGGCGATCGCTCCGCCGATCCGCCCAAGCCCGACGATGCCGTAGCGCAGCCCCGAGGCGCGGCGCGCGGGCGGCATGGTGCCGGCGGGCCAGGCGCCGGCCCGGACATGCGCCTCGGCGGCCGGCAGGCGGCGGAACACGTTCAGCATCAGGGCGATCGCCAGGTCGGCGACGTCGTCGGTCAGCACGTCGGGCGTGTTGGTGACGATCACGCCCAGCTCGGCCATCGCCGGCAGATCGACCTGGTCGTAGCCGACGCCGTGGATCGCCACGATGCGCAGCCACGGCAGCCGCCGCGCCAGAGCCGTGTCGATGCCCAGGTTGCCGGCCGTCAGCACCGCCTCGATGCGGCCCGCCTCGCTTGCCAGCAACGCCTCGCGCGCTGGCTCGCGCGCCGGCCAGCGCAGCACCTCGTAGCCCGCGTCCAGCCTGGCCTGCACCGGAGGGATGAGGTCGCAAAGCTGCAGCACTGTCGGGCGCATGGGCGAGCCTCGCGGAGAAAGGCCAGGGGCTTTGCCCCCTAGACCCCATTAAAGGCGACGCCTTCAAAATCCCATCGTCATCCAAGCGCAACGGGCTCGCGCTGTGCGACTGGCAAGACGGCGTCCGTCACGGCCCTCATGGAAGGGGGTCTGGGGCCTTCAGGCCCCAGCGGGTCCAGGGCAGAGCCCTGGCCTTCCTAAGTTTTAGGCCGCCGCGATCTGATCGAGCTTCGTCACGGCCTCGCTCGGCAGCGTCAGGCTCGCCGCGGCCAGGTTCTCGCGCAGGTGTCCGACCGACGAGGTGCCGGGGATCAGCAGGACGTTGGGCGCGCGCTGGAGCAGCCAGGCCAGCGCCACCTGCATCGGCGTGGCGCCGAGCTCGGCCGCGACGTCGGACAGCACCGTCGATTGCAACGGCGTAAAGCCGCCGAGCGGGAAGAACGGCACGTAGGCGCTGCCGCTCGCCGCGAGCTCGTCGATCACGGGCTCGTCCTCGCGATGCGCTAGGTTGTACTGGTTCTGCACGCAGACGATGTCGGCGATCTCGCGACCCTCGGCGACCTGCGTCGGCGTCGCGTTGCTCAGCCCGATGTGACGGACAAGGCCTTGGCGCTGCAGCCCGGCGAGCACGGTGAGCGGCGCCTCGAGCGAGCCCTCGGCGGGGCCGTGTCGGCTGAACATCAGGCGCAGGTTGACCACGTCGAGCGCCTCGACGCCGAGATGGCGGAGGTTGTCGTGCACGGCGCTGGTCAGCGCCTCGGCCGAGAAGGCGGGGTTCCAGGAGGCATCCTCGCCGCGCCTGGCGCCGATCTTGGTGACGATCACCAGGTCGTCCGGGTAAGGGTGCAGCGCCTCGCGGATAAGCTCGTTGGTGATGTGGGGGCCGTAGAAGTCGCTGGTGTCGATGTGGTTGACGCCGGACGCCACCGCCTCGCGCAGCACCGCGACGGCCCCGTCATGGTCCTTCGGCGGGCCGAACACGCCCTTGCCGGCGAGCTGCATCGCGCCGTAGCCGAGGCGGTTCACGACGCGGTCGCCGAGCGAGAATGTGCCGGCCTTGCTGATGTCGGTCATGCTCTGACTCCGTGCTTTGATGCGGCCGTCGCGAAGGAAGGCAAGCGGTACTTTTTTGAAAAAAGGACCGAAAACTTTTGCCTCGGGCCTTATCGGCGAAAGTTTTTGCTTCTTCCTTTTACAAAGAACGCCTTCGCTTCCTTTCACTCACCGATGCTCAACGTGAGCCTGGCCTGGTCGGTTCGGTAATGGGCCAGGTAGTACTCGGTCGGACGGTCGCCCGGCGTTGCAGCGCAGGACTCGATCTCCAGCAGCGGCGCGCCAGGTGCGATCCCGAGCAGGTCGGCCATGTCGAAATTGGCGACGACGGCGTCGAGCCAGCGCTGCGCCTTGACGAGGGTGATGCCGTATTGCCGCTGCAGCGTCGAGTGCAGCGACTTGCCCTCCATCGGGATACGGTCGAGGCCCGGAACCAGGACGGCCGGCAGCATCGTCTGCACCATGATGCGCGGCGTGCCGTCGACCATGAGCACGCGGTCAAGGCAGACGACCTGGTCCTCGTCGCCGAGCTGGAGCAGGGCGCGGGCGCGGGCGCTCGGCAGGCCGACATACTGGCGGATGATCCTGCGGGTGACGGCGTGATTCTGGTCCAGCAGCTCGCCGCTGAAGCCACGGCTGGCGCCGACGAAGCTCTGCGCTTCTTCCTGGCGGGCGACGAAGGCGCCTTTGCCCTGCAGCCGATAGATGACGCGGGCGGCGACCAGCTGCGCCATCGCCTCGCGCACGACGATGCGCGACACGCCGAACTGCTCGCACATCTGGCTCTCGGATGGCAGCCTGGCGTGCTGTGGCAGCGCGTCGTCGCGGATCATCGCCAGGACGCTGTTCTTTACCTGAAGCCATAATGGCTGGCGCTCGACACCCGCGGGCAGCGATGCGCGCGGCGTGCTCACGGTATGGCGTGTTCCTTCTCGCTTGCGTGCGCCATCGTCTTCATCCCGCCAACGCCGTGGCGCGTGCCGAGCAGCCGGCAGGTCGCCTCGACCTCCTCCGCCTGCCGCTCCGCCGTCCAGTCGAGCGCGGCGGCGACGATCGCTCCAACCTCCTCGACGCAGGCTCGGCTGGCCAGGCCCTCGAAGGCCATCAGGGTGCGGCGCAGCACCATGTCGTCCAGCCGCGTCACTCGCTCCTGCTGGGCGAGCCAGGCGATCTCGCCGCTGGTGTAGTCCGGCGCGGCGTGGAGCGGCGCGTCGCCGGTCGCGTTGCGCGGCCACTCGCCCGCACGTCGCCCGGACCCATCGCTCCATAGCCGGGCGCCCTGCAGCACCGCGCCGGCCGCGCTGCCGTAGCGGCGGACGAGGATCCCGGCGCGTTGCGGAGTGACATCGGCCTGCGTGACGAGCTCGGCCGCGAGGTCGGCAGCGCCGCCGGCCGGCCAGTCGCGGCCGCCGCCGATCGGCAGTCCCGCGGTGTCGACATGGCGTGGCAGCGACAGCTCGGTCAGAACCGCGTCGGCGACGTCGCGCGAGCAGGCGCGGTAGGTTGTCCACTTGCCGCCGACCAGGGTCAGCACCGGGATCGGGCGGCCGGGCGCGGCGGCGAAGCGATGCAGCTTGTGGTCGCGGCTGATCGCGCCGGCGACGCCGGCGTCGTTGCGCGGCAGCGGGCGGACTCCGGCATAGGTGAAGACGATGTCGGAGGCGGACAGTCCGTGGCCAGGCAGCACGGCCGACAAGGCGCCGAACAGGTAGTCGATCTCCTGCGGGCTGCAGGTGCGGTCGTCCGGATCGGACGTGGGCAGGTCGGTGGTGCCGAGCAGGACATGCGCCGGGTCGAGCGCGTAGACCAGGCAGATGCGCTTGTCTGCGGTTTCGAAATACAGCATGCGCTGGTCGAGCTCCGCGGCCAGAGCGGGCGCGCGCAGCACCAGATGCGAGCCCTTGGTGCCGCCCATCAGCGGCTCGTTCAGCCTCAGCCCCTCGTCCACCTGGTCGGCCCAGGCGCCGGCGGCGTTGACGATAAGCGTCGGGCGGACCCGCAGCGTCGCGCCGCTAACCTCGTCGCGCAGCACCACCTCTGCCTGCTCCAAGCGGATGGCGGAGACGTAGGGCAGCGCGGCGCATCCGGGGCAGTCCGCCTCGGCGTCGGCGACCAGCTCCAGGGTCAGCCGCTCCGGATGGGTCACGCGGGCGTCGTAGTACTCGGCGACCACCCGGACGGCCTGGTTCAGCAGCGGCAGCGTGCGCCGGGCGGCGGCGCTGCTCAGGAAGCGGTGGCGCGGCATCTGCCGGGTGGCGCGGGCGAACCGGTCATAGAGGGTCAGGCCGAGCTTCAGCGGCACGGCGCCCTTGCGTCCCGGATTGCGGACCAGGCGCAGCACCCGGCCCACCGCCGCGAGGCTGCCTGCGGTCCAGCTGGTCAGCGGCACCCAGGTCGGGATGGGCCGCACCAGATGCGGCGCATGGCGCAGCAGCAGCTCGCGCTCGTGGACGGACTCGCGCACCAGCCCGAACTCGCCCGTCTCGAGGTAACGCAGGCCGCCATGGATCAGGCGCGACGGCGCGGCGCTGGCGCCACTGCAGATGTCGCTGCGCTCGACCAGCACGGCCGAGACGCCTTGGGCGGCAAGGTCGCGCAGGATGCCGACGCCGTTGATCCCGCCGCCGATGATCAGAACCGGGACCTCCGGCGTATGCTGCAGGCGGCTGAGCAGTGTCGTCCGATCGCGCATCTGACCTCCTCGGGGCCTAATATGTTATACACATTGGCATTCCTGCGCCTCATCGAAGGCGAGACGTCCTTTTTTGCAAAAAAGGACTAAAATTCTCTCCGTTGAGCCTGGAACAACCGGGCGGGAGCTTTCGCTGCTATTTGCGATGAAGCAGGGCTTCCTTGCCTTGCACGCCCGCTCAGGCTAGCGTGCTTGTTATAATAAGCCGTGGGAAAAGCGGTCAGCGGGCGAGGAGATGCGGGTGTCCGGACGGCTCATCGGCATAGATGCGGGCGGCACCATGACCAAGGCCGCGTTGTTTGGCGCCGATGGCGTCGAGCTCGCCTGCGCACGGCGGCCCAACACGATGCTGTTCCCGGCGGTAGGCCATACCGAGCGCGACGCGGAGCAGATGTGGCAGGCGGCCTGCTCGGCGATCCAGGCTGTGCTGGAGGAAAGCGGCACCCTGCCGGGCGACGTGCTCGGCATTTCCACGACCGGTTACGGTTCTGGCGCCTACTTCGTCGATGGCGATCTGAACCCGGTTCGTCCCGGCATCGTCTCCACCGACACCCGCGCCGCCGCGTTGCTGCGCGAGCTGGAGCGCTCGGGCCTTGCCGCGGCGTGCGGCGCGCAGGTGCAGCAGCGGATGTGGGCGGGGCAGGCGAGCGTGCTGCTGGCATACCTGTCGCGCGCCGAGCCGGAGCTCCTCGGACGCACCCGGTCGGTATTGATGTGCAAGGACTTTTTGCGCGCCAAGCTGTGCGGCGACTGCTCAACCGACCCGACCGACGCCGGCATCGCCGGGCTGATCGACGTCAGCACCGGCAGCTATGCCGAGGCGATGCTGCACGAGCTTGGCATTGCCGCCTGGCTCGACCGGCTGCCGCCGATCGGTCCCTCGAACGAGGTGGCCGGCACGGTCTCGGCGGAGGCGGCGCGGCGCTGCGGCTTGCGGGCCGGCACGCCGGTGGTGCGCGGCCTGGTCGACGTCGCCGCCGCATCGCTTGCCTCCGGCATGGCCGACGCGTCGCTGATGACGATCGTTGCGGGAACGTTCAGCATCAACCAGACGCTGCACGACGCGCCGCGGGTCAGCCGGCTGCCGTTCCTGCAATGCGCCTATCCGCTCGGCGGCTACTACCTGGCGACCGAAGGAGCGGCGACGTCGGCGGGCAACCTCGAATGGTTCTGCCGGGTCATGCTGGATGCCGAGGCGGCGCGCGCGGCCTCCGGTGGGCGCACGATCTACGAGGTGTGCGAGCACCTGGTGCGCGAGGGTCTGGGCCGGGAGACCGACATGCTGTTCTTTCCGTTCCTGTTCGGCGGACCCGGCGGCGCGCCGGCCGGGCTGCTTGGCCTGACCGCCTCCGGGTCGCTCGGCGACGTGGTGCGCGCCATCTACGAGGGCATCGTGTTCGCCCACCGCATGGATGTCGACGCGCTGCTGTCAGGTCCGGACGCGGCGAGCCCGTCGCGCATCCGCCTGGCCGGCGGCGGTGCCCGCAGCCTGGTCTGGCCGCAGCTGTTTGCCGACGTGCTGGGGCTGCCGGTCGACGTCATGCAGTGCGGCGAGCTCGGCGCACAGGGAGCGGCGATGTGCGTCGCCGCCGCACTCGGCGCGCAACCGGACCTGGCCACCGCCGCGCGGACGATGCCGCGGCTGGCGCGCGCCTACACGCCCGATCCGGCGCGCTCGGCGCTGTATGAGCGCAAATACGAGCACTTCGTTCGCACCGCGGACAGTCTCGCCCATCTGTGGACGCACCGCGCGGCCGACCCTCAAACTCAATTAGCGGGAGCCTGATCAATGGCACATGGTGGAGATCTCGTCGCCGAGATGCTCATGCAGATGGGCGTGGAATTCGTGTTCGGCATGCCTGGCGGGCAGACCACGGCGCTGCATGACGGCATCGCCCGGCGGGCGCCGCGGATCCGTCACGTGCTGGTGCGCGACGAACGCAGCGGGCCCTACGCGGCGGACGCCTATGCGCGGCTGACGGGCAAGCCGGGGATCACCGACGTGACCGTCGGGCCGGGCACCACCAAGCTGCCGGACGGGCTGGTGGAGGCGCTGAACGCGTCGGTGCCGATGATCGCTCTGGTCGGAGAGCTGCCGCTCGACTGGACCTCGCTGCGCGCCAAGGGGGTGGCCTCCCAGGGCTTCGACCAGCAAGGCTTCCTGCAGACGGTGACCAAGGCGACGTTCACCGTGCCGTCGCTGGCGGCGCTGCCGGACCTGATACGCGCCGCCTTCCGCATCGCCACCGCGCCGCGCCCGGGCCCGGTGGCGCTGATCATCCCGCACGACGTGATGGACGGCGAGTGGGAGGAGACGCCGGTCGCGGTCGACCTGCGGCACGCTCGCATCCCAAGCCTGCGCTACAGGCCGTCGGACGACGACATCGTGGCGGCGGCGGCACTCATCGCCCGGTCCCGCCGGCCGGCCTTCGTGCTGGGCGGCGGCGTGCACGGCTCGGACGCGGCGGACCTGCTGACGGAGTTCTGCGACGCTCACCAGCCGCTCGTGGTGACCAGCCTGTCCGGCAAGGGCGCGGTGCCCGACACCCGGCCGTATTGCGCGGGCGTGCTGAACCCGCTCGGCTCGGCGGCGGCGATCGAGCTGATCCGCGAGGCCGACCTGATCGTCTGGTGCGGCAGCAAGGCCAGCCAGAACACCGCGCTCAACTGGACCGTGCCCGGTCCCGAACAGGCGACCATCACCATCGACGCCGACCCGCTCGAGCCCGGCCGTACGTTTCGCCCCACGCTGATGCTGTGCGGCGACGTGCGTCTGACAATGCAGGCGCTGCAGGCGCAGATGGCCGGCGACGCCGCTTCGTCACGTGATGCGCCGGGGCGGGCGGCCTGGGCCGAGCGGATCGCCAAGGTGATGGCCGGCCAGCGCGAGCGCCTGGCCATTGAGACGGGCAGCGACGCCGTGCCGATGCTGCCGCAGCGAGTGATGGCCGAGGTCGCCCGCCACCTGACGGATGCCGACGTGGTGATCAGTGATGCCAGCTGGTCGGCCGGGTGGATCGCCTCCTACATTCCGGCACGCTCGGCCGGACGCCGCTTCCTCTATGCCCGCGGCCAGGGCGGCCTGGGCTATGCGGTGCCGGCGGCGATCGGCGCCGGCGCGCTGCTGAAGGCGACGGGCGGCCGCGTCGTCACCGTCGCCGGGGACGGGGCGCATTGCTATGCGGTCGGCGAGCTCGCCAGCCTGGCGCAGAACGGCTACCGCGTCGTCAACATCGTGCTCAACAACGGCACGCTGGGTTGGCTGCAGATGTGGCAGGAGCTGTTCTTCGCCAATCTGCGCCAGTCGGTCGACATCTCGTTCGGCGACAAGCCGAACTATGCCGACGCCGCCACGGCCTTCGGCCTGCTGGGTGTGCGGGTGCGAACGCCGGATGAGCTCGGGCCGGCGATCGAGGCGGCCTTTGCGCATAACGGCCCCTCGGTGGTGGAGGTGATGATCGACGCGCGGGCGACGCCGATCCACGGATTTCGCCGGCGCCTGGCCGAGCCGGGCAAGCGCAAGGTGCGGCCGGGCACCGTCTACGAGTTGCGCGACTGGACCTGCTCGCCGGACCTGCCGCAGGGCGCCGCGGGGTCGCGCGAGCCGGTCGACGCGGACTGACGGCGCGACCGCGGCGATCAGCGATTTACGCGGCCGGCAACTCGTCCGCACCGCGTGGTTCGCTCAGCGGCAGGCCAGTATGTTGCCTGCGAAAGGCGGCTGAGCTCTCATAGGCGCGCCGACGCGACCGCATGACCGAGCCCAGCGGCTGATGCGCCAGCAGCCCGCGCCAGGGCGAGAATGTGATGCCCTCGTCGATCGCGCCCACCTTGCCCTCACCCCAACTGTCCTGCGCCGGCACGGTGATGCGCGCCACCGCCACATAGGGGCTGGGATCCTCCGGCCATTTGGCCGAGGCGTCCTCGATCGGCATCGTGTCCAGGTCGACGCAGAGCTGGATGCGCACCTCCCAGGTGGCACCCTGCGCCAGGAAGAACTCGCGCACCAGCTCGCGCAGCCCGTCGGGCCGACCGGCCAGATGCACCGGCGCGTTGTGCAGCGCCAGGAGGTTGGGCGAGATCGGCGACACGCACAGCTTGGCCATGTAGTCGCCGTGTCGCAGCGGCGCCTGCGAGTAGAACGTGTCGCCTAGTATGTGCGTCATCGCCTGGCCGGCATAGGTGGTCAGCACCGTGCTCTGGCCGCCGACCGACTCCAGGGCATGCTCCGCACCGCGCGAGATCGCCGAGACGACCTTCTTGAGCCTCGGCACCTTGTCGATGAAGGTGCCGAGGCGATGGACGTTGCCCACGAAGTCCTTGGCGTCCCGGACGTTGAATGCCGGCGAATTACCTAGGACGAAGTTCTGTGTGATGTCGCCTTCCGAGCCGGGCAGCCGCTCGCCCGGCACGCCGACGAACTTCACCGCCAGGCCGCGCGGAGTGGAGACCATGTCGTCGAGCACGTCGCCCGGCGTCGTGGACAGGCGCAGGATCGCCGGGAAGCGCGCCGGTGCTGCGAACATTCCTTGGGCATACTCGGGCGGCGTCGCCGGCAGGACGTCGATTTCGCCGCGCAGCACGCCGTGGCTCTTGGCGTGCACCGAGCGCCGGACGTGCCCGGTATCCTTCCGCACCGTGTCGCTGATGCCGAGCATCGCCTCGGTCAGCTTGCGGTCGTAGTCTTGCTCGTCGGGGATAAGCGTCTCGACATCGGGCCCGTATTTCACCGGCATCGCTCCTGCCATGGCTTGTCCTTGCTCGGTTTTGCACGCGACAACAGGATTTCAATCGTGCCGCGCATCGCGGAGTTGCAGCATGCATGGTCGCGCGACCGAGGACGCCGGCCTGCGTTGTGGCGGAGCGCGGCCATCTCCGCACGCGCCGACCTGCAACGCGACCGCGAGCCTGCAACATGACACAGGGCGATGACCCGCAGCCCACCGTTCAAGCGACTGACCCCGCGCGGCCCTCGCCGGATGCGGCAACGCGCGTTTTCCTGCGTGACGTGCTGGACGGGTTGTCGCAGCCGGCGAAATGGATACCGGGCCGCTACCTGTGGGACGACAGGGGCGGCGAGCTGTTCGACCGCGTCACCGCCGGCCCGCACTACTACGTGGCGCGGCACGAGACCGCGCTGCTGCTGACCCATGCCGCCGAGATCGCGGACCTGGTGGGCGAGGGTGCGGCCGTGGTGGAGTTTGGCTCCGGCGCCAGCCACAAGATACGGGTGCTGCTCGACGCCCTGCACCGGCCCCGGCGCTACGTGCCGGTGGACATTGCGGGCGCGTTCCTCGCGCAGTCTGCGGCGCGGATTGCGGCCGACTATCCGGCCCTCGCGATTGATGCGGTATGCGGCGACTACACGGCGCCGCTCGACTTGCCGCAAGCGCTGCATGACGGTCCGGTACTCGGCTTCTATCCTGGCAATACGCTGGGCACCTATGACGAGCCGGTGCTGATCGAGGTGCTGGCGCGCATGCGCCGCTCGCTTGGCCGATCGTGGTTCCTCGTGGGCGTGGACCCGAACTCCGACCTGGACAGCATCCGCCGCGGCTACGCTGACGCGGACGGGCTGATGGCCGCGTTCCACCGCAACGTGCTGGTGCGCCTGCGCGACGAGTTGGGCGCGGACGTCGATCCGGACGATTTCCGCCACGAGGCGCTGGTGTTCGCCGACCCGCTGCGCACTGAGGCGCACCTCGTCGCCAAGCGTGCGCTGACGGTGCGCATCGGCGGCCAAGCGGTAGCCTTTGCCGCGGGCGAGAGCGTGCGCACCGACACGTCGCATAAGTGGCGGCCCGAGCTGTTCGCGGCCGTTGCGCGCCGGGCGGGCTGGGAGCCGATCGGCAGCTGGGTCGACGCGCCCGAACTGTTCAGCCTGCATTTGCTTCGGGCGAAGTGACGACGTGGCGCCGACACATCGCTGCAGAGGGCTCCTCCGACCTAGAGAGCCGGCTGTACAGCAGGGGCGACGGCTGCGTCGTCGACGGCTGGGCTGACCTCGACCCGGTTTCGGCCTCTCTTTTTGCCTCGTATAACGCCAGGTCGGCTCTTCGAAGCAGTTTTGCGGAGCGCTCTGTCGTTGCCAGACTAGGGCGCATCGTCGCTACTCCCATCAAGCATCAGCAGCGATACTTCCGTGCCCTCGCGCCTGGCGCGGCGCCATTCGCTATCGAGCACCGAGTCAAGCAACCTTCGATTGGCAAGACCGGTCAGCCTATCGGTCTGAGCCATCGCCGCAAGCGTCCGTGCAGACCCGGCGAGCCCTTGCTCGACGGCCGAGCGCTACCGCAATTCACGACGTACCAGCAAGCTGAACGCCATCGTCACGCTCGACAGCACGAGCAGCGCCGCGCTGATGCCGATAACCTCCATGCGCCAAGGAGCGAAGATGTCCTCGACGGAACGCCGACGACCAAGATCAATGGGAACTTGCCGACGTGGCGGTAGGTGAAGAGGCGACGGACGCCATCCGTGACGGCGTTGCCCACCAGTGATCCGCTTTACGTTTGCCGGACGGATGTAAAGTCGGGCGTTCCGCTGATGTCGAGGTCGAGGTCGCGTGCCACAAACGGCTGTCGCGCAGCGATATGGCCGTTGGTTTCCACCAGGGAGATCAATCCGTGCTGCCCGACATTCAGGTGTTCGAAAAGCTCCTGAAAGTCGGACGTCTCGAGCGTTTCGACGACGACGCCAGCAAAGCCGCCATCCGGGCGGCTGATCCGACGGCTCAGCACGAGTTCCGGTTGGCCGGTGAAGCGATCGGCAACAACGCGGCTGATGTAAAGTCCCAGATCGGGACGCTCGCGGTGCAGCTGGAAGTAATCGCAATCGGCGAAGTTGGCGGGTCTCGGCGGCCAGCCAAGCGAGTCGAGCTTGACGTTGTCGGAGGTGTCCAACACCAGGACCGTGCCCGGACGTTCACTCGCCGCCAGGCTGTCGAACAAGGCGACCTGCCGAAGTTGAGGATTGGCCTGCTTCAGTCCGGCGGTCGTGAGGTTTGCGATCACGCGTTTGAGCGAGAGGTCGTGCACGGTCGCGGTGCTGGAAACCTCGCGCTCCAGGGTCGCCGTCAAATTCTCGGAGGCCTGCATGGTGGCCTGCCACGCAAGCTCCCTGGCCCGCATGGCGAAAAAGCCGCTCAAGAACAGCATGCCGGCGCACGTGATCACCCCGAGCAGCATGAACCAGCGGCCGGCTTGCGTCGTTCGTTGCGCCGCGTCACCGCCTGGATGGTCGTCATGCCGCATCGTCTGGGCCTCTGATGTCCGAGATACCCTAAGCGGTACTGATTAACGTGTTGCTAAAGGCCGGGCTGGTGCGGGTCGGCAGCGGGCGGCCTGGTCGCCGACAACAGCGATCACATGGCACGAAATATGCAGAAGTGGTGCTCTGCAGTCGCGCACTGCGGCTGCTGCGCGACGCCGGAGGACGGGCCATTAGCACCACTGTCGACGTGTCTGCGCGACGTGCGACCAGCATCGATCTCTTCCGCTTCAACACGGTGCAGATGCGGGCCTTCCACATGACGTGGCTGGCATTCTTCGTCTGCTTCTACGCCTGGTTCGCGGCGGCGCCGCTGATGCCGGTCATCGCCAAGCAGTTCGATCTGAGCACGCTGCAGGTCGCCAACATCAACATCGCCGCCGTCTTGGTGACGGTTGTCGGCCGGCTGATCATCGGCCCGCTCTGCGACAAGTTCGGACCGCGGCGAACCTATACGTGGCTGCTGATCCTGGGCTCGCTGCCGGTGTTCGGCCTGGCGTTCGCGCAATCCTACGCCTCGCTGCTGTTCTTCCGGCTGCTGATCGGCTTCATCGGCGCCTCGTTCGTGATCTCGCAGTATCATGCGAGCGTGATGTTCGCGCCGAACGTGGTCGGCACCGCCAACGCGACGGTCGGCGGTTGGGGCAATGCCGGAGCCGGCGTCGCCCAGACGGTCATGGCGCCGCTCGCGACCTTGGCGGTCTCGCTCGGCGTGGAGCAGCAATGGGGATGGCGGGCGGCGCTGCTGGTGCCCGGCGTTGCGATGCTGATCATGGCGGTGTGCTACGCGCGCTTCACCCAGGACCTGCCGCAGGGCAACCTTGAGGATGTTCGCCGTGCCGGCCTGACGGCGGAGGGCGCCAAGAAGGGTGGGTTGGCCGCCATGGGCCAGGCCACGCGCAACTACCGGACCTGGCTGTTGGCGGCGTGCTACGGCGGCTGCTTCGGCATCGAGATCTTCATCCACAACATCGCGGCGACCTACTACGTGCATCGGTTCGGGTTATCGCTCGCATCGGCGGGTCTCGCGGCTGGCACGTTCGGACTGCTGGCGCTGTTCGCCCGTCCGCTCGGCGGCGTCTTCAGCGACATGTCGGCGCGGCGCTTCGGCCTCGATGGCCGCACTTCGCTGCTGTTCGGCATGATGATCTGCGAGGGTGGCGGGCTGCTCATGTTCAGCCATGCTCCGACCGCCGCCATCGCCGTCATGACGATGCTGTTCTTCGGGGTGTTCCTGCACATGTCGGCGGGCGCGGTCTACTCGCTCATGCCGTTCATTGACCGTAAGGTCATGGGCGGCGTCTGCGGAGTGATCGGGGCCGGCGGCAATGTGGGCGCGGTGCTGGCGGCGTTGCTGAACCGCCAGATCAGCTCGCAGCAGACCTGCCTCATGATCCTTGGCGGAACCGTGCTGTGTCTCGCCTTCTGCGCACTCTGCGTGCGGTTCTCGGCGGCGACGCGAGCGTCGGAGCAGGCGCTGTACGACGAGGCGGTAGCTCAGCGCATGATGGCGCGCGGCATGGCCCTAGGCAGCCCCGGCGGCGCGCGCTCGGCTTAGCTGACCGAGCCGCACGTCAGGGTGGATTTTGACGGCTCCGCCTTTCATGGGGTCCAAAGGCGAAGCCCCTGGCCCTCCGTCTTGTTGCGCAAATCAGCGGCAATTAGCTCCCACCGGATCGTTCGCGCCGTCGAGGGGCTGACAATGAGGCGAAATGTGCACAAGATCGATGCTACGACCCGGTCGCCTCGACCGCCGACGGGATGCTGATGGACGATGCCGGACGGCGCTGCCACGGATGCGCTGCTTGCTCAGGCCCGCACCGGTGTCGAGCCCAGCACGACCGCCACGCACTGTCCATATTGCGCCCTGCAGTGTGGAATGATGCTGAACCGCGATGCGGCGGGCGCCTGGAGCGTCTCGTCGCGCGACTTTCCGACCAACAAGGGCGGGCTCTGCCGCAAGGGCTGGACGGCCGGAGCCCTGATCGACCATCCGGACCGGCTGACCGGACCGCTGGTGCGCGACCGTAAGGGCGGAGCGCTGCGAGCCGCCGGCTGGGACGAGGCGCTGGACCGCGTGGCTGCCGGAATACGGCGCGTTCAGGCGCAGCATGGCCGAAACGCGATGGCGGTGTTCGGCGGCGGCGGCCTGACCAACGAGAAGGCCTACCTGCTCGGCAAGTTCGCCCGCCTGGCGCTCGGCACCGGCAACATCGACTATAACGGCCGCTTCTGCATGGCCTCGGCCGCCGCGGCCGGGCTGCGGGCCTATGGCGTGGATCGCGGGCTGCCGTTTCCGCTCGAGGACATACCCGGCGCCGAGGCGATCCTGATCGCCGGCTCGAACCCGGCCGAGACCATGCCGCCGATCATGCAGTATTTCGAGGCGCAGCGGGCACACGGCGGCCGGCTGATCGTCTCCGACCCTCGGCGCACCGCGACCGCCAAGCTCGCCGACCTGCACCTGGCGCTGACGCCCGGCACCGACATCGCACTTGCCAACGGTATCCTGCACGCAGCGATCCGCGCCAAGCTGATCGACGCCGACTTCATCGCCGAGCGCACGACGGGCTGGGAGGCGGTGCGCCGGGCGGTCTCGTCCGACTGGCCGGACCGGGTCGAGCGCATCACCGGCGTGCCGGCGCTGGACATCGAGCGGGCGGCGCACATCCTGGGCGAGGCGGCGACGGCGATGGTGCTGAGCGGCCGCGGGCCGGAGCAGCAGAGCCAGGGCACCGCCAACGCCACCGCCTTCATCAACCTGGCTCTGGCGCTGGGCCAGGCGGGGCGCAAGCATTGCGGCTGGGGCTGCCTGACCGGGCAAGGCAATGGCCAGGGTGGGCGCGAGCATGGGCAGAAGGCCGACCAGCTGCCCGGCTACCGCAAGCTCGACAACCCGGAGCATCGCGCCGCCGTCGCGCAGGTCTGGGGCGTGGAGGCCGACAGCCTGCCGATGCCGGGCCTGGCGGCGATTGAGATGCTGCACTCGCTCGGCGCTCTAGGCGGAGTGCATGGGCTGATCGTCGCGGCGAGCAACATCATGGTGTCGGTGCCGAACGCCGCCTCTCTTGGCTCGCGATTGTCCGGCCTCGAGCTGTTCGTCGTGCTGGACCAGTTCCTCACCGAAACGTCCGTGCTCGCCGACGTCGTGCTGCCGGTGCCGCAATGGGCCGAGGAGAGCGGCACCATGACCAACCTCGAAGGACGGGTGATCCAGCGGCGAGCTGCCCGCGCGCCGCCGCCGGGCGTGTGGACGGACACCAGGATCATCGCGGCGATGGCCGCCCGGCTCGGATGCGATGCGGCGTTTCCCGCCGATCCGGACGAGGTGTTCGCCGAGCTGCGGCGCGCGACGTCAGGCGGCGTTGCCGACTACGCAGGCATGGCGCCGGAGCGGATCGACGAGGCGCAGGGCCTGTTCTGGCCATGCCCGGACGAGGACCATGCCGGCACCCCGCGGCTGTTCCTGGACCGCTTCAGCCATCCGGACGGCCGCGCCCGCTTCACCGCCGTCACGCGCCGCGCCTCGGCCGAGGAGCCGGACCAGCGCTATCCGATGTACCTGACGACGGGCCGGGTGCTGACCCATTATCAAAGCGGCGCTCAGACCCGTCGCGTCGCCGAGCTCGACCATGCCGAGCCCGCCGCCTTTGTCGAGGTGCATCCCGACACCGCTGCCTCGCTCGGGCTGCTGGCCGGACAATTGGCCCGCGTCACCACGCGCCGCGGCAACGCGTTGCTGGCCGCGCGGCTGACCGCCGACATCCGGCGCGACACCCTGTTCGTGCCGTTTCACTGGGGCGGCGTCTCGAACGTCAACCTGCTGACAATTGACGCTGTCGATCCGATCTCGCGCATGCCGGAGCTCAAGGTCTGCGCCGCCCGCATCGAGGCCGTCGCCGCGGCATGATCTGTTATCGCCGCACCACGAGGATGTTTGCTTCATGATCTCATCGACGCCCCGCATCATCACCGGCATCTTCGCCTTCAGCGGCGCCGGCCTGCACCAGCCGGTGCCGCTTGACCCGGCGACCACCTACACGGTGCCGGCCGACCATCGAGCCCAGCTGATCTACATCCGGGCCGGCAACTCGGCCGACGCGCTGGTGACGCTGGTGCTGATGCGCGACGGCATGCCGATGCGGCTGTTTCCGATCGGCGCCCGATCGGCCCAGCATGTGCCGCTCGCGGTGGTGGAAGACCTGTTCCCGGAGAGCGTGCTGACGATGCATGTCGCGGCGGAGATGGGCGTCGCCGGGCACGTGGTGCTCGACATGGGCCTGATGGAAGTTTGAGGAGAGCGTGATGAACAAGCAGACGCTCGTCGTTGTCGGCAACGGCATGGCTGGGGCTCGTGCGGTCGAGGAGGTGCTCGCCCGCGGCGGCAGTGAACGTTACCGCATCGTCATGTTCGGCGACGAGCCCTATGGCAATTACAACCGAATCATGCTGTCCAACGTGCTGAGCGGCGTGCAGGACACCAGCGACATCTACATCAATCCGCTCGACTGGTATGTCGAGAACGACATCACCCTGCATTGCGGCGCGCGCGTCACCACGATCGACCGGACGGCGCGCGTTGTCACCGCATCCAACGGGGTGCAGGAGCGCTACGACGTGCTGCTGATCGCGACCGGCAGCCGGCCGTTCATCCCGCCGATGGACAACGTGCTCGACGACGACGGGGAACTTCGCCGCGGCGTGTTCGGCTTCCGCACGCTTGACGACTGCAACGCGATGATGGCCGCCGCCAAGCAGAGCCAGACCGCGGTGGTGCTGGGCGGTGGGCTGCTTGGGCTTGAGGCGGCGCGCGGGCTGATGACGCATGGCCCGACCGTCCACGTGGTGCATCTCAGCCAGCACCTGATGAACGCCCAACTCGACGTCGAGGCGGGCGGGATCCTGCGCCGGGCGATGGAGGGGATGGGGGTCAACATCCACCTCGGCCAGCGGACCACCGGCGTGGAGCTCGACGAGGCGGGCGCGGTTGCCGGCGTGCGGCTCAAGGATGGCGGCACGATCGCCTGCCAGATGCTGGTCATCGCCGCCGGCATCCGGCCGAATATCGAGGTGGCGCAGCGTGCCGGGCTCTCGGTCGAACGCGCCATCGTGGTCGACAACCACATGCGCTGTCTCGACGACCGCAACATCTTCGTGGTCGGCGAGTGCGCGCAGCATCGCGGCCAGGTGTACGGGCTGGTGGCGCCGCTCTGGGAGCAGGCGCGCGTGTTCGCCGACCAGGTCACCGAGCGCAACCTCGACAGCGCCTATCATGGCTCCAAGCTCGCGACCAAGCTCAAGGTGATGGGGGTCGAACTTGCCTCGATGGGGCTCACCGAGCCGCAGGAGGAGCGTGACGAGGTGATCCGCTTCGCCGAGACGCGCAGCGGAACCTACAAGAAGCTGATCGTGCGCGACGGGCGGCTGGTCGGCGGCATCCTGATGGGCGACATCTCCAAGGCCGCCTACCTCATGCAAGCCTTCGACCGCGACAGCCCGCTGCCGGAGGAGCGGCTATCGCTGCTGTTCGACCTCGGCACGCCGTCGCAGAAGGTGACGCTAGACGAGATGCCGGCCGAGACCCAGGTCTGCAACTGCAACGGCGTGACCAAGGGGGCTATCGGCGCCTGCGTCGCGGCCGGCAAGCGCTCCGGCAAGGCGGTGATGGACGCGACCCGGGCGGGGATGGGCTGCGGCTCGTGCAAGTCGCTGGTCGGCGAGGTGGTCGAGTGGTTCTGCGGCGGCACGGCCGAGGAGGACCCGTCGGTGCACTACTACGTGCCGACGATCCCGATGACCAAGCCGGAACTGGTGGCGGCGGTGAAGCAGCACGGCCTACGCTCGGTCTCCGCGGTGTTCCGGGCATTTGGCGGCAGTGTCGAGGATGCGGGCGCCAAGCCGGCCCTGGCGTCGCTGCTGATCACGGTCTGGGCGGACGAGTATGAGGATGAGCGGGACGCCCGCTTCATCAACGATCGCGTGCACGCCAATATCCAGAAGGACGGCACCTTCTCGGTGGTGCCGGAGATGGCGGGCGGCGTGACCACGCCGGCCGACCTGATCCGCATCGCGCAGGTGGCGCAGAAGTATAACGTGCCGCTGGTCAAGCTCACTGGCGGGCAGCGCATCGACCTGGTCGGTGTGGCCAAGCAGGACCTGCCGAAGATCTGGTCCGACCTCGGGATGCCGTCGGGCCACGCCTACGGCAAGAGCTATCGCACCTGCAAGAGCTGCATCGGCACCGAGTTCTGCCGCTTCGGGCTCGGCGACTCCATGGGGCTCGCGACCAAGATCGAGAAGCGGTTCCGCGGCGTCGACAGCCCGGCCAAGCTCAAGCTTGCGACCGCCGGCTGCCCGCGCAACTGCTCCGAGGCGATGGTCAAGGACGTCGGCGCGGTGGCGATCGGCAACGACAGGTGGGAGATCTACATCGGCGGGGCGGCCGGCGCGCATGTGCGCAAGGGCGATTTGCTGTGCACGGTGGAGGGCGAGGACGCGGTGATGACGGTCACGGCGCGCTTCATGCAGTTTTACCGTGAAAACGCCAAGTGGAAGGAGCGCACCTACAGCTTCATTCCGCGCCTCGGGCTGGAGCGCATCCGCGCCGTGGTGGTGGAGGACAGCGACGGCATCGTCGGCGCGCTCGACGCGGCGATGGCCAAGTCGATCGCCGCGGCGCGCGATCCGTGGCGCGAGGCGGCGAGCCCGAAGACCGCCAACCAGTTCGCCGACATCCTCGTGCCGGAAGAAGTACGCTGAGATGAGCGAGGCACACGTGATCGGGCCGCTGGCGCAAATCCCGGTGGGCGAGGGGCGCAACGTGGTGGTGGGGGACCGCACGCTGGCGGTGTTCCACCTGCATGGCGGCGACGTCTACGCGACGCAGCCGACCTGCCCGCATCGCGGCGGGCCGCTGGCGGACGGGCTGACCGGCAACGGGACGGTGATGTGCCCGTTGCATGACCGGGTGTTCGACCTGCGGACCGGAGCCGGGCCGGATTGCTCGATTACGGTGATGCGGGTGCAGGTTCGGGATGGAGTGATGGTTTTATCGATCTGAAGCAAGGCCAGGGCTTTGCCTTGGACCCGATCAGATCGGGGTCTGGGGCCGCGGGCCCCAGCGGAGTCCAGAGGCAGAGCCTCTGGCCTTCCTTGCTGACAGAATGATACAACTATAACATGACGATCAGATCCGATCAGCAGGTCGAGGAGCAGCTCGAGCAGGCGGCGCAGAGCTGTGTGCGGCTCGGCACCCAGCTGACC
Source organism: Acetobacteraceae bacterium (assembly GCA_963692975.2). GTDB lineage: Bacteria > Pseudomonadota > Alphaproteobacteria > Acetobacterales > Acetobacteraceae > CAXMMR01. Next base: position 11,528 of record CAXMMR010000038.1, on the reverse strand, counting down.
GAGCTGCGGCGCCATGTGTTGCGGCTGGTTCTGAAGGCGCCAGGGCCGCTCACCGCCTATCAATTGCTGGATTTGCTGAAAGAGACGCGCAAGACGGCGGCGCCCCCGACGATTTATCGGGCGCTGGATTTCCTGGTCGAGCAGCAGCTCATCCACAAGGTCGAGCGGCTGGCGGCGTTCGTGCCGTGCGTCGAGGCGGCGCACCATCATGCGGTGCAGTTCCTGATCTGCAATCGTTGCGGAACGGTTGCGGAGATGGAGGACCAGTCGGTGAGCCGGGCGCTGGAGCGTGCGGCCGAGCGGGAGGGGTTCCATCCCGGCGTCGCGGTGGTCGAGGTTGATGGCACGTGTGCCGCCTGCTGGCAGCCGAACTGACGACGCACGTACTAATCACGCTTAACTCGCCAAGTCGTTGCTCGGCTGTCGCAGTTCGAGCTCGACGCATCGCTCGTCCAGGCCGCGTGCCGGGGCAAAGATCATTTTCTCACCAAGCGTTGTCATGCCGAGGCGACGCAGCAGGGCGAGAGAGCGCTCGTTCTGAACCTGGGCGGCTGCTTCGATGACGATCAGGTCGAGCAGGTTGAAAGCTTCAGGGAGCGCTACCGTCAGGGCTTCGCGCATATATCCTTGTCTGTGGTGGTCCTCGCCGAGCCAACAGCTCAGGCGAGCGCGGCGTTCGGCGATGCGCGTCACGGTGACCCAGCCCAGGAACGCGCGGTCGGCGGGCGCTCGATCACGAGCGGCAGCATGTCGCAACTGGCCAGTGCAGAGCGTGCGCTGTCGATGCGTTCGGCTGCCATCGCGAGAGTAAATGGATCGGGCCAGGAGATGAGCCAGCGGCTTACGGCAGGTGTCATTGACCTGGAGATGTCGGCGGCATCGGAGCGCTCGACGTAGCGGAGCTTCAGTCGCGCTGTCTTCAGCGGCTCGATCATCATGGCGGCAGGTCGCTAACTAATGAACGGGGGTCTGGGGCCTCAGGCCCCAGCGGGTCCAGGGCAGAGCCCTGGCGTTCCTTTGATTTCTAGAACTTCTGCGCGAGGCCCGCCAGGATCGTGCGGCGCAGACCGAATTGTGGGGCGCCGACGCCGACGCCGGTGCCGTCGCGAATTTCATAGACGCGATCTAGCAGGTCGATCACGTCGAGGCGGAGCTGGGTGGATTTGCCGAAGCCGAGGTCGAGGGTTTCCACGGCGGCGAGGTTGAACTCGTAGTAGCCGGGCAAGGCGCGGCCGTTGGGGACGGTGCCGTCGGCGCGCAGGCCGCTGCCGACGACGAGGTCGGTGGAGAGGCGGAGCGGCTGAGTCTGTTGGAACAGGGTGTAGGCGGCACCGCCGGAGCCGGTCCAGCGCTGGTCGTGGTCCAGGTGGATCCAGTGTTGGGAAATGTAGTCGAGGTCGGCGGCGGAGAAGTTGAACTGCGCGGAGTCGATATTCTTGCCGATGGCGCGCGAGAGGGCGACGTTGCCGTAGAGCGAGACCGGGCCGCGATCGTAGCTGGTTGTCAGCTCGTAGCCATGCACCTCGCCCTTGGCGTAGTTAAAGGCGGTCAGGATGATCGGCGCGCCGAACTGGCCCTCATCGATCAGGTTCGTTGCGTCCTTGTAATAGGCGTCCTCGCCGATGCGCCAGCCGGGCAGCACGATCTGCTCGGCGCCGAGGTCGTAGTAATTGTCGCGCTCGGGTTCCACCTTGTTGTTAAGCGTCACCTGGGAGGCGGCGGTCGTGCCGTTGAACTGGTCGATCGAGCTCGAGGACACCAGTTCGAATGGCGGCGGCGTGAAGTAGCGCGAATAGCCGCCATGCAGGGTTGCCCAACTGGTCGGCCGCCAGACGACGTTGATGCGTGGCCCGATCTGGGAGTCCGAGGTGAACTCGCTGACGCCGTCGAAGCGAACGCCGTAGTTGATGGTGACGCGCGGCAGCACGCGCCACTCGTCCTGCAGGTAGAGGCCGTAGACGGTGCCGGTCTTGCTCTGGCCCTGGTCGATGGTGAAAGGTCCGCCGCCGTTGGCAGCACCGCCGCCATCGGGCGAGACGCTTGAGGCGAGGCCGCCGCCGAGGTCGTTCGTCGCCGCCGTGCCGGCGGCGGGCAGCACCACTGAGCTGGTGCTGTTGACGTTGCGCTCGACGAAGATCTGGTAGCCGGCGCGCAGCGTATGATTGTCGCTCACCCGCCAGCTCGCATCCGACTGCGACCCTGTCGACGACACCGAGCGCGCCGCGGTCTGGGAGAGGCCGTCGAACAGCAGATCGCCGAGCGGGTCGGGCGTGTAGTACAGGCTGCTGTAGCGGGTGAAGATGGAGCTCTGCACGTCCACGCTGCTGAACTGCTTCTGCACGCTCAGGATGGCGAAGTCGGTGATCTCGCGCTGGTTATCGTTGAGCTGAGCGCTGTTGAACGGTGTCTGGCTGTCCGGGCTGAGCGAGAAGGACGGGCTCTGGCTGGGATTGTCGGGGATTTGGAAGAAGTCGTTGGAGACGCCGGCGAGCAGGCTGACGCGCGTCGTCGGGTCGACGATGGCGGAGATGTGGGCGAGGCCGTGGGTCTGGTTGGACAAGTCGTGCACGGCGTTAAAGCTGCCGGTCGGGTTCTCGATGCCGACGCGGGTGTGCAGGAAGTCGCCGGTGACGAAGTAGTCGAAGGCGCCGGCGCGGCCGCCATAGCTGAAGCTCGGCTGGAGGTAGTCGCGCGCGCCGCCGTAGATCGAGACCTCGCCGCCGGGATCGGTGGTGCCGGACTTGGTGGTGATGTCGATCACCGCCGCGGTGTCGAAGCCATACTCGGCGGGTAGGGCGCCGGTGATCAGGGCGATCGAGTGGGCGAAGCGGGTTTCCAGCGCTTGGCCGAAGACGGAGAGGCCTTCGGGGAGCTGCACGCCGTCGAGGCGGAACTGGATTTCGTTGTGGTCGCCGCGGACGTGGATCTGGCCGAACGAGTCGAGCGCCACGCCCGGTGCCTGCACGAGCACCTGGTCGAGCGGGACGTTGTCGCCCTGCGGCAGGGTCGCCAGCGCGCCGGCGCTGAAGTCGTATTTGGTGGCGCCGGTGTCGGGCTCGATGGCGGCGCGGGCGGCATCCAGGCGCTGGTTGACGGCGGGAATGTCGAGCAGCAGCGCGGTGCCGGGCAGCGGGGCGGTGCCGTCGTTCAGGTTGACCGTCGGCGGCGGCGCCGTCGTCTCGGTGGCTGGGGTCGACGGAGCGCCAGCGGTCTGGGCAAAGGCGGGGCAGGTGGCCAACAGGGCGAGCGACAGGGATAGAACGCGCATGCGGATCAGGACGCTCTTTAAGTTATAACGTAACATTCGTTATCGCAGGTCGATAGGGTTGGCAATCGGCAAGGCCAGAGGCTCTGCTTCTGGACACCGCTGGGGCCTGAGGCCCCAGACCCCCACTTTTTAGGGAATCGGTTTCCAAGGGCCGCCGGCCGTCGTGCGAAGCACGCAGGCGCGTGACGGTGGGTCCAGGGCAAAGCCCTGGCCTTCCTTAGTTTGTAGCGCTGCCGGTCTCGTCGAACAGCAGCAGCCGGCCGGCGTTGGCCAGGCCCAGGAAGGTCGCCAGGTTGTGCAGCAGGGCGGCCAGCACGGCGCCTTCGGCGCCCAGCGAGCCGGTGGCGGCGGCGGCGATCAGCAGCACGGTCCAGCCGAGGCCCATGGCGACGTTGACGGTGATGGTGCGGCGGCAGCGGCGGCTGAGCCGGATCATCGTGCCGAGGCGGCGCAGGTCGGAGGACAGCAGGACCAGGTCGGCGGAGGCCAGGGCGACATCGGTGCCGCCAGCGCCCATGGCGACGCCAACGGCGCCGGCGCGAAGTGCGAGGGAGTCGTTGATGCCGTCACCGACGACCATCGGCCGCCAGCCAGCATCGACCTCGCTCAGCACCCGGTTCATCTTGTCCTCGGGCAGCGCGCCGGCCTGCACTGTGCCGATGCCCATGGCGGCAGCGATCCGTTGCGCCACTGGCAGGCGGTCGCCGGTGAGCAGCATCTGGCGGCGAAGACCGAGCTCGCGTAGGCCGACCAGCGCCTCGGCCGCCTCGCGCCGCGGCTGGTCGGCGAACAGCAGCCAGCCGAGGAAGCGCCCGGCGCCGTCCGCCACCTCGCCGAGGCCGGCGATCGGGCCCTCGTGGTCGGGCAGCGGCGGCAGCTCGATGTTGAGGCGCGTCAGCAGGTCGGCACGGCCGAAGGCGACTAGGCGGCCGTCGTGCAGGCCGGTGACGCCGAAGCCGCCGGCTTCGCGTAGCTGGTCGAGCGATGGCAGCGGCGCCTGGCCGGCCTTCAACGCGGCGCGGCTGACCGGGTGGCTGCTGGCGCTGCCGAGGGTGGCGGCGAGTTGAAGGACCGTCTCGCGGCTGAATCCATCGGCCGGCTCGACGCCGGTCAGGGTGAGCTCGCCGGTGGTGAGCGTGCCGGTCTTGTCGAACACGACGGAGGTCACGTCGGCAAGGTTCTCGAGAAAGGCGGTGCCCTTGATCAGGATGCCGTGGCGGCCGGCGACCGCGATGGCGGCGATCGCTGTCGCCGGGGCGGCCAGCACCAGGGCGCAGGGGCAGGCGGCGACCAGCACCGCGAGTGTGGCCATCGTGTCGCCGGAGGCGAACCAGGTGCCGCCGGCGATCATCAGCACCAGCACCATGTATTGACCGGCATATTTCTCCAGCAGGCGGGTGACCGGCGGCTTGGCCTGCTCGGCGGTGCGCATCAGGGCGATGATCCGGCCCAGCGTGGTGCCCTCGCCGGTGCGCGTCACCTCGATCACCAGGCGCCCGTCGGTGTCGATCGAGCCGGCGGCAACGGCGCTGCCCGGGCCGACGTCGACCGGCACGCTCTCGCCGGTAAGCGAGGCCATGTCGAGGCTGGCCTCGCCCTCCAGCACGGTGCCGTCGACAGGGAGGCGGTCGCCGGCGCGCAGCTCGATGCGCTGACCCGGGCGGAGCGAGCCGACGGCGACGACGGCAACGGCGCCGTCTTGCCCGACCAGACGCGCCTCGGTCTGAGCCAGCTTGGAGAGCGCGCCGATCGCCTCGCGCGAGCCGATCAGGGAGCGCTCCTCCAGCACGTGGCCGAGGATCATCACAATCGGCAGCACGGAGGCGGTCATCAGGTCGCCGCTTGCCCAGGCGCCAACCAGAGCGAGCGCGATCAGCCGGTCGGTGACGCCGTGCAGGCTCGGATGACGCAACGAGTGCCAGGCCGAGGCGATCACCGGCGCGCTGACCAGGGCGGCGGCCACACCTGCGACCAGGCTGGCGAGCGCGGTGTCGGCAGGGAAGGCCCAGCGCCAGCCGAGCGCGATCACCAGCAGGCCGGCGGCGAGCATCGCCAGGGTCAGCCGCACCGCCAGCAGCAGCCGTTCGGCCCGAGCGAGCAGGCCGACCCGGCCGGGTGCGGCGGGAGCGAAGCCGTCGGCGGTGGTGGCGCTCATGGCTGGGCTCCCGAGAGGATCACGCGCTCGCCGTCGAGCGGCACGGTGCTGACCCGGCCGGCGGCGCGCAGCACGCCGGCAATGCGGTCGCGGTAGAGCTGGTCGAGCAGGGCCGGACGGCTCTGGGGGTCCATCTTGGCCTCCAGTGCCAGGATGGTCGCGGTGCGGCTGCGCGCCGCCTCGACCCGCTCGGCCGCGGCCGCGTGCGCGTCGTCGAGCGTGCGGTCGCGGGTGCGATCGGCCTGCTGCTGGGTGCGCGCCGCGTCCGTTCGAGCGGCGGCAAGCCCCTCGTCGGCGCGCTGGGCGGCCTCCAGCACGCTGTCGAACGAGGCCTTGGCGACTGGCGGCAGCAGCGCGGTGACGTCGACGCGGGTGACCGAGACGCCGAGCCCGGCGCCGGCACGGGCGAGCACCGCGAGGCTGCGGTTCATACGGTCCGCCAGCGCGCCGCGCAGGGCGGCGCGGGAGGCTTCCAGCGCCAGGTCGCCCTCGTCCTCGGGGCGCACGGCGAGGAAATCGTCCAGGCGGCGCCCGGCGGTCTCGGTGGCGGCGGCGTCGAGAAACACCCGGCGCAGGGCGGGCAGCACGTGGGCGGAGGCGAGTGTGTAGGCCTCCGGGTCGCTGATGCGCCAGGTGACGGCGGCCTCGATCAGCACCACGCCGCCATCGCCGGTGAGGTAGGCCGCGGCGTCGGCCGGCGCCGCGTCGCCCTCAAGCGGGCTGGTGAGGAACGCCTGGTTCGACACCTCGCCGCCGGTGCTGGGCGCGACGCTGGGCACGATTGACAGCTGCATCTGCCGCTCGCCGGAAGGCAGCCGCACCACCTTCTCGACCGGCTGCGGCCAGGCGAGAACCAGGCCCGCAGCCTGGGCGCGCACGATGCGGCCAAAGCGCAGCACCACGGCCTGGGTGCCGGGCTGAAGCTCGCGCATGTTGCCGGTGGCCCAGGCCACGAACAGCAGCAGGGTGCCGAGCTGCAGCACTCGAAAGCCGACCCTGAGCGATTGCACGACCGGACCGTTCGGGACACCCGCCTCGGGGCGCTCGCCGAGATGCGGCTCTACCTCGCGGGTTTCGGCTTCCGGGGCCGGCAGTGAAAGGCTCACAAGAACTTCTCTTTTGAAAAAGAGAAGCAGAAAACTTTTACTCGCGCTGTCGCGTGCTTAACGAGCAAAAGTTTTTTGGTTCTTTTTTTCACAAAAGAACCGTTCACTTCGACGCCTGCGGCAGCAGCTTCGGCGCCTCGATCAGCGCGTTGAATGGCGCCGCGTCGGTGCGCAGCACAAGCCTGGCGTTCGGGCCGATCACGGCGGACAGGGTGTCGAGGCTGCGCAGCTCCATGTAGAGCTGCGGGTCGCCATCATAAGCGCGCGCCTGGATTGCCGCCGCGTCGCGGCGTGAGGCGGCCTCGATGTTGGCGGCCTGGGTCTGGGCCTGGGCGACTTCGATGCGGCTGTCGCGCGCTGCGTCGGAGCGGATCTTGGCGGCGGCGCGGAGCCCCTCGGCGGTGCGCTCGGCGGCGACGGTTTCGCGCTCGGTGCGCATGCGCGAGACAGTTGCGGCGAGCGTCGCTTCCGGCAGGCTGAGCTGCTCGAGCCCGGCGGCGCGCACGGTGATGCCGTAATCGCGCTTCATCTGCGGCGCGAGGGCGGCCAGCAGGCCGGCGCGGAAGGCGTCGAGCCGGATGTGGGCAGGGTCTGTGTTCACCAGGTCGGCGAGGTCGAAATTGCTGGCGGTGACCTGCAGCGCCGAGCCGATGAAGGAGCGGAGCTGACGGGCGGCCTCGTCGGGGTCGTTGCGCACGGCGCGGACGAACTGGCGGATGTCGGCGGGGTTGTCGGCGACCTGCCAGGCGACGTAGGCCTGGACCAGGATGCGCAGCCCATCGCGGGTGCCGACATCCTGCAGGCCGGAGCCGGTAGTGCGCAGCCGCAGGTCGACCGGAATCACCGTCTCGACCGGCGGCGGCAGCTTCCAGGCGAGGCCCGGCTGGGTGAGCACGCGGACCGGGTCGCCGAGGCGGGTGACCACGACCGCCTGGCCGGCGCTCACCATCACCGCCGAGGCGGCGAGGCCGCCCGCGAGGACGATGAGCAGCGCGAGAATGAGCCGCACGGCGCTGCGCCAGCCGCGTTCGGGCGGGCCGCCGCCGTGATCGTGGTGATGATGGCCGCCGAGTAGGCCGTGGCCGTGGCCGTCGTGCCCGCTGTCATGGCCATGGTCATGATCATGGTGCTGATCCATGGCTACTCCGTGTCCGTGGCGGCGGCCGCAGCGGCGGCGCCGAGCTGGCGCAGGTCCAGCACCGGGCCGGCGGGGCCGGCGAGGCGGCTGTCGATCACCGTGATCGGGGTGCGGGCGAGAGCGGTGGTCAGGGCGGCGAAGTAGCGTTCGGCGAGAAAGGACGGACCGCCGACGGACGCGGCCTGACGGTCAGCGGTGAAGCGGGTCAGCGCGGCGTCGGCGCCGCCGACCAGCTCCGCTCGCGCGGCCTCGGCATTGGCCTGCTGGCCGTCGGCGTATTGGCGCGACTGGGCCCGCACGGCGAGCGCGCGGCCCTGCTCGGCGAAGATCGAGGCATTGGCGGAAATCTCCGCGGCGCGCACTGCATGGTAGGCGTCGGCGGCGCCGGCGGGGGGATGGATCGCCTCGACCACCATCGCCAGCACTTGCAGCCCGCTGCCGGCGCGGTCCAGGCCCGCCTGCACGGTGCGGCGCAGCGCCTCGGCCAGGGCGTCGCGGTTGGCGCCCAGCACGTCCGGCAGGGTGCGGGCGGCGAAGTAGGCGGAGGCGGCGGCACCCGCCTCGGCGCGGACGAGGCGCGCCGGGTCGACGGTCGAGAACGCGCTTTGCACCGCGGCGCGGTCGCTCAGGCCGACGCGGTAGAGCACCCGCAGGTCGGCCGCGACGCTCTGGAAGCCTTGGCGGCCGCTGCTTTCAGTGGCGATCAGCAGCACCAGCTCGCCGGGGTGCGGCTGCTCCCAAAGGCGGTCAGCCGAGGCGGGGGCGGGGTCTTCGGCGCCGACGGGGGCGCTGGCCGCACTCGGCTCGGCGCCGAGCGGCACCTCGTGGGTCTGGCCGAACTCCACCGTGCGGGCGGCGCCGAAGGGCCATGGCAGGATGGCGTGCAGGCCGGAGTGTAGCACCGCGACCGGCGCGCCGAAGCGTTCGTAGACGGCGCGCTGGTCGACGTCGACGACGACCAGGCCGCTGATCGCCCAGACCATCAGACCGAGCGCCAGCAGCATCGGCAACGCCGCCCGGCGGACGTAGAGCAGCGCCCAGGAGCGCGAGAAGTCGATGCCGAGTTGGCGGCGGATGGGTGCGGCGACGCCGCCGCGGCCGCCGGAGGCAAGGCTCGCCGCCAGCAGCGACTGCACCGCCGCTTCGGCGCTGGCCGGCGGCGGCGGCGGCAGGAACAGCCGGCCGAGCGAGCGCAGTGCCAGTTCCAGGCCGATCAGTCCGGCCAGAGTGAGGGCGGCCCGCATCGCCGGCACGGTGAACGGCGCGCCGAGGCCGGCGGCGATCTCGATCAGCCCGGCGACGAACGCGGCCAGCACGCTGACGAAGGCGAGCGCCCGCAGGCCCGCCGCCTCGGGCAGGCGCCGCGGCTCGACCGAGGCCAGCAGCCGCTCGACGATCAGCAGGCCGAAGGCGAGGGCGAGGGCGCCACCGCCCAGCACGGCGGTGGGCGCCAGCGGAGCGGCGAGGCGGGGCGGCAGCCACCAGGCCGTCGCCAGGGCGGCAAGCCCGGCCGGCGCCGCCAGCGCGGCCTGCGGCAGGCGCGCCGAGCGGCCGATGATCGCCGGCGGGGCGCGCTCCTCGGCGACGCGCAGGCGCGCCTCGGCGACCACCAGGGTGGCGAGCAGCGCTCCCAGGAGCGACACCAGGGCTGCCAGCGGCAGGGCGGCGAGGCCGGAGCGGCGCAGCTCGGCGCGAAACGGCTCGGGGAGGAGCAGGGCGAGGGCGACGAGCAGGGTGAGCAAGGCAATGCAGCCGCAGAGGCGTCGCAGCAGCCGGCTCGTCTCGCTTGCCAGGGCCTGGTTCTGAAGCATGGCGAGAGTTCTAGCAGGGACGGCAGGCTGAGGAAGGCCAGGAGCTTTGCCGCCATGCGCCTTTCCGATCGCGCTCCGCGCAGCCGGAACCTCTTGGCTCACTCCGCTCCTGACCCGATCAAAGATGGAGCCTTTGAAATTTATCGATGGAGGCTTCTGCCAATGACTAGAATTCGTCACAGGCCAGGAGAGAGCGATGAGCCAGACGATCTTTATCAGCCTACCGGTCACCGACCTCAGAGCGTCGATGGCGTTCTACGAGGCCATCGGATTTAAAAACGATCCTCACTTCACTGACGAGACGGCTGCCTGGATGGTCTGGAGCAAGGCAATCAACTTCATGCTGCTCACCCATGCCAGATGGCAGACCTTCACGAGCCGACCGATGCCGCCAAGAACGTCGAGCGGCGTGATGCTGGCTTTGTCGTGCGAGAGCCGCGACGCTGTCGATGCGATGAGCGACGCCGCCGCCGCGAATGGCGGCGTCGCCGACATCAATCCGATTGAAGACCAAGGCTTCATGTACAGCCGTGACTTCGCTGATCCTGACGGCCAAGCCCTGGGCGCGATGTGGATGGACATGTCGGCGATGGCTGCGAAAGCGGGCTGAGCGATCGGCTCAAAGAGCGGATTTTAAAGGCTTCGCCTTAAATGGGGTCCAGGAGCAAAGCCCCTGGCCTTGCCTGCTAGGCTCCCGGCGGCTCAGGGATCGGCTCCAGCCGGCCGAGCAGCAGGGTGAACGAGGCGATGCCGAGCAGCAGGATGGCGCGAGCCAGAGGACATGAAGCCGAGGGTCAGCCCCCAGACCTTACGGCGGCCGAGCAGGTAGCCGAGCAGGGCGCCGCCGAGGTCGCTTTCCCTCTGGCACTGCGCCGCCCGACCGGATCAGCTCGCGCTCGCCGGCGCCAAGACGGCGGTCTTCGCGGTGAGTCGCGATAGCGCGGAAGAATACCGCAAGATAGGCCAGACTCAGCGCCGCGGTGGTGGCGAAGCCACAGCGCCGAGGCAACCGCTCAGGGCAGCGAGACTGCCCGGCCGACCAGCGTTACGCCCAGCCTGTCCAGCACCACGCCGGTTGGGATCTGCAGCACGGCGTAGGTCCAGGCACGTCCTGCCGGCATGAGAGGCCAGAGGCGCTGCCTCTGGACTCCGCTGGGGCCCGAGGCCCCAGACCCCACTTCATATTAGAAGTAAAACAATGACTTACAAGGATCTTGCCTATAGGCAAGATCCTTGCCGATCGTCCTTCGCTGTTTCGACCGATGTGTTAGCACGGCCGCTCAATCGTCTCACGCTCTGTCCGGAAAATCCGATGAGCCAGGGCCGTGCGTATCGTTCGATCAACGTGTCAGGTTTTCGAGCGTTCTGGTCCCTCGGCCGCAGGCAGGCTAGCACGTGGTTTGTCCGAGGCGCGGGGCCTGAAGGCTCGTTGGGCGATGCCCTGTGGGATGGGCGCGAAGGGAGAGCTCCGGCCTTCCTTTCTGGAGGCGGAGGCGTGGCTGTTCCGATGATCGCCGCCGTTGTCGAGGGCGATGCGCTCGAGGCGAGCAGCGCTGCGCCGGTGCCGTGGTGGAGCGTCACCAAGACGGTGCTTGCGGCGGCGGCGCTGGTGCTGGTCGCGCGCGGAGCCCTGGCGCTCGACGAGCCGGTGGCGGGACGGCCGTTCACGCTGCGGCAGCTGCTGGCGCATCGCTCGGGGCTGCGCGACTACGGCACGGTGGACGCCTACCACGCGGCGGTGGCTGCGGGCGGGCCGCCCTGGCCGGTCGAGGCGATGCTGCGGCATGCCAGGGCCACGAGCCTGCTGTTCAGGCCTGGCGAGGGCTTTGCATATTCGAACATCGGATATTTGCGGGTGCGGCGGCTGATCGAGCAGGCGGCGGACGCGCCGCTGGCCGACGCCCTGGCGACGCTCGTGCTGGCGCCGCTCGGCCTCGCCGGCACCACGATCGCCGATGGGGCAGCCGACCTCGAGGCTACGGCCTGGGGGAACGCCCGCGGCTACGATCCCGGCTGGGTGTATCACGGGCTGCTCGTCGGGCCGGCGGGC
>CAXMMR010000037.1:0-261858 GCA_963692975.2 Acetobacteraceae bacterium | reverse complement strand
GCCGACGTGCGCGCCATCATCTCCGCCGCCAAGATCGCCAACCAGAAGTATTTCGAGACGAAGTGGGGCAGCGCCGTCCTGCACGAGCTCTACGATACGCCGTTCGATGCCTTTCCGCTCAAGATCGAGTGGGAGCAGCGCCATCAGCCTTACGGCGAGGGCTTCGACAAGCCGGAGCTTGCGCTGCTGGAGGCGGAGCGCCGGCACATCGTCTCCACCCTGCTGCCGGACAGCCGCATCGCCGGCGAGCGGCTTGCCAGGCTGGCGCCGCCGGCGGGCAAGAGCCTCGAGGAGTTCGAGATCGTCGTGCGGACGATCTACAAGGCGCTGCTGCAGCGCGAGCCCGAGACCACGGCCATCGGCTTCTACGCCGAGAAGCTTCGTGCCGGCACCGACTCGATCGACAATCTCTGCCACATCATCCGCCACTCCCGCGAGTATCGCGACATTCAGGCGGCCCGAGCGACGCGCGAGGCTGTCAGCGGGTGAGGTGAGGCAGACGAGCGCCGAACTCCACCCGCCCGCGATGCCCGTCCGCCGCCCTCCCGCTCTGATGGAGGCGATCAGCGCCGATGCGGTCGCCGCCGGCCTCAAGCCCGAGCAGCAGACGATGCCGCTTGACCGGGTGTTCTGGAGCCACTTCTCGCCCAATCTCGGCCCGGGCGGCTGGGTCGCCGGCGTGCTGCTCGTCCATCTCGGGCTCGACCTCAGGTTCGGCGTGCTGGCGATCCTGGTCGGCAACCTGGTCGGCGGCCTGCCGGTGGCGCTCGCCGCCACGATCGGGCCGCCGACCGGACTGCCGCAGATGGAGGCCTCGCGCCGGGCGCTCGGGCGCGACGGGGTGCGTTTGCCGAGCCTGCTGAACTGGATCTACTGCGTCGGCTGGGACGCGGTGAACAACGTGCCGGCCGCCGCCGCCCTCGTGGCGCTACTGGCTCTGGCCGGGCTCGGCCTGCCGTTCTGGATCGCGCTCGCACTGCTGGCTGGCATCCAGATGGCCGCCAGCATCTATGGTCATGACGTCGTGCAGGGCTTGCAGAAGTACCTTGGCGCGGTGCTGCTCGTCGCCTTCGCCGTGACCGGCGCGCTCTGCCTGTTGCGTGATCACGCCGCCAGCGTGCCGTCGCCGCCGAGCTTGCCGAACTTCGTGCTGGCGACTGCGATCCTGGCCAGCTTCAACCTGTCCTGGGCATCCTACGCGTCGGACTACACCCGCTACCTGCCCGCGGACACGCCGCCGCGGCGCATCGTCACCCGCGCTTTCTTCGGCCTGGTCGGCGCCGCCGCGCCATTTCAGCTGCTCGGCCTGCTCACCGCCGGCAGCATGGCCGACGCGACGCCGCTCGCCGTCATCACCGGCATGCAGCAGGCCGCCGGCTGGTTCGCGCCGGTGGTGCTGGCAGCGCTCGCGCTCTCCTCCATCACCGGCAATTCGGTGAACGACAACACCGCGTCCTATAGTCTGATCTCGGCCGGGCTGCACGTGCCGCGCGTGCTCGCAGCTATCCTCACCGCCAGCCTTGGCTACGCGCTCGCGGTGCTCGGCGCCGGCCACTACACCGACCTCTATGCCAGCTACCTCGTTCTGACGCTGTACTGGATTGCGCCCTGGACCGGCATCGTGCTGGCCGACTGGTATTGCCGCCCGGGACTGCGCCGCGACGCCGCCCGGCGCTGGACCGTCGGCGCCAGCCTGTTCGTGATCGTTTCGCTGGCGACGATCGTGCTGTTCTCGGTCTCCGATCTTTACACCGGCATTGTCGCCAGGTGGCTCGGGGGCGCGGATATCGGCTACTATGTGGGGTTCTTCGGCGCCTTTATCGGCTACGCCGTCATGGCGCCGCGTAGCAAAGAGCAAGGAAGGCCAGAGGCTCTGCCTCTGGACTCCGCTGGGGCCTGAGGCCCCACCCCCAATCCGACGAGTCCGAGCGTTTCTTTCAGTTGGGTTCAGGGCGATCCCTGCATTTATCTTGTACCCGCAACGGTGCTGATCGCTGTCTCGTTCGCGCTGACCACCAGCGGCGGCACGGCGACGTAGGTGGCGTGGGTCTCATGCAGCGTGTTGAGCATGAAATCGATGCTGCGATGGCCGAACCACCGGTCCAGCCCGGGATAGAAGCTTTGCGCCGGCCGCAGCGGCAGGCAGGCTCGCAGCAGCCGCGTCGCCCCCTGCGGCGAGATCGTGTAGCCCGGGATGCCGAGCGAGCTTACCAGCCGATACAGCGTGCCCGTGACCGCGACCGTGTGGAACTTGTCGATGGACCGGCGCAGGCGCTCCTGGTCGAACGTCGCCGTGCAGGGCGAGATGCCGGGCAGCATCTCGTAGGTGAGGAAGGTGTCGAAGTTGTAGCCCCACTGCACGTAGTCCCAGCCGGCGGGCAGGGCGCCGAGCAGCCGCGCCGCTTCCTCGCGGAAGTTGCCGCACAGGACGGCGTCGTCTTCCAGCACCGTCAAGGCCCGGCCGCTCTGCGCCGCGTGCTGCCACTGCGCCAGATGCGACAGCGCGCTGCCCAGTGCGCCGTCGCCATAGTCGAGGTCAGGCGACAGCACGCCGCACGCGCGCAGCTCGCCGCGGTCGAGCGTCCGGCCGTCGACGGCGCTGAACCGGCGGGTGGCGGCATGTGCAGGATTGTCGCGCCGGAATTGCGCGAGGCGCTCGGGGCTGCGGTCGAGATTGAGGACCACGAGATCCATTACAGGAAAGGCGTCCTTTTTTGAAAAAAAGGACCAAAAAACTTTTGTTCGTTCAGCACGCGACAGCCGATCAAAAGTTTTTTGCTTCTTTTTTGCAAAAAAGAAGCGCTTGCTTCCTTGCCGTTTTCATTCTCTGGCAGCCTGCACGAGGTCGTCCGCCGCCGCATCGACCTGGTCCGGCCGCGCGTCCCAGGCGAACATGAAGCGCGCCGCGCCACCGATGAAGGTGTAGAAGCGCCAGCCGAGCGTGCGCATCCGCTCAAGCGCTGCCGGCTCGGCCTCGACGAACACGGCGTTCGCCTGCACCTTGAAGGCCAGCCGCAGGCCGGGGGCGCTGGCGATCCTGGCGGCGAATCTTTGCGCGCATGCGTTGCCGTGCTCGGCGTTGCGCAGCCAGGCGCCGGTCTCCAGCATGCCGATCCAGGGTGCGGAGAGAAACCGCATCTTCGAGGCGAGCTGGCCGGCCTGCTTACAGCGATAGTCGAAATCCTCCGCCAGCCGGCGGTCGAAGAACAGCACCGCCTCGCCCAGGCCCATGCCGTTCTTGGTGCCGCCGAAGCACAGCACGTCGACGCCCGCCTGCCAGGTGAGCTCGGCCGGCGTGCAGTTGAGGCTTGCGCAGGCATTGGCGAAGCGCGAGCCGTCCATGTGCAGGTGCAGGCCGAGGTCGCGGCAGGTCGCCGCGATCGCTCGCACCTCGGCGACCGTGTAGACCTGCCCGGTCTCGCTCGGCTGGGTGATCGTGACGACGCGGGGCTTGGGGTGGTGGATGTCGGTCCTGGCCGTCGCGACGGCGCGGATGCCGGCCGGGGTGAGCAGGCCGGCGATTGAGGGCGCGGTGAGCAGCTTCGAGCCGTTGGAGAAGAACTCCGGCGCGCCGCACTCGTCGGAGACCACGTGGGCGACGTCCGAGCAGATCACCGCGTGGTAGGAGCGCGCGAGTGCCGCCAAAGCGAGCGAGTTGGCCGCCGTGCCGTTGAAGGTGAAGAACACCTCGCAGTCGGTGTCGAACAACCGGCGGAACGCGTCCGCGGCGCGGCTGGTCCAGGGGTCGTCGCCATAGGCGGGGGAGGGACCGGTGTTCGCCTCGGCCATCGCGGCCCAGGCCTCCGGGCAGATGCCGGCGTAGTTGTCGGAGGCGAATTGCTGCGGGCGGTCATGCATTCGGAGAGGCCTTCGTGTCCCGGTCAGTCAGATAGTGCGGCCGCCGGCCGAAGCGAGCCGACCACGAGACCGTTCCAGTTGCGCAGCTCCGGCCGGGCGAGCGAGGCCGGCATCTCGACGTCGAGCATTCGCTGCACCAGCGCCGCCGTCACCACCTCGCTCGCCCGGGCGGCGCCGTCCGCGCACTTGACGGCGAAGCCCAGCCCGAGTTCCGGCAGCGTGCCGCAATGCACCCCCTCGGCGCCCACCTTGACGAAGGCGCGGCTGCCGAGCGCCTGCATCAGCCCTGTATCGAAGCGCGTCTCGCCGGCCACCCGCTCCGGGTGCGCCGCCACCGCCCGCCGCAGCCGCGCCGCCGCCGCGGCCCGCGCCGGACCGAGCCCGCGCCCGGAGCCAAATCGGGCGAAGCCATGCGCCAACGCCGTCAGCGGAACGGCGAAGGTCGGGATCGAGCAGCCATCCGTCGCCCGGTTGGCCGCCTCGAGCCGCGCCCCGGTGACCTCCGCCACCGTCCGCGTCACGAGCTGCATCACCGGGTGCTCGGCCGCCACGTAGCCGGCCGCCGGCGCTCCGGTCGCCACCGCGACGCACAGGAAGCCGGCATGCTTGCCCGAGCAATTGTTGTGCAGCGCCGTGGCGGTGCGCCCCTCCGCGGCTAGCGCCCGCGCCGCCGCGGCACTGCTTGGCCACTGCACGCCGCATTCAAGGCAGGCGCCGCTCAGCCCTGCGCTGGCCAGCATACGCTCGGCTACCTCGATCTGCTCGGGCGAGCCGTCATGCGAGGCGCAGGCCAGCGCCAGCGCCTCGTCGTCCAGCCCGAACCGGTCGGCAGCTCCGGTCTCGACCAGCGGCAGCGCCTGCAGCGCCTTGATCGCGGAGCGCGGAAACACCGGCGCCGCGGCGTCGCCGCCCTGCAGTACCACCCGGCCATCCGCATCGGCGACGACGAACGCGCCAGCATGGCGGGACTCGACGTGGCCGCCGCGGAGGACTTCGACGAGGAACATCGCGCCTGCTTCCGGCAGGACACGGAGAAAGGCAAGGCCGGGGCTTTGCCCCCGCCGCCGCCGATCTACATGCCGGACATGGAAGACGTCTGGCTCTATCCTCGTCCACCCGCCCTCGAGCCGGTGGCCAAGCCGCTGCGCATCGTCTTCGGCGGCCACGTCATCGCCGAGACCAGTGCCGCCTGGCGCGTTCTCGAGACCACGCACCCGCCGGTCTACTACCTGCCGCCCGACGCCTTTACCGGCTGCACCATCGAGCCCGCCAGCGGCAGCAGCTTCTGTGAGTGGAAGGGGGTCGCGCGCTACTGGAGCCTGCGCGCCGGCGCCGCCTTCGCGCCGCGCTGCGCCTGGAGCTATCCGACGCCGGTGCCGGCCTATGCCGCGCTGCGCGACCACCTGGCCGTCTACTGCCAGGCCATGGACCAGTGCTTCGTCGGCGACGAGCAGGCAACGCCGCAGCCCGGGGGTTTCTACGGCGGCTGGGTCACCAGCGATTTGAAGGGGCCGTTCAAGGGGGTGCCGGGCAGCAACGGCTGGTAGGTAAGGCAAGGGGCTTTGCCCCTTGACCCCATCAAAGGCGGAGCCTTTGAAATCCATCCGTTATTCATGTTCTGTTGGCAAATTCGGTGCTGTCGGAAGCAGGTTGAATGGCTTCGCCAAGCAAGGAATCTCCCGTCTAGACTCCAATGGATGGGGTCTGGGGCCTCACGGCCCCAGCGGGTCCAGGGCAGAGCTCTGGCCTTCCTTACTGCATGCCTTACCTGACCAAAGCTCTCAGCAGAGCATCCAGCCGTAATCGTCCCTCACTCGTCGCCACGAGCCGCGCTGCCGTTACCTCCAGGTAGCCGGCCTCGATCAGTGCGGCCTGCATCTCGGTGTCCACTGACTCGGCCAGTGCGATGCCGGTGCGCTGCTCGAAGCGGTCGGCGCTGACGCCTTCGGTGAGCCGCAGCCCCATCAGCAGCATCTCGCGCGCACGCTCCTGTGGCGTGACGGCGATCATCTCGGTGCTGCCGTCGCCGGTCTGTTCCACCCGCTCGGCCCAGGGCTCGGGGGCGCGGTGGCGGCGGGTGGCGAACAGGGCGCCGTCGAGGCTGATCCGGCCGTGCGCGCCCGGGCCGATGCCGGCGTAGTCGCCGTAGCGCCAGTAGGCGAGGTTGTGCCGGCTTTCGGCACTGGGCTTGGCGTAGTTCGAGACCTCGTAGGCGGCGAGCCCGTGCGCGGCGGCGTGCTCCGCGGTCGCCTCGTAGAGCCGGGCTGCGTCGTCCATGTCGGGCAGCACCAGCAGGCCTTGCCGGTGCAGCGCCTCGAAGCCGGTTCCCGGCTCCACGGTGAGCTGGTAGAGCGACAGGTGGTCGGCGGCGAGCGAGAGTGCCAGGTCAAGCTCCGTCCGCCAGTCGGCCAGGGACTGGCCGGGACGGGCGTAGATCAGGTCGAAGGAAAGCCGAGCGAACAGCCGCCGGGCGGTCTCCAGCGCCAGGATCGCCTCGGCGGCGGAGTGCTGCCGCCCGAGCAGGGCGAGCTGGTCGTCGCGCAGCGACTGCACGCCGAGTGACAGCCGGTTCACGCCGGCGTCGCGGAACGCCGCCAGCCGGCCGGCCTCGACGCTGGTCGGGTTGGCCTCCAGGGTGATCTCCAGGTCCGGCGCGGCGCGGAACAGCCGCCGCGCGTCCTCGATCAGCAACCCGGCCGTCTCCGGCGCCATCAGGCTCGGCGTGCCGCCGCCGAAGAAGATCGAGCCGAGCGGCCGCGCCCCGAGCCGGGCCGCCTCGAAGGCCAGCTCGCGCCGCAGCGCGGCGGCGAAGCGCGCCTGGTCGATCTGCGGCCGGACATGGCTGTTGAAGTCGCAGTATGGGCATTTGTGCAGGCAGAACGGCCAGTGGACGTAGAGCGCCAGCGGTTCGTCCTGCTCGGCGGTCGGGGTCATGTCGGCAGGCAGCGCGCCAGCAGCGCGGCAAACGCCCGGGCGCGATGGCTACCGCCGCCCTTCGTCGTCCGGTCGACCTCGCCATAGGTCAGCACGCTGCCGTCGGGCTGAAACATCGGGTCGTAGCCGAACCCCAGCGCGCCGCGCGGCGGCCAGACAACCTGGCCGTCGACCCGGCCCTGCACCGTCTCGTCGTGCCCGTCCGGCCAGGCGAGGCAGAGCGCGCAGCAGAACCAGGCGCTGCGGTCCGCCGCCGCGCCCATCTCGCGCGCCACCCGCGCCATCGCGGCTGAGAAATCCCTTGCCGCGCCGGCCCAGCGAGCCGACAGCACGCCCGGGGCGCCGCCGAGTGCGGCCACGCAGAAGCCGCTGTCGTCGGCGAGTGCGGCAAGCCCGGTCGCACGGGTCGCCGCCAGCGCCTTGATGCGGGCATTGCCGGCGAAGTCTGGCGCGTCCTCCTCCGGCTCGGCGAGCCCCAGCGCCGCGGCCGAGACCACTTGCAGCCCGTGCGGCGCCAGCAGCGCCCTGATCTCGACCAGCTTGCCGGCATTGTGGCTCGCCAGCACGAGTTGCGTGCCGCGCGTCAGCCGGCGTCTGTCGGCGCCCTTCGTCTCGTCGCCCGCCATCACGATGGTGTCCGTCCTGCCACGCTTGAGGGCATAATGGCCGCACGTCCCCGGGCAAGCCTTGCCGCCCGTATTGACGTCGATCCTGGCGGCACAGATCATGCTAGGCTGCCCGATGAACAACCCCTTCCCACCGCCGCGCTTGCCTCGCCCGCCGCGCACGCCGGTGCCAGGGCTTGATCCGCGCGCCGCCGCGGTGCTGCGCGAGATCGTCGAGGAGTACGTCGAGACCGGTGACCCGGTCGGCAGCCGCACCCTGTCGCGCCGGCTGCCGATCCCGCTCTCGCCCGCCACCATACGCAACGTTATGGCCGACCTCACCGAGGCTGGCCTGCTGTTCGCGCCGCACACCTCGGCCGGGCGCCTGCCCACCGATCGCGGCCTGCGCCTGTTCGTCGACGGGCTGCTGCAGTTCGGCGAGATCGGCGAGGATGAGCGCGGGCAGGTCACCGCCGCGCTCGAGGCTCGTGGCCGCTCGCTGCAGGCGACGCTCAGCGACGCCTCCGCCATGCTCTCCGGCCTCTCGCAGGCGGCTGGGCTGGTGGTCGCGCCGAAATCCGATGGCGCGGTCAAGCACATCGACTTCGTCGCCCTGGGCTCAGGCCGGGCGCTGGTCATCCTGGTCGGCGCCGACGGCTCGGTCGAGAACCGGGTGATCGAGATCCCTGCCGGCCTGCCGCCATCGGCGCTCATCGAGGCCGCCAATTATCTCAACCACCGGCTGATCGGCCGCACCCTGCCGGAACTGCGCCGCATCGTCGGCGACGAGATGACGCAGGATCGCGGCCAGCTCGACGCCCTTGCCGCCAACGTCGTCGAGGCCGGGCTGGCCACCTGGAGCGATGCCGGCCAGGGCGGCCGGGGCGGCTCGCTGATCATCCGCGGCCAGTCGCGCCTGCTCGCCGACGTCACCCAGATCGAGCGCATCGCCTCGATCCGCATGCTGTTCGAGCGCCTCGAGACCCACGAGACCATGCTCAAGCTGCTCGAGCTTGCCGAGCAATCCGACGGCGTGCGCATCTTCATCGGCGCCGAAAGCGGCCTGTTCGACGCCTCCGGCGTCTCCATGGTCGTTGCCCCCGCGCGCAACGACAAGGACCGCATCGTCGGCGCCATCGGCGTTATCGGCCCGACCCGAATCAATTACGGCCGGATCATACCAGTGGTCGACTACACGGCGCGGGTCATCGGCCGGTTGCTGGGGTAGGAAGGATCGCCTTGTGGTTGGCAATATGCCGGCCTACACTGGGCGTATGACCATGTTCGACAGCGATGCGCTTGATGGATCAGATCTTGGCGTCGTGGACGCGGTGCGAGCCGGCTTGCCATTGCACGTGGTCGATGAGCTGCTGGAGAGTGGCCGCCTCAGTGCTGCCGAGCTCGACCAGTTGGCGTTTCCGCGGCGTACCCTGGCGCATCGCCGCACCCTTGGCCGGCTGTCGCCCGAGCAGTCCGACCGGTTGCTGCGCATCCTGCGCGTTGTCACCGCCGCAGAAGACGGCTTTGCCGACGCGGCGAAGGCGGCACGCTGGCTGCGACGGCCCACACGGGCGCTGGAGGGCCACGCGCCGCTGGACCTGCTGGACACCGACATTGGCGCCCGCCGCGTCGAGACGCTGATCGGGCAGATCAGCCATGGCATTGCGGCCTAGGGGCAAGGCAAGCAAGGCAAGGGGCTTTGCCCCTTGACCCCATCAAAGGCGGAGCCTTTGAAATCCATTTATTATTGATGTTTTCCCGGCGATGTTGGTGGCGCCGAGGGAGGATTGATCGGCTTCGCCAAGCAAGAAAGCCCGCCTGGACTCCAGACGAATGGGGTCTGGGGCCGCGGGCCCCAGCGGGTCGAGGGCAGAGCCCTCGCCGTCCTTCCTCTAACCTAGATGCCCGAAGCCTGGCGCCTCTGTCGCGCCGCGTTTGCCGACCTCTCGGGCGAGGGCGCCGGGCGCACGGCCGGGCGTTGGCACCGGGCTGGCTTGCCTGTCGTCTATCTTGCCGACCATCCTGCGCTCTGTGTGCTGGAGGTGCGTGTGCATCTGGACGTCTCGCCCGAGGACATGCCCGCCGACTACGTGCTGCTGCGGGTCAGCCTGCCCGAGCCCGAGGATCGGCCGGAGCTGCCGGCGGACACTCGGGCGGCGGGTGACGCCTGGCTGCGTGGCGGCGGCTCCGCCGTGTTGCGGGTTCCCTCCATGCTGGTGCCGGCCTGCGCCAACCTGCTGCTCAACCCGGCGCATGCCGATGCGGCGGCGGCAAGGATCGCCGGCGTGATCCCGTTCAGCTTCGATCGCCGGCTGTGGTGAGGCTGCCTCCCTTGTTCGGCCGCCGGCGAACGCCTAACTCCGCGCCCATGAGCAGCACGGACACAGAGCAGATGACGTCAGAGCAGGCCGGGTCTCAAGGCGAGCAACAGGGCGCCGCGAGCGACCAGCCGCCGGGCGCCGCCGAGCAGGACCATATCGTGCAGGCGGCGCACGAGCCGGACATCTCGGCCGTCGAGGATGCGCCGGCGCGCCTTGCCGTGGTGGAGGCCGAGCGCGACGATTTCCGCGACCGCTGGATACGCGCCGAGGCGGAGATGCAGAACGTTCGTGCCCGCGGCAAGCGCGATGCCGACGACGCCCGGCAATACGCGGTGCAGAAGTTCGCGCGTGACGTGGTGGAGGCTGCCGAGAACCTGCGCCGCGGCATCGACAGCCTGCCGCCCCAGGCCGCCGACGAGCCGGCGATCGTGACCAAGCTGCGCGAGGGCTTCGAGGGCATCGAGCGCTCGTTCGTCGGCATTCTGGAGCGCAACGGCATCGCCCGCGACGATCCGACCGGCAAGCCGTTCGATGCCAACTTCCACCAGGCGATGGCCGAGCAGCCCTCGCCCGAGCATCCGGCCGGCACGGTGATGCAGGCCTGGAGTGCGGCCTGGACGCTGAACGGTCGGTTGCTGAAGCCGGCGATGGTGGTCGTCAGCAAGGGCGACGGCGCCGCCTCGGCCGCCTGATCCGCCTCGCTTTTAGGCACGCCGCCTGCCATGGCCCTTGTCCATCGCCGGCGCTCGCCATACATCGAAATTGTCTCGTCATAGGGTCGCCGACGGTGCTTCGGGCCGTCCGCCGCCGCTGCAAGGAGAGTAAAGCACATGAGCAAGGTCATCGGGATCGACCTGGGCACCACCAATTCGTGCGTCGCGGTCATGGAGGGCAAAGATGTCCGCGTGATCGAGAACTCCGAGGGTGCGCGCACCACCCCGTCGATGGTTGCGTTCGCCGATGGCGGCGAGCGGCTGGTCGGCCAGAGCGCCAAGCGCCAGGCGGTCACCAACCCGTCCAACACGCTGTATGCCGTCAAGCGGCTGATCGGCCGTCGGTTCGACGATCCGACCGTTGCCAAGGACAAGGCGATGGTGCCGTTCGGCATCGTGCGCGGCGAGAGCGGCGACGCATGGGTCGAGGCCAAGGGCGAGAAGTATTCGCCGAGCCAGGTCAGCGCGTTTATCCTGGGCAAGATGAAGGACACCGCCGAGGCGTATCTCGGCGAGAAGGTGACGCAGGCCGTCATCACCGTGCCGGCCTATTTCAACGATGCCCAGCGTCAGGCGACCAAGGATGCCGGCCGGATTGCCGGCCTCGAGGTGTTGCGCATCATCAATGAGCCGACGGCGGCGGCACTCGCCTACGGCATGGACAAGAAGTCCGCCGGCACGATCGCGGTCTACGACCTAGGCGGCGGCACGTTCGACGTCTCCGTGCTCGAGATCGGCGACGGCGTCTTCGAGGTGAAGTCGACCAATGGCGACACCTTCCTCGGTGGCGAGGATTTTGATGCGCGGGTGATCGACTACCTGGCGAGCGAGTTCCAGAAGGATCAGGGCATCGACCTCCGCAAGGACAAGCTCGCCCTGCAGAGGCTGAAGGAGGCCGCGGAAAAGGCGAAGATCGAGCTGTCCTCCTCCAAGGAGACCGAGATCAACCTGCCGTTCATCACGGCGGACGCGTCCGGGCCGAAGCACCTCGTGCTCAAGCTGAGCCGCGCCAAGCTCGAGAGCCTGGTCGACGACCTGATCCAGCGCACGCTGGAGCCCTGCCGCGCCGCGCTCAAGGACGCCGGCGTCGCGGCCTCCGAGATCCAGGACGTGATTCTTGTCGGCGGCATGACCCGCATGCCGAAGGTCATCGACGTCGTGAAGCAGTTTTTCGGTCGTGAGCCGGCGCGCAACGTCAACCCGGACGAGGTCGTCGCGATCGGCGCCGGCATCCAGGGCGCGGTGCTCAAGGGCGACGTCAAGGACGTGCTGCTGCTCGACGTGACGCCGCTGTCGCTCGGCATCGAGACGCTGGGCGGCGTGTTCACCCGGCTGATCGACCGCAACACCACGATCCCGACCAAGAAGTCGCAGGTCTTCTCGACGGCCGACGATAACCAGGGCGCGGTGACCATCAAGGTGTTCCAGGGCGAGCGCGAGATGGCGAGCGACAACAAGTCGCTCGGCCAGTTCGACCTGATGGGCATCCCGCCGGCGCCGCGCGGCGTGCCGCAGATCGAGGTCACGTTCGACATCGACGCCAATGGCATCGTCTCGGTCTCGGCGCGCGACAAGGCGACCGGCAAGGAGCAGCAGATCAAGATCCAGGCCTCGGGCGGGCTGTCCGACGCCGACATTGAGAAGATGGTGAAGGAGGCGGAGGCCAACGCCGCCAACGACAAGCGCCGTCGCGAGGTAGTGGAGAACCGCAACCAGGCCGAGGCGCTGGTCCACCAGGTTGAGCGCAACATCGCCGAGCACGGCGACAAGGTGGGTCCGGCCGAGAAGAACGAGGCGGAAAGCGCGGTTGCCGCCGCCAAGACGGCGATTGAGGGTGACGACCCCGAGGCGCTGAAGGCGGCGACCGAGCGGCTGAGCCAGGCGGCGATGAAGATCGGCGAAGCGATGTACAAGGCCGAGCAGGCCGGCAGCGCCTCGATGAACGAGCCGGCCGCCGGTGGTCATGCCGCCGACGACGGGGTCGTCGATGCCGAGTTCGAGGAAGTCGACGAGAACAAGAAGAAGTCGGCGTAAGACAGCAAGGCAAGGGGCTTTGCCCCTTGACCCCAGCAGAGGCTATAGCCTCTGGACTCCATTCTTCAGTTAAGGAGTCTGGGGCCTCACGGCCCCAGCGGGTCCAGGGCAGCGCCCTGGCCTTTCTCGCCGCAGGAACAAAGCCGCGATGGCTAAAAAGGACTTTTACGAGACGCTCGCCGTCGCCCGGGACGCTTCTGCGGATGACCTGAAAAAGGCCTATCGTAAGCTGGCGATGCAATACCACCCTGACCGCAACCCCGGCGACCATACTGCTGAAGCGCGCTTCAAGGAGGTCAATGAGGCCTACGACGTCCTCAAGGACGATCAGAAGCGTGGCGCTTATGACCGCTTTGGTCATGCCGCCTTCGAGCAGGGCGGTGGCGCAGGCGGCTTCGACTTCTCGGGCGCCGGTGCAGGCGGCCTGGGCGACATCTTCGACCAGATGTTTGGCGACTTCGTCGGCGGCAATCGTCGCGGCGGCGGGCGCACCCGCAGCGGCTCGGACGTGCGCGCCCAGGTCGAGCTGACGCTGGAGGAGGCCTATGCCGGCGTCACCAAGCCGGTGCGGGTGCCGACGCGGGTCAGTTGCGAGGCTTGCGACGGCACCGGCAGCACCGACAAGAGCCGCGGCGCCGAGACCTGCAAGACCTGCGGCGGCGCCGGCAAGGTGCGCGCGCAGCAGGGTTTTTTCCTCGTCGAGCGGCCATGCCCGACCTGCGGCGGCGCCGGCCGGGTGGTGCGTAATCCATGCCGGATCTGTCATGGCGCCGGCACGGTGGCGCGCGAACGCTCGCTGCAGGTGCCGGTTCCGGCAGGCGTTGAGGACGGCACCCGCATCCGGCTGTCCGGCGAGGGCGAGGCGGGCGGCCAGGGCGCGCCGCCTGGCGACCTCTACGTGCACGTGACGCTGCTCGGCCACGAGCTGTTCCAGCGTGAAGGCTCCAACATCTACTGTCGGGTGCCGCTGCGCATGTCGCAGGCGGCGCTGGGCGGCGAGATCGAGGTGCCGGCCATCGACGGCTCGCGCGCTCGGGTGAAGGTGCCGCCCGGCACCCAGACCGGCGGCCAGTTCCGGCTGCGCGGCAAGGGTTTCTCGGTGCTGCGCTCGGCCTCACGCGGCGACATGTTCATCCAGGCCGTGGTGGAGACGCCGCAGCACCTGACCAAGCGTCAGCGCGAGCTGCTTGAGGAGTTCGACAGCGAGGCAGTCGGCCATCCCAAGGGGAGCCCCGAGAGCGAGGGCTTCTTCGCCAAGGTGAAGCGCTTCTTCGAGGCCGAGTAGCGGTGCCGACAGAGGACCGGCGTTCGGCGGCGGCGTTGCGCATCGGCATCGCCGGCATCGCGGGCCGGGTCGGCCGTCTGCTCGTCGAGGAGGTTCGTGCCAGCGGCGCGACGCTCGCCGGCGGCACCATCCGCCCGCATGCCGAGATGCCAGCCGATGACGATGTGCGGGTGCTGCCCGACATCGCGGCGCTGGCTCGGGCGAGCGACGTGGTGATCGACTTTTCGGTTCGCGATGCCGTCTGCCCGCATGCCGCCGCCTTGGCCGAGCACGGCGTCGCCTACGTGCTCGGCACCACCGGCCTTGCCGCCGAGGATGAGGCCGCGCTCGACCTCGCGGCGACCCGCATTGCGGTGGTGCAATCGGCCAACTACTCCCCGGGCGTGACCCTGGCGCTGGCCTTCGCCGAGCGCCTCGGCGCGGCGCTGCCGGCCGGGCGCTACGACGCCGAGATCGTCGAGATGCATCATCGCGAGAAGCGCGACGCGCCGTCCGGCACGGCGCTCGCCCTCGGCCGCGCCGTTGCTGCCGGCCGCGGCGTCCGCCTCGACGACGTCGCCGATGCCGGGCGGCGCGGCTTGACCGGCCCACGCCGCTCCGGCGCGATCGGCTTTGCCGCACTCCGCGGCGGCCAGGTGGTCGGCGAGCACAGCCTGATCTTCGCCGCCGACGGCGAGCAGCTTGAGCTGACCCATCGCGCCTTCGACCGCCGCGTCTTCGCCGCCGGCGCCGCGCAGGCGGCGCTCTGGGCCGCCACCCGCTCGCCCGGCCGCTACAGCATGCGCGACGTGCTCGGTGTCTGATCCCGAGCCCGCCATCCGGCCGATCCTGTTTCTGGCGCCCGAGCTTGGCCGGTATCTCCCCGCCTGGCGCGACGCCATGGCCGCGCTCGGCACGCCCTGGCGTCTGGTGCAGCCCGGCGAGGCGCCGGACGAGGCGATCCTGGGCGCGCTCGTCTATCACCCGCCGCCCGGCAGCCTCGCCGCGCTGCCCAACCTGGTCGCCATCGCCTCGATCAGCGCCGGCATCGAGTATCTGATTGAGGATCCGACCCTGCCGCCGACCGTGCCGCTGCTCCGGCTCGACGACGCGGTGCAGGCGGCAGCCATGGTCGAATACGTGCTCTACGCCGTGCTTCGGCTGCATCGCGGCTTCGATCGCGCCGATGCTGACCAGCATACGCGCCGCTGGGCGCCGCTTCGCTCCCGGCATGATCTTACGCCGGCCAGCGCCCGCCGCGTCACCGTGCTCGGCCGCGGCGCCATCGGCCTGCCGGTCGCGCAGGCCCTCGCCGCACTCGGCTTCGCCACCGCCACCTGGGGCCGCTCGCCGCACCCGGGCACGTCCGCAATCGAGGCCGCGCACGGCGCCGAGGGTCTGGCCGAGCTGCTGCCCCGCACAGACATCCTCATCTGCCTGCTGCCGCTCACGCCTGACACCACCGGCATCCTCAATGCCGCGACCTTCGCCGCCATGCCGCCCGGCAGCGCCATCGTCAATGTCGGCCGCGGCGACCACCTGGTGGAAGCCGACCTGATCCCGGCACTCGATGCCGACCAGCTTTCCGGCGCCGTGCTCGACGTGTTCCAGACCGAGCCGTTACCTGCCGACCACCCGTTCTGGGCCGATCCACGCGTCACCGTGACGCCGCACAGCGCCGCCGCGTCTTCGCACGAGGCGCGGACCCGCTCCTTGGTGGAGAGCCTGGAACTGTTGATGCGGGGTCGCCCAGCCAAGGGGGTTATTGACCGAGCGTTGGGCTATTAGCGGAAGGAAGGCGAGGGGCGTTGCCCCTCGACCCCATTAAAGGCGGAGCCTTTAAAATCCATTCGTCGTTCGATTGGGGGTTTGGGGCCTCGGGCCCCGTCATTCGAATGCACGCTAACGCGTGATGGAGTCCAGAGGCAGAGCCTCTGGCCTTTCTTCGCTAAAAACGATCGTGTCGACTGCCTCCCAGGGCCCACCCTTGTAGCGCCACAGCGCCAGTCCCGAAGCGGTCGCCGGGAAGGGTGTAAACCCCGCCCGCAGCGTTGCCAGCAGCGCCCGCGCGTCGTCCGAACTGGCCTTGTTCTGGATCGTCACATGCGGGGCGAAGCGCTGCTGGTCCTGCGCCGTCAGCATCGGCGCCCACGCCCTCGCGAGCCGTCCGCGCAGCGCTGTCAGCTGGTCCGAGACGATGGTGTAGGCGACGCCCCGTCCGAGCGAGCGTAGACCGCTGACGTCGATCGGGAAGGCGGGTCCGACGGCGGCCCTGATGTCGGCCAGGATCGCCGCCTCCTGCTCGCCGTCGAGCGCGTGGAACAGCGTCAGATGCGCGTCCAGCACGTTGCGCTCCGGCGGGAAATGCTGGCGGCGCAGCCGGTCGAAGAAGGCCTGCGAGGCGGCATCGAGGACGAGCGTCAGGATGAGGGGCGACATGGTCGAGCGAACGGCGCTGGTGGAGCGATGGTTCGAGCTGACCCGCCGGCGCCTGCCGGCCCTGGCGCCGAGCCAGCGCTGGCCGATCCGGCTGGATCATTGCTTCATGCGCGTCTGCCTGGACGAGGCGCTCGACGCGCCCTGGTTCGAGCGCGTGCAGCGCCCGGCGGTGCGCCATCTCACCGACTCCCAGCTCCTCGCCGCGATCGCGGTCGCCGAGGCGATTCTGGCGGCGCCGGAGCTGCTGCCCGAGCTGAACGCGCGCAGTCTCAGGCGGCGGAAGAAAGGAAAGCCAGAGGTTCTGCCTCTGGACACCGTCACGCGTTAGCGTGCGGTCGCATGACGGGGCCAGAGGCCTCTGACCCCTATCCTTCTGGCGTCCGAGTGGGCGCTCTCTTGCTTGGCGAAGCCATCCAATCCTGTTTTCCAAGGCTTCGATCTCGCGGCCCGGTCAAGCCTAACGAACGGATTTTAAAGGCTTCGCCTTTAATCGGGTCCAGGGCAGACAGCCCTGGCCTTCCTCCTTCAGGCCGCCTCCACTACCGTGCCGCATGCCTCGCATTACCCGCCTTGACCGCTACGTCACCCGCCAGCTGCTGTTCTTTCTGGCGGGCACTACGACGGCGCTGGTCGCGCTGATCTGGCTGACCCAGTCGCTTCGCTTCGTCGAGCTGGTCGTCAATCGCGGCCTGTCGCTGCGCGTCTTCCTGCAGCTCACCGGCCTGCTGATCCCCAACTTCGTCGCCGTGATCCTGCCGATCACCGCCTTTACCGTGGTGCTGTTCGCCTACCAGCGCCTGGCCTCGGACCGTGAGCTGACGGTGATGCGCGCGGCCGGCCTCTCGCCCGTCGGCCTGTCCCGCCCCGCGGTCGCCGTCGCGCTGTTCGCCGCCGTCGCCTGCCTGGTGCTCAACGTCTGGATCGTGCCTGCCAGCGCGGCCGCCTTCCGGCAGTATCAATTCGAGATCCGCAACCGCCTCGCCGCCTTCATGCTGCAGGAGGGCGTGTTCACGCCGATGAGCGACGACCTCACCGTCTATGTCCGCTCGCGCGACACCAACGGCATGCTGCGCGGCATCGTCGTCGAGGATGACCGGCAGGCCGACACCCGGGCGACGATCCTGGCTGAGCAGGGCCGGCTGATCGAGACCGGTGGCAGCTCGCCGCGGGTGATCCTGTATCACGGCTCGCGCGAGCAGATCGATCGCAAGACCGGCCGCCTCGACGTGCTGACCTTCGGCCAGAACACCGTCGACCTCACCTCGAACAACAAGAGCGACGAGACGCGCTACCGCGACGCGACCGAAATGTCGCTGCCGGAGCTGCTCCATCCTGATCCTGCCGAGGTCAATGTCCGCGACGTGGGCAAGTTCGAGGTCGAGGCGCATCGCCGGCTCACCGCGCCGCTCACCGCCATCAGCTTCAGCATGGTGGCGCTGGTCGCGGTGCTGACCGGCGAGTTCCGCCGCTACGGCAACGTGCTGCGGCCGTCGATTGCGGTCGGCACCGTGGTCGGCTTGCTGGCGCTGAACCTTGCGGTGAACAACGTCGCCGGCCGCCATCCGGTGCTGATACCGCTGATCTGGCTCACCGCCATCCTGCCCGGCGTCATCAGCGCCTGGATCCTGTATGCGCCCCAGCTTGGCCTGCCCAGGCTCGGTGCGACGCGCACCCGCGTCGAGGCCTGAGGCGTGTCGCTCGCCGCCACTCTATCGCTCTACATCTCGCGCCAGTTCATGGCCTCGGTGCTGGCGATGCTGGCCTCGCTGACCGGCCTCGTGGCGCTGTTCGACTTCATCGAGCTGCTGCGCCGCGCCGCCAGCAAGCCCGACGTCGGCTTCGGGCTGATCGGCGAGATCGCCGGCCTGCGGCTGCCCTTCGCGGCGATGCAGATCCTGCCCTTCGCGGTGCTGCTGGGCGGCATCATCGCGTTCTGGCGGCTGACCCGCTCCTCGGAGCTGATCGTCGCGCGCGCCGCCGGCATCTCCGCCTGGCAGTTCCTCGCCGCCCCGCTGGTGTGCGCGCTGGCTCTGGGCGCCTTCGCCTCGGCCGCCGTCTCGCCGCTCTCCTCGGTGATGCTCGCCCGCGCCGAGCAGCTCGACAATCAGTATATCCGCTCCACCGGCGGGCCGCTGGCGCTCGCCGGCGGCCAGCTCTGGCTGCGCCAGTCCGACCGCGCCTTCGACCCGGACGGCATGGCGATCCTGCATGCCCGCGGCGTTACGCTCAAGCACGGCCGGCTGACCGCCCAGGGGGTCAGCGTCTTCCGGCTCGACGCCGAGGACCACCTGCTGTCGCGCATCGAGGCCAGCCGCGCCCTGCTGACCCCCGGCCGCTGGCTGTTCGACGACGCCCGCACCGTCACCCCCGACCACCTGCCCGAGCTGATCGGCCGCATGGCCCTGCCCACCGACCTCACCGTGCACCGCGTGCAGGAGAGCTTCGCCTCGCCGGACACGCTGTCGCTCTGGGCGCTGCCCGACTTCATCGCGCTGCTCGACCATGCCGGCTTCTCCTCGGTGCGCCACCGGCTGCACTTCCAGTCGCTTCTCGCGCTGCCGTTGCTCGCCGGCACCATGGGGCTTGTGTCGGCGGGGTTTTCCATGCGACCGACGCGGCGCGGTGGAGTGGCGCGAATGGTGGGCAGCGGTGTCGCGGCAGGGTTTGCACTGTTCACCGTCTCCAAGATCGCCGAGGAGTTCGGCCAGTCCGGCGCGCTGCCGCCGACGCTCGCCGCCTGGGCGCCCACCGCCGCCGGGCTGATGCTGGCGGTCGCGCTGCTGCTGCATCTCGAGGACGGCTGATCGCGGTGGGCAGGAAAGACAGCAAGGAGGCTCCGCCGGCTGGGGCCCGCGGCCCCAGACCCCATCCGTTAAGAGCTCAACGCAGCCTTCCTTGCTTGGCGAAGCCGATCATTCTGCCTTCCCACATCATCAGTCCTCGCTGTTGAGGATGATCAATCGACAGGATTTTAAAGGCTTCGCCTTTAATCGGGTCCAGGGCAGACAGCCCTGGCCTTTCTTCCTTGCGCTAGCGTTCTGTTCGCTATTCGCGTCGAGCGCTTACGCCCAATTCGGCGCGCTGGTGCACGGGCCGCACACCTCGGCGCCGGTTTCCAAGAACGCGCCGGTCACCTTCACCGCCGACAGCGTCAGCTACGACAAGCAGAACGGCATCGTCACCGCGACCGGCCATGTCGAGGCCTACCAGAACGACCACATCATCCGCGCCGACCGCATGACCTTCGACCGCAACACCAACGTCGTCGCCGCCACCGGCCACGTGGTGATCGCCGAACCGGACGGGCAGGTGCTGTTCGCCGACTACGCCGAGCTCACCCAGGGCATGCGCGAGGGCGTGCTCTCGGGGATGCGCTCGCTGCTGGCGTTGAACGGCCGGCTCGCCGCCAACGGCGCGCGGCGCACCGACGGCAAGCTCAACGAGCTCAGCCGCGCCGTCTACTCCACCTGCAACGTCTGCGCGCTCGACCCCGAGAAGCCGCCGCTGTGGGACCTGTCGGCCTACCAGGCGACGCAGGACCTGGAGCATAAACGCATCGAGTACCAGGATGCCTGGCTCGACATCCTCGGCCAGCCCGTCCTCTATTTGCCCTATTTTTCCAACGCCGACCCCTCGGTCAAGCGCGAGAGCGGCTTTTTGATCCCGGGCTTTGGGCTTACCGACAAGCACCTCGGCAGCTTCGTCAACATCCCCTATTACCTGGTCATCAACAGCGCCTCGGACGTGATCCTGACGCCGACGCTGACCACCGGCACCGGCCCGCAGCTCGCGGAGATCTACCGCTTGCGCCTCAACGACGGCATTCTCAACGTCAACGGCGCGCTCGCCTATGACGAGGGAGCGCCGCAGGGCTACATCCAGGCGCACGGGCTGTTCGACTACAACGACACCTGGCGTTACGGCTTCGACATCAACCAGTCCACCTCGCTCGACTACGAGCGCGACTTCCATATCCCCGGCTACGGCAACAACATCCAGACGTCGCAGATCTACACGGAAGGCTTCGGCGACGGCACCTACGCGCGGCTCGACGTGCGCGCCTACCAGGCGCTGAACACCTCGGTCAGCCAGGTGCTGCTGCCCTACGTGCTACCGCGCTACTCCTACGACTTCTTCGGCACGCCGGACGCGCTCGGCGGCCGACTCAGCTTCCACACCGAAGACTTCAACATCCTACGCGACACCGGCACCAACGATCAGCGCGGCGCCGTCACCTTGGCCTGGAACCGCCCCTTCGTCGGCAGCCTCGGCGACGTGATCGGGCTTACCCTCCGGGTCGACGCCGCCGCCTATCATGCGACGACGATCGACCAGCAGCCGAACTTCGACGTCGGCAATGCGGTGACCAACGCGCACGCCCAGCCGCTGGCCGCGGCCAGGATGAACTGGCCGTTCGTGCGCAGCGCCGGCACGCTCGGCACCCAGCTCGTCGAGCCGATCGCCCAGCTCATCGTTGCGCCCAATTACGGCAACAGCCAGCGCGACCGGATCCCCAACGAGGACAGCCTGGACTACGAGTTCACCGACAGCACGCTGTTCAGCCTGAACCGCTTCCAGGGCTACGACCGGTTCGACAGCGGCCCGCGCACCAATGTCGGCCTGCACCTCAACTGGACGTTGAACAGCGGCCAGCAGATCGACGCCCTGGTCGGCCAGTCCTACCAGGAGCACCGCGACGCCAACTTCTACCCGCAGTCCGGGCTGGGCGAGCACGTCTCGGACATCATCAGCCGGGTGACGTTCGTGCCCTCGAGCTGGCTCGATTTCACCGCCCGCGGGCGCTTCGACAAGGACAATGGCGACGTGCACTTTGCCGACGGCATCGCCAGTATCGGCGTGCCGCTGCTGCGCCTTTCGGGCGGCTACATCTACAGCAACGTCAACCCGTACGACCTCTATTTAACCGACCCGTACACCACCGCCGGGCCGCCGGCGAGCTTCTTCATTCCGCGCAGCGAGGCCACCTTCGGGGCCACCAGCCGCTACGGCCAGTACTCGGCCCGGATCGGCGCCCAGGACGACCTGCGCACCGGCCAGTTCGTCAGCCTGAACGCCGACGCGCGCTACGAGAACGAATGCTTTATCTTCGACGTCAACCTGATCCGCCGCTATACCTCCATCGACAACGACAATGGCGACACCACGGTCCTGTTCACCGTCACCTTCAAGACGGTCGGCGCGATCGGATTTACCGGCTGACGGAGCGACGTTGATGCAGGTCTTTAGCTGATGCGGCTTGCCAATCCCGGGAACTCGGCGCGGGCGATGCTGCTCGCGACGAGCCTTTGCTCCACGGCCGCGTTTGCCGCCACCGCCGCGCAGGCGCCGATGCCGGCGCCGCAGAGCCTCACCGGCGACAACATCGTCGCCACCGTGAATGGCGACGTCATCACCCAGGACGACGTCGACAACCGCGCCCGCCTGTTCGCCGTCTCGACCGGCCTGCCGGTCACGCCCGAGGTGCTGATGCGGCTGCGCCCACAGATCACCCGCCAGCTGATCGACGAGCGGCTGCGGATGGAGGAAATCCAGCGCCGCCGCATCGTCGTGCCGGACGACGAGATCGCTCGCGCCATCGACGAGATCGAGCACCGCAACAGCATGGACAAGGGCGGCCTGCAGGGCCGGCTGCGCGCCGAGGGTGTGGCGCCGCGCACCCTGTTCGACCAGTTGCGGGTGCAGCTCGGATGGACGCGCGTGCTGCGCCAGACGCTCGCCGGACGCGCCCGCGTCGACGAAACCGAGGTCGCCAACCAGCAGCGCGAGTACAAGGCGCAGACCGGCCAGACCCAGTATCGCCTCGGCGAGATCTTTGTCGCCATCGAGGACCCGACGCATGCGGGCGATGCCAGGCGGTTCGCCGACACCATCATCCAGCAGCTCCACTCCGGCGCTCCGTTTGCCGTCGTCGCCGCCCAATTCAGCCAGAGCCAGACGGCGCTGGAGGGCGGTGACCTAGGCTGGCTCTCGGTCGACCACCTCGATCCCGAGGTCGCCTCGCTGGTGGCCCAGATGCCGCAGGGCGCGATCAGCAACCCGGTGCGCGTCGCCGGCGGCTTCGACATCGTGCAGATGCGCGGCAAGCGCCAGGTCGGGCTTGAGAAGCAGACCATGCTGTCGGTGCGCGCGGCCTTCCTGCCGTTCACCGCCAAGCTCAACCCGCAGGCGCCGACCGATCAGCAACGCCAGACGCTGATCCGCGCCCAGGCGCTGACCAAGACGGCGCATAGCTGTGGCGCCATCGAGGCCGCCAACGCCGAGGCCGGCTCCAAGCGCCCGGCCGACCCCGGCCTGCTGCCGCTCGCCAACATCAACCCGCAGATGCGCGCCATCCTCGAGCCGCTGCCGATCGGCCAGGCCAGCCGGCCGCTGGTCTCGCCGGAGGGGATCGCCGTGCTGATGGTCTGCGCGCGTGACGACAAGCCGATCCCTGTCGCAACCCACGACGAGATCAGCGAGCAGCTGCTGCAGGACCGCGTGGAGCTGGCCTCGCGACAGCTGCAGCGCGATTTGCGCCGGCGGGCGTTGATCGACGACCGCACTTCGTCGTGAAGGCAGCAAGCGGTTCTTTTTTGAAAAAAAGAACCAAAAAACTTTTATTCGATAAAGGCCCTGAATTGGCGAGAGCCGCGACAGCACTGATAAAAGTTTTTGCTTCTTTTTTCTAAAAAGAAGCGCTTTTGCTTCTGTGCGGAAGTCCGATCCGATCACCCGCATTGCTGGCCTGCATCCCATTTGGGTGGACGATCGTGGCGACCGGGCGTGTAAAAAACGGGCCGCGGGCTTGACCCGAGGTCAGTCGCGCGCTTGCGACAACCACGCCGAGCCCGCACATGGTGGGCATGAGCGACACCGACGCCTTTCTGCTTCCCGAAGAGCCCACCGCCGCGGCGGCCATCGAGGCGATCCGCGAGGAGCTCGAGACCTTCGACGACTGGATGGACCGCTACCAGTTCATCATCGAGATGGGTCGTAAGCTGCCGGCCTTTCCGCCGGACTGGATGGATGACAGCCATCGCGTTCCCGGCTGCCAGAGCAAGGTCTGGATGGAATCCGCCGAGCGCGACGGCCGCCTGCTGCTCGCCGGCGCCTCGGATGCCGCCATCGTCTCCGGCCTGGTCGCCATGCTGCTGCGCGTCTACTCCGGCCGCAGCCCGGCCGAGATTACCGCGACCGACCCGGCCTTCCTGCGCGATCTGGGGCTAATCGAGGCGCTGTCCACCAACCGCGGCAACGGCATCGCCGCCATGGCTAGGGCCATTCGCGAGCAGGCCAGGCAGCGGCAGGGTTAAGGCAAGGGGCTTTGCCCCTTGACCCCATCAAAGGCGGAGCCTTTGAAATCCATTCATAAGACTATTGCCTCTCGCTTGGGCTTGGGGTTTCGGCACGTTCGGCTGTTACTCACTGCTCCCTGGCGAACTGACCGGGGTCTGGGGCCTCACGGCCCCAGCGGGTCCAGGGCAGAGCCCTGGCCTTCCTGCCTTTCTGATCGTCGTCCCGTGCAGCTCCAGCGCCTCCACCTCCTCCGCCTGCCAGCCCATCAGCGTCCGGGCCAGGGTCGGATAGGCCGGCCACGAAGCCGCCTCGGCAGGCGTCATCGGCAGGTGCGCGACGTCGAGGCATCGTTTCGAGGCCGTAGCAGCCGCCTCCGGCGTTTCGGCGTAGCGGAGTGCGAGCGTCTGCAGCCGGGCATGGTCAAGCGTGTCGTCGGCGATGGTGCCGAGCAGCTCGAACAGGTGCGCGCTCTGCCGCGGCGGCCGTTTCGGGCGGCTGAGATTGCCGAGCACGCCGTCGACGACCTTGCGGCAGAACTGCGCCTTGCTGCGGGCCGGCACGTGCAGCACCGTGCCGGAATTGCGGTATTCGGGCTGCGCGGTCGCGCTGCGCAGGACGTGGGCGCCTTTGCCGAGCACGATGTCCGGCACGGCGGCTGCGAGGCTGCGCGGGATCACCACCTTGGCGAATGGCGACAGCGTGTCGGCGGCGAGCAGGGGCGTGTCGAAGGTGAGGGGGTTGGCGGGCTCGACGGGGACGCAGTTGCGCCAGCGGAGAAGTCCGGCCAGACCGGGCGCTTCCAGGCCCGACGCGTCCTAGGCCGGCGAGTTGGGCCTCGAGCGTGGCGCGGTCCGGCACGTCGATGAACTCGTCGGCGTCGAGCGGGACGACCATGTCGGCGTCGGTATGCTCGAGCAGCCAGCGCCAGGCGAAGTTGGCGACTGCCTGCTGATGGTTGCCGGTCAGCTCGACCGTCCAGTGGCGCCAGCCGGGGTGGCGTCGGCAGGCGTCCGCGAGCAGGCCGGCGGTGCCGTCGCTCGAGCCGTGGTCCATCAGCAGGGCGTGGTCGAACAGGGCGCCGAGATGGGCGAGAAAGGCGGGCGCGATGTCGGCCTCGTTGCGCAGGATGGCGAAGGCGGCGAGCCTCATGGCGCGGCGGCCGGCAGTGTGGCGATGCGCTCGCCGAGGCCGGCGAGCAGGTCGACTTGGCGGGCGATGCGGTCGAGCGCGAGGTTCGGCCGGCAGCTCGGGTCGCGCTCGGGTGGCGCTCGCCGCTCCGCGAGCGCTGCCAGGCTGGCCTCGACCCACGCCGCCCAGGCCTGCCAATCGACGGCCTCCACCTCGGCCTGCTCCATCCCCAGCGCCGCAAGCCTGCCGGCGATCCGGCGCAGGATCGCGTCCGCCGTCAGCACCGCCTCGGTCGAGGCCGACCGTCGCGCGCGCGGCTCCTGCATTGCTCGCGACAGCGACGCCTCCAGGTTGTTGGAGGCGAGCCCCGCGGCACGCCGCGCCCGCGAGGCCGCCGCCTCGTCGGCCTCGCCCAGCGGCAACCGCAGCACGATGCCGGCGTAGCTGGCATGGGCCAGCAGGGTCGTGCGCAGCGCTTGCCCCAGCCGCCCCGGCTCCCAGCTCGGCCACAGCACCAGGATGCCGAGCAGCGCCAGCAACCCGCCGGCCAGCGTGAACAGCATCCGCATCGCCGCAATCATCCATTCGCTCTCGCCCGGCCGGGCGCTCTCCACCAGCAGCACGATCACCGGCGTGTAGAAGGCGATGAACAGGCCGTAGCTCACCTGCCGCATCGCCAGCGCGAGCGTGCACAGCACCGGCAGCATCAGCGCCACCTGCAGCGGCGTGTGTGCAACCCAGGCCAGCGAGCCGGCGACGAGCCCGCCGACCAGCGTGCCGCCGATACGCTCCAGCGCCCGCTGCGAGGTGGCGGCGAAATACGGCTGCAGCACCAGCACCAGGGTGATGGTCAGCCAGTGCGTGTAGTCATTCCTGGCAAGTTGGGTCCAGAGCAGCGCCGGGCAGACCAGCACGGTGACGCGCGCGGCGTGGCGCAGCACTGCCGAGTCCCAGCGCAGGTTGGCGGCAAGCGGCGAGGCAATGCGCCGTCGCCATCCCGGCAGCCGGCCCGGCGCCGCCGTCCCCGCCGCCGGCTCGCCCGGCGCCGGCGTGAGCGGGATGCGAAGCTTCTCGGCGATTCCGGCCGCGGCCCGGTCGATCATCGAGTCCCCGGTCGAGGTCGCGACCAGGCGCTCGACGTGGTCGAGCAGCCGCCCGGTCGGCAGTGTCCGCCGCTGGCCCACCACCCGCGCAGCGAGGCGCAGCAGCGGCTCGATCCGGCGCAGCAGCCGCAACGCCGCCCGTCGCTGCGGCGTGCCGGCGCCCTCGACGATGTCGGCCAGCGCGATCAGCAGCCCGAACAGCTGGTCCGCCGCCTCGAGCCGGATCAGGCTGAGCGCGCCGCTGGCGCCGGACGGCCCGCGCGCCCGCAGCGTCTCGCCGGTGACGCTCCGCGCCCGCTCGATCGCCGCCCGGATCGCGCCGCGCCGCGCCCGCGCATGCACGTCCCAGTCTTGCAGATCGACCGGCGGCCCGCCGGCGGCACTGGCAAGCTGCGCCTCGGCCAGCCGTCTCAGCTCCCGCGTCGCCGAGGCCAGACGGTCCCACACCTCGGCGTTGGCGCGCCGCGCCGGCCCATACGGATGGATGCGCCACAGCACCAGCGCCAGCAGCAGCGCCCACAGCCCGCCAAGCCCGAACGTCAGCCCGATCAGCGGCGCCTCGCGCGGGCGCAGCGGCGCATCCACCGCCAGCAGCATCATCACCGCCAGCATGTTGCCCGGCGACTGCCAATGCTGGCCCCAGACCCGCATCATCATGCCGCCAAACAGCACCACCGCCGCGAATGGCAGCACCAGCCACAGCGCGATCCCGCGCAGCACCGAGAACGCCGCCAGCAGCACCGCCCCGGCGGCGACGAAGCCGAGCATGACCACGAAGCGGCGACGCAGCGGCCCGCCCGGGTCGACGACGCAGGTGAACAATGCGCCGAGTGCTGCGAAGTCGAGCGACGGGCGGTGCAGGCTGATCGCCAGCAGCGACGGCAGGGCAGCGGCGAGCCCGGCGCGAATGCCCTCGCTGACGCTGATGGCGCGCAGCTCCAGACCGATCGGCATGCGGGCCAAATCGCTGTCACGAAGCAAGGAAGTGGTTCTTTTTTGAGAAAAAGAACCAAAAAACTTTTGTTCGATAAGAGTCCGCGGCAGCGCTGCTAAAAGTTTTTTGCTTCTTTTTTTCAAAAAAGAAGCGCTTGCCTAAGCCGCGCTGGCCATCCCTCGCAGCACGTACTGCAGAATGCCGCCGTGCTTGTAGTACTCGACTTCGTCGAGCGTATCGACGCGGCAAACCAGGTCGATCACGTCCGTGCCGCCGCTGGCGCGGTGGACGTGCATCGCCAGCTCCATCCGCGGCCGCAGCTGGTCCAGCCCGACGATGTCGATCACCTCGTCGCCGACGAGCTCCAGCGACTGGCGCGTCGTGCCGGTGTGGAACAGCAGCGGCAGCACGCCCATGCCGACCAGGTTGGAGCGATGGATGCGCTCAAAGCTCTCGGCGATGACGGCCTTGATGCCGAGTAGCATGGTGCCCTTCGCCGCCCAGTCGCGCGACGAGCCCATGCCGTATTCCTTGCCGCCGAACACCACCAGCGGCACGCTCTCGGCCTTGTAGCGCATCGCCGCGTCGTAGATCGACATCTCCTGGCCGCCCGGATAATGCCGCGTGTTGCCGCCCTCGCCGCCGACCATCTCGTTGCGGATGCGGATGTTGGCGAACGTGCCGCGCATCATCACCTCGTGATTGCCGCGACGCGAGCCGTAACTGTTGAAGTCCTGCGGCAGCACCTGGTGCTGGCCGAGATATTCGCCGGCCGGCGAGCTCTTCTTGATGTTGCCGGCCGGGCTGATGTGGTCGGTCGTGATGTTGTCGCCGAGCAAAGCGAGCACGCGGGCGCCGAGGATGTCGCCCTTCTGCGACGGCGTCATCGTCATGCCGTCGAAATAAGGCGGGTTCTTCACGTAGGTCGAGCCGTCGTTCCAGCGGTAGGTCTCCGAGCCGGTCTCGACACGGAGCGCCTGCCACTCCTTGGTGCCCTGCGTCACCTCGCCGTAGCGGCGGATGAACTGGTCGCGCGTGACGGCGGCGTGCACGGTGTCGGCGACCTCCTTGTTGGTCGGCCAGATGTCACGCAGGTACACCGGCTGGCCGTCGCGGCCAGTGCCCAGGCTGACGGTGGTGATGTCCTCGCGGATGTTGCCGAGCAGCGCGTAGGCGACGACCAGCGGCGGGCTGGCGAGATAGTTGGCGCGCACGTTGGCGTGGACGCGGCCCTCGAAGTTGCGGTTGCCGGAGAGCACCGAGACGGCCACGAGCTTACTGTCCTCGATCGCGTCGGCGATCGCCTCGTCGAGCGGGCCGGAATTGCCGATGCAGGTGGTGCAGCCATAGCCGACTGTCTGGAACCCGATCGCGTCGAGGTCGCCGCTGAGCTGGCTGCGGTCAAGATACTCGGTCACCACCTGCGATCCCGGCGCGAGCGACGTCTTTACCCACGGCTTCGGCGATAGGCCCTTCTCGCGCGCGCGGCGCGCGACCAGCCCAGCGGCGACCATCACGTAGGGGTTCGAGGTGTTGGTGCACGACGTGATCGCCGCGATCACCACGTCGCCATGGCCGATCTCGTAGTTCTTGCCGGCGACGGCGGCCCGGCGGCCGACGTCGTTTGCGGGCACGCCGAGGCTGCGGGTGAGCTCGGTGGTGAACGCGCTGGCGGCATCCTTGAGCGCCACCCGGTCCTGCGGCCGCTTCGGCCCGGCGAGGCAGGGAACGACGTCGCCCAGGTCGAGCTCCAGCGTGTCGCTGAACACCGGCTCTGGCGTGTCGGCGTCGCGGAACATGCCCTGCGCCTTCAGGTACGCCTCGACCAGGGCGATGCGCGCCTCGTCGCGGCCGGTCTGGCGCAGATAGTCGAGCGTCATGTCGTCGACCGGGAAGAAGCCGCAGGTGGCGCCGTATTCAGGCGCCATGTTGCCGATCGTGGCGCGGTCGGCGACCGGCAGGTGATCGAGCGCGGGGCCGAAGAACTCGACGAACTTGCCCACTACGCCGTGGCGCCGAAGCATCTGGGTGACCGTCAGCACGAGGTCGGTCGCGGTCGCCCCCTCGGGCATCCGGCCGGTCAGCTTAAAGCCGATCACGTCGGGGATGAGCATGGCGATCGGCTGGCCGAGCATCGCCGCCTCCGCCTCGATGCCGCCGACGCCCCAGCCGAGCACGCCCATGCCGTTCACCATCGTGGTGTGGCTGTCGGTGCCGTACAGCGTGTCGGGGTAGGCGAAACTCGTCTCGCCGATCCTCGTCACCCACACCGCCTGGGCAATGTGCTCAAGGTTGACCTGGTGGCAGATGCCGGCGCCGGGCGGCACGACGCGAAAGTTCTCGAACGCCTCCTGACCCCAGCGCAGAAACGCGTAGCGCTCGTTGTTGCGCTCGAACTCGATGGCGACGTTGCGCTGCAGCGCGTCCGCAGTGCCCGAGACGTCGACCATCACCGAGTGGTCGATCACCAGGTCGACCGGCACCAACGGGTTCACCCGCTGCGGGTCGCCGTTCAGCTTGGTGATGCCGTCACGCATCGCCGCGAGGTCGACGACGCCCGGCACACCCGTAAAATCCTGCATCAGGATGCGGGCGGGCTTGAACGGCACTTCCGCGGTCGAGCGTCCCTCGCGCGCCCAGTCGACGATGGCCTGCGCGTCGGCCTGGCGGTAGCTCTTGCCGTCCTCGAAGCGCAGCACGTTCTCCAGCAGCACTTTGAGGCTGACCGGCAGGCGAGAGACGTCGCCGAGCGTCTTGGCGGCTTCCGGGATCGAAAAGTAGTCGTATGGGACGCCGGCGACAGCAAGGGTTCGGCGGGTGTTGAGGCTGTCGTGCCCGATCGTCTTCATGGGGATCCTTTCGTGGCCCGGGCGGCTGGCCACGGGCGCTCCTCGTGTCGTCGCACTGCTTGCAGGTGTGGGGCTTAGACCATACCCCTGCTTCGCTCGTCCATATATGGGAGCCGGATCAGCGGGGTGGAGATGCGTCTGCAGGCCGAGGAGCTGGTCGTGTTCCGCTCCGAGCGGCTGGTGCTGGACGGCGTCAGCCTGGCGGTGCCGGCGGGCGGCGCGCTGCTGCTGCTGGGACCGAACG
Source organism: Acetobacteraceae bacterium (assembly GCA_963692975.2). Classification (GTDB taxonomy): domain Bacteria; phylum Pseudomonadota; class Alphaproteobacteria; order Acetobacterales; family Acetobacteraceae; genus CAXMMR01. Next base: position 232,136 of record CAXMMR010000037.1, on the reverse strand, counting down.
GGGCGGGCAAGTCGACGCTGCTGCGTGTGCTCGCCGGGCTCAAGCGCCCGGATGCCGGCCGGCTGAGCTGGGACGGCGCCGACGCGCTCGCCGAGCCGGCGGCGCATGGCGCCAGCGTCGGCTATCTTGGCCACCAGGACGCGATCAAGCCGGGCCTGACGGTGCTGGAAAACCTGGCGCTGGCGGCACGGCTTGGCCGCCGCCCGCCGGCCGACTCGCTGGCGGCGCTCGACCTGCTGGCGCTCGCCGGCCTGCCGTCGCGGCTGCTCTCCGCCGGCCAGCGCCGGCGCCTGGCGCTGGCAAGGCTGCACCTCGCCGGCGCCCCGCTCTGGCTGCTCGACGAGCCGAGCCTCGGGCTCGACGCCGCCTCGGTGGAGCGCCTCGGCGCGCTGATCGCCGGGCATCGCGCCGCGGGCGGCGTCGTCGTCGTGGCGACCCATGTCGAGCTGCCGCTGCCCGACGCTGCGCGGCTGCCGCTCGGATGAGGCGTTTCGCCGCCGTGCTGAGTCGCGAGCTGCGCCTCTCCTTGCGCCACACCGGCGACACGCTGGCGGCGCTGCTGTTCTTCCTGCTCGCCGGGTTGCTGTTCCCGCTTGCTATCGGCCCCGCCCCGCAGACGCTCGGGCGGCTCGCGCCAGGCATCGTCTGGGTTTGCGCCCTGCTCGCGACGCTGTTGCCGCTCGACCGGCTGTTCGGCGCCGACTGGGAGGACGGCTCGCTCGACCAGTTGCTGCTCAGCGGCTTGCCGCCCGCCCTGCTCGTGCTCGCCAAGGCCGCCGGGCTGTGGGTCACCACCGGCCTGCCGCTGCTGCTCGCCGCGGCGCCGCTCGCCATCATGCTGAACGCTAACCCGGCGATCCTGCCGGTGCTGCTCGCCGGCCTGCTGCTCGGCACGCTCTGCCTCGCCCTGATCGGCGCCCTCGCTGCCGCCACCGTGCTTGGCGCCAGGCGCGGCGGCGTGCTGCTGCCGCTGCTGGTGCTGCCGCTGGCAACCCCGGTGCTGATCTTCGGCGCCGCCGCCGCTGACGCCGTTGCCGGCGGCCTGACTCCGCGACCACACCTGCTGCTGCTCGCCGCCGTGCTCGCCGGCACACTGCCGGTCGCTCCGATCGCGGCCGGGGCAGCGCTCAGGGCGGCGCTGGAGTGAAGCAAGGCCAGGGGCTTTGCCCCTGGACCCCATTAAAGGCGGAGCCTTTAAAATCCATTCTGCCCCTTTGGCGAGGACGATGCGGTGGGAAGCAGGATTGAATGGCTTCGCCAGGCAAGAAAGAGCTTGCTTGGACTCCCAACGAATGGGGTCTGGGGCCGCGGGCCCCAGCGGGTCCAGGGCAGAGCCCTGGCCTTGCCTTACCGCTTCGACCTCGCCTCAAACCGATACGGGCTGTCGCTCGCGGTATTCGGGTCCATTGCCAGCCGGTGCTCCAGTGGCGGAAAGGCGCGGCTGCGGCAGTGTTCCCGTTCGCACAGCCGGCACGACAAGCCGATGCCGACGGCTGCCCGCTCCAGCTCGATGCCGTCTGCATAGACCATGTCGGCGGCGTTCGAGACGTCGCAGCCCATGGCGATGACGTGCGTCGGCGGCGGCTCGCCCCAGGCTGCTGCCGGCCCGCTGACGCTGCGGGCGAAGCACAGGAACGTCGCGCCGTCGGGCAGCTCGGCGACTTGGACGCGGATGCTGCCGGGCGTCATGAAGGCTGAGTGCACGACCCAGCGCGGGCAGGAGCCGCCGTAGCGGGCGAATGGAAAGCCGGCGGCCGAGAAGCGCTTGCTGACGTTGCCGGCCGGGTCGGTGCGCAGGAAGAAGAACGGCACGCCGCGTTCGCCTGTCCGTTGCAGCGACGACAGCCGGTGGCAGGCCTGCTCGAACGAGACGCAGAACCGTGCCGCCAGCGCCTCGACGTCGTGGCGCAGGTCGCGTGCGGCGGCGAGGAAGCTTGAGTACGGCATCAGCAATGCCGCGGCGGCGTAGTTCAGCAGACCGATCCGGATCAGTGCTGCCGCCTCCGGGGTCGAGGGCGCGATGGCGCTGACCAGGTGCTCGACCGCGTCGCGAGCCTCGAGCAGCATCAGCTGGAACGCCATATGGAAACCGCGGCTCTCGCGCGGCAGCTGCTCGGACAGGAACAGCGTGCGGGCGACGGGGTCGTAACGGCGCAGCGCGTCCTCGTGCGGACCGACGCGGACGGTCAGGTAATGCGCCCGGCGCATCCTCTCGGCGAGCGCATGGTTCATCTCCGCCGGCGCGGCATTGAGCGTGCGGCCGATCGCCTCGGCGGCCGCTTCCATCTCGGGGAAGTGGTTCGAGCGCTCATGGAAGGCGTCGCGCGCCTCCTCGTTGGGCAGCAGGATGCGCCGGCCGGACGGCAGGGCGATGCCGCTCGCATCCTCCCGCGCGACCCGCCAGGCGCGATACAGGGTGAGCACGGCGCGGCTGGCCGCGGGGTTGCCGGCCAGCATCTCGACCTCGGCATCCGGCACGCTCTCGGCGCCGAGCAGCGGGTCGGCGAAGGCCTCGCGCAGGCCGGCCTCCATCTCGCGCTCCTGCACGCCGGAGAGCGCCGCGAGGTCCACCCGCAGCGTCTCGGCGAGCCTGATCAGCAGGGTGGCGGTGACGTTGCGCTGGTCGTGCTCGATCAGGTTGAGGTAGCTCGCCGAGATGCCCAGGCGGACGGCGAGCGCCTGCTGCGAGACGCCTTGGTCCTGGCGCAGACGTCGAACGGTTCGGCCGATCAGCGGGCGAGCCATGTCAGTCCTTTACAATTTCACAAGCTTTTCAGTGTAGCTCAACACCGGATTGCACCCGTTTCGGCGGCTTCGCAGGTGCAGCATGGTCGGGTGCATCGTAAAAGCTTGTCAACGTGCTGCGCCATGCGATGGCGCTGCCAACCGCGTCAGGAGATTGCCACTTATGCCTACCTCGTTCGGCCCGACCCGCAGCCCAGAGGGTATCGGCGGCGCCCTGTCCGGCCTGCTCGGCAGCCGGTCCTCCTATCAGGAGCACACCTCGACGGTGGCGAAGCTGGTCGACGGCAAGCGGGGCACCTGGGACGGCATCAACCCGGAATCGGTTGCGCGGATGCGGCTGCAGAACCGCTTCCTCACCGGGCTGGACATCGCCCGCTACACGGCCTCGATCATGCGGGAGGACATGGCGGCGTATGACGCGGACCCGGCGCTCTACACGCAGTCGCTGGGCGCATGGCACGGCTTCATTGCCCAGCAGCAGATGATCGCCGTCAAGAAGCATTTCGGCACGACGAAGCGGCGCTACATCTACCTGTCCGGCTGGATGGTCGCGGCGATGCGCTCGGAATTCGGTCCGCTGCCCGACCAGTCGATGCACGAGAAGACGTCGGTGCCGGCGCTGATCGCAGAGATCTACACCTTCCTGCGCCAAGCCGACGCGCGCGAGCTCGGCGGTTTGTTTCGCGCGGTCGACGCCGCGCGCGAGGCGGGCGATGAGGCTCGCGCGGCGGAGTTGCTGGCCGCGATCGAGGGGCACGAGACCCATGTCGTGCCGATCATCGCCGACATCGACGCCGGCTTCGGCAATGCGGAGGCCACCTACCTGCTGGCCAAGAAGATGATCGAGGCGGGCGCCTGCGCGCTGCAGATCGAGAACCAGGTGTCCGACGAGAAGCAGTGCGGCCATCAGGACGGCAAGGTCACCGTGCCGCACGAGGACTTCCTGGCGAAGGTGCGGGCGCTGCGCTACGCGTTCCTGGAACTCGGGGTCGAGGACGGCATCATCGTCACCCGCACCGACAGCTTGGGCGCGGGCCTGACCAAGCAGATCGCGGTGAGCCACGCGCCGGGCGACCTCGGCGACCAATACAACAGCTTTCTCGACTGCGAGGAGGTGGGTCCGGGCGAGGCGCGCAACGGCGACGTAATCATTAACCGCGACGGCAAGCTGCTGCGGCCGAAGCGCCTGCCGAGCAATCTTTACCAGTTTCGCGCCGGCACCGGGTTCGATCGCTGCGTGCTCGACTCGATCGCGTCGCTGCAGAACGGCGCCGACCTGCTCTGGATCGAGACTGAGAAGCCGCATGTCGAGCAGATCGCCGGCATGATGGACCGCATCCGCGCCGTCGTGCCGAACGCTAAGCTCGCCTACAACAACTCGCCCTCGTTTAACTGGACTCTGAACTTCCGCCAGCAGGTGTTCGATGCCTGGGTCGCTGACGGGCGTGACCTGTCCGCTTACGACCGGGCGAAGCTGATGAGCCCGGAGTATGACGGCACGGCGCTGGGCGCCGAGGCGGATGAGCGGATCCGCACGTTCCAGGCCGATGCCGCCAAGCGGGCCGGCATCTTCCATCACCTGATCACCCTGCCGACCTACCACACCGCGGCGCTGTCAACGGACAACCTGTCGCGCGAGTATTTCGGCGACCAGGGCATGCTGGGCTACGTGCTCAACGTGCAGCGCCAGGAGCTGCGCCAGGGCATCGCCTGCGTGAAGCATCAGAACATGGCGGGCTCGGACGTCGGCGACGACCACAAGGAGTATTTCGCCGGCGAGGCGGCGCTCAAGGCGGGGGGCGCGCATAACACGATGGGGCAGTTCGGCTAGGGAGCAAGCAAGCGGTTCTTTTTTGAAAAAAAGAACCAAAAAACTTTTGACCATAAGGGCCTTTGGCCGCGTGACGGGCGACAGCGCCTGTAGAAGTTTTTTGCTTCTTTTTTGCAAAAAAGAAGCGCTTGCTTTCTCCCCGCTTTGCTAGTTCTTGCCCCCATGATCCCGCCCCTGATGCCAACCTACGCCCGCGCACCGATCGCCTTCGACCACGGGGAGGGCGCCTGGCTCTATGCGGAGGACGGGCGACGCTACCTCGACTTCGGCGCCGGCATCGCGACCTCCGCGCTCGGCCACTATCACCCGCATCTGGTCGCCGCGGTGACCGAGCAGGCGGCGCGGGTGATGCACGTCTCCAACCTCTACCGTGTGCCGCAGGCCGAGCGGCTGGCCGAACGCCTGGTCGCCGCCTCGTTTGCCGACAGCGTGTTCTTTTGCAACTCGGGCGCCGAGGCGAACGAGGGGCTGGTCAAAATGATCCGCCGCACGATGGCCAAGACGGGCCGGCCTGAGCGCTACCGCGTCATCTGCTTCGATGGCGCCTTTCATGGCCGCACGCTGGCGATGCTGTCGGCGACCGGTAACGCCAAGTATCTCGACGGCTTCGGCCCGGCGGTGGACGGCTTCGACCATGTCGCTTTCGGCGACCTGCAGGCCGTGCGACAGGCGATCGGTCCCGCGACGGCGGGCATCCTGATCGAGCCGATCCAGGGCGAGGGCGGCGTGCGGCCCGCCTCCGTCGAGTTCCTGCGCGGCCTGCGGGCGCTGTGCGACGAGCACGGTCTGCTGTTGGGGCTCGATGAGGTGCAGTGCGGCATGGGCCGGACGGGCCGGCTATTTGCGCATGAGTGGGCTGGGATCACGCCGGACGTGCTCTCGACCGCCAAGGGCATCGCCGGCGGCTTTCCGATGGGTGCGGTGCTGGCGCGCGAGGCGGTAGCGCGTCATATGACGGCCGGCTCGCACGGCACCACCTTCGGCGGCAATCCGCTCGCCTGCGCGGCGGCCAACGCGGTGCTGGACGTGGTGCTCGCACCCGGCTTCCTGGACCAGGTGCAGGCGCGCGGCGCTGCGCTCTGGGCCGGGCTCGAGGGCCTGGTCGAGCAGCATCCCGCCGTCTACACGGCGGCGCGCGGACTGGGACTGATCGTCGGGCTGCGCTGCGGGGTGCCGAACACGGAGGCACAACGGGTCTGTCTGGATCAGGGACTGCTGGCGGTCGCGGCCGGCGACAACGTGCTGCGCCTGGTGCCGCCGCTGATCGTGAGCGAGGCGGAGGTCGGCGAGGCGGTGGCGATCCTCGGCCGGGCGGCGCAGGTGCTGCACCAGGCTGGGGTTAGCGCGCAGGTCGCCGCCTGATGGGCGAGGAGATGGCCGCGACCCCGGGGTGGGTCAGCGGCGAGCTGGAAGGATTGCTCGGCGTATTGCCGTCCGACGGCGCCTTTGACGCGGCGCGGAGCACCTATGCGGACTGCCTTGCCGCCATCGTGGGCGACGAGCCGCAGGTCAAGCGGGCTCGATGCCGGCGCCGCTTGCTGGAGCGCCTGGAGGAGCTCGGGGTGGATGACCGGCAGCGGGCGGAGATCGATAGCCGCCTTGAGGCGCTGGAGGCGGAGATCGACGAGGGCACGTAGGCAAGCAGTCCTTTTAAAAAAAGACCAAAGACTCTGGCCCATTCTGGTCAGCGATACCGGATAGAAGTTTTTTGCTTCTTTTTTCAAAAAAGAAGGCCTGTCTTCCTGTCTCTGGCCCTGCGCCCGACGCATGACTATCTTGGCCGCATGACCGAGACTCCCGCGTTTCTGGATGCCAATCGCCCTGCCGTGCCTGACATCGTGGTGCCGCGCGGTGTAACCCCGTTTCACCTGCCGCAGCGGCCGGTGCGTGGACGGCTGCTGCGGCTCGGGCCGCTGGCCGACGCGCTGCTCGGACGGCACGACAACCATCCCGCCGTTACCAGGCTGGCCGGCGAGGCGTTGGCCTTGGTCGCGGGGCTCGCGACGGCGCTGAAGTATCGTGGGTCCTTCAGCCTGCAGGTGAAGGGCGACGGCCCGGTGTCGATGCTGCTCGCCGACTGCACGGAGGCGGGCGCGCTGCGGGGCTATGCGCGGGCGGATCCGGACCGGCTGGCGGCGCTGCTCGCAGTCGAGCCCGAGCCCAGCGCGGCGGCACTGCTCGGTTCCGGCTACCTCGCCTTTACGGTGGACCAGGGGCCGGAGATGGATCGCCACCAGGGCATCGTCGCCATCGAGGGTGAGACGCTGGCCGAGATGGCGCTCGCCTACTTCCGCACGAGCGAGCAGCTCGAATACGAGGTGCGGCTGGCGGCGGCGCAGGGGGTGGGCGGATGGCGCGCCGGAGCGCTGATCCTGGAACGCGTGGCGGGCGAGGGCGGCATCGACCCGGTCATGGACCAGGCTACCCAGGACGAGAGCTGGCGCACCGCCGCCATTCTGGCCGCGACGCTCACCGACGCCGAGTTGCTCGACGACGCGCTGCCGCCGGAGCGGCTGCTCTACCGGCTATTCCATAGCGAGGGCGTCGCGCTCGGCCTGCCGCGCGCACTGGCCTATGGCTGCCGCTGCTCACGCGCACGGCTGTCTGGCATACTGGAGGGGTTTCCCGCCGAGGACCTCGACCATATGGCTGTATCTGGCGACATCGTCATGACCTGCGAGTTCTGCAACTTCGACTTCCGGTTTGGCCGCGGCGAGGTTCAGGGCATCGCGGCCGAGGGCTCGGCATGAGCGGCGCGGGCAAGCGCGTCCGGCGCCTCGGCAGAGTTGCGGCCGTCGCGGCGCCGTTGCTGCTGAGCGCCTGCGGCGGCGATACGCCGCCTCCGGTGCAGAACTTTCCCGCGCTCAGCTACACCTACCTGACGCCGCTGCACCTCAACGTGGTCGGGCTGGACGTGGTGGACCACTCGGCGCCGGCCGGGCCGGACGATGTGGCGTCGCGCTCGCCGGTCACGCCGCAGCAGGCGCTCACCGAGATGGCGCATGACCGGCTGTTTCCCGGCGGCTCTTCGGGGCAGGCCGAGTTCGTCATCGACAACGCCGTGATCGAGCGAGCGCCGGACGGGACGCTGGACGGCTCGATGTCGGTGCATCTCGACATCATCGGGCCGGGCGGCAACAAGATCGGCTATGCGGAGGCGCACGTGTCGCGCCACCACGCGCCGCCGAGCGAGGGCGAGGACCGGCCGGCGGCGCTCTACGATCTGACCAAGCAGATGACCGCCGACATGAATGTCGAGTTCGAGTATCAGGTGCGGCAGTCGCTCGGCGCCTTCCTGCAATCCGACAGCGCGGTGCCGGCGCCGGTTCAGGCCCAACCTTTGTCGGGCGCTCCGCTGCCGGGTACACCGTTGCCGGCGCCAGGCGCTGCGCCGCTGGGATCATCGCCTGTGCCGCCGGGCTATTCGGGCGGCGCGCCGGCCTCCTCGCCGGTGCCGCCCGGCTATCTCGGTGGCGGAGGGGCCGGCGCGCAGCAGCTGTCGCCGCCGCCGACCTACTTGCGGCCGCCCGGCTATCAGGGGTCGGCGCCTGGGGCGGACCCGGCGGCAGGCGGCTACCCGTCGGCATCGCCCGATCCGGCCACGGCGGCCCCTGTCTACCAGCCACCGTCGACGCCCACGCCGAACCCGGACGGTCCGATCCCGCTGGCGCCGCCGGCGTCCTGACCGCGATCGTATAGGATTGGTGAATTCTTAAGAATTCACCGCTATTATCCTTCATGTGGCCGCAGCGGCTCGCATGGCGGATGAGGCGGAGGGGCTGAGCGATGCGAGGTGGGAGCCACCGCGCGAGTTGGCCCATCGTGCTGCTCGTCGCCTGCCTGGGCCTTGCCGGCTGCGGGCATTCCGGCGGCGGCCCGGTCACGAGCTATGGCGGCGGGCAGTATGCACCGCCTGGGCCTCGAGAGGATCCTTGGGGGCCATACATCCGCGAGGCCTCGGCGCGCTTCCGGGTTCCGGGCCGCTGGATCCGCGAGGTCATGCGGCAGGAATCCGGCGGGCACGAGTATCTGAACGGTGCGCCGGTGGTGTCCGAGGCGGGCGCGATCGGCCTGATGCAGGTCGAGCCGTACACCTATGCCGGGCTGAAGGACCGGTATGGCCTGGGCGACGATCCGTACGACCCGCGCAACAGCATCCTCGCAGGCACGGCGTATATTCGAGAGATGTATGACAAGTATGGCGCGCCTGCCTTCCTGGCGGCCTACAATGCCGGGCCGGCGCGGCTCGATGACTACTTCGCCGGCACCAACTCGCTGCCCAACGAGACGGTCAATTATCTGGCGTCGATCGCGCCGCGGCTCGGCGACGAGTTGCCGATGACCGGGCCTCTGGCTGCCTACGCGACGCCGGACGAGCCCGAGGCGCCGGTCCGCTTCGCCTCCGTCAACGCCGCGGTGCCGCCGCCGACCGTGCAGACCATCCGCCGGCCCGATGGCTGCTTTTACGATCCTGACGCAGCCTACGATCCGACGGCGCCCTGCCGGGCCGCGCCTGCCAGCGCCGTCCTGCCGCCTGCGATCCCCTACGGCGCGGTGGCGGCGCCGCCACCGGCTGCTGTCGCGGAGGCGACGCCGCACGCTGCGCCGCGGAGGGCTGCGTTCTGCGTGCAGGATCCGGACGCCGCCTACGACCCCGACGCGCCCTGCCGTCCGGCCGCGGCGCCGCTGCGGCCGGTCGCGACGGCAGCCTCGGCGGCCGATGCATCATGGGGCACGGCAGGCCCGCAGCCGCCGAGGCCGATGGCGTTTGCATCCGCACCGGTCCTGCTGCGGCGGCCTTACGCCGAGGAGCCGGCGCACCTGCTGCCTGCCCGGCCGGCGGCTGCGGTGCCGTCGCGCAGGACGGCCGATGGCTGGGCCGTTCAGGTGGGCGCCTTCGTCAACCCGGGGCAGGCCGAGCATGCGGCCGACCGGGCGAGGAGCATGGCGGCCGGCCTGCTGCAGCCAGCCACCGTCACGGTCGCCAGCACGGTCTGGTCTGGCGGCCGCCTGCTCTATCGCGCCAGGCTGGTCGGGCTGAGCGCGAGTGCGGCTGATGCCGCGTGCAGCCGGCTCAGCGATCAGGGCTGGCAGTGCCTGACGGTGCCGCCCGGCGGCTAAAGCATCTCTGATCGGGCGCGACGAACGGCCGCAAAAGGCGCCGGGTAGCCGGTTGCTGACCTGCCTGGTCTGGCTATGCCTGGCTGAGCTTTGCTAGGTCAGCGCGCCGGCCAAGCCGCTCTGCCGCCGAGCCTGCAGCGGCCGCCAGGCCATGACGAAGGTATGCGTGCGTGGCTCGATGAGCGGCAAGATCAGGGTGGCCTCGATAACGCTCGTCGTCGCCGTCGCGGTGCTGGGCATGAAGGTCGGCGCCTGGCTGCTGACCGGCAGCGTCGCGCTGTATTCGGACGCGCTGGAATCGACGATCAACGTCGCGGCCGCCGTGGCGGCGCTGATCGCGCTGCGCGTGAGCGGCCGGCCGGCCGACGCTAATCACCCTTACGGCCATGACAAGGCCGAGTACCTGTCCGCCGTCATCGAGAGCGCGCTGGTGCTGACCACCTCGATCCTGATCTTTCGCGAGGTCTGGCTGGGCTGGGCGCGGCCGCATCTGCCGACATTGCCGCTTGCCGGCATCGCGCTGAACGCGGCCGCAGGGTTCGTCAACCTGATCTGGGCACGCTTGCTGGTGCGGGTCGGACGACGCTGGCGCTCGCCGGCGCTGACCGCGGGGGGCCGCCACGTCATGACCGACGTCTGGACCTCGACGGGGGTGCTGGTCGGATTCTGGCTCGTCGCGTTCAGCGGCTATGCCCGGCTCGACCCGATCGTGGCGGCGCTGGTCGGGCTGAACATTCTGCGCGTGGGGTTCCTGATGCTGCGCCAGTCGGTCGCCGGGCTGATGGACGAGGCGATGGAGCCGGAGGCGCTCGCCTCGATCCGCCGCACGATCGCCGACAACGCCGGCGGCGCTATCGAGGCGCATGACCTGCGCACGCGGCAAGCGGGCCGGCTCTCCTTTGTGGAGTTTCACCTGGTGGTGCCGGGCGACATGACCGTCGACCGCTCGCACGAGATCTGCGACCGGCTGGAGGGCGCGATCCGGGCGGAGGCAGGCGACGCGATGATCACGATCCACGTGGAGCCGGCCGGCAAGGCGAAGCATAAGGGGGTCGTGGTCCTGTGAACGTCAGGAAGGCCAGGGCTCTGCCCTGGACCCGCTGGTGCCGTGAGGCCCCAGACCCCTATCCGTTAAGAACGTCTTCTACAAAGCTGCATTGCCGTACGACGTGAAATACGGCAAGATTCACGGGCGATCGGCATCTGGGTGTTTAGCGCGATTTGCCCGGCTTCCGACAGTATATCGCGTGATTACAATAAGTTATGAAAATCTTGCCTATAGGCAAGATTTCAGCACGACTGTCGCCGGTCTCAGCTCGGACACGTCTAGCACGATCAGGGTGTCGTCCCATTCATGATGGGGTCTGGGGCCTTGCGGCCCCAGCGAGGTCCAGGAGCAGAGCTCCTGGCCTACTCCTTTGCCTTGCCGCCGAAGAACTTGCCGAACAGGCCGAAGAGCTGTTCCGGGTTGGTCGGCGCCAGGGACAGCCACGACTTGACGATGTTTTCCGGCATGCCGGCCTCCACCGCCTTCATCATCTGCGTCTCGACGCGGCTCAGCACGGCGGCGTGCAGCGGCTGCAGGTCGGGCAGGCCGCAGAACGTGCGGGCCTCTTCGGGCGTGCAGTCGACTTCGAAACGGAGCTTCATTGCGGTTCTCCTTCAGCTCGCCGCCTCGAGCGCTTCTTCAGCCTCGAGCCAGCGCGCCTCCGCGCCGTCGCGCTGGCGCCGGATGGCGGCGATGCGGGTGTTCATGGCCGTCACTTCGCCGACGCGGCTCGGCACGTAGAGCGCCGGGTCGGCCAGGCGCTGCTCGATGGCCGCCTGCTCGGCGGTGAGGCGGGCGATCAGCGCCTCCGCCTCGCGGGCCTCGTGCCGCAGGGGGGCGAGCTGGGCGCGGGCTTCGGCGCGCTCGCGGCGGTCGTCGCGGCGGGTTGCCGGCGGCTCGGCGCGGGCGGGGCGGGCGCGTTCGGCGAGCAGGGCGCGGTAGTCGTTCAGGTCGCCGTCGTAGGGTTGGACGCCGCCATCGGCGACCAGCCACAGCCGGTCGGCGACGAGCTCGACGAGGTCGGGGTCGTGGCTGATCAGCAGCACCGCGCCCTCGTAGTCGCCGAGGGCGCGGACCAGGGCGTCGCGGGCGTCGATGTCGAGGTGGTTGGTCGGCTCGTCGAGGATCAGCAGCTGGGGCGCGTCGCGGGTGGCCAGCGCCAGCAGCAGGCGGGCCTTTTCGCCGCCGGAGAGCTGCGAGGTCGGCGTGTCGGCGCGGTCGGCGTCCAGGCCGAAGCGGGCGAGCTGGGCGCGCAACTGGGCGGGGGCGGCGGCGGGCAGGGCGCGGGCGATGTGCTCGACGGCGCTGTCGGCACCGACCAGCTCTTCGGCCTGGTGCTGGGCGAAGTAGCCGACGCGCAGCCTGGCGGCGCGGTGCATGCTGCCTGCGAGCGGGGCGAGGCGGCCGGCGATGAGCTTGGCGAAGGTCGACTTGCCGTTGCCGTTGGCGCCGAGCAGGGCGATGCGGTCGTCGGTGTCGATCGAGAGCGAGAGGCCGCGGAGGATGGGGGCGGCGTCGTAGCCGATGGCGGCGCGGTCGAGGCTGACGATTGGCGGCGCGAGGCGCTCGGGCTTGGGGAAGCTGAAGCGGGTGGCGGCGGTCTCGACGACGGCTTCGATGGCCGGGAGCTTCTCCAGCGCCTTGAGGCGGGCCTGGGCCTGGCGCGCCTTGGTCGCCTTGGCGCGGAAGCGGTCGACGAATGCCTGCATGTGGGCGCGCTTGGCGGCGACGCGCTCGGCGGCGCGGCCCTGCTGCAGCGCCTGCTCGGTGCGGATACGGACGAACTCGGTGTAGCCGCCGGGGGTGAGAATCAGGCGGCGGCTGTCGAGATGGGCGATCGCTTCCACCGCGCGGTCGAGCAGGCCGCGGTCATGCGAGATCACCAGGGCGGCGCCGGGGAAGCGGGCGAGCCAGGTCTCGAGCCAGATCGTCGCCTCCAGGTCGAGGTGGTTGGTGGGCTCGTCGAGCAGCAGCAGGTCGGGCTGCAGGAAGAGCGCGGTGGCGAGTGCGACGCGCATGCGCCAGCCGCCGGAGAAGCTGCCGACGGGGCGGGATTGGGCGGCGGCGTCGAAGCCGAGGCCGGCAAGGATCGCCGCGGCGCGGGCGGGGGCGGAGGCGGACTCGATGGCGTGCAGGCGCTCGTGCATCTCGGCGACGCGCGCCGAGTCGCGGGGCTGCTCCGCCTCGGCGAGCAGGGCGGTACGCTCGGTGTCGCCGGCGAGCACGGTGTCGACGAGGCTGGCCGAGCCGGCGGGGGCCTCCTGGCTGACCGAGGCCAGGCGGGCTCGGGAGGAGAGGCGGATTTGGCCGCCATCGGGGGCGAGCTCGCCGGTGATGGCGCGCAGCAGGGTCGACTTGCCGGCGCCGTTGCGGCCGATCAGGCCGATGCGCCGCCCCGGCTCGACGCTGAGCTCGGCGTCCTCCAGCAGGGTGCGGCCGGCGACGCGTAGGGTGAGGCCGGTGATTGTCAGTAAACTCATGGTCGCCTTGGTTTAGCCGCTCGCGGGGTTGTTCGCCACGTTCGGGTCGTCTACAGCGCCGCAAACCAGATTACAGGATCAGCCCGATGGCGACCGAGCGCACGCTTTCCATCCTCAAGCCGGACGCGACGCGTCGTCACCTGACCGGCAAGATCAACGCGATGTTCGAGGGCGCGGGGCTGGCGATCATTGCGCAGAAGCGGCTGCAGCTGACGGTGGCGCAGGCGGAGGGGTTCTACGCGGTGCATCGCGAGCGGCCGTTCTTCGCCGACCTCGTGCGCTTCATGGTCTCGGGGCCGGTGGTGGCGCAGGTGCTGGCGGGCGAGGACGCGGTGGCGGCGCATCGCAAGATCATGGGCGCGACCGACCCGAAGAAGGCGGAGCCGGGGACGGTGCGGGCGGAGTTCGCGGAGAGCATCGAGGCGAACTCGGTGCATGGGTCGGACAGCGCGGACAATGCGGCGGTCGAGATCAGCTACTTCTTCGCGGCGATCGAGATCGTTCAGTAGTGACGGCCAGGGGCGCTCCTGGACCGGCCATGGTCAGGGAGTAGCGGGGTTCGATAAGACCGTGCTCTCATCGGCTCGGGTCGTGCCGATGATGGTCGTCATCGTCAGCACCGGCGCCCGAGGAGCGGAGCGATGGTCGGACCTGCCAGCACGGGCCGCGCCTATGTGGCGACCCCGGAGGATGCCCCCGCCTTCTGGCAGCTTGGTAACCTCTGGCGCGTCATGGCGAGCGGGGTGCTGACCGGGAACTCGTTCTGCCTGCTGGACCAGATGGTCACCGATCAGGGCGGCGGCCCCTGCACGCATAGCCACACGCAGGATGAGGGCCTCTACGTGGTCTCCGGCCACTGCACGTTTCAGGCTGGCGGCGAGACGGTTTCGGCCGGCGCGGGCTGCTTCGTCGCGGTGCCGCGCCATACCGAGCACTCATTCGTCGTGGATGAGCCTGGCACGCAACTGCTGAATTTCTACCTGCCAGCCGGGTTCGAGCTGTTTCTGATGGGCATTGCCCATCCGGCGGAGCGCAATGAGCTGCCGCCGCAAGGGGTGGCGCTGCCGCCGCCCCGGCTGGTGGAGCAGTTGTCACGCGACTATGGCCAGATCGCCGGCCCGTTCGGGCTGCCGGGCATCGTTCCGCCGCGCGACGACAACATGGCGACCAGGCCGAAGCCGGATGCGACCGCGCTGCCGTTCCACTCGGACGCGGACGGGGCACCGGCCTATTGGCATGCCGGCGGCCTCTGGAGCGTGTTGGCGGATGGCGCCGCAACGGACGACAGTTACTGCTTGTTCGAGCAGGTCCTGCCTGCCGGGCCGGCCGCACCGCCGCACCTGCATGTGGACGCGGACGAGGTGTTCTACGTGCTCGACGGCGACGTGGAGTTTTTGCTCGGCGACCGACGCGCGACGGCCGGCAAGGGCGCGCTGGCGTTCATTCCGCGTGGCACGGTGCACGGCTTTCGGGTTGGCGATGCCGGGGCTCGGCTGCTTAATCTTTATACACCGGGCGGATTTGAGCGGAGCGTGACGATGCTGGGTGGACGGGCAACGGCCCGAGCCCTGCCGCCGGCCGGCTGGAACCCGCCTGAGGTCTCGCCGGAGCGTCGGCGGCAGTTGTTCGATGACATCGGGCTGCGTGTTTTGGCCGTACCCGACCCATTCGGGCCTGCATAAATGCGGGTCTGGGGGCGCCGCCCCCAGCGAGGTCCAGGAGCAGAGCTCCTGGCCTTCGCTTAAACCAAGAAAATCGCCATCAGGATTACCAGCACGGCCACGCCGACGATCGCCTTGAACGAGAAGCGGGTGAACGATTCCCAGAAGATCTGGCGATCGGAGACGAAGGCGTCGACGGTGGTCTGCGTCGGGGGAGCGGTGGGGGGCTTGGCCATGACGCCTCAGGTGGTGTTGGCGATGGGCGGTTCTAAGACCCGGCGGAGCGCCAGGGCAAGAGGCTGAGCAGCGCCGCTGTCGGCTCGGGCGCGGGCGGCGGGGCGCCGGCGGCGAGGCGGAGCGCTTGCGGGTAGAGACGGTGCTCCTGCGCCAGGACGCGGGCGCCGAGGGTGGCCTCGGTGTCGCCGGGCAGCACCGGGATCGCGGCCTGGGCCAGGATCGGGCCCTCGTCCATGGCTTCGGTGACGAGGTGGACGGTGCAGCCATGCAGGGCGACGCCGGCGGCGAGCGCCCGGGCGTGGGTGTTCAGGCCGGGGAAGGCGGGGAGCAGGCTGGGGTGGATGTTCAGCATCCGGCCTTGCCAGCGGCCGACAAGATAGGGGGTCAGGAGGCGCATGTAGCCGGCGAGGCAGACGAGCTCGATGCCGCGTTCGGTGAGGGCTGCGTCGATCGCCGCCTCATGGGCGGGACGGTTTTGGCCGTGGGCGCGGTGGTCGAGGCAGAGCGCCTCGATGCCGTGATGGGCGGCGGTGGCGAGGCCGGCGGCGTCGGGGCGGTTGGAGAGGACGAGGGCGATCTCGGCCGGGTAGTCGGGCGCGGCGGCGGCCTCGATCAGGGCGGTGAGGTTGCTGCCGCGGCCGCTGATGAGGACGGCGACGCGCTTCACCTCAGAGCCCATTTGAGAGTGCTACCTGGGTGGTCATCCGGCGCGGCTTTCTGTGCGCGCCGAGGCGCACGGCCAGACGGCCGCTCCGCTCCGGTTCTCGAAAGACACGCCAGCAGGCTCACCCCAGCGCATTCTCAGACGGGCTCTCGAACCAGCCAGGCGGCGGGGTGATCGTTGTCGTGGCGGGCTGGTCCGGCAGGCCGGGCACGATGCGGCCGATGAGGGTGGCGGGCTCGCCGTGCTCGGCGAGGAGGGCGATGGCGGCGTCGGGGTCGGGGACGATCAGGGCCATGCCGACGCCGCAATTGAAGACGCGCAGCATTTCCTCGTCGGCGATGCCGCCGACGGCGGCCAGCCAGCGGAACGCGGGCGGCGGGGTCCAGGCATTCGCGTCGAGCTCGGCGACCAGGCCGGGAGGTAGCGCGCGGGGCAGGTTGCCGGGCAGGCCGCCGCCGGTGATGTGGGCCGCGGCATGGAGCAAGCCGGCGCGGTGCAGGGCCAGGACCGGATGCACGTAGAGCCGGGTCGGGGTCAGCAGAGCCTCGCCGAGGCGCTGGGCGGGCGCGAAGGGCGCCGGGTCTTGCCAGGCGAGGCCGGCCTGCTCGACCACTCGGCGGACCAGCGAAAAGCCGTTCGAGTGGACGCCGGAGGAGGCGAGTGCGAGGACGCTGTCGCCGGCGGCAACGGGGCCCGGCAGCAGGGCGCCGCGCTCGGCGGCGCCGATGGCGAAACCGGCCAGGTCGTAGTGGCCGGCGGCGTACATCCCGGGCATCTCCGCGGTTTCGCCGCCGACCAGGGCGCAGCCGCAAGCCGCGCAGGCCTCGGCGATGCCGGCGATGACGGCCGCACCCTGCTCGACGGAGAGCTTGCCGGTGGCGAGATAGTCGAGGAAGAACAGCGGCTCGGCGCCCTGGACCACCAGGTCGTTGACGCACATCGCCACCAAATCGGCGCCGATGGTGGCGTGCAGGCCGGTTTCGATGGCGACGAGGAGCTTGGTGCCGACGCCGTCGGTGCAGGCGACGAGGACGGGATCGGTGAAGCCGGCGGCGCGGAGGTCGAACAGGGCGCCGAAGCCGCCGAGGCCGCCCAGGACGCCGGGGCGGGCGGTGCGGCGGGCGTGGGGCTTGATGGCCTCGACTAGGGCGTCGCCGGCCTCGATGTCCACGCCGGCTTGGCGGTAGCTTTGCATGCGGGGGTGTTTAGCAAGGAAGCGGTTCTTTTTTGAAGAAAAGAACCAAAAAAACTTTTGTCCGTTAGGCGCGCTGCTTGCCGCACAGTACGCCTGAGTCGGATAGAAGTTTTTTGCTTCTTTTTTTCAAAAAAGAAGCCCTTTCCTCTCCCCACGGCCAGGCCGGCTCCGAGCAGACCGGCGAGCCCGAGCGCCACCAGGGCGAGCTGCACCACCATCGCCGAGGCGGTGCCGCAGACCGTCAGCAAGCCCTGACGTACGCCATGGCGCATGCTTGTCGCAACGATCAGGGCGACGTTTGGCCCCGGCACCAGCATCAGCACCGCGCTCGCCAGGGCGAAGCCGAGCAGACGAGCCGCATCCGGCATGGGCTACCATCCGTGTCATGAGCTTGAGCCAGGACACTTCATCATATCCCGGGCATGTTGAGGAGCCTCGTCAGGGCATGGCGAGAGACTTCGCCTTTGACGGCGGCGAGACCATGTCTCGGGGCGCCATGCCGTATATTCTCGCGGCGCTTGCCCTCTGCGTCCTGACCCTGCGCTGCGCTTATGCCGCGCCCTGCGGCGTGGCTGTGATCCCGCTCGACGCGGCGGTGTCCTCGCTGCATCCGCTGCTGACCCACTCGGTTTCGGACGCGGCGATCTTCACGCAGCTGTATCGGCCGTTGCTGTGGTTCGATCATGACGGGGCGATCGACTTCGCCGACAGCGAGGCGCAAGCGATCGAGGTGTCGGCGGACCGGACGCTGTTTCGCATCGCACTGAAGCCGTGGCGCTGGTCGGACGGGTGGGCGGTGACGGCGGACGACCTGGTGTATGGGTTCGAGCTGATCCGCGAGCTTGGGGCCGCGTATTTCAATGCGGGTGTCGGCGGGATGCCGGCGCTGGTTGCCTCGGTCAGCGCCGAGGCGCCGTTGACGCTGGTGGTGCGCACGACGCGGCCGGTCAATCCGGACTGGTTCGAGGGGCTGGGTCTGGCCAACCTCGTCGCCTTGCCGCGGCATGCCTGGGGCGGCGTGCCGCTGGCGGTGCAGCAGGTGCGGCAGGCGGACCCGGAGTTTCTGTCGGTGGTGGATGGGCCGTTTCGGCTGGCGCGGCTGGCGCCTGGGCGGTTTGTCGCGTTAACGCCGAACCCGGCGTGGCTCGGTCATCCAGTGGGAGTGGATCGTCTGGTGGTGCAGTTCGTCACCGGCACGCAGTCGCTGACCATGCTGCGGGCCGGCGAGCTCGATGTGGCGAACCTGCCGGTGAGCCTGCTTGCGGTCGCCGATCGCCTGGCGGGTTTTCGTCGGGTCGTGTTGCGGGACGACCAGTCGCTGCAATACCTGGCCTACAACTTTGCCAATCCGGCGACGGCGTTTTTTCGCGAGCTCGGCGTGCGGCAGGCGATTGCCGATGCGATCGACCAGGCGGGATTGATCGCGATCGTGGACCGCGGCCTGGCGGCGGCGGTGCATGGGCCGGTGCCGGACGCGATGGCGGAGTTCAGTTCGGCGGCGGCGCGCGCGGGGCGTTGGGCGACGGGCTTCGACCCGGCGCGGGCGCGGGCGCTGCTGGGGGCGGCGGGGTTTACGCCTGGGGCGGACGGGGTGCTGCAGCGCCGCGGGGTGCGGCTTGAGTGGACCGACCTGGTGCCGGCGGGGGCGGAGGCGGTGCTGCTGACCGGGCAGGTGGTGCAGGCCGATCTGGCCGCCATCGGCATTCGCATGGCGCTGCGCCCGACGGAGCTCAACCAGTTCATCGAGACGACCTACAACCATCCGCTTGGCTGGCAGAGCGTCTCGGGGGTAACGGGCATCGGGCTGTATCCGGCGCTGGATGATTTCGGCAGCGCGTCGTCGATGAACGCCGGACGTTTCGTTGATCCGGCTGTCGATGCACTGCTTGACCGGCTCTCGCGCGAGCCGGGGCGGGCGGCGTTGTTTGACCTTGCGGACCGGCTGGCGGCGGAGCAGCCGCTGCTGTTTTTGCCGACGCCGCGCACGACGTTGCTGGTGGCGCCGGATGTGGTGGGCGTTTCGGCGGCGTTTCAGACGGATTACTTTTGGAAGCTAGAGTATCTGCGGCTAACGGGAGAGCGGGCGTGCCGGACCGATCGGCATGAGCGTCTCTACCGACCGCGGCGAATTTCCTGTATGACGACCGTCGCAAAATCTGTAGCAGAAGGCTCATTGTGTTGGACCTGAGAAGCAGAACTCGTCGATTGGCGCATCGTGCCTTTCGCGTCTGGCGTCCGTCTGCCGACGAGCCGGCGGCTTCGCCGATGGATGCCCTGCCGTCGTTGACGAAGGAGGAAGACATGTTCCTCCATATGCTGCTGATGCGCGATCACGGACGCGCCCGGGCGCGCGCACTTGAACCGTCCTCTCTGGTCAGGTCGCTGCTGGGTAAACGGCTGGTTTGCTGGATGCCGGACGGTGAGCGATTTGCCATCGTGATGACGGAACTGGGATGGCGGGTCGCCCAACACGGGGCCGAACCAGGATAGCCGGCCAAGAGCGGCTTGGCGGCGCGCAGATCCTGATGGTGATCCGGGAGAGACGCACAGTATGACCAGTATCGAACGCTTCACGGCTGTCGAGCGGCTCGATAAGATGCGGCCGTTGCGAGATGCCGTTCGTTGCAAACTCTGCGGGAACAACGCGATTGCATTCGACGTCGTCGATTTCAATAAGTACTGCTCACAGGAAGACTTCTACTCGTTCGGGCTTTCCGGCGTTTCCGTCGTCTACAATCGATGCCGTGTGTGCGGCGCGATCTTTACCAGTTTCTTCGATGATTGGACGCCGGCGGCGTTTGCCGACCACGTCTACAACGAGGATTACATCAAGGTTGATAGCGAATACGCCAGCATCCGTCCGAGGTTTGTCGCCAACGACATGGCACAGCGCTGGGGCGATTGCCGGTCCGCACGTGTTCTTGACTATGGGTCCGGCGCCGGGGCCTTTGCCGACGAGCTTCGAACGCTCGGCTATCAGAGCGTCGAGGCTTATGACCCGTTCTCCAGCCCGAGCCGTCCGAGCGGCAGCTTCGACATTGTCACCTGCTTCGAGGTGATCGAGCACACGCCATCGCCGGTCGAGACGCTGCGGGATATCTGCCGCTATTTGAAACCTGACGGCTGCGTTATCGTCAGTCAAACGTTGCAGCCTGAGAACATTAATTTGGTGCGCGGGAATTGGTGGTACATCGCTCCGCGGAACGGTCATGTCTGCACCTTTACCGCCGACGCGATGGCGGTTCTGGCGCAGAGCTGTGGCCTGACGTTCCACATGGGTCAGGGACCGTACGCGTTCAGTCGGCCGGAGCGATCGGTGTTGGCGACGCGGGCGTTGCGCACGATGGGGCAGCCGCACTACTTCGCGCCGCTGCTGGCGCCCGATGGAGAGCGGACGATCAAGGGGTTGGTGAGGACACGATGGCACAAGCGGGAGGTCGGCGATGCCGGACCGTTCCGCTGGACGGGGACGGCGAAGCTGCGCTGGTCGCTGCCATCGCTGCCGCATTTTCCGGCGACGCTGCGGGCGGTGTTGCCGATCTTTGACCGGATGACGCCGGCGATCGAGAACAACGTGCATGGCTCGCTCGGACAGGGCGATGTGAGCTTCCGTCGCGAGGGCGACAACCTGGTTGCCGACTTTGCGGTGGCGGGGCCGGTGTCGTCGCTCACGGTGACCACGCCGCAGCCGATCACGCCGCGGGCGCTGCGCGGCGCCGACGACGACAGGCGGTTGGGGCTTGCCGTATTGGGCAGGCCGGATGAGCCCGACCGGGCGGGGATGGCGACCTTCTAGCCACAGCGCTTTGGCGTTGTCGATTGTCGCATTGACGGTGGGGGCGGCGGCATGATCCGATCTGATCAAAACGCTTGGGCAGGGCATTGCCGGCCAGCAGGGAAGCGCCAGAATGACGGTCTCGCAGCGTAGTGTCTTTATTGGCCAGGACGCCCGGCTCGACACTAATCCGGGCAGTGTCAACTATTTTGGTGCCTGGACGTCGGACGGCGCTACGACGAGTGAGGTGATCCAGTTTACTGGCCCGTCAACTGAACCGGGCCTGTCTGATATCAGCACCGCCGCTGCTCTACCGGGCTCGCTCATCTTTGCGGTTGGCGATGATCCGTCAGGGCCGCTCTTCGCAACCGACCCAGTGACCGGCCTGCCGATGGAACTATCGGTGCCCGCCCTGCCGACGACCGACACTCCAATCGATGCAATCTCTATCGGCCCGGTGGTGCTGTTCGTTGCACAGGATAGGACCGGTGCCTTCGATTTGTGGCGCACCGATGGTACGGCGGCCGGGACGTTTGCGCTTGCCCTACCAGCGGGCTCAGTAGTTATGAATGGAGATAACCAGCCCTCTCTGATGGCTTTCGACGGTGGCGCGCTGTTCGCCGGCTTCGGCAGCGGCTCGGACGCCTTGTTCTTTACTAATGGAACGAGTGCAGGCACCTATGAAGTGTCGCCGCTTCCCAGTATCGACGGTCTGGGCGCATTCGACCCGTTGGGAATGCTGAATGGCCGGCTGATTTTCATTGGCGACGATCCGACCCTCGGCAATGACGCGTTGTTTTCAACGGATGGCACTACAGCCGGAACGATAAAGCTGGCCGAGTTTTTCGGCGTATCTGAGGCATCTTCAGCGACTCTAGCTGGACGAATCGTCTACACGACCGGCAGTGATCTCTACGTCACCGACGGCACGGCTTCGGGATCAATAGAGCTGCCCGGGCTCTTCAACAGTGAGTATGGCGTCGAGCAGTCGCTGAGCGACTTAACTCCTATCGGCGCCAGCGCGGCTTTTCTCGTCACGACCTATGGGGAATTAGGGAACGGGTCCTCGACCCAGCTCGACATAACCGACGGCACGGTCGCTGGAACACACAGCATCGATTTCGTCGTGGCGGAGGGCGAGCCTGACCTTGAGCCTGGTATTACAGAGCTAACAGCGTTCGGTTCGCGACTCTTATTCTCCGACGCCGACGCCGTTTCGGATAGCTCGTCCATTTCGAGCGGCCTGTGGGTCACGGACGGTACGAATGCTGGCACGGTAGAGATCGCGCCGAGCATCGACCCATCAGACATCACCGTGTTGGCGAACGGTCTGGCTGTGTTCTCCGGCATCGGTGGTCTTTACGTCAGTGACGGCACGGCTGCCGGCACGGTCGAGATCGCACCGGGCACTTATCCATCCGGCATAACCTTGTTGGCGAACGGTCTGGCCGAGTTCTTCGGCATCGGGGGGCTCTACGTCACCGACGGCACGGCCGCCGGCACGCACCTCATCGCCGCCAGCGGCGCCCCTGCAGAAGGACTCGGGCCAAAAGAGCTCTACGCCGTGCCCTCGCCGCTCGGCTTCTCCGGCGCTCAAACGCAATACGACCTGGCGCCGAACGCTGCCGGCGAGCTGCAGGCGCGCGACCTCGTCGCCGGGCGGGATGGCAGCATCGTCGCGCCGGATGCCCGGGTGCTTGATTTTGGCGACGGCAGCACGGCCGTGTTCGACGCCACCGGCAATGCCGAGGCGGTCGCGCGCCTCTATCTTGCCGCCTATGACCGGGCGCCTGACCTCGCCGGCCTGCTGTCCTACACGCAGCAGGTTGACGCCGGCACGGTCAGTCTTGCCGACATCGCGGCCGCCGCGCCGACCTCGGTGCAGTTCCTCTCGACCTATGGCGCGCTCAGCAACGCGCAGTTCGTCACTCAGCTGTACGAGAACGCCGACGGCCGCGCGCCCGATCCGGGTGGGCTTGCCGCCTACACCGGCGCGCTCGCCGACGGGCAGACGCGTGGGCAGGTGCTGCTCGCGATCGCCGAGAGCCCTGAGGCGCGGCTGCACGGTGTCGCGGTCGCCGGCGACGCCGACGATGCGACGGTGACGCGGCTCTACGAGGCGATCAATGCGCGGGCACCTGATCCCGGCGGGCAGATCACCTATGCGAGTGCGCTGGATAACGGCCAGAGCGTACAGCAGATCGCGGCCGCGATGCTGGCCGGGCCGGAATATGCGGCGGAGTTCGGCAGCCCGGGCAACGCCGCCTTCGTCACCGATCTCTACGTCAACCTGCTCGGACGAGCGCCGGATCCGGGAGGGCTTGCCTCCTACACCGCAGACCTCGCCGGCGGGCAGAGCCGGGCTCAGCTGGTCGCCGGCTTCGTCAGCAGCGACGAGGGCCGCCTCGTCACCGCGCCGCTGACGCATCAGGGCTACGTCACGGTGATCTAGGACGACTCAGTCCCGCGCCAACTCGGCGAGCTTGGCGACGGTGTTCATGTTGCGCGCGGTGCCGGAGGCTGCCGCCGGGATGCGCAGCCGGGAGCCGGCGATGCCGCCGCCGTAACGGACGTAGAGCTCGCGACGGCCGAGGCAGAGCGCCTCGTCAGGCGATTGGCCCGTCACGCCATCGAGCAGCGCCGGGCCTGCGGGCTGATCGAGAAAGATCGTCATGACCCGGTTGCCCGGCGTCGATGCGAATGGGTTGGCTGCGACGATGGCCGCCATCTCGGCCGCGTCGCGGATCAACGCCGCCATCGGATGGCCCGCATGCGCGGCCAGGGCAGCCTCCAGCGCCGACCTGGCCGCTGCGGCGCTGCCGTCGCTGCGGAAGAGGACGTTGCCGCTGGCGATGTAGGTGCGCACGTCGCGCAGGCCGGCCGCGGTGCAGAGCGCCGACAGGTCGGCCATGGCAAGCTTGCCGGTGCCGCCGACATTCACCGCGCGCAGCAGGGCGACGAAGCGTGTCATGGCTCGCAGTCTGCTGCCTGGTCGACGCTGCGTGAAGCCCGGTATGATGCCGCGATGGATGCGCCGCGCCAGCTCGCCCTGCCGTTCGCCGACGCCGCGGCGCATTACCGCGCTGAGAATTTCCTGCGCGCGCCGTCCAATGAGGCGGCGCGACGCTGGCTTGCCGCGCCAGCCGATTGGCCGCTACGCCGCCTCGCACTGAGCGGCGAGGCCGGCGCCGGCAAGACGCATCTGCTGCACGGCTGGGCCGAGCGGCACGGCGCGACGCTGCTGGACGGCTCGGCTCTGCGCGGGCTGATGCGCCGTTCCGGCCCGCTGGCGATCGACGACGCCGATTTGGCGCCGGAGCCGGAGACGCTGCTGCACCTGTTGAACGATGCCGCGGCGGGCGAGGCGCCGGTGCTGCTCGCCGGGCGGCTGGCGGCGGCGCGCTGGCCGGTGCGGCTGGCCGACCTGCGCAGCCGGCTGCGCGCTACCGTGTCGGTCGAGCTCGAGCAGCCGGACGATGCGTTGCTGCGCGCGCTGTTCGCGCAGCTGCTGGCCGAGCGGCAGCTGGTGGTCAGCCACGCCGTGCAGGAGTGGCTGCTCTGCCGCCTGCCGCGCAACGGCGCCGCGCTGCGCGAGGCCGCCTGCCGGCTTGATCATGCCGCACTCGCTGCTGGCCATGCGGTGGATTACCGCTTGGCGGCCGCCATAGTGGATCGCCTGGCCGTCGACGACATGAATTAGTTTACAGGAGGAAGGCCAGGGGCGTCGCCCCTGGACCCGATTAAAGGCGAAGCCTTTAAAATCCGTTTGTTGGTTTTGCCTGACCGGCGGGGACTGTGCCGGCGGCTAGTCAATTGAGTGGCTTCGCCAAGCAAGAAAATGCCGGTTTACTTCTCAGGAATGGGGGTCTGGGGCCTCAGGCCCCAGCGGGTCCAGGGCAGAGCCCTGGCCTTTTCTTTCGTACGATCTGCTAGACTGCCGCCCATGAGCAGCAACCCCGCCGCAGAGCCGCCCCACGTCTCGCCCGAGCATGCCCGGTCCCGGCGGCCAAGGTTGGCGCATTCCTCCGCCAAGCCGGCCGTCTCGCCGGGGCCCGACAGTCCGCAGCGCTTCATCAATCGCGAGCTCTCCTGGCTTGCGTTCAACCGGCGCGTCGTCGAGGAGGCGGAGAATGTCCGCCATCCGCTGCTGGAGCGTCTGCGCTTCGTTTCGATCAGCGCGGCCAACCTCGACGAGTTCTACTCCGTCCGCGTTGCCGGGCTGATCGGCCAGGCTCGGGCCGGGGTAGGCACGCTGTCGCCGGATGGCCGCACGCCGGCGCAGCAGCTCGCCGAGGTCTCCGAGCAGGCGCGGCTGCTGCTCGACACGCAGCAGGCGGTCTGGCGGGACCTGCGCGCCCAGCTTGCCGAGAGCGGCATCGTGCTGTGCGGGGCGGACGCGCTGTCCGAGGCGGACCGGCGCTGGCTCGACGCCTGGTTCATGGAGCGCGTCTTTCCGGTGCTGACGCCGCTGGCGATCGACCCGGCGCATCCGTTTCCCTTCATCCTCAACATGGGGCTGGTGATGGTGCTGCAGCTGCAGCATGAGGACAGCCATCAGGCGATGCGGGGGCTGATCCCGCTGCCGGCCTTGGTCGAGCGCTTCATCCGGCTGCCGGCCTCATCGGGCGCGGCGGCGGCGGGGGCGGAGACGCGCGCGGTGGCCAATGGCGGCGTCACGCCGGCGCCGTCGGCGGAGCCGATCCGCTTCGTCATGCTGGAGGACCTGGTCCGGCTGTTTCTGGGCCGGCTGTTTCCCGGCTTTCACATCGTCGGCGAAGGCGTGTTCCGGGTGATCCGCGACACCGACGTCGAGTTCGAGGAGGAGGCGGAGGACTTGGTCCGCTCCTACGAGACGGCGCTGAAGCGGCGCCGGCGGGGCCTTGTGATCCACCTCGCCGTCGATGCCGGCATGCCGGAGGATTTGATCAACCTGGTCGCCGGCGCGCTCGAGGTGGTGCGGGACGAGATCGACATCCGCCAGCAGCTGATCGGGGTCGCCGATCTCAAGCAGATGATCGTCGACGATCGGCCGGACCTGCTGTTCGCGCCTTACACGCCGCGGTTTCCGGAGCGCATCCGCGATTTCGGCGGCGACTGCTTCGCCGCGATCCGCGCCAAGGACATCGTGGTGCACCATCCGTTCGAGAGCTTCGACGTGGTGGTGCAGTTCCTGCGGCAAGCGGCGCAGGACCCGGCGGTCGTGGCGGTCAAGCAGACGCTGTATCGGACCAGCCGCGACAGCGCGATCGTCAAGGCGCTGATCGAGGCGGCGGAGGCCGGCAAGTCGGTGACCGCGCTGGTCGAGCTGCGCGCGCGGTTCGACGAGGAGGCCAATATCCGTCTGGCGCGCACGATGGAGAGCGCCGGCGTGCAGGTCGTCTACGGCTTCGTCGAGCTGAAGACGCACGCCAAGATCAGCCTGGTGGTACGGCGCGAGGGCGGGGCGATGCGCTCGTACGCGCATTTCGGCACCGGCAATTATCATCCGATCACGGCGCGCATCTACACCGACCTGAGCTTCTTCACCTGCGACCCCGAGCTGACGCGTGACGCCGCCAGGCTGTTCAACTACATCACCGGCTATGCGCGGCCGGCCAAGATGGATGCGCTCGCCTTCAGCCCGCTGACGACGCGGACGACGCTGCTGGGGCTGATCGACAGCGAGATCGGGTTCGCGCGCGCCGGGCGGCCGGCGGGCATCTGGCTGAAGATGAACTCGCTGGTCGACACGCAGCTGATCGACAAGCTCTACGAGGCGTCGCGCGCCGGCGTTCAGATCATGGCGGTGATCCGCGGCATCTGCTGCTTGCGGCCGGGCGTGCCGGGTTTGTCGGAGGGCATCCGGGTCAAGTCGATCGTCGGGCGGTTTCTGGAGCACGGGCGGATCTGCGTGTTCGGCAACGGCCACCGGCTGCCGAGCCGGCAGGCGTCGGTGTGGATCAGCAGCGCCGACTGGATGGCGCGCAACATGGATTGGCGGGTCGAGACGCTGGTGCCGGTGCGCAATCCGACGGTGCACGCGCAGGTGCTGGACCAGATCATGGTCGTCAACCTGCGCGACACGCTGCAATCCTGGCAGCTCGGGCCGGACGGCGCGTGGTCGCGGCTGGAACCGGGCGGCAAGCCGGTCAGCGCGCATGACTATTTCATGACCAATCCGTCGCTCTCGGGCCGCGGCTCGGCGCTGCATGGGGCGGTGACGCCGGTGCCGAGGCCGGTGCCGCGGCGGCAGGATCGGGTTTTGCAGGATTAGGAAGGAAGGAAGCGGTCCTTTTTTAAAAAAAGGACCAAAAAACTCTTGTCCATTCGGTGCCTTGGCGAAGGCCGGATGGATCGGCGCTAAATGGATAAAAGTTTTTTGCTTCTTTTTTTTCAAAAAAGAAGCCCTTCGCAGAGGTGCCTCATGGACCAGCCGATGTCCCGCTGCGCCGTCGTCGACCTGGGCTCCAACTCGGTCCGGCTGGTCGTCTTCGAGGGCCGCGGGCGCAATCCGACGCCGATCTTCAACGAAAAGGCGGTGCTGCGGCTCGGCCGCGGGCTGCAGGATAGCGGCCGGCTGAACGAGGACGGGGTGCGTCAGGCGTTCGGCGTCATGACCCGCTACCATGCGGTCGCGACGGCCATGGGTGCGGACCCGTTCGAGGTGCTGGCGACGGCGGCGGTGCGCGACGCCAGCAACGGGCAGGAGTTCGTCGCCGGGCTGCAGGCGCGGATGCCAGGGGTGCCGATCCGCATCCTGTCGGGCGAGGAAGAGGCGTCGCTCTCGACCGACGGCGTGCTGTGCGGCACGCCCGATGCGCGCGGGCTGATCGCCGACATCGGCGGCGGGTCGCTCGAGCTCGTGCGGGTCGGGCAGGCGGGCGCGGGTGGGGCGGTGACCTTGCCGCTCGGCGTGATCCGGCTGTCGGACCGTGCCGGGGGCGACGTGGGGCGCGCGCGGCTGATTGCCGAGCAGGACCTGGCCGGCGTGCGCTGGCTGGCCGATTGCGGCGGCGAGGACCTCTATCTGGTCGGCGGCGCCTTTCGCACCCTGGCGCGCATCCACATGGAGCAGACCGGCTACCCGCTTGCGATCGTGCATCGCTACACGCTGGAGCGCGAGCAGGCCTACGACCTCGCCGGGGTTGTCGCCGGCGCCAACCGGCGGCTGCTCGAGCGCATGCCGGGAGTGTCGCGCCGGCGCGTCGAGGACCTGCCGTTCGCCGCCGTGGTGCTGCGCCGGGTGCTGCGCGCGTCGAACGTGCGGCGCTGCGTGTTCAGCGCCACCGGGCTGCGCGAAGGCTGGTTCATGGCGCAGGTGCCGCAGGCGGCGCGGCGATCCGACCCGTTGCTGGCGGCCGGCATGGAGCTGGCCGGCCGCTTCGGCCGCAACGCTGCGCTGCCGGACCGGCTCGTGGCGTGGACCGCGCCGCTGTTCGCGACCGGACAGGGGGAGACGGAGGCGCTGCGCGCGCTGCGTTCGGCGGCCTGCTGGATGTCGGACATCGGCAGCTACGACCATCCGGAGTATCGCGCCGAGCAGGCCTACCTGCGGGTGCTGCGCCAGCCCGGCGTGGTGCTGGACCATCCGACGCGGGCGTTCCTCGCGATCACGCTGGCCCTGCGCTACGAGGCCGAGCCCGACGCGGCGTTCCTGGACCCGGCGCGACGCCTGCTTGACCTTGCCGGGTTGCGCGCCGCCGAGATGCTCGGCATCGCACTCCGCCTCGCCTACACGCTGTCGGGCGGCACGGTGGAGCTGCTGGCGCACAGCTCGATCCGGCGGGAGAAGACGCGGCTGGTGCTGCAGCTCGCCGAGGGCAGCGGCGTGTTCGCCGGCGAAGGCATCAGCCGTCGGCTGGAACGGCTGGCTCAGGCGGCCGGGCTGGAGGCGGCCACGGAAGTCGCGTGAGGGCGGAATACCGCAAGTTTTTAAGGGAGGAAGGCGAGGGCTCTGCCCTCGACCCGCTGGGGCCGGGAGGCCCCAGACCCCAGACGATAAAAAATATATCAAACAAATCAACATGTTCATGCGAACTTGCCTATAGGCAAGATTTTCGGTGTTCTCCGCACTCCTACCGGAATGGGGTCTGGGGCCTCCCGGTCCCAGCGGGTCAAGGGCAGAGCCCTTGGCTTCCTTGCTTCCGTCTTTTTAGATCAACACCCGGATCAAGCCCAAGCCTTGAGGTTATTTGGCCTGTGCGAACAACTGCGTCGCGGCCGCGCGCACCCGGAGCTGGTAGCTCTGGTTGAGCGGCGGCGTGTGCGAGTGGTAGTCGCCGACGGCGCGCATCAGGTTTTGGCCTTCGGCGTTCAGGTCGGCGCGCAGGATGGCGCCGGCGGCGGCGATGTTGAAGCACGGGTCGCGCGTCAAGCGTATCCGGACGGTTTCCTCGTTCAGGCCGGTGAAGCGGGCGAGGGGCGCGAGCCAGACGGTGTTCACCTGCATCAGGCCGAGGTCCTGGCTGGCGTTGGCGTTGATGTGGATGCTGCCGACGGCGCCGCCCTCGACCGCCTGGATCGATGGCAGCACGCGCGGCGGCAGCGCGTTGAAGGCGGCGACGGCCATCATGCAGGCCAGATAGGGGATCGGCACGCCGCCATCATGCAAGCCCGCCGGCGCCGGACAAGCCTCAAGGTCTTGCTTTGGCATTTGGGCGAACCACTGTTGCGAGGCGGGCGCAGCGGGCCCCGCGTGGCCGGGCGCAACTGGTTCGCGTCCGAGCGTCTCGCTATAGCGGGCTGCGAGATGGAGGCTTTGAATGGACCAGACGGCGGCGCGGCGCGATCAGCGGGTCGGCGAGGGCGGCTTCACGCTGCTCGAGATCCTGGTGGTTATCGCCATCCTGGGGCTGCTGATCGGCCTGGTCGCGCCGGCGGCGCTGCGGCAGCTCGGCGGCGCGAAGGTCTCGGTCGCGCACCAATCGATCGAGCGGCTGGGCGCGGTGCTGGACCTCTACAAGCTCGACGTGGGCAGCTATCCGACCTCGGAGCAGGGGCTGGTGGCGTTGAACGAGAAGCCGACCGACGTCGACAATGGAATGGCCCCTACGTGAAGGGCGACGCGGTGCCATTGGACCCGTGGAACCATCCCTACACGTATCGCCAGCCGTCGGACCGCGGCGGGCACGATTATGATTTGTGCTCGGGCGGGCCGAGCGGCGGCCAGGTGCCGGACCAGGAGATCTGCAACAAGTAGGTCGGGGCGCGGTGCAACAAGAAGGCCAGGAGCGCTGCTCCTGGACCTCGCTGGGGGCGGCGCCCCCAGACCTGCATCCGTTGGAGTCCAGGCGGGCACTTTCCTATTTGGCGAAGCCGATTAGTCCTG
Source organism: Acetobacteraceae bacterium (assembly GCA_963692975.2). Lineage (GTDB taxonomy): Bacteria > Pseudomonadota > Alphaproteobacteria > Acetobacterales > Acetobacteraceae > CAXMMR01. Next base: position 202,072 of record CAXMMR010000037.1, on the reverse strand, counting down.
CTTTCTACAGCACCGAGCTTGCCGTTCAGACATCCAAACAGATGGATTTTAAAGGCTTCGCCTTTAATGGGGTCCAGGGGCAAAGCCCCTGGCCTTCCTACGCAATGCCAGCGGCTCGATGAACGTGGCCGGGCGTCGTGGGGCCTCGCCTGTCGGGCGCAGCCTTGCGGTGACGCGAAACGCCACGACCATGGCGACGACGCCGAACAGCAGCGCTCCGGCGGCCTGGCCGTAGAGGATGCCGGCCGGGCCGAAGCGGGCGCCGTAGGTTACGAACGGGATCGTGCCGAGTGTGGCTCGTCCCCAGTTGAACAGCGTCGACAGCAGCGGGAAGCCGAGATTGTTGAACGAGGCGTTGGCGACGAACAGGCAGCCGATGCCGAGGAAGCCGGCGGCGGTGACGGAACAGAACAGGTGGATGAGGCTGGCGGTGATGCCGGTGGCGGCGAAGGCTCGGACCACCAGGTCCTGGCCGGCCGCCAGGATCAGCCAGGCGAGCGCGACGGCGCCGAGGCCGACGAGCAGGCTTTGCCGGAGTGTCGCGCGCACCCGGTCCAGCCGCCAGGCGCCGAGGTTTTGCGCCATGATCGGCCCGACGGCGCCGCTGAGCGCGAACACCAGGCCGAAGGCGACCGGTGCGATGCGGTCGACGGTGACCTGGCCGGTGACGGCGGCGACGCCGAAGCGGGCCATCTGGCTGGTGACGAAGGCGGAGCCGACGGGGGTTGCGAGGTTGGTGACGATCGCGGGGCCGGCGACGTAGAACAGCCGGCGGGTGTCGGCGATCAGCATCGAGGGCTGGAGGCGGCCGGGCAGGCCGTGGCGGCGGGTGCCTTGCCAGCCGATGGCGGCGAGCACGCAGCGCGACAGGATCGTGCTGATCGCAGCGCCCGTGAGGCCGAGATGCAGGCCGAAGATCAGCAGCGGATCGAGGCAGGCGGTGGCGATGGCGGCCATCAGCGTCACGTTCATGGCGCGCCGGGCGTCGCCGACCGAGCGCAGGAGCGAGGCGGCGCCCATGCCGATGCCGAGCATCGGCAGGGAGGGCGCGGTTGCGACCACGAACAGCTCGGCCCGGCTGCGCACCGCGACGGTCGCGCCCAGCAGGCGCAGGGCCTCGTCGCACGACACGACCGTGAGCACGGCGATGACGACGGTGACGAGCAGCATGGCGGCGAAGGACGAGGCGGCGAGGCGGCGGGCCTCGTCGAGGTGGCCGGCGCCGATCGCGCGGGAGACGACGGCGCCGATGCCGATGCTGATGCCGATGGCGATCGACACCTGGAAGAAGCCGATGACGCCGGCGAAGCCGATCGCGGCGGTGATCGTGCGGTCATGGAGCAGCGAGAGGTAGAGCAGGTTCACGAGGTCGACCGCGAAGATCGCGATCAGGCCGATCGCGCCGGTGCCGGCCATGACCACGACGTGGCGCAGGATCGAGCCTTCGACGAAGCGGGCGGTCTGCTCCAACGAGGGCGGGCTCCTGGTCGGCGGGAATGTGGGCGGCGGACGCCGGCTCGCGGATTGCGGCGGCAGGCGCTGGCTCGGGGTGGGACGATCGTGCCTGCCTCAGATGACATTGGCGGGCGCGGCGGCAAGGGTGTGACGCTGCCCTGGTCCTCATGGTTGCGCATTGTCGTCCGGCAACCTGGAGTTGCACGGCATCGGTCAGTGATCGCCTATGCGCTGTCTTTGGCGACAGGCTGTACAAAGTCTACGTGATCGTGCATCCGCTGTCGCCGGCGCTCAGTAACGCTGCCATGGCCCCGCGGTGATGTGTATGCCGCGCCGGTCGAGTTGCGTGCATGGCGGCAGCAGCCAGCCGCCGGCGTGACGTTCAGGGAGATGACAGTATGCCAGAGAATTTGATCCTGCCGACCGAGGGGCTCGGCCGACGCAACATGATGCGCAACGTGGGCATCGGCGCCGCCGCCCTCGGGCTTGCCAGCGTCATCAAGCCCAGCGAGGCGAAGGCTGCCGCGACCGCGACGGAGCTGGCGGTGCTGACCTTCGCGCTGAACCTCGAATATCTCGAGGCGGAATATTACCTGCGCGGCGTCACCGGCGCCGGCCTGACCCCGGCGATGACGGGCAACGCGACGAGCAAGGTGATCGGCGGCGCGCAAGTGACGTTCAGCACCGCCGATACGCTGCAGTATTGGGAAGAGATCGCCAACGACGAGTTCAACCACGTCAACTTCTTGCGCGGCGCGCTCGCGGCGGCCGGCGGCGTGGTGCCGAACGAGCCGACGATCGACCTCACCGACACCTTCAACGGTCTCGCGGTGGCAGCGGGCATCGGGGCGGGGTTCGACCCGTTTGCCGACGAGGTGAGCTTCCTCCTCGGCGCCAGCGTGTTCGAGGATGTCGGCGTCACGGCGTATCTGGGCGGTGCGTCGCTGTTGCCGCCAGGTTCGGCCTATCTACTGCCGGCGGCGCAGATCCTCTCGGTCGAGGCCTACCACTCCGGTCAGTTGCGCACCCGCATGTCGCTCTTGGGGCTGTTCCCGACGTTCCACAAGATTGCTGCGTTCCGCAATCTGCTGTCGATGCAGGCTGGCTCCCCGGCGGACGACCAGGGCATCTACATCAACGATCACGACAACATCACGCCGACCGACGGCAACTCGCTTGCCTTCGTGCGCACGATCGACGAGGTCACCAACATCGTGACCGCGGGCAACTACCAGTCCGGCAAGGGCGGCTTCTTCCCGAACGGTCTGGCGACGCAGGCCGCTAGCGCCTGAGGGCCGATCTCTGACCTGGTAAGTCTGGCGTCGGCCGGGGCGGTTACGCTCCGGCCGAGCTGCGTCTATTGTGGGCTGGATCAGGACAGAGGGTTTCCCAGATGCGGCTGAGCGCCCGCAACCAACTTCGCGGCACCGTCGTCGCCCTCACGCGCGGCGCGACCACGGGCCATGTCCAGCTCGATGTCGGCGGCAACGTCGTGACAGCCTCGATCACGAACGAGGCGATCGACGAGTTGAAGCTCGCCGTTGGCGACAGCGCGACCGCGGTGATCAAGGCGTCCGACGTCATCATCGGCAAATAGCCGGCGATCAGGCCGGCCACCACAGACGGAGCAGCCACGCCGACAGCGCCAGGCAGGGCCCGAAGGGTAGCCTGGTCTGGCGGGTCGGCAGCCGGCCTGTGACCCGCAACGATGCGGCGAGCGCGAGGCCGGTGAGCGCGGACAGTAGCAGCAGGGGCGCCAGCATCGTGGCGCCGAGCCAGGCCGCGCAGGCGGCCAGGAGCTTGGCGTCGCCTTCGCCCAGGCCGTCGGCGCCGCGTAGCCGGCGGTAAAGGATCGCGATGGCGCGGAACAGGGTGTAGCCGAGGGCGGCGCCGAGGGTGCGGTCGGTCAGCGTGTCGGGCGCAGTGAGCGCGGCGCAGCCGAGGCCGAGCAGGAGCAAGGGCAGGGTGAGTAGGTCGGGCAGGAGCATTCGCTCGGCGTCGATCCAGGCCAGCGCCAGCAGCGTCCAGCCGAAGATGGCGTTGGACCAGGCGGCGGCCGGGTCGTCCGAGCACAGCGTTGCAGCGATGGCGACGGCGAGGGCGGCCAGCTCCACGGCAAGCGTGCCAAGGCCGATCGGTGCGCCACAGCCCCGGCAGCGGCCGCGCAGGGCGAGGAAGCTCAGGATCGGCACCAGCTCGAGGGGAGATAGGCGGCGGCCGCAGGTCTCGCACTCGGAGCGGGCCCAGAGGATCGGCCGGCCGGCGGGAAGGCGGCGGATGAGGACGCCGAGGGTGCTGCCGATGAAGGGGGAGATCAGGAGAAGAAAAGGCGAGGGGCTTTGCCCCTCGACCCCATTAAAGGCGAAGCCTTTAAAATCCATTTGTTAACTTAACGGTCGCACACTCCGCGGTAAATAAGTCGGGTCTGGGGCCTCGGGCCGTCGTGCGGATGCACGCTGGCGCATGACGGAGTCCAGGGGCAGAGCCCCTGGCCTTCCTTTCTTCGCAAGGATTAACTTGGCGCTGTGCTGACGAAACCCGACCAATCGGACGCCTCCGCCATGGAGCGCCTTGCCGCGCTGCTGGTGAGCGGCGGGCAGTGCGACCAGCGAACCATTGAGCGCGGGCGGCGGGTGGCCGAGGAGAGCGACCAGCGGCTCGACTTGGTGCTGCTGCAGCTTGGGCTAGTCAGCGAGCGCGGCCTGGCCGAGGCCTATGCCGGGCTGCTGGGCTTGCCGATCGCCGGGCCCGAGCGCTACGCCTTGGAGAGCCCGTTGCTGGCGGAGCGGCTTGGCGGCCGGTTCCTCCGCCAGGCGCGGGCGCTGCCGGTGCACCTTGCGGACGGTCAGATCCAGCTTGCCGTGGCTGACCCGCTCGACGGCTTCACCCCGGCCGCGGTGCAGGCGGCGACGGGGCGGCGGGTGAGCCTGCTGGTGGCGGTGCCGATCGAGCTGGAGGCGGCGTTCGACCGGTTGTATCCGGAGGGCGAGGCGGACCATTCGGGCCATGCCGGCGAGCAGCCGTCGGAGGACGATGCGGAGCGGCTGAAGGATTTGGCCTCCGAGGCGCCGGTGATCCGGCTGGTCAACCAGATCATCGCGCGGGCGGTCGAGACCCAGGCGTCGGACATCCACATCGAGCCGTTCGAGGACCGGTTGCGGGTGCGCTACCGGTATGATGGCGTGCTGAGCGAGGCGGAGGCGCCGCCGTCGCGGCTGGCGGCGGCGATCACCTCGCGCATCAAGATCATGGCGCGGCTCGACATCGCCGAGCGGCGGCTGCCGCAGGATGGCCGGATCAAGCTGGCGGTGCGCGGCTCGGAGGTCGATTTCCGGGTCTCCACCATCCCGTCGCTGTATGGCGAGACGGTGGTGCTGCGCATCCTGGACCGCACTGCCGTCACGCTCGACTACGACAAGCTGGGGTTGGCGCCGGCCGTGGTGTCGCGGCTCGACGCCACGTTTGCGCTGCCGAACGGCATCGTTCTGGTGACCGGGCCGACCGGCAGCGGCAAGACGACGACGCTGTATACCGGGCTGCTGGCGCTGAACTCGGTGACGCGCAAGGTGGTGACGATCGAGGACCCGATCGAATATCAGCTGCGCGGGATCAACCAGATCCAGGTCAAGCCGCAGATCGGGCTCGACTTCGCCTCGCTGCTGCGCTCGATCCTGCGGCAGGATCCGGACGTGATCATGGTCGGCGAAATCCGCGACCTGGAGACGGCGCAGATCGCCGTGCAGGCGTCGCTGACCGGGCATCTGGTGCTCTCGACCCTGCATACCAACTCGGCCTCGGCGACGCTGACGCGGCTGCGCGACATGGGGCTGGAGGACTACCTGCTGGCGGCGGTGCTGCGCGGGGTGCTGGCGCAGCGGCTGGTGCGGCGGCTTTGCGCGGAGTGCCGAACCTCGTACGAGGCGCCGGACGAGCTGGTGCGGCGGTTCGAGCTCGAGCGCTACGCGGCCGGCCAGCCGGTGCGGCTGTGGCATGCGGTGGGTTGCCCGAACTGCCGCGGCACCGGGTTTCGCGGGCGGCAGGCGATCGCCGAGTTCCTGACGCCGGACGCCGAGATCGAGCGGCTGATCTTCGCCCGGGCGGAGAACGCCGAGGTGGAGCGGGCGGCGATCGCCGGCGGCATGGTGACGATGTTCCAGGCGGGCCTGCAGGCGGCGCTGGCCGGGACGACCACCATCGAGGAAGTCGTGCGCTCGATCCGCGCCGAGGGCTGATGGCGAGCTTCCGCTACACCGCGGTCAGCGCCGGCGGCGAGCTGACGCATGGGCTGATGGACGCGGAGAGCGAGCGCGAGGTGATCAGCCGGCTGCAGCGGCAGGGCGCGACGCCGATGCGCGCGGCGCCGGCCGAGGGCGGCGGCGGGTTCCTCTCCGGGCTGCTCACGCGCGAGCTCGGGCGCGGCGGGGCGCTCAGGCGCCAGGAGGTCACCAACCTCACGCGCGAGCTCTCGGTGATGCTCGAAGCCGGGCAGGATCTCGACCGGGCGTTGCGCTTCCTGGTCGACACCGGCGGCCAATCCACGCCTGAAGCGGGTACTGGAGCGGCTGCGCGACACGGTGCGGGATGGCGGCAGCTTCACCAGCGCGCTGACCCAGCAGCCGCGCAGCTTTCCGCGCCTCTATGTCGGGCTGGTGCGGGCCGGCGAGGCGGGCGGCACGCTGGGGCCGACGCTGGAGCGGCTGGCGACGCTGCTTGAGCGGGAGCGCTCGCTGGTTTCCACCGTGCAGTCGGCAATGGTCTATCCGGCGCTGCTGGTGGTGGCGGCCGCCACGGGCTCCATCGTGCTGCTGCTGACCGAGGTGCTGCCGCAGTTCACGCCGCTGTTCGAGCAGAGCGGGGCGCAGCTGCCGCAGGCGACGCGGATCCTGATCGAGCTCGGCCACCTGGTCTCCGCCTACGGGCTCTATGCGCTGGTGGCGCTGCTGGTGGCGGGGCTGGCGGGACGGGAGGCGCTGCGGCGGCCGGCGACGCGGCTGCGCGCCGACCGCGCGCTGCTGCGCATGTCCGGTGATCGGGGGTCTGGCGCGCGAGGTGTTGGCGGCGCGGCTGACGCGCACGCTGGGCACGCTGGTGCAGAACGGCGTGCCGCTGATCACCGCGCTGACGATCGTGCGCGACGCGATCGGCAACCTCGCCGGGGTGGCGGCGATCGACCACGCCATGGTCGCGGCCAAGGGCGGGGCGGGGCTGTCGGCAGCGCTCGGCGAGGCGGGCGTGTTCCCGCTGCGCACGGTCTACCTGCTGCGGCTGGGCGAGGAGACGGCCTCGCTCGGGGCGATGTCGCTGCGGGCGGCCGAGATCCATGAGGAGAAGACGCGGCTCGGGGTGCAGCGGCTGGTGTCGCTGCTGGTGCCGGCGATCACCATTATCATGGGCGCCGCGGTGGCCGGCATCGTCTCGTCGCTGCTGCTGGCGATGCTGAGCCTGAATGACCTGGCGCAGTAGCCGCGACGCGGCCGGCTTCACCCTGATCGAGGTGATCGTCGTGCTGGTGGTGCTGGTGCTGGTGGCGACGATCTTCGTCGGCCGCGGACCGATGCGCAGCCGCGGGGTGGAGGCCGCCGGCGCCGCCCGCCAGCTGGCCGGCGCCATGCGGCTGGCGCGCTCCGAGGCGATCGCGACCGACCGGCCGGTCAGCGTCAGCGTCGACCCGGCGCGTCACCTCTATGCCAGCGGCGGCGCGATCCACGTGCTGCCCGGCGAGATCGGGCTTGCGGTGCAGGGGCCGGACGGGAGGGCGGCGCGGGCGCTGGCGATCCTGTTTCGGCCCGACGGCAGCAGCAGCGGCGGCTCGGTGGCGCTGGCGGATGGTGCGCGGACGCTGCATGTCAGCGTCGACTGGGTGACCGGGCGGGTCGTGCTGGTACAGTGAAAGGGCAGGAAAGATCTTCTTTTTCTGAAGAAAAAGAAGCAAAAAGACTTTTGTTCACAAGAACTCGGTCCCGGACGACGAGCGGCTTCCGAGTAAAAGTTTTTTGGTTCTTTTTTTCAAAAAAGAACCGCTTCCCTGAGCGTGGCTTCACCCTGCTCGAGGTTATCATCGCGCTGGTGATCACGGGTTTGGCCTTGGCGGTGCTGTTCCAGGGCGGCGTCGCCGGGCTGCGCACCGCGCGCATCGCCGGCAGCTACCAGGTCGCGCTGTCGCGCGCGCGGTCCCGGCTGGCGGCAACGTGCCTGCCCGACACGCTGCATTCGCTCGACCAGCAGGGCGACGACGGCGGCGGCTATCATTGGCACACCCGCGTGGTGGCGCTTGGCTCGGCGACCGCCCGGCCGCCGGCAGCGCTCGGTATTACCCAGCGCAATCCGGGAGCGACGGTCTCGCTCTATGCGGTCAGCGTCGTCGTGTCGTGGCAGGGCGATGGCGGCAGCCGTGAGGTGAGGCTCGCCACCGACCGGCTCGGGCCTGCGGCGGGCGGGCGGTGAGGGCGCGGCCAGGCGGCTTCACGCTGCTCGAGATCCTGGTCGTGCTGGTGGTGCTCGGCCTGCTGATGGCGGCGCTGGCGGGGGGGATCGATTTCGGCCTGCGCAGCTGGCAGGGGCAGTCGCGCGTCATCGACCGCTCGGCCGACCTGCAGAGCTGCGACGCTGCCCTCCGCCGCCTGGTGGCGCAGGCCGACCCCGGCCTTGACGTGCCGCGCGCCGACCTGGCGGGCGACGCGCACCGGCTCTCGTTCACGACGCGGCTGCCGGATGGCGCCGGCGGGCAGCGGGCGGTCAACGTCGCGCTCGGCGTCGATGCGACGCATCGCCTTGTGCTCACCTGGTCGCCGGCGCCCCACGCCCGCCAACTCGCCCCGCCGCCGAAGCCGCAGCAGGACGTCCTGCTCAACGGCGTCGCGCGGCTGGACGTCAGCTACGAGGGGCCGGGTGGCTGGGCGCAGGAGTGGTCCGGCACAACGCTGCCGACCCTGGTGCGGCTGCGTCTCGGCTTTGCCGAGGCCAGCGGGCGGAGCTGGCCCGACATCGTCGCCGCGCCGATGCGCGAGACGCTGCCGCAGTGAGAAAGCAAGCGGTCCTTTTTTGAAAAAAAGGACCAAAAAACTTTTGTCCCTGATCTCCTGTCGTCGACGGCTATGTTCTTCACGGACGAAAGTTTTTTGCTTCTTTTTTTCAAAAAAGAAGCCCTGCTTCCTTCTGCCGACGCCTCCTTACGCTTCGTCGCTTGCGGATTTCCGCTCATCACGATAACCGGAGCGCGAGTGCGGATCGGGGGGAGAAGACGCGTTTGCCGGCCGCTTCGCTCCGCGACTTCCTGTCCTGGTGGTCTCAGCAACTTGCGAGCCTGGCGCCTGCGGCGTGGCGCGCGCCGGCGGACCGCGAAGCGGACGCGGTGCTGCTGCGCGCCGGCAGCAGCGCCGAGCTGCCGCTGGAGGTTGCCAGCCGCGAGGGCGGGCGCGTCGCCACGCTGGCGGTCGGCTTGACCAGCGCGGCGGCGATCGCCTCGCTGGTCGGGGCTCGGGGCCGACGCCCGGTCTGCCTGCGTCTGCCTGATGGCGGGGTGCTCGAACGCGGCGCGAGCCTGCCGCTGCTGGCCGAGCGGGACGCGGCTCAGGCGCTGACCTACGAGATCGACCGCCTGACGCCGTTCACCGCCGACGAGGTGTTCTGGAGCTGGACGGTGGCGAGCCGGGACCGCGCGCAGGGCCGCTTGCGGCTGCGTCTGGCGATGGTGCCGCGGGCCGGCTGGGCGTCGCTGCTCGAGGCGCTCGGGCGGGTCGGCGTGGCGCCGAGCTGGATCGAGGGGCGGGATGGCGCGGGGATGCTGCACCGCATCCCGCTCGGGGTGCGCCGCGCATCGGGGCTGCGGCTGAACGCGGCGCTGGGCGCGGCCTGCGCGCTGCTGGCGATGGTTGCGCTGCTGCTGCCGCTGCTGGCGCAGTCGGTGGCGCTCGGCCGGGTCGAGGCGCGGATCGCGGCGTTGCGCCCGGCGGTCGGGCGGGTCGAGGCGGTGCGGCGGGAGATCGCCGCCGGCAGCACCGGCCTGGAGGTGATCCTGGCGGAGAGCGCGCGGCTGGGCAGCCCGCTGCAGGCGCTGGCGACGATCACCGACATCCTGCCAGACGACACCTACCTTACCGACTTCGCCATGCACCAGCGCAAGCTGACGTTGAACGGCCAGTCGGCCGGGGCGACGCGGCTGATCGGCCTGCTGTCCAGCGACCCCTCGCTGCGCGACCCGAGCTTCGTCGCGCCGGTGACCCGCAGCGAGAGCGGCGGGGCGGACCTGTTCTCCATCCGCACCGAGCTTGCCGGCGCCGGGTCATGAGCGAGCACGCGCTCTCCGGCAGCCGCTCGCCGAACGGGCGTGCGCCGAGCGGGCGCCTGCCGACCGGGCGCGCCGGGCAGCTGCTGGCCGTAGGGCTGGTGGCTTTGCTGCTCGCCGTGCTGGTGGTCGGCGTGATCGGGCCGCTGCTCGACTGGTATGGCGAGCGCGCCGGGACGCTGGATCGTGAGGCGGCGATTGCCGCGCGCATGCAGGTGATCGCCGGCTCGCTGCCCGACGTGCAGCGCGAGGCGGCGGCGGCGGCGGCGAACGGGCCGCCGCCGAAGAGCGTCTATGAGGGCGCCTCCGATGCCGTGGACGGTGCGGCGCTGCAGGGCCAGATCGACGCCATGGCGCGCGCCGACGGGGCGGCGCTGTCGAGCTCGGAGGCGCTGCCGGCCGAGCAGGCGGGGAGCTACCGCCGCATCGGCGTGCACCTCTCGCTCAGCGCGCCGCTGCCGGTGCTGGTGGCGCTGCTGCGCTCGATCGCCACCGCAACGCCGCGGATGCTGGCCGACGACGTGCAGCTGCAAGGCTCGCCGCTGCTGGCGCGCGCCGCGACGCTGCCGCTCGACGCCTCGTTCACCGTGTTTGCCTTTCGCACCGGCCACGCCGACGCGAAGGCGCCATGAGCCGGCTGCTGCCGCTGGTGCTGGCGGGCTGCGCGGCGCTGCTGCTGGTGCTGATCGGGGTTGAGCTCGTGCCGGCGGCACCGACGCCGCTGGTGCGGCGGCTGACCCGCGCCGCCCACCCGGCCGCGGCGCGCGTGGCGGCGCCGGATGAGAGCGCGCGCTGGGCAGAGACGGTGTTGGCGCGGCCGCTGTTCAGCCCGCAGCGCCGGCCGCCGGCGCCGGCGGCTGCGGCGGCGCAGGCCGCGACCACGCTGCCGCGGCTTTCCGGCATCCTGGTCGGTCCCGGGGGGGCGCGGGCGATCTTCGCGCCCGACGGCGGCGGCAAGCCGATCGTGCTCAGCCCGGGTGCCAGGCTGGATGGCGGCGTCATTCGCGCGATCGGCGTCGGCGGTGTCGTGCTGGCGCGGGCCGGCGGCGAGCAGGTGCTGCGCCCCCGGTTCGACGCCGCGACGGCCGCGGTGCCGGCCTCGCCGCCGAACTTCCTGCAGCCGCTGCTGCGCGCCGCGCCGCAGGGCCTCGTCGACCCGGCGGCGGCGCCCTCCGACCCCAACGACCTGCCGGGCATCACGCCGTTCGCGCGCCCGGGCCTGTCGCAGTTCCAACTTCCGTCAGGACGCCCGCCATGACGTCGCTCCCGGCGGCCCCGACCCGCGCCTATCGCCGCCGGCTTGCCCGTGGCGTCGCACGGACCCCCGTCCTCGCCTCGGTCGTGGCGATGCTCGCCTGCGGATGCTCGGTGCAGGATCCGCCATCGGTCATCGCGCCGCTGCCGTCGCTGCCGGCCGGCAACGCCGAGCGGGCGCCGCCGCGCATCAGCGGCGCGGTCGGCTCGCCGGCGAATGCGGCGGTGGAGCGCGAGGGGCTGTATCGGCCGGTGACCTCCGGTGATGGCGGCCCAGGCGGCGGCCCTGGCCGCGGGGACGGCGGCGGCCCTGGCGGCGGGGGCGGCGGCGCGGCCGGCGGCGGCGGCATCAGCCTCGACTTCGCCGACACCGACATCCGCGAGGTCGTCGCGCAGGTGCTCGGCACCATGCTGCGCGCCGACTACACGATCGACCCGGCGGTGCACGGCACGGTGACGCTGCATGCGAGCCAGCCGCTGTCGCGCGCGCAGCTGCTGCCGGCGCTGCGGGCCATGCTGGCGCAGGTCAACGCGGCGCTGCTCACCTCTGGCTCGCTCTACCGGGTGGTACCGGCGACCGCGGGCAACGGCGCGCAAGGGCTGTCGGCGGATAGCGGATCGGTGGTGCCGCTGCGCTTCGTCTCGGCCGAGGACATCGCCAAGGTGCTGACGCCGTTTGCGACCGGCGGCGGCCACGTGATCGCCAACCCGGGCACCAACACGGTACTGATCACCGGCGACGCCGGCTCGCGCGAGGCGCTGATCGACCTGGTGCGCTCGTTCGACGTCGACGTGCTCGCCGGCCAGTCCTACGCGCTGTTCCCGGTCACCTCGGGCGATGCGACCGACTTCGCCTCGGCGCTGCAGACGGCGTTCCGGGGGGCGGCGGGCAGCGGTCTGGCGGGCGTCGTGCGCACCGTGCCGATGGCGCGCATCGACAGCGTGATGGTGATCGCGCCGCAGCCGCAGCTGATCGAGGACGCGCGGCGGGTGTACCATCTGGTCGAGCAGGCGCGGCGGGCAACGGTGCGCTCCTGGCACGTCTACTACCTGCAGAACAGCCGCTCCAACGACGTGGCCTACGTGCTGCAGCAGGCGTTCACGCCCAACAACGTGACCGCCCAGCCGACGCCGCAGGCCGGCGCCAGCAGCCAGGGGCAGGGCAGCACGCTCGGCGGCAGCGGCCAGGGCGGCGGCCAGAACGGCGGTCAATCCGGCGTCGGCAGCACCTCGGGGATCGGCGGCAGCTCCTCGGGCCTGGGCATCGGCAGCAGCGGCGTCGGCGGCGGCGGGCTCGGCAGCGGCGGGTTCGGCAGCAGCGGCGGCTCGGCCGGCGGCTTCGGCACCGGGGCGGCGCAGGCCCAGCAGCCGGCCGCCGCCAACCCGCTGCTCGGCGGCCTGGGCGGCGGCGGCGGCACTGGCGGCGGCAATACCGAGACCGCGGCAACCATGCGGATCATTCCGGACGTGCAGAACAACTCGCTGCTCGTCTATGCGACGCCGAACGAGAACGAGACCGTCGGCTCGATGCTGCACAAGGTCGACCTGCTGCCGTTGCAGGTGCGCATCGACGCCACCATCGCCGAGGTCGACCTCAACGACGCGCTGCAATACGGCACCCAGTTCTTCTTCAAGTCGGGCGGCATCAACGGCGTGCTCGACAATGCGACCGCGACGATCACCAACCCGGAGGCGATCGCGCTCGACAGCGCGTTCCCCGGCTTCTTCCTCGGCGGCAAGGGGCTGGGCGGGGCGCCGATCGCGCTCAACGCGCTGCAGGCGGTGACCAAGGTGAAGGTGCTCGACAGCCCGGAGCTAATGGTGCTCGACAACCAGCCGGCCAAGCTGCAGGTGGGCAACCTGGTGCCCTATCTCACCGGCGAGGTGACCGGGCTGACCACCGGGACGGCGGCAACGGTCAACACCGTCAGCTACCAGGAGACCGGGGTGATCCTGAACGTGACGCCGCGGGTCAATGACGGCGGCCTGGTGGAGCTCGACATCGACCAGGAGGTGAGCAACGTGGTGCCGGGGGCGTCGAGCTCGGGGATCACCTCGCCGACCTTCTCGGATCGACAGGTGCAGTCGCGGGTGATCGTCCAGGATGGCCAGACGATCGGTCTGGCGGGGCTGATCCAGGACAGCGTGTCGCACGGCAACTCGGGCATCCCGTTCCTCAAGGACATTCCGCTGCTCGGGCTGCTCGGCGGCACGCAGACCAACAGCCGGGCGCGCACCGAGCTGCTGGTGCTGATCACGCCGCACGTGGTGCACGACCAGCGCGATGCGCGGGCGCTGACCCAGGACATGCGCGACGTGCTGGTGCACGCCGCCGCGGTGCCGGACGACGTGGAGCGCGAGCCGGTGAGCGGCTCGTCGGACCCGACCCGGCCGGTCAGGCGCGTGCTGCACCTCGAGCAGTGAGCGCGCGTCGGACGGGCGGTTCTGACGCGCGCGGGGAGCGCGGCTGCGTTTCGCGCGGGGAGCGCGGCTTTACAACGCGCGGGGAGCGCGGCTTTACAACGCGCGGGGAGCGCGGCTTTACAACGCGCGGGGAGCGCGGCTTTGCCCTCCTCATCGTGCTGTGGACGCTGGTGCTGATCTCGCTGCTGCTGACCCAGGTGACGGCCGCGGGCAGCGGCGAGGCGCGGCTGGCGAGCAATTTGCGGCAGGCGGCGGCGCTGCAGGAGATTGCCGATGGCGGCGTGCACGACGCGCTGTTCCGACTGATCGACAGCACGGCGGCGACGCATTGGACGGCGGACGGCAGCACCCGTCGGCTGCTCGTGCAGGGGGTGGCGGTGGACCTCCGGGTGAGCGACCTCGGCGGGCGAATCAACCCGAACATCGCGCCGGCGGACCTGCTGGCGGCGCTGATGCGCGCCGTCGGCGCCGAGCAGCGCGATGCCGAGACGATCGCGCTGGCGATCCTGGATTGGCGCAGCCCGGGACAGCGCTCCCGGCTGTCGGAGGGCAGCAAGTCGGCGCCGTATGCCGCGGCCGGGCGCAGCCTCGGGCCGCCGGGGCGCAAGTTTCAGAGCCTCGACGACCTCGGGCTGGTGATCGGGATGACGCCGCCGCTGCTGGCGGCGCTGCGGCCGCACATGACGCTCTACACGACCTCGGACCCGCAGGTGGGGCTGGCCGACCCGGTGGTGCGGCGGGCCTTCACCTTGGTCGCTGACGCCGCCGACGCCAGCAGCAACGAGCTGCCGGACGCGCAGGTGGTGGCGATCGACGCGACGAGCTCGGCCGCCGGCGCGACGGCGAGACGGCACGCGGTGGCGGTGGTGAGCGCGGGCGGCACCGGGCGGCCCTGGCACATCGTCGCCTGGGACGACGCCAGCTAGCCCCTGTTGCCAGGCGACAGGCTCAGGCGGCGCTCAGCGCCGGTGCGCTCCAGCCTGTCGCACCGGCATGCGGCGGCGTGTCCATCTTGGAGGGCGGGCAGGCGCGGGCGACGGCCTCGCGCAGCATGGCGGCCAGCGGCTCGATCTGGGCCTGGCTCAGCGCCTCGCCGCCGAGGCCGATGGCGAGCGGCTGGTCGGCGTCCGTGCTTGGTAGCAGCATCGCGACCAGCCTGTCGGCGTCGGCCTGGCGGGCCTGCGCGTAGCCTTGCCGCCTGATCTGCTCGACATCCGCCAGCACCTCGCGCAGCGGCACGCGCTGTGTCTGGTCGCTCTCCTCGGCGTTCAGGCGGTGCACGACGGCGCGCAGCTTGCGGTCTTCGAAGGTGGAGAGGAACAGCCGCCCGGTCGTTGAGCGCAGCAGCTTCTGCTGGGTGCTCTGCGGCGCGGGCTTCTGCAGGGCGCCCTGCGGCGCGGATTTCTGCAGGGCGCCCTGCGGCGCGGATTTCTGCAGAGCGCCCTGCGGCGCGGATTTCTGCAGAGCGCCCTGCGGCGCGGGCCGGTGACGCGCGGCCTCGATGACGTGGATGTAGCGGACGGCGAGGCCGACGGTGGTGGCCAGGACGACCGCCTTGCCGGCGCGCTCGCTGAGTGCATCCATCAGCGACAGCAGGTGGCCGCGCCGGAACAGCTCGGGCTCGACCCAGGCGCCGAGGATGGCGACCCGGGCGGTCGGCTTGTAGGCGCGCCGCAGCGCGTCATAGGACAGGTAGCCGAGGCTGGTCAGGCAGCGCAGCAGTTCGGAGGTGCTGGATTGCGGATAGTTGAGCGCCCGGGAGACGTCCATGACCGAGGCGTGCTGTCGATTGGCGTCGAAATACTCGAACACTTCGAGCACGCGCCCGGCGGATTTCACCATCTTCGTTTCGGTAGCGCTCATGCGGACCTCTCCCCCGTTGATCTTACGGTCAAACCGTCTTGAGGCGGTTTTGCCGGTCCGGTTGATGCGTCTGGCGCGAGTGCACGACATCACCGTGGCGTCTGGCAATCGCATGAGCGATGCGGCTTGACAAGGCTCGGGGTTGGCGCCCGCGTCGAGCCTGCCGGGTGGTCCGGCGTTAAGACTTTGTTCATGCGCGGCTGGCAGACTGGCGAGGCTGAGCGGCGGGAGCGGGCGATGAACGAGACGAACGGTCATGGCGTCGTGCGGATGGCGGGGGTGAGTTACGAGGAATTGCGCCAGGCGGTCCGGACGGAGGAGGGCATGCTCGCGGTGCTGCAATCCGTGACCGCTGGCGAGGCCGCGACCAAGCGTGTGCTTGGCCTGCTGGTGGCGCGATTCGGCGAGCGGCTGACCGGCGACAGCGCGAGCCAATTGCAGGCTGGCCTGGCCGTGGCCGAGCTGCTGCGCGAGTGCGGTTTCAGGGAGGATCGCCGGGCGGGAGCGACGGTGGTCGGTGGCGGCGATTTGCGCTGGCGACTGCCGGCGCCGGCGACGATCCCGGCGTTGCGCCGGGTCTATTAGCTGGCGTCGGCGAGGAAGGCGGGGCCGGTTCTGCGCGGGGGTTGGTCGGGCGGATAGAGGGGCTGGTGGCATTGGCCTCGACGACTGTTGACGCGGGTCGCTGCAGCGGCGATGCGACTGGTTTAAGGGTCTGTTCCAAAACCCTGCAGAGCTCAGCGAGGCAGGCTCGGGCTCCGCGCAGCCGAGGAAGGCGCGCGCGAGCCGGTGCGCTTGGCGCTGATCGGCATGGTGGTTACCCACACCCAAGCGTTTGGCAGGCTGTATGACTGAAGCTCGTGCATGAGATGGACGATATGCGTTTGCTTACCCTGTTTCTTGTTCTTGTGCCTCTGAGTGGTCTTGCTCAGGGTTCACTTCAGTCCAAGGTCGCTGCAATCGCCAGGGATGCCAAGGGAACCGTGAACGTCTCCTGCATGCTTCCCAGCACAACGCTCAATTGCGACTTGAATCCTCGTAATCATCCACCGATGCAGTCGATGTAGAAGCTCCCGCTCGCGCTTACCGCCTTGCACCTCGCGGACACAGGAAAACTCTTGCCCAGCCAACACCTTGGAGAAGGTATAGACGTCACCCTGAATCGAATTGTGCGTTTCTTGCCGGCAGACATCATCCCAGGCTCTTACAGTCCTCTGACGGATCGCTACCCTAAAGCCAACGTCGATGTGACTTTGCGTGAAGTAATCCGCTTGGCACTTGGGCAGAGTGACAACGGCTGCGAGGAGATCCTGATCCGGCTTGTTGGCGGCCCTCCTGCAGTGCAGAACTACATGCGTTCAATTGGAATCTCCGCTTTTCATCTGTTCTACAGCGAGGGCGATCTGGAACGCGACGAAAACCGTCAGTATCAAGATTGGATCGAGCCGACAGCAGCCGTGCAACTGCTGGAACGACTTGAGAACAGTTCCCCGGTATCGACCGCGGCTAACGCCTTTGTTTTACACACAATGACTGATTCCATTACCGCTCCTGGTCGGCTTCGCGCTGGACTTCCTCCTGGAACCGTTCTGGCCCACAAGTCCGGCTCGTCCGGGACTCGTGGAGGCATAACGGCCGCGACTAATGATATAGGTGTGATCACTCTGCCGGATGGACGAAAATTAGCTATCGCTGTGTTCGTGACTGACAGTCAAGCCGACGAAGATACTCGTGAAGGTGTCATCGCCCGCATCGGACGAGCTGCTTATGATGAAGCAATAGTCACTCAGTAGCACCTTCCGGCTCAAGACTCGGAGCTGGGGGCCGACGGCCGGGAGCCGGAGTAAGGGCGGGACCTTGAGTGTGGGATCTGGGCGCTGGCGGTGGGGCATGGACACAGTGCCTAGGCCTGTGCCTCGGCTCGTGCGTTGTGCCTGGTGTGAGGCGAGAGCTCTTCCCTGAGGGCTCTCATTGTGTCGCAGGTTCAGCGGGGCTCTGGCTATTCGCCCTGAGCTTCTGGGTCGGCGGGTTTCAGGGCCGGCCGTTTGGGTTGTGCTCACGCGTGACTGCTTGGCGAAGCCATCAACATTTTGTCCGAAGGCTGCGTTCTCGATCGTGTGGGCACGATCACCGAGGGGATTTTAAAGGCTCCGCCTTTAATCGGGTCTAGGGGCGACGCCCCTGGCCTTCCTTCTCGTGTCGGCGCTGCGGTGCTAGTCCGGCTGCTCCGGGTGACGAGGACTGCCGATGATCGACCATGAGGTTCGGGTGCATCCCGAAAGCGACCGCCTGCCGCGCGCCGACCAGCTCGCCTGGAAGATCGCGGCGGTGGCCGCCGACCCGGTCGAGGTCGAGCCGCGGGTCGTGGAGATGATCGTCAACCGGATGATCGACAACGCCGCGGTCGCCGTCGCCTCGATCAATCGACATCCGGTGGTCTCGGCCCGCGCCGAGGCGCTGGCGCATCCGCGGGTCGGCGGTGCGACGGTGTTCGGCTGCGGTCCTGATGTGCGGGTGCATGCCGAGTGGGCGGCCTGGGCGAACGGCACGGCGGTGCGCGAGCTCGACTACCACGACACGTTTCTCGCCGCCGAGTATAGCCATCCGGGCGACAATATTCCGCCGATCCTGGCGGTCGCGCAGCAGACCGGGCGCGGCGGCGCCGAGCTGATCCGCGGCATCGCCACCGGTTACGAAATTCAGGTCGACCTGGTGCGGGCGATCTGCCTGCACGAGCACAAGATCGACCACGTGGCCCATCTCGGCCCGTCGGCGGCGGCCGGAATCGGCACCCTGCTCGGGCTGCCGGCGGAGGTGATCTACCAGGCGGTGCAGCAGGCGCTGCACGTGACCACTGCGACGCGGCAGAGCCGCAAGGGCGAGATCTCGTCCTGGAAGGCCTATGCGCCCTCGCATGCCGGCAAGCTCGCAATCGAGGCGGTCGACCGGGCGATGCTCGGCGAGGACGCGCCGAGCCCGATCTACGAGGGCGAGGACGGCGTCATCGCCCGGATGCTTAACGGGCGCTCGGCGCGATACAGCGTGCCGCTGCCGGCGCCTGGCGAGGCCAAGCGCGCCATCCTCTCCACCTACACCAAGGAGCACTCGGCCGAGTATCAGAGCCAGGCGCTGATCGATCTTGCGTTTCGCATGGGGCGGCAGGTGGGCAACTGGGACGAGGTCGCCGACATCCTGATCGAGACCAGCCATCACACCCACTACGTCATCGGCACCGGGGCGAACGACCCGCAGAAGATGGACCCGCTGGCGTCGCGCGAGACGCTGGACCACTCCATCATGTACATCGTTGCGGTGGCGTTGCAGGACGGGGCGTGGCACCACGTTCGATCCTATGCGCCGGAGCGCGCGCGGCGGCCGGACACGGTGGCGCTGTGGCACAAGATCCGCACCGTGGAGGATCCGCGATGGACCGAGCGCTATCATGCGACGGATCCGGCGCGAAAGGCGTTCGGCGGCCGCGTGATCATGACGCTGCGTGACGGACGGACGATCGCCGACGAGCTGGCGGTCGCCAACGCCCACACGCTGGGCGCCACACCCTGGCAGCGCGAGGACTACCTGCGCAAGTTCAGGACGCTGACTGCAGACCTGCTCGACGAGGCTGAGGCCGCGCGCTTCCTCGATGCGGCGCAGCGCCTGCCGACGCTGCGCGCGGACGAGCTGGCGGAGCTGACCATCGTCATGCCACGCGGCCGGTTGGCGACCGCCGAGCGGGTCGGCATCTTTGCCCATCAAGCCGCAGGAGCACGCGCATGAGCGACACCGCCGCACCAGCCGGGCCGCGCCCCAAGAAGTCGGTCGCGCTGTCGGGCGTCGTTGCCGGCAACACCGCGCTGTGCACCGTCGGGCGATCCGGCAACGACCTGCACTATCGCGGCTACGACATCCTCGACATCGCCGAGACCAGCGAGTTCGAGGAGATCGCCCACCTGCTCGTGCATGGCCACTTGCCGAACGGCGCCGAGCTTGCCGCCTATAAGCGCCGGCTGAGATCGCTGCGCGGCGTGCCGGCGGCGGTGCGCACGGTGCTGGAGAGCCTGCCCGCCTCGGCGCACCCGATGGACGTGCTGCGCACCGCCGTCTCCGCACTCGGCTGCGCGTTGCCGGAGGCGCAGGACCATAATCCGGCGGGGGCGCGGACGATCGCCGACCGGCTGATGGCCAGCCTCGGCTCGATGCTGCTGGTCTGGCATCATTACGCCGTCAACGGCCGGCGCATCGACGTCGAAACGGACGACGACAGCATCGGCGGGCATTTCCTGCACCTGCTGCACGGCGACACGCCGCGGGAGAGCTGGGTGCGGGCGATGCACACCTCGCTCATCCTCTATGCCGAGCATGAGTTCAACGCCTCCACCTTTGCCGCCCGCGTCGTCGCCGGCACCGGGTCCGACCTGTTTTCGGCGATCACGGCCGGTATCGGCGCGCTGCGCGGACCCAAGCATGGCGGCGCCAACGAGGTCGCGCTCGAGATCCAGCAGCGCTACGCGACCGCCGAGGAGGCCGAGGCCGACATCCGCCGGCGCGTCGAGGCCAAGGAGGTGGTGATCGGGTTCGGCCACCCGGTCTACACGGTGAGCGACCCGCGCAACGTCGTCATCAAGGGGGTCGCCGAGCGGCTGTCGCGGGAGAATGGCGCGCTGGCGACGTTCGGCGTCGCGGCGCGTATCGAAAGCGTCATGATGGACGCGAAGAAGATGTTCCCGAACCTCGACTGGTTCAGCGCCGTCTCTTACAGCCAGATGGGCGTGCCGATCACGATGTTCACGCCGCTGTTCGTCATCGCACGCACGTCGGGGTGGAGCGCGCACGTGATGGAGCAGCGGGCGGACAACAAGATCATCCGACCTTCGGCTAACTATACTGGGCCTGAGGACCTCAGGTTCGTGCCGTTGGCGCAGAGGTAAGGCCAGGGGCTTTGCCCCTGGACCCCATTAAAGGCGAAGCCTTTAAAATCCGTTAATCTACTTTCAACGCACAATCTCTTGGCTTTGCCGAGCCATAAAGCGGGTCGCGCTTTTCCTTAAGTAATGGATTTTAAAGGCTCCGCCTTTAATGGGGTCAAGGGGCAAAGCCCCTTGCCTTGCTTCTCAAAAGCTGGGATTCGCCAGCACGTAGAACAGGCCGCCAGCCAAAAGGAAGGTCACCGGCAGGGTGAACAGCCAGGCGAGGCCGATGCGGATCAGCATGCTGCGCTGCACGCCCTGGCCGCCGGCGACCATGGTGCCGGCGATGCCCGAGGTGATCACGTGGGTGGTGCTGACCGGTGCGCCGGTGAAGCCGGCGAGGCCGATGAGCGCGGCGCCGACCAGTTCGGCGCTGGCGCCTTGGCCGGGCGTCATGTGCTGCTTGCCGAGGCGTTCGCCCAGGGTTTGCACGACCCGCTTGTAGCCCACCATGGTGCCGGCGCCGAGGCAGAGCGCGCTCAGCATGCGCACCCAGACCGGGGCGTATTGGACCGGCGGGCCCATGTCCTTGCGCAGCGACTTGGCGCGGTCCTTCTCGGCCGGCGACGCGCTTGCCGTCTCGGTGACGTGCTCGAGCTCGCTGAGCACCAGGTAGACGTCGCCGCGGAGCTTGGCGCGATCGGGAGCGGTCTGGCCGATGGCGATGGGGGGAGGATTGGCGCCGAGACTGCGCAGCCGGTCGCCGGCGTCGCGCAGGTCGGTGGCGGCGGCGAGGCCCTGCTGCTTCTGGTCGTCGCCATGCGCCTCGATGAGCGGCATGGCGGCGACCGCGTTCTGGCTCAGCATGGCGAGCTGGTGCGGCACATCGGGGTTCAGCGCGTAGGTGGCGGGCACCAGGCCGATGATGGTCAGCATGATCAGGCCGATGCTCTTCTGGCCGTCATTGGTGCCGTGCGAGAAGCTGACGCCGGTGCAGGTGAGGACGAGCAGGCTGCGCAGCCACCAGACCGGCGGGCGGCCCTCCTCCGGCGGCTCGAAGAGGTGGCCGTGGCGGACGGTGATCTTCAGCAGGAAGTAGAGGCCGCCGGCGAGGATGAAGCCGAGCAGCGGCGACAGCGCCAGCGCCTCGAGGACCTTGATGATCTGCTGCCAATCCACGCCCTCGCCGAGGCCGCGCGACCGCAGCAGCGCGTCGCTTGCGGCGACGCCGATAAGGGCGCCGATGATGCAGTGCGAGGAGCTGTTCGGGATGCCGAAGAACCAGGTGAGGATGTTCCAGAACAGCGCGGCGACGAACAGCGACACCAGCATGGGCACGGCGGGCGCGCCGTTCGGCGGGGTCAGCACGTCGGGCGGCAGGATCTCGACCAGGGCGTAGGCGACGGCGATGCCGCCGACCAGCACGCCGACGAAGTTCATGATGCCCGACCAGACGACCGCCGGGATCGGCTTCAGCGTGTTGGTGTAGATGACGGTGGCGACGGCGTTCGAGGTGTCGTGGAAGCCGTTGGTGGCCTCGAATGCGAGCACCAGGACGAAGCAGCCGGCCAGCATGGCGATGACGGCGGCCGAAGACGGCACGAAGTGGACGAGCATGGAGCCTCGCAGCGTTGGTCCTCGCCTCTACGCGCGGCGGCTGCTGAAGCGGTGTTGCAGTTTGGAGACATCGGTTGCGATGCCGGCGGTTGGCCGATGCCGGCGATCTTGGACGGCTTAGAGGGCCGGCTGCGGGCGCGCGGCCTTGCGGCGGCGGCGCAGGGCGGCGGGCAGGCGCACCAGCAGGGGCGCGAGGAACGGGATGGCGAAGCCGGCGGACCACAGCCAGGGCGTTTGAACAGGGCGAAATACCGCAACTCCGACCGACAGGCCGAAGACGATGACCAGCATCACCGAGCCGAGCAGCTCGCCGTGGACGGCGCGGCGGCGGTGCGCCTCGACCCACAGGCCAAAATTGAGCAGGGCGATCAGCGACCCGTGGACGGCGAAGATCACCGCGACGCCGGAGCTCAGCGGGCGGTGGTTGGACAGCGTCGTCGTCAGCGGCAGCAGGATGATGAGGAACAGGAACAGCAGGTGCAGCATCGTTTCGTGCACGCTGACATGCGTCATCATCGCCAGGCGGCGCTGCTGGGAGACCCAGTAGTTGGCGGCGATGGCGAAGCTGAGCACGACGCCGCCGAGCTGGTCGGCCAGGCCGGACAAGATGTCGCCGGCGGAGCCGTGCAGGGTTTGCACGCGGGGGATCAGGGTGGTGGCGAGCAGGGTCATGGCGACGCCGAACATGCTGTCGCTGAGGCTCGCCAGGCGGTCGGACTGCAGGTAGGGCCGGCGGGGTGGCGCGCCGAGCGGCTGGGATGCTGCGGGCGCGATCGGGATTTCGGGCGCTGTTTCGCTCATTATCAATGACTTAGCGGGATCTTGCCTATAGGCAAGACGGACGGCTTTGGGTGGCTCGGTATTGCCGTGAGCCTACGCAAGCTGGGCGAACGTGCAAAGCGGATGTTCAGGCATCGCGGCGCCGGCCGAGCTTGGGGCGTTCCTCCTGGACGGCTTCCGGGTGAGGCGTGCCGAACATTATAGCGGCTCCTCCTGGTGCGTTCGCCAGGCTGCTTGACGACGGTCGGCCGCCGGTCAGCGAGGCGTTGTCGACGATCATGGGCTCTGAGGGTCGACGCGGCACTAAGGCGCTACCAAGGCTCGGGCGCCTACAATGTCGGCGAGGCCGAGCTGAACGTGCTGGGATACGAGCTGGTGCATGCCAGCCGGCTCGGCGACGCGATCCAGGTGTCGAGCAGACGTGACGGCCTATCCGCTTTCGGCCAACGTGTATGACAGCCTGGGCGAGGCCTACATGGATGCCGGCGACACCACGCGGGCGATCGCCAATTACCGGCGCTCGCTGCGGCTGAACCCGGCCAACCATAATGCCGCGGATGCGTTGCGCGAGCTTGGGCGCCGTGAGGAAGGCCAGGGGCGTTCCCTCCGTGAGTCCTTGGGACGGCGGCTTGCGCCGCCGGAACCTTTGGGCTCACTCCGCCCCTGGACCCAATTAAAGGCGAAGCCTTTGAAATCCATTCGTTATCATTGCGCATGGTCGAGGCCAGTGCCGCTGGGCGCGACGATTGGTAGTGTCTCAGTTTGAATTTGACCGGGGGGTAAGTCTCGCCGACACAAGCGACCAAAAACGCTGATCCTCATCGTCACACTCAACGCGCGCCTGCGCATCGAGCTTGGCAGCATACAAGTGGGCGTCCCATCCGTGCCGCTTGCTAGCTCTTATTTCTTAGGCTGTTTGAATAAAACCCAGGCGCAAAAAGCTCGCCTATCAGCAACGCTTTCACGACGGAAAGCTTTAATCGCCTGTTCTGCCAGAGCTATATCGGCCTGAGTAGAAGACTTGTAGAATTTAGCAACGGGGTTGTAGTCTGCCTCGTGTCTCTTTTCTTGAAGTTGAGCGAATGCATTTGCAAAGTCCTCGATTCCTTTCGGAAATGCGCCAATTATTCGCTGATTTTTGCACTGACTCTTGGCATGGCCGTGTTCCAAAGCACGATAAGCCTGAGACCAGGCGTGCTTGCTCCGATTTGCATTGTAACCGCCGATCATGAGATCGGCTCCCTCACGAGCGAGGCAGTGAAATACCGCATAGTAAGCCGTACTTATGGCCCTCCTCATGCAAGCTTCGGTAGGCTTCCGTGCAGTTCTTAAAGAAGCATGAGCTACTTCAACAAGATCAAGCGAATTCACGCTTGATCTTCGAAGCCTCAGCATAGGATATAAAGTTAACCATCGGAAACACAGTATTGTCTTCTACGTTAACAAGTTCAGATCGAATATGCCTAACTAGGCCAAGCATCTTTTCTCTATCATCACTGTTAAATGCCTTGCTAAATACTATAGTAATCTTAAGAACCTTATCGCCATCATAGTCAGTCTCATCCGAAACATAAATTGAGTTTATAGACCCATCCGAAAATCGGCTGCGAACAACCTGCTCGATAATTTCCTTAGAACCGCGTACATCCATCGGCTCCTCCTAACTTACGACACGCTCCATCCAGCAGCGGCAGCCCTTTGGCCAACCACCTTTCGATCTTCAGCGCTCATCCTTTCTGCTCGGGGGCGCCGTTCGCCTCGTGGTCCCTTAGGCATAGTAGGATCCCCAACACGTCCGCACGCGGAAGTGGATTATAGCTAGCAACCAAGATTTATCTACTAACAAGTGCGTTATCTCTGGTCTTAGCTATTGACAGCTATTCCTAGCTGTGAGTGCTCACGAGGAGCAGATCGAGTCGACCTGTTCTTGCATGCTTTACGTCGTAATCACAACGCGGATGCCATTGTATGATGTTAATTATGTATGTGCGTGACATGCGCGAGTCTGCTCAAGCCTAAATGAGACAGACTACCGAAAGGTTAAAGCGACCTTGCAAACGCGCTGACGGTCAGGTGCAATCCGGCCATGAAACTCAACCAGGCCGTGATATGGACGCTCCTCCTGGTAGGCAGCGGTGGTTGTGCTCCCCAGCAAGATGCGTGCGCAGCCAGTGGATTTGACCATGAGGTCTGCGCCGATGAACAAAGCCGACGTGCCGCAGCGGCCGCAGTGTTCGGTAGCCGGCCGCCGCCGCAGCCTTATATTCTGCCGGTGCCGCAGGTGCAGCAGCCTCGCATCTGCACGACCAACCCAAACGGGCTTGGCGGCTTTTCAACGACCTGCTTTTGAGTGCTGACGCTAATTCACCTGATTGGAAACTGAGACACTACCTGACGATTGATCGGCTGCGCCAAGCAAGGAAGAGCGTGTCTATGCTCTTAAACGAATGGGGTCTGGGGCCGCGGGCCCCAGCGGGTCCAGGGCAGAGCCCTGGCCTTCCTTACCCTCGCGCCAAGGCCGCAGCGTAAATCACCTGGTCGAGCTTGGTGCGGATGTCCAGGGCGGCGCGTATGGCGGGGGTGAGGGCGACGGCTGGCGCGGGGTGGTGGCGCGGGTTGTTGCGGTGGTTGGTGTCGGTTTCGTTCAGCCGGGCGATGGCGGCGGGTGGCGGCAGGCCGAGCAGGGCGGCGAAGCGCCGGAGGCTGTGCGGCATGTCCTCGGTGATGCCGACGCCGGCGATGCTGGCGAGGGCGGCGAGGGCATCGGCGAGGTCGTCCGGTCCGAGGGTGAGGTGGCCGTGCGCCGGGTAGCGGCCGGTCAGGCGGCGCAGGTAGAAATTGTCGGTGGCGGCGAGCAGCAGCGGGTCGTCGCAGGCCAGGAAGTCGAGCAGCGACAGGCGCTGGGCGAAGCGGGGGAGGAGGTTTTCCGAGGCTGGGCCGAGGGCGTCCGGGGCGACGGAGCGCCAGTAGCGGTAGAGCGAGACCAGGCGATCGGCGGGATCGCGCAGCAGGGTGAGCACCTGGCGATGCGGACCGAGGCGGCGCAGCGCCGGCAGGTCGTAATGGCCCCAGACCAGCGGGTAGCGGTCGAGCGCCGCGGCCTGGCTGGGCGGGAAGGCCGAGAACAGGTCGGCGGGGACGGAGCGCGCCGGATCCGGGTCGATCTGGCGCGGGTGGAGGTGGCCGCGCAGCCAGGCGAGCAGGGAGTGGCCGCCGGTCTTCTCCAGATGCAGCACGGAGAGCTTGGGGCCGAGCCAGACGGCGCCGCTGATGCCGGCGGCGGTGGCGACGACCTGGTCGGCGATCGCTGCGTCGCCGCCGCGAACGATCAGGGCGCGGGCCATGTGGTCACGGCCGGCGGGCAGGCTGGCGAGGCTGCGCAGCAGCGGCGAGACGGTGTCGCCGGCGCGGCAGAAGGCGCGGACGGAGCAGCGGCGCTCGGCGCGGCTGGGCCAGCGGCCGAGGGTGAGGCGCAGCATCGGTGCGTTGATCGCGGTTGCGACCGTGCGCAGCGCCAGGGCGCGCGAGCGGGTGGCGGCGGCGCGGCGCCAGTGCGGCGGCTTGGCGGACCCGTCCCGATCCACGATCGTCCTCCTTTGCGCGTGCTGCCCTCGGGGCGTGGGCTTCGGGCGTTATCAGAGTTTCGTGGGCGGTTACAATCTGTCATTTGGATGGCGCGGCTCGCGCGAGTGGAAGGCCGGGGGAGCGGGCCGCTTCCCAAGGCCCCGGCTTTCGTTAGGAGAGGGGCAGGTTGGTGGAGGCGGGGACGTCGCTGCTGCGCGAGTACCGGACCGACCTGGCGGTGACGGCGGGGCTGGCGGTGGTGGTTTGGGGCGGCTTCATCGTGCTGCCGGGGCTGCACATCGACGACGAGGTTGCGGCCGCCCACTACAATCTCCGCGGCGCCATCTCGATGGGGCGTTGGGGGATCTCTCTGGTTCGGCTGCTGCTGATACCGGGTCCGTTCAACGGCTACTTCACCAACCTGCTGGCGGTGGCGCTGTTCGCGGCCTCGAGCGTGTTGTTTGCCGCCTTGCTGGGGCTGGCGCCGCTGGAGCGGCGGGTGGCGGCGGGGCTCAGCGTGGCGTTTCCGCAATTCTTCTACCAGGCCGACTTCCACAGCCAGGCGGACGTTTTGCCGCTCGGCTACATGCTGGCGCTGGCGGCGGCCGGGCTGTTCATGCGGCCGGAGGTTTGGCGGCGGGCGTTCGGGGTGCTTTGCCTGGTGCTGGCGCTGGCGATCTACCAGTCGATCATTCTCATTCCGACGACGATCGGCCTGCTGGTGGCGCTGCGGCGGGCGTCGGCGGGCGGGGAGGGCGGGCTGGCGGTGCGGCAGGTTGCGGCCTGCCTCGGGCTGTCGCTGGTGGCGCTCGGTGCATATGCGGCGCTGAGCGCGCTGGCGCTGCGGGTGAGCGGGGTCACGGCGACGAGCTCGTATTTCGCCGGGCAGTTCAGCTGGGACAAGCAGGCGCCGGCGGCGGTGCTGGCGACGATCTGGCGGGTGCTGCGCGGGGTGCCGCAGGGAACGTCATACTACGGCGAGGCATTGTACGGGTTGGTGTTGGCGCCCGCGCTGCTGTTGGCGGCCGGGGCGGGACGGTTTGGGCCGGGGCGGTGGCTCTTCGTGGTTTGCACTTTGGCGGTGCTGGTGGTCTCGCCTTACGGACTGGTGATCGTGCTCGGCTTTCCGGAGCCGGGGCGGACCTTCGTCTCGCAGGGGATGGTGTTCGCCGGGGTTTGGGCGATCGGGGTGTCGCTGGTCGCGCGGCGGTGGGCGGCGGTGGTGGGGGCTGCCGTCGTCGGTGGGTTCGCGCTCGCGGGGACCTTCGTGCTGAGCCGGCTGGAGTTCGCCGACACCATCCAGTGGCAGGCGGACAGCTCGATCGGCACCCGGATCGTCGGCGACGTCCATCGCAAATACCCCGGCTTCGACGCCGAACGGCGGGCGGTGTTCTTCTATGGCGGGTATCACCAGCGCAATCTCTGGTGGCGGCCGACCTATAATGCGGGCTCGTTCTTCGACTGGGACGGCGGCAACACCGACCGGATCGACAGCTTCCTGACGGTGAGCGGGATCGCCGACTTCCATGCGCCGCCGCCGGCTGCGTGGCCCGCGCTGGCGCCGGTGGCGCGCGGGCTGCCGGTCTGGCCCGATACGGGGTCGATCGTGCTGCAGGGGGACGTGCTGATCGTGCGGCTGGGCCGCTAGCGGGGAGCGTCTGACGCGGTGGCCGGGCCGCGATGCCGACGCTGGCGCTTGCTGCGTTCGGGCTCGCCGGACGCCGGTGGGCACGGGCTTTGCTTGCCGAAGCTTGAGGCTTTCAGGGGGTTTTGATGAGCGGCACGACGAACTCGGCGGGACCGGTACTATGGATCGACGATGACGCGGGGACGATCGGAACGGTCGACGTCGCGACCGACGCGGTGAGCGTGATCGGCAACTCCGGAGTGGCGCTGACAGATATCGCGTTCAGCCCGACCAACCAGCTCTACGGCATCAGCTTTTCCGGGCTGTACAGCGTCAACACGACGACCGGCGCGGCGACTTCGATCGGTAGCTTCGGCGGCGCGCAGTCGCTGAATGGGCTGGTGTTCAGCTCGAGCGGGGCGCTGTACGCTTCGGGCGGCTCCGACCTCTACACGATCAACACGGTGACGGGGGCGGCGAGCCTGGTCGGCGATCTCGGGCTCGGCTCGGGCTACGCCTCGGCCGGCGACCTCGCGTTCAACGGCGGCGCGCTCTACGAAACGGTGGACACCGCGGCCGGCGCGAGCGACCTCGTGCGCGTCAATCCGGTGAGCGGGGCTGGCGTCGTTGTCGGGCAGATCACCGACGACCCCGGCGTGTTCGGGCTGGTGACGGGCGCGAACGGCACGCTGTATGGCATCGACGGGCAGACGATCTACTCGATCAGCACGACGACCGGCGCCGGGACGAAGGTGGAGAGCTATGCGGGCGGGCTGGGGGCGGCGAACGGGGCGGCCGCGGAGGGCGAGGCGACGCCGTGCTACGCGGCGGGGACGCGGATCCTGACGCAGCGCGGCGAGGTGGCGGTGGAGCGGCTGCAGGTGGGCGACCGGGCGGTGGCGCTGCTCGGGCAGGGGTATGCGGAGATCCGCTGGCTGGGGCACCGGCGGCTCGATTTGCGGGCACATCCGGCGCCGGACACGGTGCAGCCGATCCGGATCCTGGCTGGGGCTTTTGGCGAGGGGCAGCCGCTGCGCGACCTGCGGGTGAGCCCGGGGCATGCGCTCTACGTCGACGGGGTGCTGGTGCAGGCGGTGCGGCTGGTGAACGGCGTCAGCATCGTGCAGGAGGCGGTGGACGCGGTGACCTATTGGCATGTGGAGCTGGAGCGCCACGACGTGCTGCTGGCCGAGGGGCTGCCGGCCGAGAGCTACCTGGACACCGGCAACCGGGCTGGGTTTGCGAGCGGGGAGGCGATCGGGTTTGTTCGGGGCGGGCCGGCGCTGGAGCTGCCGGCCGAGCTGCGGGCGGGGCATCGGGCGGCGAGCTGCGCGCCGCTGGCCGAGGCCGGGCCGGCGCTGGAGGCGGTGCGGGCGCGGCTGATCGCGCGGGCGGCGGCGGCGTTCGGGCTGGCGACGACGAGCGAGCCGGACCTGCACGTGCTGGCGGATGGGGTGCGGCTGGCGCCGGCGGAGCTGGTGGAGCGGAGCTACCGGTTCTGCCTGCCGGCGGGTTGCCGCGACGTGCGGCTCGGCTCGCGGGTGTGGGTGCCTGGGCAGGTGCTGGCCGGCAGCACGGATGCGCGGGTGCTCGGGGTTTGCGTGCGCGAGCTGCGGCTGGACGGCGGCGTGGTGGCGCTGGACGGGGCGGCGCTGGCTGAGGGCTGGCAGCCGGCGGAGGACGGCGCCGACGGCGGGTGGCGCTGGACGGCCGGGGCGGGGCTGCTGCCGGCGGGGGTGCGCGAGGTGGTGGTGCAGCTCGATGGCGAGGGCTGCTACCGGGTGGAGGCGAGCCAGGCGCGCGCGGCGGCTTGAGGGGCGGCTCGGCCGCGACCGGCATTGGCGGGAACGATCGGGTTGGTCGTTCCGGCCGAGGCGGCGTTGGCTGACGGGCGATGAGGTCTGCGGCTTGGCTGCGGCGCGCTCGTGGAGGCTGCCATGGTCAAGTTCACCATTCTGCTCAAGCGCAAGCCGACGCTGACGCAGGCCGAGTTCGTGGAGCACCACACGGGGGTGCATGCGGCGCTCTTCATGTCGATCCCGGTCGTCAGGGAGACGGTGCGGCGTTATGTGCAGCAGCATGCGATGCCGGTGGAGCTGCCGGGCATGCCGCCGGTGCAGTACGACGGGATCACCGAGCTGTGGTTCGACGATGTGGCGGCGCTGGGGCGGTGCTTTTCGGACGCCGAGTACCTGGAGCGGATGCGACCGGACGAGGCGGCTTTTCTCGACCTGCACGGGTGCGACTTCGTGGTGTCGACGGAGACGGTCGTGTTTGGGTGAGCGGGCGAGAGCATGATGGACCGTTCGCGTTCGCGCCTGTCTGCGATCGAGACCGAGCGGCTGCGTCCGTGGCCGCTTGGCTTGCGTGATGCCGGGGCGTTTCGCGTGCTGACGGATGGCCCCTGCGATCATCGATGCGATCGATTTCTGGCGCCACGATTCGGATTGGCCGACGCCGAGACGCTTCTCGTCGGCAACGAGGACGGCCGGGACTGCTTGGGGCGTGTGGCAGCCCGACGATGCCGCTTTGGTCGGCACGGTCGGCACGCATCTCAGTGGCACGACAGAGATCGAGAGCGGCTATTGGTTCGCGACCGCTAAGCAGGGCAGGGGGCTGGCTTCTGAGGCGGTGAGCGGCATCCTCGCCGCTCTCACGGCTGCTTACCCGGACCGTCGCATCGTCGCGGCGTGCAGGCTTCAGAATGAGGCGTCGTGGCGTCTGCTTGAGAGGGTCGGATTGCGGGCTGATGGGGTGGGCGGCGCGCGGCCTGGCCGCGAAAGGCTTGTCTACGGCGGCTGAGCGGTGCCGTTCGGGCAAATCACGGCCGGTGGCGGTGGCGGGGCGGGAGGAGGGTGGCGATGGAGATCAAGCGGGCGGGGTCGCAGGCGTCGGGGGTGGGGCCGGCGACGTGGTTTACCGGGACGGTGCGGATCGATCCGTTGTTCAGCCCGCCTGAGCCGGCGCGGGTGGCGATGGCGCTGGTGACGTTCGAGCCGGGGGCGCGGACGGCCTGGCACACGCATCCGCTGGGGCAGACGCTGATCGTGACGGCGGGGTGCGGGCGGGCGGCGCGGGAGGGCGGTGCGGTGGAGGTGATCCGGCCGGGGGACGTGGTGTGGTTCGGGCCGGGGGAGAAGCATTGGCACGGGGCGGGGGTGGCGACGGCGATGAGCCATATCGCGGTGCAGGAGAAGCTGGATGGCTCGCCGGTGGAGTGGTTGGAGCAGGTGAGCGAGGCGGAGTATCAGGGTTTATAGGGCATTGCGGGTGATCCGGCGACGATTGCAAGGACATGCAGGTCTTGCGCTTCAACCGTCAGCAGAAAACGAAGATTCGTTGCGATAACGTAAGTTAACCAGTATGCACCCGTTAGACAGTAATGGGGCACAGAGCTGGCCATGAAGACTCTCCTCACCATTGTGGCCGTTTTTATGGCGGCGGCGAGTTGCTCCGGCCAAGTTTGGCACGAGCGCGCGGCCAGGCCCGAGACAGCGGCACGCGAGAAAGGGATGGTGTATTACGAGCGGGCGCCAAGGCGGTGCCGGGCGCATTTTCGCTGTAATGACCGCCGTGATTTCGACGGGCGTGTCACTGTCGGCGAGCTAGAGCGCGCTGGCGGGCGTCTCAGGCGCGGGCACCTCCGATCCCGTCTACGCTCAGGACGTCGTCGCCTGTCCTCACGGCAAGCCTACCTGGCCGAGCGGGCTCCGACTACATCGCGCTTATCAAACTCCCCACAGCCCGTATTTGGATGCGGTTCGTGAGTTGGTGACCTAAGCCCGATGCAGCAGCCTCTAGCCTGCAATTACTCGAGCAGCATCCTCAGACCGTCGGCGTGCGGGATCACGCCGCTGTTTTCGGTAAAGCCGAACTGGTCGAACCCGAACGAGCCGATGCCGGCGGTGAGCTCCGTATAGGGCTTGTCGGTCGGCTTCAGTATCTCGTAGGCGATCGTGCCGCCGTTGGTGCCGAAACCCTGCACGTCGACCGGCGCCGTGCCGGGATAAACGTCGACCGAGCTGAGCTGCTCGATGTTGACCGGATTGCCGATGTTGTTGGTCAGAAAGCTACCCTGACCGCCAGCCAGTAGGTCGTTGATCGGAATGCCGTTCAGCGTGGTCGACAGCTCGGCGTAGCGCACGCCGCGGACGGTCAGCTCAGGCGTGTTCTGGCCGACGCCGAGCTGGTAGGAGTTCACCGACGGCGTCTGCTTGAGCAGCGACTGCACCGAGCCGATTTGGCCGGTCTGCTGGATCTGCGCCTCGCCAACTTCGCTGACGGCGGACGGCACGTTCTGCTCCTTGAGCAGCAGCTCGCGATAGGTCTTCTGCACCGTGTTGATGGCGACCCGGGCCGGCCGTGCTGCCGGAGCCGAGGTCGGCGGTGGCGTTGTCGCCGGCCGCTGTCGTGTCGGCGGAGGTCACGCCGTTGGCGGCGGCCGGTATGGCGCTGCGGCCGCCGCTCGGCGCGGCGCCATGCCTGGCGGCGACGAGGCCGGTCGGCTGGTGAAGCGGGTGCTTCTTCTTGTGGTGCCTGGGCGGCGCGGGCATCGACGCCGTGGCGCGCGCATCGATGGAGGCTTGCGCATGGAGGATGGTGGGGCAGACGCCCCAAGCGACACTGCATGCGGTGAACAGCATCAGGTGCTGACGTCGCGTCTTGATCATTGCGTCACCTCGACTTCGTGGTTCTGTCACGCGGCGCTGCGTCAGCCAGCGCTCACATCCTCAATCGCGCATCGTCATGCCGTTTCGGACCCGATTATGAGCAGGCGCGTCGTCGATGCAGATCGGCACGCCGAAGAGGCTTCCCCGTCATTTCGCGCCCAGCCGCCGCAACCGGCATTCAGATAACGCGTTATATAACTAGTTAAGCAACTAGCATAACGATTTTTCGACAGCTGAGAGATAAAATCGGATCGTGCACGCGTGCATTGCTTAGTACAGAGGCGTGGCGCGCACTCTTCTCAGGCAATTGTTGCAAACTTGGCGGCCGACGCAGCGCGGCGCCTGCACGTAGATGTCATGCCATGCCGATCGACCGCGCTCTCTGTCGTCGGTACGACATGGCTGGTGAGATGTCGCTTCCGGCTGCCCAGCCTTGATGGATGGTCACGGAGCGAAACCGAAACGGATGCTGGGAAACATCAAACGGCTGCGTCGGCGCATGGACGCTCTCCATGTGACGCTGCGACCTCATCTGAAGACGGTCAAGTCGGTCGAAATCGCCAGGCGACTGCTCGCGGGAGGCAATGGTCCAGCGACGGTCTCGACGCTCAAGGAGGCCGAAATCTTCTCGGCGGCAGGCGTCACGGACATCCTGTATGCGGTCGGGATCAGTCCCGACAAGCTTGATCGGGTCGTTGCGCTGCGCGCGACGGGTTGCGACCTGACAGTCGTGCTCGACTCGATGGCGCAGGCCGAGGACGTGGTCGAGGCGTCGCGCCGCTGCGACGAGGCTCTTCCGGTGCTCATCGAGATCGACTGCGATGGCCATCGGTCCGGCCTTTCACCCGGCGCTCCGCAGGCCGTTGCGATCGGCCGCTTCCTCCATTGTAACGGCGCGGCGTTGCGAGGCGTCATCACCCATGCCGGCGAGAGCTACAGCGCCGTCGGCGCCGAGGCGCTGACGCAGTCCGCCGAGCGGGAACGAACGGCAGCGGTCGCCTCCGCGACGGCCTTGCGCGACGCCGGCTTGCCGTGTCCGGTCGTTAGCGTCGGCTCGACGCCGACCGCCCATTTTGCCTGCGATCTTGCCGGCGTGACCGAGATGCGCGCCGGAGTCTATGTCTTCTTCGATTTAGTCATGGCCAACCTTGGAGTGTGCACGACCTCGGACATCGCGCTTTCGGTGCTGACGACCGTCATCGGCCATCAGCAAGAGCGCGGCTGGATCATCACTGACGCCGGATCGATGGCGATGTCGCGCGATCACGGCGCGTTGGGTCAGGCGCGCGACCAGGGCTACGGCCTCGTCTGCGACGTTGAGGGACGCGTGCTTGACGAGCTGATCGTCCAGAACGTCAATCAGGAGCATGGCATCGTCGCGCGCCGGGCGGGCAGTCAGTTGCCGTTGCCGGAGTTGCCGGTGGGCACGAAGCTTCGCATCCTGCCCAATCATGCTTGCGCGACCGGAGCGCAATTTGACGAGTATCAGGTCATACCGGCGCAGGCCGGCGCGCCGTTAGCGTGCTGGTCGCGGTTTCGCGGCTGGTAGCAAGGAGAGCATTCGATGCGCTTCATTTCCGAGGTGGCCGCGAGCGCTCTGGTCACCCACGAGCTGGCATTCGCTGCGGCGCACGAGGCCATGGTCGCGCTATGTGACGTCGGAACGACGAGCTTTCCCGTCGTGCTGGCGCACGGCTCTTCGGAGGCAAACCGGTTCACCGTCAAGGCGGCCGCAACGTCCGAGCTCGCCGGGCTGAAGGTCGGTTCCTACTGGCCCGGCAACCTCGACCGCGGCTTGGCACGGCACAGCTCGACGATCCTGCTGCTGGATCAGCAGACCGGCCGCGTCACCGCCGTGATCGAGGCAGGCGTCGTCAACGCCTATCGCGCCGCGACCGTCGACGCCGTTGCTGCCGACCTGCTCGCTCTCCCGGCCGCCTCGAAGCTTGCGATCTTCGGCGCTGGTCGTCAGGCCCGCTACGAGTGTGCGGCCCTCGCTCGCATCCGGCCGCTCGAGACGATCCTGGTCGTGGCGCGCGACGCGGGGCAGGGTGCGACGATGGTGACCGAGCTGCGTCGGCAGGGTCTGCCTGCGAGCGTTTCACACGCCCGGGTCGCCTGCGAGAGGGCAGACATCATCGTCACCGCGACGTCGGCATGCTCGCCGCTGTTCGAGGCCGGCTGGGTTCGGCCCGGAACGCACGTCGCAAGCATGGGATCGGACGCGACTGGCAAGCAGGAGCTTCCCGCAGCGCTGTTCGGACGCGCACGCTTGTTCTGCGACCTGGCGGCGCAGTCGCGTCGCGTCGGCGAATTTCAGCACGCCGATGCCGATCTCAGCTTGACGGAGCTCGGCGATGTCATCATGGGCCGCCAACCTGGCCGCTTGTCGACGGACGATGTTACCGTGTTTGATAGCTCAGGGCTGTCGGTTCAGGATTTCTGTATGGCGCGCGCGCTTCTGCTTGCAGTGAGCAAGCGCGTTTTTTCTTGAAAGAAAGAACAAAAGAACTTTCATTTCACGAAGTGTTTTTTAGGAATCTGGAGACCGCCGCGCTCATCTCACGTGCTCCCTCTGCGTCGTTATACGCCATGTGCCCGCTGGTCAGCCTTGCTATGGTGACGTTGCGCGCGTAGTCCGGTGGAAGCCGCATATGCGCAACCTCGTACTCGGTGGACCAGAAAGGCGAGGCGAGATCGTAGATCCCGCCCATCACCAGGACGCGAAGGCTCGGATTTTTTACGATCGCGGATTGCAGCGAGGTCAGCGTCTGCGGATAGCCGCCGGCGCCGTCGTCCTGCTGGGCCTCGGCCATGACGAAGCGCGTGTCGACGTCGCGGGAATACATTCGATACGGGATGCTCGAGCGATAATTCAGGGTTCCGGTCATGTATTGCTCTGCTGCAGCGGAGTAGGCCGGCGTCAGCGCACCCATGGCCGGATCGTACCAGGGCTCCTGCACGGCGTTCAGAGGTTGCGGGCCGGTGAGCCGGCCGTCGACGCGGCCGGTGACCAGGTGCTGGTCGGCAAGCAGCGCGTTCATGAATGTCGGGACGCTGACGCGCAAGTCGGCCTGCTCGACGACCTGGCGGCTGAGGCCGGTAAAGCCGATCAGGCCGTCGACGGCGCGGGCGCGGTTTTCGCTCGACAGAAGCTCGGCCTGCGTCAACGCCCGGCTGTAGTCGCCGAGCGCCCAGTCCTGCGCGGTCCGGATCAACGTCGGCACGTCGCGCGGCAGCGATGGCGCGAGCCTGCCATGAAAGGCGGCGACCGCGGCATAGCTCGGGATCAGCATGACGTAGGGCAGGTCGTTCATCATGCTGGCATTGAGGAGCAGGAAGTCGAGCGCCGCGGAGAGCAGGATCACGCCGCTCACCGGCACCCCCTGCTGCACCAGCGCGTCCGACAGGCCGGCGACGCGCGTGCCGCCGTAGCTTTCGCCGAACAGGTAGATGGGCGAGCCCCATCGGCCGTTGGCCGACAGGTAGCTCTTGATGAAGGTGACAAGGGCGTCGATGTCGCCCTGGACGTCGAACAGGCGCCGCTTTGCGGCCTCGTCGGCCACCCGGCTGTAGCCCGTGCCGGGCGTATCGACGAAGACGAGGTCGCTCTTGTCAAGCGGACTGAGGTGGTTGTCCTCCAGGCGGGCCGGCGGCGGCGGCGGCGTTCCATCCGGCCGCATCGAGACTTTCTGCGGGCCCAGCGCGCCGAGATGCAGCCAAGCCGTCCCGGCGCCCGGGCCGCCATTGACCGCGAAGGTCACCGGTCGGGAGCCGGGCGCGGCGTCGGTCCTGGTAGAGGCGACGAAGAATACCTGCGCCGCGACCTGGCCGTCCAGCCCGGCCAGCGGGCTGCGGCCGGCGGTGGCGATGTAGTCGACGCGGGTCCCGTTGAATATGCCGCTATGTCTGGTGACGACGGCCGCGGTCGCTGTGACGTCGGCATCTTCGCTCACAGGACGATCCGCGACCTCCCTCGCCTCCGCCTGCGTGGTCAATCGACCCGTGCCTAGTCGACCCGTGCCTGGGCGATCCGTGCCTGGGCGATCCGTGACCAGCGAGCCGAGGCCGGCGCCGAGCAGCGTCCGCCTGAGCAGGCGAGGCGCCCTGTGCGGCGGCATATCGTTGATCCTGGCTGTCATCGGGCTTCGTCCAGGCTAGAGCGGCTTCGCCGCCGTTGAAACCGGCGGGCCCAGCCTGGCGTCACCACGGCCGACTGGCCACCGTTCACCAGCCGGCGGTAGGGCGACAGGCCGAGTATCAGGGCGACCACGGATAACGCGCCAAGACGAGAGCGGACGTCGAGAGCGCCAGCGCCAAGCCGCCCGGCGCCTGGAACACGTGGTCGGCGAGTAGGCCTGGCACGGTCGGGCCGCCGGCCACCCCCAGGATGCCGGTCGTGACGATGAACAGCGCGGCGAGCTGGCCACGCAGCCCCTCGGGTGCCACGGTCTGGATCGCCGCCGGAACGAGGACCGGGGCGAACGCCATGAAGAATTTCAGTACGAAGAGGGCGCAGGCAGCCAGCAGAGGCGCCGGCGAGAGCGGCAGCGCCGTGGCGGTGATGGTCATTGCCGCCGCGGCGATCACCGACAATCGCAGCGGCGCGTCGTTGCGGCCGGACGACAGGATGCGCGACGACCACCAGCCGGCGGCGAGCAGGCCCAGCGGTCCGGTCGTCAGCGACGCGACGCCGTTGACGAGGCCGGCCTGAGCGGCGCTCCAGTGCCATGTCCGGATGAACAGCTCGGGATACCAGACGTCCTCATACGAGATTTCAGCGAGCAACGCCGAGCCGATGAACAGGGCAGTCGCGACGAGCTTGTTGTCCCTGATGAAGGCGGCCAGGCCGCCGCTCGCCGGCGCGGCCGCATCGCCGGGCGAGCGGCGCGCCGGCTCGCGTAACGTCGCCATCCATACCGCCAGCACGGCGCCCGGCATCGCGGCCAGCAGGAAGACGAGCTGCCAGGCACGCACAGCGCCGATCACCGGCAGCGTCACTGGCGGTTGATGCGCGACGAGGGTCACCAGGCTGCCGCCGAGGACGAGCGCAAGGCCGCTGCCGATGAACAAGCCGAGCGTGTAGACGCTGAGCGCGCGGGGCAGGGTCTCGGCGCTGAACTGGTCTCCGAGCAGCGAGTAGGCGCAGGGCGACAGGGTCGCCTCGCCGATACCGACGCCAGTGCGGGCATAGAACAGCTGGGTCGCGGTGCCGACTAGGCCGCAGGAGGCTGTCATCACGCTCCAGGCGGCGATCCCGGCCGCAATCAGCCAGGTGCGCCTGGCGCGGTCGGCGAGCCAGCCGACGGGCAGACCGGCCAGTCGAGACGATGCCGAACGCCCCGGTCAAGAACCCGAACGTCGTGTCGGTTAGGTGCAGGTCGCGCTCGATCGGCCCGACCATCAGGCTGAGCAACTGCCGGTCCAGTGAGGACAGGCACCAGGCGGCCATCAGCACGATGGTCATATACCAACCGTAGGGGGCGCTCGATCTTAACCGGCGGTCAGCTCCGGCGGCAGCGGCGGCGCGTTCGGCAGGAAGGCATGGATCAACGGCCACGGGTTGGGCATCTCCTCCACTCGAACTTCGATCAGCGTGCAGTCGTTCGTCGCCAGGGTTTCGCGCAACGCGTCGGCGAGTTGCGCGGGCTGCTCGACGCGCCGGCCGACGACGCCGAACGCCTGGGCCAGCAGCATGAGGTCGGGATTGTGCAGCTCGGTCGCGTAGGTCTGTCCGAACTCGGCCGCCTGGATGCGATGGACGTTGCCGAACTTGCCATCGACGAACACGCTTACGGTCAGCGGCACGCGGTAGCGGGCGGCAGTCGCCAGCTCCTGCAGGTTCCATCCGAAGCCGCCATCGCCGTTGATGGAGACGACGCGGCGCGACGGGTTGCCGAGCGCCGCCCCGATCGCCGTCGGCAACTCGTAACCGAAGGTGCGCTGGTAGCCCGGTGTCAGGTAGGTGCCGACCTCATAAACGGGGTAGGCGACCTCGGACGCGTAACCGACCTGCGTCAGCTCGCTGACCAGGATTCCGTCATCCGGCAGGACGTCCCGCAGGACGTCGAGATAGGCGCCCTGCGGCTTCAGCTCCGCCGTCCGGGCGGTGGCCCATCGTCGCGCTGCCGCGGCGAGTATCATGCCGGCCTCGCGCGGCGCGCCAAGCCTCGGGTCCGCGGCCAGCAGGTCGCCCAGCGCGGCCAGGCCGAGCGCGGTGTCGCCCTGCAGCACCAGGCCAGGCGACCTCGGCGGGTCGGCCGCCGATGCATCGATGTTGAGGTAGATAAAGCGGCAATCGGCGCTCGCATGCGTCGGGGCGCCGCGCGCGTCGAGAAAGCGGCTGCCGGCTGCGAGCACGACGTCAGCCCCGGCAAGCGCGATCCTCCCCGAGAGCGACGACAGGGCCAGAGGGTGGCGGTCGGAGAGGACGCCGCGCGAGCCCGCCGCCATGATGGCCGGGGCCTGCAGTAGCTCCGCCAGCCGGCGCAAGGCCGCTGCGCCGCCGGCGGCCGCGACGCCGCCGCCGGCCACGATCACCGGGT
This sequence comes from Acetobacteraceae bacterium, assembly GCA_963692975.2. Classification (GTDB taxonomy): domain Bacteria; phylum Pseudomonadota; class Alphaproteobacteria; order Acetobacterales; family Acetobacteraceae; genus CAXMMR01. The sequence goes on along the minus strand of CAXMMR010000037.1, from coordinate 163,082 downwards.
TACGCGCCGCCGCGAGCATGTCCGCCGCCTGTTGCAGCGGCACTAGCCCGACCGGCGACGCATGGCCGATCGCCCGCGGGTGGAAGACCATCGGTGCCACGTCCTGCAGCACGTCGGGTGGTATTTCGATCGCGACCGGACGGGAGCGCCCCGAGCGAAGCTGCACAAACGCCTCGTGCACGAGCGCCGGCACTTCGGCCGCCGATCGGGCGATCCCGCTCCACTTGGTCAGTGACGACAAGATGCCGCTCTGGTCGGGGATTTCGTGCAGCAGGCCGAGGCCGCGGCCGATGGCGCCCGAGGGTATCTGTCCGGCGATGAACACCACCCGGCTGTTGACCGCGTAGGCGGTCGCCAGCCCGGCCAGCGCGTTGAGCACGCCGGGCCCGGGCACGACCATGCACACGCCCTCCCGCCCGGTCGTGCGCGCGTAGCCGTCGGCCGTGTAGGACGTGGCCTGTTCATGACGTGGGACGATCAGCCGAACCTGTTTGCGCGCCTCGCGCATTGCATCGACCGCCCAGTCGAGCTGGACGCCGGGCACTGCGAAGACGTCGCTGACCCCCTCCGCGACCAGTTGCCGGACGAGGGCCCGGCCGCCGGTCAGCCTGAGGCCGCCCTCGCGCATCCGCTAGAGCCCGGCCAAGCGGCCCAGCAGGCGCTGCAACGCCTCGAGAACGCAATCATTGTGTTCGGGCAGGCCAATCGAAATCCGAACCCACTCGTGCAACCCATAGCCATCGACCGGACGCACGATCAGCCCCTGCTGCAGCAGCGCCCTCGTCACGCCGGCGCCGTCGCCGACGTGCACGAGCAGGAAGTTTCCGCCCGATGGCAGGACGTCCATGCCCAGTGCGTCGAACGCCGCGCGGACGCGCTCGCGCTCGGCCGCGTTGCTGAGCCGGCAGCCCTCGACGAAGCTCTGGTCGCCGAGCGCCTCGATCGCCGCGCACTGGGCCGGCCCGCTGACGCAGAACGGTGTCTGCAGGGTGCGCAGCGAGGTCAGGATGGTGGGGTGGCGATGCCGTAGCCGACCCGTAGCCCGGCCAGCCCGTAGATTTTAGAGAAGCTGCGGAGAACCAGAAGCGTCGAGCGCAGGCGGCGCAGCCGATGCAGCGACGGCCGCTCCTCGGACGGCAGGAATTCGTCATAGGCTTGGTCGAGCACGAGGAGCACGTGATCCGGGAGACGCTCGACGAAGCGCTCAAGCTCGGCGACCGCCACCATGGCGCCGGTGGGATTGTTGGGCGAGGCCAGGTATAGAAGCCGGGTGTCGAGGTCGACCGCCTCGACCATGGCGTCAAGGTCGGGCTGCCAGGTCTTGCAGGGCACCGTCACGACGTCCGCGCCCACCGACAGCGCGGCACCGGCATGCGCGACGACGCTGTATTGAGGGACGATCGCCTTTAGCCCCGGACCCAGATAGGCGCGAGCGGCCAGTTGGATCAGGTCACTGGAGCCGGCGCCAGGCAGCACGTGGTCGGGCGGCACGTCGAGGTGGTTCGACAAGGCTTCGCGCAGCGAGAAGCAGTCGAAGTCCGGATAGAGCGCCGTTGTTTCAGTCTGACGCTGCAGCGCACCGCTCACCCCCGGCGGGCAGCCATGCGGATTCTCATTGGACGCAAGCTTGATGACGGCGCGTTGGTCAAGGCCGAACTCGCGCGCCACCTCGGAGATCGGCCGGCCTGGCGGGTATGGCGTCAGGCTTCTCACATGGGGCAGCAGGCGAAGGCCCGTCATCGCCAGCACACAGGCCCGCGATGTTTGGTGCGGCAGTTGCCGACGCTCCTGCCAACCATGTTCCGTGCCTCGCCAAATGCGATCGACTAAACTACAATAACGCGTTATGTAACCGGTTAAGCTCTTGTGCAATCCCCTTTTGCCGTGTTCTTGCACGATCTCCGATCGGGCGAGGCTGCGCTCTCATCGGGCAATTGCTGCCGGCTGGACGGCGATGACGAAACGCGCAAGGCTGCGTGCCGAGGGACACGGGGGCGTTCTCGTTGGTCGACGCAAGACAGGAACGCGGCGTCAAGCCGAAGCCCGCCGCGCGCCCGGCCGGCGCGACACCAGGGGCAGGATTGGAGGTGCGGCTGCTGCCTGTGCTGCTGCAGCGGACAAGCGAGGCTGTCCTGGCCTGCTTCAGGACCCAGCTCGCAGACCACGGTTTGAGCGCCGCGCAATATCGAGTGCTGTCGGTGCTGTTCAACTCGGGCGAGACGGGAGCCGCAGAAATCATGCGGCGGGCTTTTCTACTGGGACCGAGCCTGTCGCGGATCGTGCGGGACCTGCAACATCGCCGCCTGATTGTGCGTCACGGCACCGCCGACGACGCGCGTCGCTCGTTCTACGTGCTCACCCGCGACGGATCGAAACTCGTAGAGACGGTCCAGTTCTCATTTGAGCCAGTTTTCGAAGCGGTCGAGCAGATGCTTGGGATGACGACGATCGCGCAGCTCAACGCCACTCTCAGGCGCGCCGGCAAAGGCCTGGGGGTCGAGATCGACATGTCACGTGACCAGCTTAACTTGAGCGCTCCCTGTATCAGCGAACGGCACCGGCGAGCTCGTCGCAAGCCCGCTACGGTTCCCCGCGACCGTTCCTCTGGCGTATCAGGCGGATGATGACTTTTGAGGATCGAGCAGGTGAACTGGGTGGTTCCCGGGAGATGCACGCTCAGTTGCCGGAAGCCGGTGTATCAAATACTAGGTTTCAACAGCATCCACATCTAATTTGTCGTCGGCGTCCGAAATCGATCCCTGTTGCCTGTGCTTGAGGGTTCTTTTGAGTCGCTGCCGGTTGCGGTTGCCGAAGCGCCAGATGTCCGCCGTTCTGGGTGAACGGCATGTCGGCGCTGTCGTCTTCTTCGGCTCCGACGTGTCCGCCCCCATCATGGACGGACGCTGAACGTCGATGGCGGCAGGTTAGCCGCCGGGATCCCGACCAAGAACAGCACGGCGGCGGCGCCGCGGGCGCAAGATAGACACACTTCCAGGTTGGAGTGGATAGCCGGTAATCGCATCTGGCTGATTGGACAAGCTGTCCTGGTGAGACCCATGCCTGTCAAACAGCATCCAAATTCGACCTCCGTCGGCGTCCGAAATTGACCCCTCTGGCGTGCGCCTGAGGGTTCGTTTGGATGGCTGCCTGTTGCGATTGCGGAAGCGCCAGCTAGCATCGCAGTGACCCTGCCCCCTACGTGCCCTCGTTCATAAGCAGAGTCCTGTTTTTAAGTCGCTGCTCGCGGCGGGTTGCAGAGGCTGCTGTCAGGCTCGTGTGTGGCGGCTGTTGTTATAGTCGATCCTCCATGCCTCAATGATCTGACGTGCTGCGCTCAGGCTCCTGAACAGATGCTCGTTCAGGCATTCGTCGCGAAACCGCCCGTTGAAGCTTTCCACGAACCCGTTCTGCTGCGGCTTGCCCGGCGCATCGTAGTGCCACAGCACGCCTCTATCCTCCTACCATCGCAGGATCGCGTACAAGGTCAGCTCGGTCCCGTTGTCGCTGACAATCATCGCGGCGCGACCGCGAAGTTCGGCGATCCGGTCAAGCTCGCGCCCAACTCGGGCGCCGGAGAGCGACGTGTCGACCACCAGAGCAAGGCACTCGCGGGTAAAGTCGTCCATGACCGCCAGCACCCGAAACCGGCGTCCGCTGTTCAGGGCGTGCGACACAAAGTCGAGCGACCAGCGCTGGCTCGGCGCCTCCGGCAGGACCATCGGCGATCGCGTGCCCAGCGCTCGCTTCCGGCCGCCCCGCTTGCTAAAGACCGCGTAGGGGATCGATGGCGGCTCCGGCGAGGCGAAGGCCGTAGACCGGGAGCTCAACCGCGCCCAGGAAAAGGACGACGGCCGGCGGTCGTGGCCCTAATCGGCGTCCGGCACCCGTCCGACCTGGCCCAGATACTCCGGCTCGCCGAGTTCGCCCGCATCGTCGTCATGTGTCATCCGCACGATCTGCGCGCCCAAGATCGAGCCGCTGTCGAGCGCTCGCTCCGCCCGGCGCAGGCCGTCCTCGGCCGAGCGGCAAATGATGGCGATGCCCGCCTTCAGCGAGCCGCGGGAGCCAGCCACGTAGGGCTGGTAGATGATCTGTGAGGAGGACGCCATGAGGTGATCCTGCAGGCCGTCCGGCCAGTGACGGCGCACGATTGGGGGAGCGTTGATATGGCGCTTCCAAGCCGCATTCCACCTGATTGATCCGGCTCCGTTCCGGCCGGGCAAGCACCGTCCAGCAGATCACGACAGCGGAGCGAGGCGGGAAGGGAGCGTCCCACAGGCGCCCGCGCTGCCGTTCGGCGTCGCGGGGGATCGATCGGCACCTGCCTGCCGGTGGCCTGCTGCTGGGCGCCGTGCATGAGCTGCAGGCGTCGGGCCCGGACGTCGAGGTCGGTGCTGCAGGACCGCAGCAACCGCGCGGACCGTCTGAGCAGCTATAGCGCGGGCGACAGCGCGCTCGCGAAAATCCATCGCGTAGGCTCGTGGCATCCCTCCTCCTCGACAGAGGCAAGCCCTCGCTTATTCAAGCCAAGACCATCGTGCGCTAGTGTTGGAAGAGCGGCACGAACGGCACCCCGAACGTCTTGTTGAGCTGGACGGAGAGCTGCAGCCCCAAACCGAAGGACAGGTGCTTTGACGGGTCCGGATCCGCCTGGCCAAGCTGGTCAGGGTCGATGATGATGTCGGCGAACGGCTTGGCGACGATGCCTGGCGCAAGTTCGGCCGAGTACTGAAGCTCGAAGCCCTCCTCGCTGCGCGAGAAGTTGCCCCCCTGCCCGGACGCCCGGCGAGCGTCGTCCAGCACGTCCGTCAATCGCTGATCGAACACCGAGACGATGCCGAGGATGCCCGCCTCGTCGTGCGGCCGCGAGGGGAAGGGCGCCTGCTTGAGAACACCGTAGGTGAAGTAATTGTTGATGGCGGCATGGCCCTCGGCGCTCGAGTAGACGCCGCCAAAGACCTGCAGCCCCTCCTGGCTGTTCAGGTTCGGCTTCCAGATCGTCTGCATGAACTCGGCATAGACCTCGATGTGCGCGCCGTCCGACGCCGGATTTCCGCCGGCGGTCACCAGCGGCTGGCCCTGCGTGTTGAAGCGTGCGTCGGTGAAGTTGTGGCTGTCGTAGTAGAAGCCGATATCGTAATGGCGGGGATACGGGTCGGACGCGAACGTCGTGTTGTAGCCCAGCTCGGCCGGAACGAAGAGGCCGTCGGCGTGGCTGAGCGACCATCCGCCGGCGAAGGGAAAGCCGGAGTGCGGGATCGAGTAGTTGTCGTCGTCGTAGAGGCCGGTGCGAAAGTAGACTGCTGCCGTTGGGTGCAGCGTGACCTGGCCACCCCAGGTCGCGAACGGCCAGAAGATCTGGTCCTGGTTGAACGACCAGCCGCCGGGATTGCCGCAGACGAAGGACTCGAACTGACAATCCGTCGCCAGGTTCGTATAGTAGAACGTCGAGCTGAGCCGGCCGGCGCGGATTTCGATGCGGTCGTTCAGGAACGCTTGCTCGTAGGTGAACTCGGCCAGCCGCGTCTCGTTTGACGGGCCCGCGCCGTTCAGAAATCCGACCTCGCTGCCGTTGAACGGGTTGAACCCTGAGCCCACGCCGCCGAAGCGCGAATCCATCAGGTAATGCAGGCGCGCCTGCGGAATGCCGAGGATTTTCTGCAGGTCGAGGTCGAACCCGTAGGCCAGATCGTTGCCGTAGGCCGCACCCTGCTGATAGCCGCCTGACAGGCCGCTGACCACGTTGCCGACATAGCCGCCGCTGATGTAGACGCCCTGATTGGCGAGCGTCTGGCCTAGTCCGGCGCCGAGGCTCTCAAGCGAAAACAGGTCGCCGGTCTCCGGCGCCGAGGGCGTTGGATTGGCCGGCGCGGCGGGCGTCGTCGGCGGCTGCGGATTGATGTCGGACGGTCTGGTCGGTTCGGGAGCAGCCCTCACCATCGTCGACGCCGTCAGCGCCAGAAACAACGTGCCGAGCTGGAGGTGTCGTGCTGGCGCTGCCATGGCCTCATCCCTTCGTGTCAACCGTTGCCAAAACGTAAGCTTTGGTCGCACGGGCCCGGTCAGCCGACAGACAGGTCAACAATCGTCCGCCGCCCAGACCTTGGCTGTGGTAATTATCTTAGGCCTAAAGCGATTTGTCCAAACTTAATTATGGTTTCGTGTCGAAAAGCTGATCTCCTATTGCGATATCGCCCAACAAGTAGCCACCGGACGATGCAACTGCACAATCTGATACCGAAACGGGCGTCCTGACGCCTCCGGCGACACCGCCGCGCCGGCGGCCGGCGCTTTCAGGCGCCAGCCAGCATTTTGGCAAGGATGAAGCCGGAGCCGGCGCCGACGCCGGCGCCCGGCCAGGTCGACGCGCCGACCAAATGGAGCTTACCGATCGGGGTCTTGTAGCGCGACCAGCCGAACACCGGCCGGAAGATGAAGTTCTGGTCGAGATGATGGCTTCCGGACAGGCTGTCGCCGCCGACAAGGTTCGCGTTCTCCCGCTCGAGATCCCCGGGCGAGGCGACGGCGCGGCCCAGGACGGTCTTGCCGAAGCCGGGCGCATAACGCTCGATCAGCGCCTGGACGCGGTCGGCATAGCGCTCCTTGGCAAGGCTCCAGTTGGTCTCGTCGATCTCGCCCGCCGCGTCCGCCAAAATTTTGCTCGGCAGGACGCGGACCTGGACCCAGAGGATGTGCTGGCCCGCCGGCGCGCGGGACGGGTCAAGCGCGGTGGGCTGGCCGACGACGAGAACCGGCGTCTCGGGCAGCAACCCGGCCATCGCCTGGTCATAGACGTGGCTCATGGTGGCGAGATCGGGGGCGAGATGCACGTAGGCGAAGCGCTTCAGGGCCTCGCCGGCCGCCCAGCCCGGCTGTTCGCTCAGCGCATAGTGGATCATCATCGTGCCGGGGCCGGCGCGGAACCCCGCCACCTTGGCGCGGCTGGCGGCGTGATCGCCCTTCAGCAGCGTGCCGAAGAGGTTTTTCGGGTGCACATTGGCGATGACGCCGCGCCGCGCCATGACGGTGCGGCCGTCGGCGAGCCGGACGCCACGGGCCTTGCCGCGCGAGCAGATCACCTCGCCGACTGGCGAGCACAGGTGCAGCTCGCCGCCATACTCCTTCAGCGTGGCCGCTGATGCGGCGACGACCGTATCGGCGCCGCCCTGGCCGATCACCATGCCGAAGCTCTGATTGGCCATCGACTCGAGATAGGGGAACAGGGCGCCGCCCGCCGCGTCCGGCGGGAAGTCGAGGTGCAGGCCCCAGACCGCCATCATCGCCTTGAGTTTGGCGCTGTGGAAGTGGCGGTCGAGAAAGTCGCGCGGCGATGAGAGGACCAGCCGCGCCAGTCCGCTGAGCCCGGCGGCGCCGCGCGCACGATAGGCTTGCCACAGCGCCCGCATCGCGGCGCGGGAGGGCAGGGGGGCTGCGAGCAGGGCAAAGACGTGCGGCGCGTCGGCGGCGAAGGCGGCCACCATGTCCCGCCAGGCCTGCGCATCCTGCGGCGAGAGTGCAGCGATGCGCGACGCCGTCAGCTCCAGGTCCTGGCTCACGCCGAGCCAGGTTCCGTCCGGAAAGGCAGTGGCGAAGCAGTCGCCGGCGGGCACGAAGGCGAGGCCGTTTCGAACCAGTGCGGCTTTGTGCGCGGCGAAGAAGGGGGAGCCGGCGAACAGGCTGAGGTTCATGGCGTAGAGGTCATGGCGAAAACCGGGCCGCGTGATCTCGGCGGTTTTGATCGCGCCGCCGGGCTGATCCGCCTGCTCGAACACGCCGATGCGCCAACCCTTGCTCGCCAGATGCACGCCCGCCGCGAGGCCGTTATGGCCGGCGCCGATGATGATCGCATCGTAGGTCATGCGCGTTCCTGATCTTGCGCGGCCGGGCTCGACAGCGGACCCGTTTGCACGAACTCTGTTGAGCGTGAAAGCGCCGCCGTCTCGCGGATGGAGCGACTGCCTGGTTTTGGTAGACGAGTTTTCCCGGATTTCGACAAGGACCTGCGATGATGCGAGACGCCGACTACATCGTCGTAGGCAGCGGCATAAACGGGCTGGTCTGCGCCGCCATGCTTGGGCTCAAGGGCCGCCGTGTGCTGCTGCTGGAGCGCAACGACCGGATCGGCGGCTGCATCCGGACCGAGGCGATCAGCGCGCCGGGCTTCGTGCATGACGTGATGGCGACGACGTTCCTGCTCTTCGTCACCTCGCCCGCCTATGCGGCGCTCGGCCCCGAGCTCGAACGCCGCGGCCTCGCCTTTGCCCAGAGCGAGGTGCCCACGGGCGTGCTGCGGCCGGATGGCCGGCACCTCGTGCTGAGCCGCTCCCGGCAGGCCAACGTCGCCGCGTTCGAGGCCGCGGCGGTGGGCGACGGTGCCGCGTTTGAGCGCGAGATGACGCTGTTCGGCCGCAACGCCGCGCTGATCTTCGCCCTGCTGGGCGGCCAGCTCTGGTCGCGCGCGACGCTGCGCACGATCCTGGTCGAACTGTTCCGGCGCGGGCCGCGCAGCCTCGCCGGCCTGTTGGGCGAGGCGTTGACCTCGGCGCGCGCGCATCTCGAGGGCCGCTACAGCTCCAGCCTGGTGCGCGACCTGTTCGCGCCCTGGGTGCTGCACACCGGGCTGGGGCCGGAGAGCGCGACCTCGGGCGAGATGCTGAAGGTGATCGGCTTCGCGCTCGAGGCGGCCGGCGCACCGATCGTGACCGGCGGCGCGCAGGCATTGCTCGACGCCTTTAGCAGGCTGATCGCCGACCAGGGCGGGACGATCCGAACCGGCGCCGAGGTCGTGCGCGTCACCCGCGGCGCGAGGGGCCGCGCAGACGGCGTGGTGCTCGCCGACGGCGCCCGGCACGTCGCCCGGCGCGGCGTGATCTGCTCGATGGCGCCGGAGCAGCTTTACGGTCGCCTGCTGGCCGGCGAGGCGCTGCCGGCGGAGGTGACCGAGGGGCTCGGCCGCTATCGGTACGGCAAGGGCAACATGCAGATCCACTACGCGCTGTCGCGCCCGCCGCGCTGGCGGGCCGAGGGGCTGGAGCACGTCGCGCTGCTGCATCTGACGCCGGGTTTGGACGGCGTGTCCAAGGCCGCCAACGAGGCGGAGCGCGGCGTGCTGCCCAGTGAGCCGACCATCTGCGTCGGCCAGCCCACGGCGCTCGACCCCTCGCGCGCGCCGGCGGGCCATGCGGTGCTGTGGCTGCAACTCCCCGAGGCGCCGCGCCTGATCAGCGGCGATGCGGCCGGCGAGATCGCGCCGCCGGCCGACGGACGCTGGACGGCAGCGATCCGCGAGGCTTATGCCGACCGGGTGGAGGCGACGCTGTCGCGCCATATCGACGGCTTTTGCGACACCATCCTGAGCCGCCGCGCCTACTCGCCGGCCGACCTCGAAGCGCTGAACGTCAACCTGGTCGGCGGCGACCCTTACGGCGGCTATTGCGGCATGGACCAGTTTTTCCTCTGGCGCCCGTTCAAGGGCACCATCAACCATCGCACGCCGTTGCCACGCCTCTACCACATCGGCGCGGCGACGCATCCGGGCCCTGGGCTTGGCGGCGGCTCGGGCTATCTGCTGGCCAAATCGTTGCGGTGACGAGGCTGGCGGCTCATTGGAAGGCGCTGTGCATCGTGGCCAGCGCGCCCTCCAGCGAGACGCCCTTCTCGTCCGCGAGAGCCGCCTGCTTGAGGCGCCGCAGCCAGGCCGCGGCGTCTAACCGGCCGGTCAGGAAGGCGATTTCGGCGAGAACGCGGTCGAACTTCGACAGGCCGCGTGCATGCGTGTCCGAATAGCCTTTGACGAGGCGGCGGCAGGTGAGCGCTTCCACCGCTAGATCGTAGTCATGCGGCACCGTGGCGGTCACCACGGCGAGCCAGTGCGCGATGTGCTGCTCCTCGCGGTGTTGGCGCAGCGAGCGCGGGCGCAGGGCTTTGGCGCCGGCCAGCGCGTAGAGCGCCAGGAACCAGAACAGGGTGCCGGTTCGCACCCGGCGGCCGCGATTGACGACGCGGTCGAGCCGGCGCATCAGCCCGGGCCGCGCCTCGATCGCCTGGCCGAGGCCGCGCGGCAGCACGCCGAGCACCTCCTCGATGCGCGGGTGCATGTATTCGGTCATGGTGACGAGCTGGCCGGCTCTGGCGCCGACTTCGGTGCGGATGCGGTCGAACCGGGTGCTGCGCGTTTTCAGGTCGGCGACGCGGATCACGTCGTCATAGCTCATTGCGGCGGCGAGGTATTTGGCCGCCTGGGTGGTGAGGGCGAAGGTCCTCGCCTCGCCGCCGCATTGCCGGTCCAGCGCCAGCAGCTCTGAGAGCTGCTCCAGGTAGCGCTGCGCGTAGTTGAGGCTCTGGTAGTCGGCGAGGCGGGCGAGGCCGGCGCGGGCGAAACGGTGCGCTTGCGGCGGCAGCTCGCGCTCGGCCCGTCGGCACAGCGCCTCGAAGGCGGGACTGCCGGCGACGCGGTGCTCCGGCGGCAGCTCGGGCTCTGGGGTGGCGGCAGCCGGCTGGCGGGCGCGCTCGAAGCCGGCGGCGAACCCGCGCAGGCTTGGCGCCGCACCCTTGCCGGCGGCGCGGATTGCCTCCTCGAAGGCGGCGCGGCCGAACGGCAGCACGTCGGCCGCCGCCAGCGCGCCGAACAGGGTGGCGGAGATCACCGTTCCGGACTGCGCCGCCAGCGTCTGCATGTCGAAGCTGATGGTGCGCCTGGCGGCGATTTCGGCCGCATCGCTCACCACAGTCGGGTCTGCGATGCCGCCGCCCGGCTGCTCCTTTTCCACCACGGCGAGGGCGCGATGGGTGGAGGCGATCAGGGTCGTGCGGTCGGGAGTGACGAAGCCGCGCATCATCGAGCGGCCGGCCTCCATCCACTCGGCCGCCAGCACGACGTCGACGTCGCCGGGCGCCGGCATCAGCGCGAAGATCGGCCGTTTGCCTTGTCGCTCAGGCAGCAGCTCGATGTAGTAGACCGTGGCGCCGGTGCGCTGGGCGACGCCGGGCACGGAGGTCGACTGCGCCGCCCAGCCGGAGGCCTCCGCGAGTGCGACGATCCAGTCCGCCAGCACGCCGCCGCCCTGCCCGCCCATGGCCAGGATGGCGATGGTGATCGGCTTGTCGGTCGACAGCGGGGTGGGCGAAAGCGGCGCGCCTAAATCCATTGGCGGTCAATCAAGTGGAGAACACGATCCGGCTGCTGTCGCGGCGCCGCTGCAGCCAGCCGATGACGGCGCCGCGCAGCCGGGCGAGCAAGCGATCATATCGTGTCGGGTTTGAGATGATGTCGGCGCGGTAGAAGGAGGGGCACAGCACCGCGGCCTCGGCCACCTCGCCGCAATTGCCGCAGCCGACGCAGCTCTGGTCGATTGCCGCCACCGGGTCGTCGCGCAGCAGGTCGGTGGTCGGCTTGACCGAGAGCGACGGGCAGCCGGACAGCCGGATGCAGGCATGGTCGCCGGTGCAGATGTCCTCGTCGACGCCGAACATCTCGCGCACGACGCGCTGGCCCGCCGCCTCCGCCTGCTTGAGCAGCGGCTTGGTGCGGCGCTGCTTGTTCAGCATGCACTCCGAGGAGGCGACGATGATCTTCGGCCCCTTCTCCTGCGAGGTCAGCGCCGCGCGCAGCGTGTCACGCAGCCTGGCGACGTCGTAGGTGCGGTCGATCTGGCGCACCCATTTGGCGCCGATACCCTGGACGGCCTTGACGATCGAGTTGTTGGTCAGCCGACGCTCGTTGCGGGCGCGCGACGACAGGATGTCCTGCCCGCCGGTCGCCGCTGTGTAGTGGTTGTCGACCACCAGGATGACGCCGTCCTGCCGGTTGAACACAGCGTTGCCGACGCTGCTGGTCAGCCCGTTATGCCAGAAGCCGCCATCGCCCATGATCGAGATCGGGCGCTTGTCCGCCGGCACGTTGAAGGCGGAGGCGGAGGCGGGGCCCAGGCCATAGCCCATCGTGGTGGCGCCGATGTTGAACGGCGGCAGGATCGAGAACAGGTGGCAGCCGATGTCGGCGGCCACGTGGTGCGGGCCGAGCTCCTGCTCGACGAGCTTCATGGCGGCGAAGATCGGCCGCTCCGGACAGCCGATGCAGAAGCCGGCCGGGCGCGGCGGCACGGTGGCTGCGAGCCGGCTCACCTTTGGGTCGGCCAGCACCGCCAGAGCATTGGGCGCGGGCGGGCGGCGGCCGAGCAGCGCCGGCGCATGGGCGCCGAGGAAGGCCTCGAAGCCGCGGACCAGCACCGGCGCCGAGTATTCGCCGCCGCGGGGCAGCAGGTCCTTGCCGCTGACCCGGGTGTTGATGTCGCGTCGGCGGAGCACGGTGTGCAGCGCCTGCTCGATGTATTCGGGCTGGCCCTCCTCGACCATGATCACGGCCGTTTTGCCGAGGCAGAACTCCGCGACCTCGTCGTCGATCATCGGGTAGGTGACGTTCATCACGTAGATCGGCACCGCGGCCTCGCCGTAGATGTCGGCCAGGCCGAGATAGTGCAGCGCCCGCATGACGGCGTTGTACAGGCCGCCCTGGATGATGAAGCCGATCTCGCCGTCCGCTGGGCCGAAATGCTCGTTGAGGCGCCGCGACTTGATGAACTCCACCGCCGCCGGCCAGCGCGTCTTGAGCTTCTCCTCCTCGTGGGCGTAGACCGCGGGCGGCAGCACGATGCGGCTCAGGTCGCGCCGCGGTTGCTCCAGCGCCTCGCGCAGGGTGAAGCCGGGCCGGCGGTTATCCTTGGCGACGAACTGGCCGTGCACGTGGCAGGTGCGCAGCCGCACCTCGAGCATTACCGGGGTGTTGGAGGCCTCGGACAGCTCGAAGCCGTCCTCCACCGCCTGGACCACGGACTCAAGATTGGGCCGCGGGTCGAGCAGCCAGATCTGCGACTTCATCGCGAAAGCGTGGCTGCGCTCCTGCATGATCGAGGAGCCCTCGCCGTAATCCTCGCCGATGACGATCAGCGCGCCGCCGAGCACGCCGCCCGAGGCGAGGTTGGCGAGCGCGTCCGAGGCGACGTTGGTGCCGGCGGTGGATTTCCACGTCACCGCGCCGCGCACCGGATACATCACCGAGGCCGACAGCATCGCTGCCGCCGCCGCCTCCGAGGCCGACGACTCGAAATGCACGCCGAGCTCGTCCAGCACGTCTTTCGCGTCGGCGAGCACGTCCATCAAATGCGAGATCGGCGCGCCCTGGTAGCCGCCAACATAGGACACGCCGGATTGCAGCAGCGCCTTGGTAATCGCGAGAATGCCTTCGCCGCGGAAGATGGCGCCGCTGCCGAGCTGCAAATCCTGCACCTCGCGGGCGAATGATCGTTCGGCCATCAAACCCCTCCTGGAGCGCACGAGGCGGCCCCGCTCGCCCTCTCTCGACGATGCTGGCGACGGTACAGAGTTTGCTTGGCAGAAGCAACAAATCGCTTTAGGCTTAAACGAATTATGTGGCGCCCCGCTCGGCGCCGTTGAAGGGAGAACCTGATGATCAGTGTTCCGCGCCGTCAGACTCTGGCCCTTGGTGCAAGCGCCGTGATCGCCGGCCTGATCGGCGGGCGTATCCCGGTCCGGGCGGCCACGCCTGGCACGCTCACGATCGCCTTCAACGTGACGCTGCCGTCGTTCGATCCGACCACCGGCACCTCGGCCGTCAACCCGACCATCCAGGCGATCTACCGTTCGGTGTTCGACCAGTTCGTCGGCCAGAAAGGCGATTTGTCGTTCGAGCCCGGCCTGTTGACCGCCTGGGGCTGGAACGCCGACCGGACCAAGGTCACCATGGACGTACGCCGCAACGTCGTCTGGCATGACGGCTCGCCGCTGAGCCCGGAGGACGTGGTCTGGTCGCTCACCCGGGCCGCGGACCCGAAGAGCGGCAACCCGATCCAATTCATCTGGTCGAAGATCGGCAACTATAAGATCGAGGACCATCGCATCACCGCCGACGTGGTTTCGTTCGACCCGACGCTGTTCAAATGGATGGCGTTCCTGACCGGCTACGTGCTGCCGAAGGCCTATTACCAAAAGGTCGGCGCCGACGGTTTCGAGAAGAAGCCGATTGGCACTGGCCCGTTCATGGTGGATGCCTATGAGGGCAACGCCTATTTGCGACTGGTCGCCAACCCGCATTATTGGGGCGGCAAGCCGGCCTTCGAGACGGTCGTCTTCAAGTTCGTCACCGACGCGACGAGCCGGGTTGCCGAGATCGAGAGCGGCTCGTCGGACGTGACCTTGGAAATCCCCTACGAGGAGTATGACCGGCTGAAGCACAAGCCGGGCCTGAGCGGGATCGCGACGCCGGTTTCCGACATCGGCATGATCTTCATCTCGAACACCTCGCCGGCGATGCTCGACCCGAACGTCCGGCTCGCGGCCATCCACGCGATCGACAAGGCCGCCATCGTCCATCGGCTGCTGCGCGGCTACGGCGTGCCGCTCGCGACGCTCGAGGCGCCGGAATACGAGGCGTATGACCCGGCCATCACGGTGTCCTACGACCCTGCCAAGGCGGTGGCGCTGCTCAAGGCGAGCGGCTACTCGCCTGCGCATCCCGTCAGCTTCACCTTGCAGACCACGCGTGGCTTCAAGCCGAAAGACTACGAGATGATCCAGGCGATCGTCGGCATGTGGCGCCGCGTCGGAATCCACGCCGACATCGAGGTCTACGAGATCGCCAAGCACTATGAGCTGCGCGCCGCGCATAAATTGGCGCCAATGGCGTTCTATAATTGGGGCAACGCGATCGGCGATCCCACGACCTCCACCGGCTTTGCCATGTTCGGCCCGTCGCCGCACTCCGCCTGGAAGAGCGCCGACCTGGACGCCAAGATCGGACCGCTCTGGGGGGAACATGACGAGGCGAAGCGCATTGCCGGCTGGAAGGCGGTTGATCGCGTGATCGCCGAACAGGGCCTGGTGATCCCGCTGCTGCAATACGTTCAGCCGGTGCTGTTCAAGACCTCGGTCGCGGTCGCGCCGAACGTTTCGGGAGCGTTACAACCGACTTTGGTCACCAAGACGCAGGCCTGACGGCGCCGGGTCGGAGATGGCGGCCGCCGCGCTCAATCGTGCCGCGATGATGGCCGTGACGCTGCTGGGCGTCGCGGTCTTCGTCTTCGTGCTGCTGCGCGTCGCCCCCGGCGATCCGGTCGCGATGATGATCGGGCCCGGTGCCAGCCCGCAAGACATCGCAGCACTGCGCACCCGTTACGGGCTGGACGGCTCGATCATGCTGCAATTCGGCCTCTGGCTGCGCGCCATCCTCGGCGGCGAGCTGGGCACCTCGATCTCGTTCCACCGTCCGGTCGCGTCCCTGATCGGCGAGCGGCTGCCGGCGACGCTGGAGCTGGCGCTGTCGGCGTTGTGCCTGGCGCTGCTGCTCGGTGCGATGCTCGCCGTGGTCGGCACGCTGTCGCGGCGTGGGGGCGAGGCGGCGGTCGACGGCGTGAGCGGCCTGCTGCTCGCGGTGCCGGACTTCGTCTGGTCGCTCGCCTTGGTGCTGCTGCTCGGCGTGGCGCTGCCGGTGCTGCCGCTCTCCGGCCGCATCGACCCGAGCCTTGGCACCGATTTCAGGACGCCGTTCTATCTCGGCGAAAGCCTGGTCACCGGCCACTGGCGGGCGGCGCGCGATGTCGGCGCCCATTTGCTGATGCCGGCGACGGCCCTGGCGCTGCCGCTCGCCGCCATCATTGCGCGGGTGCTGAAGGGCGCGCTGCAGGAGGCGATGGTGCAGGACTACGTGCTGGTCGCCCGCGTCAAAGGCATGTCCGAACTGCGGCTGGTCACCCGCGAGGCGATGCGCAACGCAATCGGGCCGACGCTGGCGCTCACCGGGGTGCAGTTCACCTTCCTGCTCGGCGGCACGGTGATCGTGGAGCGCATCTTCTCCTATCCGGGGCTTGGTAACATGGCGATCGAGGCGGTGATCAACCGGGACCTGCCGCTCATCCAGGGCCTGGTGCTGGTGTTCGGCCTGCTGTTCATCCTGACCAACCTGCTGATCGACACCGTCATCGCCGGCCTCAATCCCAAGCTGCGGCATGGTTGACGGAATGGGCTCCCGACCGGCGACGGCGAGGCGCTGGGCCGTGCCCGCCATGCTGCGGGACTGGCGGCTGGCCGCCGGCGGCGGCGTGCTGCTGGGCCTGATCGTGCTGGCGGTGTTCGCGCCCTGGATCGCGCCGCACGACCCGCTGGACCAGGACCTGATGGCGGCGACGCTGCCGCCGGCGGGCTTTGCCGGCGCCGATCCGGCGCATTGGCTCGGCACCGACGATCTGGGGCGCGACGTGCTGTCCCGCCTGATCTACGGCGCGCGCGTGGCGCTGATGGTCGCGGTGCCGGCCGCCGCCGCGGCCGCGCTCGTCGGCACGCTGCTCGGCCTGGTCGCCGGCTATTTCGGCGGCTGGGTGGACGTGATCGTCTCGCGGCTGGTTGAGATCTGGATGGCGTTCCCCGCCGTGCTGCTGGCGATCCTGATCGTCGCCATCCTGGGCTCCGGCGTGGTCTCGGTGATCATTGCCATCGCCATCATCGACTGGACGCGGTTCGCCCGGGTGATCCGCGCCGACACCATGGCGCAGTCCGAGGCGGACTACGTCACCGCCGCGCGCACGCTCGGCTTTGGGCGCTGGACGATCCTGTTGAGCGAAATCCTCCCCAACGTGCTGCCCGGCCTGCTGGCCCTGATCGCGCTCGAGATGGGCATCGCCATCGTGGTCGAGGCGATCCTCTCCTTTGTCGGCCTGTCGGTGTCGTCCGACGCCGCCACCTGGGGCGGCATGATCGCCTCCGGCCGGCAGATCATCTACCAGGCGTGGTGGGTGTTTGCGGCGCCGCTGGCGGCGGTGTTCATCAGCGTGCTCGCCCTCAACCAGCTCGGCGACGGGCTGCGCCGGGCGCTCGATCCGATCATGCGTCAGTGAGGCGCGGGTGACGGACGCATTGCTGGCGGTGCGATCGCTCTCGGTGGTCTCCAGCCGCCGGGAGGGCGGTCCGATCCTGCGCGCGGTGTCGCTCACCGTGGCGCCGGGCGAGGTGCATGGCGTGGTGGGCGAGAGCGGCGCCGGCAAGTCGACCGTCGGGCGCGCCGTGCTCGGCATGCTGCCGCGCACCATGCAGGTGACGGCGGGGGCGATCAGCCTCTCCGGCACCGAGCTGCTGACGCTGGACGCCGCGCGCCGCCGGCGCCTGCTCGGCGCCCATGTGGCGCTGATCCCGCAGGACCCGCTGAGCGCGCTCAACCCCAGCCGCCGGATCGAGGCGCAGCTCACCGACGGGATGCGGATGTGGCAAGGCGCCTCGGCGCGCGAGGCCCGCCGCCGGGCGCTGGCCATGCTTGAAGAGGTGCAGATGCACGACCCTGAGCGGGTGATGCGCTGCTACCCACACGAGCTCTCGGGCGGCATGCGCCAGCGCGTGCTCATCGCCGCCGCCTTCATGCTGCGGCCGAAGCTGGTGATCGCCGACGAGCCGACCACCGCGCTCGACGTCACGGTGCAGCGCCAGGTGCTGCGGCTGATCCGCGACCTGCAGACCCGGCATCGCACCGGCGCCATCCTGATCACCCACGACCTCGGCGTCGTGGCGCAAATCTGCGACGACGTCAGCCTGCTCTATGCCGGGCGGGTGCTGGAGCAGCGGCGCACGGCCGAGTTGCTGGGCGAGCCGCAGCACCCGTATGCCCGCGCCCTGCTGCGCGCCACGCCGCGCTACGACCGGCCGGACCAGGGGCTGCAGCCGATCCCTGACGCGGTGATGGCGGCCTGCCGGTCGGAGATCGCCCACGTCGACCAGCAGCTCGACCAGCAGTTCGACCGGGCGAGCCATGGCTGAGCCAGCGCGACCGCTGTTGGAGGTGCGGGACCTCGTCGTCGGCTATCGCGGCGGCCGCACGCTGTTCGGCGGCCGCAGGCCTGCGGCGCCGGTGCTGCACGGCGTGTCGCTGTCGATCGGCCGCGGCGAAATGGTCGGCATCGTCGGCGAGTCGGGCTCCGGCAAGACCACGCTCGGCAGGGCCCTGCTGGGTTTGGTGCGGCCGGCTTCGGGCTCGATCCGGTTCGACGGCGCCGAGATCAGCGGCCTCGCCGAGGCGGCGATCCGGCCCCTGCGGCGGCGCATGCAGCTCATTTTCCAGGACCCGATGTCCTCGCTCAACCCGCGCCGCACCATCGGCCGGACGCTGGCGGCGCCATTGCGGCTGCACGAGCCGCAGCAGGCGCGCGCCGAGGCGGTGCGGCGAATCAACGCAATACTGGAGCGGGTGGACCTGCCGCCGGCGGTGCTAAGGCGCTACCCGCACGAGCTCTCCGGCGGCCAGCGCCAGCGCGTCGGCATTGCGCGCGCCATCCTGCTGCGGCCGGACTTCGTCGTCGCCGACGAGATCGTCTCCGGGCTCGACGTCTCGACCCAGGCGCAGGTGCTCCGCCTGATCGGCGAGATCAGCCGCGACATGGGGCTCGCGATGGCGTTCATCAGCCATGACCTGTCGGTGATCCGGGCGGTCTGCCATCGCGTGATCGTGCTGCGGCGCGGCGAGGTCGTCGAACAGGGCGCGTGCGAGGCGGTGCTGGTCCGCCCGCAAGCCGCCTACACGAGAGAGTTGATCGACGCGATCCCGCTGCCGGTGCCGGACCCGCACTGGCTCGTGCCCGAAGCCAGCGCCGAGGGGCGCGCCAGGCGCATGGCTTAGCGACATATCAGCCTAACTGCGATCGACAAACGATCCTAGGCTGACGAGATCAGTTCGCTCAACAAATCTAAAGAGGTTCCACTTCCAGTGGAACCGATCTGGCGAATTCGACACTTGAAATGGCCGCGCATGTCGGCCATGCAGCTTTGCCGCGGCATCCAGGCTCGTCTGCAAGCGCAGCGACACGCCGCGCGAGGACGCAACGATGGCACCTGACGATGTTTCGGCCATACCGCTTGATCGCGAGACGACGCTGGCCAAAGCGGAGAAGCTGCAAATCCGCGTCTGGCTTCGGCTGCTCACCTGCACCCAACTGATCGAGCGGCGCATCCGGGCCCAGTTTCGCCGAGACTTCGACACCACCCTGCCGCGCTTCGACGTGCTGTCGCAACTGCACTCCGCCGGCAACGCGCTGACCATGGGGGAGCTGTCCAGCCGCCTGATGGTCACCAGCGGCAACGTGACCGGCTTGGTCGACTCGATGCAGAAGGAGGGGCTGGTGGCGCGGGCCGTCCACCCGACCGACCGGCGCAGCACGGTGATCCGCATGACGCCGTCCGGCGAGGACCTGTTCGCGGCGATGGTCCCGGTGCATCGCTCGTGGATCGACGAGATGACGGAGGGGCTGTCGCGTTCGGAGATGCGGCAGCTGCTCGAGCTGCTCGGCAAGCTCAAGCAGTCGGTGCGCAGCGCGGAGCAGCCGTATGGCGCCTCCGGCAGGATGATCGGCTGAGAGGCTGACTGCTGCGAGACCGTTGAGCTGATACGGCTCAAACTTGCGTGGCGTCGCAAGAAATTACTTCACGTCTGAACTATCTCGGTCCAAGCTGCGGCAGCGTTGCCGGAGATGCCTATGTCGTCGCACCTGCTTGCCGCCCTGGTCGCCGATCTCGCGTCGGGCCAGGTGCGCGTGGTCGATCTGAGCCAGACGCTGTCCCCGCAGACCCCGGTGATCGGCCTGCCGCCGCCGTTCGCGCAATCCTCGCCGTTCAGCATGCGCCGCCTCTCGCATTATGACGACGCCGGTCCGGCCTGGTATTGGAACGACATCAGCCTCGGCGAGCATACCGGCACCCATTTCGATGCGCCCGTGCACTGGGTGACGGGGCGCTCGCGGCCGGACAGCAGCACCGACAGAATCCCCGCAGCCCGGCTGGTCGCGCCCGCGGTGGTGATCGACGTGGAGGTGGAGAGCCAGGCAGACCCGGGATACCTGCTGACGCGAGGTCGGGTGGAGCAGTGGGAGGCGGCGCACGGGCGGATCGCCGCCGGCGCCTGGGTGTTGTTGCGCAGCGGCTGGTCGCGCCGGCCCGCGGAGGCCTTCCTCAACATCGGGCCGACGGGGCCGGTGACCCCCGGGCCGGACACCGAGTGCGTGCGCTTCCTGGTGGAGGCGCGGGACGTCGCCGGCTTCGGCACCGAGTGCGTCGGCACCGACGCCGGCCAGGCCTCCGGCTTTGACCCGCCGTTTCCGTGCCACACCCTGATGCATGGCGCGGGCAAGTTCGGCCTGGCGAGCCTGACCAACCTGGATCAGTTGCCGCCCGTGGGCAGCGTGCTGATCACCCCGCCGTTGAAAATCGAGGCCGGCTCCGGCAGTCCCTGTCGGGTGCTGGCCCTGGTGGCGTCGCCTTAAGGCCGCATATCGCCGCCAGGAGAGTTCGCATGCGTATCGTCTGCATCGGCGGTGGTCCCGCCGGTCTTTACTTCGCCATCCTGATGAAGCTGCAGGATGCCGGCCACGACATCACCGTCATCGAGCGCAACCGGCCGCACGACACGTTTGGCTGGGGCGTGGTGTTCTCCGACGAGACGCTGCGCAACCTGAAGGACGGCGACCCGGTGAGCGAGGCCAGCATCAGCGCCGGCTTCGCGCACTGGGACGACATCGAGGTCCACTTCAAGGGCCACGCGGTGCGCTCGGGCGGGCACGGCTTCTGCGGCATCGAGCGCAAGCATTTGCTGAACATCCTGCAGGACCGCGCGGACGAGCTCGGCGTCCGACTGGTGTTCGAGGTTGAGGTCACCGATGCGGCCGCCTATGCCGATGCCGACCTGGTCATCGCCAGCGACGGCATCAACAGCCGTTTGCGCGAGCTGCATGCGGATCACTTCAAGCCGGCGATCCAGCTGCAGCGCAACAAGTTTGTCTGGCTCGGCACCCAGAAGCGCTTCGAGGCCTTCACCTTCATCTTCGTCGAAACCGAATGGGGCTGGTTTCAGGCGCACGCCTACCATTTCAACGAAACCACCTCGACCTTCATCGTCGAGACTCGGGAGGAGACCTGGCGCGCCGCCGGGCTCGCCGAGGCCGACACGGCGGCCTCGATCGAGTTCTGCGAGCGGCTGTTCGAGCCGTGGCTTGACGCCAGTCCGCTGTTGTCCAACGCGCGCCACGTGACGGGCTCGCCGTGGATCAACTTCCCCAGCGTCTCCAACGAGCATTGGTCGTGCGGCAACATCGTGCTGATGGGCGACGCGGCGCACTCGGCGCATTTCTCCATCGGCTCCGGCACCAAGCTCGCCCTGGAGGACGCGATCGCGCTGGCGCGGACGTTGCGCGCCGAGACCGACGTGCCGACGGCGCTGGCGGCCTATGAGGCGGAGCGCAGGATTGACGTGCTGCGCATCCAGTCAGCGGCGCGCAACTCGACCGAGTGGTTCGAGAACGTGCCGCGCTACGCCGGGCTGCCGCCGCAGCAATTCGCCTACAGCCTGCTCACCCGCAGCCAGCGCATCAGCCATGAGAACCTGCGGCTGCGCGACAACACCTATCTCGACGGGGTGGAGCGCTGGCTCGCCGAGCAGGCGACCGGGCGGGCGCTGAACCACACCGTGCCGCCGATGTTCCTGCCGTTCCGCCTGCGCGACCTGAAGCTCATGAACCGCGTCGTGGTTTCGCCGATGGCCACCTACAGCGCCAGCGACGGCACGCCGAACGACTTCCACCTCGTGCATCTCGGCGGCCGCGCGCTGGGCGGCGCCGGGCTGGTGTTTACCGAGATGACCTGCGTCAGTCCGGAGGGGCGGATCACGCCGGGCTGTCCCGGCCTGTGGTCGACCGGGCAGATGCAGGCCTGGCGCCGCGTCGTCGCGTTCGTGCACGCGCAGTCGGCCGGGGCGATCTGCCTGCAACTTGGCCATGCCGGGCCGAAGGGCTCGACGAAGCTCGGCTGGGAGGGCATGGACGAGCCGCTCGCCGACGGCAACTGGCCGCTGCTCGCACCCTCCGCGGTGGCCTGGAGCGAGGCGCACCAGATGCCGCGCGCGATGGACGCGGCCGACATGGCGGTGGTCGGCGACCAATTCGTCCAGGCGACGCGCTACGCCGAGCAGGCCGGGTTCGACATGCTGGAGCTGCACGCCGCGCACGGCTATCTGCTCTCGGCATTCATCTCGCCGCTGACCAACCGGCGCACCGACGATTACGGCGGCTCGCTGGAGAACCGGCTGCGCTTTCCGCTCGAGGTATTCACCGCCATGCGCGCGGCCTGGCCCGCCGCCAGGCCGATGAGCGTGCGCATCTCGGCGACCGACTGGGTGGAGGGCGGCATCACGCCCGACGACGCAGTGGTGATCGCCCGCGCCTTCCGCGACGCCGGCGCCGACTTGCTCGACGTGTCGGCCGGCCAGACCTCGACGCTGGCCAAGCCGGTCTATGGCCGGATGTTTCAGACGCCGTTCAGCGACCGCATCCGCAACGAGGCCGGCGTGCCGACGATGGCGGTGGGCAACATCACCGAGGCCGACCAGTGCAACGCGATCATCGCCTCCGGCCGCGCCGATCTGTGCGCGCTCGCGCGGCCGCATCTGTCGGACCCGCACTTCACCCTGCAGGCGGCGGCGCGCCAATCCTATGCGGAGCAGGCCTGGCCGAAGCCGTATTTGGCGGGCAAGGCGCAGTTGGAGCGGCTGGTGCAGCGTGCGGTTTGAGGGCAGGACCGCCCTGGTCACCGGCGGCGCCAAGGGCATCGGCCGCGCCATCGCCGACCGGCTGGCCGAAGCCGGCGTCCAGGTCGCGGTGGTCGGGCGGGACGCGGAGGCGCTGGCGGCAACCGGGTTCCACCACGCGACGGCCGACGTGACCGACGCCGACGCCCTGCGCGCCGCGATCGACAAGCTCGGGCCGTTCGACATCCTGGTCAACAACGCGGGTGCGGCCGTGTCCGCGCCGTTCGGCCAGCACGGCCGCGCTGACTGGGACGGCATGCTCGCCACCAATCTCACCGCTTGCTTCACCGCCATGCAGGCGGTGCTGCCGCGGCTGCTGCGGCAGGGTTGGGGACGGATCGTCTCGGTCGCCAGCACCGCGGGGCTGAAGGGCTACGCCTACACCGCCGCCTATTGCGCCGCCAAGCACGGGCTCGTCGGCCTGACCCGGGCGCTGGCGCTCGAGACCGCGCGTAGCGGCGTCACGGTCAACGCCGTCTGTCCCGGCTTCACCGACACCGCGATGGTGGACCGGGCCGCCGCCCTGATCGGGGCGAAGACCGGGCGGTCCGCCGGCGACGCCCGCGCAATGCTGGCCCTGACCAATCCACAGGGCCGGCTCGTCCAGCCCGGCGAGATCGCCGCCGCGGTGCTCTATCTATGCGGCGACGAGGCGGCCGGCGTCACCGGGCAGTCCCTGGTGATCGCCGGCGGAGAGGTCATGTGACGCCGGCGCATTTTCTCTGGGAGGAAGGCGCGGTCGCGACCCTGACGCTGAACCGCCCGGAGCGGAAGAACCCGCTCACCTTCGACAGCTATGCGGAGCTGCGCGACCTGTTCCGGGCGCTGCCGCAGAGCCCCTCGGTCAAGGCGGTGGTGCTGACCGGGTCGGGCGGCAATTTTTGCTCCGGAGGCGACGTGTTCGAGATCATCGAGCCGCTCACCCGGATGCGCATGCCGGAGCTCCTGGCGTTCACCCGGCTGACCGGCGACCTCGTCCGCGCGATGCGCGCCTGCCCGCAGCCGGTGCTGGCCGCGGTGGAGGGCGTTTGCGCCGGCGCCGGAGCGATCCTCGCCATGGCGTCCGACCTGCGCTACGCCTCGCCGGCAAGCCGCACCGCCTTCCTGTTCACCCGGGTCGGGCTGGCGGGCTGCGACATGGGCGCCTGCGCCATCCTGCCGCGGCTGATCGGCCAGGGACGCGCGAGCGAGCTGCTGTTCACCGGACGCAGCATGAGCGGCGAGGAGGGCGCGGCCTGGGGATTTTACAACGAGCTGCGCGAGCCGGGCGCCGTGCTGGCCCACGCGCAGGCGGTCGCCGCCGAGCTGGCGCAGGGCCCCACCTTCGCGCACGGCATCACCAAGACCATGCTGCACCGCGAGTGGTCGATGGATGTCGATACCGCCATCGAGGCGGAGGCGCAGGCGCAGGCGATCTGCATGGCCACGCAGGATTTTGGCCGCGCCTTCGAGGCGTTCGCCGCCAAACGCAACCCGGCTTTCCAGGGTGATTGATGTCACACCAGAAAACAATGAGTGGCCCGCGAATGATCATCGGCCGCGAAATGTTGAAGGCGGGGTAGGATCGTTGCGTGTTCTACAGCCCCTGGGTTGGCCGGAACCGAACGGCTACGCCAACGGCGTAGCGGCGCGGGGCGAGAGCATCTTCATCGGTGGTCAGATCGGGTGGGACGCCGACGGCCGCTTCGCCGAGGGGCTTGCCGCGCAGGTCGGCCAGGCGTTGCATAACATCGTCGACGTGCTGGCGGTCGCCGGCGCGCCGCCATCCTCGATCGTTCGGCTCACCTGGTTCGTTGTCGACATCAGCGACTATGCAGCTCAGCGTCCCGCCATCGGCCAGGCCTACCGAGCCGTCATGGGCAGGCACTTCCCCGCCATGTCCGTGATCGGCGTGTCGCGGCTGGTCGAGCGCCTGGCGCTCGTCGAGATCGAGGCGACGGCCGTGTTGTCGGACTAATCGCCCGTCGGCTGGCGCTGACGAGGACAGGTGACGAGCAGTGCATGAAGCACGGTCTGCGCGCGCCGATCGATCGAACCTGCCTGGCAGAGATCTCCCGCCGCCCTGCAGATCGAGTGAACGTTGCGCCCGCCCTCATGCGACTCGACTGCGGACGTCGACGACCGATGTCCTGGCGAGCGCCCCGCGCTCGACGATGCGGTCCCGACCTGAACTCTTCGCCTCGTACAACGCGGCATCCGCCCGGCCGACCAGAGACGTCCAGTCGTCGCTGCTGCTGATGGATGTCGAGCCGATCGAGCAGGTCACCGTGACCGCACCACCGCCGATTTCGAATGGCGTCTCGCGGATGAACCGGTGCAGGCGCGAGAGGTGCTCCGCGCCGTGGCCGTCCCGTTTGTCCAGCACGACCATCAACTCCTCGCCGCCATAACGGCCGGCATACTCATCTTCGCGCAACAGGCCGGTGACCCGGGCACCGATTGCACGCAGGACCTCGTCGCCGCCCAGGTGCCCGTAACGATCGTTGATCTGCTTGAAGTGGTCGATGTCGACCATCGCCACCAGCATTGCGTCGACGGCAGCGCCAGACGCCAGGTCAGCTTCGAGCCGCGTCTGGACTTCGCGGCGCGTCAGCAACCCGGTCAGGGCGTCGAGCGTGGCCAGCCGGCGCAGCTCCGCCTGCGCCATACGCATCTCGCAGGTGCGCTCCTCCACCAAATCCTGAAGTTCCCGCTGCTTGGCAAGCTGTCGTCGCTCCACGGCGCGATCCCTCGCGCGCACCGTCGCGTAGAGAAGGGCCACGGCGACGACCGCGTAGAGGGTCTCCATCCAGCCGCTCCGCCACCACGGATAGTCCATGTCAATCGTCATCGTGACGGGTGCCGAGGTCGTGTGGGTGAGTGGATCGAACCCGACCACCGTCAGGACGTGGTGCCCGGGAGGGATTCCGGGGTAGCGCGTGAACCCGGAAGAGGACTCGGCCCATCCCTCGTCGACGCCTGACAGCCGGTAGCGGAACGTCGCCGACTGCTCGGCCGCGAAGCTCAGGACTCCGAACCGCAGCTGCAGCGGTGCCACGCTGTAGCCGGTCCGGCCCGACAAGATCGCCGTCGAGCCCAGCGCCGCTTCCGAGATCACGATCCGCATGGGACGTTGGACGAACAGGCCGGCCGGATCCACCACGTGCGACAAGCCGCGACCGGTGCCGATCCACATGGAGCCATCCGGATCCTCGTGGATGCCGCTCTCGCTGAGGTCGTCCCAGAGCAGCCCGTTCGAGGACCGTCGCGACAACCATCGACGTCCATCGAAGACGGACAGGCCGCGGTCGGTTCCGACCCACAACCAACCGCGATGGTCGACGGTCACCGCGACGATTTCGCTCGTCTGCAGATCCTCGGGCGCGACGGGTGTGGTCGCGACCAGGCGATCGTCAAGCACCGTCGCGTCAAAGAGGCCGCCCGCACCGGCCAGCCAGAGGCGGTTTACTCCGGTCGGCCAAAGATCGAGCGGGTAGAACTCCTTGGACGGCCAGATGCCGCCAATCCGGAGCAACCGGCCATCGGCATGGCGGTGCCACAGCCTGCCGTTGCAGAGCAACCAGGCACCGCCTTGTTGATCCGAGACGAGACCGTTGACCCGCCCGCAGGATCCGTCGGCAACCGGTTTGCCCCAGATGCCTCCCTGATAGTCGGCATGGAACAGGCCGATTTTCGTGCCGAACCACATGTGGCCGGCATCCGCGGCGAGACGGGTGACCGGCGGCAGGGGGATGTCCTCGATCCCTCCCGTCGAACGGTCGATCGCGAGTGCGCCCGAGGCGCTCGCGTCGCTCCAGATACGGCCGTCCGGTCCCTCGGCCAGGCCGAACGACGGCGAGTCGAGGACCTTGACGACCCGTAGACGACCGTCGACTCTGCGCAGCTCGTCGACGGCCGCGTCGGTCGATACCCACAGCGAGGTCCGCTCCGAGCCGACGACCTGCCAGGCATCGCCCTTCGACAAGCCGTCGTCGTGCGCGAAATTCTCCCACAGCCCGATATCCAGCCCGCGGAAAACGCCGCCGCCGTACACGTCGATCCAGAGCTGTCCGTCGCCATCGACGAGCGACGCGGCGATCGGGCCTTCCGGCACGCCGTCGCTTGTCCCGAGTTCACGCCAGCCATCCGGCCCGCGTTCGATCAGACCGTGGGCGGACTGGGTCAGCAACCCTCCGCTCGGGCTGCGGAACAATCCGAGCAGCGCCGGAAACTCGACATACGGGCCGCCCTGGAACGGCAGGGCTTCCTCGACAACAGAACCCGACCTCGGATCGATGGTGGCAAGCGACCGCACGGATCGCGCGAGCACCGTGCCACCCGCCCCTGCCACCACGTCCGACCAGGGCTCCTTCGACAGGCCTTGACGCTCGCCGAAACACCGAACCGGACGAGCCGAACAAATCCGGCCATCGTCGAACGTCTCCCACAATCCTCCGGCCGCCGCGAACAGGGCGCTCGGTCCAGCGAGTGTCTCCTCGTCGGCAGCCGACAGGTCGAGCGTCCGCAGCATCGCCTCCCCCGTCGAGGAGAAGACGACACGCATCGTTGCCCGGCCGACGATGATGGCGAAACCGTCGGCATAGGCCGCCAGCTGCCTGGTTGATCGGTTGAACAGCGATGGATCATGCAGGTCGACACGTTTGAACGAGAGGGCGGTTGGCGATCGCTCGGTTGTCACCGGCTGGTCGGAGACGAAAAGCTCGTCCGGGTAGCGAATGGCCACGCGCCCATTGCCGGCGAGCTGAATGTCCTCAACGACGCCCTGATCCAAGCCTTGCGCCGGTCCCAGGTTGTCGAAGCGACGGCCGTCATAGGCGAAGACGCCCTCATCGGAGCACACGAGAATGTAGCCCGTCGGAACCTGGGCGAAGCAGCGGCCGTTGCTGCTGCTCAATCCCTCCGCTTCGCCGTAGGCGCGGAACATCAAGCTGGCTGCACGCGCCTCTCCGCCCTGCGAGGCCAGGCCGACCAGCGACAGCAAGGCCACCGTTCGAAGCATGCCCACCAGTGTCGGCCAGCGATGCGTCACGATGACCATGTCTCCAGACGAAGGAGGACCGGTCGCGTGAACGATCCGGGTGCATGGGCTCAGAATGGCGCTATTCGGTTAACGAACACTCAACACTCCGACAAACCGAGGCTATGAGACGACGTGGCCTTTCCTCCAACGTGAGTGGGGTTATGACGAAACTGACCCGGTCGGATGCCTGCAACCGACGCCCTATCCACCCGCGCGCGATATCCGCTTTTCCTAGAATGACCTCAAAGCGGACCCGCCGCTCCCGGCCGAAGCCGGACATCACATCGGGCGCGAGCTAGGTCTGCTTGGCGTCGCTTGCTGCGGCTGCCTCCCGGCGGCGCTGTGAGATGCCTACTCCGCCTTCTGCGCCTTCCGCACTCCGTGCAGCACGGCCTCATGCGTCACCAGTATTCGCCGCAGCGTAGGTTTGCCTTTATCGCTAGCCTCCGAGATGCCCTCGTGCAATTCCTCGATGCCGGTCATCATCTGCTCGGCCAAGCCGGATAGCCGCTCCTGCAGCTGCTCGCCGTCGTGCTCGAGTTCAGACGTCCAGATCGTCAGAACGCGAGAAAGTTCATTGGCGGCGCGCTCGGGCGGGACACCTGCCTGCAGGAGCTTGATGAGAGGCGCCAGTTCGGAAGCAGGGGAGCGGGGCATCGTCGCGGCGCTTACGTTATCGAGGGCCGACGAGGTGTCTGACGCCGGCGGCTCGATCGCGGATCGCGTCCCAGTTGGCGGCAAGAACCTCACGTGCCGGCGTCAGCCATGATCCGCCTATCGCGGCGACGTTGGGCTGCGAGAGCCAGTCAGCCACGTTGCCTTCGGCGATTCCGCCGGTCGGACAGAACCTGGCGGTTGGAAACGGCGCTGCGAGCGCGTTGAGAGCAGCGAGACCTCCCGCTGCCGTCGCGGGAAAGAACTTCACGGTGGAAAAGCCCGCGTCCATCGCCTGCATGAGCTCCGACGCGGTCGCAACGCCCGGCAGAAACGGCATCGGCGCGGCGGCGGCGGCCTCCAGCAGCGCCGGTGTGGCTCCGGGGCTCAGTGCGAAGCGAGCCCCGATCGCGATGGCGCGGTCCAGATCCTTCGGCGTCAACACCGTGCCCACGCCGACGACTGCATCGGGCACCGCATGCATGATCGCCTCGGCGCCCGCGAGACCGCACGGGGTGCGCAACGTGATCTCGAGCAGCCGGATGCCCCCGTCCACCAGCGCCCGGGCCAGGGGCACCGCGTCGTCGAGGCGCTGCAGGGTGATGACTGGGATGACGCGGCCGATTGCCAGCACAGCGTCGAGGTGCTCGGAACGGGTCATGTCTTCTCCTCGATCGGTCCGGTCGGCATGACGGCGCGCGGCATGATGGCGCCCGGATGGCCGACGACGAGGCCTGCGAGGTCGTGGCCGGCCCGCGCGGCCGCCTGCGGGTGGGCGCCACGCAGACGGGCTGCGAGGTAGGCCGCGGCGAAACTGTCGCCGGCCGCCGTGGTGTCGACCACGCGCCCGATCGGCTCCGCCTGCACGATGACCTCGCCGCCCGCGTGACGGACGCGCGACGCGGGGTGCGCGAGCTTCAGCACGGTCTCCGCCTGCGGCGCATGCCGCAGGATCGCGGCCTCTCCGAGCGCGACATCTCCGTAGAGCAGGACGAGGTCTTCGACGGAGGCGAGCACGAGGTCGGCGTGTTCGAGCATGCGCGCATAAATCGTCCGCGCCAGGTCGAGGTCCGGCCATCCGCGGGCGCGGAAATTGGTGTCAAAGACGATGTGCGCCGCGCGGGCGCGGGCGCGGGCCAGTGCCTCGAACAGGATGCGGCGCCCGGCCTCGGCGTAGAGCGACAGGCTGATGCCGGACAGATAGAGGACGTCGAAGCGCTCCAGTGCCGAGACGTCGAGATGCTCGAACAGCAGGCGCGCCGCAGCACTATTGCGCCAGTAGAGGAAGCGCCGCTCGCCAGCCGGGTCTGTCTGGATGATGTAGAGACCGGGCAACCGCCCGGCCAGCCGCTGGACGAGCCCGGTGCGGATGCCTTCCGCGTGCCAGAGCTCGATCATCTCGCCGCTCCACTCGTCGTCGCCGAGAGCGGTCACGTAGTCGACCGCGACGCCGAGGCGCGCGAGATAGAGCGCGGTGTTGAGCGTGTCCCCGCCGAAGCTGCGCTGGAGCAGACCGTCGGGCCGCTCCCGCAGCTCCACCATGCACTCCCCGATGCAGGCGACGCTGGCGTCACGACCGATGCTAATCGGCATCATAGCCGTAGACCTCGGGCAGGATGAACAGTGCGGAGAGGACGCCGACCAAGGGGAAGACCGCCACCAGCAAGGTCGCCGCACCCTGCCCGACGGAGGTGAAGATGATCGGGAACAGGGAGATGCCGAAGAAGAACGGCAGTTTTACGAACACGTAGGCGAAGCCGCTGGCGGTGCCGCGATATTCGGGTTTGGCGACCATGGTCGGGATGGTCATGCAGTTCGACGAATCCCAGTAATGGCCCCAGATCATCGTGGCGGCGACGAAGGGGAGGATGATCGGATGATGCGTGAAGATCGCGGCCGCCGCGGCCAGCAGCGAGACGAACACGATCCCGAACCCGGCGATGCCGATGCCGCGATGACCGAGGCGGGGCAGCAGCAGCGGCGCGATCCAACCTGACAAGGCCGCCAGCGAATAGAGCAGGATCAGCACCAGGTCGGTGCCCAGCAGGGACGAGACCCCGACCGAGAGGAACAGGACCGGCAGGTAGAACGCGAACGTCGAGAACTCGCCGCCCTGGCAGAAGCAGGCGATCCAGCCGTACAGCGTGGCGCGCCAGCGTACGGGGTCCCGCCGGGTGTCGGCCAGGAAGGCGGCGGCGGCCGCGTGTGCGACGGGCACGTCCGCGTCGGGCAGCATGTCGAGCTTGTCGCCATACATGCTTTGGCTGACGCGCTTGGCTTCCCGGAACCGCCCGCGCCTGACCAGCCACACGGCCGTCTCGGGAAGATCGTGTCGCAGCAGCAAGATCACGAAAGCGGGCACGGCGCCGAGGGCGAGCGTCACGCGCCAGACGATCGGATGCGGCAATGCGGTGAGCATGAAGAGCGACACCACCACGATCGACATGACCTCGCCCACGGCGAACATGAACTGCCAGCGGCTGCCGACCAGCTCGCGGACGTTCTTGGGCAGGGATTCCATGATGTAGGCGTAGCTGGTGGAGATGTCGCTGCCGAGCGGAAGCCCCAGGACGAAACGCACGACGACCAGCCAGACGACGCCTGGAACGACGGCCTGCACCAGCGCGAGGATGATGAACATGATCATGGTGGCCAGGAACATCACGCGGCGGCCGATCAGGTCGGACAGCCAGCCGCCCAGGAGAGCGCCAATGATCGCGCCGCCCTGGGTCGCCGCGGCGGCAAGACCGAGCAGGAGCGCGCCCGGATGGTATTGTTGTTTGATGAACACGAGCACGAAGGAGATCGCGTAGAGATCCCAGGCCTCGACCAGGATCGACGACATCATGATCCAGCCGATGCGGTTGCCGCGGGGATTGTACTGGCTGATGAGGTGGCGGACGGCCTGGTCCATCACCGATCTGTCGCTCGTTGTCGCCGACATTTTGTTTCCCTCCCGTTTCGTCTCAAGAATGCCCGAGTGGCTCAGCGGCTCGATGTGATCTCGGAGCGCCCCGACGTGATCTCGGAGCGCAGCGTCTGACCCTCGAGCGCCCGGGCGGCTTCCTCGGCGGCCATACGCTGCAAGGTCTGCAGGCTGCGGTCTGAGTAGAAGCCTGCATGCGGCGTGAGGATGACGTTCTCCATGGCCCGGAGCGGCGAGTTTGGCGACAACGGTTCCGGGTCGAACACGTCGAGTGCGGCCGCGGCGAGCCTGCCGCTGGCGAGTGCCTCGATCAGTGCCGGCTCGTCGATCAGCGGCCCGCGCGCCGTGTTGACCACCACGGCACGCGGCCGCAGCCGGGCGAGGGCGGCACGGTCGATGATGTGTCGCGTCGATGTCGAGACCGGTAGATGCAGCGAGACGCCGTGGCTCTCGGCCAGAAGTTCGTCGAGCGTCACCAGCGTGATGTTCAGCGATGCCAGCGCCGCCTGATCGGCGAACGGGTCATGGGCCAGGATGCGGATGCCGAAGGCCTGCAGCCGGCGCGCCAGCTGCAGGCCGATCCGGCCGGCGCCCACCAGCCCGACCGTGACGTCCTCGAGCGCCGGCAGCGGAGCCTACGACATCGGGTGCAATCCAGCCGTGGCGGCGGATGGCGGCGCTGTAGGTCGGCAGGCGGCGCAGCAGAGCCAGCATGCAGGCGGCCGCGTGGTCGGCGACGGTGTTGCTGCCGTAATCGGGGATGTTGGCGACGCGGATGCCGAGCTGGCGCGCGGCGTCGAGGTCGACATTGTCGTAGCCGATGCCGTAGCGGATCACGACGCCGCCGGGCCGCATGCCGGACAGCGCCGCCTCGCCGACGGAGACGAGGTTGACGAACGCGACATCGGCGTCCTTGAGCGCCGCGACGACGCCGGCGTCGTCGCGGCAATCACACATCAGGAACTCCGCACCGAAGCGCTCCGCGACGGCGCGTTCCTGCGCGAACCCGTCAAAGCGGGGATCCGTCACGACCAGGCGTCTGGGGATCATGTCCTGCCCTTCCTCACGACGGATCGAGTGTGTCCGGCGACGTTCTTGCGAACGACCCTAACCTATCTTACAGGTCAGACAAGTGACGCCGGGAGAGTGGTGAGCCGATGGAGGCGGACGATTTCCGTTCGATGCGTCAGCCGCTGTCGCGGGTCGAACAGGTCGCGGCGTATATTCGTGCGCATATCGCGGCGAACCGGTTGCGGCCCGGCGACGTGCTGCCGGGTGAGGTGGAGATCAGCCGCGACCTGAAGGTCAGCCGTCCCGTCGTGCGGGAGGCCTGGAATGGCCTGTCGGCTCTGGGCGTGCTCGACGTGGCGCCGGGACGCAAGCCGCGCGTCGCACGCCTGCTCGGGCTGCCGATGCGCAGCGTGCTGGAGCTTGCCGTCAGCACCGGACAGGCGACGCCGCTGCAGGTGCTGGAATTGCGTCGGGGGATCGAGCTGCAGATGGTCGGCCTGGCGGCGGAGCGGCGACGTCCCGAAATCCTGCCGGGATGGGTGCGACGATCGCGTCCATGGGCGCGTGCCTTGGCGACCACGCGCGTTACGCCGACCTCGATGCGCAATTCCACCTGCAGATCGCCCGGGCTTGCGCGAATCCCTTCCACGTCCTGCTCGTCGAGGCCTGTCTGGAGGCTTTCCGGCGATCCATGCTCGCCGGCCTCGCGAGCCGGGTCAAAGCGTCGCAGCTCCGGCGTTTGCACACCAACCATGTCGAGATCTTCGAGGCGATCGCGGCAAAGGACGTGTCGCGTGCGATGTCGTTGATGTCATTGCATTTCGATGACGCGGAGCAAGCGCTCGGGCGGCGCTGAGACAAACCCGCCCGAAGCGGCAAGGGCGTAGGCCTGGTCGTACCGACATGGCTCGCCTGGTTCGGCCGCGCCATCAAGGGCTAGACCTGGGCGCTGCATGCGTGCCGCGGGCCGGCGTTGCCGGTGGGCGGGGCGGCGGTGAAGGGGTTGTTCTATACCAACGTCTCGGGGAGCGTTTTGGCGGCGCGGGACGGCGTCGACTACGTGACGCTGACGGCGGCGGCGGGACCGACTCTGTATGCGGCGCTGAACGCGGCGCGGGCGGACCTGCAACTGCAGGCCTGCTACTGCTCGGTGCTGAACGATTGCTGGGTGACGGATTTCGGGTCCGAGCGGCCGCGTGCGGTGGCGGAGTGCCGGACGCTGGCCGGTGTGGCGACCTGGTAGGGGATGGTGGCGGCGGCACTCTTCGCGGGTGGGGTAACGCGCGTGTCGATGGGGTGTGGCGGCGGAGGTGGCGATGGAGATCAAGCGGGCGGGGTCGCACGCGTCGGGGGTGGGGCCGGCGGCGTGGTTTACCGGGGCGGTGAGGGTGGATCCGTTGTTCAACGCGCCGGCGCCGGGGCGGGTGGCGATGGCGCTGGTGACGTTCGAGCCGGGGGCGCGGACGGCCTGGCACACGCATCCGCTGGGGGCAGACGCTGATCGTGACGGCGGGGTGCGGGCGGGCGGCGCGGGAGGGCGGGGCGGTGGAGACGATCCGGCCGGGCGACGTGGTGTGGTTCGGGCCGGGGGAGAAGCATTGGCACGGGGCGGGGCCGACGACGGCGATGAGCCACATCGCGGTGCAGGAGAAGCAGGACGGCTCGCCGGTGGATTGGTTGGAGCAGGTGAGCGAGGCGGAGTATCAGGCGGAGCGGTGATGCCGTCGGTTCAGCTGTTGCCGACGCGTTGGATGGCCGCGGCGGTCAGGGCTCCGGTGCTGCCCATGGCTTCCATCGGCAGGGCCATGACGATGACGGAGTTTTTCTCGACACCGACTTCGGCGATGGTTTGCAGGCGTCGCAGCTCGAGGGCGCCGGGGCTGCCGGCGATGAGGTCGGCGGCTTCGCGGAGCTTTTCGGCGGCCTCGAACTCGCCTTCGGCCTTGATGACCCGGGCGGCTTTTTCGCGCGCGGCCTCGGCGACGCGGGCCATGGCGCGCTGCATGTTTTCGGGAATGTCGATGTCCTTGATTTCGATGCGCTCGACCTCGACGCCCCAGGTGGACGTGACGGTGGCGAGGACGTCGCGGACGGCGGTGTTGATGTCGGACCGGCCGCGCAGGATGGCCTCAAGAGTTTTCTGACCGACGACGTCGCGCATGGCGGTTTCGGCGGCTTGCTGGACGGAGAACTGCCAGTCCTTGACTTCGACGATGGCGCGTTGGGCGTCGACGATCTTGTACCAGGCGACGAAATTGAGTTTCAGGGTGAGGCCGTCGCTGGTGACCATCTCCTGGGCGGGGAAGGCGAGGGCGATGACGCGGATGTCGACCTGGACGGCGCGGTCGACGAAGGGGACGAGCCAGAACAGGCCTGGGCCTTTGACGCCGGCGGAGCGGCCGACGCGGAAGATCGCGGCGCGCTGGTATTCCTGATTGAGGCGGAAGCGGGTTAGTGCGTAGAGCCCGACGACCAGCAAGACCAGAACGATAGCCACGGCCACAGCCCACTCCTTACAACTCAGGGTTACAAGGCCTGAGGGTCTTGTAAGGGTCAAGGGCGCGGTCTTGTCGGGCGCGCCGCCGTGTTCTGCTCGGGGTGAGACGATGATCGTGACGGCCTTGAACATCCGATCGGGAGGTGGATCACGGGTCGAGCGGCTGCTCGATTACCTGGAACGAAGCGGCTCGACGCTGATCGTGCTGACCGAGTGGCGGCAGGGCTTGTGCGGTCGGCGCATTGCCGCCTGGGCGGACGAGCAAGGCCTGCATCATGCCAGCCTAACCGATGGGGGAACGGCCAACGGGGTGTTTGTCGCCGCAAAACAGCGCTTCGGCGTCACGAGCAGGCGTCCGACGGAGGCCGGCGCCGGTGTGCTGTTGCAGGCGGAGTTTGCGAACTTCGGTCTACTCGCCTGCTACTTCCCGCAAGGCGACGCGAAGCGGCCGTTCTTTAAGCGCTGCTGCGAGATTGCTAGCGCCCATGCCGACGTGCCATTTGCTCTAATGGGTGATCTCAACACGGGCAACCAGGTTGTCGACAAGGACGTGCTGGGTGCGCGTTTCCACTGCGCCACCGAGTTCGACGGCTTGTTATCTCACCACGGTCTTCAAGACTTATGGCGACGATCCAACGGCGACGAGGCGCGTGAGTGGAGCTGGTGCTCGGCGCGACGAAACGGCTTTCGAATCGATCACGCCTTCGCCAACCAGGCGTTTGTGGAGCTTGCTGATCCCTGTTGCCGCTACGATCACGCGCCGCGAGACCGTCTCGACACCGATCATAGCGTGCTGCATGTCGTCTGCTCGGACAGCTTGGTGAGACGACGAGGGACGAAACCACATAGTCCATCCGCCTGGAGGAAAGGCGGCAAAGAGGTGCCTGAGCTCTTGCCAAGGTGTTTGATGAACCGGGCTGTCGCACGCGAGGCATGCGTTTTAGACCAAGTGGTGATTAGGATCAGGCGGCAAGATGGAGATTACGTCGGCCTCGTTGATTGCTCACCGCCTGTTTAGTCTAACGAGACAAATCTCTTGCATTTAGATCGGCTCTCGTCCTAGTACTGTCGTACATGCATCAGGACTAGCGGTGTGGGGTTTTCGTAGATGATGTAAAGGGCTGATCGAAAGGCGAAGCAAAGCGCAAGCGCAAGTAAGCGATGAACCAGCCAGGTAATCAGACTAGACATCAGGGACGCTCCTTATGGGGCTGCTCAGCGTAACACGACTCGTAGGTATACGTGGTAACCGCCAAGCTAAGACAGCGGGAAAGTCAACTGAGGCTTGGCGGCGGAGTAAGGTAACGGAAAGGGATTTACCGATCTGTCGACGGTGCGTGAACACCCGATAGCGCAACGAGTATCCGGAGGGGCTCTACCAACACTGGTAGGTCAGTCAATGCTTCTAGCGATGAGTTGCGGCGCTGTGGGGTACCCACGCATCCCCGCTCCTTCGGACTTGCCTAAGGTATAGATGTTAAAACGAAGAGCTATTCGGACATCCAAAAGTAAAGACGGATGGTACAAGTCTGGGTGTAGGTATCATTTTGATTTGCCGCTGTCGCGCACCGCTGCCGAAGCATTGGTGATAGATAAGGCGGCCGTCGCATCTCATCACTTCCTTCCGTTTCTTTCCTTTATGAAAATCGAGCGTCGCTTCAGAGTTGGAGCGAACGGTAAGCCTCGGGCAAAGGTTAAAAAACGTCTGCTGGCATATGCGGCTAATAAAGATAGCTATATTTTTGCATATTATGCGTCAATTCTAAATGCATACTACGAGACTTATATAAGTAAATACGGTTTAAATGCTGCGGTAGTTGGCTATAGGCCAAAAATGTCTAATATCTCAATTGCGCATGAGACCTTTGATGTAATTCAGGCGTTCGGCCAATGTGTCGTCCAGTGTTTTGACATTAAGTCATTTTTCGACAACATTAACCATGTTGTTTTAAAAATGAATTGGATAAAAGTCTTAGGTTCGTCGACCCTTCCGTTAGACCACTTCAAAGTATTTAAAGCGCTAACAAGGACCCCATTCATTAGTTTGGATGCTTGTATTGAACGGCTTGGCTATCCCTCTCGAAAGTCTATGGCTCATTTGCCGAAGCCACTTTGTACGCCACGGGAATTTCGAGACAAAATCTGTGGAAACAATCACACACACTCATCGCTACTAGGTTCACCTCGCACCATCGGGATACCGCAAGGTTCGCCGATCTCCGCAGTCGCGGCTAACATTGCCATGATTGAGTTTGATGCAGTCATTAATAAGCTAGTAGAGAGTCTAGGCGGAATTTACCGGCGGTACTCAGATGACATATTGATTGTGTCTAAACCGTGTCACGCCCTACAGATTGAAAAACGATTACTATTAGAATTGCAATATAAAACGCGGAGTTTAGCTCTGTCTATCGCTAAGACTTCGCGCGTAAGTTTTAGTGGTGGTTCTGCCCGTGTGAAAGGCGCTCCTCTCCAATATCTTGGATTCACGTTCGATGGACGTAACCGAGCGTTGAGACCCGGCACAATCGGGCGATATTACAGTCGGATGGTCCGAGCCGCGGCGTGGGCAAAGTTTAGATGCAGGCCAGAGATCATAACAGAGAGGGGTGGACGTCTGCAGCTTTACAAGCGCGAACTAAACGCGGGTTACACACATCTTGGCGTAGATACATTCATAACCGGCTACGCGCGGCGGTCAGAACAGCAGATTGGGGGGAAATCAATCATCAAAGCGCAAATTGGACGCCATCAGCGAGTATTGAAGAAAGTACTTAAGTTTAAACGGCGAGACATCAGGGATCTTTAATACTTTGCAGCCTGCAAAGCATCAATCTTGTCGGGATCCAAGGGCCTTGCGGCCCTTGGCAGGTCCAGGACAGCGTCCTGGCCTTTCTGCCGCTTGCCGTTCTTCCCTTACCTACTCCCACTCGATCGTGCCAGGTGGTTTGCTGGTGATGTCGTAGCAGACGCGGTTGATGCCGGGGACTTCGTTGACGATGCGGGCGGAGACGCGCTGGAGGAAGCTCATTTCGAAGGGGTAGATGTCGGCGGTCATGCCGTCGGTGCTGGTGACGGCGCGGAGGGCACAGACGTGGTCGTAGGTGCGGCTGTCGCCCATGACGCCGACGGTTTTGACGGGGAGGAGGACGGCGAAGGCTTGCCAGATGGCGTCGTAGAGGCCGGCGGCGCGGATTTCTTCGAGGTAGATGGCGTCGGCGCGGCGGAGGATGGCGAGTTTTTCGGGGGTGATGGCGCCGGGGATGCGGATGGCGAGGCCAGGGCCGGGGAAGGGGTGGCGGGCGATGACGGCTTCGGGGAGGCCGAGCTCGCGGCCGAGGATGCGGACTTCGTCCTTGAAGAGTTCGCGTAGGGGTTCGACGAGTTTCAGGCGCATGTGGGCGGGGAGGCCGCCGACGTTGTGGTGGGACTTGATGGTGACGGAGGGGCCGCCGGTGGGGCTGACGCTCTCGATGACGTCCGGATAGAGCGTGCCCTGGGCGAGGAAGTCGGCGCCGCCGAGGCTCGCTGCTTCGGCCTCGAAGACCTCGATGAAGAGGCGGCCGATGGTTTTGCGTTTTTGCTCGGGGTCGGTGATGCCGGCGAGCGCCTCGAGGAAGAGGGCGGACGCGTCGCGGTGGATCAGCGGGGTGGCGAGGAGGTCGCGGAAGGTGTGGTCGACTTGCTCGGCTTCGCCTTCACGGAGCAGGCCGTGGTCGACGAAGATGCAGGTGAGCTGGGGGCCGATGGCCTCGTGGATGAGGGTGGCGGCGACGGAGCTGTCGACGCCGCCGGAGAGGCCGCAGATGACGCGGCCGGCGCCGACTTTGGCGCGGATGCGCTCGATCTCGGCGGCGCGGAAGGCGGCCATGGTCCAGGCGCCGCGGCAGCCGCAGACGGCGTGGGAGAAGCGGCGGAGGAGCTCGGCGCCGTGCGGGGTGTGGACGACCTCGGGGTGGAACATCAGGCCGTAATAGCGGCGGGCATCGTCGGCGATGATGGCGTACGGGGCGCCTTCGGAGGCGGCGACGGTGGTGAAGCCGGGCGGGGCGGCGGTGATGCGGTCGCCATGGCTCATCCAGACGGGCTGGTGGTCGCCGGGGGACCAGCCGGATGCCGGCCCCGAGGGCAGCAGGGCGCAGGGGGCGAGGACGGCGAGGCGGGCGGGGCCGAACTCGCGGTGGTGGCTGCCTTCGACGGCGCCGCCGAGCTGGGCGCAGAGGGTCATCTGGCCGTAGCAGATGCCGAGCAGGGGGATTTGCAGGTCGAAGACGATCTGGGGGGCGCGGGGTGAGCCTGGGTCGGCAACCGAGGCGGGGCCGCCGGAGAGGACGATGCCGCGGGGGGGCGAAGGCGCGGATGCGGTCCGGGTCGGCGTTGAAGGGGAAGATTTCGCAGTAGACGCCGGAGTCGCGCAGGCGGCGGGCGATGAGCTGGGTGACCTGGCTGCCGAAGTCGAGGATCAGGAGGCGGTCTTGGTGGAGGTCAGGTTGGGTCATCTGCGTCCAGTCCGAGTGAAGCGAGGGCAAGGCCAGGGGCTTTGCCCCTGGACCCCATTAAAGGCGGAGCCTTTAAAATCCGTTCGTTTGGGATTTTGCCTCATGGGTCGGGGCGGGGAGGGTGTGAGAGTAGTTATTGGCTTCGCCAGATAAGAACACGATTCTTATTGATCGGGGTCTGGGGCCGCGGGCCCCGTCGTGCGCAGCACGCTATCGCGGGACGGGTCTAGGGCAGAGCCCTCGCCTTTCTTTTCTAACACTGCCGCAAAGAACCCGTCGGTGTCGTGGAGGAGCGGCGTGAGGCGGAGATAGGGGCCGGGGCAGGGCGGGTCGGTGGGCCAGGGCCAGGCGGTGGCGAGGGGGAGGAGGGCGAAGTCGGGGTGGGTTTGGAGGAAGCGGTCGATTTGCGCCTCGTTTTCGGCGGGGAGCAGGGAGCAGGTGGCGTAGACGAGGCGGCCGCCGGTGCGCACGAGGCGGGCGGCGTCGTGCAGGATGGCGGCTTGTTTGGCGAGGAGCTCGGTAAGGGTTTGCTCGGTGAGGCGGGTGCGGGCGTCTGGGTTGCGGCGCCAGGTGCCGGTGCCGGTGCAGGGGGCGTCGACGAGGACGCGGTGGAAGACGCCGGCGTGTCGCTTGGCCCATTTGTCGCCGGGGGCGAGGAGGTGGCGCTCGACGTTGTAGGCGCCGGCGCGGCGGAGGCGCTGGGTGGCGGCGGCGAGGCGGGGGGCGGAGACGTCGCAGGCGGTGATCTGGCCGCGATTGGCCATGGCGGCGGCGATGGCGAGGGTTTTGCCGCCGGCGCCGGCGCACCAGTCGACGACGCGCATGTCGGGCCGGGCGTCGAGCAGGGCGGCGACGAGCTGGCTGCCTTCGTCCTGGATCTCGACCAGGCCGGTCTGGAAGGCCTGGCCGGAGGTGACCGGGCGGCGGTCGGCGATGCGCAGGCCCCAGGGGGAGAGCGGGGTGGGGGTGGCGTGCAGCCCTTCGCTGGCGAGGGCAGCTTCGGCGGCTTCGCGGGTGGTGCGCAGGAGGTTCGCGCGCAGGTCGAGCGGGGCGGGGGCGAGCAGGGCGGCCATCTCGGCGGGCAGGCCGCCTTCGAAGGCGGCCAGGAGCTGCGGGTAGAGCCAGTCGGGGAGCTCCAGGGCGACGGCTGGGGGCATCTCGGGGTGGTCAAGAGTGTGGCCCTCAAGGCGGCGGAGGGCGGTGGCTTCGAGGGCGATCAGGCTGGGGGCGCCGTATTGGCCGCCGGAGAAGGATTGGGCGAGGCCGTCATAGCGCCAGCCTTCGAGCAGGAGGGAGGCGGCGGCGAGCATGCGGGGGGTGGGGGCGGTGGCGACGCGCTCGAGCCACCAGAGCAGGCGGCGGCGGGAGCGCAGGACGCGCCAGGCACGGTCGGAGACGGCGCGGCGGTCGCCGGAGCCGATGTAGCGGCGGTCGCGGAAGAAGGCGTTGGCGACGGCGTCGGCGGGACGGCGGTCGCGGTCGATCTCGGCGAGGAGGTCGATGGCGGCGGCGAGGCGGGCGGCGGGGGTCATCCGGGGTTAAGAAGAGGGATTGCAGGCAAAGGCAAGGGGGGCCGGACGCGTGATCAATCGTCCAGATGAAACGCTGCGGGCGCTGCGCTCGTGTCAGCTGTTTGGCGACATGCCCGCCTCCGGGCTGGAGGCGATCCTCTCCGTGGCCGGCGATCGCCATATTCGTCGCGGTCGCCTGATCTTCCAGCGCGGCGATGCGGGATCGAGCATGATGGCCATTCTCGCGGGCAGTGTCCGCATCGGTTCGATGTCGCGCGACGGCAAGCAGGTTACGCTTGCGGTGCTCGGCGCCGGCGAGGTTTTCGGCGAGCTTGCGCTGCTCGACGGCAAGCCTCGCAGCGCCGACGCGACCGCGCTGGAGGACACCAGGCTGGTCGAGATCGGGCGCCCGGCTTTCCTCAGGCTGCTGCGGGACGATGACGCGCTGCTATCCGGGTTGTTGGCGCTGCTGTGCGAGCGCGTCCGCAACGCGAGCGCATCGGTCGAGGAGCTGGCTCTGCTCGACCTGCCGACCCGTCTGGCGCGTGTGCTGCTCAAGCTCAGCGTCGATTACGGGCGCAAGACGCCGGGCGGGCTGCGCATCGAGCTGCGGATATCGCAGCAGGACCTCAGCACCCTGGTCGCAGCGTCGCGCGAGGCGGTCAACCGGCAGCTGCAGACCTGGCGCGAGGCCGGGATACTCGGCACCGAACGCGGGCTGCACCTCATCCAGCACTCGGCGCGGCTCGCCTCCTTCGCCGAGCCGGTGTGATCTAGTTCATAACGGGCGGCCGCGGCCGGCCCTAGGACGAGCGGGCGGGACAAGCCCGCAGGTCAAGCACAGGAGGACATGATGGCTTTCAACAACACCGGCAATCCACTCTGGGTGAACGCCGGCGCCAGCGTCGGCTGGTCTTACGGCTTCGGCGACAATCGCGGCGCGCAGATCGCGATGGCCAACCCGCTGACACCCAACGGGCAGATGATCGTGACCTACGAAGGTGACGAGCTGAACGGCGACGGCACCATGACCTACTTCGTCGGGTTCCAGAACAACGGGCCGGAGCCCTGCTTTCACAACATCTGCGGCGGGGGCCTGTCATGAGCAAGCTCACCATCGTGACCGACGCCCAAGGCGCGATCGCCGTGATCGGGCAGGGCCATGTCGGGTCCGGCCGTGCCGCCAAGGGCGTAGCCCGAACCGGCGTGTTCGCTCTGCCTGGACAGACGCTGCACGAGATCGAACTCAAGGAGGACGTCTCGGGCCTCAAGAGCTTCGATCAGCTGCGTGACAAAGTGCGGCCGCATCTGCCGGCCAGGAGCTGAGCGAGGGGGCTCATGGCACCGGTCTCGTGCTGCCATGAGCCCTAGCGGCCGACTTCGGCGACGTTCGGATCGTTCCGGCTAGCAAATGCATGGACGTCGTTCGGTCGTTCCGGTAAAGATTGTCCGCGGCTTGCCAGAACGGGGGTTTGTCGATCCCGGTGTCCGACTATCCGGCGGCTCTGCGAGATGTCGCCTTGCCTGGGCGGACAGGGCCCTTGCGCCGGCGACTGGCTGCGATCGCCTTCCTCGACGTGGTCGGCTACACGCGCCTGATGAGTGCGGATGACGAGACGACGCTGTATGAATGGTCGTTTCTTCGCCGCAGCATCATCGAGCCGCGGGTCAGGCGGTGGCACGGCCGCATCGCTAACTGCGCCGGCGACGGCCTCTTCATCGAGTTTTCGAGCGCTCTGGACGCCTTTCGGTGGGCGGTCGGCGTGCAGGACGAGATGGCCGCGCGGCTGCCTGCGGAGCGCTCGCTGGAGGTTCGCGTCGCGCTGCATCTCGGCGACGTCATCGACGATGCCGATGGCGACGTGCGGGGCGATGGCGTCAACACTGCGGCGCGTCTGCAAGCCCATGCCAAGCCCGGCGGCGTCATCATCTCCGGCTCGGTCGCCAATGAGGTGGCCGGCAAGATCGATCGGGTGCTGTGCTCCGCCGGCCGCCTGCGGCTTCGTCATATCGCCCGGCCGGTTCACGCCTTTCATGTTGTGTCGCACCCGGCCGGCGCCCTCGTCGACCCGGCACGCCGCGGGGGCGGCTTTGCCCGGCCTGCCCAACACGGGTGGCGCCTCGTCGGGCGCCGCCTTGGCCTTGCCGCCGCCATGCTGGCGATCCTGCTGGCTGGCCTCGCTCGCGACGGGCTGTTGCCAGGGCCCTCCCGGCCCGGCGAGCCCGCATTGCTCTGGCAGCGCCAGCAGGCCGAGCGGCTGACCGATGCAGGCCGGGCAATTCGCTGCACGGAGCACCCCTGCCCGCGCGAGTGGCTGGCCTCGCGCCTGCTCTACCAGCGTGCGGTTGACGCCGACCCGACCTACGGACCGGCCTATGCCGAGGAGGCGCTGACGTACACGATCTTCATCGTCAACGATCTCAGCCTT
This sequence comes from Acetobacteraceae bacterium, assembly GCA_963692975.2. Taxonomy (GTDB): domain Bacteria; phylum Pseudomonadota; class Alphaproteobacteria; order Acetobacterales; family Acetobacteraceae; genus CAXMMR01. The sequence continues at coordinate 119,914 of CAXMMR010000037.1, read as the reverse complement.
GACGAGGCCGCCGACCTTCAGGCGGCCGAGCGGCTGGCGACGTCCGCCGTCGTGCTGGCTCCGGAGGCGGCCGTTACCCATCGCGCGCGCGGCGCCGTGCTGAGCCTGCAGCCGGACCGCCTACAGGACGCGCTGGCGGCCTACATGCGGTCGCTTGCCATCGACCCGAACCAGCCTGCCGTCCGGGGCAGCGCAGGCTGGACGTTGATCCTGCTTGGCCGCCCCGCCGAGGCCGAGGCCGAGCTTCGGGCAGCGCTCGCGGCTGCGCCTGGCCACCTCTATGCGCCGGCTTGGCTGACCTATCTCGGATGGGCCGAGCTGTTTCTTGGCCGCCCGGGGCACGGGGCGGATCAGTTCCGGCGCGCCATAACCCAGCAGTCACAGCGCGCGGCGAATGGTGACATCGCGTTGCAGCGGTCTCTCGACCTTGCCGCCGCCATGGCGCTTGACGGCGACCTGACCGGGGCCAGGCGACTGGTCGACGACCTACACGGGAGGTATCCGCTGCTGTCCACCCAGGCGGTCTGGAATTGCGACTGTTCTCGCGAGCCCGGCTATCTGGCCGGGGTTGCGATGCTCAGGCGCGGTGCGGCACTCGCCGGGCTTCCCGACACGCCTTGAGCCGTCGCATCAGCCGCCGTTCGGATGGCAGACGCAACGAATGCCGCCGACCTCGAACGGCAGCGGCGCGGCGTCAGCCTCGCTACCGGCGCGCCTGGCGATGTCGGCGAGCTGCTCGGCGAACCGCGCCAGCTTCACGGCACTCGTGACCAACGTGCCGAACGGGCTCTCGATCGTCACCGACTGGTCGCTCATCGTCTCGTCCATTCGAACACTCCTCCGCATGCCGCCACTCCATCAGCGGCCAAAGTCGTTTTGCACCCAGCACGACGTTGCGACTATAACAGCGCGCCGACGTCGCACCAGCGCACTCGGCTCGGCTCCCTCGTTGTGACTGCGAGGTCGGCGACATTGCTCTCAGAGCCGGCGAGCATGCGGGGGTTGTCGGAGGCGGCGCGGCCCTTGCCGAGGCCGATTCGGCGGTCACGGAAGAAGGTGTTGACGACGGCGTCGGCGGACGGCGGTCGCAGTCGACCTCGGCGAGGAGGTCGATGGCGGCGGCGAAGCGGGCGGCGGGGATCATCGGGACTGTAAGACAAGAGTTAAAGTAAGGAAGGCAAGGGCTCTGCCCTTGACCCGCCGTCACGCGCAGGCGTGCTTCGCACGACGGCCGGGAGCGTTTGAAGACGGATGAGTTGGTTCATTGTGCCCAGGCATGCTTTCTTTACTCGCAGGCCAAGTCGATGAAGGCCCGCAGCGGCGTCGGGACCTGACGACGTCCTAGATAGTATAAGAAAAATCTCGGCTTTACAGGGCAGCAATCTTCCAGAACCCGGATGAGGGCGCCGCTGGCGATCTCGTCGCCGACGAGTTCCTCGAAGACGAAGGCTAGGCCGACACCGTCGAGCGCCGCCCGGATCATCAGCGCGGTGTCGTCGACCGCCAGCGGACCCGTGACGTCGAGCTCGATAGACTCACCAGCGTATTCGAGTTCCCAGGCGTAGCGCGATCCGTCTGGGAAGCGGCGTTCGACGCATCGGTGTCCCCGCAAGTCGTGTGGCACCAGAGGTCGCGGGCGGTCGGCGAAGTAGGATGGTGCGCCGACAACGGCGAAACGACGTGGAGGACCGACCGGGCGGGCGATCATGCCTGGCGACAGGCGGCGGTCGCGCCGGATGCCGGCATCGAAGCCCTCGCTCACGATGTCGACGAGGCTGTCGGCGCTGACGACCTCGAGCCTGATCTCGGGGTAGGCCGACAGGAACCGCCCGACGATCGGCTCGATGACCAAGGCGTTCGCGACGCGCGGCACGTTCAGGCGCAGCAGCCCGGATGGCTTGCCGCCGGACGCGCGGGCGCTGACCAAGGCCTCGGTCAACTCGCCGAGGGCCGGCCCCAGCTTTTCGAGCAGTTCGCGGCCGGCCTGCGTCAGCCCGACGCTGCGGCTGGTACGGTGAAACAGGCGGACGTCCAGCGTTTCCTCCAGCCCCCGAATGACGTGGCTGAACGCCGAGGCGCTGACACCTCGCTCACCGGCGGCTTGGCGGAAGCTGCCGAGGCGCGCAACGGACACGAATGCCTGGAGGGCGGCAAGGCTTGGGCTGCCCGATGGTGAGGCGTTCTTCATCCCTGCATTGAGCAGTTAGACAATGTTCTCAGTGATCGCAAGGCGCCCGAAATTGACGCCGAAGCAGGCAAGGAGAGCGACCATGGGCAAGACAGTGCGGGTCGGGTTGATCGGCGCCAACCCGGACGGGGGTTGGGCAAGGGAGTCTCACGTGCCGGCCCTGCAGGCGCTGGAGGGCCTCGAGCTCGCGGCTGTCGCAGGCAAGACGCAGCGCTCGGCGGACGCCGCCGCGCGCGCGTTCGGCGTGGACAAGGCCTACGGCGATGCTGCCGACCTATTCTGCGATCCGGACATCGACCTGGTCACGGTCGCAGTCACGTTGCCGGCGCATCGCGACCTTGTTCTCGCCGCCGTGGCGGCGGGCAAGCACGTGTATTGCGAGTATCCGCTCGGGCTCGACGTCGAGGAGAGCCGGCAACTGGCGCAGGCGGCAGAAGCGGCTGGCGTGCATGCCGCGGTCGGTCTGCAGGCACGTGCAAACCCTGCCGTGCGCCGTGCCCGCGAGCTGCTGGGAGCCGGCGTGATCGGGCGGCCGCTGAGTGCGAGGATCATTTCGACCACGGCGGGGTTCGGGCCGAACACGGACCCTGCGGTTGCCTACACCGAGGATCCCGCAAACGGCGTCACTCTCATCACCATTCAATCGGCGCACACGATCGACCTGGCCATCGCCTTGCTCGGCGGCGTTGCGGAGTTTACGGCACTGGCGACCACCCAGTATGCCGAGATCCGGATCGGCGACGGGCCGTCGCAGCGGAGGCGGACGTACGATCATCTTCTGGTGCAGGCCCGGCTGTGCTGTGGAGCGGCGCTCTCGGCAGAGATTGCGGGCGGGCGTCCGTCTGGCACGCCGTTCCGGTTCGACATCGTTGGCGACATCGGCGTGCTCGCGCTCGAAGGCGGTGCCCCGCGCGGCGTTCAATCGGGGCGGCTGCGTTTGCTGGTCAATGGTGATGTTCAGCCGGTGGACGAAGGGGAATTGGCATCGCTGTCCGACGCAGGGCTGAACGTCGGTGCAACCTACGCTGATCTACGCGATGACATCGCCGGAGGAACAGCCGTTGCGGCTAAGTTTGCGCATGCCGTTCGCCTCGCGCAGTTCATCGAGGACGCGGTCGACGCCTCGCAGACCGGCACGCGCAAAGTGCTCGGAGACTGGCCGTCGTCCTGAAGCGGTCGAGAGGAAGCAGGCAAGGCAACGGCTTTGCCCTTGACCCATCAAAGGCCAGGTTCCCTGACTGGTTGGCAGGAATGGGTCGAGGGTAGAGCCCTCGCTTTGCTTAATCTTGCCGGTAGTTCGGCGCCTCGCGGGTGATGGCGACGTCGTGGACGTGGCTTTCGCGGAGGCCGGCGCCGGTGATGCGCCGGAACTTCGTGGTGGTTTGCAGGTCGGCGATGGTGGCTGCACCGGTGTAGCCCATGCCGGCGCGCAGGCCGCCGACGAGCTGGTGGACGACGGCGGAGACGGGGCCTTTGTAGCCGACGCGGCCTTCGACGCCTTCGGGGACCAGCTTGAGGCTGTCGGTGACGTCCTGCTGAAAGTAGCGATCGGCGGAGCCGAGGGCCATGGCGCCGAGGCTGCCCATGCCACGATAAGATTTGTAGGAGCGGCCCTGATACAGGAAGGTTTCGCCGGGCGCCTCGTCGGTGCCGGCGAGCAGGCTGCCGACCATGACGCAGTCCGCACCCGCGCCGATCGCCTTAACCATGTCGCCCGACGTGCGCACGCCGCCATCGGCGATGGAGGGGACTGCGTGGTCGCGGCAGGCGGCCGCGGTCTCGCGCACGGCGGAGAATTGCGGCACGCCGACGCCGGCGACGACGCGGGTGGTGCAGATCGAGCCGGGGCCGATACCGATCTTGATGCTGTCGGCGCCCGCCTCGATCAAGGCGAGCGCGCCTTCGGGGGTGGCGACGTTGCCGGCGATGATCTGGACGGCGTTGGAGAGCTGCTTGATGCGTGCGACGGCGGCGAGGACGCCGGCGCTGTGGCCATGGGCGGTGTCGACGACGACGACGTCGACGCCGGCCTCGATCAGGGCGGTGGCGCGGGCGAAGCCGTCCGGGCCGACGCCGGTGGCCGCAGCGACGCGCAGGCGGCCGAGCTCGTCCTTATTGGCGAGCGGGTGAGTGATGGCCTTGTCCATGTCCTTGACGGTGATCAGGCCGACGCAGCGATAGGCCTCGTCGACCACCAGCAGCTTTTCGATGCGGTGGCGGTGCAGCAGGGCGCGGGCCTCATCGGGGGCGACGGCGCCGGTGACGGTGACCAAGTTTTCATGCGTCATCAGCGTGTCGACACGCAGCCCCGGGTCCTGGGCGAAGCGGACGTCGCGATTGGTGAGGATGCCGACGAGGCGGCCGGCGTTCTGCCCTGGGCCGCGCTCGACCACGGGGATGCCGCTGATGCGGTATTGGCGCATCAGGGCGCGGGCGTCGGCCAGCGTCTGGTCGGGGGCGATGGTGACCGGGTTCACCACCATGCCGCTCTCGAACTTCTTGACCGAGCGGACGGCGGCGGCCTGGTCGGCGACGTCCATGTTCTTGTGGATGACGCCGATGCCGCCCTGCTGGGCCATGGCGATGGCCATCGGCGCCTCGGTTACCGTGTCCATGGCGGCCGACAGCAGGGGGATGTTGAGGCGGATGGTGCGGGTGAGCGCGGTGCGGGTGTCGGTGGCGGCGGGGAGGACCTGGGAGTAGGCGGGAACGATCAGGACGTCGTCGAAGGTGAGCGCCTCGGCGATGGCGGGGAAGGCCGAAATGTCTGATGGTGCCATGATCCGCTGCGTCCTGCTCGACCCTGGCGGCTCGATGTAGAGCGGGCTGGGCGGGGAGGCAAGCATTGGCGGGGGTTGGTGGCGGTTTGCGCCGGGTTGGCGGGGGCCGCGAAGCGCATGCCCCTGTTGACCGCGAGCACGATGGCCGGGGGGATGTAGCGGGCGCGTGGTGAGGCGAGATGGGTTATGGCGGCGGCGCCGTCGCTGGGCGCCCCGATGTTGCCGAGCCGGTCTGTGATGATCGTGCCGGCCCTGCGTTCAGTCAGGTGCGGCCGACGGGCCTGGATGAGCTGCCGGTGTCGGTCGACGTTGAGCGTCATCGGCGTATTCCAGACCTCATCCGGCGCGTCCGTAGGGGTGTCGAGGGCAGCATGGCACGCTCGGTGGCGAAGCTCTGCAGGTTTGCACATGATGCGCAGCTGGTTGTGCGCGCAATCGCCCACGTCTCTGCTCCCCCCTGGCGGATGTCTGCACCACGATAGTTATCGCGACACCTCAAGCATGCTTGGCGCCGAATCTCTGTTGGCAGGCGGCTCACGCGAAGTTGGGCATCGCCGATCGCTGCACACTACCCGATTACGGCCAAGTTTCTTTGCTTGATACATCGCCAAGTCGGCCTCTCTGACAAGGCTTGAGGGGAGGTCATTCGGTGTTCGAAATGGGTGCATGGTCGCCACTCCCACACTGAGGGTGACCGTGTAGTGCGGCGACTTGATGTGCGGGATCTTTAAATCCGCTACGGCTTCTCGCAGACGCTGTCCGATCAACTCCGCGCCCTGTCGATCTGTGCTCGGCAGGATGACGGCGAACTCTTCTCCACCATAGCGGGCGCCCAGATCTCCCGGGCGTAATGCTGAGCGGCTGATGCAGGCTGCCACAGCCCGCAAGGCGGCGTCGCCCGCCTGATGGCCATACTCGTCATTGAAGAGCTTGAAGAAGTCGACGTCGAAGATGAGGAGTGAGACTTGCCAGTCGTCGCGTCCGGCACGACGACACTCGGTTTCCAGCACGTAGTCGAATTGCCGACGATTGGCCAGGCCTGTGAGGCCGTCCGTCTGCGCCATGGCGGCCAGCACGCTTGCCGATTCTGCGAGCTGCGCCTCCGCCGCCGACCTCAAGGTTAGCTCACGACGCACCAGCAGGCTGAGCGCCATCGTGATACCTGACAGCACCAACAGCGCCATGCTGATGACAAGGGTTTCTGTGCGCCAAGGCAGAAAAATGTCGTCAACGGCGACGCCGACAAACACGATGAGTGGGTAGTCGCCGACATGATGATAGGCAAATAGACGCCTGATGCCGTCGGTGTAGGCATTCCGCACGTATGAACCGACGTTTGAATCCCGGCTCAAGTTGAAGTTGGGGTTTCTGCTGATGTCCTTGTCGATGTCTTGGCTCTTCAATGGGTAGTGGGCGACGATATGGCCGTCGCTCCTGATCAGGGATAACAATCCGTGTGGCCCGACATCGAGCTGATCGAACAGGTCCTGAAAGTAAGACAATTCCATGCCGCCGAGCACAATGCCGCCAAAGCTGCCATCAGCTCGATTGATGCGGCGGCTTAAGACCAACTGGTAACGGCCAGTCAAACGGCTGATGAGCGGGCGGCTGATGTAGAGGCCGAGTTCGGGATGGTCTCGCTGCAGCTTGAAGTATTCGCGGTCAGCATAGTTTGCCGTTCGCGGAGGCCAAGCGCGTGAGTCCAATCGTATGTTGCCGAGTGCATCCAGAACCAGGATCGCTCCGAGGTGTTCTGCAGCCGCCGAGTTGTCGAATAGCGCCGCTTGCCGGACGTCGGGATAGGCTTGCCATATGCCCGGCGTCGCGAGGTTCGCGATGACGCCCTTCAACGACAGGTCGTATATGGCGAGGTTGCGAGAGATGTCTCTCTCGAGGGTTGTCGCCAGGTTGTCCGACGCTTTCGCTGCGGCTTTCCAGGCGTGCTGCCTCGCGTTCACGGCGACAACGGCGCTCAGGCAGAGCATGCCGATGCAGATGATGATCCCGAGCGGAGTAAACCACCAACCCGCGGTCGCTTCCCGACCAGGCGGAACAATCCGCGCGCGTCCGGCCCGTTGAAGCATGCTCGACCCTTATGTCACCTCAGGACCTAGTCTGCCGCAGGTTGGTTAAACGGGTCTTAATCCGCATCATCCGATGAGGGCGTGTTTCCGAATAGCTGATGATTGAACCGGCCGGTCTTGTGCAGCCGCGCGTTCATAGCGCGCGAGGATGAGCGGCTTGTTGCGGCAAGGCTCCGATGCAGGTGTCTGAGCGTGCTGTTCGTGAAGCGTTAACGACTTGCTCCTAGTATCACAGGGGACCGTCGATCCAGAGCACGGCGTATTCAGTCGAGTGTCCTGGCGCGGCTTTCTTCAACGCGCGAGATGGTGGATGTCACGCAGCGGTGTCGTTCAGGATCCACCGAGTGCATCTTCCTACAGCATCCTGCGCATGCTGAAAATTCTCGGCGATTTCCATCGGCTCGGCGTGAGGATCGCGCTCGATGATTTTAGTACGGGCTACTCGCCGCTGATCCAACCGATGATGTCGATCAGACCCTCGACCATCGGCGCAGGTCAGGTCGACCGCGCGGGCTCCGTCAAGACTGTCAGCTCCTACGCCTGCCTCTTGAAGCCTTGCGCCACGACGTAGAGCTCGCTGCTTTCCTTGCGGCTGGACGGCGGCTTGGCGTGCTTGACGCTGGTGAAGGCCTGCTTGAGTGATACAAGCATCTGCTTTTCGGAACCGCCCTGGAAGACCTTGGCGACGAAGGCGCCGCCGGGGGCGAGAATTTGCAGGGCGAGGTCAAGGGCGAGCTCGGCCAGCGCGATGATGCGGATGTGGTCGGTCGCGGCGTGGCCGGTGGTGTTGGGGGCCATGTCGGACAGCACGACGTCGGCGGGTCCGCCCATGGCGGCGGTGAGGCGGGCGGGCATGGCGGGGTCGGTAAAGTCGCCCTGCAGCATGGTGGCGCCGGGGATGGTGTCGATGGTCAGCAGGTCGAGGCCGATGATGTGGCTGGCGCCGTTGCGGGCGGCAACCTGGCTCCAGCCGCCGGGGGCGGCGCCGAGGTCGAGCACCCGCAGGCCAGGGCGGAGCAGGCTGAACTTCTCGTCGAGCTCGATGAGCTTGAAAGCGGCGCGCGAGCGCCAGCCCTGGGCACGGGCAGCGGCGACGTAGGGGTCGTTGAGCTGGCGGCGCAGCCAGGCCTGCGAGGCGGTGCTGTGCTTGCGGGCGTGGCGGAGCGAGACGCTGGTGCCGCGGGCGGTGAGCTTGGAGGCCATGGCGGCTTGTAGCATGATTGGGCGAGGCGGGCAGGCAAGCGCTTCTTTTTTGAAAAAAAGAAGCAAAAAACTTCCGTCCGCTTGGCAGTGTGCTCTTATCTGACAGAAGTTTTTGGTTCTTTTTTCAAAAAGAACTGCTTTCTTATCGTGCCGGTGGATGACCGGGCTGGCGGATTCGGGCGTGGCCGGAACCGCGCAATGGGCGGGCCAGGCCGGCGCGCATCATGCGCAGCAGCATGCCCTCGCGCAGGCCGCGATCGGCGACGGTGACGGTGGCGGCGGGCCAGACCGAGTGGATGGCGCGGAAGATGGCGCAGCCGGGCATCAGCATGGCGGCGCGTTCCGGGCCGACGCAGGGATGGCTGGCAAGCCCGGCCTGGCCGCCCTCGTCGGCGAGGCGGAGCAGGCAGGTCAGCGCGGCCTGGATCGCCCCATCGCTCAGCACCGCACCGTCGACCAGCGGGCGGCTGTAGCGCGGCAAGCCGAGGGCGACGCCGGCGAGCGTGGTCGCGGCGCCGCTGGTGGCGAGCAGCTGGACACCGCCGAGGCGCAGCTCGCGGCCGATGCAGTGGACGCGCTCGAAGTCGGCGAGACGGGCGGTGACGTCGCGCACCATGGCGGCGAAGCCGGACGGAGTGAACAGCGTCTGGGCGAAGCGTTCGGCGAGCGAGACCACGCCGACCGGCAGGCTGGCATAGCCGATCAGCGATGGAGACTGCGTGCCCGGCGTCGCACCCGGCGCGGCCAGGCGCACCCAGCCGAGCTCGGTGGAGCCGCCGCCGATGTCGAACAGCAGGGCGCGGCGGGCGTCGGGCGCGAGCAGGGCGGCGCAGCTCTCGAGCGCCAACTCGGCCTCCTCGCGGGTGCTGATCACGTCGATGGCAAGGCCCGTTTGGACGCGCACCCGGGCGAGGAAGGCGCCGGAGTTGCTGGCCTGGCGGCAGGCTTGGGTGGCGACGGCGCGCAGGCCGCGAACCTCGCGCCGGCGCAGACGAGCGGCGCAGGTCTCCAGCGCCTCCAGGGTGCGCTCCATCGCCGCGGCGGCGAGCACACCGCTGCCGTGCAGGCCCTCACCGAGCCGGACAGTGCGGCTGAAGCTGTCGACGATGCGAAAGCCGTCCGCCTCGGGAGCGGCGATCAGCAGGCGGCAGTTGCTGGTGCCAAGGTCGAGGGCGGCGAAGCAGCGCGGGTCGCGCAGCGCCGACCGGCGGGGCTGGCCGAAGGGGCGATCGGGCAGGTGTTCGGCGATGTTGACCACCCTGCAGCGGCTCCGCGCACGAAAGCGGATACAGTCACTCGGTTGACGCAAATGGGCAAGCCTCACCTGCGGCTCGGGTTGCCACGCCGCGTCGCCGCGTGCTACGCGGGCTCCCCGTTCGACGGGACTGTCGTCTTAGCCGCGTGGCGGTCCGGGCGATTGGGGGATAGTTTAGCGGTAGAACTTCCGACTCTGACTCGGAAAGCCTTGGTTCGAATCCAGGTCCCCCAGCCAGCGCGTCGATTGCGCTCGGTCACAGACGACCATCAACCTTGCCCAGCCGCCCTTGGTGGGTCTGACGTGATGCTGTTGAGCCGCTGATCCAGCCTCGTCAACGCTCCTGGCGTCGTGCTGGCGGGACGAGCGTCGATGCGGCGTCTCATCGGCTCTGCTGCTCGGGCACGGAGAGCACACGGTCGACGTGTCGCTTCGGGCAGCTCGTGCGACGGAAACGAAACGACACAAGGCATGGGGCCGCCGAGGAGACGGTGAGTGCGAGCTTTACCGTCATCGCCGGCACCTCTGGACGCTATGGCGCGGGGTCGACGAATCGGCGGCTGACGAGCAGGTGGATCCCTCGCTCGCGAGATCGAGCGCGAGCAGACCGTTTAACGCGTACAGGCGCCACTGGCGCGGCTGCCCCGCCGCTGGAGGGATGACGCCGCAGGCGTCGCGTGACCACATCCATCAGATCGTCGAATTCATCGGGCCTGACATGGAGAAGGCGCAAACGCCTGGCGAGAGGGAAGTGAAATCGCACGGACTTAAAGACGAGATAAACACCGCGGCGCAAACACACGCCGCGTTGCGACTTGCAGGAGGCTTTGACATCGGCCAAATGGCCTCGGAATATCGAGCGCTGCGGGCGAGCGTCTTAAGACTTTGGAACAGGACCGGCCCCGCGTTCGATGCTCAGGACATCGCCGACATGACCAGGTTCAATGAGTCGATCGATTAGAAACTCGCCGAGTCCGTCAATTTCGACGTGAAGAAGGTCGCCCAATCGAAGAACCTGGTCGTCGGGATACTGGGCACGACCTTCGCGGTCCGGTTCAGGCGATCATGTTATCGGCGGAGCTTAGCTTGCATATGGGCAAGCTGAGCGAGCGCCAGACGATGCTGACCAAGAACATGCTCGAAGGCGCGCGGCGCATGGGCGAGCTGATCAGCACCTTGCTCGATGTTACCCGCGCACGCTTCGGCGCCGGGCTTCCGGTCGTTCGCGCGATGATGAACCTGGGATTTGTCGCTCAGCAGATTGTCGATGAGACACGCGTCGTGCATCCAAGTCGCACCATCGAGCTGAGCCTGTCGGGGGATCTGCTGGGTGAGTGTGATAAGGCCCGGGTCGGCCAGGTGTTCTCGAACCTGCTGGGCAACGCCGCCCAGTATGGCTTCAAAGGATCGCCGATACGCGTCGGCGTCGCGGGCAGCGTGGACGCCGTGACGGTGACCGTCGGCAACGATGGACTGCCGATCTCGCCCGACAAGATGGACATGATCTTCGATCCGCTGACCCGCGGGCTGCCAGACGAAAGTAACCTCTCAACATCGGACAATCTCGGCTTGGGGTTGTACATCACCAAGGAAGTCGTCGTTGCCCATGGGGGAACCATCGAGGTGACGTCCTCTGACCTGCAGGGCACGATCTTCACCGCGCGGTTTCCTCGCTTGAGGCTCCCGCCTTCGACTCAGACTTGGCAGAGGCAGGCTTAGGGCGTCTGCATTCGACGCGCTCTACGACCGCAGCGCCGCCAACAAGCTGACTGCCGGCGCGCTCGAGCGCAACGCTGCCGAACCTGATGGTGCATCGGGGGACGGTCTGAGGCGTTACGTTCGAAACGGCGGGCCGGCGGCCGGCAGGGGGATGTCTGATGGCGGACGAGGCGGCACCGGCAGCGATCGGTTTTGCAAGTCAAGAAAGATGTTCTTTTTTGAAAAAAAGAACAAAAAAACTGTTGTCCTAAAGGCCGTCTGCTTCAACGGTCAGCACCAACAATACGGATTGAAGTTTTTTGCTTCTTTTTTTCAAAAAAGAAGCGCTTGCCTTCCCGGAGACGAAACGCATGGCCCTAGAGATTACTGTAGGCCCGCCGCAGATTGCGATCCATGCCGCCGGCGCGGTGTTGCTGACCGAGGAGGACGGGCAGATCCTGTGGCCGAGCGACAAGGGCTTCTACCATGACGACACGCGCCTGCTCTCGAGCTGGCAGGTGTATGCCAATGGCGAGCCTTGGGTGCTGCTCAATGCCGGCGCGGTGACATTCTGCGCCGCCCGGGTATTCCTGCAGAACCGGGCCTTCCTGACGATGGAGGGCGAGGTCGCTGCCAAGACGCTGAACCTGGCGATCGGGCGGCAGGTGGATGGAGGGGTGCGCGAGGACCTCTCGATTGCCAATTACGGCGGCACGGAGGTCTGTTTCAATCTCGAGATCGTCGTGCGGTCGGATTTTGCCGACATCTTTGAGGTGAAGGCGCAGCGCATCGTGCGGCGCGGGCGGATCACCACCGTGTGGGACGAGGCGAGCGCGTGCCTGACGACGACGTACTGCAACCAGGACTTCATGCGCAGCCTGCGAGTACGGGCGCGCGACCATGGCGTCGTCGCCTATGCCAATGGGCGGATTACATTCGACGTGCGGATTGCGCCGGGAGCGAGCTGGACCGCCTATCTCACCTACGAGCCGGGCGACGAGCATGGCTATCTCGGGGCGCCGGAGACGCCGATCGACGCGTGCCTGGACAGCCGACTGAACAAGCGGCTGCTTGCCTGGCGCACCAAGGTCGCCAAGGCGCGCTCCTCCAATGACGGCTTTGAGCTGCTGTATCACCGGGCGGTGGACGATATGGGCGCGCTGCGGCTGCCGCTGACGCCGCGCTTTCAGGACGACCAGAAGGGCGGCGGCACGCAGGCGCTGACGCGGAACTTCGCCGAGGGAGCGGAGGCGGAGGATCCGGTGGAGCTGGTGCCCGCGGCGGGGCTGCCGTGGTTCGTGGCGCTGTTCGGACGCGACAGCCTGATCGTGTCGATGCAGACGAGCCTGATCTATCCTGGTTTCGCGCGCGGCGCGCTCGAGCTGCTCGGGCGCTACCAGGCGACCGAGATGGACGACTGGCGGGACGCGCAGCCTGGTAAGATTCTGCACGAGATGCGGCGCGGCGAGCTGGCGCACTTCAAGCTCGTTCCGCACACGCCGTATTACGGCACGGCGGATGCGACGGCGCTGTGGCTGATCGTGCTGCACCAGCTCTGGATGGTGACCGGCGACAAGGCGGTGCTGCGCCAGCACCTGCCGGTCGCGGAGCGCTGCCTCGAGTGGATCGATCGTTACGGCGACCAAGACGGCGACGGCTTCCAGGAATATCAGACGAAGTCGAAGAACGGGCTTGAGAACCAATCCTGGAAGGACAGCGGCGACGGCGTGCTGTATCCGGACGGCACCAAGGTGCGCGACCCGAAGGCGCTGGTCGAGCTGCAGGGCTACACCTACGACGCCTGGCTGCGGATGGCGGTGGTGTATGATGCGCTGGGACGAGGCGAGGACGCCGCCCGATTGCGCGGCAAGGCGCGGCTGCTGGCCCAGCGGTTCGAGGCAGCGTTTTGGGACGAGGAGCTGGGCTTCTACGCCTTTGCGCTCGACGGCGAGAAGAAGAAGGTGCTCTCGGTCGCCTCCAACCCGGGGCACTGCCTGTGGTCGGGGCTGATCCCGGAGCATCGGGCCGAGGCGGTGGTGCGGCGGCTGCTGGCGGACGACATGTGGTCGGGCTGGGGGATCCGCACGCTGTCGGCCGAGCACCGCGCGTTCAATCCGTATTCGTATCAGAACGGCTCGGTGTGGCCGCACGACAACGGCATCATCGCGCATGGCTTTCGCCGCTACGGCTTCGACGACGAGGCGGCCGAGGTGGCGCTTGGGGTGGCGCGGGCTGGGGGGTTCTTCGCGCTGCATCAGCTGCCGGAGCTCTATGCCGGGCTGCAGCGCACGGAGACCAGCTTTCCGGTGCAGTATCTCGGCGCCAACGTGCCGCAGGCCTGGGCGGCGGGCTCGGTGTTTTCGCTGGTCACAGCGATGCTGGGCCTCTCGCCAGACGCGCCGGCGGGCCTGCTCTACGTGGACCCGCACTTGCCGGAGTGGCTGCCGGACCTCACGCTGAGCGAGCTGCTGCTGGGCAAGGACGAGTTCGACCTGCGTTTCGAGCGGCAGGCGGACGGGACGACGACGTTCACGGTGCTGCGCGGACCGGTGGACAAGGTGGTGCGGCGATCGCTGTCGGAGGCGCGCCGGGACCTGGCAAGCCGGGTCGGGTGAGCTGATGCAGGACGCCTTCCTCGCTAGCCGGGCTTCCCTGCTCGATCGGGCGTGGCGACTGGCGCTGCTGGTCGGGTTCTCGCTGGCTCGGATCTGGTGGCGGATGCGAAAGCCGCAGCATCAGGGCGCGCTGGTGGCGATGCATGTCGGCGGGCAGGTGCTGCTGCTGCGCTCTTCGTATCGGCGGGCGTGGAACTTTCCTGGCGGCGGAGTGCATGCGGGCGAGCAGCCGATGGCGGCGGCACGGCGCGAGATGGTCGAGGAGATCGGCGTCGACGTCGCAGCACTTGGCGACAGCGCGCTGCGGCCGGGCCCGATCGAGTGCGGCGTGTGGGATGGCCGGCAGGAGCGGGTGCACATGTTCGAGCTGTCGCTCGACCAGTTGCCGCGGCTGCGGCTCGACGGGCGGGAGATCGTCGCGGCAAGGCTGGTCTCGCCAGGCGAGGCGCGTGGGCTGCGGCTGACCGGACCGGTGGCGGCATATTTCGCGTCGGTCGGATAAGGAAAGCGCTTCTTCTTGAAAAAAGAAGCAAACGCTTTCTTCGGTGTCGCAAAGCTAAATGAACAAAAGTTTTTTGATCCTTTTTTTCAAAAAAGGATGACTTCCTTCCTGTCACGCTGAACGCAGGCAGTAGCGGCGCTGGAGGCGAGCCAAGCCCGCCGCCAGATGCTCGGTATCAGTCGCCAGCGCTCCGCGCTGGCTGGTCCGGCGCGGGCTTGGCCGCCTGGATGCACGGTGCGAAAGCGCGGCAGAACGGCCGGCAGCATCGGCTCGGCGTAGCGAGAGGCGGCGTTGCCGACCAGGACCGCGGCGGCGAGCTGCGGCAGCAGGGCGAGCAGCGACGGCAGGGTGGCCGCGCCGGCGCGGAACTCGGCAGGCGAGGTGGCGATGGCGCCGGTCCACCAGGGACAGGTGTTCCACAGCAGGGTTGCCGCGCGGGGGATGCCGGCCTCGCGCATGAAGGCGTCGATGGCGCGCGCCGTGGGGTCATCGGTGTCGCGGCTGACGAAGCCGGAGCCGGCGGGCGGGACGACGCGTGGGCCGGGCTTTTCGAGGATGAACAGCAGCCGGGTGGCGGTGCCGCCGTCGAGCGGGTCGATGTCGGGGACGTAGTGCGGCGTGGCACGGCGCAGTCCCTCGACATAGGCGGCGAGCGGGGCGGCGTGCGGCTCGGCAAGCAGGGCGCGGCGGGCGGCACGGGTCGCCGGGTCGGCGAGGTTTGGACGGGTGATCGGCATCAGCCGCCGTTGAGCAGCAGGCCAACGCCAACCAGGCCAAGCGCGAGCAGCGTGATGCCGATCAGGGTGCCGGCGGCGAGCAGGGCCATGGCCAGCAGCGTCGCGAGTCTGCCGGTGCCGTAGACGCCGCGCAGGTGCAGGAACAGGTGCAGCGGGATGGCGAGCAGGAAGGGCAGTCCGGCGGCGCCGTTCAGGCGGTTGGCCAGCACGCTGACGGTGAGCAGCAGCAGGGTGACGGTCAGCGAGTGCAGGGCGACGATCGTGTGGTCGAAGACGCTGTGGCGGCGGTCGAGCACGAAGATCAGCGACAGCAGAACGGTGGCGAGCGGCAGCAGCAGCACGGCGAAGCGCTGGGCCCAGTCGCGCAGGATGTCGAGGTAGGCGCGCGGGTCGGCGGCGGCGTGCTCAATACGGGCGACCAACAGGCGCTGCAGGCGGGCGGGCAGGTGCAGGCTCGCCATCTGGGCGGCGAGGCGCGCGGGCGGCACGGTGATCGGGTGCAGGTCGCTGGTGCCGACGTGGACGCCGCCGAGGGCGAAGAACAGCACCAGGGCGATGAAGAACAGGCGCAGCGGCGGCAGCTCGGCGGCGCGGCGGCCATCGAGATAGTCGGTGGTGAGGCGGGCGGGCTGCAGGGCGAGGCGGCGCAGGGTGCGCCAGAGGCGGCCGTCGGCGTCGGTGAGAATCTCGACCAGCTCAGCGGCGATGTGGCGCAGCGAGCGATGATTGGGCTCGGCGCGTTGGCCGCAGCGATGGCACCAGCCGCCGGCGAGCGGGGTGGCGCAGTTCAGGCAGCGCGTGAGGGGCGGCAGGCGGGACATGGCGGGGGCAGAATGAGGGATTGACGGTCCTGGGTGAAGTGAGGAAGGCTAGGGCGCTGCCCTGGACCCGCTGGGGCCTGGGGCCCCAGACCCCCGACCGTTTGAAGTTTGCCCCCGGGCCCTCTTCAAGATTGCTCGGCGCGAGCCTTGAGGGCGAGGTTCATGGCGTTCGACGAGGGGCGGAGCTGCTCGACGTCGTAGAACCAGAGCAGCACGCCGCGGACTTGCTCGGACTGGGTGAAGCGGGTGCCGCCGGCCTGCGTGGGCGCGAGGGTGAAGGCGTGCAGGACGTCGAAGAGGTGCGGCATCAGGATATGGCCGCGCCAGCTCAGCTCATGGCCCGGCTCGACGGTGCGGAGGACGGGGTGGAAGACCATTTCGTCGTCGCCGGCGCCCTCGTGGATTTCGACGCGGGCGCCGGGGACGAGCGGGCCGTGCAGGGCGGAGATCTCGGGGTTCCAGGCGGGCCAGGCGGCGGTGTCGGCGAGCACGGCCCAGACGCGTGACGGCGGGGCGGCGATGTCGATGGTGGTTCGCACGGTGCCGGAGGGAGGCAGGGCGACGGCGATCAGGAGTCCGGCGAGCAGCGTTAAGACGGCGACGGCAACACGGCAACGGGTTTTAGTCACCCGCTTACGAGGATGTGGGCGAGCGGCGCTATTCAGGCGGTTCATGAGCAGAATCAACGGAAGGGATGATGTACTGCACGCCGCTCGAGCGGATTGGGTTGGAGGATAAAGTGGCGGAAGTGACCGCGTCCTTCCATTTAGACACATTTCACTCGCGAATAAGAGCAACTTAGTGTCTGTGGTAGGATGGCCGACATCTCAACTCGCTTCACTAAGCTTTGTTTCTAGGACGACGTTTTATCTTTCGTGCTGAACTGATGTTACTTAGCTAAGGGATTTGCCTGCTTTAAGAAAATCGCGTCGTAGCATCTGCGATGCTGCCGATGCTTCTAGGACCTTTGCGCCGCGAATGTCCTCAGAAATCGTCTTACCTTCCACAGTGTATCGTGCAAGCGCAGATCGCAGTGTCTCAACCTCATGGAGTTTTAAGTGCAACCTTATAAGAGTACCTCGAAGATTCTGTATGGAAAAATCAGATTTTCCTGAGTGGTTCAAAGATAAAGCTTTGTCACTGCTAATTACTAAAAAGTCACCATCATTTCTGCACAGGCGACTAGTCATGTAGAGCCCGTAACCGCTGTTGCGCCAAGGATTAGGACTCGCTCGCTCTCTCATCGCCTCCGCATTACCCGATACTCCAGGTAGACAAGCAAAATGTAGCGCGTCTCGCGGAGCAAGATTCTTAAATGAAGGATTAAGGACGAGAGAATTATATATTCCCATACCACAATCAGAGATTATCAACTCAACGGTCTTTGTTGAGGGCCAATATTGAGCGCAATAGTGTAGGTTCAAAGAACCACTATGTTCAAAGACATTACGCATAATCTCTCTAAGCGAATACTGAACAACGTCAAATATATAACCAGACCCTAAGTGTGTCAGTGTACGCGTGAGTATCTGCGCCTCATGATCGATAGCCTCGTTTAGTTCAACTAACCCTCTTCCATTCTTTTGCTTAAAGTCAGCTGTAGTTAGCGTCGTAATTGGTAGAAAACTTTCCGATTGCGGCTCCACAGCATTCGGACGCGGCGAGTTAGAGCCGCCGAGTACTCCGGTGCCTAAGGTAGAAAAAAACGCCATACGCTCCGGCCAACTTAAATGCTTATAGTTTTCAAGAATTAGAATTGCTGCTTTAATTTTGATCTGTAATGCTCCAGCTGATGCACAATGAACATCATTGCAAAGGGCGTAAAGAAACGCGTGTTCGAGAAATCTATCCTAACTTCAAGCTCGTTTGAGGCTAGCCAAAGGTGCTTGTTCCACTCGACGAGCTGCGGTAGTGAAACAGTGCTTGGAAACGTGATGCGTGTGTAAGGCAAAACTGGTCCTTTGTCTAAAGTCTGAAACATCAACCAAGTCAGTCTCATCGTCTATCAAATTCAACTTCGATAAACATGTGCCGGTCCAGGGGCGGCGCGCCCCTGGTGGAGGTGCAGGAGGCGAAGCCTCTTGCTGGAGCGCGAGGCAAAGCCTCGCCCTTGCTCGATGCCGCGCCTATATCGGCCGCATGACCACGATGCTGCGCCTGACCGAGCTGAAGCTGCCGCTCGACCATGACGAGACGGCGCTGCGCGAGGCGGCGGCGACGCGGCTTGGGGTGGGGGTCGGGCGGCTGCGGCAGGTTCAGGTGGCCAGGCGCGGCTATGACGCGCGCAAGCGGTCGGCGATTTGCCTGGTGTATACGCTGGACGTTGCGGTGGAGGATGGCGCCGGGCTGGCGGCGCGGCCGGGCGTCCTGCCGGCGCCTTCGCTCGAGTACAACTTCGTGGCGCGGGCACCGGCGGGAGGCGAGCGGCCAGTGGTGATCGGCGCCGGGCCGTGCGGGCTGTTCGCCGGGCTGATGCTGGCCAGGATGGGGTTTCGGCCGATCATCCTGGAGCGCGGCCAGCCGGTGCGGGTGCGCACGCGCGACACCTGGGGGCTATGGCGGCGTGGGGTGCTCGACCCGGAGAGCAACGTGCAGTTCGGCGAGGGCGGGGCAGGGACGTTTTCGGACGGCAAGCTGTGGAGCGGCATACGCGACCCGCTGCGGCTGGGGCGGCGGGTGCTGAGCGAGTTCGTCGCTGCCGGAGCGCCGGCGGAAATCCTGACGCTGGCCAAGCCGCATATCGGCACCTTCCGGCTGGTCTCGATGGTGGAGCGGATGCGGGCGACGATCGAGGCGCTGGGCGGCGAATATCGGTTCGGGGTGAGGGTGGTCGGGCTGGCGCTGGAGGCGGGACGGGCGGTGCGCGGCGTGCGGCTGCACTCTGGCGAGGTGGTGGAGGCGCGTCACGTGGTGCTGGCGGTGGGGCACAGCGCGCGCGACACGGTCGCGGCGCTGCGCGGCGACGGGGTGGCGATGGAGGCCAAACCGTTCTCGATCGGGGTGAGGATCGAGCATCCGCAGGGGCTGATCGACCGCGCCCGCTTTGGCGGATTTGCCGGGCACGAGCGGCTGGGGGCGGCGGATTACAAGCTGGTGCATCATTGTGACGGCGAGTCGGCTGGGCGGTCGGTGTACTCGTTCTGCATGTGTCCGGGCGGGCAGGTGGTGGCGGCGGCGAGTGAGCCGGGGCATCTGGCGACCAACGGGATGAGCCAGTATTCGCGCGCCGAGCGCAACGCCAATGCGGGGATCGTCGTCGGCGTGCAGCCGGCGGACTTTCCGGCAGGCGGCGACCCGGCGCTGGCGGGGTATGCGCTGCAGCGGCATTGGGAGGCGGCGGCGTTTGCCGCGGGCGGCAGCGACTATCGGGCGCCGGCGCAGCGTGTGGGCGACTTCCTGGCCGGGCGGCCGAGCGTGGCGTTGGGCGACGTGGTGCCGTCCTATCAGCCAGGGGTGCGGCCGGCGGACCTCGCGACCTGCCTGCCGGAGTTCGTGACGGCGGCGATCCGACAGGCGATCCCGCGCTTCGAGCGGCAGATACCAGGGTTCGCGATGGCGGACGCGGTGCTGACCGGGGTGGAAACGCGGACCTCGTCGCCGGTGCGGATCAGCCGTGGGGCGGATCTCGCGAGCACCAACACGCCGGGGCTGTATCCGGCAGGCGAGGGCGGCGGGTTTGCCGGAGGCATCCTGTCGGCGGGGGTTGACGGCATACGGGTGGCGGAGGCGGTGGCCTTGGCGATCAGCGGGGGGTAGGAAGAGCTTTTTTTTTGAAAAAAAGAAGCAAAAAACTTTTGTCCAATGAAGGTGGTTGGCAGGACTACCTTTTGAAAAGAAGTTTTTTGGTTCTTTTTTCAAAAAGGAACCCTTACTTTTGTCTCCGTAATGTCGAAGCCCGTCTGACTATGAGCTGGGCCAGGCGGTAGGTGTCAGTGCGGCGGCGTACCAGGTAGCGCGGGCGGACTTCGCCGCCGAACGCTGTGTAGAACAGCACGCTGCCGTGGGTGCCGACGCCGCCGAAGTCGAACACCCGGCCGGCGGCGGCGGACTCGCCGATGGCGTGCCAGATCAGCCGGCTGACGACGCCGTTATGGGCGTCCGGATGGCGGGTGGTGAGGATGTAGTGGGTGACCTGGCTGTCCCAGGCGTAGAAGATGGCGGCGGCGATGGCGCCGCTCTTGTCGCGGGCGGCGAGCAGGCGGCCGCGGTTCTGCGACAGCGCGGCGTCGAACACCGGGTGGCCGTTGGCGGCGAACATGGTGTTCCGGGCGCCGCCGCGCCGGCCGAGGTTCTCGGCGTAGAGACGGACGAAGGCGGCCGGCTCAAGGTCGACGAGGGTTGTCGTCTCTTCGGCGCGGCGAATGACGTTGCGGGTCTTGTCGCGCATGGCGCGCCAGAGCAGTGGCAGCGGGGCGGGCTCGATCTCGTAGGTAAAGATGGTCTCAACGGCGAAGCCGAGCTGCTGGAAGGCCAGCGCGTCGGGCGTGTCGCGGTGCAGGCGCTGGCTGAAGCAGGCGAGCCGAGGTAGCTGGGCGATCAGCTCGCGGGTGAGCTGATGCCGATGCAGCGCCTGGTTCACCGGGCTGCCGGAGACAGGCGCCAGGGCCGGGCCGAGAAAGGGGACGAGGCCCGGCAGGATGCTTGCCGGCAGGCCGAGATGGCGGTGGCGGCGGAACGGTAGGCGGCCGACGGTGCGGTTGCCGGCGGTGACGGTGACGGCCTCGTGGCCGGGCATGGCGGCGTCGAGCCACCAGGCCTCGTGGAACAGGCTCGGCGCCAGCGGGTCGATCAGCGACGGCGTGGCGACGTCGAGCGGCTGCTGAGTATCCATCGGGTTAGTCTCATAGGGTGAGCGGCGTGTTAACGGCGGAGATTTAGACAAGGCAAGACACAACTCAGCATGTCTCTAGATTGCGGCCCGGCCGTGGCATGCATGTCTGCCGGTCCTGGGGCGCGGCCCATGGTGAGGACAAGGCGCAAGCCCCTTGCCTTCCTCTTCTCTCCGGCCTTTTCTCTGCTTCATGTCCGCGATTTCCCTGCCTCGTCTGATGCGTATCGGTAGCGGCGCCCTGGCCGAGCTGCCGGGCGCGCTGGCGCAGCTCGGGCTACACCGGCCGCTGGTGATTACCGACCCGTTCCTCTCGGATAACGGGGCGCTGGCCACATTGGAGGCAGTGCTGGCCGGGGCGGATCTGGAGTGGCGGGTGTTCGCCGAGGCTGTCTCGGACCCGACCGCCGCTTCGGTGGATGCCGCCGTCGCCTTTGTCGCCGAGGGCGAGCATGACTGCGTGATCGGGTTTGGCGGCGGCAGCCCGATCGACACCGCCAAGGCGGTTGCGGTGCTGGCGCGTCGCGGCGGCGCGATGCGCGAGCTGCGCGCGCCGCACCAGGAGGACCGGGCGGGGCTGCCGATCGTCGCCATACCGACGACGGCGGGCACCGGGTCGGAGGTGTCGCGGGTGACGGTGATCACCGATGAGGCGACGAACGAGAAGATGCTGTGCATGGGGCTCGCCTACCTGCCCCAGATCGCGATCGTCGACTACGAGCTGACGCTGAGCAAGCCGCGGCGGCTGACGGCGGACACCGGCATCGACGCGCTGACGCATGCGATCGAGGCTTACGTGTCGCGGCGGGCGAACGCGTTCACCGACAGCATGGCGCTGTCGGCGATGACGCTGATCTGGGCCAATTTGCGCACCGTCTGCGCCGAGCCGGGCAACCGGGCGGCGCGGGAGGGCATGATGCTGGGGGCGAGCCAGGCGGGGATCGCGTTTTCCAACGCGTCGGTGGCGCTGGTGCATGGCATGAGCCGGCCGATCGGGGCGCGGTTCCACGTCGCGCACGGGCTGTCGAACGCGATGCTGCTGCCGGTGGTGACGGCGTGGTCGGCGCCGGGCGACCTGCCGCGTTATGCCGAGTGCGCGCGGGTGATGGGGATCGCGCCGGCGGACGAGGGGGACCAGGCGGCGGCGGCGCGGCTGGTGGAGGCGCTGCGGCAGGTTAATGACGAGCTGGACGTGCCGAGCCCGCGCGCCTACGGCCTCGACGAGGGCGCGTGGTTTGCAGCGCTGCCGCTGATGGCGGAGCAGGCGCTGGCCTCGGGCTCGCCGGGCAATAATCCGAGGGTGCCGGTGGCGGCGGAGATCGAGGCGCTGTATCGGCAGGTTTGGGGCTAGGATGGAAGCGGTTCTTTTTTGAAAAAAAGAACCAAAAAACTTCTACCCGTTGAGTCTCTGGTAGGGCCGGCCGGCCTTATCGAATAAAAGTTTTTGCTTCTTTTTTTCAAAAAAGAAGGCCTGTCTTCGTTTTCGGGAATGAAGCTATGAACGTCACCACGCCGATCGCTACCCCCGTGAGAGCCGCCAAGGCGCCGCCGTTTGACTGGAGCGATCCGTTCCGGCTGGACGGGCAGCTTTCCGAGGAGGAGCGGATGATCCGCGACACCGCGCATCAGTTCGCCCAGGAGCGGTTGCTGCCGGGGGTGATCGCGGCGTATCGCGAGGAGCGCACCGACCCGGGGCTGTTCGCCCAAATGGGCAAGGCGGGGCTGCTCGGCGTCACCATCCCGGAGGAGTATGGCGGCGCCGGGGCGAGCTATGTCGCCTATGGGCTGGTGGCGCGCGAGGTGGAGCGGGTGGATAGCGGCTACCGCTCGATGATGAGCGTGCAGTCCTCGCTGGTGATGTTCCCGATCCATGCGTTCGGCGACGAGGCGCAGCGCACGCGCTGGCTGCCGCTCCTCGCCAGCGGCGAGGCGATCGGCTGCTTCGGCTTGACCGAGCCGGATGCCGGATCGGACCCGTCGAGTATGCGCACCCGCGCCGAGCCGCTGCCGGGGGGCGGTTACCGGCTACGCGGCGAGAAGACGTGGATCAGCAATGCGCCGATCGCCGACGTGTTCGTGGTGTGGGCGAAATCGACCGCGCATGGCGACGCGATCCGCGGGTTCATTCTCGAGAAGGGGATGGCCGGGCTGAGCGCACCGAAGATCGTCGGCAAGATGTCACTGCGCGCCTCGATCACCGGCAGCATCGTGATGCAGGATGTGGAAGTTCCGGAGAGCGCGCTACTGCCGAACGTTTCGGGGCTGGCGGGGCCGTTCGGTTGCCTGAACCGGGCGCGCTACGGCATTTCCTGGGGAGTGATGGGGGCGGCGGAGGATTGCTGGCAGCGGGCGCGGCAATACACGCTGGATCGCAAGCAGTTCGGTCGGCCGCTGGCGGCGACGCAGCTGGTGCAAAAGAAGCTGGCCGATATGCAGACCGAAATCACGCTCGGGGTGCAGGCGAGCCTCAGGGTGGGCCGGCTGTTCGACGCGCATGAGATGCAGCCGGAGATGATCTCGTTAGTGAAACGTAATAATTGCGGCAAGGCGCTCGACATCGCTCGGGTGGCTCGGGACATGCACGGCGGCAACGGCATCTCCGAGGAGTATCACGTAATGCGGCATGCGCAGAACCTGGAGACGGTGAACACCTACGAGGGCACGCATGACGTGCATGCGCTGATCCTGGGACGGGCGATTACGGGGATTCAGGCGTTTTTCTAACCCATCAAGGAAGGCGAGGGCTCTGCCCTCGACCCGCTGGGGCCGTGAGCCCCAGACCCCTGCTCATTACAGTAAAGCTAGATCTTTCTTGTTTGGCGATGCTGCGCTCTCGCCAGTCGAACGTGAGTGGCAAGTGGATTTTAAAGGCTTCGCCTTTAATGGGGTCAAGGGGCAAAGCCCCTTGCCTGACTTTGCCTTAGACGCTGATCGGCACCTCAATCAGGTTGGGCAGGCCTGAGGCGATGCCGGCCTGCACAGCGGCGGAGATGTCGGTCGCGCGTTCCACGCGGCGGGACGGGATGCCCATGGAGGTTGCCAGCGCCAGGAAGTCGATCGGCGGGTCGACGATGTCCATGGCGATGAAGTGGTTGCTGGCGGCCGACAAGTAGTGCGCCTGGGAGCGCATGAAGTTCTTGAGCACGTTGTATTCACGGTTGTTCATTACCACGACGGTGACGGGCAGGCGCTCGTGGGCGAGCGTCCAGAGGGCTTGCGGCGAGTAAAGGGCGGCGCCGTCGCCGAGCAGGCAGACGACGGGCTCGCGGCCGATGCCGAGGCTGTAGCCGGCGGCCGCAGGCAGGCCCCAGCCGAGCGCGCCGCCGCGCAAGAAGGCGTAGCGCCGCACGGTCGCG
This sequence comes from Acetobacteraceae bacterium, assembly GCA_963692975.2. Classification (GTDB taxonomy): domain Bacteria; phylum Pseudomonadota; class Alphaproteobacteria; order Acetobacterales; family Acetobacteraceae; genus CAXMMR01. Next base: position 95,847 of record CAXMMR010000037.1, on the reverse strand, counting down.
TCATGCAGCAGCGAGCGTAGCGGCGCGCTGGTGGCGATCGCTTCGTCGACGATCGGGATTGCGGGTCCGACGGCGCGCAGGACCTCGCGGGCGGCGATCAAAGGGGTGGTGAGCGGGCGGGTGAGCTCGCGCCCGGCCTGCTGCTCGAGGGCGGCGCGGCGAGCCTGCATGCGGGCGCCATGGCTGGCGAGGACTTCGTCCACCGCGTTGCGACGGCCGGCGAGATGGGGTTGCAGGAGCGGCAGGAGGGCGTCGAGCGAGGCGCCGATATGGCCGAGCACCGACAGCTCGGTGGCGTAGGAGCGGCCGAGGTCGCGCACGTCTGAGGAGAGTTGGAACACGCGGCAGCCGGCGGGAACGGCCGAGCCCTCGGTGTAGAGGATGGTGATTAGCGACTTGCCGCCGAGCGCGAACACGGCATCGAAGGGCGCGAGGCTCGCGGCGATGTCGATGGCGCGGGTCGGCAGGTTGCCGGCCCAGAGCGGGTGTGCGGTCGGAAAGGGCAGGTGGGCGGGCCAGGAGGAGCCGTAGACCGGCGCGCCCAGGGCTTCGGCCAGGGTGACCGCCTGAGCCGTGGCGGCGGCGGTGCCGACCTCGTCGCCGGCAATCAGGGCGAGGCGTCCGGGTGCGACGCCGGCGAGCAGCTCGGCCAGGCGGTCGAGCGAGCCGCCGACGGCGTGGGTGTCGATGCGCGAGGGGGCGGCGATGGAGACGGTGGTCATCTGCTCCATCATGTCCATCGGCAGGGACAGGAAGACCGGGCCGGAGGGGGCTGCGTTGCAGTCGTGGAAGGCGCGGCGGACCAGCACCGGCAGCTGGTCAGCGGCGGTGACCTCGCGGGCCCACTTCACGCTCGGAGCGGCGATGCCGACGAGGTCGCCGAACAGCAGCGGGTCGGTCAGTGCATGGCGGCTGTCCTGCTGGCCGGCGGTGATCACCAGCGGGGTGCCGGAGACTTGGGCGTTGAGCAGGTTGCCCATGCCGTGGCCGAGGCCGCCGGCGGTGTGCAGGTTGACGAAGCCGGGGCGGCCGGTGGCCTGGGCATAGCCGTCGGCCATGGCGACGACGCTTGCCTCCTGCAGGGCGAGGACGTAGTGGATCGCGGTGGAGCCCAGCAGGGCGTCGATCAGCGGCAGCTCGGTGGTGCCGGGATTGCCGAAGATGTACTCGACGCCCTCGCTCTCCAGCAGCTCGAGCAGCACCTGGGCGCCGCGCCGGGCCGGGATGTCGGCGCTGGCGCGGACCAGCGAGGCCGGCATGCTCGAGGCGGGCGCGCTTAAGGAGGGCATGCTTGAGGAGGGGATCGTCGCGGACATCGGCGGTGGCTCCTGCTGGGTCGCGTCGACTAGAGCATGTTCCGTTCGCAGGTGCTCACGGCCGATCAGGCTGTCCGGCGTCGTCCTGCGCGCGCTCCTGGCCGATCAGCGCCAGGCCCTCGGCGACGGCGACGAACTCGCCGCCGCCGGACACCTTACCGGCGCCGAACCGCGCCTCGAACAGACGACGCACCGCCGGGACGAAGGAGGTGCCGCCGGTGAGGAACACCTGGTCGACGGGCACGCCGGCGGTTGCGACAGCGGCGTCGACCGCGTCGCCCAGGCATCGCAGGTCCGGCTCGATCCAGCGCTCGAATTCGGCGCGGGTGATGCTTTGCTCGATCGCGACATCGGCATGGCGGAAGCGCAGCGTGGCGATTTCGGCGGTGGACAATGCCGCCTTGGTCGCGGCGACCGCCTGATAGAGGCCGTAGCCCGCCTCGTCCTCGACCAGGCGGATCAGGGCGAGCAGGCCGGCCGGCTCTGCGGCGTGACGGGCAACCTCGCGCATGTCGCGCAGGGTGCGCGGGTTCTTCATCACCGACAGCCGGTGCCAGCGCGCGAAGCCGGCGTAGTACTCGACCGGGATCGGCAGGTCGGTCTGCAGCGGGCGGAAGGTGCCGCCGCGGCCGAGCCTGGGCGAGACGGCGTGGTCGATGATGCGAACGTCGAAGCTGTCGCCGGCGAGGCCGACGCCGGTGGCGGCCAGGGTGCGCACCGGCTCGCCGGGCTCGAAGTGCAGCACCGAGAAGTCCGACGTGCCGCCGCCGAAATCGCCGACCAAGACGGTGGCGGCGCGGCGCAATGCCCGGCTGAAGCGGAAGCCGGCGGCTTCCGGCTCGAGGGCGATGTCGATGGCGGCGTGGCCGGCGGCGGCGAAGCTGGCGCGCAGGCGGGCCTCGCCATGCGCGTCGTCTGCGGTTTCGCCGGCGAAATGGACCGGGCGGCCGGCGACGATGCGGCAGCCGGGTGGCGCCAGACCCGGCGGCAGCAGCGCGGCGAGGAACAGGCCGATCAGGCGTTCCAGCGAGACGTCGTTGCCGAACAGGCGGGTGCGGGTGAAGGAGCGCTGCGCAAGATACGTCTTGAGCGACATCATCAGCCGGCTGTCGAGCGGGTCCTCCAGGTAGGCGGCGATGGCGTCCGGGCCGGCCTCGTGGCGGGTGCGGCCGTTGGCCTCGGCCCAGAAGCAGAGCACTGAGCGGAACGTCGCTGCAGTGGCGCGGCCGAACGGCAGGCTGACCGAGCGGACGGCGCCGCCGGTCTCGGCTAGAGCGACCACGCTGTTGCTGGTGCCGAAGTCGACGCCGAGGATCTGCATGGCGTCGTCATGGCCAGGGCGGGGGAGTTAGGCAAGAGAAGGAAGGCCAGGGGCTTTGCTCCTGGACCCCATCAAAGGCGGAGCCTTTAAAATCCATTCTTATTTGTGCCGACGCAGGCATCGTCGCGTGTGTTTTGCGATGGATGGGGTTTGGGGCCGCGGGCCCCAGCGAGGTCTAGGAGCAGAGCTCCTGGCCTTGATTGCCTACCGTCGAATACGATTGCAGGCGTCCCACTCGCCGGCGTGATCGAGGTGCCGCGACATGTTGCCGTGCGCCGGCGGACCGGCGCTATGCAGTCAACCGACGCGCCGCGGCTGGCCTTAACGGCGATAGTAGCCGCCATGGCACCACCTGAGGCCAAGCGGGCCGCAGCCGCAGGCCGACAGCGAGCCGGCGGCGAAGCACAGTATCATCGCACTCAATATCAGACGCACGCTCCGTCGCATGATGGCATCTCCTATTTCGCCGGAGTCAGGATGGCGGCGGCTTGTGGCGGCGCTGCGGCGACACGGTGATCAGACGGTGCAGATGTCGGGCGGTGTGGGCAGCGGCGTGCCGTGCTGCGGAATGATCGGCGCGATCACCGGGCGTGGCGGGCTCCAGCCCTGCGGGTCGAGGCCGGCATTGTCCGAGATCAGGTAGCCGCTGCCGCGGGCATCGAGGAAGTAGCGCGAGGCGACGCCGCCGGCGGCCTCGGGCAGGCTGATCACCGAGGTGCCCTCGTGGTCGTCGCCGAAGCCGAAAGGATCATCGCCGTCACCGACCGGCGCGTAGGGGCCGAGCATCGTGTCGGCGCGATAGAGACGCGTCGTCTGGGGCAGGTTGCAGGGAGTGACGGACACGAACCACGTGTCCGGCTGACCGGGCGCGCCGGGATCGAGGAACAGGAAGCCGTCGATGATGTTGGGCGGCAGGCCGGTGAGCCGGCCGAGCAAGCGCCAAGGCGAAGTCAGCTCGTGCGATGAGGGCGTGAACAGGTAGTACTGCATGCTCGGCTGGCCGTTGTCGGGCGAGGGCGCGGTCGGGGCGACGTTGCACAGCACCACCGGGCGGCCGTCGAGCAGCCAGGCGGCGTTGTCGCGGCGGCGGACGAATTCGGGCGCCCAGCAGGTGCCGTCCGGTGCGTCGCCGACCGCTGCGGCGACGGAAACTTCGGAGAGGGGCGTGAAGCTGGCGAGCCCGTCGCGGCTGACGGCGAGGGCGAAGGCGGTGGTGGCGCGCGGGCCGCGCATCTGCGTGTGGACCAGCAGCGTGGCGCCGTTCCACAGCGCGATGCAGGGATCGCGCACGATCGTGCCCGGCGTGGGCAGGTAGTGCGACGGACGGTAGCGGAAGCGCTCGCCGTCGCCTTGCAGCAGCACGAGGTTCTCGTTCAGACCGCGCTCGTTATGACCGTTCGCCTGGAAGACCGGCCAGACGACGGCGCCGCTGGCGGCCGACAGGCCAAGGTCGTAGCGCTCGCGCAGCTGGTCGATGACGGCGAGGAAGTCGGCATCCGGCAGGTCGACGGCGAAGCTGAGCTTCTCGGCGAGGTCGACGGGGGCGAAATCGGCGGGTTGGTGGCCGTAGAAGCCGCAGCCGACGGCCGCCCGGGTGATCGGCTGCAGCGCCATGCCGCCGCATGGCAGCGGGGCGCCGCAGGGCAGGGCGGATTTGTAGAGCCGCATGGTGCGACCGTCATTGCGCACGGCGACGATCATCCAGGCGCCGATCACCGGCTGCGTTTTGGCGCGCAGGGTGAAATCGGCCTCGCTGGGCGGGGTTTCGCGTTCGGCTGCGGTAGGGCGGACGTAGGCGAGGCGGCGGTCGAAATCGCTGTCGCCGACCAGCGCCTGCAGGTAGTAGGCGCCGAGGTCGGCCTCCGGCGCGCCGTCGGCGCCGATCAGGTCGTAGCGAACGCGGCGATGGAGATGGCCGCCGCGCAGGCGGGCGACGATGATCTCGCAGGCCGGCTCGCCGAGATGCGGATTGTCGAGAAACTGGCCGGCGCCGTCGAAGGCGATCGCAGGGCGGCCATGGACCGGCTCGGCGGCCGGACGCGGGCGGGCTGCGGCGGCGGTTTGGGTGAGGTGGTTGGCGTGGCCGCTGAGGTCCTGCCAGGCGGAGACGGCGCCCGTCTCGTCCGTCGTCACGCCGTGGGAGCCGATGCACCACTGCACGAGCGGGCCCGGCGGCGTGGCCGGGAGGGGCAGGTCGGCCGCAGGCGGCAGGTGGGTCGGGCGGGCCATGGTCGCGCAGCCGGACACCAGGCCGCCGGCGAACAAGCCAAGTGCGTCGCGCCGTCGCATCGGCGGCATGACTGGGGCTGATACGGCGCAGTCGTCAAGCGGGCGATGCTTGCCGAGCCGATGGCGCGCCGTAGACTGGGGCATGACCTGCGCACCGGCTGCCGAAATGCCTCTGCTCACGCGCGTCGAGCGCCACGCGGCCGGCAAGATGCGACGCCGGACCGTCGCGCGGCAGACGCAATCGGCGTGGGTTGCGCCACCCGACCGGGCCGATCCGGTCGGCGTTCTGGAGGCGCAGGGGGCAAGCCGGATTGCCGAGCTGCTGCCGGTGCGTTACGGCCGTATGCGCGTCTCGCCGCTGGCCTTTTTGCGCGGCGCGGCGGCGATTATGGCGGCGGACCTTGCCGACACGCCAAGCGCCGGCTTTGTCGTGCAGAGTTGCGGCGACTGCCATCTTGCCAATTTCGGCAGCTACGCCACCGCTGAAGGCGTGCCGGTCTTCGACATCAACGATTTTGACGAGACGCTGCCGGCGCCGTTCGAGTGGGACGTGAAGCGTCTCGCCGCGAGCCTGGTGCTGGCCGGGCGCGAGGCCGGGCTGGGGACGGCGGCGTGCGGACGGCTTGCCGCACATGCGGTGCGCGCCTACGCGCAGGAGGTCGGCCGGCTCGCTCGGCAGTCGCCGCTGGCTGCCTGGGGCGCTCGGATCGACCTGCTGGAGGCGATCGAGACGATCGCCGACCATGCTGCGCGGCGGCGCGCCCGAACCGCTCTGCAGCAGCGCCTGCGCGGCGCCGACGACCATTTCGGCCTGATCGACACCGGACGACACGCGCCGCGGCTGCGCGAGAAGCCGCCGCTCGTGGTGCGACTGCCGGCGCGCGAGACGGCGTCGCGGCAGGCGTTTGCGCGCTATGTCGCCACGCTGTCGGCGGAGCGGCGGATGCTGCTCGAGCGCTATCGGCTGCAGGACGTGGTGTTCAAGGTGGTGGGGGTTGGCAGCGTCGGCACGTTCTGCGCCATCGGACTGTTCGCGACCGCCGATGGCGAACCGCTGCTGCTGCAGATCAAGGAGGCGCAGCGTTCCGTGCTGGAGCCGTTCGCCGGGCGATCGAGCTTCGAGCAGGCCGGCGAGCGAGTGGTGACGGGCCAGCGGGTCATGCAGGCGGCGTCCGACCTGTTCCTGGGCTGGACGCGAGCCGGCGGGCAGGCGCGCGCGACGGTGGCGGCGACGGGACGGCAGTTCTACGTCCGCCACCTCAAGGACGCGCGGCTGGCAGCATTCGGCGCCGAGATCGAGCAGGGCGGGCTGGCCGAGTATGCGGCGCTGTGCGGGCGAACGCTGGGGCGGGCGCATGGACGCTCGGCGGACCTGGCGGGCCTGTCGGGCTATCTTGGGCACGCTCGAGGCTTTGCCGAGGCGGTGGCGGAGTTCGCCCAGCGCTATGCCGACCAGACGGAGCGCGATTGGGCGCTGTTCACCACCGCAATTGCCGACGGACGGATCGCCGCCGAGTAGCTTCATCGCTTGTTAACGCACTGCGGATATCCTGGCATGCAGTTAAGCCAGCGCTGGAGTGTCGGAATAGAATGCTACGATCGATCGCCCAGACCAGCGCAGCTTACCGCGACCCTGTCGGCGCGCAGCTTTGCGTCGCCTGCGGCGGGCCGCGCGTCGAGGTTGATGCGCTGACGGGGCTTGCAAACCGCAGCCATTTTCGCGAGTGCCTGGACGATGCGCTGGCTGATCGGGCCGCGTCGTATGAGGGCCAGGACCGCGAAGGCTTGGCAACGCTTGCGGTGCTGGTGATCGACCTCGATCGCTTCAAGGTGGTCAACGATAGCCTTGGGCATGCCGCCGGCGACGCCCTGCTGCGTGCCGTCGGCGGCCGCCTGGTCGCGGGGCTGCAGCAGCAGGATCTTGCGGCCCGCCTTGGCGAGGACGAGTTTGCGGTGATCCTCGCCCGCCCTGTCGATCAAGCCATCATCACTGGACTGACGACGCGACTGATCGAGTTGCTGGGGCGACCGTTCCTGCTGGACGGCGACGTCGCCAGCATCGGCGCCAGCATCGGCGCGGCATGGCTGACGGCGGCCGAGGACCTGGATGCGGAGACCTTGCTGCACCGCGCCGACCTCGCGCTCTACCAGGCCAAGCGCGATGGCCGCGGCCGCGCGTGCTTTTTCAAGCGCGAGCTGTGCGAGCGCGCGGACGCTCGTCGGCTGCTCGAGAAGGATCTGCGCGCTGCCCTGCCGCTCGGCGAGTTCGAGTTGTTCTACCACCCACAGCTGGACCTTGGCACCAATCGCCTGATCGGGTTCGAGGCGTTGATCCGTTGGCGCCATCCGGTGCGCGGCCTTGTGCCTCCTGACGATTTCATTCCGCTGGCTGAGGAACTGAACATCATCTCGGCAATCGGCAATTGGGTGATCAAGGAGGCTTGCCATGAGGCGAGCGGCTGGCGAGGCGAGCTCACCGTCTCCGTGAACGTCGCCGCGGCACAATTCGAAACTGGTGAGTTGGTGCCTTGCGTCATCGCCGCGCTGCAGTCGTCCGGGATCTCCGGTGCGCGCCTGGACCTCGAGATCACCGAAACCGTGCTGCTGCGGGATGCGGCCTCCGTCACCAAGCAGCTGAGTGACCTAAAGGCGCTCGGCGCCAGGATCTCGCTCGATGATTTCGGCACCGGCTACTCGTCGTTGACACAGCTGCGCAGCTTTCCGTTCGACCGGATCAAGATCGATCGCAGCTTCGTGGACGACTCGGCTGTCATCAAGGCGGTGGCGGCCCTGGGGGCGAGCCTCGGCATGCGCACCGTGGCGGAGGGCGTCGAGACGATACAGCAGATGTTACGGATACGAGACGATGGCTGCTCCGAGGCGCAAGGCTACCTGCTCAGCCGGCCGGTGCCGGCGACGGACGTGGCGGAGCTCATCGCAAGCCTCGCTCCTCTCGACCTCGGCGCGTGATCGGATGCCTTTTCGAAAGGAGATGACGATGGAGAAGACTGGCCTGTATCGATTGACCTATGCCAGCCGCAGCAGGCTGGATTGTGCGCCGGAGCAGATGCAGCGGGAGATCGGATCGATCCTGCAGGCATCGATGCGCAACAATCGGCCGGTGGGGGTGACGGGTGCGTTGCTGTTCAGCGCCGACTGCTTTGTGCAAACGCTCGAGGGGCCGCTGCAGGAGGTTCAACGCGTCTACGAGCGGATCCAGCTCGACATGCGACACTCGGACACGGTCATTCTTGAGGCCGGGATGATTGATCGGCGTGATTTTGCTGACTGGTCGATGGCCTATGCCGGCCGGGTGGAGGACGAGCGCTACCGGTATGCTGCATTGAAGGGCCCGAACGGCGCCGCGTCGTCTGCTCCCGGGGCCGAACACGTGCTCGGCTTGATGCGCAAGGTGGTCCTTCGGACGAGGGCGATGGCCTGACCAACGGGCAGTTCATTTTGCTCCGACACTGGCTGAACTGGCGTGCGGCAGTGCAGCGCGTGCTCGTGGCTCGCCGGTGCGCGTTCGTCTGATCGCGCATCCCTGCTGCGCGGATGGTGTCAGGGAGGTCGCCGGTCCCTCTGGCTGCGGGGGTCGGCCGTTGTGCTTTGTCGACGAGCCCCGTGAGATGCTCGTTGATCGCGTAACGGCGTCGTTGGGTAGGCGCCTGCCAGTAATCAGGGCGCATCGCAGCTGAAGTTCGTGCCGCTTCAAACTTCAACCTGCATATGCCTGCGCACGACCATGCAGGCCGGATGACAAACGGCACGTTGTATCGGCAACGCTGCTTGACGGCGCTTCTCACGAAACGACACTGGGGCTGGCGCGGCATCGGCCAGGCTGGTCGGTGCGATGTAGACGACAGACGGCCGTCCGGCGACCGCGTCTGCGGCATCTCGACTTGCGCGAAGGCTGTCAGGAAACGGCCAGCGTCTAAGGCTCCGGCGGCTGCATACTGGATTGAGATTGGTTGGACCAGGTCGATCGGCGGCGGGCCCCTGAGCGTCCGCGGCGCTGATGCACGCTGCAACCGCGGGCGCCGGGATACGGCCCGGCTTGCGCGAGATGGCCGTCACGGAACGGCTAGCGTCTCAGGCTTCGGCGGCTGCCCCCGGGCTGAGTTCCGGCGGACGGATCGACTGGCGGCAAGGCCGGTGAGCGCCCGCCGTGCTGATGCACGCTGCGGCCGCAGGCGCCAGGCCGCGGACACCGGCTTGTGCGAGATGGTCGTCAGGGCACTGCCAGCGTCTCAGTTCGCGGCGGTTGCGTCTCGGGCTCACGTCGGGTGGACGGAACCTGCCAAGGGCCGCTGAGCGTACGCGACGCTGATACACCCTGCCGCCGCGGGCGCCAGAGGCAGTATCCTGGCTTGTGCGGCATTGCCGCCCGCGAGCGGCCATCGTCTCAGGCTCTGGTGGCTGCACCCGGGTCTGAAGTCGGTGCACCACTCCGTCGGCAGCGAGGCCGCGTAGCCCGTCAAGCTGATGCACCCGTCGCCGCGATGGCCGAACATGGCAGCGCCGTCGGCGGAAGAAACGTCGTCGGCCGGCGCAGGGGCCTATCGGTCGTTGCGGCAGGGCATCTGGTCGGCGGCGATCAGTGCGTCGGTGATCGCGACCATGCGGCGGCCCTGGTGGCGGGCCACGTCCAGATCCTGCTCGTTGGGGGCGGCGTTCTCGGCACCGACGATGGCAGAGGCGCCGTAGGGCGAGCCTGCCTCCAGCATCGCCTCGTCGGTATATCCCGTCGGCACGATCACCATGCCGAGATGCGCCATCGGCGCGTAGAGCGACAGGGTGACGACCTCGGAGCCGCCATGCGGCCAGGAGGCAGTGGCCAACGCGCCGCCGACCTTGCCGGCGAGCTTACCCTGCTTCCATTGCGCACCGAGCTGGTCGAGGAAGTTCTTCAGCTCGGTCGCCATGGCGCCGAAATAGCATGGCGTGCCGAAGCAGATTGCGTCCGCCCACTCGGCATCGTCCTTGCTCGGCGCCGGGTAGAGCGCGTTCTGCCGACGGGCACTGTCGAGCCAGCCCTTGCCGGCCGCCATGACGTCCTCATCGACAACCTCGCGGGCCCGACGCAGGCGAACGATCGCGCCGGCCTCGCGGGCCGCCTCGCCGACCGCAACCGCCAGGCTCTCGACGCAGCCGAAGCGGGAGTAGAAGACGACGAGCAGGCGGGTGGGATCTGACATGCGACACCTTCGGATGAACCAGCGCCATCTGGGGCGGCGCAGCCGCTTGGTAAGCGTGGCTGGCGAGAGGCGCCGGCATGAGCATGAGGAGCAGGCCGTGAGCCAGACCCACCACATCGTCGTCGCCTGCATGACCGCGGCTGTGCTGCTGGGCGGCGCGTCGGCCGGCTTGCGCGGGCAGGATGGCGGCCTCGCAATGCGGGTGTTGAGCGGATCGGCGGTGTTTGCCGATTGGCGGCAGGATGCGCCAGGGCTGCGCCGCCATCTGGTGGCGGCCGACATGCCCAAGCCGTACGCCAGCCGCTCGGCAAGCAATGCGCCCTCCGTCGTCGATGCGCCCGCTGGTGCGAGGCTGCATGTGCCTCCAGGCTATGTGGTGGCGCGCTTCGCGGCCGGGCTGGAGAACCCGCGGCTGCTGCGGGTGGCGCCGAACGGCGACATATTCGTCGCCGAGACGACGCCAGGACGCATCCGGGTGCTGCGAGCCGCCGGTGGAGCCGCGCAGGTCGAGCGCGAGGCGGTGTTCGCGGCCGACCTCGACGGGCCGTTCGGCATCGCCTTCTATCCGCCGGGGCCTGATCCGCGCTGGGTCTACGTTGCGACTACCAACACCGTGGTGCGCTTCGCCTATCGCAACGGCGACCTGGCGGCGAGCAGTCCGCCGCAGCTCGTGGTGCCGCAGCTAAGCGCGACGATCGGCGACCATACGACGAGGGACGTCCAATTCAGCCCGGACGGGCGGCGCATGTTCGTCTCGGTCGGCTCCGGCTCGAATGCCGGGCAAGACATGGGGCGGCGCGACCCGACGCAGCTTCGCCAGTGGGAGGCCGGGCGGCTCGCTGGCGCCACCTGGGGAGACGAGGCGGACCGCGCGGACGTGCTGGCGTTCGATCCGGAGGGGCAGGGCAGGCGGATCTTTGCCGACGGCATCCGCAACTGCGTCAGCCTGGCGGTGCATCCCCGCACCGGCGCGCTGTGGTGCGCAACCAACGAGCGCGATGGTCTCGGCGACAACCTGGTGCCCGATTATGTCACCCGGGTGCAGGAGGGCGGCTTCTACGGTTGGCCCTGGTATTACATCGGTGCGAACGAGGATCCGCGGCACGCCGGCGAGCGGCCGGACCTGGCAGCGCGGGTGAGCCTGCCCGACGTGCTGCTGCAGCCGCACTCGGCGCCGCTCGGGCTCGCGTTCTACACGCCGCCTGCGACGCCGGCGGCCGCTGCGTTCCCGCCGGATGCGGCCGGCGACGCGTTCGTGGCGCTGCATGGGTCGTGGAACCGGTCGCGTCGGACCGGCTACAAGGTTGTGAGATTGCGGCTGCATGACGGCGTGCCGGATGGCGCCTACGAGGACTTCCTCACCGGCTTTGTGGTCGACGACGACAGCGTCTGGGGGCGGCCGGTGGGCGTCGCGGTTGCGCATGACGGGGCGCTGCTGGTGACGGAGGACGCCAACGGGACGGTGTGGCGGGTCGCCCATGTCGGCGCGGCGCCGTAGTCCGGTGCAACCTTGGAGGCGGTGGAGGTTTCTGGCGGCAGGGAAGGCCAGGGCTCTGCCCTGGACCCGCTGGGGCCTGAGGCCCCAGACCCCCGCCCACCAGGAGCCTAGACGCCGTTCACAAGCAACAGTGGATTTTAAAGGCTTCGCCTTTAATCGGGTCCAGGGGCGACGCCCTTGGCCGTCATTCCTCAGGAGAGCCCCAATGTCAGACAGCAGCGTGACCAAGGTCGATGCGGCCTACTCGCCGAAAGGGCCGCAGGGGCAGCGTTATCTCGCCAGCGCGCCCGGGCTTTCGATGCGGCTCTGGGACCAGGTGGCGCCGGGCGAGGCGAGCCCGCCGGTGCGGCGCCAGTACGAGACGGTCGGCTACGTCATCGCCGGCCAGGCGGAGCTGATGCTGGAGGGGCAAACGCTCAGCCTGCGGCCTGGCAGCTCCTGGACCGTGCCGAAGGGCGCCGAGCACAGCTACCGCATCGCCGTAACCTTCACCGCCGTCGAGGCGACGCATCCGCCGGCCGAGGTGCACGACCGCGACGCCGTGTAGCCGCACCAGCGTGGCGATCGCGACAATCGGGTTCACATCCCGTCACGTCGTAACGGCGCGGCACCGCACGGCATGGATTGAGGCCGGACCGGCTGATGGCCGGCTGATGATCTTCGTGCATGGCTGGCCCGAGCTTGGGATCGCCTGGCGACACCAACTGGGGCGGTTCGCCGCAGCCGGATGGCGCTGTGCTGCGCCGGACATGCGCGGTTATGGCGGCTCGTCAGTGCCGCGCTCGGCCGGCGCCTACGCGCTGTCAGAAATCGTCACCGACATGGTCGAGCTGCATGAGGCGCTGGGCGGCGCATCGGCGATTTGGGTCGGGCATGATTGGGGCAGCCCGGTGGTGTGGGAGCTTGCCGCACACCATGCCGCGCGCTGCCGCGCTGTGATCAATCTTTGCGTGCCCTACATCGCACGCGGGTTTGCCCTCGCCAGCCTCGAGCCGCTGGTCGACCGCGCGCTCTACCCTGCCGCCACCTATCCGGTCGGTCAGTGGGACTACTTCCTCAATTACCGCGAGAACTTCTCGCAGGCGGCACGGGACTTCGAGGCGGACGTCGCGGCGACGATCGCCGTGCTGTATCGGGCCGGTCGCGCCGCGAGCGCCGGCCAGCCTGCCTTTACCGCTCGGATCCGCGCCAATGGTGGCTGGTTCGGCGCCGCCCGCCGCGCCCCGGCCGTGCCGCGCGAGACGGACATGCTGTCCCAGGCCGACTACGACGCGCTGGTCGGCGCCTTCGAGGCGACGGGCTTCAGCGGCGCTGACGCCTGGTACATGAATGATGCCGCCAACCTCGCCTATGCGGCGGCGGCGCCTGAGTTCGGACGGCTGCGCCTGCCGGTGCTCTACCTGCATGCCGCCTGGGACACGGTCTGCGACAGCGCGCATGGGCGGCTTGCCGAGCCGATGCGGGCGGATTGCGCCGATCTAACCGAGGTGACGATCAACGCGGGGCACATGCTGATGCTGGAGCAGCCGATGGCGGTCAACGATGCGATCGCCGGGTGGCTGGAGGCGAGGCGGCTCGCCTGAGCCGACACCGTCAGCCGCTCGACCGGCGCGGCGCCGCTGGCCAGGGATCGACAGGCGGCGGGCGGCGCGTCTAACAGCGGGACCCATTTTGCAGGACCTCATGTCATGGAACATCGTCGGCTCGGGCGATCCGGCTTCAGCGTTCCCGTACTCAGCCTTGGCACCGGAACTTTCGGCGGCAAGGGCGAGTTCTTCGGCGCCTGGGGCAACTCCGACGTCGACGAGGCCAGTCGGCTGATCGACATCTGCCTCGATGCCGGGCTCACCCTGTTCGACAGCGCCGATATCTACTCGGCCGGCGTTGCCGAGGAGGTGCTGGGCGCGGCGTTGAAGGGCCGGCGCAACCGGGCGCTGATCTCGACCAAGGCGACGTTCCGCGCCGGCGACGGGGCGAACGAGGTCGGCAGCTCGCGCTTCCACCTCATCGCATCGGTCGAGGCCGCTCTGCGGCGGCTGGCGACCGACCACATCGACCTGTTCCAGCTGCACGGCTTCGACGCGCTGACGCCGGCCGAGGAGACGCTGTCGGCGCTCGACGACCTCGTGCGCGCCGGCAAGATCCGCTACGTCGGCTGCTCGAACTTTTCCGGCTGGCACCTGATGAAGTCGCTGGCCGTTGCCGAGCGCTACAACCTGCCGCGCTACGTCGCGCATCAGGCCTACTACTCGCTGATCGGCCGCGACTACGAATGGGAACTGATGCCGCTCGGGCTCGACCAGGGCGTCGGCGCGGTGGTGTGGAGCCCGCTGGGCTGGGGGCGGCTGACCGGCAAGATCGGCCGCGGCAAGCCGATCCCGCCGGGCTCGCGGCTGCACAAGACCGCCGAGATGGGGCCGCAGGTGGCGGACGAGTATCTGTATCAGGTCGTGGACGCGCTGGAGGCGGTCGCCGCCGAGGTCGAGCGGAGCGTGCCGCAGGTGGCGCTGAACTGGCTGCTGCAGCGGCCGACGGTGGCCAACGTGATCGTCGGCGCGCGCAACGAGGAGCAGCTGCGGCAGAACCTCGGCGCGGTCGGCTGGAGCCTGACGGCCGAGCAGGTGGGCCGGCTGGACCAGGCGAGCGAGCAGCCGAAGACCTATCCGTATTGGCACCAGGCGGGGTTTGCCGAGCGCAATCCGCCGCCGGTTGGCTAGGCTTTTGGGAAGGAGGGCCAGGGCTCCGCCCTGGACCCGCTGGGGCCGTGAGGCCCCAGACCCCATCCATTTGCGGATTATCGACGCGCTCCTTCCGGCTTGCGGTCAGATCACCAGCCATCGGCACCGAGTCCGCCGAGGCGCGGATGGTAAACGGATTTTAGGCTTCGCCTTTAATGGGGTCAGGGGCGAAGCCGCTGGCCTTTCTACCCCAGCGGCTAAATTCCGCCCCGACTTGCAAATGAGAACCACTCTCATGTAGGAGGACGTCATGAACTAACGGGAGCCGTGCCATGAGACGTTCTGCAGCTTCGGATCTGCCGCCCGGCCGAATGGCTGTTGTCGCCTTCGGAGCTGGCGTGCTGACAGCGCTCGCGTCGCCGGGGCGGGCGTCGCCGCCGCCGCTCTCGGTGCCGATCACCTCGCAGGACAATAACGGCACCGAGGTCTCGACCGGCGGATTTCTGAGCAGTCTGGAGCGTTCGAACTTCCTGCTTGGTGACCTGTTCGGCCTGCGCAGCGCGCTTAGCCCGTATGGCATTTCGATCGCGCTGCAGGAGACGAGCGAGGTGCTGGGCAACGTGACCGGCGGCACCAAGACGGGGGCGGATTATGACGGCCTGACCCAGGCGGTGCTGCAGCTCGATACGCAGCGCGCTTTTGGCTGGTATGGCGGCCTGCTGAACGTCAGCGCGCTGCAGATCCACGGCCGCAACGTCAGCGCCGACGACCTTTCGACCATACAGACCGCCAGCGGCATCGAGGCCGACAGGGCGACGCGGCTGTGGGAGGCTTGGTACGACCAGCGTATGTTGCCAGACGACCGTCTGGACGTGAAGGTCGGGCAGCAGAGCGTCGACCAGGAGTTCATCGTCGACCCGAACGGCGCCTACTTCGTCAATACGATCTTCGGCTGGCCGACGCTGCCTTCCTACGACTTGCCGGGGGGCGGGCCGGCCTACCCGCTCTCGGCGCTTGGCGTGCGGGCACGTTACCGACCGGCCAATCCGGTGGCGATCCTGGTCGGGGTCTATAACGGCAGCCCGGCCTCGACCAATATCGGCGATGCGCAGCAGTCCGACGCGTCGGGCACCAGCTTCCCGCTCAATCGCGGCCCGCTGGTGCTGGCCGAGCTGCAATACGTGTATCCGGCGCTGGGCGCCATGGTGGAGCCGGGCGAGGGGGCGCCGCTTGGCCACACCTATCGGCTCGGCGCCTGGTTCGATGACGAGGAGTTCCAGGACCAGCGCTACGACGCCGCCGGCGTGCCGCTTGCCTCGCCCAACAGCAGCGGCCTGCCGCGCCAGCACAATGGCAACGTCTCGATCTACGCGGTCGCCGACCAGATGGTTTGGCGCAAGAACGACAACCCGAACCGTTCGGTTAGCGTTTTCGGCCGGGTGATGGGTGCGCCGCAGGGCGACCGCAACCTGATCGACTTCAGCGCCAATGGCGGCGTGGTCTATCATGACCCGATCTTTGGCCGGCCGGACGACACGCTTGCTCTGGGCTTCGGCTACGCTCATGTGAGCGGCACCATCACCGGCGCGGACCGCGACGCGAACGTGTTCAACAATGCGTCGGGCGTGCCGGGCAACCTGCCGGTGCGCACCAGCGAGACCTTCGTCGAGGCCACCTACCAGTATCAGCTCCGCCCCTGGTGCCAGTTGCAGCCCGACGCGCAATACGTCATCCGCCCGGGCGCCGGGGCGCTCGACCCGAACACCGGTGCACGAGTTCGCAACGAACTCGTGTTCGGGCTGCGCACCAACATCCTGCTGTAGCGTGAGGAATGCCATGAGGACGACACTGATCACCTGGCGATGCCGGGGCTTCGCCATGCTCGCGCTCGCCGCCGTGGCGACGACGGCACAGGCGGAGCCGCGTCGCGGCTTCCTCGAGCTCGTGCACCGGCACACGCTGATGAGCTCGACCATTCCTGACAACGGCGACGTCAATCCCTACGCGGTCATCGTCGCTCCGGTCTCGGCCGGCAAGGTGATGAAGGATGATGTGCTGGTCGACAACTTCAACAACATCTCGAACCTGCAGGGTACCGGCACCACGATCGTGGGGTATCGCCCGTCGACGCAGCAGACGTACCTGTTCGCGCGCCTGCCGCAGGGTCTGCCGCAGTGCCCTGGCGGCATCGGCTTAAGCACCGCAATGACGATGTTGACGTCAGGCTGGGTGATCGTCGGCAGCACGCCGAGCAAGGACGGCACGACCGCGACCAAGGGCGATGGCTGCGTGCTGGTGCTCGATCCCAGCGGCAAACTCGCCTCCGTCTGGTCGGGCCCGACGATCAACGATCCTTGGGGCAACATGGCGGTGGTGGACCATGGGACGAGCGCGACCTTGTTCATCAGCATGGCCGGCTTTGGTGTGCAGGGGCCGCGCGTGAAGGACCCGGCGACCGGGCTGCCGTTGGTGCTGCGCCGCGCCACCGTGCTGCGGCTGCAGCTGTCGATCCCGGCCGGCAAGCCGCCGGTGCTCACCGAGCAGACGACGATCGCGAGCGGCTTTGCGCAGCGCGCCGATGTCGACAACTTCCTGCTCGGGCCGACAGGGCTCGCGCTCGGCACCGACGACACGCTTTACGTGACCGACGGGCTCGACAACGTCATCACCGCGGTGGACCACGCCAACACGCGCGGTGAGAGCAGCGGCACCGGCAAGGTTGTGACCAAGGACGGATTGCTGTCCTGGCCGCTGGCGATGACGGTCTCGCCGGAGGGGCATTTGCTTGTATGCAACGGCAAGGACGGGCGGCTGGTGGAGGTCGATCCTGCCGCCGGCAAGCAGGTCTACGCGCAGTGGATTAATTCCGACCAGGCGCAATCGCCGCCTGGCAACGGCGACCTGTTCGGTATTGCGATGACGCCGGATGGGCGCGGCTTCTATTATGTCGCGGACGATAACAACGTGCTGATGCGCGGTGGGATGTAGGGCCGCCGAGCCATGCGGTCCCGACCCTCGGCCGGACGTTCAAGCTCGCTCTTTCCTGCGCCACTCGAGCCGAGGCGAGGCGTGACGTTTGGGTAACTGGTTCCCTCCGGCACGAGTCCGACGCCCTCGAAGTACATAGTTTTTATATGCGCGGCCATACTAGTCGTGGCGGCGCCGGACATGCGCAAGCGTGACCGGCGACACGCCGTCACGGGAGCTTTTGATGACTGGCCCAGGGATTTCGCGCGCCGCCCTCAGCGCGACTGATACGCCAATCGTGACCTCCGACCTCGCGAGGTCGATGGCCTCGGCCAAGGCCCGGTGCGCCGCCTTCAGGCAAAGCATCGCCTGCTCGACGATCATCGCCGGGTTCGTGCTGGCGGGTGCGACGGCGGCCTCGGCCCAGACGGCAGCCCCGAATGCGGCCCAGAACGCGGCCCCGGCGGCGGTGGTCGAGCAGGACCCGCTGGACCTTCCGCTCGCCGCGGCCGCGTCAGCACCGCCGGCCGGCGCACCATTCGTGATCGCGGCGGATACGCAATCCGCCCCGAAAGCGCCAACGCCGATCGCGACAACGACGCCGGTCGATTGCTCCGTCGACCCGGATCCTTACAAGAACTACGCCTGCCTGGACACCTATCTCGGCAGCAACGTCGTCGTGCGTCTGCTCAACTACTACAAGCTGGAGCTCGGGCACGGCTCGGCGCCGTCCGACCCGAACGCGCCGCCCTCGCGACGCGCCGACTGGCCAGCAACGCCGGAGACGACGCCGCCGATGCCGTTCACCGAATGGCCTTACGGTGGCGCCACCTCCATCGGCGTCAACCGTCCGGCCTCGGCCGACTCGCCGCTGATGCAGTCGATCGCCAACACCGGCGTCGGCAAGTTCCTCTCCGACTGGCACATCCAGGCCTATGGCTGGATCGACGGCGGCGGCAATCTCAGCACCAACGGCAAACGCCCGGGCGGCAACTCGCCGATCGGCTACGCCTACACGCCCAACACGGTGCAGCTCGATCAGGCGGTGATCTACATCGAGCGTACGCCCGACACAGTACAGACCGACCACGTCGATTGGGGTTTCCGCCTCTCCGGCATCTATGGCGAGAACTATCGCTACACGACGTCGTACGGCCTGGTCAGCTCGCAACTGCTCAAGCACAACAACGTCAACGGCTACGACTTTCCGATGGAGTATGGCGAGCTCTATATCCCGAGCGTGGCGCAGGGCGTGGTCATCCGCGCCGGACGCTACATCTCGCTGCCCGACATCGAGGCGCAGCTGGCGCCGAACAATTACATGTACACCCACTCCTTCACCTATAATTTCGACAACTACACTAACACCGGCGTCGTCGCCTCGCTGGCGGCGACCAAGAACCTGATCCTGCAGTTCGGCATCAGCGACGGCACCGAGACGCCGCTGTGGCATGCCGGCGCCCGCATCAACAACGACGATCCGTATAACGCCCTGTATCCGACACGATCTTTCCCGAAGGATCCGGGTAACCAGCCTTCGTTCACTGGCTGTATCCGTTACAGTTTCAATGACGGGCGCGACAACATCCAGCCCTGTTTCAACGGCATCAACCGCGGCAACTGGGGCTATAACAACCTGCAGTGGTACGGCGGCACCTACTATCATAAGTTCAACGACCACTGGCACCTGGCCTTCGAATCTTATTACGAGTACCAGGACGGCGTGCCAAACGCGAAGAACGCGACGGCGGAGGCGATCTATGGCGCCGGCGGCACGCCGTTCTCGCCGGAGTTCATCAGCTTCAACGCGCCCAACCTCGCGCAGTGCTCGACCCCGGCGGTGCTGCGCTGCCGGGCCGCGGCCACGGCGGTGCTGTCCTACATCAACTACTCGCCCGACCCGCTCGATAATTTCTCGTTCCGGCCTGAGTACTATCATGACCCGCAAGGCCAGCGTACCGGCACCGCGGCGGACTATTACGAGCTGACGTTCGGGTGGCAGCACTGGCTGTCGCCGCAGGTCGAGCTGCGGCCCGAGATCGGCTACTGGGCGGCCGACCGCAACGCCTTCAATGCCAGCCCGACGCACGGCATCGCGCCCAACAAGAACCACACGGTGCTCGCTGCCGGGGACATCATCGTGCACTTCTGAGCCGGGCCATGCCCGCGGCGGGCGATGCTCGTCGCCTGGCCGAGCTTTGCGTCACAATTCTCAACGCGTCAGTATCGATTGTTTAGCGTGCAGTGCGGTATAAATCCGCGCTGTCGGTAGACGGGTGGCAGATGGCGAGTTGATTGACTGGACAACGCGGACGGCTCGGCCGGTCGAGATCGCCATGGTTTCGCCGCTAGGCTATTGAAGTGCCGCAGCTTTCGACCGATTGGATCAGCATGGACGTGACAGAGAGGAAGGCGCCAGGCACCGATCGGGCGGTCGCGACGCCGGTGCCTGCCGGGCGGCGCCTGACGCGCGGGGCGCAGCTTGCGGTGATCGCCATCGGCGCCGGGCTGTTGGCCCTCTATCTGGTCCTCAGCGGCGCTTTTGCGCCGAGCCCGCCGCCGCCCGCCCCCGTCGTGGCGTCGGCGGACAGCTTCAAGCCGACGGATCAGCAATGGGCGGGCTTCAAGACCGCGACGGTGCAGCCGGTGGCATTCGCCGACACCGAGAATACGGATGGCAAGATCGCCATCGACGATGACCTGACCACGCCGGTGTTCTCGCCGTATTCCGGCCGGGTGACACGGCTGTTTGCGCGTGCCGGCGGGCAGGTGCGGGCCGGCGATGCGCTGCTTGCCGTGCAGGCGAGCGAATTCGTTCAGGGCGCGAACGACCTGCTCTCGGCCTTGGCGACGGATCGCAGCACGCGCGCCCAACTGGCGTTCGCGACCACCACGGAGCGGCGCCAGCACGAGCTCTATCTTGCGCAAGGCTCGGCACTGAAGGACTGGCAGCAGAGCCAGTCAGACCTCGCGAGCGCGCAGGGCAACTTCAACAGCGCCGAGGTGGCGCTCGGCGCGGTGCGCAACCGGCTGCGCATCCTGGGCAAGACGGCGCTCGAGGTGCGGGCGATGGAGGCGGCAACCGACCCGACGCGGTTCAGCCCGGAGGCGATCGTGACCGCGCCGATCGGGGGGACGATCATCCAGCGCCAAGTCGGCCTCGGCCAGAACATCGTCACCCAGCAAAGCGGCGGTGCGCCGCCAAGCCCGCTCTTCACCATCGGCGACACCTCGCGGCTGTGGCTGGTCGCCAATGCGCGCGAAGTTGACGCGCCGCAGATCCATGTCGGTGACGACGTGGTGGTGCACGTGCTCGCGCTGCCGGGCCGGGAGTTCAAGGCGCGGCTCACCTACGTGTCGTCCTCGATCGACCCCTCGACACATCGACTAGCGATCCATGCCGAAATCGCCAACCCCGACGGGCTGCTCAAGCCGGAGATGTTCGCAACGTTTCGCATCGTCACCGGCGCGGCGGTAAGCGCGCCGTCGATCCCCGAGGCGGCGATCGTCTACGACCCGGACGGCGCGCATGTCTGGCTCGCCGGGCCGGACAAGACGCTGCTGATCCGACATGTGAGCCTCGGGCGTCACCAGGACGGCCAGGTTGAGGTGCTTGAGGGCTTGCGCCCCGGCGACGTGGTGGTCACCGCCGGCGCGGTGTTCATCGACCGTGCGGCAGAGGCTGATTAAGTGAGGCAGGAAAGCGGTTCTTTTTTGAAAAAAAGAACCAAAAAACTTTTATCTAGTAACGGGCCTGGCGAGCCTGGCTCGCGACAGCGCGACAGGAAGTTTTTCGCTTCTTTTTTTCAAAAAAGAAGCGCTTCTCTTGTTCGGGCGGGCTTTCGATGAATGCGCTGATCACCGCGGCGCTGCGCCAGCGGGTGCTGGTTGCGATCATGTTGCTGATCGTGTTTGCCGGCGGCGTGGTCAGCTTTCTGGCGCTGAACATTGAGGCCTATCCGGACCCGGTGCCGCCGCTGGTCGACATCGTGACCCAGAACACCGGCCAGTCGGCTGAGGAGATCGAGCGCAACATCACGATACCGCTTGAGATCGCCATGGCCGGCATCCCGCACGTGCAGGCCATCCGGACGATCTCTCTGTTCGGATTGTCGGACACCAAGGTGCAGTTCACCTACGACTTCACCTATGAGGAGGCCGAGCAGCGCGTCACCAACCATCTCTCGCAGCTGCCGCCGCTGCCGAACGGCGCGCAGCCGACGATCTCGCCGGAAAGCCCGATCGGCGAGATCATGCGCTACCGCGTGGTCGGGCCGCCGGGCTACTCGGTGACCGACCTCAAGACGATCGAGGATTGGATGCTGGAGCGCCGCTTCAAGGCGGTCCCGGGTGTCGCCGACGTCAATGGCTGGGGCGGCAAGACCAAGACGTTCTCGGTCGACATCGATCAGGCGAAGCTGGTGCAGTACGGCCTCACCGTGCCGCAGGTGATGGCGGCGCTGAACAACGCCAACGTCAATGTCGGTGGCCAGACAGTATCGTTCTCACAACAATCTGCCGTGGTCCGCGGCGTTGGGCTGATCCATTCGCTGGACGACATCCGCAACACCATGCTGAGCTCGAGCAACGGCCTGCCGGTGCTGGTCTCCGACGTCGCGACGGTGAGCGTGGGCAGTCAGCCGCGGCTCGGGATCGCCGGGCAGGACGACAGTAACGACATCGTGCAGGGCATCGTGCTGATGCGCCGCGGTGAGCAGAGCACGCCGACGATCAAGCGCGTGGAAGCCGAGATCGAGCGGATCAACAGCACCGGCATCCTGCCTCCCGGCGTGCGCATCGTGCCGATCTACGACCGCTCTGACTTGATCAAGGTGACGACGCACACCGTGCTGCACAACATGGTCGAGGGCGTCGTCCTGATCTTCGTGCTGCAGCTGCTGTTCCTGGGCGACCTGCGTTCGGCGGTGATCGTCGCGGCGACCATCCCGTTCGCGCTGGCGTTTGCGATCGCGCTGCTGCTCGTCCGCGGCGAGAGCGCCAACCTGCTTTCGGTGGGCGCGATCGATTTCGGCCTGATTGTCGACGCCAGCGTCATCATGATGGAGAGCATCTTCCGCCGATTGTCGCACCCGATTGCCGAGCGTCTGCTGCTGGCGGCCCGGCCTGACCCGTCTCGCGCGCCGACCATGCTGCGCGGCAAGGCCGCGGTGATTGCGCTCGCCGCGGCCGACGTGAGCCAAGGCATCCTGTTCTCGGCGCTGATCATCATGGCAGCCTTCGTGCCGCTGTTCACCATGAGCGGCATCGAGGGCCACATCTTCGGGCCAATGGCCAAGACCTATGCCTATGCGATCGCCGGCGGCCTGATCGCGACATTCACGGTGACGCCGGCGCTCTCTGCGTTGATGCTGCCCGAGCAGGTCGAGGAGCGCGACACCCTGGTCGTGCGCTTCCTGCACCGCCTGTATGCGCCGGTGATCCGCGCCGCTCTTGCCAACCGCATCCTGACACTCGGTGGGATGCTGCTGATGCTGGCGCTCGCCGGAATTGCCGGGCGCGGGCTAGGGCTCGAATTCCTGCCCAAGCTGGAGGAGGGCAATCTCTGGATTCGCGCCACCATGCCGACCTCGATCTCGCTGGAGGCCGGCTCGCCCTATGTCGACCGCATGCGGCGGATCCTGAAGAGCTATCCGGAGGTGGTGACGGTGGTCTCCCAGCACGGACGGCCGGATGACGGCACGGATGCGACCGGGTTCTTCAACGCCGAGTTCTTCGTGCCCCTCAAGCCGTTCGACACCTGGCCGGCCGGCGTCGACAAGGCGGTGTTGACGGCGCAGATGACAGCGCAGCTGCAGGCGGCGTTCCCCGGCATCGACTTCAACTTCTCGCAGTATATCGAGGATAACGTTGAGGAGGCGGCCTCGGGCGTGAAGGGCGAGAACTCGGTTAAGCTGTTCGGCGGCGACCTCGAGGTGCTGGAGCGCACCGCCGACAAGATGCAGCAGGTGATGGCCAAGATACCGGGCATCACCGACCTGGCCGTGCTCAGCTCACTTGGCCAGCCGACGGTGCGCATCGACATCGACCGGGCACGAGCGGCGCGCTACGGCCTGGCGCCGGGCGATGTGAACACCACCGTGCAGACGGCAATCGGCGGCCAAGCGGCGGGCAACCTCTACGAGGAAGGCAGCGACCGCAACTTTCCGATCATGGTGCGGCTGTCCTCGCAGTATCGCGGCAATCTGGACCAAATCCGCCACATCCTGATCGGCGCCGCGCTGCCGAGCGGCGGCATCGCCCAGATCCCGCTGAGCGACGTCGCCGACGTTCGGCTGACCTCGGGCGCCTCGTTCATCTACCGGGAGGGCCAGGAGCGCTACATACCGATCAAGTTCAGCGTCCGCGGGCGCGATCTCGGCGCCACCGTGGTCGAGGCGCAGCAGCGCGTCGCCGCCGAGGTGCGCTTGCCGGGCGGCTATCACACCGAGTGGGTCGGCGAGTTCGGCAACCTGCAGGAGGCGCTGAACCGGCTGGAGATCGTCGTGCCGCTCAGCATCGTGCTGATCTGCTTCCTGCTCTATCTCAACTTCAGCTCGCTCACCGACATGCTGCTCGCCGCCAGCGTGATCCCGATGGCGTTGATCGGCGGCATCGTCGCGTTGGCGGCGACGGGCACGCCGTTCAGCGTCTCGGCGGCGATCGGCTTCGTGGCGCTGTTCGGCATCTCGGCGATGGACGGCATTCTTGTCGTCACCTACTTCAACCGCATGGTCGCGCACGGCATGCTGCGTGCCGACGCGGTGGTGCAGACGTGTCTGACGCAGATGCGCCCGGTGGTGATGACCTGCGTCGTCGCCGCGGTCGGGCTGCTGCCGGCCGCGGTCTCCAACGGCATCGGCTCGCAGGTGCAGAAGCCGCTGGCGCTGGTCGTCGTCGGCGGCATCCTGCTGGCGCCGGTGCTGATCCTGACCGTGCTGCCGGTGCTGCTCGACCTGTTCTCGCGGCGTGTGCCGGCGCGGGCTGGCGCGGCCCAGGCCGGCATGAGCCAAGCGGAGCCGGCCGAATGAGCTCAGCACGCTGGCCGCTGCTCGCCGCGGCGGCGTCGGCGGGGCTGCTTGCGGGCTGCGCCGTCGGGCCGGACTTTCACAAGCCGGCACCGCCTCCGACCGACCGTTACACCACCGAAGCAACGCCGCGGCAGCTCGTCGCCGACGCAAGCGCGGCTAACCCGACGCAGACGTTGAACCAGGACCTCGACATTCCCGGCGAGTGGTGGGGCCTATTCCACAGCAAGCCACTCAACCTGCTGATCACCGACGCGCTGGCCCATAATCCGGACCTTGCGGCTGCTCAGGCGGCGCTGCGCCAGGCGCGCGAGAACGTCTATGCGCAGGAAGGCAACTACCTACCGAGCCTGTCCGGTTCGTTCCAGCCGAGCCGCAACAAGACTGCGACGTCCACCATCACGCCGGTCGCTGCCAACAACAATCCATACTATTCGCTGTACACGGCGCAGCTGAACGTCTCGTACAACCCGGACGTGTTCGGGCTGAACCGGCGCCAGACGGAGTCGCTGGTGGCGCTGTCGGACATGCAGCGCCAGCAGCTCGAGGCGACCTACCTGACGCTCACCGCCAACCTGGTCGCGGCGGCCGTGACCGAGGCTTCGTTGCGCCAGCAGATCGCCGCCACCCACGACATCGTCGCCATCGAGCGCGACCTGCTCCGTATTTTGCAGACGCAGCTGCGCTTCGGCCAGATCGCCGGGGTCGACGTGCTGGCGCAGGTCGCGGCGACCGCGCAGGCCGAAGCAAGCCTGCCGCCGCTGGAGCGTCAGCTTGCGGTCGATCGCGACCTGATCGCGGCGCTGAGCGGCCGGCTGCCGAGTCAGGGCGTGCCGGAGACGTTCGACCTGGCCTCGCTGCACCTGCCGCAAGAGCTGCCGCTCAGCCTGCCGTCACGCCTGGTGGAGCAGCGGCCGGACGTCCGGCAGGCGGAGGCAAACCTGCACTCGGCGAGCGCGCTCGTCGGCGTCGCTGTCGCCAACCGGCTGCCGGTGCTGAGCTTGTCGGCCTTCGGCGGCAGCGAGAGCCTGAAGGCCGGTGATCTGTTCTCGCCCGGAACGGGATTCTGGACGCTGGCCGGCACCGTCACCCAGCCGATCTTTGAAGGCGGCATCCTGCTGCACAAGGAGCGCGCCGCCCGAGCGGCCCTGCAACAGGCGGCGGCGCAATACAGCAGCACCGTGGTGACCGCTTTTCAGAACGTCGCCGACGCGCTGCGCGCGCTGCAGACCGATGCCGACGCGGTGCGCGTCGCGACGCTGGCCGACCAGGCGGCGGGTCAGACGCTGGTCATCACTCGCCGGCAGCTCGGCTTGGGCCAGGTGTCGTATCTCTTGCTTCTAAGCGCCGAACAGGCCGACCTGCAGGCAAGGCTGACGCTCGTGCAGTCGCAGGCGCTGCGGCTGTCCGATACCGCGGGGCTGTTCCAGGCGCTCGGCGGCGGCTGGTGGAACCGCAACGACAGCAAGGTGCGCGATCCGCACGGAAACGATCCGATTACGCTGGTAGGCCTGCGCTGAGTTAAGGTTAGGGCTGCGCCCTGGACCCGCTGGGCCCGGAGGCCCAGACCCATTCATCAAAGGCCTAGCCTCAAGGCGTGATCATCATTCCCTTCAAAGGCTCCGCCTTCGATGGGGTCCAGGGGCAAAGCCCCTAGCCTCGCTACAGCGCGACCTGCCGCGCGACCTCGAGGAAACGATCGGCCGGCAGGTCGAAACGATCTGGTGCGCGCACTGCGTTACGATAGAGGAAGGCAAACACCAGGCGCCGCCAGGCCGCCAGGCGAGGCCGATCGGGGCTGCGCATCACCTCGTCATGGCCGGCGAAATAGAGCGCGTCCTCGAGATCGAGCGGACAGCCTTGCGAGCGCGCCGCGACGAGCGCCTTGGCCAGGGCCGGTATTTCTACGAAGCCGAACGACACCGTCACGTGCCACAGGTCGGGCGCGACCCGCGTCACGCTGGCGCGCTCGGCCTCGTTCACCCGCGGCACCTCGACGAAATGGACCGTGAGGCTGACCACGGTCTGCTGCAGAGCCTTGAACTGGGCGACATGGCGCACGAGCAGCGGCGGCACCGGCTGCTCGGCGCCTGACAGGAACACCGCGGTGCCGGTCACCCGGGGCACCCGGCCGGACTCGAGTTGGGCGAGGAATTCGGCCGGGTCTTGCGGGTGCTCACTCAGACGCGCGCGCAACGCCTCGATGCCGCGGTGCCAGGTGGTCATGATGGCGTAGATCAGCACGCCGAGCAGCAGCGGGATGTAGCCGCCTTCAGGCAGCTTGAGCAGGTTGGCCGCGAAGAAGGAGAGGTCGATGACCAGGAAGATGCCGGCGATCGCGACCGCGGCGGCGAGCGGCCAGCGCCAGACGTCGCGCATGACGTTGAACAGCAGCGCGGTGGTCAGCAGCATCGTCGTCGAGACCGCAGTGCCGTAGGCGCCGGCCAGCGCCGAGGAGCTGCCGAAGCCGAACGCCAGCGCCAGCGTGCCGGCCATCATGATCCAATTGATCAGCGGCACGTAGATTTGGCCGTATTCACGATCCGAGGTCTGCCGGATCACGAGGCCGGGGAACCAGCCGAGTTGGATGGCCTGGCGGGTGAGCGAGAAGGCGCCGGTGATGATCGCCTGGCTCGCGATGATCGTCGCAACAGTCGCCAGCACGACCAGCGGGATCACCGCCCAGCCGGGTGCGAGCTTGAAGAACGGGTTGGCGCCGAGGTCGGGGTGGTCGATCAGCAGGGCGGTCTGGCCGGCATAGCTCAGCAGCAGCGCCGGCAGCACCAGCCCGAACCAGGCGACGCGGATCGGCGCGCGGCCGATATGGCCCATGTCGGCATAGAGCGCCTCGCCGCCGGTGATGGCGAGGAATACGCCGCCGAGCACGACAAAGCTGTGCAGGCCATGCCGGGCGAGAAAGCCCGCGGCGTGGCGCGGGTCGATGGCCAGGCACACCTCCGGATGACGCACGACGCCGGCGGCGCCGAGTACGGCGATGACGGCGAACCAGACCAGCATCACCGGGCCGAAGACGCGGCCGATGCGCGAGGTGCCGAAGGTCTGGGCGGCGAACAGGCCGACCAGGATGGCGAGGGCCGCCGGCAGCACGTAGGGCTTGAAGGCGCTGGTCACCACGTTCACGCCCTCAAGCGCGCTCAGCACCGAGATGGCCGGGGTGATGGCGCCGTCGCCGTAGATCAGCGCGGCGCCGAACAGGCCCATGGCGATCAGCAGCGCGCGGCCGCGGCCGGCCTTGGTGCCGATCACCGACATCAAAGCGAGGATGCCGCCCTCGCCATGGTTATCGGCGCGCATGACGACCAGGCAGTACTTGACCGAGACGGTGACGATCAGCGCCCAGACGACCAGCGAGAGCAGGCCGAGCGCGTCCGACGCCGTCGGGTGGCCGCCGACGGTCTCGACGATCGTCTGATACGTGTAGAGCGGGCTGGTGCCGAGGTCGCCGTAGACGATGCCGAGGGCGGCGAGCGCCATCGTGGTGCCAGCCTTGGCGGGCGGCGCAGGCGATCGCGGCGGGGGGATCGTGGCGTCAGGCAATGAGGGTCTCCGTCGGGGCGAGCCTAAAGCATTGCGGGATCAAGCAGGTAAAAGGAAGACCAGGGGCTTTGCCCCTGGACCCCATTAAAGGTGGAGCCTTTAAAATCCATTCCGTATTCATGATGCCACAGCGAGTGCGGTGGCCCGGGGTGCCGGACCGACTGGCTTTGCCAAGCAAGAAAGAGCCCGATCGGACTCCAACGACCGCCGGTCCAGGGTAGAGCCCTGGCCTTTCTCCCTTCGCGAATGGTTCTTTTATGACCTGGACACTACGTTCCGCGGTGGAGCAATGGGACAAGCGAGCATGATGGACGTCGTCGTCGTGGTCTTGGGTACGGGTGGAGTGTTGCTGATGGCGGCCTATGCCGTGTTGTGCGAGCGGATCTGAGCATGTTCGACTTGATCCTGGGTGGCGTCGTCTCCGCCGGGCTGTTCGTCTACCTGGTCTGGGCGCTGGTTCGCCCGGAAGATTTCTGAGGCCATCGACATGACATTGATCGGCTGGGTGCAGATCTCGCTCGTGCTGTCGCTGGTGTTCGTCTGCGCGGTGCCGCTCGGGCGCTACATCGCCGCCGTGGTGCAGGGCGAGCGGACATTCCTCTCGCCCGTGCTGGCGCCGGTCGAGCGCGGCTTCTACCGCCTGGCCGGTGTTAACCCCGCCATATCGATGGGCTGGAAGACTTACGCCTTCGCGCTTGTCATGCTGCAGGCGGTGCACTTCCTCATCCTCTACCTGGTGTTGCGCTTTCAGGACCTGCTTCCGCTGAACCCGGCGGGGCAGTCGGGCCTGTCGCCGCGGCTGGCGTTCAACACCGCGATCTCGTTCGTCACCAACACCAACTGGCAGGCCTATGGCGGCGAAACGACGCTGTCGTACGGCAGCCAGATGTGGGGGCTGACGGTGCACAACTACCTTTCCGCTGCGACGGGTATCGCCGCCGCGGTGATGGTAACGCGCGCGTTCGCCGGCAACGCAGTGCGCGAGCTCGGTAACTTCTGGGTCGACCTGACGCGCATCGCGCTCTACGTGCTGCTGCCGATCTGTCTGGTCTACACGATGTTCCTGATCGTCTCCGGGGTGCCGCAGACGTTGGCGCCGTACGTCGATGCGACGACGCTGGAGGGGGCGCACCAGACCATCGCGCTGGGACCGGTCGCCTTCCAGGAGGCGATCAAGATGCTGGGGACGAATGGCGGCGGCTTCTTCAACGCTAACTCCTCGCATCCGTTCGAGAACCCGACCGGGCTGACCAACGTCGTCGAGATCTGGTCGGAAATCGTCATTCCATTCGCGCTGGCGGTAATGTTCGGGGTGATCGTCAAGGATCGCAAACAGGGGTTTGCGCTGTTTTGGACGATGGCGATCCTGATGGTGAGCTTCGTCGTGCTCTGCTACTGGGCGGAGAGCGGCGGCAACCCGTTGCTGACGTATCTCGGCATTGATCCGGGCATGGGCAACATGGAGGGCAAGGAGGTGCGCTTCGGCACGCCGATGTCCTCGCTGTTCGCGGTGACGACGACGGCGACGTCGGACGGCGCTGTCAACTCCATGCATGACAGCTTCACGCCTCTTGGCGGGATGATCCCGATGTTCCTGATCCAGCTTGCCGAGGTGGTCCCCGGCGGGGTTGGCTCGGGGCTCTACGGCATCATCGTGTTTGCGTTGCTGGCGGTGTTCGTGGCCGGGTTGATGGTGGGGCGGACGCCGGAATATCTGGGCAAGAAGGTGCAGGCCCGCGAGGTAAAGCTGGCGATGCTGGCGGTGCTGATCCTGCCGCTCTGTATCCTGTGCGGCACGTCGCTGTCGCTTGTGAGCGCGAGCGGCACGAGCTCTCTTGCCAATGCCGGGCCGCACGGACTGAGCGAGATGCTGTATGCCTGGACGAGTGCAACGGGCAATAACGGCAGCGCCTTCGCCGGGTTGTCGGCGGACACCAAGCTTCTCGACTACGGGCTGGGCACGGCGATGTTGCTGGGTCGGTTTGCCTTTTTGGTGCCGGTGCTGGCGATCGCCGGCTCCTTGGGCGCCAAGCCGAAGCTTGCCGCCTCTGCCGGCACTTTTCCGACGGACGGGCCACTGTTCATCGGGCTGATGATTGGCGTGATCCTGATCTTAGGCGGACTGCAGTTCTTGCCCGCCTTGTCGCTCGGTCCGTTGGCGGAACATTACGCCATGATCGCCGGCACCACTTACTGAATGGGATCCAAGGGCCTCGGGCCCTTGGTGGGGTCCAGGGGCAAAGCCCCTGGACTTTCTTGAGGATGTTTTGATGGCACAATCGGCCGACACGATCTCCCTCTTCGACAGCACGATCATCGCCCGGGCCAGCCGCGACTCCTTCGTCAAGCTCGACCCGCGCCATCTGATCGCCAACCCGGTGATCTTCGTCACCGAGGTGGTGGCGGCGCTGGTGACCGTGCTCGGATTGCGAAACCTGCTCACCGGACAGGCCTGGGGATTTGCGCTCGCGATCGCCCTCGGGCTGTGGCTCACCGTGCTGTTCGCAACGTTTGCCGAGGCGGTCGCCGAGGGTCGCGGGCGGGCGCGGGCCGAGAGCCTGCGGCGCTCGCGCTCGGACATGATGGCCAAGGTGATTGCGAGTGCGAAGGATCGCCGGTCGCCAAAGTCTGTTCCGGCGCCGGAACTGCGCCGCGGCATGCTGGTGCTGGTTGAGACCAATGACCTGATCCCGAGCGACGGCGAGATCGTCGAGGGAATCGCAAGCGTCAACGAGAGCGCGATCACCGGTGAGTCGGCGCCGGTGATCCGCGAGGCGGGCGGCGACCGCTCGGCGGTGACCGGCGGCACCCAGGTGGTCTCCGACTGGCTGATCGTGCGCGTCACCGCCGATCCGGGTGCGACCTTCATCGACCGGATGATCGCGCTGGTGGAGGGTGCCGAGCGTCGCAAGACGCCGAACGAGATCGCGCTCGACATCCTGCTTGCGGGACTGACCATCATCTTTCTGATTGCCGTGGTGACGCTGGTCGGCCTGGCGCACTACTCCGGCACCGACCTCAGCGTGCCGGTGCTGGTGGCGCTGCTGGTCACCCTGATCCCGACGACGATCGGCGGCCTGCTATCGGCGATTGGCATTGCGGGGATGGACCGGCTGATCCGCTTCAACGTCGTTGCGACGTCGGGGCGCGCTGTCGAGGCGGCAGGCGACGTCGACATGCTGCTGCTCGACAAGACCGGCACGATCACCTTCGGCAACCGCATGGCCGCCGGGCTCTACCCGGTGCCGGGGGTGGAGGAGCGCACGCTGGCCGAGGCGGCGGCAATGGCCTCGCTCGGCGACGACACGCCGGAGGGGCGCTCGATCCTGACCTATGTGCGCGACCGTCACGGCGTCATCCCCGAGATGCCGACCGGCGGCCAGGTGGTGGCGTTCTCTGCCAACACCCGCGTCTCCGGGCTGGATGCGGATAGCCGCTCGTGGCGCAAGGGAGCGGTCGACTCTGTTTTGGCGCTGACGCATGGCGAGCGTGCGGGCGAGGGCCGCGCCGACGTGGCGCTGGCGCCGCCGCAGGTGTTCAGCGCCGCGGTGGATCGGGTGGCGCGCGCCGGCGGCACGCCGCTGGCCGTGACGCAGGGCAATCGGCTGATGGGGGTAATCGAGCTCAAGGACATCGTGAAGCCTGGAATCCGGGAGCGCTTTGCCGCGCTCCGTCGGATGGGCATCCGCACGGTGATGATCACCGGCGACAACAAGGTGACGGCGGCGGCGATCGCGACCGAGGCGGGCGTGGACGACTTCCTCGCTCAGGCCACGCCGCAGGACAAGCTCGACTACATCCGCCGCGTGCAGGCGGAAGGGCGGCTGGTCGCGATGTGCGGCGACGGCACGAACGACGCGCCGGCGCTCGCGCAAGCCGACGTCGGCGTGGCGATGCAGACGGGGACCCAGGCGGCGCGCGAGGCCGGCAACATGGTCGACCTCGACAGCGATCCGACCAAGCTCATCGAGATCGTCGAGATCGGCAAGCAGCTGCTGATCACCCGCGGGTCGCTGACGACGTTCTCGATCGCCAACGATGTGTCGAAATACTTCGCCATCCTGCCGGCGATCTTTGTCGCCACCTATCCAGGGCTGCGCGCGCTCAACATCATGCGGCTGCATTCGCCGCAATCGGCGATCATGTCGGCGGTTATTTTCAACGCGCTGATCATCGTCGCGCTGGTTCCGCTGGCGCTGCGCGGCGTCAAGTTCACGCCGATCGGCGCGGCGGCGCTGCTGCGTCGTAACTTACTGATCTATGGCCTTGGCGGCCTGATCGCGCCGTTCATCGGCATCAAGCTGATCGACATGATCCTCACCCTGTTCGGAATGCGCTGATGCTCGCCCAACTTCGCCCTGCGCTGGTCCTGGTCGTGCTGTTCACGATCCTGACCGGCATCGCCCTGCCGCTCGGCTTCGTCGGCGCGGCGGCCGTCGTGCTGCCGCAGGCGGCTGGCGGCAGCCTGATCCCGCGCGACGGCCACGTCATCGGCTCCTCGCTGCTCGGCCAGAACTTCACCGCCGACCGCTACTTTCAAGGTCGGCCCTCGGCGACGCAGGGACAGGACCCGGCGCATCCAGACGATCCGACCAAGACCGTCGCCGCGCCCTACAATGCGGCGAACTCCGCCGGTTCCAATCTTGGCCCGACCTCCAAGGCGTTGATGGACCGGGTCAAGGGCGACCTCGCCAAGGCTGGGCCCACGCCGGTGCCCGGCGATGCACTGACGACGTCTGCCAGCGGGCTTGATCCCGACATTTCGCCGCAGAACGCCGAGCGCCAGGTGCACCGGGTGGCTGAGGCACGCCACCTGACCGACGAGCAGGTCGGCGCGATCCTGCAGGCGCACACCAGCGGCCGGCTGCTCGGGATCATCGGCGAGCCGCGGGTGAACGTGCTGGAGGTCAACCTGGCGTTGGATGCGGCGAAGTCCTGACGCGCGGCGTCGCGGCCGCCACTTTGAAAGCGCTGCGGCGGCTGTCGCTTGACTGCTCTCGCGGCGGGACGGGGTCGGGTGGCGGATGATCAAGGGTGTGGCGCTGATCGCGTTCGGTCCGACGGCGGCCGGCGCGGCACCGGTTGGCGGGGTGCTTGAGCTGCAGCGGCGGGGCGCTGCGACGTGGTGGCCGGCGGCGGCGCTTGGACACTACCGGTTCAAATTACTCTCCTGAAACGCGGGCATCGTAAATCTCGCGAGATCGCTCGACGGTGACACGGTGCTCGATCGCCCATTGGCCCAGCGCGCCGACAGGGTCCCGCAATGAACGTCCGAGACCGGTGAGTGCGTAGCTGACCTTGGGTGGAATCGTCGGAAAGAACGTGCGTTCGACAAGCCCATCCCGCTCCAGGCCGCGCAGGGTCAGCGTCAGCATGCGCTGTGAAATACCGTCTATGCGGCGCTTCAACTCGTTGAACCGATAGGTTCCGTCGTCCAGCGACATCACCACCAACACGCTCCATTTGTCACCGACGCGTGCCAGGACGCTACCCACCGCCTTGCAGCAGACAGTCGGATGACTGAGAACCCGTTCTGGTAGACTGCGCTCGTTGGCGGTCACATCGGTGTGCCCAGGTTCCATCATTGTGCCTTCTTGCGAGAGGTAATCCGGTGCCGCATGTAGCCTTGGTTACGTGTCGGCACCACTTAGGTGGCGAACTGCAGGGGGACTTGCCATGAATATTCTTCACGTCGACGCAAGCGCCAGCGACGCTGCGAGCTCGCATTCACGCCGCCTCTCGGCCGAGCTGGTCGCGAAGCTCAAGGCGGCCAATCCCGGAGCCGTGGTCGTCTACCGTGACGTGGCGGCCGACCCTCTTCCTCATGTCGACATGACCATCCGTCAGGCTTGGCTCCCTGAGGGTGAGAAGGACAGCTTGCTCACGGCTACCGCGGCCCGATCCAAGGCGCTGGTCGACGAGCTCAAGGCGGCCGATGTCCTCGTGATAGGATCGCCGATGTACAACTTTACGGTCCCCTCGACCCTCAAAGCTTGGATCGACCACGTCTCAATTGCCGGGCAGACCTTCCAATACACGCAGACCGGTCCGAAAGGCCTGCTGACGGGCAAGGCCTATCTGGCGCTCTCCTCCGGCGGTATCTACTCGCAGGGCCCGTTTGCGCCGGCGGAGCACCTCGCGACCTACCTGGCAGCCATATTGGGCTTCTTGGGGATCGGGGATGTCCAGGTCATACGCGCGGAAGGCGTCGCCTACGGACCCGAGCAGGACAAGGCCGCGATGCAGGCGGCGCAGGACCGCATCGGCTCGCTTGTTACTGCGTAGCATGCGCACGAGCACACTGACCGACGAAGCGCCGCCACGGCAACGCATCTCCGAACGATGGTCTTCGTCGGCTTAGCTCCTGGCCTCGCGCTGTCGATGTCCTCGCCCGGTGCCTCGGTGCTCGACGCCGTCAAGGTCTGGGCCTCGCGATGCTCGCTGCTCAGCTACGCCGGCGCGGCTCCGCCCTCATGCAGAGACTTGGCGGAGAGGGTGGGATTCGAACCCACGGTACGCTTGCACGCACAACGGTTTTCGAGACCGCCCCGATCGGCCACTCCGGCACCTCTCCGTCGCGACGCCGTATAGGACGGGCGGCCGGGGCCCCGCAAGGACGTTGACAGCGCGTTGACCCCGCCGCATACAGCGCCCGGCGTCGCTGGCCAGAGCCGGCGGCCGACGCACGGGTGCGATCGATGCCCGGCAAAAAACTGGCGCCGGCGAGCGCTACATGAAAAGGCGTTATGATGTTCGCAGTCATCCGCACCGGCGGAAAGCAGTATCGCGTGGCCCCGGGCGACGTGCTGAAGGTCGAAAAGCTCGAAGCGGACGCTGGCGCGACCATTACATTCAGCGAGATCCTCGCCGTCGGCACCGAGGCCGGCATCGCCATCGGCGCACCGTTGGTCGAAGGCGCCTCCATCAGCGCCATGGTGGTCGCGCAGGACCGGTTGCCGACCGTTATCATCTTTAAGAAGCGGCGCCGTCAGAACAGCCGTCGCCGCAATGGCCACCGTCAGCATGTGACAGTGCTGCGGTTCGGCGACATCGTCACCGCCTGAGCGGCAAGGAGCACGGCAGATGGCACATAAGAAGGCAGGCGGCTCCTCGCGCAACGGGCGCGACACGGCTGGGCGAAGGCTCGGCGTCAAGAAGTACGGCGGCGAGAGCGTCATCGCCGGCAACATCATCATCCGCCAGCGCGGCACCCGCTGGAAGCCGGGAACCAATGTCGGGCTCGGCAAGGATCATACGATCTTCGCTCTGATCGATGGGCACGTGAAGTTCGAGACCAAGGCGGATAGCCGGGTGCATGTTTCGGTACAAGCCGTCGCGCTTGCGGCGGAGTAGACCTGCACCAAAGGGCGCCGGACTTTAGCCGGTCAGGCGTGCCCAAGGCGTGTATCAGGATCCTCCAGGCGGATCAGCGACGTGAGCAGGCGGAGAGCTTCAGCGCCGCCCTGATCACTGATCTGACCATCCTCTATCTCGGCGGCCAGACGCTCAGCCTCCTGCGCAACCATCGAGAGGGCGCGCTGCAACGCGGCCGTCGACAAGGCAAGTTGCGCCGCTTCGGACAAGACGGTCCACTCCATCGGCATGGCTGCGCTCCGATCTGTCTTGCTCGCGTGTGATGCCCAGCTTCGCACAGTGAGGTTAACAAACCGTTAGACCGGGCGAGATCCGGTCAGCTCGTAGAGCGCGATGGCCGCTGCTGTCGCGACGTTCAGGCTTTCCATGCGACCGGGCATGGCAAGGCCGGCCGAGTTCGTCGCAGCTCTCGCGGGTGAGACGACGCAGGCCCTCCCCCTCGGCGCCGAGGACAAGTGCGACGCGCCGCTCGCCGAACGCCGCGCCCCGCAGCGGCGCCGCGCCGGCGTCAAGCCCAACGATCCACAGGCCAGCCGCCTTGAGCGCCACCAGGGTGCGGGCGAGATTGACGGCGCGCAGCATCGGCATCGTCTCAAGCGCGCCGCTGGCGGACTTGGCGAGCGCGCCCGTCTCCTCCGGGGCGTGACGGTCCTGAGTGACTACCCCAGCGATGCCGAACGCGGCTGCCGAGCGCAGGATGGCGCCGACGTTGCGCGGGTCGCTGACTTGGTCGAGCACCAGCAGCAGTCCCGGCCGCTCCAGCACCTGAGCAAGCGATGGCGGCGGCAGCGGGTCGGCAAGCACGGCGACGCCCTGGTGCACCGCGTCTCGCCCGACCGCGCCATCGATGCGGCTACGTTCGACTCGCTCCGGCGGCAATGGCCAGGGCTGCGGCGTTGCGGCGGTGAGCGCCGCCTCTGCCTCGGCCGTGACCAGCAGCCGGCGCAGGCGGCGATGCGGGTTGGCGAGCGCCGCGGCGACCGGATGCAGGCCGTAGAGCCACACCGTCCCGGAGGGTGCGCTTGTCGGCCGGCGCTCCGGCATCGGCGCGCGATCATGGGAACGATCCTGAGATTGACCCTGGGGGCGGGCCTGTTGCGACCGTTGGGCTGGCCTGCCCGGAGCCGGGTTTGAGGCGCCCGGTCGACCGCGTCCGCTATGATCTGCCATGCCGCGGCGTATAGCCGACGCCGCGCTTCGTTGACAGCTTAGGGGTGGAGCATTACGTCCGGCCTCGCGTTCGGAGGGGTGCCCGAGTGGCTAAAGGGGGCGGACTGTAAATCCGCTGGCGCACGCCTACGTTGGTTCGAATCCAACCCCCTCCACCAAAATCACGCCTGATCCAAGGGCTGGCCAGCTATTGCCGGGCCCAGGGAAGCGCGTAGGCCTTGGCGCGCCGCAAGCCGTCCCGCCAGCGGCAGCGCGAGCCCGCATAACCCTGCCATGAACCAGAATCCGCCCGCTCCGAGCGACTGGTAGAGCGGCCCGGACAGGGCGGTGATCGCGGCTGCAAACGCGCCCATGGCGACGGTGGCGTAGAAGGCCTGCGCGGTGGCGGCCAAATGGCGCGGCACGCTCTCGGCGATTATCTGCATGCAGGCGAGATGCAGCAGGGCGAAGGTCAGGCCGTGCAGCGGCTCAACGAAGACCAGGATGGAGAACGACGCGGTCAGCGCCGCGGCGCTCCAGCGCAGGATGCCGGCAGCGGCTGATAGCATCAGGGCGCGGCCTGGTCCCAGGCGGGCGAGCAGCGGTCGGCCGAGCACGAAGAACATCACGACCTCGGCGGCGACGGACACCGCCCAGAGCTGGCTGGCGCGGCTCGGCGACATGCCGGCGGCGCGCCAGCGGATCACCTCGAAGCCGTCATGCATGGCGTGGCTGCCGCCGACCAGCCCGACCACCAGCATCAGCAGAGGGAAGTGCGGCACCCGCCGCAGCGCCGCGATGCCGCCGGCTCGGGTAGCGTCCGGGCGCGCCTCGTCCGGCGTGCCGGTGACGCGATTCGGCACCAGCCAGCCGCAGGCGGCGGCAGCGGCGAGCAGACCGGCATTCAGCCAGATGATGACCGACAGGCCATGCGATGTCACCAGCGCGCCGGCGAGCAGCGTGCCGGCGATGAAGGCGGCCGAGCCGGCGCCGCGCACCCAGCCATAGGCAAAGCCGCCGCCCTCTCGCGGCGAGGCCTTTGAGGAGCCGAGCGCGAGCGCGTCGGCGATCGGGTTGATCGGCGCCAGCACCGACGCGTGGGCAAGCCCGAGGAGCAGCAGCAGCACGAAGCCGCGCGCCTCGGCGTAGAACGTCGCGACGACCGCCGCCGCCGCCGTGAAGCCGGTCAGCACCAGCGGCGAGCGGCCGCTGCGGTCGGCCAGCCGTCCGCCGACCGGCCCGGCGAGCAGCCGGATGGCGGTGCCGGCGGCGAGCACGATGCCAATCGCGCTCGGCTGCAGCCCGTACTCGCGCATGAGGTTGGACAGGAACGGCGAGGCGACGCCGAAGGCGGCGAACAGCGCGCCGTAGAGCAGCAGGAAGCGCGGCAGCGGCGAGCGGGCGGTTAGGGCGCGGAGGGTGGGGCCTGTCACGCCTGCGCAACGGCCGGCGGCCCGCCGACGTTGCATGTCCGCGAGCCGGGGGGAACCGGCGCGACGCGGCGGGCTTGGCTCGGCATGTCAGCTCGGCCGCGTGCCTCCATCGCCTTCGTCCTGGCTACGCTCGGGCTCGACGCGCTCGGCCTGGGTCTCATCTCGCCGATCGTGCCTGCTCTGGTGCAGAATCTTGGCCACCTGCCGCCGAACCGTGCCGCTCCCTGGGTCGGCGCGCTTATCGCGGCCTATGCCGGGGTGCAGTTTCTCGCCGCGCCGCTGCTCGGCGCGCTGTCGGACCGGTTTGGGCGGCGGCCGGTCATCCTGGTTTCGGTGTTGGGCCTGGGCTGCGACTACGTTTTCCTCGCTTTGGCGCCGAGCCTCGCATGGCTGTTCGTCGGGCGGCTGATCGCCGGGGCGACCTCGGCCAACGTGCCGGCGGCGACCGCCTACATCGCCGACGTCTCCTCGCCCGAAGAGCGCTCCAAGCGCTTCGGGCTGATCGGCGCGACCTTCGGCGCCGGCTTCGTGGTCGGGCCGGCGCTGGGCGGCCTGCTCGGCACCTGGGACCTGCGGCTGCCGTTCTACGCTGCCGCCGGGCTGTCGCTGCTGAACTTCGCCTTCGGGCTGCTGGTCCTGCCGGAGAGCCTCACGCGCCGG
This sequence comes from Acetobacteraceae bacterium, assembly GCA_963692975.2. Taxonomy (GTDB): domain Bacteria; phylum Pseudomonadota; class Alphaproteobacteria; order Acetobacterales; family Acetobacteraceae; genus CAXMMR01. The sequence continues at coordinate 57,441 of CAXMMR010000037.1, read as the reverse complement.
GCGCGGCGTCGGCTCACCTGGGCGGGGGCGAACCCGTTCCGGCTGGTCGGCCGGATCATGCGCGACCGCTCGCTCGGCCGCCTGGCGCTGGCCTGGTCGTGCTCCTGGGTAGGCCTTAGCGCGGTGCAGAGCTCGCTGGTGCTCTACACCGGCTATCGCTTCCACTGGAGCGCGGAGCGCAACGGCATCCTGCTCGCGGTGATCGGCACAGCGCAGGCGGTGGTCGAGGGCCTGTTGCTGCGGCCAGTCCACGGCCGCTTCGGCGAGCGCCGCTCGGCGCTGATCGGCTACATCGCCGGCGCGCTCGGCTATGTCGGGCTGGCGATGGCGGTCGGCGGCTGGGGCGTGCTGCCGGCGGTGCTGCTGATCGCGCTCGGCGGGCTGGCGACGCCCTCGGTGCGGGCGATGGTGGCGGCGCGCGGCCAGGTCGACACCCAGGGCGAGATGCAGGGCGTGCTGTCGGCGGTGGAGGGGCTGACGGCGATCGTGGCGCCGCTACTGGCGACGGGGCTGTTCTATGCGTTTACCGCGCACTGGGTGCCTCTGAAGCTGCCGGGCGCGCCGTTTCTGCTGGCGGCGGGGTGTGCGGTTACGGCGGCGATCGCGTTGCGGAAGCTTTAAGGAAAGGCTTCGTTTCTAAACGAGAAGCAGAAAACGTCTATCCGACAAGCAAGGCTGTTCCTGATGAATAGAAGTTTTTTATTCTTTTTTGCAAAAAAGAACTGCTCCCTTCACCCGGCGCTGGCCGGCACCAGCTCGGCGGCCGAGAGGCATGGATGGGACCCAAGATCCGTGTCGGTCAGAACTCGCCAGGCGCCGCCGGCGAGAATTTCGCTGGGGCGGAAGCGAGCCTTGTAGGCCATCTTACGGCTCTCCGGCACCCAGTAGCCGAGATAAACGTAGGGCAGGCCCATCGCGCGGGCGCGTTCGATCAGCCACAGGATCGCGTAGGTGCCGAGCGAGCGGCGGGTGAGGTCGGGGGCGAAGAAGCTGTAGACCGCGGACAACCCGTCGCCCAGGCGGTCGGCGAGGCAGGCGCCAACCAGACTGTCATCCGGGTCGCGGAACTCGACAACGAGGCTCTCGATCGGCGTGTCCTCGACCATGGCGCGATAGTCGTAGAAGCTCATCACCGCCATGTCGCCGTCGCCGTGACGGGCCTGCTGGTAGCGCTGGAACAGCTGGAACTGCTCTGCGGTGGCGCGTGCGGGCACCTCGAAACCCTCCACCGCGGCGTTGAGGCGGGCGAGCTTGCGCAGCGTCCGGTCGGGCTGGAACGTCACGGTTGGAATGCGGATCGGCACGCAGGCGTTGCAGGCCGGGCAGACCGGCGCGTAGGCGATGTTGTGGCTGCGGCGGAAGCCGGCGCGCGACAGCCGGTCATGCAGGCCGTCGGCGTCGGGTCCAGTGATCTCGGTGACCACCTTGCGCTCGGTACGGCCCTGCACGTAGGGGCAGGGCAGCGGCGCGGTGGTGTAGAAGAACTGCGGCCGGCGTGGCGGCTTGTAGGTCATCGAGGATAGGCTCCGCCGTTGGCTCTCATCGTCCATGCGCCGCGCGACATGGTCAACGTCGCGCCGCGGAGCTCGGCAAGCGCACGCTCGCGTACGACGATGAGGCCGGAGGCGTAATCGTGCAGCGCCCGGTGGCCGTTGGTCACCAGGGCGACGGCAAGCCACAGGCCGCCGGCGATCCAGGTAAAGGCGAAGCAGACCGCATAGGCGATCGCCTGCGTCGTGCTCGGCCGGCCGAGGTCGCCGGCGCGCACGACGCGCAGGCCGAGTAGCGCCTGGCCCGGCGTCGCCTCGAAGCGGGAGGCGACGCACAGGGCGGTGTAGGCGATCGGCACGAAGGCGAGCAGGCCGAGCAACGGCGCGCCGAGACCGAACGTCGCAACCGTCAGCACCAGCAGCGCCGCCTTGGCGATCAGCAGCAGCAGCCCGACGATCAACAGGTCAACGAGCCAGGCCGCGATACGCCGCGGCAGGATGTCGGCGGTGAGGTGCTGCTGCGGCATCAGGGAGAAACTGGCACTCATGGCACAAGCTCCACGGTTGCGGCCGGCGCACTCAGCGTGCCGGCTGATCCGAGCGATATAGTGTCACCGTCGGCCCAGCGCTGCACCATGTCATAGGCGTGCGCCGAGAGCGGGTTGCCGGACTGGCCGGGCACGACGATGAAGCGGCTGCGATCGAGGTCGGCGAGGTCGTAGACGCCGCGATAGGCGGCGCCGTGCAGGGCGGCGAAGCGGTTCGGCTGCGGGTCGCCGCCGCGAAACAGGGTGGTGTCGTCGCCCGGTATGCTGACGCGGGTGGTGGTGAGCGGGCCGAGCAGCGGCAGAGCGCCGAGCAGCGGGTGGGCGAAGATCGCCTGGTGCAGCCGCCCCCAACGCCACTTGCTTGGATCGCGGCCGAAGCGCTCGGCAAGATCGTCGCCGGCGCGGTCCAGCGCCTGGCGCAGCAGCGCCCGGCAATCCGCATCGCCGCACCAGGCCTGACGCGCGTCAGTCGGCGCCGGGCCGAGCAGCCAACCGGTCAGGTCCTCGGGAATGCCGCCGTCGCGCGCCGGAATATGTTGGCGCTCGAGCAGCAGAGCGTAGAAGCGCCCCGTCCAGGCGTTGAAGACGGTGGGCGCCGCGGCGTCGTCCGACATCCGGCCGGACCAGCCGGCGAGCGTCGACGCGACCCAACTGGCCGGCGAGCCGTCATCGGGGGCGGCCCGGCGCAATGCCGGCAGGACGTCGGCGGCGTAGGCGCTGACCGAGTCGACCTGCATGGCGGCGAAGTCGGCGACGTCGTGGCGCAGCCGGGCGGCGAGCAGCGCGCGGATGCGCTGGGCGCGCCAGTCCGCCGGCCCGTCCGCACCCATGAACACCGGGAAGTCGGCCGGCCAGCTGCGCTCGTTGCCGTTCAGCAGCTCGCCGGAGGCCGGTGCGACGATGCGCGGCAGGGCTGGCCCGCTGGCAAGCCCGACCCAGTCGTGCCGGCCGTCGGCGCCGTCCACCATGGTCCTGCCAACACCGGCGGCGCGCCGCGGCACCTGGCCGGTAGTGAAGAGGGCGATGCGCGAGCGGTCGGCGACCAGCAGGTTCTGCACAGGGGCGACGATCAGCCCTGCCGCGAGCCCGGCTTCGTCGACGGTGCGGGCGCGGTTCAGCGCCAGCAGGCCGGTCGAGGCGTCGCCAGGCAGCAGCGACGTCATCGACACCGCCAGCACGCGGCCGGACGGCGCCGACTTGGCGAATGGCGAGAGGTCGCTGATCACCGGGCCGTGGCGCGTCTCGCGCACGGTCAGGCTGACCGGCTTGCCGCCGCGCACGGCGATGGTCTCGACGCGGCTGGCGAAGGCGCGCGGGCCATGGGGGGTTGCGTAGCGGGCGCCGTCGGGCAGCACCGTCTCGACGAAGACGTCCTGGGTGTCGGCCGGAGCGGTGGTGAAGCTCCAGGCGATGCTGCGGTTGCGGCCGATGACCAGGAACGGCACCCCCGGGGCAGTGGCGCCCGCCAGCGTCGTCGTCGGCGTGTCGATGCGGGCGAGATACCAGATCGCCGGAAAGCTGAAAGCGAGATGCGGGTCGCCGGCGAGCAGCGGGGCGCCGGTGCGACTGCGCGTGCCGTCGACGGCCCAGGCGTCGCTCGCCTCGTCCGGCAGGGTGAAGGGGGCGGGAAAGCGCGGCACCGCCGGTTCGAGCGCGGCGGCGAGACGGCTGATGACGGGCTGCCACCGGCCTTGCAAGTCAAGGCTGGCAGTCGCGTCGGCCGGGCGGATGTCGGCGCGTGCGGGCCAGAGCTCGAGCAGGCGGGCAAGCGGCACGGCGCCGGCAAGGGCGGCCCGCGACATCTCGGTTTGCCAGTTGTTGGACAGAGAGAGACCCATCAGCCGGCCCCAGAGCAGGCTGTCGGCGGGCTGCCAGGGGGCAGGACGGCCAAGCAGCAGGAACTCGGGCGCGGCGCGGCGGCCGCGCTCGCTGATCCAGGCATTCACGCCTGCGGCGTAGGCGTCGAGCAGGCGTCGCGTGTCGGGCGGCAGGCCCGCGAGGTCGGCCGCGGCCAGGCGGGCGAGGCCGAGGGTGCGCATCAGCCGATCGAGCGGCAGGGTCGCGGGGCCGGCGATCTCGGACAGCCGGCCGCTCACCGCGCGGCGCATCAGCTCCATTTGGAACATGCGGTCGCGGGCGTGCAGGTAGCCGAGCGCTGCGGCAGCGTCGACGTCGTTGGTCGCGGTGATGCGCGGCACGCCGTCACGGTCGAGCACGACGCTGACCGGGGCCATGAGGCCGACCACGCGAAGACGGGCGTGGCGCGGCGGCAGGGTGGACCAGGCGGCGACCGACGCGATCGCGACCAGCACGAGGATGAGGCTGACGCCGGCGGCGAGCAGCCCGGCGACGCGGCGAACCAGGAGGGTCAGCGCGTCAGGCCCGCAGGAGCGTGCAGCTAGTGCACCGTGCCATAGGACGGCGCGCCGAGGCCGGGGCAGCTGCACTGGCTGCCGACCGGATACTGGGCGGGCAGTCTGCACTGGTAGAAGCCGGCATAGCAGATGTAGCCGTATGGGTTGGGCTGCACGCCGACGACCTGCGGGGTGCCGTAGCAGCCGCTCAGGGCCAGGAGGGTGGCGAGAGTGGCAAGGCGTTTCATGCGTGTCTCCAAACAACAAAGCCAAGACAAGGGCTCTGCCCTTGACCCGCCAAGGGCCGGCGGCCCTTGGAACCCGTTTCTTAGAGTAACTGGTTCGGTTTAGTGCAGCCTAGGCGAGCGTAGGTACTTGTTGCGGTCGGCCGAGATGACCGTGATCTCAAGCCTCGTCTCGTCGCGCGCGAGGCTCAGCGCGACCGGCGCGCCGGCGCTGCCGGCGGCCCAGACGCGGCGCCAGGCGGCGGCCAGGTCGCTGACCGTCTCGCCGTCCACTGCCAGCAGGTGATCGCCCGGCTGCACCCCGGCACGCTCCGCCGGCGCGCCGGACGCGACGTCGCCGACCACGACGATGTCGTCGCTCTCGGAGGCGTACAGCCCAAGCCAGGGGCGCGGCGGACGATTGACGCGGCCATAGCTTGTCATGTCGCTCAGGATCGCCGGCAGCAGCGAGGTCGGCACGACCATGTTCATGTCGGTGCGGCGCCCGGAGGTGTCGCCCTGCTGCAGGATCAGCGAGCCGATGCCGAGCAGGTTGCCATCGGTGCCGATCAGCGCCGCGCCGCCCCAGGAGGGATGGGCGGGAGCGATGAACAGCGCGTCCTCGAGAAGATACTCCCAGTAGCCGGCGAATTCCTGCCGGCCGACGATGCGCGTCTCGATCGCCCGGTGGCGACCGCAGGCGGCGGCCAGCAGGGCGCGCGTGCCGGGCTCTACCGAGCCGGCGCCACCCAGCGCGGCCTGCGGCAGCTCGAGCCGGCCGAGCGGTTGCACCAGGCCGAAGCCGCTCTCGCTGTCGATGGCGAGAGCGTGGCCTTGCACCACCCGGCCGTCGCAGGTGGAGAGCCAGATCGTCTCCGCCTCGGTGATCAGGTAGGCCATCGTCAGCACCAGGCCGCCCTCGATCACGACGCCGCTGCCGGCGCGGTCGGTGCCGAGCGGGCCGGCGGTGAAGGCGTCGAGCGGCACGGTGCTGCGCAGCCCGACGACGCTGCGCAGCACAGCGTCGAGATCGAACGCGTAGTCGCTCGGCTGCGGCTGCAGGTTTGCGGGGATGTTCCAGTTCATGGTCGCCATACGCGCTCGCGCTCACCACGGTGCCGGCATCGGCCGGGCGGGCACACTATCCCGCGCTTTAGCTTGCCGCGCCAATGCCCGAATGATCATAACCTTGCGCCACCGGCACGCAACCGACGCCGGCTTCCAGTAGCGCGATCCACACGCATAAGTTGTCAGCAAGGCGGGCCGTGGCTAAGAGGGCATGATGCAGCAGGACGCGCGCATGCCGGTCGACAGCCGATACATTCCAGCGCTGGACGGGATCAGGGCGATCTCGATCCTGCTGGTCGTGCTGGCGCATCTCGGCTTGGATCGGGTCGTGCCGGGCGGCTTCGGCGTCACCTTGTTTTTCTTCATCAGCGGCTTGCTGATCACGCGGCAGCTGGCCGGTGGGCTGGCGCGTCACGGCCGCATCGACTTCGCAGGCTTCTACCTGCGGCGCTGCCTCAGGCTGCTGCCGGCGGCGACGGCCTTCACCCTGGTCGCCGGGCTGGTGTTTACGCTGGCCGGCGGCAGGATCGCGCCGGGCGGCTGGTTGGCGGCGCTGTTGTGGGGCGCCAACTGGTACGAGCTCGCCTGGCACTACCAGTCGAGCCTCGCGGCGGTCCGCCACCCGTTCAACATCCTGTGGTCGCTGGCGATCGAGGATCATTTCTACCTGCTCTGGCCGCTGACGCTGTCGGTGCTCTGGGCGCGCGAAGGCGGTCAGCGGCGCGCCGTGCTGGCGCTGGCGCTCATCTGCCTGGCCGCGCCGCTCTGGCGCTGGTGGCTGTTCGGCCATTGCGGCCTGCTCCCCCGGGCGGCCGCGTGCCTGCCTCTGGACGCGACACCCGCGCATCGCTGGGCCAGGCTGTATCGTGGTACCGACACGCGGGTCGACTCGATCGCCTGGGGCGCGCTGCTGGCGCTGCTGCCGCGGCTCGAGACGCGGCTCGCCGCCGCACGCTGGCTCCCTGCGCTCGGCGCCGCCGGGCTGCTGCTGAGCCTCGCCTTGCGCGGCGATATGTTCCGCGAGGTGTTCCGCTACACCCTGCAGGGCGCCTCGTTGCTACTGCTGATGCCGGCGTTGATCACGCCCGCCCGGACGGCGTCGCGCCTGCTGGCATGGCTGCCGGCGGTGTTCGTCGGGCGGCTCAGCTACTCGTTGTATCTGTGGCACTGGGCGGCGTTGATGATCGCCGACTGGGCGGCACCGACGGACCACGTGGCCTGGCTGGTTACCGCGGTGGGACTGTCGGCCGGGCTGAGCGGCTGCTCGTTTTATGGCATCGAGCGACCCATGCTGCGGCTGCGCCGGCGGGCGGGCTCGCATGCGCCGGCGACTTTGGGGTGGGAAGGAAGGCCAGGGCGCCGCCCTGGAGCCGCTGGGGCCGTGAGGCCCCAGACCCCGTCCGTTGGAGTCTAAGCGGGCGCTTTCTTGCTTGCGAAGCCATTCAATCCTGCTTCCCACACTACCGAACAGGCCGTGAAAACATGGATAAACAAATGGATTTTAAAGGCTCCGCCTTTAATCGGGTCCAGGGGCGACGCCCCTGGCCTTGTCTTACTTTAGCTTAAGCAGCCGATCGGCATTGCCGTGGGCGATCTTGGCGAGGTCGACGGGTGAGACCGGCAGGCGGTGCAGGAATTCGGTGGCTTTGTCGTTCGGGCTGAACGGGTAGTCGACCGAGAACAGGATGCGGTCGGCGCCGAAGGTTTGCAGCAGGGTCAGGAACGGCGGCACGGTGAAGAAGCCGCTGGTGGTGACGTGCACCTGGTCGAGGATCGTCTGGCTGACGGTGCGCTGCAGGACGTCCCGGCTGGTCTCGGCGAAGATCTGGTCGCAGCGGGCGAGCATGGCGGGCAGGCCTTCGCCCATGTGGCCGATGATGAGCTGCAGGCCTGGATGGCGGTCGAGCGCGCCGGAGAGCACGAGGCGGAGCACGTGCACTGCGGTCTCGGCGTGCCAGCCCCATCCGGCGATCGAGAGTGCGAATGACAGGGGCTCGGACAGGCCGTCATAATAGGCCTCCCGCACGGCCCTGGGCGGCAGGCCCGGATGCAGGTAGATCGGCACGTCGAGGGCTTCCGCCCGGGCGAGGATCGGCTCGAAGCAGGGGTGATCAAGGAAGCGGCCGCCGGTGGTGCCGTTGATCAGAGCGCCGCGAAAACCGAGCTCGCGCACCGCCCGTTCCAGCTCGTCGGCGGCGGCCTCCGGGGCGGTGAGCGGCAGGTGGGCGAAGCCGGCGAAGCGGCCGGGATGTCTGGCGACGGCGGCGGCCAGCGTGTCGTTGGCCTCGCGCGCCCATTCCGGGCCTTGGTGCGGCGGCAGCAGGTCGGCGCCGGGGCCGGCGAGCGAGAGGACCTGGAGACTGACGCCGGCGGCATCCATCGCCTGCAGGCGCTCGGCGTCGAAATCGGCGAGCTGGCCCATGCGGCTGGTTGGGCTCCAGGGCGCGTCCGGCGGCGGGAAGCCGCGCTGCAGGACGGCCGCCGGATCGATCCGGCGCACCAGGGCGGGCAAGGCGAAGTGTTCTTCCAGAGCGATGACGCGCATGGCTTACCCTTTAATGGTGAGTTGGTGGCTCTACTCCGCGCGGCATCTTGCGTTGCCCCGCTCGAGTGCTTGTGTACGAGTGCGTTGCAGCATCCGAAAATAGGGTGCGATCTCGGTCAGAAAGCAACGCGCCATGACGACGGCAATGCGCAGCGGCGGCACCCTGTATCGGCTCGACGGCCGGTTCAGCCGGATGGCGCATGTGGAGTTCGGTCCGGCGGATGGGCCGACGGTCATCTGCGTGCATGGGTTGACGCGTAACGGGCGCGACTTCGACGTGCTGGCGACTGCGCTGTCCGACCGCTTCCACGTGATCTGTCCGGACCTGCCGGGGCGTGGCGCCTCCGATTGGCTGGGGGACGGCGCGCTCTACCATGCCGGCAGCTATGCGACCGCGCTGTCGCACCTGCTGGCGGCGGTAGGCAAGCCGGTGAGCTGGATCGGCACCTCGCTGGGCGGGATCTGCGGCATGATCCTGGCGGCCGAGCCGGGCACGCCGATCGGCAGGCTGGTGCTGAACGACATCGGGCCGCGGATACCGCTTGCGGCGCTGGAGCGGATCTCGCGCTACATGACGGCGCTGCCGGCGGGCGAGGCGAAGCGCTTCGCCAGCCTGGGCGAACTGGCGCGCCACCTGAGCCTGGTGCACGAGCCGTTCGGGCCGTTGAGTGAGGCGCAGTGGCTGACCATGGCCGAGCACTCCGCGCGGCCGCTGCCGGATGGCGGGCTGGCGCTGCACTACGATCCCGCCATCGCGCAGCCGATGCGCGATGCGCCGCCGCAGTCGGCCGACCTGTCGGCGTTCTGGACGCAGATACGCTGTCCGAGGCTGGTGATCCGCGGCGCCTCGAGCGACTTGCTCGAGGAGCCGGTTTTTGAGGCGATGCTGCGGGATGGGGCGGAGGGCTACGTGGTGGAGGACGCCGGACATGCGCCGGCGCTGCTGGACGCGGACAGCATCCGGGCGATCAGGGCGTTCTTGGCGCAGTGAGGAAGCGGTTCTTTTTTGAAAAAAGAACCAAAAAACTTTTATCCGATAGGAGGCGCGACAGCGCGGAGAAAAGTTCTTTGCTTCTTTCTTTCAAGAAAGAAGCGCTTGCTTACTTGCTCAACGCTGTTGCGGCTTCGACCGCGAAGTAGGTCAGCACGCCGGCGGCGCCGGCGCGCTTGAAGGCGGTGAGGCTTTCCAGCACCACCGCCTCGCGATCAAGGTAGCCGGCATCGGCGGCGGCAGCGAGCATCGTGTACTCGCCGCTGACCTGATAGGCGAAGGTCGGCACGGCGAAGCGGTCGTGCACGCGGTGGATGATATCGAGGTAAGGCAGGCCGGGTTTGACCATCACCATGTCGGCGCCCTCGGCCAGGTCCATCTCGACCTCGCGCAGCGCCTCGTCGGTGTTGGCCGGGTCCATCTGGTAGGTCTGCTTGCCGCCTTTCAACGATTTGGCCGAGCCGACGGCGTCGCGGAACGGGCCATAGAACGCGCTCGCGTATTTGGCGGCGTAGCTCATCAGGCGGGTGTGGATCAGGCCCTGGCCGTCCAGGGCGGCGCGCAAATGGCCGATGCGGCCGTCCATCATGTCGGACGGCGCCAGGATGTCGATGCCGGCGGCGGCCTGGACCAGCGCCTGGCGGGCCAGGATCGGCAGGGTCGCGTCGTTGTCGACGTAGCCGTCGCGGATCACGCCGTCATGGCCGTGATCGGTGTAGGGATCCAGGGCGACGTCGCCGATCAGGCCGAGATCGGGGAAGGCGTCCTTGAGGATGCGGGCGCTGCGATTGATCAGGTTGTTGGGGTTGGCGGACTCGGCGCCTTCTGGATCCTTGCGCTCGCTGGGGGTGACCGGGAACAGCGCCAGGGCGGGGATGCCGAGCTTGGCGGCGATTTCGACCTCGGCGGCGAGGCGGTCGATGCCGATGCGGTTGACGCCGGGCATGGCGGCGATCGGCGTCAGCTCGCGGCCTTCGGCGACGAAGACCGGCCAGATCAGGTCGTCGACCGAGAGCCGGTGCTCGGCGACCAGGCGGCGCGTCCAGGCGTCGTGGCGGTTGCGGCGCAGGCGGATGGCGGGGAACGGGCCGGTAGTCATGCCCCTGCCTCCTGGATGAGGCGGGAGTGGCGGCGACTGTAGGCGAAGTAGATGAGCAGGCCGATCGCCATCCACACGCCGAGGCGCAGCCAGTTCACCCAGCCGAGCGATAGCATCATCGCGCCGCAGACCAGGATGCCGAGTAGCGGGACCAGCGGACTGAACGGGGCACGGAAGCGGCGTTCGCGGGTGGGATCGGTGCGGCGCAGCACCAGCACGCCGGCGCAGACGATGGAGAAGGCGAGCAGGGTGCCGATCGAGGTCATGTGGCCGAGCACCTCGATCGGCAGGAAGCCGGCGAGCACGCTGGTGAAGACCATAAACACCAGGTTCGACAGCCAGGGCGTCTGATACCGGCGGTGCAGCCGGCCGAAGATGCCCGGCAGCAGGCCGTCCTGGGCCATGGCGTAGAACACCCGGCTCTGGCCGAGCAGAGAGACCAGCATCACCGAGGTGTAGCCGCAGATGACGCCGATGTTCACCGTCACCTTCAGCCAGGGGAAGCTGGTGACGTCGATCGCCGTCATCACCGGCTTCGCATCGCCATGCATGGCGTGGTAGCTGACGACGCCGGTGAGCACGAGCGCGAAGCCGATGTAGAGCAGCGTGCAGATGGCGAGCGAGCCCATGATGCCGATCGGCACGTCGCGCTCTGGCTGGTGCGCTTCGGCCGCACAGGTCGAGACGGCGTCGAAGCCGATATAGGCGAAGAACACGACGCCGGCGCCGCGCATGATGCCGGACAGGCCGAACTCGCCGAAATTGCCGGTATTGGGCGGGATGAAGGGGTGGTAGTTCGCCGTCTTCACGTAGCCGACGCAGAAGACGATGACGGCCAGCACGATCGCCACCTTGATGACGGTGAGCGTCATGTTGACGCCGGCGCTCTCGGAGATGCCGCGGATCAGCAGCAGCGAGACGCAGATGATGACGAAGACTGCCGGCAGATTGATCAGGCCGGCGACGTGGCTGCCGTCGGGCATCGCCACCGTGTCCCATGGACAGGCGGCCAGGCGGGCAGGGATGTCGATGCCGAAGCCGTGCAGCAGGTTGAGCACGTAGCTCGACCAGCTGACCGAGACGGTGGCGGCAGCGACGGCGTATTCGAGCACCAGGTCCCAGCCGATGATCCAGGCGACGAGCTCGCCCAGCGTCGCATAGGCATAGGTGTAGGCGCTGCCGGAGAGCGGGATCATCGAGGCGAGCTCGCTATAGCAGAGTCCGGCGAAGGCGCAGCCGATGGCGGCGACGATGAAGGAGAGCACGACGGCGGGGCCGGCATTGTCGGCCGCGGCAATCCCCGTGAGCGAGAACAGGCCGGCGCCGATGATGGCGCCGATGCCGAGCGCCACCAGCGAGCGGGCGGACAGGCAGCGCTTGAGCTCGTGGCCACCCGTGCGGCCGTCGAGCAGGGCGGTGATCGACTTGCGTTGGAACATGCTGCTGCGGGGCAGCGTGGTCTGGGACACGGGGGCGCTCCTTAAGCCGGCGGTTGGCGCAGCGTGGCGCAATCGACGGGCGATGCAAGCGAGGTGCCTGGCGAGGGGCGCGGGACCGCCAGAACGTTCCTTCGCGGCCTCACGGGTGGTAAGCCGTGAGCGCCGCGCCGACATAGCGGCCATCCAGCCGGAGCGCCCAGCGATGAACGACCAGACGCCGACCCAGAGTTTTTCCCGGTTTTTCTCGGCGCCGCTCGCCGAGACCGATCCGGAGCTGGCTCAGATCATCGGCGCCGAGCTGGCGCGCCAGCAGGACGGCATCGAGCTGATCGCGTCCGAGAACCTGGTCTCGGCCGCGGTGCTGGAGGCGCAGGGCTCGGTGCTGACCAACAAATACGCCGAGGGCTATCCGGGCCGGCGGTATTATGGCGGCTGCGCCGAGGTGGACCGCGCCGAGCAGCTGGCGATCGAGCGGGCGCGTACGCTGTTCGACTGCGCCTATGCCAACGTGCAGCCGCATTCGGGCAGCCAGGCCAACCAGGCGGTGTCCCTCGCCCTGCTCAACGCCGGCGACACCATCCTGGGGATGTCGCTGGCCGCCGGCGGCCACCTGACGCACGGGGCGGCGCCGAACCTGTCGGGCAAGTGGTTCCGGCCGGTGCAGTATGGGGTGCGACGCGAGGACGGCCTGCTCGACTATGAGGAGCTGGAGCATCTGGCGCGGACCGAGCGGCCGCGGCTGATCATCGCCGGCGGCTCGGCCTACCCGCGCGTCATCGACTTCGCCCGCATCCGGCGGATCGCCGACGAGGTGGGCGCCTACCTGCTGGTCGACATGGCGCACTTTGCCGGGCTGGTCGCGGCGGGGCTGTTCCCCTCGCCGCTGCCGCATGCGCATGTCTGCACGACGACCACGCACAAGACGCTGCGCGGGCCGCGCGGCGGGATGGTGCTCTCCAACGACCTGGAGATCGGCCGCAAGATCAACTCGGCGATCTTCCCTGGGCTGCAGGGCGGGCCGCTGATGCATGCCATCGCCGGCAAGGCGGTGGCGTTCGGCGAGGCGCTCAGGCCGGATTTCCGGCAGTATCAGCGCGCGCTTGCGGATAACGCGCGGGTGCTGGGCGAGAGCCTGATCGAGCAGGGGCTCGACCTCGTCACCGGTGGGACCGACTGCCACCTGGTGCTGGTCGACCTGCGGCCCAAGAGCGTCACCGGCAAGGCGGCCGAGGCGTCGCTGGAGCGCGCCCGGATGACGGCGAACAAGAACGCGATCCCGTTCGATCCGGCCAAGCCGGCGGTGACCTCCGGCATACGGCTCGGCTCTCCCGCCGCTACCACCCGCGGCTTCGGCACGGCCGAGTTCCGCCAGGTGGGGCAGATGATCGGCGAGGTGCTGGACGGGCTGGCGCGCTCGGCCGACGGCGGCAACGAGGCGGTGGAGCAGGCGGTCGGCGCGCGGGTTCTGGAGCTCTGCGAACGCTTCCCGATCTATCAGAGCAGATGAATTGCCCGTTCTGCTCGCATGCCGACACGCAGGTGAAAGATAGCCGGCCGACCGAGGACGGACAGGCGATCCGGCGACGCCGATCCTGCCCCGCCTGCGGGCAGCGCTTCACCACCGTCGAGCGGGTGAGCCTGCGGGAGCTGACGGTGGTGAAGTCGGACGGCCGGCGGGTGTCGTTCGACCGCGACAAGCTGACCCGCTCCATCACCACGGCGCTGCGCAAGCGGCAGGTAGCCGACGAGCGGGTGGACCGGATCGTCACCGGCATCGTGCGCCAGCTCGAGGCGTCGGGGGAGACGGAGATCCCGACCAGCCAGATCGGCGCTTTGGTGATGACGACGCTGAAGGAGGTGGACGAGGTGGCGTATGTGCGGTTCGCCAGCGTCTACCGGGATTTTCGCGAGGCGCGGGATTTCGAGGCGTTCCTGGCGGAGATGGAGGCTCGGGGGCAGGCTTGAGGGCGGCAAGGCCAGGAGCTCTGCTTCTGGACCACGCCGGGGCCGGACGGCCCCAGACCCCGGTCGTCAAGCATCTTCCTCATGGAAGCGGTCTGATTTTAGGTGAAATACCGCAAGATCCGGCTATGGCTGGCCACGCGGTGATATGTGCGGCGCGCCCCACTTGGCGAAATAATATTGTTGTTATTCAGTAGGTTATGGATTTCTTGCCTATAGGCAAGACGTTTGAGGCGGCCGTCCCAATGCCCGATCTCAGAAACTGCTATCACAACCGGGCCGTCGTTTCTTTCATGAAGGGGGTCTGGGACCTCCCGGCCCCAGCGGAGTCCAGAGGCAGAGTCTCTGGCCTTTCTTCGCCATCGCATCACAAATAAGCGTTCCGAGCAGCCAATGCTTGCCCTGCACTCGATACGGTGACGAGATAGTTCCAGGATAGCGTCAAGGGTGGGGGTCATGCAGACAGGCTTTGGCGGCGAGACGGAATACGACGGCAACGGCCAAGAGAACTCGGTCATTGTCGCAGACGTCAACGGTGACGGGCTGCCCGATCTCATCGTCGCCAACATGAATGACCCCGAGGATAGCTATAACGGGCCGGACGGCGGCAACGTCACCATTCTGACCAACAACGGCGACGGAACGTTCTCGACGGGCGTCACATACAAGCTCCCGAACTTCATCCCTTATGGCTACGGCGGCGGCGCCTCGGGCTCGCCGAATGATGTCACGACCGCGGACCTCACCGGCGATGGTCGGCTCGACATCATCGTCGCTGACGGGCATGGCAACCTGATCGTGCTTCCGAACGAGGGGCAGGGCGTGTTCGGCACGCCGACCTACATTCAGACCAACGGCTTCGACATGTATCCCTACCCGGTGCAGGTGACCGCGGTCGATGTCAACGGTGACGGTCGGCCTGACCTGCTCGTCGGCGGCGGTGATCCCCAGGGTACAGGACCGACTGACGACAGTGGCGTCGCGCTGGTGCTCAACAACGGCAGCGGCGGGTTTGGCCCGGAGGTCTATTACGATCGCTCGCCGGTGCCTGGTTACGGCGTCGTGCTGGGCTTCACGACGGCGGACGTGAATGGCGATGGTCGGCCGGACCTCATCACCTTGCGCACCTCCGGACCAGGCGGTGGTCAGGGTTACTTTTCGGTGCTGGAGAATAATGGCGGAGGCGGCTTCGGCACGCCGATCGACTACGCCTTGCCAACGCCGGCCTCCGGGTCGGCTCCGGCCGTCGAAGCGATCGCCGCGGGCGACCTGAACGGCGACCTGCATCCGGACGTGGTGGTGGCGACCGCTGCCACGCTCGACGTGTTTCTCAACAACGGCTCGGGCGGTTACGGGACGCCAACCGTGATCAAGGTGGCTTCCGACTTCACGCCGAGCACGGTGACGCTGGCCGACGTGAACGACGACGGGCGTCGCGACATCGTCGTCGGCGGATACGCCACCAGCTACGCCACGGTGCCGTCTGGAAACGGCACCGTGATCGTCACTGTCGAAACCAACCAAACCGAAATCGTGCTGAACGAAGGCGGGGGAACGTTCTCTGCGCCGACAACCTATGACGGCCTGGCTGCGAGCGCCGTCGCGGATGTGAACGGCGACGGCAAGTTGGACCTGGTCGGCTCCGGCTTCTACCACGAGATGCCGGCCGGCGAGAGCGAGTCCGTCGTCGTGGCGTTGCAGGGTCCCAACGAGCCGGCGGTGTGCTACGCGGCGGGGACGCGGATCCTGACGCGGCAGGGCGAGGTGGCGGTCGAGGCGCTGCGTGAGGGTGACGAGGTGATGACGCTGCTCGGGCAGGGTTTTGCCGCCGTGACCTGGCTCGGCCATCACCGGATAAACCTCAAGACGCATCCGGACCCGCGCGCGGTGCAGCCGGTGCGCATTTTGGCCGGCGCGTTCGGGCCGAGGCGGCCGGCGCGCGACCTGCGGGTGAGCCCAGGACACGCGCTCTACGTCGACGGGGTGCTGATCCAGGCCGAGCGGCTGGTCAACGGGGCGACGATCCGGCGCGAGGCGGACTGCGAGACGGTGGTCTACTGGCATGTCGAGCTCGACCGGCACGACGTGATCCTCGCCGAGGGGATGCCGGCCGAGAGCTACCTCGACACCGGCAATCGCACGGCGTTCGTCGGCGGCGGCGACTTCGTCCAGCTGCATCCGGATTTTGCCCCCAGGCACTGGGCGGAGACCTGCGCGCCGATGGTGCATGAGGGGTCGGCGCTGAAGGCGGCGAAGGCGCTGCTGCTGCGGCGCGCCCAGGACGCGTTTGGCTGGCAGGTGAGCCGGGAGCCTGACCTGCACGTGCTGGCGGACGGCGCGGCGATCGCCGGCGCGGCCTCGGGTCGCGTTCACCGCTTCGCGCTGCCTGCCGGCTGCCGAGAGCTTCGGCTCGTGTCGCGCCGCTGGGTGCCGGCGGAGATGCTGTCCGGCAGCACGGACATGCGTGTGCTCGGCGTGTGCGTGCGGCGCCTCGTGCTCGACGGGCGCCAGCTGGCGCTGGACGACGCCGCGCTGTCGGACGGCTGGGACAAGCCGGAGCGGGACGACCACGGCGCGCAGCGCTGGACGACGGGATCGGCCGTCCTGCCGCCCGGCGCCCGCAGCCTGGTGGTCGAGCTGGACGGCCTCTTCGCCGCCTGGTCCGACCCCGAGCCGGCAACGAGCGCGCGCAGCGCCTGACGGGGTCTGGGGCCGTACGGCCCCAGCCTTTCCCTTGCCTTTTACCTTCTAAGTGCCGACCTGCCTGACCGATGGACGACCGCACCCACATGCGCGCCGCGCTCTCCCTAGCCCGGCGCGGCCTGGGCGCGACCTGGCCCAATCCTTCCGTCGGCTGCGTCATCGTCAGCGACGGGGTGGTGGTCGGGCGTGGCCGGACGGGCGATGGCGGCCGGCCGCACGCCGAGGTCGAGGCGCTGCGGATGGCCGGCGCGCGGGCGCGCGGCGCCACCGCCTATGTGACGCTGGAGCCGTGCAGCCATCATGGCCAGACCGCGCCCTGCGCCGGGGCGCTGGCCGCGGCCGGGATCGCGCGCTGCGTGGTCGCGGCCGGCGACCCGGACCTGCGGGTGCACGGCGCCGGCTTCGAGCGGCTGCGAGCTGCCGGCATCGAGGTCGCGATCGGGTTGGAGGCGGCGGCGGCTTCGGCGCTGGTCGCCGGCTTCGTGCGGCGCGTGACGGCGGGGCGGCCGCTGGTCACGCTGAAGCTCGCCTCGACGCTGGACGGGCGGATTGCGACCGCCGGCGGGGAGAGCCGCTGGATTACCGGGCCGGCGGCGCGGCGGACGGCGCATGCGATGCGGGCGGAGCACGACGCGGTGATGGTCGGCATCGGCACCGCGCTCGCCGACGACCCGGACCTGCGCTGCCGGATCGACGGATTTACGAGCCGCGCCGGCGTGCGCGTGGTCGCGGATGGCGGGCTGGGCCTGCCGCTTGGCGCAGGGCTGGTCACCGATGCGGCAGAGGCGCCGTGCTGGCTTCTGCATCGGGCTGACGCCGCGCCGGCGCGCCGGGCCGCGCTGGAGGCGGCGGGCGTGCGCTGCCTGGCGGTGCCGGCCGGCGCTGAGGGGCTCGGCATCGATCCGGCCGAGGCGCTGGCCGCGCTCGGCTCGGCGGGGCTGACCAGCGTGCTGGTCGAGGGCGGCGCGCGGCTGGCGAGCTCGCTGCTGCGCGCGGGCCTGGTCGACCGGATCGCCTGGTTCCATGCGCCGGCGCTGCTTGGCGCGGACGCCGTGGCCGCGGTGCAGGCGCTTGGCGTGGCGACGCTGGCGCAGATGCCGCATTTTGCCCGACGGGCGACGCAGGAGCTCGGCGCGGACGTGCTGAGCGAGTTCGAAAGGGCGACTTGAGATGTTCACCGGAATCGTGAGCGGGCTGGGCTCGCTGCGTGAGCTGCGCGCCATCGGTGACGGGCGCGACATGCGGCTGGTGATCGGCACGCCGGGGGGGTTCCTGCAGGGCGGCACGCCGGCCGTGGTCGGCGCCTCGATCGCCTGCTCGGGCTGCTGCCTGACGGCCACCGAGCTTGGCGAGGACTGGTTCGCGGTCGAGGTGTCGACCGAGACGCTCAGCCGCACCACGCTGGGCGGTTGGCGGGTCGGCACGAAGATCAACCTCGAGCGGTCGCTGCGACTCGGCGACGAGCTCGGCGGCCACATGGTCGCAGGGCATGTCGACGGCGTGGCGCGGGTGCAGAGCGTGGAGCGCGAGGCGGGATCGCTGCGGATCGTGATCGAGCTGCCGGCGGGGCTGCACCGGTTCGTCGCCGAGAAGGGGTCGGTGGCGATCGACGGGGTTTCGCTGACGGTGAACGAGGTGGCCGGGCGGCGCTTCGGCGTCAACGTCATCCCGCACACGGCAGCGGCGACCACGCTCGGCCTGCGGGCGCCGGGCGAGGCGGTGCACATCGAGATCGACACGCTGGCGCGCTACGTGGCGCGGCTGGCTGAGACCGTTTGAAGGAAGGCCAGGGCTCTGCCCTGGACGGGACCCCATCGCACTTGTGCGATGGGAACCCGCCGCTGGGGCCCGCGGCGCCAGACCCCATCCATTGGAGTCCAAAGAGGCTCCTCTTACTTGGCGAAGCCTTTTAAAGCCTGCGTCCAACGGCAGCGGCCTTGCCATGAAGGCACGACGAACAGATGGATTTTAAAGGCTTCGCCTTTAATGGGGTCCAGGGGCGACGCCCCTGGCCTTGCTTTCTTCCGGACTTTGCTAAACGGAGCGAGTGGTGAACACGGCATTGGACAACATCGCGCGGGGCTCGCTGCACGACTATATCAGCCCGAGTGCCGAGATCGTCGCCGAGGCGCAGGCCGGGCGGATGTTCATCCTGGTCGACGACGAGGACCGCGAGAACGAGGGCGACCTGGTGATCCCGGCGCAGTTCGCCACCGCCGAGGCGGTGAACTTCATGGCCCGGCACGCGCGCGGGCTGATCTGCCTGGCGCTGACCCAGGCGCGGGTGGAGCAGCTCGGCCTGCCGCCGATGTCGCACTCCAACGCGGACCGCCACCACACCAACTTCACCGTCTCGATCGAGGCGCGCGACGGGGTGACGACGGGGATCTCGGCGCAGGACCGTGCGCACACGATCGCCGTGGCGATCAACCCGGAGACGTCGCCGGCCGACATCGTGACGCCCGGGCATGTGTTTCCGCTCGCCGCGCGTGACGGCGGCACGCTGATCCGCACCGGGCACACCGAGGCGGCGGTGGACATCGCCCGGCTCGCCGGGCTGCTGCCGGCGGGCGTGATCTGCGAGATCATGAACGATGACGGGACGATGGCGCGGCTGCCGGACCTGATCGGCTTCGCCCAGCATCACGGCCTGAAGCTCGGCACGATCGCCGACCTGATCGGCTACCGGCGGACGCGCGAGCGGCTGGTGCGGCGGGTCGAGAGCCGGACGATCGACGCATCTGGAGTCCGGGCCCTGGCAGATGATGGTCTATGCGAGCGAGATCGATCAGATCGAGCACATGGTGCTGGTCAAGGGCGACATCTCCGGGCCCGAGCCGGTGCTGGTGCGGGTGCATGCGATCGACTTCATGCTCGACATGCCGGGCGCGCCGCACGCCTCCATGCTGCGCCGGGCGATGACGATGATCGAGGCGGCCGGGCGGGGCGTCGTGATCACCATACGCGACATGTCGCCGACCGGGCTGTCCGACCGGCTGCGTGCGTTCGGGCCGACCATGCCGCGGCCGGAGGGCTACCTGCGCGACTACGGCACCGGCGCGCAGATCCTGGTCGACCTCGGGATCAAGGACCTGGTGCTGCTGAGCAACACGCAGCAGACGGTCGTCAGCCTGGAGGGCTATGGGCTGGTGATCGTCGAGCGGCGCCCGATCGACCTCGCGCCCGACGGCGGGCCTCACATCATCCCCGATGTCGCGCCTGGCGCCGCGCCATGAGCACGCTCGACGCGCCGCTCGCCAGGGCGCCGAGCGTGCCGGGGCCGCCGGCGCGCATCCTGGTGGTGCGGGCGCCGTATTATCGCGGCGTCGTGGACGGTATGGGCGAGGGCGCGGCGCGGATCCTCGGCGAGGCGGGGGCGGTGCATGACGTCGCCGACGTCGCCGGCGCCTTCGAGCTGCCGGCGGCGATCCGGATCGCGCTCGACGCGCCGGTGGGCTATGACGGGTTCGTCGCCCTTGGCTGCGTGGTGCGCGGCGAGACCGACCATTACGACTACATCTGCGCCGCGACGATGCAGGGGCTGATGGACGTGGCGGTGCGGCACGGGCTGGCGCTCGGCGCCGGGTTGCTGACCGTGGACACGCTGGCGCAGGCGGAGGCGCGGGCGGGCGCCGACGGGCACAACAAGGGCGCGGAGGCGGCGGTCGCCTGCCTGCTGCAGGTGGCTCTCCGTAGGAGCATGGGGCGACGGACCATGGGGAAAGATTGAGCATGGGCGAGCGCCCTGGACACAAAGGCCGCGAGCGGCTCAGCCGGCCGCGCACCGCAGCACGGGTCGGCGCGGTGCAGGCGCTGTTCCAGAGCGAGCAGGGCGGGGCCGCACCCGAGGCGGTGATCCAGGAGTTCGTGCGCCACCGGCTCGGCGAGCTGCCCGGCACCGGCGGCTTCGAGGAGGGACGGGTGCCGGATGCGCACGTGCCGCTGTTCACCCAGATTGTGCGCACGGCGATGAAGCAGCAGGAGACGCTGGACGGGCTGCTGATCGAGGCGCTGCCGCCGGAATGGCCGCTCGGGCGGCTCGATCCGGTGCTGCGGGCGTTGCTGCGCGCCGCCGGCGCCGAGCTCACGATGCGCGACGGGCCGCCGGCTCGCGTCGTGATCAACGAGTATCTGGATGTGGCGCATGGGTTCTTCGACGGCGAGGAGCCTGGGCTGGCCAATGGGTTGCTGGACGCGCTGGCGCATCGGTTGCGGCCGGCGGAGTTCGCGCCGGCTTGAGGGAAGGGCTTCTTTTTTGAAAAAAAGAAGCAAAAAACTTCTGTTCGCGCTGTCGCGACTCTTAAAGGATAGAAGTTTTTTGGTCCTTTTTTTCAAAAAAGGACCTCTTCCTTGAACGAGTTCGACCTGATCGCCCGTCACTTCCGGCCATTGGCTGGGGTCGCCGGGCTTGATCTGCTGGACGATGCGGCAGTGCTGGCGCCGCCGGTTGGCCGCGAGTTGGTGATCTCGGCCGATGCCATGGTGGCGGGGGTGCATTGCCTGGCTGACGATCCGGCAGAGCTTGTGGCGCGCAAGCTGCTGCGGGTGAACCTGTCGGACCTTGCGGCCATGGGCGCGACGCCGCTTGGCTACCTGCTGACGCTGGCGCTGCCCAGACCGCTCGACGAGGCGTGGCTGGCCGGGTTCGCGCGCGGCCTGGCGCTGGACCAGGCGGCGTTCGGGATCGCGCTGCTGGGCGGCGACACGGTGGCAACGCCTGGCCCGCTGACCCTGTCGCTGACCATCCTCGGCCACGTGGCGCCCGGCTGCGCGTGGCGCCGCTCCGGCGGCCAGGCGGGCGACGAGCTGTGGGTGACCGGCACCATCGGCGACGCGGCGCTCGGGCTGCTGGCGCTGCAAGGCAAGCTCGTCGACCCCAACGGCGTCCTTGCCGGACGCTACCACCTGCCGCAGCCACGCCTCGGCCTGCCGCTCGACGGCGTGGTGCATGCCGCGATGGACCTCTCGGACGGGCTCGTGCAGGACTGCGGCCATCTGGCTGCCGCAAGCGGCCTTGCCGCCGTCATCCATGCCGCCGACGTGCCGCTCTCGCCAGCGGCCCAGGCGTGCCGTCGGCTCGAGACGTGCCTGACGGGCGGCGACGACTACGAGCTGCTCGTCGCAGCCGCGCCGGGCGATGGAACAATCCTTCAACGCTGCGGCCTGACCCGCATCGGCCGGCTCGAGGTCGGCGCCGGGGTTAGCGTGCTCGACGCCGCCGGGATGCGGATGACCTTGCCGGGAGGGTGGGATCATTTTGGATAGAGAAGGGCGAAGGCTTCTTTTTTGAAAAAAAGAAGCAAAAAACTTCTGACCGTTGCGGTGCTGCGAAAGTGACACGGCGAAATACCGCAAGATCGGGTAAGCCGTGACTTTTATGTATAATCAATAACTTACGGAAATCTTGCCTATAGGCAAGATTTCACGCGTATCAGCTACGCAGGCCTCGTCAGTGTATTAGCACACCGGCCGGATCGTCTCATTGGACGTCCTAGAGCTTAGACACGCTATATTTGGAGAAAGTTTTTTGGTCTTTTTTTCAAAAAAGGACCGCTTGCCTTGCTTGCCGATTGCGGGCCTATCGATGGTCGCTGTGCTAGACCGCGCCCATGAAGTTCCTTGACCAGGCAAAGATCTACCTGCGTTCCGGCGACGGCGGCAACGGCGTGGTGGCGTTCCGGCGGGAGCGGTTCATCGAGTTCGGCGGGCCGGACGGCGGCGATGGCGGGCGCGGCGGCGACGTGGTGTTCGAGGCGGCGCAGAACCTCAACACGCTGATCGACTTTCGCTATGCGCAGCATTTCCGGGCTCGCAAGGGTGGCAACGGGGCGGGCAGCGACAAGACCGGGGCTGGTGCGGAGGACGTGCTGATCCGGGTGCCGGTGGGCACGCAGATCCTGGCCGACGACCAGGAGACGCTGCTCGCCGACCTCGACACGAGCGGCAAGCGGGTGGTGCTCTGCCGCGGCGGCGATGGCGGGCATGGCAATGCGCATTTCAAGACCTCGACCAACCGGGCGCCTCGTCGGGCCGATCCCGGTTGGCCCGGGGAGGAGCGGTGGGTCTGGCTGCGGCTGAAGCTGATCGCCGATGCGGGGCTGGTCGGGCTGCCCAACGCCGGCAAGTCGACGTTTCTGGCGGCGAGCTCGGCGGCGCGGCCGAAGGTGGCGGACTACCCGTTCACCACCCTGCATCCGCAGCTCGGGGTGGTGCGGCTGTCCGACAGCGAGGAGTTCGTGCTGGCGGACATTCCCGGGCTGATCGAGGGCGCGCATGAGGGGGCGGGGTTGGGCGACCGGTTTCTCGGCCATGTCGAGCGCTGCGCGGTGCTGCTGCACCTGGTGGACGGGGCGGCGGGCGACGTGGTGCGGGCCTGGCGGACGGTGCGCGAGGAGCTGGCCTCGTATGGCGGGGGCTTGGCGGAGAAGCCGGAGCTGATCGCGCTCAACAAGGTGGACGCGATGACGCCGCGCGAGGTGTCGGCGCGGCGGGCGGCGCTCACCCGCGCCGCCGGACGCCCGGTGCAGGTGATGTCCGGGGTGAGCGGGCAGGGGGTGCCGCAGGTGCTGCGGGCGCTGCAGAACGCCGTGCACGAGGCGCGTGCAGGGACACCGGGGTGAGCCTGTCGGTCGAGGTGCCGGTGCTCAGCCAGGCACGGCTGCTGGTGGTGAAGATCGGCTCGGCGCTGCTGGTCGACACCGCCTCGGCGACGCTGCGGGCGGAGTGGCTCGACGGCGTGGCCGAGGACATCGCCGTGCTCAAGGCGGGCGGTGCGCAGGTGGTGGTGGTGTCCTCCGGGGCGATCGCGCTGGCGCGGCGCTCGCTGGGCATGGCGCAGGCGCGGCTGCGGCTGGAGGAGAAGCAGGCGGCGGCCGCGGTGGGGCAGATCCAGCTCGCCCAGGCTTGGTCGGCAGCGCTCGCCCGGCAGGGGATCACCGCGGCGCAGCTGCTGCTGACGCTGGGCGACACCGAGGAGCGCCGGCGCTACCTCAACGCGCGGGCGACGCTGCGCACGCTGCTGGCACTCGGCTGCGTGCCGGTGATCAACGAGAACGACAGCGTGGCGACGGCGGAGATCCGCTTCGGCGACAACGACCGGCTGGCGGCGCGCGTCGCCGAAATGATCGAGGCCGACCAGCTGGTGCTGCTGTCCGACATCGACGGCCTCTACACCGCCGACCCGCGGCGCGACGCCGCGGCGGCGCACGTGCCGGTGATCGCGGCGATGACGCCGCAGATCGAGGCGTATGGCGGCGAGCCGCCGCCGGGCTACTCCTCGGGCGGCATGCGCACCAAGCTGGTGGCGGCGCGGATCGCGACCCAGGCGGGCTGCGCGATGGCGGTCGCGCTAGGGCACCGGGCGCATCCGCTGCGGGCGCTCTCGGCCGGGGCGCGATGCTCCTGGTTTCTCGCGGCGCCCGAGGGCAGGACGGCGCGCAAGCGCTGGATCGCCGGACGGCTGGAGGTGGCGGGGGTGCTGAGCGTGGATGACGGGGCGGCGGCGGCGCTGCGGCGCGGCGGCTCGCTGCTGCCGGCCGGGCTGCGCGGCGTCGAGGGCGTCTTCGAGCGCGGCGACGTGGTGCTGGTGCGCCAGCCGGACGGGGCGGCACTCGGCCAGGGACTGTGCGGATATTCCAGCGCCGACGTGGCGCGGCTGGCGGGGCATCGCTCGGAGGAGATCGAGGCGCTGCTCGGCTTTCGCGGCCGCGACGAGATCATTCATCGGGACGACCTGGTTTTGCGCTAGCGGAAGAAAGGCCAGGGGCTTTGCCCCTGGACCCCATTAAAGGCGGAGCCTTTAAAATCCATTTTTGTTCATGTCTCATGGGGAGGTCGATATTTTGGGAGAGAGGAACGATCGGCTTCGCCGGGCAAGAAAGAGCCCGTCTCCACTTCAACGAGATGGGGTCTGGGGCCTCGCGGGGCAGAGCCCTGGCCTTGCTTCGGCTTGATTGATGATGCGTTAGCCGATGGGCGGTGTCTGGGCGCTGCTGTTGGTCGCTGGGGTGCCGCTGGTGGCGGGGCTGCTGGCCTACGGTGTGCAGCGGCGGGTTGCGTTGGCGGTGCGCCGGCAGCACCGCGAGACCGGCACCTCGCTGTTCCTTCAGCTTGGCGTCGTCTACGCGGTGCTGCTGGCCTTCGTCTTCAGCGACACCTGGAGCCAGTACACGGTGGCGGACCAGTCGATCAACGCGGAGTGCGCCGGGCTGCATGCGAGCGCGATGCTGGCGGCCGACCTGCCGGGCGGCGCCGGGCGGCCGTTCGAGGTCGCCGTAGCCGCCTACCTGCGCGCGGTCGTCGTGCATGAGTGGCCGCGGATGCGGCAACACCAGGAGAGCCCGGTCGCCAGGGCGGCGCTGATGACGATGTTCGACCAGGCGACGCGGCTTGGCGATAGCGGCGGCAGCCGGGCGGCGGCCATCCGCGACCAGGTGCTGGGGCAGCTTGCCGCCGCGCACGTGCAGCGCGAGACGCGGTTGTTCCAGATGGATAGCGGCATACCGGCGCCGCTCTGGGCGATGCTGATCGGGTTCTCGGGCGTGCTGGTCGGCTTTGTGCTGTTTGCGGCGGTGGAAAACCCGTCCTCGGTGATGGGCTTTTCGGCGCTGTTCAGCGGCTGGATCATTGCGGTGCTGGTGATGATCCGGATGCTCGATTACCCGTTCCAGGGCGCGCTGGCGCTGTCCTCGCGCGACTTCGTGCAGACGTTGGGCAAGGTGGTCACGCTGATCGGGCCGTAGCAGGCCTGTTCAGGCTGCGAGCCGTCGCTGCATGAGCACGAGGTCGAGCCAGCGGCCGAACTTGGTTCCGACCTCGGGCATGCGGCCGGTCTCGACGAAGCCGAGCGACGCGTGCAGGCGGATCGAAGGCGGGTTGGCTGCATCGATGGCGCCCACCATGACGTGCTTGCCGAGCGCCGTCGCATGCTCGACCAGCGTCGTGACCAGGGCGCGGCCGATGCCTTGGCCACGGGCGGCGGCGTCGACGTAGACGGAGTGCTCCACGGTGTGGCGGTAGCCTGGATACGGGCGGAAATCGCCATAGCCGCCGTAGCCGAGCACCGTGTCGCCGTCCGCGGCGACCAGCACCGGGTAGCCGAGCGCCAGGCGCGCGTCGCGCCAGGCGGCCCGTTCCGCGAGCGTCGCCTCCTGCTCGGTGTAGATCGCCGTCGTGTCGCGAACGGCGGCGTTGTAGATGGCGAGGATGCCGGGCAGGTCGGCCTCGGTGGCGGCGCGGATCAGCATGGGCGTTCCGGCTCCGACGGCGACAGCTGCTTCTCCATGAACACGCTGGTGACGACGTGGTCCGGCGGCAGGTCGCGATAGGCGCCGAACGCGTCGCATCGGCGGTAGGCGGCGCGCTCGTAGAGGCGGAGCGCGGCGGGCTGGTTCAGGCCGCTCTCGAGGCGCATGAGCGGCCGGCCGGCGGCGGCGGCCTCGGCCTCGAGGCGGGCCAGGATGGCGCCGGCAACGCCCTGGCCGCGCTCGGCGGGGCGGACGAACATGCGCTTCACCTCGGCATAGCCGTCGAGCAGAGCGACGCCGCCGCAGCCGACCGCCGCGCGCCGCCGGGCAAGGAAGAAGCGCAGGCCGGGCTGGAAGATCGCCTCGAGCGACAGGCCGTGGCGCTGCTCGGGCAAATAGAGCGCGCCGAGCTCGTCGTCGAGCGCTGCGACCAGGTCGCGGACCTCCTCGGTCGGCGCTAAGACCAGCTCCATCGCGAGCTCAGTGGTCATGGCTGGCCTCGTACTGCATGACGCCGACGCGGTTGCCCTCGGTGTCGGCGAAGAAGGCGAGGCGGCCGACGCCGGGGATGGTGAACGGCGCCGAGAGCATGCGGCCGCCGTGGCGGCCGACGCCGGCGATCGCGTCGTCGAGGTCGTCGACGCCGATCGTGCACTCGAAGCCGCGCAGGCCGGCGCCGCCGAGCGGCTCGGCGCGCTGCTGCAGCGCGCCGGGCAGGCCGCCGCCGGTGTCGATCTGGTAGAAATTCGGCGGCCCGTAGGGAGTGAAGCGCCAGCCGAACGCGGCTTCGTAGAAGCCGCGGGCACGTTCGACGTCGTCGGCGGTGATGGCGAAGTGGCGGATGTGGTTCGGCATCAGGGCTCCCCAGGGAAGAGTTTTTTTAAAAAAAGAACCAAAAAGCTCTGTTCCGCTGTCGCCCGCCAAGCTGGCAAGAGCATCTTCCGGATGGAAGTTTTTTGCTTCTTTTTTTCAAAAAAGAAGCGCTTGCCTTTCCGGCCCGTCGGCCCTAGCCGCACCGGATGCCAGACAACCTCTTCTTCGCCATTCGGCAGCACGTGATTGCGGCCCTGTGCGAGGCGGTGCCTGGCCTCGACGCGTCGACGCTGGCGCGGGTGGACGTGACGCCGACGCGCGAGGCGGGGCATGGCGACATGGCGACCAACGCGGCGATGGTGGCGAGCAAGCCGGCGCGCGAGAAGCCGGCGGCGATCGCCGAGCGGCTGGCGGCGGGGTTGGCCGGGCGCGGCGGCATCGCCTCGGCGTCGGCGGCGGGGCCGGGCTTCGTCAATTTGACGCTGAGCCCCGAGACGCTGCTCGGCATGCTGCCGGCGATCCTGCGGCGGGGCGAGGATTACGGGGCGAGCGGGCTCGGCGACGGGGTGCGGGTCAACGTCGAGTATGTCTCGGCCAACCCGACCGGTCCGCTGCATATCGGGCATTGCCGCGGCGCCGTGGTGGGCGACGCGCTGTGCGGGCTGTTGGCCAAGGCCGGGTATGCGGTCACCCGCGAGTACTACCTGAACGATGCCGGGGCGCAGGTGATCGCGCTCGCCTGGGCGGCGTACTGGCGCTACCTGCAGGCGCTCGGCACGGCGCTGAGCGAGGCCGAGTTCAGCGAGGCGGTGCCGGGCGGGCTGCAGTATCGCGGCGACTATCTGGTGGCGGTCGGGGCGGAGCTGGCGGCGCGGCATGGCGTCAGCCTGGCGGCCGAAGGCTTGGGGATCGCCGAGCCGTCGCTGTGGCTGGACACGGTGCGGGATTTCACGATCGAGGCGAACCTGGCGGCGATCCAGGAGGATCTGGCGACGCTCGGGGTGCGGCAGGAGGTTGTGACGTCCGAGCGGGCGCTGCTGGCCAGCGGCGCGGTTGCCCGGGCGATCGACACGCTGGACGCGCAGGGGCTGATCTATCTCGGCGTGCTGGAGCCGCCACGCGGCAAGACGCCGGAGGATTGGGAGGCGCGCGAGCAGACGCTGTTTCGTGCGACGAGGTTCGGCGACGATGTCGACCGGCCGCTGCGCAAGTCCGACGGCTCGAACACCTACTTCGCCAACGACATCGCCTATCACGCGGACAAGGCGGCGCGTGGAGCGGCCATCTTGATCGACGTGCTGGGGGCGGACCATGGCGGCTACGTCCCACGGATGCGCGCCGCAGTCGCGGCGCTGAGCGGCGGCGCGGTGAGCTTCGAGGCACTGATCTGCCAGATCGTGCACGTGCTGCGCGACGGCCAGCCGGTGCGGATGAGCAAGCGCGCCGGCTCGTTCGTGACGCTGCGCGACCTGCTGGACGAGGTTGGGCCGGACGCGGTGCGCTTCACCATGCTGATGCGCAAGCCGGACGCGCAGATGGAGTTCGACCTGGCGCTGGTGGTGGCGCAGACGCGGGAGAACCCGGTGTTCTACGTTCAGTATGCGCATGCGCGGTGCCGCTCGGTGCTGCGCGCGGCGCTGGCGGCGGACATCGACACGGCCGAGGCGTCGCTGGCCGAGGCGCCGCTCGGCTCGCTGACGGCGGCCGAGGAGCTGGCCGTGGTGCGCCGGCTGGTGGCCTGGCCGCGCCTGGTGGAGGGTGCGGCGCTGGCGCGCGAGCCGCACCGGGTTGCGTTTTTTCTCTATGAGTTGGCGGGTGACTTTCATATGCTGTGGAACCGTGGGCGGGACGAGTCCACGCTGCGCTTCCTGCAGGCGGAGCGCCCGGTGGAGACCCGGGCCCGGCTCGCCTTGGTGGCTGCGGTGGCGATGGTGTTGCGCTCCGGGCTTGCAGTGCTCGGGGTGAGCCCGGTCGAGGAGATGCGCTGAGGATGGTGGACAGGATCGACCGCGGGCTGCGCGAGCCGCCCTCCTACCGGCAGCCGCGCCGCAGCGGCGGGCTGGACCCGGACATCAAGCGAATGGGCCTGGTCGCGCTGGCGCTCGGCGGCGGGGTCGTGGTGCTGGCCGGGCTGTGGTCGGTCGCCGGCCGCCATCATGGCGGCGGCGTGCCGGTGATCGAGGCGGCGGCCGGCGCGCTGCGCGAGAAGCCGGCCGATCCGGGCGGAATGAAGCTTGCGGCCGGCGACGACATCGGCACCGAGGACGGCCAGGACGCGCTGGCGCCGCCAGCCGAGACGCCGCAGATCGGCGCGCTCGAGAAGGAGCTCAAGCCTGCCGCGCCGGCGCCGACCGGCACCGACGAGGACGAGGATGCTCAGCCGCAGCCGATGACGGCGCCGGCGCCGGCGGGCGCCTCGGCGGCGCGCACGGCGGACGCGGCGGCGGTGGCGGCGGCGTTGCCCTCGCCGACCGTCGCCGCTCCGGTGCTGTCGCCGAGCACGAGCGTGGCTGCAAGCACGCCGGGCGTGTCGGCAGCCGAGCCAGGGCCGGTGGCTCCGGCCGCATCGGCGCCGCAGAAATCGATCCGCGGGGCGCAGGTCCAGCTGGCGGCGATGGACAGCGAGAAGGCGGCGTTCGACGAATGGGCGCGGCTCGATAAGAAGATGCCGGGGCTGCTCGGCGCGCGGAAGCCGGTGGTCGAGAAGACGGCGATCGCCGGCCGGCCGATGTTTCGCCTGCGCACCGGCGGCTTTGCCGACATCGCGGCGGCCAGCGGGTTCTGCGAGCAGGTGCGCGCGCAGGGCGGCGAGTGCTCGATCGCAGCTTTCTGAGACAGTGAAGGCTGGAGGTTCTGCCTTCGGGATCTATCACGCTTGAGCGTCCGCTTTTTCGGGGATTGATGCGAGCCTGTATCCTCGGTGTCGGCGGCGTGACGCTCGGTGAAGACGAGGCGGCATTGCTGCGCGCCGGGCAGCCGGCGGGCGTCATTCTGTTCGGCCGCAACGTCGCCGACCCGGCGCAATTGCTGCGGCTGACGACGGCGCTGCGCGCGGTGCTGCCCGAAGACGCCGTGCTGATGGTCGACCAGGAAGGCGGCCGCGTTGCCCGCCTGCGCCCGCCCGGCTGGGCCGCGCACCCGCCGGCCGCCGCCATCGGCGCCCTCTACGCACGCGACGCCGCCGCCGGGCTCCGGGCTGCCTGGCTGACCGGCGCACTGATCGGCGCAGACTGCGCCGCCGCCGGGCTCGACGTGGTGACGGCGCCGGTGCTCGACGTGCGGACGCCAGGCGCGGACGGGGTGATCGGCGACCGCGCGTTTGGCGGCGAACCCTCCGCCGTCGCGGCTCTCGGCCGGGCGGTGGCGGAGGGGCTGCTGGCGGCCGGCGTGCAGCCGGTCGGCAAGCACGTGCCGGGGCACGGCCGCGCCGGGGCGGACAGCCACCGCGCGCTGCCCGAACTCGACGACGTCAGCGAGGCGGACCTTGCGCCGTTCCGCGCCAATGCGTGGCTGCCCTGGATGATGACGGCGCATGTGCGCTTCCGGGCGCTCGACGCGGCGCCGGCCACCGTCTCGGCGCGGGTGATCCGCGAGGTGATCCGCGGCCGCGTCGGCTTTGACGGCGTGCTGGTCTCGGATGACCTCGCCATGGCGGCGCTGAGCGGCACGCCGGTGCAGCGGGCGCTGGCCGCGCTGGCGGCCGGCTGCGACCTGGCGCTGTATTGCAGCGGCGAGGCGTCGGCGAACCGTGCCTTGCTCGAGACGGTGCCGGCGCTCGACGCCGCGGCGGTCCGGCGCCTCGCCGCGGCGCGCGCGCAGACGCGTTCACCCACGACAGCCGAGCCGGGATGGTTGGAGGAGCGGGCGGCGTTGCTGGCCGAGCACTCGCAGGCCAGCGGGGCGGATCCGACGCAAGTCGTCCTTTTTTGAAAAAAGGACCGAAAAGCGTTTTTGTTTGAGTCCGCGTCAGCCCGGATCAAAAGTTTTTTGCTTCTTTTTTTCAAAAAAGAAGCCCTTCCTTCAAACGGCGTTAGCGTCTTGTGCTTGGGACGATGCCGCCGTCTTCGTACGAACGGGCTCCACCCGGAGCCTGCCACCATGCCGACCACCGTGCACTTTATCACCAACCGCGTGCTGAGCGGCGCGGCGGACAGCGTCGCCAGCTACGCCGCGCGCATCCAGGCACCCTCCGACCCGGCCGGCCTCGTCTATGGCACCGCCTTCGTCGACGGCATCGACCTGGCCGCCAATTGCACCGGCAGCATCATGGCGCTGCAGGAGCCAAGCGCCGGCGGCTTCGCGCCCGCGGCGGTGGCGGACCTGTCGCGGCCGGGGCGCAACCTGCTGCTCTTCCTGCACGGCTTCGACAACAGCTTCGCCGACGCAATCACGCGCGCCGCCTTTAACCGCGAGTGGCTGGCCGCCTCCGGCGTTGCGGCGGCGGACACCAGCGTCGTCGCCTTCAGCTGGCCCTCGCTCGGCCACGCCCTCGGCTTTCCGATCCTGCAGCGCGATTACGAGCGCGACCAGCTAATGGCGCGCAGCTCCGGGCTGCACCTGATGGCGGCGCTGGCCGCCCTCCGCCCGATCCTGGCGCAGGCGCGCGCCGGCGGCGCACGGTGCTTCCTGCTTGCGCACAGCATGGGCAACTTGGCGCTACAAAATGCGGTCGAAAACTGGTTCCTGCACGGCAACGACGCCGTGCGGCTGTTCGATCTTTCGCTGCTCGCGGCAGGGGACTGCAGCTTTGACGCGTTCGAGCAGCCGAGCCCGGCGCAGCTGCAGGGGCTGACGCGGCTCAGCGGCCGCGTCGGCGTCTACTACAGCCATGTCGACCACGTGCTGCAGCTCAGCGCCGTGGTGAACGGCGGCATGCCGCGGCTCGGACAGGACGGCCCACGCCACCGGCTGGACCCGTCGACCTTCCCGGCCGACGCCTTCCGCTTTGTCGACGCGACGGCATGGCGCGATTACGATTTCAACCTGCTCAGCTCGCACCAGTACTACCGACGCTCGCCGTCGGCGCGGGCGGACATCGCCATGCAGATGGGGCTTTAGGGAGGAGAAGGAAGGCCAGGGGCTTTGCCCCTGGACCCCATTAAAGGTGGAGCCTTTAAAATCCATTCATTATCCGTGTCTCACGGGAGAGATCGCTGCTGGGGAGAAAGGATTGATCGGCTTCGCCAAGCAGGAAGGAGCCTGTCGAGACTCCAACGAGTGCGGGTCTGGGGGCGCCGCCCCAGCGAGTCCAGGGCAGAGCCCTGGCCTTCCTTCGCTTCTGCTGTGACAATCGTCGACCCGCATCAGGAAGCCGCTCAGTGAGGCTGTTCTGCCGCGTCGGCTTGGTGCTTGTCCTGGTGCTCGGAGGCTTGATGGCGGCGACCGCGCGACCGGTGGGATTGCACGTCGCGGTGAGCGGCGACAGCTACATCCAGCAGAGCGGCAGCGGCGTTAGCCGGACATCGCCCTCGATCAACGCCGGCAGCGTCGCCCTTCTGAACGTGCTGGCGGGTTTGCCTTGGTCGTTTGATCCGCAGCTCGATAATTTCGGCCGTGGGTTCGGCACCAGCGAGACGATGCTGGCGAGCCTGCCGAAGCTCATCGCCCGCCATCCGGACGTTGCGTTCCTACAAGGCGGGCACAACGACTTCATCGCTCATGGCGCCGGCTACTACGACACTCTGGTGGCAAACTGGCAGTCGCTGATCGGCCAGTTGCGGGCGTCGGGCATTCGGCCGGTGCTGGTGCTCGATCCGCCGATGGACAGCGTCGAGGCCTCGACCTTCGTGAGCTTGCCGCAGCTGCGGGCGCTCGACATCCGGCTCAACGACTGGAAGCGGGACTATGCCCGCGCGCAGGGTCTGCTGGTGTGGGATTGGTGGACGGCGCTGGCCGGCGGCCGCGGCGCCACGGCCGCCTATTGCGCGCTGTGCTCGGATGACGGCGTGCACGCCAATTTCTATGGCAACATGGCCGTTGCGCGCCAAGGCCTGACTGACCTGCGGCCGCTGCTCGGCGCCTCGACGGCGAGGCTCGCCGAGCTTGACGATCCTGCTGCCGACCGGCCGGGCGGCAACCTGCTGGGCAATGCGCTGTTTGCGAGCGTAGAGGCTCAGCATTCCCCCGGCTTCGTGCCTGGCGGCGCGCCGCTCGGCTGGACGCCGGGCGCAACCATCGTGGGGGCCGGCAAGACGGTGGCCGGCGCCGTCATCGAGGCTTCTCGCGGCGAGCGGTCGTTCCGCATCGTCGTCTCCGGCGCGGGGGCAGGCGGCGGTAAGCGTCAGCAAGTGTTCCTGGTGGGCCGCTGCACGGCGCCGGCGGCGCTGCGGCCGGGCACGCTGGTCGAGGGATGGGTGCGGGTGCGGGTGGCGTCCGAGAGCCCGTTCAGCGCCGTCTATGCGCGGCTGGCCGCCGGCGGCAACTGGTCGCAGGGCAATTACTGGGGGCGCGGCGTCGCCGGCTGGGCCGCCTACTCGCCGGGCCCGACGACGGGCTGGTCCGGCATCATCCACCTCGCCCCGCTGGTGGTGCCGGACGCCGGCGTGCCCGAGATCAGCCTGACCTTGCAGGCCGAGTTCAACGACGTCGCCGGGACGTTCGCCGGCACGGTCGAGTTCTCCCGGCCGGCGCTGCGCATCGTGCCGGCGCAGTAGGCAAGAAGGGCAGGGGCTTTGCCCCTGCACCCCATTAAAGGCGGAGCCTTTAAAATCCGCTCCTTGCCTTTTCGCTGGCTTTCCTAAGCCACCGTCTGCAGCGTCGCGCGCCGGGTTTGCATCTCGACGTGGGCCGGCGTGGCCGGCGTGCGGCTCGGGGGCAGGACCCAGACTTCGCCTTGGGCGACGAAGCCGGCATCGGCGTAGAGCGTACGGCAGGGCGCGTTGGCCGCGGTCGGGATGAGCACGGCCTTGATCGTCTTGCGGTTGGCGCCGCCGCGCAGGGTGGCGACGAGCTGGGCGATCACCGCCGCCTCGACCTCGAGGCCGAAGACGCGGCAGCTCATGACGACCTGCTCGATGCGCGAGCGCTCGTGCAGCACCAGCCCGACCAAGCCGTATTCGACATGCACGTCGCGCACGCTGAACGCCAGCAGGCGCAGGCCGGCCGCCATGGCCCGGGCAAGCTCGTCGCGCGACCAGCGCCGCCCGGTGGTGTTGAACTGGTTTGTCTTGTTGAGCAGCTCGATCGCGCGCTCGAAGGCCGGGTCGCGAACCGTGTCGATCGCGAAGGTTTCCACCTTGAGCTGGAGCGAGCCGAGGAAGTCGGCGCGGGTCATCGCGCCGCGTACCGCTTCGCGCTTCACCTGCCGCTGGATCATTTCCGTGCGGTTGGCGCTCTCGTGGCTGATCGGGGCGACTTGGGTTTCGGCACTCCACAGCAGGATGCGCTTCAGGTAGTGCTGGTTCTGGCCGATCACCCGGATGCCCGGCACGCCGGCGAGCACCGCGGCGCGCTCCACCGGGTTGTCGTCGACGAAGACGACGGAGGTCGCCAGCAGGTTGGCCTGGCGGATAACGTCGCGGATGTTGTCGGCTTTCGGCCGCCAGTTGATCGAAACGAAGGCGAAATCGTCGAGCTGCAGGCGGCCGCTGAACACCCGGTTCCACAGGCGGCGGATCGTGCTCTCCTCGTTCTTGCTGACGATGGCGAGCAGCACGCCGCGGCGTCGGAGATCGAGCAGCGCCTCCGCCACGCCGAGCGGCCAGCCCTCGATCGCGTACGGACTGATCTCCTCGCTTTCGGCAAGCACGCCGCGCCACAGCGTGTCGTCGAGGTCCATCACCACCAGCTTGACCTGGTCGGCCTGGCGCACCGTGCGCAGCATCGACTTCATCTCCTGCCAGACGGCGAAGATGAAGTCCTCGACGCGGTTGGTGAATAGGCCGATCAGGCTGTCCACCGGCTCCAGCCGCTGGCGGTCAAAACGATAGTCGAAGTCCGACAGCGTGCTGCCATGCGTGCTGACCCAGAATGCATCGTCCTGGATGAATTTGCGGCCGAACGTGGCGGAGATCTGGTCGAGATCGAGCAGGTAGCAATTGGTGAAGTTGGCAAGCTGCTCGACGAGGAAGTCGTTGAGGCGCTCGACAAAGTGCACCGGGTTCTTGAGGCTGTTGCGGGGCAGCAGGCGACCCATCGCGCTCTGCTGCGGGGTCAGGAAGTTGCCGACGAAGGAGAGCAGGCCGTGCTCGATGTTCCAATGCAGCGCCTGGGGCAGGAACAGCGCGATTCGGGCGCAGCACTCGGCGAACAGCGTGTCGTAGGCGGCGTCGTCCTCGTAACGCAGGCGGAACCAGCTGTGCTCGGGCACGATCGCGCGGAACGGCAGCACCACCATCTGAAACTCGTACTCGGCGAGCGGCGCGGTGGGGCGGGCGGGCAGGATCTGCGTGTTGTTGAACAGCACCCGCTCGCACACGCAGCCGGGCTCCAGATGCTCGAACATCGCGCTCCAATTGCCGGTCATGCAGGCGCCGACGAGCATCACGCGCTTAAGCCGAGTGGGCGCGACCTCGAGGTCGCGCGGCGCACGGTAGTGGATGCCGTCATGCTCGCGCCGAACCGCCCAGGCCTGACGCGTCGCCTCGTCGGCGAGGCGGTCGGCGGCGAGCGCCTCGGTGTCCAACTGGTAGCGGTTGTTCTTGAGCACGAAGGTTTCCGGCGCGCCGTCGCCCCGCAGCGTGAGGCGGCCATCCGCCAGCGTCGCCTGCAGCCACGATTTGGTCGCAAGATCGAGTGCCCGCGCCTCGCTCGGGATGAAAGCGAGCTGACGCTTCCAATTCGGATGCTCGACGGGCAGGACGTCGAAGTCGGGCACCGCGTCGGCCGGCACGCCGGCGCGCACGAGCACGGGGACGGTTTCGACCAGCGTCCTGAGGCGGGGGTTGCCGATCGCAAATCGCAGCAGCTCGTTGCTGCGGCTCATCTTGAACTCGGTGCTGTTGCCCAGCACGGTCGCGATCTTCTGGACGCCCTGATCGGCAGCGTGGCTGTGCAGGATGGCAGAGTAATGATCGATGTCGTTGCTGGTGGGCGCGCGCCGCAGCACGGCCTGGTAGAGCTGGCGGATCAGGCTTTCGTGCGAGAGCGCGCACTGGTTGCCGATGCCTGACACGCCGTCCGCCATTCCACCTGTCCTTGTCGGGTCGCAGCTCGTGCGTGACGGGCCAGATCGCGCTGGCCGGCCGGATATCCGTGCGCTGATCTATGCCGCATTGCGGCGAGCAGCGTCAAAGTAATTCCCGTCTGCCCATGCAGCGGATGATCGACTGGCTGGCCAATTGAGCTACTCGGCAAATCAATCGCGTAACGGTTGCGCGTTTTGACTTTCTGATGATTACGGTTGCAGAGGCCTCCGGCGGCCAGAATCGTGCGGCGACGGCTGGTTGAGCACTGGCACGATCCCACCCTGGTGATCTGGCCTACCCTGGCGATCTGGCGTCTCGGCCGCACATGTGCGGGTCATGACGAGGAGGGCGCGATGGCCAAGGTAGCAGTGGTGACCGGCGGCACGGTCGGGATCGGGCGAGCCACGGCGGCGCTGTTCGCCGAACGGGGCTGGAGCGTCGGCGTGATCGCGCGCGACCCGGGGCGGCTGGCCACCACCGAGGCGGCGCTGCGGGCGCAGGGCGTGCAGGCGCTGGCGGTTGCCGCCGACGTCGCCGATCAGGCCGCCGTCGCCCGGGCGGCCGAGCAGATCGAAGCCGCGCTCGGGCCGATCGACGCCTGGGTCAACAACGCGATGGCGACCGTGGTCAGCCCGGCCCGCGACATCACCGCCGAGGAATACGAGCGGGTCACGGCGGTGACTTATCTGGGGCAGGTGCACGGCAGCCTGGCCGCCCTGAGGCTGATGACGCCGCGCAATCGCGGCGCGATCATCCAGGTGAGCTCTGGCCTCGGCTTCCGCTCGGCGCCGCTGCAATCGGCGTATTGCGGCGCCAAGGCGGCGGTGCGCGGCTTCACCGACAGCCTGCGCTCCGAGCTGATCCATGACGGGCTGAAGATCACGCTGAGCGTGATCTACCTGCCGGCGGTCAACACGCCGCAATTCAACTGGGCGCGCAACCATACCGGACGGATGCAGACTGCGCCGAGCCCGGTGTTCGACCCGAGACTCTGCGCGCAGGCGATCGTGTTTGCCGCCGAGCATCCGCGCCGCGAAATCTATGTCGGTCGGTCGGTGGCGCAGATGGGCGCTGTGCAGCGCCTCTCACCCGGCCTTGCCGACCGTGCGGCGGCGCGCATGTGGGAGGCGCAGTTGGAAAGTCGGCCACCGGAGCAGCCCGCCGGCAATTTGTTCGAGCCGATCCCGGGCGAGAAGGGGATCGATGGCCGCTTCAGTGACCGGGTGAAGCCGTCGCGCCAGGAGTTCTGGACCAGCCGGCAGCGCGATGTGTTCTACGGCGTGCTGGCGACCGGGGCGATGGGCCTCGGCGCGGTGACGATGGGCGGGCCGCTGCTGGCGGGCATGGCGCTGATGCGGGTGCTGCCGAAGCCAAGGCGGAGGTAAGCAAGCGGTCCTTTTTTGGAAAAAAGGACCAAAAAACTTTTGTCCGTTAAGAGTGTCCGTCCGCGATGTGGGAGTATTGGACAAAAGTTTTTTGCTTCTTTTTTCAAAAAAGAAGCGCTGGCTTCCTGACGTCGCGCATGCTGCAACAGGGGATGCAGACGGCGGTCCAACTCGTCGCGGCGGCGGTCTCCGTCCTGATCGCGATCATCCTGCACGAGGTCGCGCATGGCTGGGCCGCCGCGGCCCTGGGCGATCAGACCGCGCGGCGGGCCGGCCGGCTGTCGATCAAGCCGTGGCGGCATGTCGACCGGGTCGGCACCCTGCTGGTGCCTGCATTGCTGCTGGCCGGCCAGTTGCTGACGATCGGCCGGGTCGACTTCATGTTCGGCTGGGCCAAGCCGGTGCCGGTATCGGCCGCCGGCTTGGCCAATCCACGCCGCGGCATGATGCTGGTGGCGGCGGCCGGCCCGGCGATGAACTTCGGCCTGGCCTGGCTCGGCGCGCTGGGGCTGCACGGCGCCCGCGGGGTGCTTGCCGACGCGCTCAGCCTCTTCATCCTCTACAATCTGGCGCTCGGGCTGTTCAACCTGCTGCCGCTGCCGCCGCTCGATGGCGGGCGGATCGTCGTCGGGCTGCTGCCGCTGCGGCTGGCGCTCGGCTGGGCCAGGATCGAGCGCGTCGGCATCGCGCTCGTGCTCGCGGGGCTGTTCGTGCTGCCGGCGCTGCTGCGCCAGGGCGGCCTGCGGTTTGACCCGCTGCGCGGTTTGCTCGGGCAAGCCCTGCCGGCCGCCTTTGGGCTGACCCTGTGGCTTGCCGGCTCGCCGAGCGCCGACGGCCTGTGAGCGCGCCGGGGAGCCTGGAGCGGGCCGCCAGCACCGCGCCGGTGCTGCACCTGGACGGCTTCGACGGCCCGATGGACCTGCTGCTGGAGCTCGCTCGGGCGCAGAAGGTAGACCTCGCGCGGATCTCCATCGGCGCCCTCGTCGAGCAATACCTCGCCGTCGTCGCCGAGGCGCGCGCGGTGCGGCTGGAGCTGGCGGCGGACTGGCTGGTGATGGCGGCCTGGCTCACCTGGCTGAAGTCGCGGCTGCTGCTGCCTGACGATTCGGAAGCGGCCGAGGAGGGGGGCGAGGCGTCGAGCCTGCTCGCCGAGCGGCTGGTGGCGCTGGAGCTGATGCAATCGCGTGCCGCCTGGCTCGCCGCGCGGCCCCAGCTTGGTCGCGACGTGCACCCACGCGGCCTGCCCGAGACGCTGCTGCAGGTCGACCGCTCCGGCCTGCGGCTCGACCTGCCCGGCCTGCTGCGCGGCTGGGTCGCGGTGCTGCGCCGCCAGGCCGCCGAGCGGCGCTACGTGCCGCCAGCGCCGGCGCGCTGGACGGTCGGCGACGCGCTGGCCAAGCTCGCCGCCATGCTGGGGCGCGCCACCACCTGGATTGGCTTTGAGTTGATGCTGCCGAGCGCGGCTGCCGAAGCCGACG
The DNA here is from genome assembly GCA_963692975.2 of Acetobacteraceae bacterium. Classification (GTDB taxonomy): domain Bacteria; phylum Pseudomonadota; class Alphaproteobacteria; order Acetobacterales; family Acetobacteraceae; genus CAXMMR01. The sequence continues at coordinate 18,972 of CAXMMR010000037.1, read as the reverse complement.
CCCGCGGATCTTCGGCCGAAGGTCACGAGCGCAGCGCCGCCGTCGCGGCGACGCTGCTGGCCGGGCTGGAGCTGGCGCGCGACGGGGCGGCAGAGCTGCGCCAGGATCAGCCGTTCGGGCCGATCCTGCTGCGCCGGCGCGAGGAGGCGGGCCGATGAGCCAGATAGTGGAGCACCGACGGTTGGCCGAGGCGATGCTGTTCGCCGCCGCCGAGCCGCTCACCACCGCCGCGGTCGCCGCGCTGCTCGGCCCGGGCGTGGACGCCGCCTCGGTCATCGCCGAGGTGCAGGCGCGATACGCCGGCGGCGGCGTCGAGCTGGTCGCAGTCGCCGGCGGCTGGCAGTTCCGCACCGCCGCCGACCTCGCGCCGCGGCTGACGCGGGTGATCGCGCAGCCGCGCCGGCTGCCGCGGGCCGCCATGGAGGTGCTGGCGGTGATCGCCTACCAGCAGCCGGCGACGCGCGCCGAGATCGAGGCGGTGCGCGGCGCCAGCCTGGGCCAGCAGACGCTCGACCTGCTGCTCGAGGCCGGACTGATCCGCTCGCTCGGCCGCAAGGAGGTGCCGGGACGGCCGACGCTGTGGGCGACGACGACGGAGTTCCTGACACGCTTCGGCCTGAACGACCTCAGCGATCTGCCGCGACGCGAGGAGCTCATCGTCGAAGGGGGGTGAGGCAAGGCAAGGGGCTTTGCCCCTTGACCCCATCAAAGGCGGAGCCTTTGAAATCCATTCATGGTTGATTGTTGCCGGGGAAATCGGTGTTGTACAAGCAGGATTTAACTGGCTTCGCCGAGCAAGGAAGAGCGGCTCGACTCCAACCTGAGGGGTCTGGGGCCTCACGGCCCCAGCGGGTCCAGGGCAGAGCCCTGGCCTTCCTCGCTTGTCTGGCTTTTCCACACGAGCAGCAGCCCGATCAACGCGCCGGTGCTGAGACTGGTGCTCTGGGTCAGGCCGAGTGCCTGCGCGAGCAGGTCGCCGGCGTTGGTGCCGGCGGTGCGGATGGCCAGGATGCAGGCCCAGTAGCCGGCGCCGCCGGCGAGAATGACGGCGAGCGTGAGGGCGGTTAGCACGAAGGCCGGGGCGAGACCGAGGCTATCGGCGATGGCGTCGCCGGCCGCGGTGCCCAGCGTGCCGGCGAGCAGCATGGCGGTCCAGTAGCGCGCGTTCGTTCGCGGCAGGCCGGGCGGGCGGCGAGGTTCGCCGCCGAGCAGCGTTGCCGCCAGCAGCGCGGCGAGGGTGGCGAGGACGGCGGGGAGGGGCAGGCGCAGGTCGTGGTCGGCGAGGTCGGCAAGGTTGGTGGCGGCGGTGCGCAGGATCAGGATCGCGAGCCAGTACCAGGCCTGCCCGGGGCGGCGCGAGCGGCGTTCCAGGATCAGCACGGCGCCGAACAGCAGCGCCAGCGGCGCCAGCCCGCGCAGGTGTCCGGCCTGCAGGTCGTGGGCGCAGAAATCCCCGAGATTGGCGCCGGCGATGCTGGCGAGGGACAGCGCGGTCCAGTAGCGCCGGCCGGCGCGCGGCACGTGGATGGCTTGCATGTGCGAGGCGGGAGCACGTCGCGCCGGCGGTTGCAATCGGCGCGGCCGATCTTGCCGGACCTGGGTCGTGTCGGGTCGGCTTTTGCGCTTGGCGGCGGCGTGCTAGGCAGACGCCATGTTCGGCTTTGATTGGTCCGAGATTGCGCTGATCGGCGTCGTGGCGCTCGTGCTGATCGGCCCGAAGGACATGCCGGTGGCGATCCGCACGATTGCCGGCTTCGTCAAGAAGGCCCGCAAGATGGCGGCCGACTTCCAGGGTCAGGTCGATGAGATGGTGCGCGACACCGAGCTGCACGAGGTGCGCAACTCGCTGACCGAGCTGCGCTCCGACCTGCGCGGGCTGAACCTGCGCGGCCAGCTGGCCAAGGTGATCGACGCCGACGGGTCGATCCGCCGCACGATGAGCGACGACCCGCTCAAGACGCCGCCGCCGTTCCCGCCGCCGCGCGAGGTGGAGGCTCGGCCGGAGACGGCGATCGCCTCAGACGGCTCGGCGGACGACGCGCCGGCGCCTGCGTTCCTGCCGCCCGGCACCGCCCAACCGGCTGCCGAGGCGGGCATCGCGCCCCCCACGCTGGCCGTCATCCCGCCGGCCTTTATCCCGCCGGCCGACGGCCACGCGAGCGCCGAGGAGACGGCGCCGATCGCCAAACGCGAGCCCGTTCCCGGCACCGTGCCGAGCGGGCGCTGAGCGCCGAGGATGGCCCGGGCACGGCCTGAGCCCGCCGCGCCCGCGGCGGACGTGATCAATGACCGCGCGATGCCGCTGCTCGAGCATCTAGTCGAGCTGCGGCGGCGGCTGATGTGGTCGGGCCTCGCCTTCGGGCTCGCATTCGCGGTCTGCTACCATTTCTCGGGCCAGATCTACTTCTTCCTGGCTCAGCCGCTGGCTCGGATCATGCGCGGCAAGGGCGAGCAGCCGCACCTGATCTACACGGCGCTGTACGAGGCGTTCTTCACCTACATCAAGGTGGCGTTTTTCGGCGCCGCGTTCCTGGCCTTTCCGGTGATCGCCGGGCAGCTTTGGATGTTCATAGCGCCTGGGCTATATCGCAGCGAGAAGCGGGCGTTCCTGCCGTTCCTGCTGGCGACACCGGTGCTGTTCGTGCTCGGCGCTGCGCTCGCCTACTACTTCGTCTTCCCGTTCGCCTGGCGCTTCTTCCTCAGCTTCGAGACGCCGGCGGGGACGGACGGGCTGCAGATCCAGCTGCAGGCGAAGGTGAGCGAGTACCTCTCGCTGGTGATGAAGCTGATCTTCGCGTTCGGCATCGCCTTTCAGCTGCCGGTGGCGCTGACGCTGTGCGCCAAGGCGGGGCTGGTGACCAGCAAGGGCCTGCGCCGCGCGCGGCGATACGCGTATGTCGGCTGCTTCATCGCCGCGGCGATCCTGACGCCGCCGGACGTGATCACCCAGACTGGCCTCGCGGTGCCGCTGATCCTGCTCTACGAGCTGTCGATTTTCGCGGCGCGGATCGTCGAGCCGAAGGTTGACGTCGATGCATGACGTGAGGGCGATCCGGGCGGATGCGGCAGCGTTCGATGCGGCGATGGCGCGACGCGGTCTGCAGCCGATAGCGGCCGGGATCCTGGCACTTGACGATGATCGACGCGCTGGCGTGTCGGCTGAGCAAGAGACGCAGACCCGTCGCAATGCCCTCAGCAAGGAGATCGGCCCCGCGCGTCGACGCGGCGATGACACGACGGCGCTCGAGGCAGAGGCGACACGACTGCGCGACGCTTCGCTTCATCACGGGGCGCGGGCCGAGGCGGCGGTGGCGGCGCTCGAAGCCGAGCTCGCCGGCCTTCCGAACATCCTCGACGTCGACGTCCCTGACGGCGCCGACGAGGCTGCCAATGTCGAGCAGTTCCGCTCTGGCGAGCCGCCTGACTATGCCTACACCCCACGCCAGCACTTCGAGCTTGGTGAAGCGCTCGGGCTGATGCAGTTCGAGGCCGCCGCCAAGCTCGCCGGCAGCCGGTTCACCGTGCTGCGCGGCCCGCTCGCGCGGCTGGAGCGGGCGCTGGGTCAGTTCATGATCGACCTGCATGTCGACCAGCATGGCTACGAAGAGGTCAGCGTCCCAGCCCTGGTCAACGACGCCACCATGTTCGGCACCGGCCAGCTGCCGAAATTCGCCGATGACCTGTTCAAGACGACCGACGGCCGCTGGTTGATCCCGACAGCCGAGGTGCCGCTCACCAACCTTGCCGCCGGCGAGATCATTCCCGAGCCGCGCCTGCCGATCCGCATGGCGGCTCTCACCGACTGCTTTCGCGCCGAGGCCGGCTCGGCCGGGCGCGACACCCGCGGCATGCTGCGCCAGCACCAGTTCCGCAAGGTCGAGCTGGTGTCCGTCGTCCGCCCTGACGACAGCGACGCCGAGCACGAGCGGATGACGCGCGCTGCCGAGACGGTGCTCGCCGCCCTCGGCCTCACCTTCCGTCGGATGCTGCTCTGCTCGGGCGACACCGGCTTTTCCGCCGCCAAGACCTACGACTTGGAGGTTTGGCTGCCCGGACAGCGCGCCTGGCGCGAGATCAGCTCCTGCTCCAATTGCCAGGCCTTCCAGGCCCGCCGGATGAACGCCCGTTATCGGGCCGGCGAGGACAGGACGGTCGGCTTCGTGCACACGCTCAACGGCTCAGGCGTCGCCGTCGGCCGGGCGCTGATCGCGGTGATGGAGACGCACCAGACCGCCGCCGGCGCCATTGCCATCCCGCCCGCGTTGCGGCCCTACATGGGCGGGATGGAGGTCGTTCAGGCGTAAGCAAGAGCTTCTTTTTTGAAAAAAAGAAGCAAAAAACTTTACTCGCGCTGTCGCGTCCTCAACGGGCAATATTTCTTATTAAGCAAAAGTTTTGTTCTTTTTTCAAAAAAGGAACCTCTTGCTTGATAAACAGCCCTCCATGCTGACTTCCATCGTCTGCCGCCATGAACACTTCCTCACTGAGTGGTACGCCCGCCAGGCCGCTTTGCTGCCGCTCCCCCGCTACGGTCTGGATGCCCGCGTGCCGCCGCTGCGGCCGCATCGCAAGGCCTGGGAGTGGTGTGCGATCGCCCAGGCGCTGGAGGAGCGCGGCAAGCTGGTACCCGGCCGCACCGGCTGTGGCTTTGCGGTCGGCACCGAGCCGCTGCCGGCGGCGTTTGCTGCCCGCGGCGTGCAAGTGCTCGCCACTGACCAGGCAGCCGGCAGCGAGGCCACAGGCTGGAGCACTACCGGCCAGCATGCCGCCTCGCTCGATGCACTCTACCGCCCCGAGCTGATCGATCGCGAGGTGTTCGACCGCCTGGTGCGCTTTCGACCGGCGGACATGCGCGAGCTGGCGCTGCCCTGGCCGGAGCGCTTCGATTTCGTCTGGAGCTCGTGCTCGATCGAGCATCTCGGCACGCTGGAGGCAGGGCTCGACTTCGTCGAGCAATCAGCGCGACTGCTCGCGCCCGGCGGCTGCGCCGTCCACACCACCGAGTTCAACGTCACCTCGAATGACGACACGTTGAGCGTGGGCGGCTCGCTGATTTATCGCCAGCAGGACATCGAGGCGCTTGACCGCCGCTTGCGCCTGACCGGTTTTGGCCTCAGCCGTTGCGACTTCTACGCCGGCGACCATCCGCACGATCTCAACTACGACGTGCCGCCCTATGGCGGGCCGGAGCACCAGCATATCAAGCTGCTGCTGGGCGGGTTTGTCACGACGTCGATGCTGCTGATCGTTCAGGCCAAGTAGGAAGGCCAGAGCCTCTGCCTCTGGAACTCCGCTGGAGGCGGCGCCCCCAGACCCGCTTTTCTTAAGTCATGGATTTTAAAGGCTTCGCCTTTAATCGGGTCCAGGGCAGACAGCCCTGGCCTTCCTTGCCCTAGCTGATCATCGGATCGGTTACGCTGTCAGCGCCGCTCTCCAGGTGGCCGGCGAGCTGCGTGCCGTAGGTCGGATAGGCCGGCATCGTCACCACCAAGTCGTACCATCCCGAGGTCATGCTGAGCGGGAAGGAGCGGTTGACGGTCTGGTTCGGCGCCAGTGCGACCTCGACGCCGTTGCCGGAGTAGGCGTCGGTGACCAGGACGACGATGCCGGCCGCGTTGCCGTTGAACAGCGAGAGCGTAATGGTCTGGCTAGTCTTGACGTAGGTCTCCTGGATTTCGAGGCCGGTGCCGCCGGCGAGGATGCTGCCCATGAAGCGGCGGAGGAAGCCGTTCGGGCCGCTGACCGAGAGGTCGTAGGGGCCGCTATGGGTGATCCAAGTGTCGACCAGGCTCTTGCCCGGCTGGACGGTGTAGCTGTGCTGGCCGTCGAGCGGGTTGGCGGAGCGCACCAGGAAGACCACCGTCTGCGTGCCGGTGCTGGCAAACGTGATGATGACGTTGCCGGTTTCCGCGTCCGCGACCCCGTAGGCGTGCATTTCGTAGGGCAGGGCGCGGGCGCGGCGCTGGCCGGTCTCCTGCGCCGGCAGAGCCTGGACCACCGGCGGGACGGGGACGTAGCCGACGGTCTGGCGGGTGCCGTTGGGCGGCGCGTAGGCGGTGGTCGACGGCATCGAGACCACGGCATTGTTCGGATTTTTAAAGTTGAAGCAGGTGGTGAGGTCGCCGCAGACGGCCGCACGCCAGGGCGTGATGTTGGGGTTGGACAGGCCGCCTTTGACGCGCGGGCCGAACACCGCCTCGATGAAGCGGGTGAGCGAGGTGTGGTCGAAGACCTGCGAGTTGACGTAGCCGCCCTTGGACCAGGGCGAGACGACGAGGCAGGGTACGCGGACGCCGAGGCCGTAGGGGCCGGCCGGGTTGCCGGTGCTGCCGGGGTAGGCCTCGTTGATCGTGCTGACGGTGGACAGGCCGTGCTTGCTGTCGACCGGCGGCGTCGGCGGGATCAGGTGGTCGAAGAAGCCGTCGTTTTCATCGTAGGTGATGATAAAGACGGTCTTGCTCCATACCGCCGGGTTGGCGGTCAGCGCGTCCAGCACCTGGGAGACGTAGAAGGCGCCGTAATTGGCCGGCCAGTTCGGATGCTCGGTGTAGGCCTCGGGGGCGACCACCCAGGAGACCTGCGGCAGGGTGTTGTTCCTGACGTCGGCGGCGAAGATGTCGAACAGGCCGCCGCTCGCCGAGACGTCCGTGCCGGTGCAGGCGCCCCTGTAGAGCGGCGAGCCGGGGGCTGCGTTGATATACTGATTGAAATACAGCAAGGCGTTGTCGCCGTAATTGCCGATCAGCGCGTCCGAGGCCTCGCCATAGGCCTCCGCCGGGGTGAGCCCGGTGCCGACGTCCTGGTAGATCTTCCAGGTGACGCCGGCGGCCTGCAGGTGCTCGGGGAAGGTGGTCCAGCTGTAGCCGTTGGTGGAGTTGTCGATCACCGGGCCGCCGCCATTGCCGTCATTGCCGACCCAGCCGGTCCACATGTAGTAGCGGTTCGGGCTGGTCGGGCCGAGCAGCGAGCAGTGATAGCCGTCGCAGATCGTGAACGCGTCGGCGAGCGCGTAGTGGAACGGTATGTCGTTGCGGGTCAGATAGGCCATCGACGAGGTGGTCTTGCTGCGGACCCAGCCGTCCCACTGGCCATTGTTCCAGGCGAGGTGGGTCGTGGTCCAGTCGTGCGGCAGGTCCTCGATGAAGGTGAGGCCCAGATTGGCCTCGTCGGGACGGAAGGGCAGCGTGTAGGCGCCGACGCCGCCGGGCTGGTAGAACACCGAGTTGCCGGTGGCGAGCGTCGCGGCGCGCGGATCGCGGAAGCCGCGGACGCCGTTCAGGGTGCCGAAGTAATGATCGAACGCCCGGTTCTCCTGCATCAGGATGACGACGTGCTCGACGTCCGCGATGGTGCCGGTTGCGTTGTTCGCCGGTATGGCGAGGGCGCGGCTGATGCTCTCCGGCAGGGCGCCGGCCAGCGCTCCCGCGGCCAGCATCTGCAGAAAGGCGCGACGGTCGTGCGGCATCTGTCGGCATCCTATCGTAGTCGAAGGTGCCGCCTTTTAAGGGTGGACATGGCCGGGTTGGGTGATGGATTCCGGACACTTACGCGTCGGTTGTATGACTCTTCCGTGTCGCCGCATCCGGTTGCAACATGGCCAGCGCACCGGTCAGGTCCTCGATGAACTGCCAGGCGACGCGGCCTGAGCGGGCGCCGCGGGTGATCGACCATTCCGCTGCGGCGGCGCGCAGCGCCTCCGGCGTGATGCCGAGCCCGCGGTCACGCGCGTAGGCCTCGACGATGGCGAAGTAGGTCGGCTGGTCGCAGTTGTGAAAGCCGATCCAGAGGCCGAACCGGTCCGACAGCGACACTTTTTCCTCGACCGCCTCGCCGGGGGTGACGGCGGTCGACTGCTCGTTCTCGATCATGTCGCGCGGCATCAGGTGGCGGCGGTTGGAGGTGGCGTAGAACAGCACGTTGGCCGGGCGCCCTTCGATGCCGCCGTCGAGCACCGATTTCAGCGCCTTGTAGTCGGCGTCGTCGCGCTCGAAGGACAGGTCGTCGCACAGGATCAGGCAGCGGCGGGGCTGGCCGCGCAGCAGGTTGAGCAGGCGCGGCAGCGTGCGGACGTCCTCGCGGTGGATTTCGATCAGCGCCAGGCTGTGGGCGCGCTCGGCGTTGACGGCGGCATGCACCGCCTTGACGAGCGAGCTCTTGCCGGTGCCGCGGGCGCCCCAGAGCACGGCGTTGTTGGCCGGGTAGCCGGCGGCGAAGCGGCGTGTGTTGTCGAGCAGCAGCCGCTTCTGGGCCGCGATGCCCTGCAGCAAGTCGAGCGGCACCCGCGCGATCTCGGCCACCGGCGCCAGCATCGTGCTCTCGGGCTCCCAGACGAAGCCGTCGGCGGCGGCGAGGTCGGCCGGCGGCGGCGGTGCGGGGGAGAGGCGTTCGAGCGCGTCGGCGATGCGCGCGAGAAGCGGGGCGAGGCTGCTGTCCATCGGGCTGTCCATCTGGGCGCATCCGGTTTGACAGGGGGAGGGCGCAAACTATGGTCCGGCCGCCCACCCGACAACCCGGAGTCCTCGACGCGATGAGCCTGCTGATCTCCCCCGCCTATGCGCAGGACGCGTCGGGCTTCCTCAACAGCGCGACGCTGCTGCAGTTCGCGCCGCTCGTCCTGATCTTCGTCGTGTTCTACTTCCTGCTGATCCGGCCGCAGCAGACGGCGCAGAAAACCTTGCGGGCGACGCTTGCGGCATTGAAGCGCGGCGACCGCGTGGTGACCGGAGGCGGCATCGTCGGTGTGGTGCAGAAGGTGCGGGACGGCAGCAACGAAATCGAGGTGGAGATCGCGCCGACGGTGCGGGTGATGGTGCTGCGCGAGACGATCACCACGGTGGTCAAGCCGGGCGTGACCGCGGCGGCGGCAAACGACGTAAAGTAGGCAAGCGCTTCTTTTTTGTAAAAAAGAAGCAAAAAACTTCTTTTTCTTTAGTACACCGCCGGACATGTGGGCACCTTTACGGGCAAAAGTTTTTTGGTTCTTTTTTTTAAAAAAGAACCGCTTGCTTACTGACCTTAAGGAACTTGCACCGTGCCCGATGACCTCGCCGGACGCATCGAGGAGACGCCGCTCGCCGAGGCGTTGAGCGAGCGTTACCTTGCCTATGCGCTCTCGACCATCATGTCGCGCAGCCTGCCGGACGTGCGCGACGGCCTCAAGCCCGTGCATCGCCGGCTGATCTACGCCATGCAGCAGCTGCGGCTTGACCCGAAGGCGGGTTTCAAGAAATGCGCCCGCGTGGTCGGCGACGTAATCGGCAAGTATCATCCGCATGGTGACAGCGCGGTCTATGAGGCGCTGGTTCGGCTCGCTCAAGACTTTGCGGTGCGCTACCCGCTGGTCGAGGGGCAGGGCAATTTCGGCAATATCGACGGCGATAATGCGGCGGCCATGCGCTACACCGAGGCGCGGCTGACCGAGGTGGCCGCGGCGCTGCTGGCCGGCATCGACGAGGACGCGGTCGACTTTCGCGCCACCTATGACGGCGAGGAGAGCGAGCCGGTGGTGATGCCGGCGGGATTTCCAAACCTGCTGGCGAACGGCGCCGCGGGGATCGCCGTCGGCATGGCGACCTCGATCCCGCCGCACAATGCCGGCGAGGTGTGCGCGGCCGCGATCCACCTGATCGAGCACCCGGAGGCGAGTGTCGCCGAGCTGCTGGCGCTGATGCCGGGGCCGGACTTCCCGACCGGCGGGCTATTGGTCGAGGAGCCGGCGGCGATCGCGGCGGCCTACGAGACCGGCCGCGGCGGGTTTCGGCTCCGGGCGCGCTACGAGGTCGAGCCGGGCCGCTTCGGCACCTGGCAGGTCGTGGTCACCGAGATCCCCTATCAGGTGCAGAAGGCGCGGCTGATCGAGCAGGTCGCCGAGCTGATGGAGCTGAAGAAGCTGCCGCTGCTCGGCGACATCCGCGACGAGAGCACCGAGCGGGTGCGGCTGGTGCTGGAGCCGAAGACACGCGGCGTCGAGCCGGCGGTGCTGATGGAGACGCTGTTCCGGGCGACCGCGCTCGAGACCCGCTTCCCGTTGAACATGAACGTGCTGACCTCGGAGCGGGTGCCGCGGGTGCTGTCGCTGCGCGAGGCGCTGCAGGCGTGGCTGGCGCATCGCCACGAGGTGCTGGAGCGTCGCTCGCGCTTCCGCCTCGGCGCGATCGACCGGCGCCTCGAGGTGCTGGACGGCTTTCTCGCCGTGTTCCTCAACCTTGACGAGGTGATCCGCATCATCCGCGAGGAGGATGACGCCAAGCGCGGCCTGATCGCCGCCTTCGCGCTGAACGAGGTGCAGGCCGAGGCCATCCTCAACATGCGGCTGCGCTCGCTGCGCCGGCTCGAGGAGGTCGAGATCAAGCGCGAGCACAAGGCGCTGTCGCGCGAGGGGCGGGAGGTGCGCGCCCTGCTCGGGAGCGAGCCGCTGCGCTGGCGGCGGATCGCCGGCGAGATCGCCGAGACGCGCGAGCGCTTTGGCTCGGGCGACCTGGGCGCCCGCCGCACGCTGATCGCGGCACCCCCGGCGGCGGTGCGAATCGACGAGATGATCCCGGTGGAGCGCGAGCCGATCACGCTGGTGCTGTCCGAGAAGGGCTGGGTGCGCGGCGTGCGCGGCCATGTCGCCGACAGCGCTGAGCTGCGCTTCAAGGAGGGCGACGCGCTGCGGCTCTGCCTGCCCTGCGAGACCACCGACCGGCTATGCCTGCTGGCGACCGGCGGGCGGGTGTTCACCCTGCGCGCTGCCGACCTGCCGCGCGGGCGGGGCGACGGCCAGGCGATCCGGGTGGTCACCGACCTGCCGGCGGCCGAGGAGATCGTCACCGTCCTGGTGCACCGCGCGAGCACGCGGCTGCTGATCGCCTCCAGCGCCGGCCGCGGCTTCGTGGTGCGCAGCGAGGATCTTTTGGCCGAGAAGCGCACCGGCAAGCAGGTGCTGAACTTGCGCCCGGGCGAGGAGGCGGCGCTCTGCGTGCCGGCCGAGGGTGACCACGTGGCAGTCGTGGGCGACAATCGCCGGCTGCTGGTGTTCCCGCTCGCCGAGCTGCCGGAGCTGTCGCGCGGCGCCGGCGTGACGCTGCAGCGCTACAAGGATGGCGGGCTGCGCGACGCCAAGGTGTTCACCCTGGCGCAGGGGCTGAGCTGGCGGTTGGGTGAGAAGATCCGGGTGGAGATGGCGCTGCGCGACTGGCTTGCCGAACGCGGCTCCGCCGGGCGGCTGCCGCCGGCGGGATTTCCGAGGGGTGGGAAGTTCTAGAGACGGCCAGGCTCTGCCCTGAACCCGTCACGCGTCAGCGTGCATTTGCACGACGAGGCATGAGGCCCAGACCCCCGATCGTTGGGGTCTACGCCACGACTTTTGCGCTTGGTGAAGCCGATCAATCCTCTTGCCGACGCCACCGGCCTCGCCGGTTGTCATAACTGACAAATGGATTTTAAAGGCTCCGCCTTTAATGGGGTCCAGGGGCAAAGCCCCTGGCCTTGCTTCACATCCGCGCGGTGGGCAGCGCCTCGAATGCCGGTCGGGCGAACAGGAAGCCTTGGAAGAGCGACACGCCGAGATCGAGCAGGGTGTGCAGCTCGGCATCGGTCTCGACGCCCTCGGCGAGCACGGTCACCTCCAGGATGCGGCACAGCTCGATGACGCTGCGGACGATGGCCTGCCGGATGGGCGAGGCATTGATGCCGCGCAGCAGCGTCATGTCCAGCTTCAGCAGGTCCGGCTGATACTCGGCGAGCAGGTTGAGCCCGGCATAGCCGGCGCCGAAATCGTCGATGGCGGCGCGGAAGCCGTGCTCTCGGTAGCAGGCGAAGATCGCCCGCAGCCGATCGTAGGAGACGACGCGCTCCTCCTCGGTGATCTCGAAGATCAGCCGGTCAAGCGGCAGGCCGCACCGCTTGGCCGTCGCCAGGGTGGTCTGCACGCAGGTTTCGGGATTATACATCGCGGCGGGCATGAAGTTGATGGAGAGGGCGGCGCCGCTGGCCAAGATGCCCTTGTGGGTGGCGATCTCGATTGCGCGCCGCCGGATGGACTGGTCGAAAGCGGCGCGGTTGGCATCCGTCACCTGGTCGAGCACGGTGCGGGCGCCTTCGCCGCCAGGGCCTCGCACCAGCGCCTCATAGGCGTAGATCTGTCGCGCCGGGACGTTGACGATGGGCTGGAACGCCATCGAGAACGGGAAGGGCTGCATCGCGCAGTTGTCGCATGGCGGCCGGATCGTCATGGCTGCCGGTTCATGTCGTGGGCAGGCGCCGGCACGGAGCTCTCCATTTCAGCAGCGCGCCCATGCTGCACGCTCGGTGGTTATAACAGGTTTATCCTTCGCCGAATATCGGTAATGTGTGGCGTTGAAGTCGCCTGCTCCCGCGCCTAGCCTCATAGGCATGCCCGCGCCTAACCACCGTCATCCGGACCATCGTCCCGCCCTGCGGCTGGCCATCGCGCAGCTGAACCCCCGGCTCGGCGAGGTCGAGCACAACGCGATGCTGATCCGTGCGGCGCGCGAGCAGGCGGCGGGGCAGGGGGCCGACGTCGTCGTGACGCCCGAGTTCTCGATCTGCGGCTATCCGCCGGAGGATTTGGTGCGCAAGCCGTCCTTCGTGGCGGTGTGCGAGGCAGCGATCGGCCGTCTGGCCGAGGAGACCGCGGATGGCGGCCCGGCGCTGATCGTCGGAGGTCCGTGGTTGCAAAAGGATGGGCGCGACGTCGATATGCTCTACAACGCCGCCTTCGTGCTGGACGGCGGCAAGGTCGTCGCCCGCCGCGCCAAGCACGAGCTGCCCAACTACGGCGTGTTCGACGACAAGCGGGTGTTCGATGCCGGCCCGTCGCCGGGCCCGGTAAGCCTGCGCGGCGTGCGCATCGGCTTGATGGTGTGCGAGGACTGGTGGCTGCCGGCGGTGTCGCAGACGCTCGCCGAAAGCGGCGCCGAGTTGCTGCTCTCGATCAACGCCTCGCCGTTCGAGGACAGCAAGTCCGGCCGCCGGGTGCAGCTCGCGATCGCCCGGGTTGTCGAGACCGAGCTGCCGTTCGTCTTTGCCGCCCAGGTGGGCGGGCAGGACGAGCTGGTGTTCGACGGCGCCTCGTTCGTGCTCAACGCCGACCGTTCGCTCGCCGCCGTCGCACCCTCGTTCGAGACCGCGTTGCTGGTTACAGACTGGACGCGCTCGGACGGTGACGAGGCGCTGCGCTGCGCCGAGCTGCGGCCGCTGCCGCGCGAGCTTGACCGACTTGAAGGGATCTATCGCGGCCTGGTGGTCGGGCTTGCCGACTACGTCGACAAGAACCGTTTTCCCCGGCGTGATCCTCGGCCTATCCGGCGGCATCGACAGCGCGCTCTCGGCGGCGATTGCGGTCGATGCGCTGGGCCCCGCGCGGGTGCGCACGCTGATGCTGCCGAGCCGCTACACCTCGGCGCACTCGCTCGAGGACGCGGCCGAGTGCGCGCGGCTGCTCGGCATGCGCTGCGACACGGTGCCGATCGCCGGGCCGATCGGCGCGCTGGACGACGTGCTGGAGGAGCTGTTCCACGGCCGCGAGCACGACCTGACGGAGGAGAACATGCAGTCCCGCGCCCGCGGGCTGATCCTCATGGCCTGCAGCAACAAGTTCGGCCACATGGTGCTGACCACCGGCAACAAGTCCGAGATGTCGGTCGGCTACGCGACGCTGTACGGCGACATGTGCGGCGGCTACTCGGTGCTGAAGGACGTCTACAAGACCACGGTGTTCGAGCTGTGCCGCTGGCGCAACGAGCATCGGCCGCCGCATGCACTGGGGCCGGCGGGCCCGGTGATGCCCGAGCGGGTGATCAGCAAGCCGCCCTCGGCCGAGCTGCGCGCCGACCAGCGCGACGAGGACAGCCTGCCGCCCTACCCGGTGCTGGACGCGATCCTGGCCGGGCTGATCGAGGGCGAGCGCTCGATCGACGAGCTGGTGGACCAGGGCATGGATCGCCCGACCGTGCTCAAGGTCTGGAAGCTGCTGGACCGGGCCGAGTACAAGCGCCGGCAGGCGCCGCCGGGTGTGAAGATCACCTCGCGGGCGTTCGGGCGCGACCGGCGCTATCCGATCACCAACGGCTACACGGACCTGCTGCGATGAGCGAGGGACTGGCGATCGGCGACCTGTTCGCCCCCGAGGGCGGCTGGCGGGTGCGCATCCTCGACCTGTCTGGCGGCGCCGAGGACAACGTGGTCGAGGAGGTGGCCGGCTTTCCGACGCTGATGCAGGCCAACGCCTTTGCCCGCGCCTACGTGCGCGACAGCATGGAGCGCTGCCGCGCGCCGGGCATGGCCTCGCGCGAGGTGCTGGACGCCTGGTTCGCGTTCGGCGAGGACGCCGAGGTGGTCGACGCGGCGGAGGCGGGCTGGCGCTCGGCGGCCGAGCTCGGTGACTTCGCGGATCGAGCGGCGAGCGAGGAGGAGCGCGACTGGCGCAGCCTGGACCCGCGGCGGGATGGGGCGGAGGACGAGTAGGAAGCCAGGGCTCTGCCCTGGACCCCGCTGGGGGCGGCGCCCCCAGACCCGCGTTCAATGACAGCCAGGTGGAGGTTTCTACAAGGCCGCGGCTTGGCTATTTGCAGGCAGCTGGCGCTGCACGTCTCCGCTGCAGGGTTTGCTAGCACAAGGAGCGCATCGTCTCACGCGTGACGGGGTCTAGGATGGCGGAGCTTGCGCTCTACGCAGCGCGAGGACCCAATCCGAGCCGCTCACGCGCCGCCGCGTATTGCGACTGGAACCGCGCCACCAGCTCGGCCGTCGGCAGCACCGACTCGACGCTGCCGATGCCCTGGCCGGAGCCCCACACGTCCCGCCAGGCCTTCACGCCGGTGCTGGCGAAGCTCATCGCCTTGACGTCGCCGCGCGGCAGGTTGTCCGGGTCGAGTCCGGCGGCGACCAGGCTGCCGCGCAGGTAGTTGCCGTGCACGCCGGTGATCAGGTCGGTGTAGACGATGTCGCCGGCGCCGCTGTCCACCAGCATCTGCTTGTAGGCAGGGGCTGCGTTCGCCTCCTCGGTGGCGATGAACGCCGAGCCGACATAGGCGAGGTCGGCGCCGGCTGCCTGCGCCGCCAGCACTGCGTCGCCCGAGGCGATGGCGCCGGACAGCGCCAGCGGCCCGTCGAACCAGCGGCGGATCTCGCCGATCAGCGCAAACGGCGACAGCGTGCCGGCATGCCCGCCGGCGCCCGCCGCCACCGCGATCAGCCCGTCGGCGCCCTTGCTGACCGCCTTGCGGGCGAACTGGTCATTGATCACGTCGTGCAGCACGATGCCGCCATAGGAGTGGATCGCCTCATTGACCTCCTGGCGCGCGCCGAGCGAGGTGATCACGATCGGCACCTTGAATTTTACGCACAGCTCGACGTCGTGCATCAGCCGGTCGTTCGAGCGATGCACGATCTGGTTGACCGCATAGGGCGCGTCCCCTTCGCCGAGCTCGCCCTCGATGCGCCGCAGCCACTCCTCCAGCACCGGCCCAGGCCGCGCGTTCAGCGCCGGAAAGGAGCCGACGACGCCGGCGCGGCACTGCGCGATCACCAACTCGGGGCCGGAAATGATGAACAGCGGCGAGGCGATCACCGGCAGGCGCAGGCGGTCGAACAGGGCGGGAAGCGTCATGCGGACATCCCTTACGGATAAAGAAGAAAGCAGTCCTTTTTTGAAAAAAGGACCAAAAAACTTTTATCGCTTAGGGGATGAGTGCTTGGCGAACGGACGAAAGTTTTTCACTTCTTTTTTTCAAAAAAGAAGCGCTTCTCTCCCCTACGCCTCCGCCAACTTCATCAACGTGTCGCCGTAGGCTGCCCGCAGCACCGTCTTCTGCAGCTTGCCGGTGGCGGTGTGCGGCAGTTCGTCAACGACCAGGATCGCGTCCGGCAGCCACCAGCGCGGCACCTGTCCGCTCAGGCTGCGCATCAATTCGGCGGTGTCGATGGGCTGTCCGGCGGCGGCGCGCACCAGCAGCAACGGGCGCTCGTCCCATTTCGGATGCCGTGCCGAGATCACCGCGGCCTCGGCGACTGCGGGGTGCGACATCGCGAGGTTCTCGAGCGCGATCGAGCTGATCCATTCGCCGCCCGACTTGATGACGTCCTTGGAACGGTCGACGATGTGCATGAAGCCCTGCGGGCAGATCGTCGCCACGTCGCCGGTGGCGAACCATCCCTCCCCGTCGAGCGCGCTGCCGGGCGCCTCGCCGTAATAGGCGCTGCACACCCAGGGCCCGCGCACCTGCAGGTCGCCGAACTGCACCCCGTCCCAGGCCAGCGCCGCGCCGTCGGCACCGACGATCCGCATGTCGACGCCGAAGACTGCCCGGCCCTGCTTCAGCAAGTGCTGACGATGCGCCTCGGGGTCGAGCGCAGCCTGGGCGGGCTTTGGCTTGTTGAAGGTGCCGATCGGGCTGAGCTCCGTCATTCCCCAGGCATGCTCGACCGGCACCCCGTACTCGACGGGGAAGGCCTCGATCAGCAGCGCCGGGCAGGCCGAGCCGCCGATGATGATGCGGCGTGTGTGATCGAGCCGCTCGCCGCTGGCGCGCAGATGCTCGAGCAGCCCCAGCCACACCGTCGGCACACCGGCGGTGATGGTGACCCGCTCGGCGTTCATCAGCCGCGCCAGGCTCGCCCCGTCGAGATGCCGCCCCGGCATCACCAGCGAGGCGCCGGCGAGCAGCGCCGCATACGGCATGCCCCAGGCGTTGACGTGGAACATCGGCACCACCGGCATCACCCGGTCCACGGCGCGAAAGCCGAGCGCGTCCGGCATGTTCACGCCCAGCGCGTGCAGCACGGTCGAGCGGTGGCTGTAGAGCACGCCCTTGGGCCGCCCGGTGGTGCCGGAGGTGTAGCACAGCACGCCGGCGCTGTTCTCGTCGAAGACGGGCCACTGATACGCTTCGCCCGCCGCCTCGCCGGCCTCGATCAGCGTCTCGTAGCACAGCAGCGCCATGCCCTCGGGCAGCGCCACCGCCGGCATCTGCTCAGGTGGGCAGAGCATCACCACGGCCTGCACGCTGCTGCCGACCAGGGGCGCGACCGCCTCGACCAGCGGCACGAAGCTGAGGTCGGCCATCAGCACCCGGTCGCCGGCGTGGTTGATGATCCAGGCGACGTCCTCGGCATGCAGCCGCGGGTTGATGGTGTGGCAGACCGCCCGCATGCCCTGCACGCCGCAATAGATCTCCAGGTGGCGCTGGCTGTTCCAGGCGAGCGTGCCGACCCGGTCATGCGGCGCGATGCCGAGCCCGCTCAGGCCCCCGACCAGCGAGCGCGCCCGTCGTTCCACGGCGCGGTAGCTCGCCCGGGCGATCGCGCCGTCCACGCCTTGCGAGACCACCTCGGCCTCGCCGTGATGGCGGGCGGCATGCACCAGTAGCGAGGAAACCAGCAGCGGGTGCGACTGCATCAGGCCGAGCATGGCTCAGCCTGCCGCGGCCGCGGCGGCGGCCGTCCCGGTCGGTTGGTCGACCAGGTCCTTGCGCGACAGCTTGCCGACGGCGGTGCGCGGCAGCGCGTCCAGGAAGCCGAGCGCGGCCGGCATTTCGTGCGGCCCGACCTTATCGGCCAGGAAGCCGCGGAGCGCCTCAAGGGTGAACGTCGCCGCACCCTGGCGCAGCTTGACGAAGACCTTGGCCGACTGGCCGCGATAGTCGTCCGGAATGCCGATCACGCCGCACTCCTCAACGTCTGGGTGCTCGTAAACCGCGTCCTCGATCACCCGCGGATAGACGTTGAAGCCGCCGGAGATGATCATGTCCTTCTTGCGGTCGACGATGCTGAACTGGCCGGCCGCGTCCATGAAGCCGATGTCGCCGGTCAGGAAGAAGCCGTCGGCGTAGGCGGTGGCGTTCTCCTCCGGCCGCTGCCAGTAGCCGGGGGTCACGTTCGGGCCGCGCACCCTGAGCTCGCCAACCTCGCCGACCGGCAGCACCCGGTGCGGATCGACGAGGTCCACCACATCCATCTCGATCCCCGGCAGGGGCACTCCGATCAGCCCCGAGGTCATCTCCAT
This sequence comes from Acetobacteraceae bacterium, assembly GCA_963692975.2. Lineage (GTDB taxonomy): Bacteria > Pseudomonadota > Alphaproteobacteria > Acetobacterales > Acetobacteraceae > CAXMMR01. Next base: position 965 of record CAXMMR010000037.1, on the reverse strand, counting down.
CTCCGGCAGGATGATGGTGCCGGCCGGCGAGGTCTCGGTCATGCCCCAGCCGCCGCCCACCCGACGGCCGCTCAGCGCCTCGAAGCGATGCGCCACCTCGACCGGCAGCGGCGCGCCGCCGCAGCTTGCCACCCGCAGCGACGACAGGTCGCGCCCGGCGATGTCCGGCTGGGCGGCGAGCGCGATGAACATGGTCGGCACGCCGGCGAACACGGTCGCCCGCCCGGTCTCGATGTCGGCCAGCGTCTGTGCGGCGTCGAAGCGCAGCCGCAGCATGATCTCCACGCCGCCCTTGAGGCAGCGCAGCAGCACCGTGGTCAGCATGTAGATGTGGAACAGCGGCAGCACGCCGAGCACCCGGTCGTCGGGCAGCCAGGCGTTGCCGGCGCCGTTGAACCAGGTCTCGTAGATCGACGTGGCGGCAGTCAGGTTGGCATGCGTCAGCATCGCCGCGCGCGGCAGGCCGGTGGTCCCGCCGGTATATTGCAGCACCGCCACGTCGCCTGGCGCGGCATGCGGCCAGTCGCCGGTCGGCGCGCCTTCGCCGAGTTCGGCGAAGCGGTGGACGCGCGGATCGGATGGCACCGGCTGGGTCGGCATGCCGGGTCCCCAGGCCGCGTCCTCGCCGACGATGAGGTGATCGAGCAGGCCCTCGCCCAGGGCGCCGAGCGCCTGCGGCAGCATCGTCGGATAATCCGGCGCCACCATGATCCGGGCGCCGCTGTCGACGAGCTTGCGGGCGATCGCGCGCGGCGGGTCGAGCGGACTCAGATGCACCACCCGGCCGCCGGCGCGCAGCACGGCGAACAGGCTGATCGGATGGTACGGCACGTTCGGCAGGTACAGTGCCACCGCGATGCCCGGCCCGACGCCGAGCTGGCGCAGTCCGGCGGCGGCGCGCTCCACCCGCGCGCCGAACTCGGCAAAGCCGATGCTCCGACCGCGGAACTCGATGAACGGCTTGT
>CAXMMR010000036.1:0-19237 GCA_963692975.2 Acetobacteraceae bacterium | reverse complement strand
CTGAGCAGCTGAATCGCCATGGCACTTTATACCACACTGCGGACCGCTGCGCCGACTCAGCGCGCGACGTGTAGCCCGACTAAAAGCCCCGGACCTAGAGCCCGTTCGAGAGTGCGCTCGAGTGAGTCAGCTGCCGTGGCTGTGCGAGCACCGAAGCGTCTCAGAAGATGCCGAGGAAGCTGCTTTTCGGCGCCGTCGTCTGGATGATCGGCGTGTTGCCGGTGAGAGGGCTCTGGCCGAGGGCGGCGTCGCGGCGCAGCCTCTGGCTCTCGCCCACCGGGTCGAGCGCGGTGCCGCTCGGCGCCGCCGGACGCCAGAAGATCAGCGCGTCGGCAAATCCCTGGCGCGGCCGGTCGAGCCCGACCTCCTGGTCTACCTGGTGGCGGATCCCGCCGGGCGCGCCCGGCCCCGCCTGGCGCACCAGCGCATCCTGGCCGGCGCTGTCCGACCCGGCAGTGCCGCCGAGCGCCGTCTGCGGCGCCAGCGCCGCCTCAGCCGCCGACTGAGTCGAGACCTCCTGCGGCCGCGACGCGCCCGGGCTCGGCGGCGGCAGCGAAAAGTCCGGCGGGATCGACAGCGGTGCCCGGGTGGTGACGGTGAACTCGTCCGGCGTCTGGCGGTCAAGGCCGAACGTGCGCGTCAGCTGGTCGCCGGTGCAGCCGCCCAGCATCAGCACACTGAGCGACAGGATGGGCGCGAGCAGGCCGGCGGCGATGATGCGGGCGCGGTTCATGTCCGTCTCCTAGCCCGGCGGCTCGTCCGCCGGCAAGCCGTCCATGGCCGCCCGCCCGTGCGGCCGCATGCCGTCGAGCAGCAGCGCCGCCACGCCGCAGCAGATCGCCGCGTCGCCGACATTGAAGACGTAGAAGGAATGCCCCGCCATGTGCGCATGGATGAAATCCACCACCGCGCCGTAGCGAAAACGGTCGGCGACGTTGCCGAGCGCGCCGCCGCCGATCGCCCCGATCGCGGTCGCAACGAACGGGTTCTCCGCCCGCCGCAGCCACAGCCCCAGCACCACCACGACGGCCAGCGCCACCGCCCCCAGCACCACCGGCCCCATCCCGCCGCCCGATTGCAGCAGCCCGAAGGTGATCCCCTGGTTCCACACCAGGGTGAAGCTCAGCACCGGCAGCACCGCCACCGAGCCCAGATGCGGCAGATCAAGCCCGTGCAGCACCCAGTATTTGCTTGCCTGGTCGGCCAAGAACACCAGCACCGCCGCCACCAGCCCCGGCCAGGCCTTCCTCATGACGCGCGCTTCACTCCGCCGCCACCCGGTAGGTGACGCCGCTCTCGACCACCGCGACGCAGCGCCGGCAGAGCTGCGGATGACGATGGCTCTCGCCCACCTCCTCCAACACCTTCCAGCACCGGGCGCACTTACTGCCAGCCGCGCGATCGACGCCTACATCGAATGGCAGGTCGGGCTTAACATCTACGAAAGCTGGCTTCATATGGCCGTCAAGATCCACTTGAAAGGACGAGACAATCAATATATCTTTCCAGCCGTCTAAGAGAAGATCGCCAAAAGCATTAGTGCCCCCGTGGCCCTTCGGCTTTATGGTTACTGCAGCTTGCAAGCTTGAAGTGATGACCTTGTAGTTACGCTGAACTTCGACGGACCGCGTAACTACGCCTCTGAGCTCACGTATCGCCTGCCATCGCGATGCCAACACATCATCCTGCCAGTCGGCTGACGCCTCGAACAGGCGTTGCTCGTGCACGCTATCTCCGTCGCCGAAGCGCGCCTGCCACGCCTCCTCGGCGGTGAAGCACAGCACCGGCGCCAGCCAGGTCGCCAGACACCGGTGCAGCACGTCGAGCACCGTCCGAACCGCCCGCCGCGTCGGGCTGCCGGGCGCGTCGCAGTACAGCGCGTCCTTGCGCACGTCGAAGTAAAACGCCGACAGATCGGCCGCGCAGAACGCATGCAGCTCCGGATACACGCCGATCCAGTCATGGCTCTCCACCGCGCCCGCCACCCGCGCGCCAAGCTCTGACAGCCGGTGCAGCACCCAGCGCTCCAGCTCCGGCAGCGCCGCATACGCCACCGCCTCGTCGGCCGAAAACCCCTCCAACCCGCCCAGCACCCAGCGCAGCGTGTTGCGCAACCGCCGATACAGCTCGCCCTGCTGCTTCAAAATCTCCGGCCCGACCCGCAGATCCTCCGACGTGTCGGCCGTCATCACCCACAGCCGGAGAATGTCCGCCCCCAGCGTGTCCGTCACACTCTGCGGCGCCACCACGTTGCCGAGCGACTTGCTCATCTTGCGCCCCTGCTCGTCGAGCACGAACCCATTCGAGACGATCGTCCGGTTATGGCCGCCCCGCGCGTCCCCACCGCCTCCAGCAGCGAGCTCTGGAACCAGCCCCGATGCTGGTCCGACCCCTCCAGATACAAATCCGCCGGCCACGGCAGCCCCCGCGCCTCCAGCGTAAACGCATGCGTCGAGCCGCTCTCGAACCACACGTCGACCACGTCCATCACCTGCTCGTAAGCCGCCGGGTCCCGCCCCTCGCCCAAAAACCGCTCCGGCGGCGACGCGTACCACGCATCCGCTCCCTCCAAGCGAAACACCTCGACCACACGCGCCATCACCGCCGGGTCGCGCAGCACCGCCCCGGTCGCCCGCTCCACGAACACCGCGATCGGCACCCCCCAGGCGCGCTGGCGCGAGATGCAACCAATCCGGCCGCCCCTCCACCATCGAGGTGATCCGCCGCCGCGCCCCTCGGCACGAACCGCGTCCCCGCCAACGCCTCAAGCGCCCGCTCACGAATGCGCTCCGGCCCGTCCATCCGGATGAACCACTGCGGCGTCGCCCGGGTGATCAGCGGCGCCTTGGAACGCCAGGAATGCGGATACGAATGCGTCAGCGTCCCCCGCTGCAACAGCCCGCCCGCCGCCGCCAGCGCCGCGCAGACCGGCTCCGCCGCCTTGTAGACATGCACCCCGGCAAACAGCGGCACATGCGCCAGATACCGCCCGTCATCGCCCACCGTCTCCGGCACCGCGATCCCGTGCGCCCGCGTCAGCGCAAAATCCTCCTCGCCATGCGCCGGGGCCTGGTGCACCAGCCCCGACCCCTGCTCGGTGGTAACGAAATCCCCCGCCAGCAACGGCACGTCGAACTCATACCCCGCTCCCCACGCAGCGGATGCGCGCACGTGACACCCTCAAGCGCCGTCCCCGGGTAAACTCGCAGCACGTGATGCGTCGCAATCCCCGCCGCCCCGCACACCGCCGGCAGCAGCGCCAGCGCCACCACCAGCGTCTCCCCGGCCCGCGCCAGCGACCCCTCGGCCACGCTGTCCACCCGCACAACCGCGTACTCGATCGCAGCCCCATAGGCGATCGCCCGGTTGCCCGGGATCGTCCACGGCGTCGTCGTCCAGATCACCACCGAGCTGCCCGCGAACGCCCCGCCGGAGACAACCGGAAAGCGCACGAAAATCGTCGTCGAAACGTGGTCGTGATACTCGACCTCCGCCTCCGCCAGCGCCGTCTTCTCCACCGGGCTCCACAGCACCGGCCGCAAGCCACGATACAGCGCCCCGTTGAGCAGAAACCGCCCGATCTCCTCGGCAATCAACGCCTCGGCGCCGAAATCCATCGTCGCGTAGCGATGCGCCCAGTCGCCCTCGACCCCGAGCCGCTGGAACTCCGCCGACTGCACCTCCAGCCACTTGCCCGCCCAGGCCCGGCACTCGGCGCGAAACGCCAGCACCGGCACATCGTCCTTGTCGCGCCCGGACTTCCGATACTGCTCCTCGATCTGCCACTCGATCGGCAGCCCCATGGCAATCCCAACCCGGCACGAACCGCACGTCATACCCCGCCATCCGGCGCCCGCGGTTGATCACGTCCTTCAAAATCTTGTTCAGCGCATGCCCGATATGCAGGTGCCCGTTCGCATAAGGCGGCCCGTCATGCAGCACGAACGGCACGCGCCCCACACCCGCCGCCGCCAGCCGTCCGGACAGGTCTTGCTCCGCCCACCGCGCCAATAGCGCCGGCTCACGCTGCGGCAAGTCGCCCCGCATCGGAAACCCGGTGCGCGGCAGGAACACGGTGTCACGATAATCACGCGTCTGCTCGCTCATGGCGGCATATGCTGACCGTGATGCGACAGGGTCAAGCATAGGAAGAAAGGCCAGGGGCGTCGCCCCTGGACCCGATTAAAGGCGAAGCCTTTAAAATCCATTTACCAATCAAGCCGACCGGCAAGACCGGTGCGGTCGGGCACGAGAGATGATCGGCTTAGCCAAGCAAGAAAGCGCCCGTTTAAATTTCAACGTTAGGGGTCTGGGGCCTCACGGCCCCAGCGGGTCCAGGGCAGAGCCCTGGCCTTCCCTCTACTCGAGCGCTCCCCGAGCCGCCTCCGCATCCAGCCTGATCTGCCGCGTCAGCGCCTCGAAGCCTTCGAAGCGTTGCTCGTTGCGCAGGAAGTGGTGCAGCGCCACCGCCACCTCCTGGCCGTACAGATCTCCCGCATAGTCGAACAGGTGCGCCTCCACCCGGCTCTCCAGCCCCTCGCCGATCGTCGGCCGCCGCCCGATATTGGCAACCCCCGGGTGCTCCGTGCCGTCCGCCAGCTGCACCCGGACCGCGTAGACCCCGCGCTGCGGCTCCAGGTGGCGTCCGAGCGGCACGTTGGCGGTCGGAAACCCGATGGTCCTGCCGCGCTGGTCGCCATGCTGCACCACCCCGCGGATCGTCCAGGGCCGGCCGAGCTCGGCCGCTGCCCGCTCCGGATAGCCGTCCTGCAGCAGCCGCCGGATGCGGGTCGAGGAGAGCGGCCCGGCGGCGTCCACCAGCGGCGGCACCACGGTCAGCCCGATGCCCTGCGCCTCCGCCGCCTGCGCCAGCAGCCCCACGTCGCCGCCGCGCCGATGCCCGAAGGCGAAGTCCGGCCCGCACGCCAGGTGCCGCGCCCCCAACCCCGCCACCAGGACCTCGGCGATGAACCGCTCGGCGCCCAGCTGCGAGAACGCCTCGTCGAAGCCCAGCTCGTAGACCACCTGCACGCCCAGCGTCCCCAGCGCCGCCGCCCGCTCCGCCGGCAGCGACAGCCGGAACGGCGGGTCGAACGGCCGGAACAGCTCGCGCGGATGCGGCTCGAAGGTCAGCACCGCCAGCGGCGCATCCGGCCGCGCCGCATGCGCCGCCTGCACCAGCTTGGCATGCCCCAAATGCACGCCGTCGAAATTGCCGAGTGCGACGCTGGCCCCGCGCGAGCCCGCCGGCAGGTCGCGCCAGTCGGTGTGGACCCTCATGTCACCTCGCGCCCCGGGACCGGTGGATGGAACCCGACAGATGGCCGAGGCTTGTGTCGATCACAAGCGCGACGGCAGCAATCGGCGCCGCCCGTGCCATAAGCGCACCGCCCCTGCCTCAAGGACCCGCCATGCAGACCGCCGAGGCCGCCGCCAGCCTGTTGCAGACCGGCATCCAGCACCCCGCCGAGCCGATCGCCGACCTGCCGGACGCGATGCGCCCCGCCAGCGAGGCCGACGCCTACGCCATCCAGGCGGCGCTGATCGCCAAGCTCGGCGGCGCCATCGGCGGCTGGAAGGTCGGCGCCCCCGGCCCCGACGCGCCGCCCAGCTGCGCCCCGCTGCCGCTCGCCAACCTGGTCGCCTCACCCGCCAGCCTGCCCGCCGGCACCTTCACCCTGCGCGGCGTCGAGAGCGAGATCGCCTTCCGCCTGCTGTCCGACCTGCCGCCGCGCGAAAAAACCCTACACTCACGACGACATCCTCGCCGCCATCGGCTCCGCTCATCCGGTCATCGAGGTGCTGCAGTCCCGCTTCATCGACCCCGACGCCGCCACCCCGCTCTCCAACCTCGCCGACCTCATCCAGCACGGCGCCCTGATCATCGGCGCCCCGATCGCCGATTGGCGCGACGTCGACTACGCCGCCATGACGATCCACCAGACCGCCACCGGCACCCCCGACCGCCAGCGCACCGGCAACCCGGCCGGCGACATGATCCGCCTGATCGCCTGGCTCGCCGACCACGGCGCCGCCTGGGCCGGCGGCCTGAAAGCCGGCCAAATCGTCACCTGCGGCTCCTGGACCGGCAAGTCGTTCCCACCCCCCGGCAGCCGCGCCGTCGCGCAGTTCTCCGGCGCGGATCCGGTGATCGTGGAGTTCGAGTAAGGAAGGCAAAGGGCTCTGCCCTTTGATCCCGGTCAAGGCGAAGCCTTGACAATCCATTCCTTTGCGACCGTGCCTCACGCTCTAGGCCGGTGGACACCGCAGCCAATGAATGGATTTAAAAGGCTCCGCCTTTAATGGGGTCGAGGGGCAAAGCCCCTCGCCTTGCTTGAGGAGAACACCATGCAGCATCGCCCCCTTGGCCGCTCCGACCTCGCCATCCCGCCCATCGTGCTCGGCGGCAACGTCTTCGGCTGGACCGCCGACGAGCCCACCTCCTTTGCCCTGCTCGACCGCGCTCTCGAGGCCGGCCTGATCGCCATCGACACCGCCGACATCTACTCGTCCTGGGCGCCCGGCCACTCCGGCGGCGAGAGCGAAACGGTGATCGGCCGCTGGCTCGCCCAGGATACACTCCCGCCGCGAGCGCGTCGTGCTGATGACCAAGGTCGGCGGCCCGCTCGCCGGCACCAAGGGCTTGGCTCCCGCCCGCATCGCCGCCTGCGTCGAGGCCTCGCTCGCCCGCCTCGGCGTCGAGCGTATCGACCTCTACCAATCGCATTTCGACGACCCGGACGTGCCCGTCGCCGATGTGCTCGGCGCCTTCGCGCGCCTGATCGAGCAGGGCAAGGTGCGCGCCATCGGCGCCTCGAACTTCACCGCCGCCCGCCTCGCCGAGGCGCTCGCCGCCAGCGCCGCGCACAACCTGCCACGCTATGAGTGCCTGCAGCCGCACTACAATCTCATGGAGCGCGAGTTCGAGGCCGATCTCGGCCCGCTCTGCGCCCGCGAGCAGGTCGCCACGATCCCGTATTTCGCCCTCGCCGCCGGCTTCCTCACCGGCAAGTACCGCACCGCCTCGGACGCCGAGGGCCGCGCCCGCGGCGGCAACGTCAAAAAATACATCGGCGAGCGCGGCGCCCCGGTCCTGGCCGCACTCGACGACATCGCCGCCGCGCACGACGTCACCCCAACCGAAATCGCCCTTGCCTGGCTCGCCACCAAGTCTACCGCCCCGATCGCCAGCGCCACCAGCCTCGACCAGCTCGAGCACCTCATCGCCGCAGCAAGCCTAGAGCTTACGCCAGACGAGATCGCCAGGCTCGATAGCCTATAGGAAGGCAAGGGGCTTTGCCCCTTGACCCCACCAAAGGCCGGCGGCCTTTGGAAACCATCTCATAAGATGGGGTCCGGGGCCGCGGGCCCCGTGGTGCGAATGCACGCTATCGCGTGACGGGTCGAGGGCAGAGCCCTCGCCTTCCTTCCTTGGAGCAAACCGTGTCCGTCATCCGCCCCGCCATCGAAGCCCTCGAAGACAGCCCGATCGTCCAGATCTTCCGCCTCGGCTTCGACGTCCCGGACCTCATCGCCATGTGGGCCGGCGAGCCCGACGTCCCCACCCCGCACTTCATCTGCAAGGCCGCGAGCGAGGCGCTGTTCGCCGGCCGCACCTTCTATTCCGCCAATCGCGGTCTGCCCGAGCTGCGCGCCGCGCTGCGCGCCTACCACCAGCGCATCCAGCACGTCGCGATCGACGACGACCGCATCGCCTTCACCTTCTCCGGCATGCAGGCGGTGATGCAGGTCGCGCAGGCCGTGCTCACCGCCGGCGCCAATGCCGTGGTCATCACGCCCTCCTGGCCCAACGTCATGCGCGCCTGCCAGATCAACGGCGCCGAGATCCGCGAGGTCGCGCTGGTCCCCACCGAGGCGGGCTGGTCGCTCTCTCTGCCCGCCTTATTCGCCGCCTGCGACGAGCGCACCCGGCTGATCTACGTTGCCTCGCCCGGCAACCCGACCGGCTGGATGATCACGCCCGACGAGGCCGGCGAGCTGCTCGGCTTCTGCCGCGAGCGCCGCATCGCCCTGCTGTCCGACGAGGTCTACCACCGCATCGTCTACGACCAGCCGTCCGCCTTCAGCTTCCTGCAGATCGCCCGTGCGGACGACCCGCTCTTCGTCGTCAACAGCTTCTCCAAGGCCTGGGCGATGACCGGCTGGCGCATCGGCTGGCTGGTCTATCCGCAAGGGTGCACCCAGGCCTTCGAGAAATTGATCCAGTTCAACACCAGTGGCGGCCTCGAATTCCTGCAAGCCGGCGCCATCGCCGCGCTCAACGACGGCGAGCCCTTCGTCGCCGAGTTCGTCGCCCGCTGCCGCGCCGGGCGCGACGTCGTGGCGCGGCGCCTCGCCGCCATGCCGCGGGTGCAGGTCGTGCCCGCCCAGGGCTCGTTCTACAGCATGTTCAGGGTCGACGGCGTGACCGACACCTACGAGTTCTGCCGCCGCGCCGTGCACGAGGCGCGGATCGGACTGGCCCCAGGCACCAGCTTCGGCGGCGGCGCCGAACCCTTTATCCGTCTGTGCTACGCCAAGAGCCCGGCCCTGCTCGACGAGGCGATGGACCGGCTGGAACGATTGATCACCGCCTAAGTCTCGTTCCGAAGAGCGATCTCAAAGATATGGTCGCTATCGACACAGTAAGGGTCTTCCCATCCACAGGATGGCGCTTATCCACAGTAATCGTTCCGTCACGAAAGGTGGGTCCGATGCTCTTGGACGCTGACAGACAACTCCCCGCGCGTCTTGACGTCGACCTTTGCATCGTCGGCGCCGGTGCCGCCGGCATCGCCCTCGCCCACCGGCTGCTCGGCAGCGGCTTGCGCGTTTGCCTGCTGGAAAGCGGCGGCCTCTCTCACGAGGCCGACACCCAGGCGCTCTACGCCGGTGACAGCGTCGGCCACCCGATGGAGATGGATGTCGGCCGCTACCGTGTCCTGGGCGGCTCCACCAGCCAATGGACCGGCCGCTGCGCGCCGCTCGACCCGATCGATTTCTCCGCTCGCGAGTGGGTGGCCCATTCCGGCTGGCCGATCAGCTTCGCCAGCGTCGACGCCTACTACCCGGACGCCCAGGTGATCTGCGGCTTTCGCGAGCATTGGTCGCAGCCGGGCGGCGCCGTGCGTGGCCGCGCCGACAGCATCGAGGACGAGCCGGACAACTTCATCTGGCGCTTCCCCGCCAGTGCCGACCAGGCGCGCCTAGATTTCGGCCGCACGTTCCGCGCCGCGCTTGAGGCCGACATCAATACGATCGTCGTGCAGCATGCCAATGTTACCGCTGTCGATACAACTGAGCGGGCGCGGGTGCGCACCATTCGTGCGCAGACATTGTCCGGCAACGAGCTGAGCGTCGCCGCCCGCGCTCACGTCCTGTGCTGCGGCGGCATCGAGAACGCCCGCCTGCTGCTCGACAGCGCCGAGGACCCGAGACACGCGCTTGGCAACGCGCACGACCTCGTCGGCCGCTTCTTCATGCAGCACCCGCGCGGCGTCACCGCCACGATGTCGCCCACCGCCATCCAGGCCCGCGCGCTGCAGCAGCGCTTCAACCTGTTCGCCTCGCGCCGCACCGCGCAGCACGAAGTCGGCTTCACCCTGGCCGAGCGCCAGCAGCGCGAGCGCGGCCTGCTCAACGCCAGCGCCGTGCTGCGCTACGAGGCGACCGATGGGTCCGGCTGGCAATCGCTCAAGCTGCTGCGCGCCCGCCTGCAGCAGCGTCGTCTCGGCGCCGGCACGCTGCGCGAGGCGCTACGCCTCGTCGCCGACCCCATCGACATCGCCGCCAACACCTGGCGCCTGGCACGCGGCCGGCACACCGCCTTCCTGAGGCCTCACGTCAGCGTCGTGGCCGACCTCGAGCAGCTGCCCGACCCGGACAGCCGCGTCACCCTGTCGCACCGCCGCGACCGCCTCGGCCGGCGCCAGGCCTCGGTCGACTGGCGCATCTCGCCGCTCGAGCGACGCACCGCCCGGGCGCTGACCGAGCTGGTCGGCGCCTCGCTGTCGCGCCGCGGCCTCGGCGATGCCCGACTCGCCGCCTGGCTGTTCGAAACCGGCCCCTATGTCGGGCGCGAACTGCTCCGCACCCACCACCATATCGGCACCACCCGCATGGCCGCTGACCCGCGCGAGGGCGTCGTCGACGCGAACTGCCGCGTGCACGGCACCGACAACCTGTTCGTCGCCGGCTGCTCGGTGTTCCCCACCGGCGGCCACGCCAATCCCACCCTGACCATCGTCGCCCTGGCCCTCCGCCTGGCCGACCACCTGCGCGGCACACTGACCCAAACATCCGCCTCGATGCAGGCGAGCAAGCGCGAGTTGCTGCGGGCTAAGTGAGAAAGGCAAGGGCTCTGCCCTTGACCCGCTGGGGCCCGCGGCCCCAGACCCCATTCGTGGTGGGACGATGCCATCGTTATGATAGCCAGAGCCTGGTATGACGCCCTCGGAGGGCGGTCCTGATAAAAATCTTGCCTATAGGCAAGATCCTCGTAACATATTGATTTCTAACAGTTTTATAAATCTTGCGGTATTTCGACTGCACAGCTCGAGCAGCTTTGTAGAAGATACCAATTGTATCGGGGTCTGGGGCCTCCCGGCCCCAGCGGGTCGAGGGCAGAGCTCTCGCCTTCCTTATCCCTCCCGCACCCGCATCCGGGCTGCGGCATACACCTCCTGATCCAGCGCCGTCCGCGCCCCCAGCGCCGCGCGCACGGCGGCCGTCATCTCCACCGGCGCCGCCGCGGCATGCATCGGGTTGTCGCGATGGTTCCGATCGGTGCTGTTCAGCCAGGCGACCTTGGCCGGTGCGGCGATCCCGAGCCGGGGCGCGAACCGGGCCAGGCTGCGCCGCAACTCCTCGGTGATCCCGACGCAGCCGATCCCATCCAGCGCCGCCAGCGCGTCGGTCACGTCGCGCCGGCCGAGTTGGGTATGCCCGCCGCTCGGATAGCGTCCGGTGAGCCGCCGGACGTAGAGGTTGTCGGTCGAGGCCAGCAGCCCCGGCTCGTCGCAGCGCAGGAAGTCGAGCAGCGACAGCCGATGCGCCAGGAGCGGCCCCTCATGACCGGCCAGCGTCTCCAGGTGCTCAGGCGCCAGCGTGCGCCAGTAGCGATACAGCGACACCAGCCGCGCTTTCGGCTCGCGCAGCAGCGTCAGCACCAGGCGGTGCGGCCCGAGCCGCTCCAGCGCCGGCAGGTCGTAATGGCCCCACACCAGCGGATAGCGGTCGAGCGCGCCGGCCAGGCTGGGCGGAAAAGCGGAAAACCGGTCCGGCGGCATCGCGCGTGCCGGGTCCGGGTCGATCTGCGACGGATGCACGTGGCAGCGCAGCCAGGCGAGCAGCGAGTGCCCGCCGGTCTTCTCCAGATGCAGCATCGAGAGCTTCGGCCCGAGCCACACCGCGCCCGACGAGGCCGGCAGCGCCGCCAGCAGCTGCTCGGCCAGTGCAGGATCGTCGCCGTGGCGCAGCAGCGCATGCAGCATCTGCGTCCGTCCCGCCGGCAGGCTGGCGAGGCCCCGCAGCAGCGGCGGCACGGTCGCGCCCTCGCGGTTGAACGCCGCCACGGCGCATCGCCGCTCCGCCGCGTTCGGCCATCGCCATAGGCTCAGCCGCAGCATCGGCGCCGCGACGGCGGCGGCGATCAGCCGAAGTGCGAGAGCATGCAGGCGCGGCCGCTGACGCACGAGCGGCCGCGTGTAGGCGACGGAAGTATCCAAACCGACGACGGTCCTTGCTCGGGAACCGGTCGGGCGGCCAGTCCAGGCGCACCATAAGCCCGCGGATGAACAGCGAAAGCCCCGATCTGTAACGGAGCTTTGCCCTACAGGCGTCTGCCAGGCTCCAGCGCGCTGAACCCTCGCTGCAGCTCGAACTCCGACGAGGTGACCGCGGTCTCGATCATCGCCAGCCGCCGCTCCAGCCGCAGCAGCTGCTCCAGCACCGCCTCGGCCGCCCCGTCGCCCGGTGCGGGACCGCCCTGCGCTCGTGGATCAAAGCCCGCCGAGCGCGGACGGTAGGCCGGACGCGACATGGCGTCGAACGGCCGCCGCCGCCGCCGCCGCCAGGCCCGCCGCGCGAAATAGGCGCAGGCAGCCAGCGCCAGAACGCCAACCACCCCGCCGCCGCCATCGCTGCTGCTGCTGCTGCTGCTGCTGCTGTGATGGTGCGTCACCGGCTTGGCGTCGGCGTTGTCCGCATCATCGTCATCGTCGTCCCGATCAGCCGGAGCCGCCTGCCGACGAACCGTCCCGGTGGGCGTCGAGATCACGATGTCCGCCCCGTGCCGGGACATCGTCATCGTCGGCGTGCTGATCGTGATGTCGGCGCCGTGCTGCACATACGTCACCGTCGGCGTCGTCACCTCGACGTCACCGCCATGCCGCAGGACGTGCGCTGTCGGCGTGCTGATGTCGAGGTTGCCGCCGCGCCGGATCGTGCCGTCGGGCTTGAACGGCCAGTCCTCGGCCGGCACGTCGGCCGGCCGCGTCGGCGGCTTGAAGCCGGCCGAAATCGCCGCGGTGGACGCCTGCGGGCCGTCCTGAGCGACGGCGGCGCCATACGTCGACCCCAGCAGGACAGCTGCCAGCGCGCCTGCCCGCAGAACCCGTCCCGACCTCACGCGCGCGACCGGCTGCGCCAACCCGGCAGGTCCTCGTCCAGGATCCGCTCCAGCGCCTCGATCCTGCCCTCCAGCCTTCCCGCCACCTGCCTGGCCTCCCCCAGCACCGCCGGATCGACATCGCCTGCCCTCGGCCGACGCGGCATCAGCCGCACCATCGCCACCAGCACCAGCACGAAGCCAAAGATCGTGACCAGGTCCCAATCCATCGCCGCCTCAGATGCTCTCGCCCTTGGTCACCGCCGGCAGCCGATTGCCCAGCCGCCGCCGCATCTCCGCCAGTTCGTCCTCCACCGAGGCGTTCGCCTCCAGCCCTGCCAGTTGCTCGGCAAGCCCCGGCGGCGAGCCTTCCGCCGCCCCCAGGTCGAACGCCTCCACCCGGCCCTCCGCCTCGTCGAGCCGCCGCTCCACCGACTCGAAGCGGTCGAACGCGTCGGCCACCCGCCGATCATGCAGGCTGGTGCGCAGCTTCAACCGCGAGCTGGCGATCCGCCCGCGCGAGCTCAGCGCCTTCTCCCGCGAGCGCGCATCCGCAAGCTTGGCTTGCAGCCGCCCGATATCGGTCGACTGCGCCTCCAGCCCGGTAACCACCTGCTCCAGCTGCCGCTCCAGCGCCTCCCGCCCCTGTCCCGCATGGTGGCGCGCCTGCAGCGCCCCGCGCGCCAGGTCCTCGCGGTCATGCGTCAGCGCCAGCTCCGCCTTGCGCTGCCACTCCGCCTCCTCGCGTTTGGCACTTTCGATCCGTCGTGCGAGTTCCTTGCGCTCGGCGATCGTCTGCACGGTCTGGCTGCGCACCTCGACCAGCGTATCCTCCATCTCCTGGATCATCAGCCGGATCATCCGCTCGGGATTCTCGGCGCTGGCAAGCAGGGCATTGAGGTTGGCGTTCACGATGTCGGTCAGCCGCGAAAAGACACCCATGGCGTCAGTTCCTTATTCCAGTGGATTGAATGGAGCATGGTTTTGAAGCCCTGTGCAGGGCCCGCGATGCAGTCAGGCTGGCGTCTGCCGGCGTCCCGCACCTATAATCGCCGGCAACCATGGCGGAGAGCGGCACAGGATGGCGCGCACCGCCACACAGCACGGCGAGGTCGAAACCCCGCTCGGCACCAGCGAGGCGTTCGCCGCCATGCTCGCGCACGTCTCCCAGGTCGCCGCCATCGAGCGGCCGCTGCTCATTATCGGCGAGCGCGGCACCGGCAAGGAGCTGGTCGCCAGCCGCCTCGCCTTCCTCTCGCCGCGCTGGGACCGGCCATTCATCAAGCTCAACTGCGCCGCTCTGCCCGACAGTCTGCTCGACAGCGAGCTGTTCGGCCACGAGGCCGGCGCCTTCACCGGCGCCGCCCGCCGCCGCCCCGGCCGCTTCGAGCTCGCCCATGGCGGCACGCTGTTCCTGGACGAGATCGCCACCGCCGCCATGCCGGTGCAGGAGAAGCTCCTGCGCATCATCGAATACGGCCAGTTCGAACGCCTCGGCGGCACCGAGACCCTGCATGTCGACGTCCGCGTCCTCGGCGCCACCAACGCCGACCTGCCCGCACTCGCCGCCGCCGGCCGCTTCCGCCCCGACCTGCTCGACCGCCTCGCGTTCGACGTCGTTACCGTCCCACCCCTGCGCGAGCGCGCCGAGGACATCGAGCTGCTCGCCGAGCATTTCGCCCGCCGCATGGTGGCCGAGCTCGGCGGCCGCGCCTTCGCCGGCTTCGCCCCCGCCGCCCGCCAGCAGCTGCTGGCCCATGCCTGGCCCGGCAACGTGCGCGAGCTGCGCAACGCCGTCGAGCGCAGCATCGCCCGCGCCGAACGCCCCGACCGCCCATTGCCGCAAATCCTGCTCGACCCGTTCGGCACTCATCACGCCGCGCCGCTCGGCGCCCGCACCCGCGCCTCGTCGAACGACGCAGCCACCGTCCCTTCCCAGGTGAGCCAGGCGCCGGCCGGCGCCACGCCGACCGAGGCGCTCCAGCCCGGCGACTTCCTCGGCCAGACCCAGCGCTTCGAACGCCGGCTGCTCGCCGAGGCACTGGCCGAGGCCCAATACAGCCAGACCCGCGCCGCCCGCCTGCTCGGCCTCAACTACCACCAGTTCCGCCACCTGCTGCGCAATCACGACATGCTGCCTGGCCGCGACCCGCCCCCTCACGAGGCCAACGGCTGAGCAGCGATCAGCGCCGCCACCGGCACACCCGCCGCACGGTCCAGCCCACGCTCCGTCCAGCCCTGCGCCTCGACCCAGCTAAAGCACAGCACCAGCACCAGCATCACCGCCGCCAGCACCGCAAACACAGTCGGCAGCACAGATCCCGCTGCACGCACCGGCGCCGGCCGGCTGACCGCGACAGGAGACACAGCCTGGATCGTCGCGTAATGGCTCATGACCGACACTCCTTCTTTCGAAAGCCTCATGGCTCTCGGCAGAAGCAATTGCATCAGCTGTGCCAACTCTTAGCGTCACAGCAACCCGTTGAAAATAAGCATTAATATTCTAGTCAAAAACAAAAATAGCCTGGCGAATAGCAAATATCGCCAAGTTTTTAAAAATCTTGCCAGAGACTAGAAGAAAGGCCAGGGGCGTTGCCCCTGCACCCCATTAAAGGCGGAGCCTTTAAAATCCATCCATCGGTTGTGGCCGGCGGCGGTGCCCGCTAACCGCCGGGGGTCTGGGGCCTCAGGCCCCAGCGGAGTCCAGAGGCAGAGCCTCTGGCCTTCCTTCCTACTCAAAGGTCATGATCGGTCCCGATGCCCCCTGACACACTCACCCTGTCGCTGTTCCAGTTCGAGCCCAGCCCTGCCGGCCTCGCGGCCAACCTCGAGCGCATCGAGCACGCCGCCCGCGCCGCCCACGCCGCCGGCAGTCGCCTGCTCGTGGCCCCCGAGCTCGCCACCACCGGCTACGCCTCGCTCAGCGCCATGCACGCGCTCGCCGAACCCGCCGACGGCCCGACCCTGCGGCGCCTCGCCGCTCTCGCCGACGCGCTTGACCTCGCTTTGGTCATCGGCGTGCCCGAGCGCGTCGCCGCCGGCCAGGTCTACAACGCCGCCGCCCTGCTCCGCCCCGGCCTGCCGCCCGCCCTCTACCGCAAATGCCACCTGTTCGGCCGCGGCGAGCGCGCCGCCTTCACTCCGGGCGAGGCGCCGCCGGCGCTGCACCAGGTCTGCGGCCTGCAGGCAGCCATGCTGGTCTGTTACGACAGCGAGTTCCCCGAAATGGCCCGCGCCGCGGCGCTCGCCGGCGCCGACCTGCTGCTGGTCCCCACCGCCCTGCCACGCGCGCCCTCCTCGGTCACCGTCTCCCAGGTGCTGCTGCGCACCCGCGCCTTGGAGAACCACCTGTTCGTCGTCTATGCTGGCCTGTGCGGCAGCGAGGCCGACATCCACTATCAGGGCGGCTCCTCGATCACCGGGCCGGACGGCGAGGTCCTCGCCGCCGCCGGCGCCACCGAGGCTCTACTGACGGTCACGATCCGGCCGGACGCCCGCCACGCGCGGGGGCTTGATCCCTACCTGCGCGACCGTCGAGCAGATCTCTTCCGCTGAGAAACCGCTCCGCCAGCCCCACCGTCTGGAGCGCGAAGTCCGCCCCCAATGCCTGGACCGTCGGCGTGTCGGCGTGCGTCCGCGTCCAGCCCAGCAGCTGCATCCGCCGCATCATCAGCAGCGACCCCATCACCCCTCGGTCCGCCGCCGCCAGCCTGCCATAGCCGCGGCACCAGGCCTCGAACAGCGACGGCACGACCTCGGAATGCTCGATGAAGCTGACGGCCGCAGCAAAGTCGGCGGCAAACCAGCCGAACCCGCAATCGTCGAAATCGATCACCGTCAACCCGCCCGCACCCGCCAGCAGGTTCGCCACCCGCAGGTCGGCATGGATCAGGCCGAACCGGTCCGCCCCCCGGCCATGCTCGCCAAGCCGCCGCGCCACCATCTGCGCCGCCCGCCCCAGCACCGCCTCGCCCGCCGCGTCCAGCCCCGCCGCACCGCGCCAGCTGCCCCAATGCGCCGCTGTCCCGATCGCCGTCTCAACCGTCCAGGCCTTGCGCACGAACCCCGCCGGCCTCACCCAGCGCCGCGCCTGCGCATGCAGCCGCGCCGTCACCTGCCCGATCAGGCCGAACGCGTCTGCCGTGTCGCCCGGCGGCGACCCCTCGACGTGCTCGAACAGGATCGCCCGCCGTGCGAGCCTACCGCCGCGAAGCCGCTGCACCGGCTCACCGTCGACACCCTCGATCACCGCTGGGCAACATACGCTCGCCTCGCGCCGCACCGCCTCGCTCCACGCCAGCTCCGAGCGGATCTCCGCCAGCGTGTGGTAGCCCGGCCGCGCCACCCGCAGCACCCGCCTCAGCCCGTCCGGCAGGCGCAGCAGAAACGTCGCGTTCTCCGACACCGCCAGCACCGCCACCCGCGTCCCGCCCGGCAGCGCCCACTGCGCCAACGCCTCCTCGACCAGCCGCCTCAGCGCCTCGACAGGCTCCGCCTCATACATCACGCATCGCCGGTCGCCACGTCAGAAAGGCAAGGGGCTTCGCCCCTTGACCCCATCAAAGGCGGAGCCTTTGAAATCCATTTGTCATTCAAGTCCCACAGCAGGAGCCGATGCCGTCGGGCGCGGGAAATAGCTGGCTTCGCCTAGACACAGTAGACCGTGTGACAGGCGGCCAAGCGAGCTAGTCGGCCTTGAGGACCGCCAGCTCCTGTCCGCTCGGGTCGGTGAAATGAAAGCGCCGACCGCCCGGAAAAGCGAAGATCGCCTGCGTGATGACGCCGCCCGCCTGCTCGACAGCGGCTTGCGCAGCCTCGAGATCGTCAACGGCAATGACGACAAGCGGCGCCCGGGTCGCCTCCGTCATGTCGCCCTGCAATCCAAGATCGACATCACCCGTCATGGTGCACGAATACGTCGGACCGAAATCGGTCAGCTCCCAACCGAACGCAGATCGATAGAACGACGTCGACGCGGCGAGGTCGCGAGCGGGCAACTCGACAAAGCTGATGCGGGCCACGGCTAACTCCTTGCAGACGCGCTCATGTCCAATGGAGCAACGATTAGAACCCGAACGAAAGCGATCGATCAACGCGCACGAGACGGGAAACCGAGACGGGAAACGTCCCAAAGCCTGAACGATCGGGGTCTGTGGCCTTCCGGCTGCAGCCTGCCTTGCCTTGCCTCACCTTGCCGCCCTACGACCCGATGCACACCAGAACAGGCATCCTCATGACCAAACCGGCCCCAGCGCGAGCCACCTTGGCGACGCTCGCCCTGACCTGCGGCATCGCATGCGCTGCCGCCGCGGCAACGCAGGCGGTGCCGCTGACGGCGGCGCGTTGGCAGACCGTCGGCAAGGCCGAGTTCGTCCCCACCGAGGGCTTTCCCGACGGCCTGCTCAAGCTCGGCGACGCCACCGCCGACCTCAAGGGCCTGAGCTTCGGCGACGGCACCATCGAGTACGACGCAAAACTGCTCAACGCCGGTTTCGCCTCGTTCCGCTTCCGCACCCAGGGCCCCGACAGCGCCGAGCTCTTCTACCTGCGGGACGACGGCAATTGCCCCGCCGCCGATGACTGCATCCAGTACGTGCCGATGATCCACGGCGTCTGGCCCTGGGAGATGTATCCCGAGTACCAGACGCATGCCGCAATCACCGTCGGCGCCTGGAACCACGTCAAGCTGGTGATCTCCGGCCGGCGGATGAACGTCTTCATCAACGGCGCCGTCGAGCCCACGCTCGCGGTCGGCCGGCTGGAGGCCGCGCCGCTGCACGGCGGCCTGCAGTTCAGCGGCCCGGCCGAGTTCGCCAACCTCACCGTCTCTCCCGGGATCACCCACAGCCTGCCGCCCCAACCCGACAAGGATCCAACCGACGCCGACCCCAACCTGGTCCGTCGCTGGGCGGTCGCGACGACCACTTCGCCGCTCGCCTACGGGGCGGCGCCCTCGCTCGCCCAGATGCCCGCGGATCCCGCCGCCTGGGCGAGCCTGCCGACGGAGCGGCACGGCCTCGTCAATCTCAGCCGCCGATTCGGCTCGCCCATCGACCCCTCCACCGGCTCGCTCGCCTGGCTAAAGACGTCGATCCAGTCCGACCGCGACCGCAGCGTCCACGTCTCCGTCGGCGTGCTGCACGAGGCCTGGATCTACGCCAACGGCAAGCCCGTCTTCGCGGCCGAAAATCTCTACTACCCGGAGGCCAAGCGCCTCGCCCCCGACGGCCGCATCTCGTTGCGCAACGCCGCCTTCGACCTGCCGCTGCACAAGGGCCGCAACGAGGTCGCAGTCGCGCTCGACAACATCCTCGCCGTCGGCCACCTGCATTACGGCTGGGGCATCGAGATGCGCCTCGACGACCTGGACGGCCCTGACCCTGCGGCCGGGCTGACCTTGCGGCCGGGCTGACCCCGCGGCCGGCCTGACGCGCCCTCGAGCACGCCCAGGCGGAAGCTCCCCCCCGATCCACCCCTTGAAGCCGGCCGCATCCTCCCCGCATATCGCAAAGCAACCGACGACGTCTGGCCGGCGACAACCGGCGGGGCCATGTGCGAGCACGGCGAACGAGGTGCGGGGAGCGATGCGGCTCGACATCAACGTCAAAGGACTGTTCGCAACCCCCGTCG
>CAXMMR010000035.1:57500-90509 GCA_963692975.2 Acetobacteraceae bacterium | reverse complement strand
AGGGCGAATACATCAAGAACCTCGACTATAATCGCGCGGCGATCCTCGGCCACACGCCGGTCAACAACCTGGGCAGCAACGGCGCCTATGAGGGCGGCGACACCGCCTACATGCTGAAGCTGACGGTCGGCCACGAGCAGCTCGACCAACGCTGGAACTGGAACGCGGCGATCGCCTACAAATACATCGAGAGCGACTCGCTCGTCGACGCGCTCGACGATCCCGACTTCCACACCAACGGCACCTTCGGCGGCACCAACGCCAAGGGCTACGTGGTGAGCGGCAACCTTGCGGTCTCGAAGGCGGCCTACCTGACGCTGCGCTGGTTGAGCGCCAACGCCGTCTCCGGCCCACCGCGCGACGTCGACGTGCTGCAGGTCGACCTGAACGCGCGGTTCTGATGCGCCGGCTGGCGCTCGCGGCGCTGCTCGCGTTGCTGCCGCTCGGCGCGTCCTGGGCGGATACCGACACCGACCGGCTGCGCGACCTGCTGCGCCGCACGACCGAGCAGATGCGGGCGCTGCAGGACCAGACCTCGACGATGCAGGCCTCGCTCGACGAGGCGACGCAGCAGCGCGATCAGGCGCAGAAGGCGGTGGCCGACCGCGACGCGCAGATTGCCCAGCTCACCGCGGCGGCAGCGACGCCGAAGGTGCCGCCGGCCGCGCTCGCGCAGTTGCAGGCCAACGAGCAATCGCTGCGGGCGCAGAACGCACAGCTCCAGGCCGGCCTGGCAAAATGGCAAGCCGCCTACGGCCAGGCCGCCGACGTCGCCCAGGCGCGCGACGCCGCCGCCAAGCAGCTCAGCGCCAGCGCCGTCGGCGGCGAGCGTGGACTGAAGCTCTGCGAGCAGAAAAATGCCGAGTTGATCCGCACGGCGTCCGACATCCTGCACCTGTATCAAACGCAGGACTTCCGGTCGCTGCTGCTGAAGAGCTATGAGCCGGTGATCGGCTTCGAGAAGGTCAAGCTGGAGAACATGATCCAGGATTATGAAGACCGCATCCGCAGCGCGTCGTACTACCCGGCGAGCGCGGCGGCGCGCCCATGAACGCCCGCCTCGCCGCCGGCGCGCTCGCCGCGGCGATGCTTTGCGGCATGTCGGGCGCCACGCCGGCGTCGAACGCCGGCAGCGACGACTCGCCGGTGGTCGCCCGGCGCGGCGCTGTGGTGCTGACCGAGCAGTCGGTGCGCGCGATGATCGAGGCGTTGCCGGCGGAAAGCCGCGACAGGCTCCGCCAGACGCCGGCGCTGCTGCCTGGCTTCGTGCGCGAGAAGCTGCTGCAGGCCGTCCTGCTGGATGAGGCGCACGAGCACCGGTGGGACGCCCGCCCCGACATCCTCGAACGCGCGCGCGAGGCCCGCGACGCGGTCATCGTGGACAGCTATCTCGATCAGTTGAGCACGCCGGACCCGGCCTATCCGACCGACGCCGAGGTCGCCGCCGCCTACGAGGCGAATAAGAGCCGGCTGATGCGGCCGCGGCGCTACCACCTAGACCAGATCTTCATCCCCGTCGCCGATGCCAATGATGCGCGGGCGAACGCGGCGGCTGAAAAGACCCTTCAGGATGCCGCATCGCGGGTCGCGCGCGGCCGCGCGGACTTCGCTTCCGAGGCAGTGTCGCTGTCCAAGGATGCCGCCTCGGCCGGCAAGGGCGGCGATCTCGGCTGGGTCGACGAGACCGCGCTGCTGCCGCAGATGCGCACGGCGGTCGCCGGCCTGCAGCCCGGCCAGGTGGCGGCGCCGCTCCGCGCGGCAGACGGCTGGCACCTGATCCGCCTGGTCGAGACCGCTCCGGCAGGGCCCGCGCCGCTCGCCGAGACCCGCCCGCAGATCGTCCAGGCGCTGCGCCGTCAGCGCCAGCAGGCATTGGCGCGCGCTCACGTCGACGCGCTGCTAAAGGCGGAGCCGGGCCGGATTGACGAGATCGGGCTGGATCGCCTGTTGCCGAAGGGGTGAGGAAAGCAAGCGCTTCTTTTTTAGAAAAAAGAAGCAAAAAACTTTCATTCCTGAAGGCAGTCGCCAGCCGCGGCCTCGATGGAGTAAAGATCTTTTTGTTCTTTTTCAAAAAAGAACCTCTTCCTTCTCTTCGCTAGATGATGAGCCCAGACCGCACCGCGCTGTTCGAGGCGCAAGCCGCGTTCGCCTCGCCGCTGGTTGACGCCGACCTCTACGAGGCGAGGCTCGGCGGCCCGCCGAGCGATCTCGACACGCTGGCGCGCTATCTGCGCCTGCCGCTTGCCGAGCGGCCGCTGCTGACGCCGTGGCTGCATCTCGGCTTCTACCGCGCGACGCGGCCCGGTCTCGCGGCAACGGCGGACGCGCAGCTGGACTGGCTGCATCACGGCGTCGCCGAGGCGCAATCGCCGCACCCGCTGATAGATCCCGGCTTCATGCGCGCCCAGCGTCCCGCCTTCCGTGCGCGCGAACCGGCCGAGGCGCTGGCGGCCGCCCTCTCGGAAGGCGAGCTCGACCCCTGCGCCTACGTGTCGCTGCGGTTCTGCCGGGCTGGCCGCGATGCCCCGACGCCCGGCCTTCGGGCGCTGCTGGAGGATGGCTTCGCCGGCACGGCGCCGCATCCGCTGATCGATCCTGCCTGGTACGCCGAGCGCTATGACGACGTCCCGCGTCAGACGCTGGCGGCGCTGCTGCACTTCGTGCTGATCGGCGATGCCGAGGGTCGCAGCCCGAGCCCGCGCTTCGACGGCGCCGCCTATCTGCGCCGCAATCCGGACGTCGCCAGCCTGCGCGCGCCGGCGCTGTGGCATTTCCTCACCTGCGGCGGCGGCGAGCAACGCCACAGGCCCTCCGCCCCGCCATCGGCGCCCCTGGCCGAGCTCGGCCAGCCGAGCCTGGAGGCGGCCACGCTGGCGGCGCGCTACAAGGCGGCACAGGCAGCGATCACCGCCGCGATCGAGCGCGCCGCCGCCTTCACGCCGCAGCCGCCGTCTTGCCTGCAAATCAACCGCCTGCCCGGCGCGCTGCGCAGCCTGGCGTTTGAACCGTCGCCCCAGCCCCAGGTGTCGGTGCTGATCCCCTGCCATGACCAGACGCTCCGCACCGCCGAATGCCTACTGTCGCTGCCGCAGGGTGCGGCCGGACTCCGCCTTCAGGTGGTGCTCGTGGATGACGGCTCGGCCGACTCTCGGATGCAGCACGTGCGCGCCGTCGCCGGCCTCACCGTGCTGCGCCACGAGCGGCCGCTCGGCTACCTGCTCGCCTGCAATGCCGGCTATAAGCTGTGCCTCGCACCCACCGTGCTGCTGCTCAACAACGACGCGCAGTTGATGATGGGCGCGCTGCGGCGCCTGCTCGCCTGCCTCGAGGCCGACCCGACGGTCGCCGCCGCGGCGGGCAAGCTGCTGTTTGCCTCCGGCGCCCTGCAGGAGGCAGGCTGCACCCTCTCGGCCGACGGCACGAGCCGCATGGTCGGCTTCGGCCAAGACCCGTCCCTGCCCTGCTGGTCGTACGACAGGGACGTGGCATACGCCTCGGCCGCCTGCCTGCTGGTGCGGCGGGCCGCGATCGGCGACCGCCTGTTCGACCCCGACTTCGCGCCTGGCTACTGCGAGGACGCGGCGCTCTGCCTACGCCTTGCCGCCGCCGGCGGTCGCGTCCGCTACGTCGCCGGCGCCTCGTGCATCCATCATCTCGGCCAGTCGGTTGCCGCCAACGGCGAGACCGCCAAGCGCCAGCTCGTCTTGCGCAACACTCAGCAGCTGCAGGAGCGGTTCGCCGACACGCTGGAGGCCGGGCACGCCGTGCGCGCGATCGCCTTCTACCTGCCGCAATTCCATCCAACGCCCGAGAACGACGCGTTCTGGGGCCGCGGCTTCACCGAGTGGCGCAACGTCGCCGCGGCGCGCCCGGGCTTCGCCGGCCACTACCAGCCGCACGTGCCCGACGAGCTCGGCTTCTACGACCTGCGCCTGCCATCCGTGTTCGCCGAGCAGGGCAAGCTCGCGCGCCGCTACGGCCTCGCCGGGTTCTGCGTCTACCTCTACCATCTCGGCGGCCGACGCCTGCTCGGCGACGCGTTCGAGGCGATGCTGCGCGATCCCGCCATCGACTTCCCGTTCTGCCTGTGCTGGGCGAACGAGAACTGGACCCGCCGCTGGGATGGCGGAGCCGGCGACGTCCTGCTCGGCCAGGACTATGCGCCCGCGACCATCCAGGCGGTGCTCGACGACGCCGTCCGGCTCGGCCAGGACCCACGCCACCTGCGCGTCCGCCGTCGCCCGATCTTCCTGGTCTACCGCCCGCTGCTGCTGCCGGATGCGGCCGCCTTCGCCGCCTCGGCCCGGGCCGCCTACCGCCGCGCGGGGCTCGACGGCGTGCACCTCGTCTATGTCGAGAGCATGGAGACGGTCGATGCCGGGCTCGATCCGGCAACCATCGGCTTTGACGCCGCCGTCGAGTTCCCGCCGCACGGGCTCGGCGTGCCGGTGCCCGACCTGCCCGAGGACCGGCGATCGGCGCGTTGGGATGGTCAGCGCTACGACTACCCGGCCACCGCGGGCGCCTTCGCCAGCCGCCCCGGCGCCGGCTGGACGCGCTACCCGGCGGTATTTCCAAGCTGGGACAGCACACCTCGCCATCCGCGCGACGGAACGGTGTTCGAAGGCGGCAGCCCGGAGGTGTTCCAGGCCTTCGTCGAGGCCCAGCTGACGCTCGCGCGCGACATGCTGCTCGGCGAGGAGCGCCTGCTGTTCGTCAATGCCTGGAACGAGTGGGCGGAAGGCGCGCATCTGGAGCCGGACCTGCGCTACGGCCACCGGTGGCTCGAGGCGCTGGGCCGCGCCCTGCAGGCCGGCTGAGCGCCATGCCGCCGATCACCCTGGTCGGCCACCCCTACGCCTCGATCGGCATGGGCGAGCAGTTGCGGGGTCATCTGCGCGCCTGCCAAGCTGTCTGCCTGCCAGCGACCGTGCTCGACATCTTTCGCCACGCACCGCGCGACGACGCCGAGCACCTGGCGCTAGTGCAGCCTGCCGAGACCGAAATCCTGGGACCTGGCCTGCGCATCTTCCACGTCAACGGCGACGAGGCCGCGCGCGTCCTGCAGCGCCTCGCCGACCTCGGGCAGGATTTCGCCGGCGGCCGCAACGTCGTCGTGCCGGCCTGGGAACTGGCGCATTATCCCGCCGAGTGGGCCGCCGAGCTGCGCCGCTTCGACGAGGTTTGGGCGCTGTCCGGCTTCATACGCGACGCGCTCGCAAGCGCCGGCATCGGCAGCCGGCTGATCGGTCAACCGGTCGAGCCAACCCCTGGCCTGATGCTGCCGCGTCGCCATTTCGGCCTGCGCGAGAGCGCCTTCATCGTGCTCGGCATGCTCGACCTGACATCGTTCGTCGAACGCAAGAACCCCGCCGCACTGCCCGCTCTCGCCGCCAAGATCCGCGACATCGCGCCGCTGCTCGACGTCCAGTTCGTCCTCAAGGCGAAGTCCGGCGAGAACAATGCCGCCGAGTGGGCCGCGGCGTGGCGTGAGGTTCATCCGGACCTTGTGATCCTGGACCGCAAGCTGGACGCGCTCGCCACCCGCAGCCTGCTCGCGACCTGCGACTGCCTCGTCAGCCTGCATCGCGCCGAGGGTTTTGGGCGCACGGTCGGCGAGGCTATGGCGCTTGGCCGGCTGGTGCTCGCCACCGGCTTCTCCGGCAGCCTCGACATCGCCCATGAGGGCACCGCGCTGATCGCCCGCCACACCCTCGTCGCCGTGCCGCCGGGCGCATACCCGCATGGCGAGGGCCAACTCTGGGCCGAGCCCGACCTCGATCATGCCGCGTCGCTGCTGCTCGCCGCCATCCGCACGCCCGCCGCCGCCCGCCGCATCGCCGCCGCAGGTCAGCGCGCGATGCGCCTGTCGTTCAGCAACCGTGCCGTCGGGCTGCGCATCCTGCAGGCCGCCGAGACCCTCACTCAGCGCCCGGGAATGGTGTTGTAGACCGGCGGCGGCGGACGCTGCGGCACCACCGAGTGGCCGAACGCGTCGCCGAGCCGCTCCTTCGTCGCCGCCTGATTGTAGGTGCCGACGGCGTTCGACGGCGAGTTCGCGGTCAACGTGTCGGCACCGGGCAGGGGCCGGTTCGGCACCTGGCGGGCGATCCATTGGTTGAGACAGGCGTATCCACGATCCGTGCCTGCGGTCACGTCCGCGCAGCTCGACTGACCGGCGGGGGCGGCGGCAAGGAGAAGTAAGACAAGGGGTAGGAAGGGCAGGGCTCTGCCCTGGACCCGCCGGGGCCGTGAGGCCCCAGACCCCATCTTATGACGAGGTCGGCGCGTCGGTGACTTGCCTGGCGAAGCCATCCAATCCTGCCTTCCACGCCACCACCTCGCAGCGGAATCATGAACAAGAAACGGATTTTAAAGGCTTCGCCTTTCATGGGGTCAAGGGGGGCAAAGCCCCTTGCCTTGCCTCAGCTGAAGTCGAACTTGTTGACCCCGTTCACGCCCAGCAGCGCAATGCTCGTGTTGTCCGGCAGCGTGATGTATGTGCTGCCGCCCGAGACGGTCGCCGTCGCCAGCGCCGCCTGCACGGCGTTCGGCCCGTAGCCGACGAGCGCGACCTGATTGCTGGCGGAGCTGCCGAAATCGGCGATCGTCACCGCCGGGGCGGCGCTCCCGCTCGCCGTCCCGGCGACGAACTCGAAGGTGTTGGCGCCGCCGCCGCCATACATCGTGGCGTTGCCGCTGCCGGCCACCAGCGTGTCCGCGTTCGCGCCGGCGACCAGTGTCGAGTTGCCGGCGCCGGCGAAGAACACGTTGCCGCCGGTCGTGTAGGCCGCATAAATCGTTTCGTTACCGGCTCCGGCGACGAACTCGTTGAAGCTGGAAGCGCCGTTGAACTCCACCGTGCCGCCCGGCTCGTCGTAGACCAGCGCGCTGCCCGTCCCGCCGGTCAGCGTGCTGACGCCATCGCCGTTGACGAATGTCAGCCCGCCCGAGCCGCCGGTCACGGCATCGCCCTGAACGCCGGCGAAGACCAGCGCCGGGCCTGCCTGCGCGTAGATGAGCTCGGGCGTGTTGCCGCTCACCATCGTGGTATTGCCGTTACCCAGGAAATACACGCTCGAGCCATTGCCGAAGATCGTGGCGTTGCTGCCGACCCCGCCGCCGACGAACTCCGTGTTGGTGCCACCATCCGCCAGGGTCATCGAGCCGCTGCCGCCATAGATCGTGTCGAGCGTGCCGGCCGCATAGATCGTGCTGGCGCCACTACCTCCGACGATGCTGTCGGTGCCGGTCGAGACCGCCACCGAGTTGCCGCTGCCGAGTGCCACCGTGTTGTGTCCGGTGCCGAGGTCGACCGTGTCGCTGCCGTTGGCGAACACCAGGTTGCTGTCGCTGTTGGTGCCGAAATAAGCGTTAGCGCCCCCGGCATCCTGCAGCACGTTGGTGCCGGCCGTGGTCAGCACCGTCGCGTCGGCGGCGCCGGCAGCGGCGTAGTAGGTCAGCCCGCCGGCGCCACCGATGACGCTGAGCTCGTCGCCCCCCAGCACCGTCGCCGCCGCCTGCTGGTTGACGATCACGGCCTGGTAGCCGGCCGGCACGCTGACGGGATTGATCCCGTTCTCCACCACGTACTCGTTGACGCCGGTCGCATGCGCCGCCGCCACGCTCGCCGAGGCATCGGCGGCGTTCAGCGTGCCGCTAAGCGCCGCCTCGTTGATCAACTGAGCAAATTGGCGGGCGAAGGCCTCGCCGTTGCCGCTGCTGGTGGGGATGGTGATCTCCTCGCCAGCCGCGCCGCTTACCGTCACCGCCACGCAGTCAATCCTTCACGCCACACACGTGGTTGGACAAGACAGGATGGCGGCCGCCCGCCCGAAGGCGACCAGCCGCCGTCCAACGCCTTCGCTAATCCTTAGCCGGCAAGACGGGTCGACGCCGCCTCGACTGTCGCCACATAGTCGACCCAGAGCGCCGTCGGCATCACGTCGATCTCGACGACCAGCGCCCGGCCGGCGAACTGCTCCGCGGCCAGCGACATTGTCGCGTTGCCGTCCGTCCAGCGCCAGCGCGTCTGGGCATTGCTCTCGATCGGATGGAAGCCCGCGCCGAGCCGCAGATCGTCCAGCCCGATCTCGGCCAGTGCCCGCGTGCCGCCGATGCGCAGCCCGTCGATGGCGACGCCAAGGCGTCGCGTGTCGGAAGACTGCGCTTCGTGATGCGATGGCACGCCGCTGCTCGAGATGAGGCTCAGCCTCGTCGTGCCGGCCGGCACGCTGACCCGCAGCGTGCGGCCGGTCTTCAACGCCGCCACCGGCGCCCCGTCGGCCAGGATCCGCAGACCTTCATGCTCGGCCTCGACATAGCCGAAGGCCGCGATCCGGCCGAGCAGCCGCTCGCGCACCGCCGCCAGGACCAGGCCGTTCTGCACCAGCGGGGCGCAGCTGAGTTCAGAGGCTGCCGGAGCGAAATCCGGCGCCATCGCCACCGCCGCGCCGCCATTGGCGAAGGAGAGGCGGTTGCCGGTGTCGAGATAGCTCTCCGAGGGCAGGCCCTGCGAGACGACGATGTCGTGGGCGTCGAGCTCGACGTGCCAGTAAGTGACGCTCGGCACGCTGTGCTGGGTGATGGTGACGCCGTTGATCAGGAACGACACCGGGATCAGCACGCCGTCGGCGAACACCGAATGGCCCGGGCTGAGCCACAGATCCGCGTTCGGCAGGCCGTCGGCGAACGCGCCGGCGGCGACGCAAACCGGCTGCAGCTCGGCGCGCCGGCCGGGCGAGACGGTGCGGTGGCCGATCCACACGATCGCCCGCTCGGCGCCCGAGGCGGCGATCGCCACGTCGCCGACCGCAAGCTCCTCCACCGCCACCTCGCCGCGCGTCGTCAGGATCCGGCTGCCGGTGACAAAGCAGGGCGGGATCGTCGGCGTGCCGGTGGCGCCGAAGGTGTCGCCGGCGGCCACCGTCGGCGGGCCGCCGTCGGAGGCGCCGGAGATCACCGTGTAGCGCGGCGGGTTGTACGGCTGCTGGGTGGTGCCGGTGAGCTTCTCGAGCAGCACGCCCGCGGAGGAGTAGGCGACGACCTGGTAGTAGAAGGCGACGCCGCCGCCATAGGCCTGCGGATTGACCTGCAGCTCGGTGGTCGGGTCCGGACCCTCGGCACCGCCCGAGGTGCTAACGGCCATGAAGGGCTCGCTGCCGTCGCCGTTATGCGTCGGGTTGGTCGAGGTGACGGTGTAGGTGCCGTTCGAGATCGTCACCTGAACGTCGATGAGGTTCGTCCCTTCGTAGGTGACGCCCTTGAGCTGGTTGGCGACGTCTTGAAGGTTGGTTTCCGAACTTCCGGACATGATAGGCCCTTTCAGTGACCGTGATGACGGCGTTGTGCGGTGAAGTCGCCGCGGCGGGCCGTCAGCCGCGCGCGCAGGGTGTCGAGCGTGTTGCCGTGCAAGACCAGCGGCGCGCACGCAGCCTCCCAGCTCAACGCCAGGAAGTCCGGATACAGGCTGACGACACCGTCTTGTCCCTCGGCGAAGGCGCGTCGATTGCCGGTGTCCAGATAGCTCTCGGCCGGCAAGCCGGCGGCGAGCAGCACGTCGTGCCGGTCCAGCTCGACGTGGTGGTAGGTGATCTCGGGCTGACTGCTGCGGCTGATCAGCACGTCGTCGACGAGTAGGTGGATCGGCACCAGCGCGCCATCCATGAATACCGCGTGGTCGGGCGAGAGGGTGACGGCGCAGTGCGGCTGCCCGGGCCCGAAGGCGTGCGGCGAGACCCTAACCGGCCGATCATCGAGCGCGACGGTCCCGCCGCCTTGCAGGCGCACGCGGCGATGGCCGACCCAGCGTACCGGCAGCGCCTCGCCCGACGCGGTCAGCACGACATCGCCGGCGAGCAGCGTCTCCACGGCACGTTCGCCGCTCGCCGTCAGGATGGGCGTGCCGCTGGCGAAACACGGCGGCACCGGCGAGGTGTAGCCGAGCGCCGTCGGGTCGGACATGAAGGTTTGCGGGAAGGTCGGCGGGCTTGGATTATCGCTGGCGTGAAGACCGATATTCACATCGGAGAACTCGAACAGATTAGAGTAAGGCGCCGTGTCGTTGCCGGCCTGATACGTTGAGGCGAGCCCGGTCAGAACAGCGTTGCTGCTGTAGCCGAGCACGTTCAGAACGAATGGCGGTTGCGCCGCGCCGTTCTGCGTCTCCGTCACCGTCAGGGTGCCGACGGCGTTCGGGTCGTCACCCGCGTCGCTCGGCGCTCCGTTCGTCGCCGCGTTGACGGTGAAGGTGTTGTTCGCGACGCCGCTTCGCGTTTCGCCCTCGTTCTGAATCTCGTTGGCGACCGTATAGACACCGCTGGAGGCGCTGGTAGTCGACGCGTCCAGATTGACGAACGCAACGTCGAGGCCCGCATAGGTGTACCCTACCAGCGTCGTCAGATCGAAGCCGCTGCCAGACATCTAACCGGTCACCATCTCACGGAGGTTGAAAGAGCAAAGCAGCCCGAGCGCATTGTGCGCCCGGGCTGCCCGACCAGGCGTCGTCTAGCTGGCGAGACGAACATCGGCGGCGTCAGCAGCCACGTAGTCGACCCAGAGCGGCGTCGGCATCACGTCAACCTCGACCACCGTCACGCGGCTGCGCGACTTGGCCGACAGCGCAATCGTCGCGCGGCCGTCGGTCCAGCGCCAGGCGCTGTCCGCGTTGCCCTCGACGGCGTGGAAGCCGCCGATCAGTCGCGCGTCGTCGAGCGCCAGTTCCGTCAGGTTGCGTAGGCTGCCAAGCCGCAGGCTGGTGATCGCAACCCCGAGGCGGCGCTGGTCGGAGGACTGCGCATCATGATGCGACGGCACGCCGCTGCTGCTGACCAGGGTCAGAAAGCGGGTGCCGGCCGGAATGCTGACGCGCAGCGTGTTGCCGTGCATCAGCGGTGCCATGCGGACGCCGTCGGCGACGATCGACGGACCTTCATGCTCGGCCTCGACATAGCCGAAGGCCGCGATCCGGCCGAGCAGCCGCTCGCGCACCGCCGCCAGGACCGGGCCGTTCTGCACCAGCGGGGCGCAGCTGAGTTCAGAGGCTGCCGGAGCGAAATCCGGCGCCATCGCCACCGCCGCGCCGCCATTGGCGAAGGAGAGGCGGTTGCCGGTGTCGAGATAGCTCTCCGAGGGCAGGCCCTGCGAGACGACGATGTCGTGGGCGTCGAGCTCGACGTGCCAGTAAGTGACGCTCGGCACGCTGTGCTGGGTGATGGTGACGCCGTTGATCAGGAACGACACCGGGATCAGCACGCCGTCGGCGAACACCGAATGGCCCGGGCTGAGCCACAGATCCGCGTTCGGCAGGCCGTCGGCGAACGCGCCGGCGGCGACGCAAACCGGCTGCAGCTCGGCGCGCCGGCCGGGCGAGACGGTGCGGTGGCCGATCCACACGATCGCCCGCTCGGCGCCCGAGGCGGCGATCGCCACGTCGCCGACCGCAAGCTCCTCCACCGCCACCTCGCCGCGCGTCGTCAGGATCCGGCTGCCGGTGACAAAGCAGGGCGGCGTGAAGTTGGTCGCATTGAACGCGGTGAACGTCATCGGGAACGACGGCAGGTTGGGGTTATCCGAAGCTTTGGTGCCGATGTTGACGTCGGAGAACTCGAAGTACTGCGAGTACGTGCCGTCGCTGGCGGCCGTGGAGGCGAGGCCGGTGACGAACGCGTTATTGGTGTAGCCAAGCACGTTCAGCACGAAGGACGGCTGCGGCGCGCCGTTCTGCGTCTCGACGAGAGTGATCGTTCCGACTGCGTTTGGATCTGAGGAGGGAGCGCCGTTGGTCGCCGCCGTAATCTGGAATGTGTTGTCGGCCAGGCCCGAGCGGGTCTCGCCCTGGTTTGCCAGCTCGCTGGAGACGGTTACAACTTGCTGCGCCGGCAACGTGTACGTCGGGTTGACGTTGACGTCGGCGACGTTGAGGCCCGGATAGGTCTGATTGACCAGCGTCGTCAGGTCGAAGCCATGCGGCGTGACGAAGCTCGGCGCCGTGCCGGCGTTGAACGGCTCCGGATAGCTCGGCTTGCTTTGATTGTCGTTCGTGTTCGCGCCGAGATCGTTGTCCGACAGCGCGAAATATTGCTGGTAAGGATTGCTCGACGTGGTGTCGGCGGGCGCCAGGCCGGTGGCGATCGTGTTGCCGTTGAAGCCGAGCACGTTGAGCGTGAACGACGGCTGCGCCGCGCCATTCTGGAACTCGGTGACGGTCAGGGTGCCGAGCGCGTTCGGATCGTCGGCCGGCGCGGTGGTGCTAACGCTAGTGATCTGAAAATTGTTGTCCGACAAACCGCTGCGCGTCTCGCCCTGATCGGCAAGCTGACCGCTGAAGGTGTAGCTGCCGGCATTGGCGTCGGTGCTTGCGGTATCGAGGTTGAGGTTGGCGACGTAGAGGCCTGGGAATGTCAGGCCGTCAAGCGAACTAATGACGGAAGCGGAATCGGCCATCGAACGGCATCCTTCTCATCAAGCGTCGGCCACCAGCGGCGGCAGACTGACATCGTGCCGGGCATGTAGCAGAATTGTCGGAGCACTCTTCGATCACTTGGATGCCAGTTTTATGACAGTCTGTCGCAATACCTTCCGTGTATCTGCCAGTAGCTCTTCAATCGTCACGTGCAGTAACGGGTAAATAAAGGATTTATTATTGCGCCACACGATAATGAAACGGTAGCGCTAGCGTCATTGTAGCGTCACAGTCCGTCGGCATGCTCCGCATGATTTCAAACCGGGCACATGTCGTTGCTCCGGCCCGCTTCTGCGGCAATCACCCTGATAGGAACTTTGCATGCCTGTTCTCTCGACCAAGACGATGCTGCTCGCTACAGCCCTGGTGGCCGGCGCTTCAACCGCCGCCATGGCCCAGACCGTCTACGGCGGCGGCTCAACCCTGGCCCAGGCCGTCTACAACAGCCAGTTCAACCTCTACGAGAACGCCAACGTCAACGCCCTGTTCAACTACGGCGGCGTCGGCAGCGGCATGGGCATGGCCGCGTTCCTGGGCAACGTGCCTGCCGATGACGGTTTTCCCTCCGGCACCGACATCACGTTCGGCGCCTCCGACGCAACGCTGAGCTCGGCTCAGATCAGCGGCTTCAACACCACGACCAACGGCAACCTGATCCAGCTGCCGAGCTTCGGCACGCCGATCACCATCCCGTTCAAGATCTCCGGCAAGACCGGCAACGGCGCCCTTGCACTAACCGACGCCGACGTCTGCGGCGTGTTCTCCGGCAAGCTGACGGATTTCAGCCAGCTCAGCTCCCCCAGCGGCCTGAGCGGCGCGATCTACGTCGCCTATCGCAGCGACGGCAGCGGCACCAGCTTCCTGCTCACCCAGCATCTCGCCGCCGTGTGCACGAGCTCGACCTCGAATGTTACGTTCTCGGCAATGACCACCTTCGCCAACGAATTCCCGAGCGCCACGCCGCCCTCGAACTTCCACGGCGCCAAGGGTTCCTCCGGCGTGCTCGGAGAAATTACCGGCAACGCCAACGCGGTCGGCTATCTCACGCCCGACGTGACGCGCATCTCGCCGATCAACTCCGGCAGCTCGAGCGCCCCTTACGTCGCCAGCGTCAACGGCATCCTCCCGACCTCGGCCCAGACCGCCAAGGCGCTCAGCAACGCCCCGGCGCCGACCACTCAGGCTCAGCTTGGCAGCCCGGCGGCCTACGTGCCGGCAGAGGCGTCTCCCTCCAGCGGCTATCCGATCGTCGGCTTCACCACGCTCGAGTTCGCTCAGTGCTACGCCAGCGCCGACGTCGCCAACCTGCTGGCCGACTTCATCCTGCAGCTCTACACCAGCGCGCCCTACACCTCGGTGATCACCGCCAACGGCTTCTCGGCGGTCCCGAGCGGTTTCTCGAACGCCATCATCGGCAACATCTACAACAATAATAACGGCTACAACCTGGACATCCAGGACTCGGCCGGTTGCTCGGGCAAGGCCGGCCGCTAAGCTTCGGCACCAGCCAGACGAAGCGGCAATGACGACACCGGCAGCCAGTAGCTGCCGGCGTTTTCGCGTCCGCAGGCAACAATCGCTGCCGCGTCCGAACTGGACAGCGTCGGCGCCACACGCCACCCTGTCGTCATGCTCCTCGAGGCGCTGATCGCCTTCCTGATCGCGGCACTGGCGCTGTCCGGCCTGTACGAGGCCGCAACGACAGCGCTCGCCGGCACCGAGATCGCCGCCGGCTACGACCAGGCGATGTCGCGCGCCCGTTCCCGCCTGGACACCGTCTGCCACGGCGCGACGCTAACCGCCGGACAATCCGCCGGCGACGACGGCGGCGGCTATCACTGGCAGGTGCGTGTGGCTCTCGCCCAGACCGCGTTCGACGCCCTCGGCCAGGCGGGCGGCCCGGACGCCGCTCGACGGGTCGGGCTCTACGACGTCACTGTCGAGGTCTTCTGGCGCCGCGGCCACGCACGCCGCGCCGTGCAGCTGGCAAGCGAGGCGGTCGGCCCGGCGGCCTCGCCATGACGCGGCGCGAGGCCGGCTTCACCCTGCTCGAGATCCTGGTGGTCGTTGTCGTGATCGGCCTGCTGATGGTGATGCTGACCGGTGCGACGCGCTTTGCCACTGCCGCCGTCTCGCGGGGCACGCGCCGGGCGGACCAGTCCGAGGCGACCACGACTGCCGAGCGCGTCCTGCGTCGGCTGATCGTCGCGGCCGAGCCTGGCGCCTTGCCGCAGCCGGCCTTCCGCGGCGCCGCCCAGGGCTTCGGCTTCACCACCGCCATCTCGCCCGAGATCGTCGCCCTCCCGGGCATGGGGGCGGCGTCGGCGGCGGATTGCATGCTCCGGCTCGACCCGGCGGCGCACCGTCTGCTGCTGACCCTTTCGCCACGCTACGCCGCCGGACCGGGCAGCGGCACCGACGCCGCCCTGCTCCTCGACGGCGTGGCCGAGCTGAGCATCGCCTTTTACGACGGCGCCAACTGGCACAGCCGCTGGTCGGCGACGGCACTGCCCCGCCTCGTGCGGCTGCATCTGCGCTTTGCCGACGGCACGGCGTGGCCGGACATCGTCGTCGCGCCCCGGCGCGCGGCAGGCGCCGCATGAGGCGGTTCGCGCCGGGCCGCCAGGACGGCTTCGCGCTGCTGATGGTGCTCTGGATGCTGGTGCTCGTCGCGCTGCTGCTCGCCCCGCTGCTGTCAAGCGGCCGGGTCCAGGCCGAGCTCGCCGGCAACGACCGCGCCGCCGCCGCCGCCGCCGCCGCCGCCGAGGGAGCCATCGAGGAGACCCTGTTTCACCTGCTCTCCGGCCAGTGGCGGCTCGATGGCGGCCCCTACGCGCTGCAAGTCGGCGGCACCACGGTGCATATCTCGATCACCGACGAGGCCGGACGCCTGAACCCCAACGACGTGCCGCACACGCTGCTGACGGCCCTGCTGGTCGAGCTCGGCCAGACGCCGCATGAGGCCGAGCAACTGGCGCTGTCAGTGGCGGCCTGGCGTCAGCGCGGCGCCGGCAGAAGCGCCGAGGCGAGGCGCTACCGCCAGGCTGGCCTCGCCTGGCTGCCAGGCGGCCGGCACTACCAGAGCGTCGGCGAGCTGGCGCAGGTGATCGGCATGACCCCGGCGCTGCTGGCGCAGATCTCGCCGCACCTGACGGTGCACCACGAGGGCCAGGTCCAGCGCGCGGCCGCCGACCCGCTGGTGCGCGCCGCACTTGACGATGCCCGTAAGGCTGGCCTGGTCTATGTCAACATTCCGCCCGACCCGAACCTCGCGCTGCTGATCCATGCCGAAGCGAAACACGCCGGCGCCACCGCAACCCGCACCGCCGAGCTCACCCTGCGCGCCGCGCCCAGGGCCGACGAGCCGTTATTCACGGTGTTTGACTGGCGCTGAAGAAAGGCCAGGAGCGTTGCCCCTGGACCCCATCAAACACAGAGCCTTTAAAATCCATTACTGAAGAGATGCGGGTCTGGGGCGCCGCCCCCCAGCGGGTCCAGGGCAGAGCCCTGGCCTGCTTTCTTCATCAAACCGTCAAGAACCAGCGTGCCTTGATGATAGACGGTCCCGCGCCGCGCCGCTAACTCCCGACCGTGTCGCGTCGTTCTCTCCTGCATCTCGGCGTCAGCCTCGCCGCGCTGCTCGGCGGCGCGCGCCAGGGCCTCGCCGGGCCGCCCGTGCTGTCCACCGGCTGGCTGGCCGGCGTCGCCGCGCGCCAGGCCGGCGCCTCGGGCATCGCCGGCCTGTCCACCCTGCCGGGCAGCCCCGCCACCGGTATCCCGTCGAACCAGCTCAACGTCGTCGCCCAGTCCCTCGCCAACATGCAGCGTGCCGCGCAGGCGATCGCCAGCATGAAGGCGATCCAGCAGCAGGCCCATGCCAGCGCCCTGGGGGCGCCCGCGGCAGTGCCGAACGGCCTCGTCCCTGGCGGGCTGGTGGTCGACCGGCAGCTCGGCTTCACCGGCGCCGGGCTGCCGGTCGCGCCCGCCGCCGCCGGCCGCACCATCGTGACGATCACCCAGACCGCGCAGCAGGCGCTGCTGAACTGGTCGAGCTTCAACGTCGGCCGCAACACCACCCTGGCGTTCAACCAAAGCGCCGGCGGTGCCGCCGCCAACACCTGGGTGGCGCTCAACCGGGTCACCGACCCGAACGCCGCGCCGAGCCAGATCCTCGGCCAGATCACCGCTCCCGGCCAGGTCTACGTCATCAATCGCAACGGCGTGATCTTCGGCGGCAGCGCGCAGGTCGACGTCGGCGCCCTGATCGCCTCCACTGCGGACATCGGCACCGCCCAGCTTCTCGACCCAACCGAGGGCATCTTCAGCCAGCAGGTGAACGGCGCGCTCGCCCCTGCCTTCACCGGCGCCACCGGCACCGTCACCGTGCAGCCTGGCGCATCGATCGCCACCACTACGCCGCTGGTCGCCGTTGATGGCGGCGGCTTCGTGCTGCTGATGGGCAGCTCGGTCACCAACGCCGGGCAGATCACGACGCCGAACGGCCAGACCGTGCTCGCCGCCGGCCAGGATTTCGTCCTGACCCCCGGCTCGGGCACCGCCACCGGCACGGTGCCGACCACGCGCGGCATCCAGGTCGAGGCGATCCCCCGGCCGCACAGCTTCGTCCAGACGGTTGAGAATGACGGCCTGATCACGGCGACCACCGGCGACATCTCCCTGGTCGGCCGCACGGTCACCCAATCCGGCGTGCTCGCCTCGACCACCACGGTCGACCAGCGCGGCACCATCCACCTGCTGACCGACGCCTCGGACGTCACCGCAAACGTCACCCTCTCGCCCGGCAGCCTCACCCTGGTGCAGCCCGACACCGCCGACCCGACGACGGCGCTCGACGCCGTGCGCGCCGGTGCGCGCGCCAACTCGGCGACCGACAATGCGACCCGAATCATCGCCGGCGCCCTGCCGCTCGACGACCAGTCCTCGATCGCCGACATCGACGATGAGAGCCGCATCGAGATCACCTCCGGCGGCACCGTGCGCTTTGCCGACGGCTCGCTGACCATCGCCCAGTCGGGCCAGATCGCGGTCAGCGCCGGCAACGCGCAGGCCGCCGCGGGCGCCGCGGACGTGACGCTCGCCACCTCCAGCCGCGTCCTGATTGACGCCGGCGCCGCGATCGACGTCTCCGGCCTGCCGAACATCAGCCTGCCCGCCTCGGTCGACCAGGCCGCCGTCAACATCCAGGGCTTCGAGCTGCGCGACGCGCCGGTGACCCGCGACAGCGGCGGCCTGGCGAGCGCCACCGCCTATGTCGACATCAACCAGCTGCTCGACGCGCCGGCCACCGCCGCCTACCCGTCCGACCGGCTCTACACCGCCGGCGGCCTGCTCGAGGTCAGCGGCGAGGTCGCCAATATCGGCCACACCATCGGCGAATGGTCGACGACCGGCGGCACCGTCACGCTGTCCTCCAACGCGGTGATCGCCCAGCCGGGATCGACGCTGAACGTCGCCGGCGGCGTCGAGCAGATCCAGAGCGGCAACCTGCCGAACACCTTCCTGGCCGCCAGCAACGGCACGATCCAGAACGTCAACACCGCCTCGGCGCTGCTCGACTACACCGGTGTGTATTCCGGCAGCAGCTTCGCCCACCCGCGCTGGGGCGTGACCCAGACCTTCACGACGCCGCTGGTCGCCCCGGGCATCACCTACCAGGCCGGCTACGTCGTCGGCCGCGACGCCGGCCAGGTGGTCGTCAGCGCGCCGACGGCGGTGCTGGACGCGACGATCGACGCCGGCGTGGTCGAGGGCCCGCTGCAATCGACCGCCCGGCCGGCCAGCCTGCCGGGCGGCGACCCGTTCCTGCTCGGCCAGACGGTGGTGCCGGCGCCGGGCGGCCTCACGGTCGGGCGCGAAACGGCGGTCGGCCTGTCGCCGACGCTCTACGCCAGCGACGTGGTGATCGGCGCGCCCGCCGCGACGACGCCGAGCGTCGACGTGCCGACCATCCTGGCCGCCGACGCGCTCCGTCCCGCCGCTACGGCATCGACCCTCGGCATCATCGGCGTCGGCCAGGTCAACTCGCTCTCGCTTGCCACTCCGCTGCCCGCCGCCGTGCTCGACACGGTGACGCTCGACCCCGCCGTGCTTAACGCCGCCGGCCTAGGATCGCTGACGATCGCGACTACGGGCGAGGTGCTCGTCAACGCGCCGCTCACCCTGGCCATTGGCGGCGCCTTAAGCGTCATCGCCGCCACCACCGACATCGCCAGCACGATCACCGCGCGCGCCGGCTCGCTCAGCGTCACCAATCAATACACCACCGCCGCCAACCTGACCGGGCCCACCACCCCGATCGTGCTGCCGGCGAGCGGCCTGGGCGCCGACATCACGCTCGAGGCCGGCGTCAGCCTCGACGTGCGCGGCGTGTTCACCAACCGCGAGCTGGACCCGCTCGACGCCGGCGGCTCCGCCCCCAGCGGCTTGGCCTACGTCAATGGCGGCGACGTCACGCTCAGTTCGACCGCGGCGCTGAACCTGCGCGCCGGCAGCGTGATCGACGTCTCCTCGGGCGGCGCCGTCACCAGCATCGGCGGCACGCTTGCCGGAGCCGGCGGCAACATTACCCTGTCTGCCGACGCGCCGGTCGGCGGATCGCTGCCGGCCAACCCGGGCACGCCGGTGATCGACGCCACCCTGCGCGGCTTCGGCGTCTCCGGCGGCGGCACGCTCAGCATCACCGCCCCGGTGATCCAGATCTCCGACAACGCCTCCGACACCACCCCGCCGGCGAGCCTCAACACCGCCGGCAACAGCCTGCCCGTCGGCGTCGTGCCCACGCTGGCCGAGCTCGGCGTTCCCGGCGCCGGCAGCACGGCGACGACGGGTACGTCGCTGCTGCTGCCGAGCACCGAACACCTGTCGCTCGCGCCTTCGCTGTTCCAGCAGGGCTTCTCGAGCTACGTCGTCAACGGCAGCACATCGGTCAACGTCAGCCCCGGGCTGCCGCTCGCCGTCGTCGAGCCGGTCTACCGCTTCGTCGACAGCACGCTGAGCGCGCCATCCGGCACCGCCCCGGCCGCGGCGCTGCCCATCGTGCTGCTGCCCGAATACATCGCCAACGACGTCGCCGGAATCCTGGTGCAGCGCGCCGGCGCGAGCCTGACGCTGCGCTCGGTGCTGACCACGGGCGAGACGGCGACCGGCGGCACCGTGCAGCTCGGCCGCGGCAGCGCGATCAGCGTCGACCCGGACCAGTCGGTCACCGTCGAGGCGGCCGGCCAGGTCACCGCCCTCGGCTCGATCAGCGCGCCCTCCGGCACGATCGCGCTGCTCGACGACCGCTACGATAGCGCCGGCGGCCAGACGCTGCGCTACGTCCAGGGCCAGTCGGTCTGGGTCGGCGCCGGCGCAATGCTGACCGTTGCGGCACTCCCGGCGAACGGCAGGGACGCCTACGGCCGCACGATCGGCATCGCACCCGCCGGCGGCAGAATCGTGCTCGGCGGCCCCGGCGGGCTCGATGCCGATGGCGACCCGATCAGCACCGCCGCGGCGGTCATCATCCGGCCCGGCGCGGTGCTCGACGCGAGCGGCACGACGGCGACCACCGACCTGCTCGCCGGCACCTCGCCGGTGCTCTCCCTGGCGCAGCTCGGCCAGGGCCAGACGGTGCCGAAGACGCCGGTCACGCTGGACTCGGACGGCGGCTCGATCACCCTGCGCTCGCAGACCGGACTCTACGATGACGGCACGCTGCTCGCCGCCGCAGGCGGCCCGGGCGGCTCCGGCGGCGCCCTCACGATCGACACCGTCGCCGCCCCGGTGCCCAATCCCGGCAACGGACCGGAGTTCAGCGAGCCGAACGCGCTGCGGGTCCCGCGCGAGATCCTGGTCAGCCAGGCCGCCGCGGCGAGCGGCCTGCCGGAAGGCCTCGAGCCGGGCGCGTCCGCAAGCCCGATCCCGGTCGGCCAGACCCGGATCAGCGCCGCCCAGGTGGCCGCCGGCGGCTTCGACCAGCTCTCGCTGACCGCCGGCGACGCCATCGTCTTCCAGGACAGCGTGCAGCTCGCCGCCGGACGCAGCGTAGAGCTGCACACGCTGGCGATCGGGCAGAGCGGCACGAACGGCCGCGTCACCCTCTCCGCGCCCTACGTCCTGCTCGACGGCGTCGGCGAGCCCAACGCCGGCTCGGGGCTGGTAAACTTCAATCCGAGCAGCGCCACCGCCGCGCCGCGCTCCTGGGCGCCCTCCCTGCAAACCGGCGACGGCAGCCTCACCGTCAACGCAGGCACCATCGACTTCGCCGACGAGGTGCTGTTCGGCATCGACGAGCCGTTCGGCCTCGTCAGCGTCAACGGCGCGATCCCGATCCGCGGCTACGACATCGCCGGCTTCGCCAACGCCCGCTTCGAGGCCAGCGGCGACATCCGCTTCCTCGGCGACGTCACCGCCGGCGCCGCGGCCGCCGCCGTGATCAGCCCAGGCAACCTCGCCTTCACCGCCGCCGAACTCTACCCGGTGACCGGCGCCGTGACGCAGGTCGTCGCCGGCTACAGCGTCCCACCGCAGCCGGGCGCGATCGACCCGGCGACCGGCAGCGCCGCCGTGATCCCGGCCGCGAGCACCGCCAACCAGTTCCTCGCCGACGGCACGATCAGCCTCGGCCGCAGCACCGCGGCCCAGCCAGCCGGGCCGCTCTCCGCCGGCGGCAGCCTGGCCTTCGCCGCCGGCGTCGTCGAGCAGGGCGGCGTGCTGGTCGCGCCGCAGGGCGACCTCACCCTCGGCGCGGTCGGCCTGGTCACCGCCGGCTCGATCGCCGGCGGGTCGCTGCCGGACGCGAGCTCCTACACCGACACCGTCGCGTTGCTGCCCGGCAGCGTGACCTCGGTCAGCGCCGCCGGCCTCTCGATCCCCTATGGCGGCACCGCCGACGACGTCAGCTACACCGAGAACGGTGCCGCCGTCGCCACCGCCGGCCCGATCGCCGGTCCCGCGCTCGCCCTGCTCGGCCAGGCAGTGCTGGTGCAGGCCGGCTCGCTGATCGACCTCGCCGGCGGCGGCAAGCTTACGGGCGCCGCCTTCGTCTCCGGCCGCGGCGGCTCGACCGACGTGCTCACCACGCCGATCGGCGCGCTCGGCAGCGGCATTGCGGCCGCCGAGGGGCTGACCCTGGCCGCCGACCCGGTCTACGCCATCGTCGCCGGGCCGCAGCCTCTCGTCGCGACCCCCTCCGCGGCGGCAGGTGCGGCCACCGCCTATGCCGGCTCGATGCCCGTGATAGGCGAGCAGATCGTGATCCCGGCCGGCGTGCCTGGCGTGCCGGCCGGCCGCTACACACTGGAGCCCTCCAACGAGGCGCTGCTGCCCGGCGGCTACCGGGTCGAGCTCGACCCCGGCCAGCCGCTCGGCCTGCCCGGCAACGTCGCCCTCACCGATGGCGCCACCCAGATCCGCACCACCATCGACTACGCCGGCACCCCGGTCGCAACCCACCTGCCGATCCTCGCCAGCATCACCCCGGGCAGCGTCGTGCGCGCCGAGTCCGATTACGACGAGACCAGCTACAGCAGCTTCGTCAGCACCAAGGCGGGCCTGTTCGGCAACGCCCGCCCGCAACTGCCCGTGGACGCCAAGACGCTCGACCTGGTGATCGCCGCCGAGGTCGCCGCCAGCCCGACCCTCGCCTTCGCCACCGCCGGCGATGTCCGCCTGCAGCCCGCCGCCGGCGGCTACGGCGCCACCGTCAACGTGGTCGCCAACGGCACCCCGCTCGACATCGTCGCCGACCACGCAGCACTCGATCCGACGCACGTCTCGATCGCCGCGAGCGCGCTCGACGCGCTGGTCGCCCCTGGCAATGCCGGCGGCGCCACCCTGTCCGTTGGCGGCCAGGAGGCGCTGAGCGGCAGCACGGTCCAGTTCACCCCGGGCTACGACACCCTGCCCATCGGCTCGGCGATCACCCTGGCCGGCGGCGCCCGGCTCGCCGCGCCGCAGGTCTTCCTGATCTCGAGCGCCGCCGGCGGCATCACCATCAAAGCCGGCGGCACGATCGACACCGTGGGCGCCGGCCTGCCGGTCGACGACGCGACGGCGAGCGGCATCGTCTACGCCAATGTCGGCGCCGGCTCGCCGCCCACCGTGCTTGCGATTTCCAACGGCGCGCTGACCACCCTGCCGAGCAGCCCGGCGGCGGCCGCCCCGGTCAGCGTCGCCTCCGGCGCCACCCTGCTGTCGGGCGGCACGATCGACTTCCTCACCGCCGGCGACGTCGGCATTGGCCAAGGCGTGCGGCTCGGCGCCGCCGCCGTCGCCTTCGACGTCGGCACCATCAACATCGGCAGCGCCGCGGCGCTGAACGCCGCCGCCGCCAGCGCCACCCTGCCGACGGGCGTGAACCTGACCCAGCCGGTGCTCGCCGCCCTGCTCGCCGGCGACCCGGCGGCCGGCGTGCCGGCGCTGGCCTCGCTGACGCTGGGCGCGACGAGCGCCATCGACCTCTAC
This sequence comes from Acetobacteraceae bacterium, assembly GCA_963692975.2. Classification (GTDB taxonomy): domain Bacteria; phylum Pseudomonadota; class Alphaproteobacteria; order Acetobacterales; family Acetobacteraceae; genus CAXMMR01. Next base: position 67,579 of record CAXMMR010000035.1, on the reverse strand, counting down.
GGCGACGTCGACCTCGACACCCTTAATCCCGCGACCGGCCGCTCGAGCCTGCAGAACTTCACCCTCGACACGCCGGCGATCGAGGGCATCGGCGGCCCGGCCGACACCGCCCGCATCACCGCCGGCAACCTGACCTGGACCCGCACCGCCGCCGCCGCGTCACCCGTCGGGCCGATCTTCAACACCGTCGCCGGTCCTGGCTACGGCACCGGCGCGCTGGTGATCGCGGCACAGACCCTGGTGTTCGGCAGCCCGGCCGACAGCCAGCCGATCAGCGGCCTAATCCAGGACCGCACCATCCAGGGTTTTGCCAATGTCAGCCTCGCCGCCAGCACCGAGGTCACCGCCAATGGCGCCGGCTCGCTAACCCTCGCCGCCGCCCCAGCGGGCGCCCTGCGCGCCGGCCCCGCGAGCCTCACGATCGCCACGCCGCTGCTGACTGGCGCGGCCGGCTCCAGCATGCGCTACGCCGTCTCCGGCCCGCTCGCGATCTCCGGCGGCGGCGCCGCCACCGACCCCGGCACCGCCGCTCTGGGTGCCGCGCTGGAGCTCGATGCCGCCAGCATCGCCGATGCCGGCACCATCATCCTGCCCGGCGGCCGGCTGGCGGCGCAGGCGACCGGCGACGTGGCGCTGCAGGCCGGCTCGCGCACCGACCTGTCCGGCCGCACCGTCAGCATCTTCGGCCAGACCCAGCCCGCCGCCGGCGGCGCGCTGGTCCTGGCCAGCACCGGCGGCAGCATCAGGCAGGACGCCGCCGCCGCCATCGACCTGTCGGGCGCCGGTGCGAGCGGCGGCAGCCTGCAAGCCACCGCGCTCGCGCCCGGCCAGACGGTCGCCCTCGACGGCACGATCGCCGCCGCCGGCACGACCGGCGGCTCGCTCGACCTCGCCGCCGCGACTCTCAACCAGACGGCGTTCGACAGCCTGAACGCCCGGCTCGACTCCGGCGGACTGACCGGCGCCCGCCAGTTCGAGATCGCCAACGGCAACCTGGCGCTGAATGGCGCGCTGCGCGCCGGCAGCGTCAGCGTCGCCGTGGATGCCGGCAGCCTGCAGGTCAATGGCACGGTCGACGCGAGCGGCGCCACGCCCGGCAGCATCAGCCTGGCCGCCGGCCAGAACCTCACCCTCGCCGGTGGCGCCGTGCTCGATGCCGCCGCCACCACCCTGCATGTCGACCAGTACGGCCAGCCGATCCCGGCCCTGAACGCGCCGACCATCACGCTTGCCGCCGCCGCCGGCACGCTGGCCCTGCAGCCGGGTGCCGCCATCGACCTCGCCTCGGCCGACGGCGTGGCGCGCGGCACACTGACCCTGTCGGCGCCGCGGCTTGCCGATGGTGGCGTCGCCGTCGCCGCCCCCGGCCCGCTCGCGCTGACCGGCGCCAGCAGCGTCGCGCTGGACGCGTTCACGAGCTACGCGCCGACCGCCGGCATCGTCACCCAGACCAACCTCACCGCGGCCGGCACGGTGGTGAACGCCGGCGCCATCGGGCTCGACCAGGTCGATGCCGACAACCGCGCCTACATCGCCGCCGCCGAGCCGAACGGCGTGCCCGCCGCGACGGGCCTGGCCGGCCTGGTCGACACCGGCGTGTTCCACGTCCGCCCGGGCGTCGAGATCGACGGCAGCGCCGCCACCGGCCTGTCGGTCGTCGGCGACCTCGACCTCGTCGGCCTGCGCTACGGCCCGAACGCCAACCCCGCCATCGTCGGCTCGGGAGAGCCGGGCACGCTGGTGCTGCGCTCGGCCGGCAGCCTCGCCGTCTACGGCAGCATCACCGACGGCTTCGCGCCGCCGCCGGACGGCACGACGGCCGCCACCCGCAACCCGGACGACGACGGCTGGTCGCTGCGCAGCGGGGTCACGGCCGTCGACCTGGTGATCCCGGCCGCCACCCCCGCGCCGATCGTCCTGCGCGGTGCCGCGAACGCGGCGGCGACCAGCCCAACCACCATCGAGAACAGCGACGTCCTCGGCTACGCCCTGCCGATCACCGGCGGCACGCTGAACGCCAACACCGCCGTGCCCGCGATCACCAGCGACGCGCCGGTGACGCTGGCCGACGCGGTGACCGTCGCCGGCGAGTTCGTCGCCACCGGCGCCACCGGCCCCTTCGCCCTCGGCCAGATCATCCCTGCCGGCACCGTGCTGCCGGCCGGCACCACCCTCGGCACCGGTGCGCGGCTGCCGCAAGCGATCGCGATCGACGCCCTGACCTGGCCGGCCGGCGTCCCGCTCTCCGACTTCGCCGCCCCCGTCGGGCTGCTCGGCAACCTCACCGTGCCGGCCGGCGGCCTAGTCCCGGCCGGCAGCACCCTCGCCTTCGTCGGCACCCCCAGCGAGCGCGCCGGCACCGCCGCCACCACGCCGCAAGGTCAGATCTTCGCCGACGCCGCGCTGCTGCCGGCCGGCTCGCTGTCCTGGTCGCTACGCCTCGTCTCCGGCGCCAACCTCGCCGGCGCCGACACGGCAGCGGTCCAGCCGGTGCTGACCCAGGCCGGCGCCAACACGCTGGCGCCCTCGGAAAACCCGGGCGACATCGTGCTCGCCGACCAGCATTACGGCGGCACGCTGCACAACCTGCCCTCTTACAGCGTGCTGCGCACCGGCACCGGCACCCTCGACCTCGTCGCCGCCGGCTCGGTCGTCGAGAGCACCCCGTTCGGCGTCTACACCGCCGGCGCGCAGTCGCCGGACGTCGCCGCGAGCGCCGACCTGCCGCGGGCGGCCACCGCGCTGGGCGCCACCGCCACCGACAAGCTCTACGCCACGCTCTCCACCGGCGTGAATTACCAGGCGAACTATCCGAGTGGCGGCGGCAACGTGCACGTCGCCGCCGGCCGCGACGTGCTCGGAGACATCACCCAGACCAGCGCCACCGCGCCCGGCAGCGACAATCTCGGCGACACGCTGTTCCGCCAGGCCGGCGGCGACGGGCAGGAGACCGCCAGCTGGATCAACTTCGGCACTTACGTGCTGCCGCTCGACAGCGCCGGCACCGTCTTCTCCACCCAGCCGGTGCTGACCGGCTTCACCGGCTTCGGCACCCTCGGCGGCGGCAACCTCGTCGTCATCGCCGGCGGCGATGCCGGGGTCACGACGCGGCCTGGCATCGCAGGCGACGCGCTGGACGGCCAGGGCCTCGACCTCGCCGTGCTCGGCACGACCAGGGTCGAGAACGGCCAGGTCATCCAGACCGGCGGCGGCGCGCTCACGCTCTCGGTCGCGGGCGCGATCAACGGTGCCAGCGAGGTGCCGCTGGTCAACAACCTTTACACGCCGTCCGAAGGGCCGCTGCCGAACAACGCCGTCGACGGCACGCTGACCGACCTGCGCGGCAACATCGCCGTCGCCGCCGCCTCGGTCGGCCGGATCTACCAGGACACTGCCGATTATGGCCGGGCTGTCGCCGACGACCCGCGCGTCACCAGCCCCTTCACCGCCGATACGATCGAGGCGGCGAGCGGCGGCTTCGTCGTCGCCCCCGGCGAGGGCGCCGTCAGCATCGCGACACGCGGCACCCTGGTGCTGGGTGGCGCCGCCGACCCGACGCGGATCAGCGAGCAGCTCGCCGCGCCACTCACCTACACCGCCGGCAACGGCGACGTGGTCACCGCCGCGTCGGGTGGCAGCGCCTGGTTCAGCAGCTGGACCGCAGGCACCGCAATCAGCCTGTTCTCGGCCGGCGGCACCGTCGTGCCGACCACGTCGCCGCAATCCTATGCGCTGACCCAGGCCTCCGCCATCACCCAGCAGCTCGCCAATGACGCACCGACCGACCTGCGCTTCATCTATCCGCCGACGCTCACCGTCACCGCCGCCAATGGCAGCATCCTCTACGCCGGCCAGCCGGGCACCGCGCAGGCGCCGCAGCCCGAGGCGATCGAGCTTGCCCCCGCCGCCACCGGCCAGCTCGCCCTGATCGCCGGCGTCTCCGTGGTCGCCGACGGCCTGGCGAACGGCGGCGTGCCGCTGGCGGTCGACATCTCCGGCGCCAGCCCCACCAGCGAGGCGACGGCCCTCGCCGCCGCCTGGTCGATCACTCAGGCCGGCACCCTGGTCACCGACACCGCCGCCAACTCCGATGCCGGCCCGGTGCCGCTCAGCGGCGCCCTGCTGCCGCTGTTCGCCCTCGGCCCGGACACGCCCACCACCGGCCTGCACGCGGGCGACTCTCGGCCGGCGGAAGTCTACGCCGCTACCGGCGACATCATCGACCTGGAGACCGGTGAACAGCTCAGCTTCTCCAACGCCAGCACGGTGCCCAGCCGCTACAGCGACGAGACGCCGAGCGAGTGGCTGATCGCCGCCAAGCCGGTCCAGGTCGAGGCCGGCAACGACATCGTCAGCCTCGGCGTGTCGCAAGCCGGTTCGGCCGCCGCCAACCGCACGGGCATCACCCAGCCGGGCGTCGGCTTCCGCGACACGCTGGACCCGAACGTCATCGCCGCCGGCAGCATCGTGCTGAACGACCGCGCGTCCGACGTCTCGCTCGTCTCCGCCGGCCACGACGTGATCTACGCGAATCTGGAGGTCGCCGGCCCGGGCACGCTGCAGGTGCAGGCCGGACGCAACCTCTACCAGGGCAGCCAGGGCGTGCTGGAGAGCATCGGCCCGCAGCTCGACATCGGTCCGCTCACCCGCGGCACCGGCGCCGGCATCACCGTGTTGACGGGCCTCGGCGCCGACGGTCCGGACTACGCCGCCTTCGCCCAGGCCTATTTGACTGCCGCCAACATCGCCAATCCCAGCCTGCCGCTGCAGAGCCAGCCCGGGCGAGTGGTGCAGGACTACCTGCCGCAGCTTGTGAGCTTCCTCGCCGGCCAGGGCATCACGGCCGATACCAGAACGGCGCTCGCCGCGTTCAACGCGCTGCCGGCGACGACGCGCGACCAGTTCCTGCTCGGCGTGTATTTCAACGAGCTGAACGTCAGCGGCCTAAACTACAACGATCCGGGCAGCCGCTTCTACCACTCCTACCTAGAGGGCGAGGAAGCGATCGGCGCACTGTTCCCGAACGCGACGCGGGCGGCCGGCGCACTCACCCTGTTCAGCTCGGTGCTGGCCGCCGACGCCGCGCTCAGCCAACCGTCACGCACCATCGACGGCGGTATTCGCACCGACGCCGGAGGCGCCATCACCGTGCTCGATCCCGGCGGCCAGACCGTCGTCGGCGTCGACGGCGTGACGCCAGGCGCCGATGCCGGCCTGCTCACCCAGGGCAACGGCGCGATCAACGTCTACTCGGAGGGCAGCGTGCTACTCGGCCAGAGCCGCATCCTCACCACCCTCGGCGGCAATGTGCTGATCTGGTCGAGCCAGGGCGACATCAATGCCGGGCAGGGCGCCAAGACGACGGTGATCGTGCCGCCCGCCTCGGTCGTCTACGACAACTACGCCGACCTCACCGTGTCGCCCACCGCGCCGAGCTCGGGCGCCGGCATCGGCACCCTCGCTCCGGTCGCCGGCGTGCCGGCCGGCGACGTCAACCTGGTGGCGCCGGAAGGCAAGATCGACGCCGGCGAGGCCGGTATCCGCTCCTCCGGCAACGCCAACCTCGCAGCCCTGGTGGTGGTCAACGCCGCCAACGTGCAGGTCGGCGGCCACAGCACCGGCATCAGCGTGACCACGGTGCCGAACGTCGCCGCGCTGGCCAGCGCCAACACCGCCGCCACGGCAGCCAGCCAGTCGGCCAACCTACCAATCGCCGCCAGCACCGCGGTGCACGCTCAGCCTTCGCTCATCACCTACGAGGTCATCAGCGACGGGCAAGACAGCACCGTTCCGGATGACCCTCGGCGGCGCAAGCGTTAGCCAAGCAAGGCAAGGGGCATTGCCCCTTGACCCCATCAAAGGCGGAGCCTTTCAAATCCAATCATTAAGGAGTGCTTGGCACAATCGACCGGGTGCGCCCTACTTCGGACATGATCTGCCGCAAAGCGGTGACGCATGATGTCTGACGAACGCGGGTCTGGGGGCGCCGCCCCTAGCGGGTCCAGGGCAGAGTCCTGGCCTTTCTCTCTTCCGATCGGATGATGCCAGAGCATGACCGACCCGCTCACCGCCCTCACCGCCTCCGGGCTGTTCGACGCCGCCTGGTATCGCGTCGAGAACCCCGACGTCGCGGCGGCCGGCCTGGACCCGGCGGCACATTTCCATGGCCCCGGCTGGCGCGAGGGCCGAATGCCGAACGCCTATTTCGACACCACCCTGTATCTCGCCACCGCCGATGACGGCTGGCTCGACAATCCGGTGCTGCATTACCTCCGCCGCGGCGAGGCGGCCGGCTTGCGGCCGTGCCGCGACTTCGACCCGGCCTGGTATCGCGCCCGTTACGGGGTCGCGGCCGAGCGCAACTGCCTGGCCGACTTCCTCGCCCGTCGCCATACGGACGCCGTCAGCCCGAATGCCGGCTTCGACGCCGCCTGGTATCAGCAGGCCTATCCAGACGTCGCCGACCTCGGCGGCGATCCCTACCAGCATTATCGCATGACCGGACGCGCGGAGCTGCGGCTGCCGCGGCCGCCGGCGCTGATCGTCGCAGAGTCCGCACTGTTCGACGCCAGCTACTACCTGCTGAACGGCGACGACCTGCGTCGCGCCGGAGTCGACCCGCTGGCGCATTACTGCAGCGCCGGATGGCGGGAAGGCCGCAAGCCGAACCTGTATTTCGACCCTGCCTTCTACACCGCCGCGCCGCCGTTGCTCGACCCGCTGCTGCACTACATCCTGCACGGAGAGGCGGCCGGCATGGCGCCATGCGCCTGGTTTGCGCCCGCCTGGTATCGCCAGACCTACGCGGTCGCGGCGCCGCTTGCCCATTTCCTCGCCCATCGTCGGAGCCAAATTGTGTCGCCAAACCCGGAGTTTGACGTCACCGCCTACATGGCGGAGCACGCCGCCAGGCTCGGTCCGAACAGGGACCCGTTCGCCGACTATCTACGGCGCTCAGGCCAATGCTAGCCGCGCGGGTGTCGGCCGCAGCCAGGAGGCACTGCATCTGGCCCGTGCTGTACCTGCTCTGCGCCTGCGCCGACGCATCGTCCCTGCCGGCCGACCCTTTGCCCGTCGGCGACGCGTCTTACAGCAACACGCCGTCAGGCTTCGTCTTCCCCGCCATGGTAGGCCATTTCCAGCGCCTCGACATCTTCCGCCAGGATCCGAAAGGACAATCCGTCAGCGTCGGATACGCGCTTCATAACCCGGCTGGCAATCTGACCGCGATCGTGCACGTCTACCCGGCAAAGGTCGGGTCCGGCACCCTGGCCCTGTTCGACAGCACGGAGAACGCGACCAGCGAGCGGTCGAAACCGGAGATGGCAGTCTTGCAGCGCGAACTCATGCGGCTGCACCCCTCGCTACGTGTCCTGGCACAAGATGACGCGTTCCTCGTGCAGGAGGGCATCGAGGAAAGTGGCCGCGAGCTGGTCGTCGCATACGACAACATCACCACCGTCCGGCCGGAACCGACCGTCATGGACGCCTACGCGTTCTGCTGCAGAGGTCGCAACCGTGCCGTCGTCTTCCGCTTCCAATATCCCCAGGCGATCGCCACCAGTGCCAAGGACGACATCGTGACCTTCATGCGCGACCTACCCTGGGCCGCCCCGCAACACGATGAAGAGTCGCATCACGAAGCGCCGCCAATGCCGCGCTAAGCGTGAGGCTCGGGGAGGGGCTTTGACCCTGGCCTGGCCTAAGCCGCGCGGGGCGCCGTCAGTGGCGAGCGAGAAGGAAATGCCGCGCACGTCGTCCGGTCCGCTCCACTAGCTGCTGCTGGCGACAGACCGGCCCGGGCAAGCTTGCGCGCCTGCTATAGATTGATAAAGACAAGGTTCTTCTTTTCTGGAGAAAGGAAGCAGAAGCCTTTTGCTTATTTTGCCTGAGGTTTGGCGGCATATTGCTTTTTGGGGCTGTGTGTTTGGTTGCGGGGACAGGATTTGAACCTGTGACCTTCAGGTTATGAGCCTGACGAGCTACCGGGCTGCTCCACCCCGCGTGGGTGATGTGTGTGTGGGTGGGTTTGAAGACCTGGCGGCGACCGACTTTCCCGCACCTTGAGGTGCAGTATCATGGGCGCTGGGGGTTTTCACGGCCGAGTTCGGTATGGGATCGGGTGCGGACACCCCGCCATGGCCACCAGGTCATCAAGCCCACCCTGATCGGTGATCAGGGGGGTGCAGGTTCTGGTGTGACGGCATTTGCTGAGTGAGTGGTCTGTCGTGTTTGGAATCTGCGCCGATATTGGCGTGGATCGTTGCTATGCATGGTGGTTGATCACGAGCCGATCGGGCGATTAGGACCAGTTAGCTGAGGACGTTACCGTCCGTATACATCTGGCCTATCGACGTGATGGTCTATCACGGCCCTCTGGGAGACCTGGTTTTGAGGTGGGTTTCCCGCTTAGATGCTTTCAGCGGTTATCCCGTCCAGACATAGCTACCCGGCCGTGCCGCTGGCGCGACAACCGGTTCACCAGAGGTCTGTTCATCCCGGTCCTCTCGTACTAGGGACAAATCCTCTCAAGTCTCCAACACCCACGGCAGATAGGGACCGAACTGTCTCACGACGTTCTAAACCCAGCTCACGTACCACTTTAATCGGCGAACAGCCGAACCCTTGGGACCTGCTCCAGCCCCAGGATGTGATGAGCCGACATCGAGGTGCCAAACCTCCCCGTCGATGTGGACTCTTGGGGGAGATCAGCCTGTTATCCCTAGAGTACCTTTTATCCGTTGAGCGATGGCCCTTCCACGCGGGACCACCGGATCACTATGGCCGACTTTCGTCTCTGCTCGAGCTGTCGCTCTTGCAGTCAGGCGGGCTTATGCCATTGCACTCAACAGCCGATGTCCGACCGGCTTGAGCCCACCATCGCGCGCCTCCGTTACACTTTAGGAGGCGACCGCCCCAGTCAAACTGCCCACCATGCAGGGTCCCGGACCGGGCTGACCGGTCGCGGTTAGATATCAGAAGAGCTCAGGGTGGTATTTCAAGGGTGGCTCCACCTGAGCTAGCGCCCCGGCTTCAAAGCCTCCCACCTATCCTACACAGCGCTCCCCTGATACCACTGCAAAGCTGCAGTAAAGGTTCATAGGGTCTTTCCGTCTGACCGCGGGTACCCCGCATCTTCACGGGGAATTCAATTTCGCTGAGCCGATGCTGGAGACAGTGGGGAAGTCGTTACGCCATTCGTGCAGGTCGGAACTTACCCGACAAGGAATTTCGCTACCTTAGGACCGTTATAGTTACGGCCGCCGTTTACCGGGGCTTCAATTCAGTGCTTGCACACCTCCTCTTAACCTTCCGGCACCGGGCAGGCGTCAGACCCTATACGTCATCTCTCGATTTCGCAGAGCCCTGTGTTTTTACTAAACAGTCGCTACCCCCTGGTTTGTGCCACCCGCCCGTGGTTGCCCACAAACGGGTCTCGCTTATCCCGAAGTTACGCGAGTAATTTGCCTAGTTCCTTCAGCATCGTTCTCTCAAGCGCCTTGGTATGCTCTACCAGTCCACCTGTGTCGGTTTCGGGTACGGTCTATACGCCAGAGCTGTTTCCCGGAATGCTTCGAAAGCCGGATCAATCCGATAAGACCCGACAACACATCGCATTCGTCACTTCTGGCAGGCACAGGAATATTCACCTGTTTCCCATCGACTACGGCTTTCGCCCTCGCCTTAGGGGCCGGCTCACCCTGCGCGGATTAACCTTGCGCAGGAACCCTTGGACTTTCGGCGACAGAGTTTCTCACTCTGTTTGTCGCTACTCATGTCAGCATTCGCACTTCCGATACCTCCAGGAGCGGTCACCCGATCTCCCTTCGCAGGCCTACGGAACGCTCCGCTACCGCGTAGATCTCAGCTTGCGCTGATATTTACACCCACAGCTTCGGCACGTGGCTTGAGCCCCGTTACATCTTCGGCGCAGGATCTCTATTAGACCAGTGAGCTATTACGCTTTCTTTAAAGGATGGCTGCTTCTAAGCCAACCTCCTGGTTGTTTTGGAATTCCCACATCCTTTCCCACTTAGCCACGATTTGGGGGCCTTAGCTGGTGGTCTGGGCTGTTTCCC
>CAXMMR010000035.1:0-52500 GCA_963692975.2 Acetobacteraceae bacterium | reverse complement strand
CCCTCGCGAGCCGCGCGCGCCTCCAGCTGGCGCTCCACCAGCGGGGTGAGCACCCAGCCGGGGCAGATCGCATTGGCGGTGACGCCGGCATCGGCAAGCTCGAGTGCGGCGACCTTGGTCAGGCCGACGAGGCCGTGCTTGGCGGCCACGTAGGCGGATTTGTGGATGCTGGCGACCAGGCCGTGCGCCGAGGCGATGTTGATGATCCGCCCCCAGCCAGCGGCGCGCATGGCCGGGATCGCCGCCTGCATGGCGTGAAAGGCGGCGGAAAGGTTGATCGCGATCACCGCGTCCCACCGCTCGGCGGGAAAGTCCTCGATCGGCGCAGTGTGCTGGATGCCGGCATTGTTGACCAGGATGTGCAGGCCGCCGAGCTCGGCCTCGGTGCGTCGCACCAGGGCGGCGATCTGCTCGGGGCGGGTCATGTCCGCCGCGTCATGCAGCACCGTCACGCCGTGCCGCGCGGCAAGCTCTGCGCGCGCCGCCTCGATCGCGCCCGCCTCACCGAGGCCGTTGAGCATCACCGCCGCGCCCTCGGCGGCCAGCGCCTCGGCAATGCCCTGGCCGATGCCGCTTGTCGAGCCGGTGACCAGGGCGACCTTGCCGCGCAGCGTGCCGGATGTGCCTGCCATGGACCATTCTCCTGCGCTCAACCTAGGGTGCCGCCGTGATAGCGGCCGCGACGGCCAACCGAAACAACCGAACGGAGCGTCAGCGCCAATGGATGCACAATGGCAGGGCGGCATAGGACCGGTGGGCGCCGGCCCGGCCATCTCGGAGGCGCCGGCCGAGCGTCGCGCCCGGCCGAAGGTGGGGCTGGTGCTGCAGGGCGGCGGCGCGCTCGGCGCCTACCAGGCCGGCGTCTACCAGGCGCTGCACGAGGCGGGGCACGACCCGGACTGGATCGCCGGCGTCTCGATCGGCGGCATCAACGCGGCGATCATCGCCGGCAACCCGCGCGAGCGGCGGCTGGAGCGGCTGCGCGAGTTCTGGGAGACGATCACCGCCCGTCCGCTTGGACTGATGCCGCCGGAAGGCGACGTGATGCGGCGGGTCTATAACGGCGTGTCGTCGATGATGACGACGTTGCTGGGTCAGCCGAGCTTCTTCTCGCCACTGTTCCCTGGGCCCTGGTTCGCACCGCGCGGCTCGCGCCAGGCGACCAGCCTGTACGACAACGCGCCACTCCGCCAGACCCTGAACCGGCTGATCGACTTCGACCTGATCAACGCCGGCCAAATCCGCGTCGCCGTCGGCGCGACCAACATCACGACCGGAAACTTCTCGTATTTCGACAACGCTCATCTGAGGCTCGGGGCCGAGCACGTGCTGGCCTCGGGCGCGCTGCCGCCGGCGCTACCGATGGTGCGGGTCGGTACCGACTGGTTCTGGGATGGCGGCCTGGTGTCCAACACGCCGCTGCAGCACCTGCTCGACAATGCCGGCAGCGATGACATGCTGGTGTTCCAGGTCGACCTGTTCAGCGCCCGCGGCGACCTGCCGCGCGACCTGCTGGAGGTCATGGCCCGGCAGAAGGACATCATGTACTCGTCGCGAACACGCTCGGTCACGCAGTACTACGCGCGGCTGCTGCGCGGCCAGGGACAGCTCAAGAAGCTGCTCGACCGGCTACCTGAGGAGATGCTGGATGCCGAGGAGCGGGCGCTCAAACGGCAGCTGAGCAGCGTGCCGCGCTACTCGATCCTGCACCTGATCTACCAGGAGGCGGCCTATGAAAGTCAGGTCAAGGACTACGAGTTTTCGGCCGCCTCGATGCGCGAGCATTGGGAGGCCGGATGCCGCGATACCCGGCAGACGCTGATGCACGAGGACTGGCTGACCGTGCCGCCGGCCGAGGAGGGCATCGCCGTGCATGACGTGCATCGGGCGAAGGGGTGAAGGAATGAAGGTAAAGCAAGGCCAGGGCGCTGCCCTGGACCCGCTGGGGCCCGAGGCCCCAGACCCCATTCACCTGGAGTCAATCTCGTTCTGCCTTGCTTGGCGAAGCCACTCAATTCTGCCCCCGCATCACCGAACTCGCCGCAGGAGCATAATAAACGAACGGATTTCAAAGGCTCCGCCTTTGATGGGGTCAAGGGGCGAAGCCCCTTGCCTTGCTGCCCTGCCGCCTCCCGGCGCAACGGTGCATCGCGACCAACGTTGTCTGGGCCACACCGGACAGCAGGAGTTCTAAACGATGTCCAGCAGCACAGCAGCGCCCGACAAGCCCACCCGCAACCGCTTTCATCGCACCCGCAATAACCTCGAGAGCAACGCCAAAGCCGCCGCGATTGAGATGCTGAACGCGCGGCTGGCCGACGGCATCGACCTCGCGCTCGCGACCAAGCAGGCGCACTGGAACCTGAAGGGGCCGCAGTTCATCGGCATCCACCTGATGCTCGACGGCTTCCGCACCGAGCAGGACGAGTGGAACGACGAGATGGCCGAGCGCGCGACGCAGCTTGGCGGCACCGCCAAGGGCACGGCGCAGGCGGTCTCGGCGGCAAGCGCGCTGGCGCCCTATCCCACCGACGTCTACGCCATCGCCGACCATCTGGCGGCGCTGATCGACCGCTATGCGCAGTATGGCAACGCGCTGCGCAAGAACATTGACGAGGTCGACGAGGCCGGCGATCCGGACACCGCCGACTTGTTCACCGAGGTCAGCCGCGGCATCGACAAGCAGTTGTGGTTCCTCGAGGCGCACGTGCAGGAGCCCACCGGGCAGATGCGCGACGGCGACGGCAACGACAGCTCGACCTGAGGCGACGAGCGCCCGGCCTGTTCGGCCGGGCGCTTGCTCCGGCGCGCCGCCCAACGCTAGGTTGCGGCGATCGGCCGGGAACACAGCATGAACGACCTCTTCTCCTCCACGCCCGGCGCCGGCAAGCGCGGCGAGGCAAAGCGCGCCAAGCCTGCGGCCATAAAGTCCTCTGCCCGGGAGGCCACTCCCGAGCACGACTACTCGGCCAAGGACATCGAGGTGCTGGAGGGGCTGGAGCCGGTACGGCGCCGTCCGGGCATGTATATCGGCGGCACCGACGAGACCGCCTATCATCATCTGGCCGCCGAGCTCATCGACAACGCCATGGACGAGGCGGTCGCCGGCCATGCGAGCGCGATCGACGTGACGCTCGCCGCGGGCGACTGGCTCACCGTGCGCGACAACGGCCGCGGCATCCCCGTGGACCCGCACCCCAAATTCCCGGATCGCAGCGCGCTCGAGGTGATCCTCACCACGCTGCACTCCGGCGGCAAGTTCTCCGGCAAGGCGTATGCGACCTCGGGCGGGCTGCACGGCGTCGGCAGCTCGGTGGTGAATGCGCTGGCCGAGCGGTTGGAGGTGGAGGTGGCGCGCGACCGGGTGCTCTACCGGCAGGCGTTCGCGCGAGGGCTGCCGCTCGGGCGGATCGAGAATGCCGGTCCGGTGCAGAACCGCCGCGGCACCCAGCTGCGCTTCCGCCCGGACCCGGAGATTTTCGGCGCCCAGCACTTCTCGCCGGCGCGGCTATACCGGTTCTGCCGCTCCAAGGCCTACCTGTTTCGCGGCGTGCGCATCCGCTGGAGCTGCGAGCCGTCGCTGCTGCGCGGCGAGGAGGTGCCGGCCGAGGCGCTGCTACACTTCCCCGGCGGGCTGCGCGACAGCCTGACCGAGGATCTGGGCACGACAGCGCTCGCCGTGCCGGAGCTGTGGGCCGGCGAGGCGATTTTACCCCACGCCCGCGGGCAGGAGACCGGGCGCGCCGAGTGGGCGGTCGCCTGGGTCGAGCGCGGCGACAGCCATCTCGCCTCGTACTGCAACACCGTGCCGACGACGCAGGGCGGCACCCACGAGGCCGGGTTCCGCAACGCGTTGCTGAAGGGCCTGCGCGCCTGGGGCGAGCAGCGCGGCCAGAGCAAGCGGGCGGCGGCGATCACGGTCGAGGACCTGCTCGGCTGCACCGTCGGCAAGCTGTCGGTGTTCGTGCGCGAGCCGCAGTTCCAGGGTCAGACCAAGGAGAAGCTGACCAGCCCGGAGGCGACGCGGCTGGTCGAGCAGGCGCTGCGCGACCGCTTCGACAGCTTCCTCGCCGGCAACCCGACGCAATCGGACGGCCTGCTCGCCTTCGTCATCGAGCGCGCCGAGGACAGGCTGCGCCGGCGCGAGCTGCGCGACACGCCGCGCAAATCGGCGACGCGCCGGCTGCGCCTGCCGGGCAAGCTCGCGGACTGCACCTCCGAGGAGGCGGCGCGCACCGAGATCTTCCTGGTCGAGGGCGACAGCGCCGGCGGCTCGGCCAAGCAGGCGCGCAATCGCAACACCCAGGCGGTGCTGCCGCTGCGCGGCAAGATCCTCAACGTCGCCAGCGCCAGCGTCGAGAAGCTGCGCCAGAACCAGGAGCTCAAGGACCTGGTGGAGGCGCTGGGCTGCGGCGTCGGCGAGCGGTTCGAGGCCGGCCGGCTGCGCTACGGCCGGGTCATCGTGATGACCGACGCCGACGTCGACGGCGCCCACATCGCCTCGCTGCTGATGACGTTCTTCTACCGCGAGCTGCCCGAGCTGATCCGGCTCGGCCACGTCTACCTGGCCCAGCCGCCGCTCTATCGCCTCACCCAAGGCGCAAAGTCGCTCTATGCGATGAACGACGCCGACCGCGACCGCAAGCTGCGCTCCGGCTTCAAGGCCGGCGCCAAGGTTGAGATCAGCCGCTTCAAGGGCCTGGGCGAGATGCCGCCCACCGCTCTGCGCGACACCACCATGGACCCGGCCAGACGCACCCTGCTCAAGGTGATGGCGACGCCCGAGACCCGGCTGGAAACAAGCACCATGGTCGAAAGCCTGATGGGCCGTCGGCCCGAGTTGCGGTTCCAGTTCATTCAGGAGCGGGCGAAGAGCGCGGGGGAGCTGGACATCTAGGTCCCGGCGATCGACGCCACTCCCGTACGACGCGAGTTTGAGAGGTCTAGGAGCGCCCGCCTTCGCCGAGGTCACGCTTCTCGTGCTTCGTGCCGCCGCCGGTGCTGTTTTGCTCGTTCGGATGCTTGTGCTCTTCGGCCTTGTTCTGGTGGTGCGCACCGGCACTGTCATGCGGCTTGTCGTGGTTTACGTGGCTGCTGCCCGGGCCGCCGGTCGAGCGGTCGGTGGCGGGTATCTTGCTGCTGGTGGTCATCGGTTGCTCCTTCGCTCGCAGAACGGCGCGTGGTCGGCCGGGTTCGCTCGTCCGCGGTTCTAAAGGCTACATAGGCTTCGCAGGCGTAACAGCTTGTTCTTTCTTGAAAGAAAGAACCAAAGAACTTTTATCCACTGGAGTCCGACGTTAACCGCCGAAAACGTACAAATGGATAAAAGTCTTTTTGCTTCTTTTTCTTCAGAAAAAGAAGACTCCTTCCGACATCCCTTCCAGCGTCAATAACAGGCTCTAGAAGCCGAACATGTGATCAAGCGAAAACGCACCGGCCTGCGTCATCAGCCCGTGATAGCCGAACAGCCGGCAGGTGGCGTCGCGCACCAGCACGTAGCCTCCCCTCCCCGCCTGCGCGATCAGCGCCGGGCCGAACTGCTCGTGCGGAAACACCAGCGCCGAACCCGAGCAGGCGATCTGCAGTGGCCGCTCAGCGAGCACGCCGCCAGCCGCATCGTGCAGGATCAGCAGCGTCGCCGAGCGCGGGTGCCAGGCGGCGGAGGCGGGATAGATCAGGGCGGCGAAGCTCGGTTGGTCGCGCTCGCCGAGCTTGAGGAAAAGCCGCGTCGAGAGGCCTGGCGGCGGGCCGGCATAGCTCTGCGGCTCGTCGCGGTAGGTCATTGCGGTGTTGAAGACGTGCGAGCCGAAGCTGCTCTCGGCCGCGTGCCCGGTGCGCCGGTCCTCGTAGCGCACCAGCGCGTGCAGCCAGCCATCCGCCAGCCCACCCTCGGTAAAATCGTAGCACAGCTCGGCATGGCCGGCTTCAACGTCGAACGCGTCCAGATCGAGGGCGAGCGCATGGCGGCGCGGCAGGTTGCCCAGGAACCGGCTGGCGACGGGATGGCCGTCGCGGTCGAAGACGTCGAGCCGCAGCGGCAGGCTGCTCTGGCTTTCGGCCATCGGCGTCGGCAGCACCACCGAGCGGAACCGCTCGCGCGGCAGGATCGGGAACGGCAGGATGTAGCCGCGACCCAGCAGCGGGCTGAGCGTCGCGATGCCCGGGTCGGGGCGCAGATCGGCGCGCTCGACGTTCATGTGGGCGATGCGGGTTCGGCCGAGGCGCTCCACCTCGTAGCGCGGCCGCACCACGTGCCGGCCGGAGCGCACCTCGATTTGGGCGGGCCAGGCGAGGTCCGGCAGCACGGCGCCGACGTCGACGCCGAGCGAGGCGAAGGCCGGCACCGAGTGCGGCAGCGCGACCGGCTGCTCGGCGCCCATGCGGTCGAGCGTGACCGCGCCGGCGGGGATCGGCACGGCATGACTGTTCTGCAGCCACAAGGTCACGCGCTCGTCGGCGCGCGGCGCCGGCAGGCCGGCATAGCGATCGGACGGCCAGGCATTGGCGTCGTGCGTCACCGACAGGCTCGGTTCGCCGTCGTGGCCATAGGTGTCGAGCGCGTATTTGACGACGTCGTGCCCAGCGGCGCCGATCGCGTGAATGAACAGCTGGCCGGTGAACTCCGGCAGGTCGAAGCGGGCGCGCACCTCGCGGCTGTCGATGACGATGCCGCCGGGCGCCTCGGCGAGCGCCTGCTCCCACTCGGCGAGCACGCGGCCGCCGCCGTCATAGAGGCGCAGCCAGAGCCGCATGGCCCCGGCCCCGTGATTGGCCCAGTAGTTCGCTGTCACCAGCCGCGTCGACAAGCCGCCGGCGTCGCGAAAGAAGGCGAAGTTGGTGGCGAAGTTCAGCCGGTCCAGGGTGCGCCGCGGGTTGGTCAGCATCGCCTCCGGCAGCCGCGCGGCGTCGAGCGAGACGACGGCGAGGCCGGCCGGCAGCAGGGGCGCGATCCTGGCCTCGACCCGCGCCGTGTCGAAGCCGGCGATCAGCAGGCTCGCCGCCTCGGACCGGGCGATCTCGGTCAGCGGGCGCGTCGCCAGGCCGACACGCCGGCGGCCGAGCTGCTCGACGTCATGCACGTAGCACTCGCCCGGCGCCGGCATCTGCGGATTGAGCGCCCAGAGCGCATCGGCGACGCCGTCCGGATCATAGAGCGCGAGCGGGCCGGCGGCAGCCAGACGGCGACCCAGCGCCGCCATGCGCTCAGCCACGAGCGGATGGGCGAACGCCTTGTAGAGCACGTTGCCGCCCTGAGCGGCATCGAAGGTCCTGATGTCGAGCATGGCCGCCTGAACTACAGCAAATTGGGAAAAAGACAGAGAGGCCAGGGGCTTTGCCCCTGGACCCCATTAAAGGCGGAGCCTTTAAAATCCATTTATGGCGTGTGCCTCATCGGCGCGCTCGGTGCCGTGGGACGCAGGATCGAATGGCTTCTCCAAGCAAGAAAGTGACGACCTAGACTCCAAACGAAATGGGGTCTGGGGCCGCGGGCCCCAGCGGGTTCAGGGCAGAGCCCTGGGCTTCCTTCTTCTGCACTTCACCAGAGGCCAAGCCGACGGCGCATCGCGTCCGCCGCCTCCTGCGTGTCATCGAGCGGTCGCACGTCCCAGATCTCCAGCCGCCCGCTGAAATCTCGCGCCCGGCCTTCGTCGACCATCGACTGCATGAAGCCGTCGATGCGCCGCGAGCGTCCGGGCAGGCGGGCCAGCAGCACCGGCGCCGACGTCGCCACCGCCTCGGACACCATCGAGACGCTGTCGACCGTCGCCACGATCGCGTCGGCGCAGGCGAGCAAGCCGTAATACGGGTTCTCTCCCGCCATGTCCCACAGCCAGGCGCCGAGCGGGGCGAGATGCCGACGGAGCGCCTCGCGCACCGCAGGCGAGGTTCGGCGCGAGGCGGTGAGCGCCAGGCCGACACGGTCGCGGCGCATCAGCAGCGCCAGGCTCTCGGCCAGCGCCTCGCCTTCGGGCTGCTCCAGCCGATGACGGCCATTGCTGCCGCCGACCAGCACGGCGACCAGCGGGCGCGGCAGGGCGGCCAGACGCGGCGCCCAGAGCAGGCGGGCGGCGGCCAGGCGCTCGGGGGTGGCGCGGTGCAGCGCCGTGCGCACGCTGACGACGTTGTCGCCACGCAGACGGTCATGGCGGTTGGCGACCACGAGGTCGAAGCGGTCGAGCGGCAGGCGTGGATCCTGCACCTGCACCACCCGCACGCCGCGTTGGCGCATCGCCGCGCCGACTGCGCCGCCGGCGCCGCCGGCGGTGATGGCGAGCGTGCCCGGCGTCAGGGCGGCGAGGCCGGCGGCCTGCAGCGCATCGGGCCAGAAGCGCGGCGGCATCCAGCGCCACGGGGCGCGCGGCTCGATCGTCAGCACCCCCGGGGCGAGCCCGGCCCGCTCGCCCAGACCAAGCGCCTGCGCCTGCAGCCCGGCATAGTCGCGGCAGATGATGCAGCTGACCGGCAGAGCGCTCATGACCGGCTTGTCGGTGCGCCGCTACGCCAGGTCAACCTCGCCCTGCCACATGCCGCAATGCAGCAATTGCTTGACTTTCGACCGCGCCTCCACCATCACAGCACTGCGCGATCTGATGTCGCTGTTCCTGGTTGCCCTGGCGATCTGCTCAGTTTTTCTCTCAGAGCTAAGCGCCGGTGACCGGTCCTGTTGACCGGAGGGCGCTTATCGCCCGCAGCCAAGGTTAACCGCACGTGACGACATTCGCTGAACTCGGCCTGGCCGAACCATTGCTGCGCGCTCTGACGGTGGAGAATTACACCGTGCCGACGCCGATCCAGGCGCAGGCGATCCCGATCGCGCTGGCCGGGCGCGACATCGAGGGCATCGCCCAGACCGGCACCGGCAAGACCGCCGCGTTTGCGTTGCCGATCCTGCACCGCCTTCTCGCCAAGCCGCAGCCGCCGGTGCGCCGCGCCTGCCGGGTTCTGGTGCTGGCGCCGACCCGTGAGCTCGCCGTGCAGATCGCCGGCAGCTTCCGCGCCTATGGCCGCCAGACCGGGCTGCGCGTGGCGCTGATGTTCGGCGGCGTGCCGAAGTTCCGCCAGTCGCAGTCGGTCGAGCGCGGCGTCGACGTCCTGGTCGCAACCCCCGGGCGGTTGCTCGACCATCTGTCGGACGGCGCGATCCGGCTCGACCTGGCCGAGATCCTGGTGCTCGACGAGGCGGACCACATGCTGGACCTCGGCTTCATCATCCCAATCCGGCGGATTGCCGCCATGCTGCCGGCACAACGCCAGACGCTGTTCTTCTCCGCCACCATGCCGCGCGAGATCGCGGCCCTGAGCGCCACGCTGTTGCACGACCCGGTGCGGGTGGCCGTGAGCCCGGTGGCGACGGCGGCCGAGCGGGTCGAGCAGGCCGTCTGCTTCGTCGAGCAGTCGCATAAGCGCACCCTGCTGGCGCAATTTCTCAAGCGCGACGACGCCGGCGGGCGGACGCTGGTGTTCTCGCGAACCAAGCACGGCGCGGACCGCATCGTGCAGCACCTCGAGGCCTCCGGGCTGCGCGCCAATGCCATCCACGGCGACAAGTCGCAGGCGATGCGCGACCGAGCGCTGCGCGATTTCCGTGACGGGCGCTGCAACATCCTGATCGCCACCGACATCGCGGCACGCGGCATCGACGTCGACGGCATCACCCACGTGATCAACTACGACCTGCCGAACGTGCCCGAAAGCTACGTCCACCGCATCGGCCGTACGGCGCGGGCGGGGCAATCCGGCATCGCCATCAGCTTCTGCGACCGGTCGGAGCGCGGCCATCTGCGCGGCATCGAGAAGCTGATCAAGGCGCGCATCAGCGTCGTCGAGCCGGAGTTGCTGGCGGCCTGAGGGAAGTCACGCGTGAGCATGCCGTCGCACGACCGGCCGAACATCTCAAACCCGATCACGATCGGGACGATGCCGTCATCATGCTAGCAATGCCATCGGGTGAGGTGTGCCGACAGAACTACTGAATTTCTTGCCTATAGGCAAGATTTCAGTAACTCATTGAAAACAAACGATTCACCTCGGCCGAGCTGGGGCAATGAGCCTGATCCGCGCTCATGCCGATGCTACCGCAATCTTGCGGTATTTCGCCTCATGCATCCAACGTAGCCTTGTTAAAGATGCCGGCCAGAGGGCAATTCGCCTATCGTCCCAGCGCCGGACGTGTCCCCGTAAGGCTTGGAACGCGAGTGGACCTGCCTCGCGCAACCGCGGTTCCGGCACGAAGCCCCTAGTCCGCTTCGCCGCTGGCTAGAACGCCCGCTGATAGGGCAGCGGCAACAGGCTGCTCACCGGCACGCGCCTCAAGCCCGCCGGCAACGGCACGATGACCTCCGCCGCACGGTCGAAATCGACCAGCATCTCGCGGCACGCGCCGCAGGGCGGCACGACGGCGAGGTCCTGCGAGAGCTCGTCGGGCTTGGGATGACGCACGGCGACCGCGCAGGCGACCGAGCCGTCGCCGTCGATGATAGCCCGACCCAGGGCAATCGCCTCGGCGCAGACCTGCAGACGACCGACCGTCGCGCCGAGATGCACACCGGTCCAGATGCGACCATCACGACCGCGCAGCGCCGCCCCGACCATGTGCCAGAACGGCCTATAATGCCGGACCAAGACAGCCCTGGCCGCCGCCACGAGCGCCTCGTCGTCGACGTTCAGCGCGGCGGCATCCGGCCAGAGTTCGTCCAGAGGCCGGCTAATCAGGGCCCGCGCGCGCGTTCTCAGTCGGCAGCCTCGGCTTCGGCCTCGTCGGGCTGGATCAGCAGGGTGCTGGCAACAACGACCGCCTGGTCGCGCACCCGCTTCTCGACGCTCGCCGCGACGTCCGCATGATCGCGCAGGAACTGCTTGGCATTCTCCCGCCCCTGACCGATCCGCTGGCTGTCGTAGCTGAACCAGGAGCCCGACTTCTCGACGATGTTCGCCTTGACGCCGAGGTCGACGAGCTCGCCGACCTTGCTGATGCCCTCGCCGTACATGATGTCGAATTCGACCTGGCGGAACGGCGGCGCGAGCTTGTTCTTGACCACCTTCACCCGCGTCTGGTTGCCTGTGACGACGTCGCGATCCTTGATCTGGCCGATGCGGCGGATCTCGAGCCTGATCGAGGCATAGAATTTAAGCGCGTTGCCGCCGGTCGTGGTCTCTGGGTTGCCGAACATCACGCCGATCTTGAGGCGTATCTGGTTGAGGAAGATCAGCATGGTGTTGCTGCGCGATACCGAGCCGGTGATCTTGCGCAGCGCCTGGCTCATCAGCCTCGCGTGCAGGCCGACATGCGTGTCGCCCATTTCGCCCTCGAGCTCGGCCCGCGGCACCAGTGCGGCGACGCTGTCGACAACCAGCACGTCGATGGCGCCGGAGCGGACCAGCGTGTCGGCAATCTCGAGCGCCTGCTCGCCGGCATCCGGCTGGCTGATCAGCAAATTGTCGACGTCGACCCCAAGCTTGCGGGCGTAGGTCGGGTCGAGCGCGTGCTCGGCGTCGATGAAGGCGCAGGTGCCGCCGAGCTTCTGCGCCTCGGCGATGGCATGCAGCGCCAGGGTCGTCTTGCCGGAGCTCTCCGGACCGTAGATCTCGACGATGCGGCCCCGCGGCAGGCCGCCGATGCCGAGTGCGAGGTCAAGGCCGAGCGAGCCGGAGGAGACGACCTCGATCTGCTCGTCACCAGGGCGCTGGCCCATGCGCATAACCGAACCCTTGCCAAACGCCCGCTCGATCTGGCTGAGCGCGGCGTCCAGCGCCTTGTTCTTTTCCATGAAAGCCAATCTCCGGGTCGACCACGCAACCTGGCGCTGTCAGAACAGACGAGTTATTCGCCTGCGGCGTGTCTTCGCTGCGCACTGTGTCATAGTTGCCGAGGCTCAAGCAACCGCCTGATGGAGCAACGACACAATAAATGTTCATGCCTTGTTCGCTTGTTAACCTTTAGAACGGACTATGAACGAACAACGTCGAGCCCGCAGGCCTGCGGACCGACGCGGCCGGCACCAGCCTGTCCATCAGCTCGCCTAGCGCTGCCAGGCTGTAGGGCTTGGGCAAGAAGTCGATCGAGTCGCGGCGCAGGTCAGTGCGCAACGTCTCCTCTGCGTAGCCGGAGACCAGGATCACCGGTAGATCGGGTCGATGCGCACGCAGCCGGCCGATCAGTTCCGGCCCTCCCATGCCGGGCATTACGGCGTCGGTCACCAACAGGTCCGGCGCCTCGCCGGACGCCATCAGGCGCAGCGCTGCCTGACCGTCAGCAGCTGCGCGCACATGCCAGCCGCGCCGGGCAAGCACGCGCTCAGCCAGGCCGCGCACCGCTGCCTCATCCTCCACCAGCAGCACCGTCCTGACGACGCCGGGGTCACCTGAGCTCGGGCCCGCCGGCATGGCGCCCGCAGGTCGAGCGACCACCGGTTGGCTGGTCGGCTGAACCGCCGGCAGATAGATGCAGAAGCACGAGCCGCGACCTGGATGGCTGCGCGCCTCCACGAAGCCGTCAGATTGGCGGACGATCCCCATCACCGTCGACAGTCCTAAACCGCTGCCGCCCTGCTCACGCCGGGTTGAGAAATACGGCTCGAAGATGCGGGCCAGCACTGGCGCCGGCATGCCGACGCCGTCATCCTCGACCTCGATGACGACATACGAGCCGCCGAGGATCGTCTCGCCACCGGCAAGCACGGGCAACGAGCCGTCCTCAAGCCGGCACTGACGGGTGCGTAGCGACAGCGTGCCGCCATCCGGCATCGCGTCGCGGGCATTGACCACGAGGTTGATTAGTACCTGCTCGAACTGGGCAAGATCCATGCGGATCGTCGGCGCCGGCTGCGCGAGCTGGAACATCAGGCGTATCTGGGCGCCAATGCTGCGCGACAGCAGCTCCGACACCCGGCGGATCTCGTCGTTGACCGAGAGCTGCACCGGTTGCAGCGTTTGCTGGCGGCTGAAGGCGAGCAATTGGCGCACCAGCCGCGCGCCGCTCTCAGCACTGCCCCGGATCTGCTGAAGATCGGTGATGGCGACATCGGCAAGGTCGGGCAGGCGCAGCACCTCGTCTGCGGCGCCAAGCACGGCGGTCAACAAGTTGTTGAAGTCATGCGCCACGCCGCCGGCAAGCTGCCCTATGGCTTGCAGACGCTGGCCGTGGGCGAGCTGGGCCTCAAGCCGGCGCAGCACCGTGACATCGCGCAGGCGAACGATGAAGCCGCTGGCGTGACCATCAAGCTCATGCACCGCAGCGATGCCGATCTCGGCCGCACGCGCGCTGTCCAGCCCCGCCGGGGTCAGGCTGACGGCAAGCGGCCGCAGCTCGATGCCGCGACGCGCCTCCTCCAGACGCGCCAGCATCGGCCCGCGATCATCCGCTGGCAGCATGTCGGCAAGCATTCGGCCTTCGGGAGGGCCGCCGCCAAGCAAGGCCAGCAGATTGTAAGCGCGAACAACAACGCCGCGGGCATCAAGCACGGCGATCCCGGAGTTGCCCTCCTGCAGCAGCGCCTGCAGCATGTCGTCTTGCGGGTCGGCCAAGCGCTCGATCAGCCGCCGGCGGGCATCCCGACCGAGCCGTTCGCGTCGCAGCCAACGATAGAAGGCCAGCCGCAACGCACGCGACAGAGAGCCGGGCGGAGGCTGGTGCCGCCGGATCGTGTCGAGCCCGAAGCCGCCGACAGAGCGGTCCGACCTACCCGCTCTCGGCCACACTGATGCCTCCGCCATCTATTTCACCCGTCATGGTGGCATCATACACGCAATTGCAACTTCAACGAATGGCGTCGCTCATGGCAAGTGCCCGGCGCAGGTGAGACCGCGCCAACATGAGGATGCCTAAGGCTTTCCGATGCGCGGCCGACATGGCCGGCTCGGGCGGCGCTGCGAGTACGGTTTCGGCCGCGGCCGACACGACGATGGCAGCCCGGCGCGAGCCGCATCCGGGTAGGTCCGCCGCGTCATCCGCGCTGTTCCGTCGTACGAGCCGGCGCAACGAGACGCTCACCGCCATGTCGATGTCCATGCCAAATCCTCCTGGCATCGACGATACCGGGCGAATATGAGGAAACCATTAATCGCGCAGCGGCAACCGGTTGGTAATCTTTTGCTGGTCTACTCCTCGCATGCGCATGAACAGACTGCCGCCTCCGCATCGCCCCGACCACGCCCGGCATGCTGCCGCGCTGCGTCGCGGCGTCGACGTCTCGCGCGTGCTGATGCTGGGCCGGGCGGTCGATCTGTCCGGTCTTGATGACCATGTCGGGCGACTCTGCGCGACGCTGCTGGATCTGCCGGCTGGAGAGGCAGAGCCGCTCCGCCAATCGCTCCAGGATTTGCTGCGCGCGATCGAGCTGGCGATCGATCAGTGCGCCACCGCAAGGAGCAGCTGACCTGATTTGCGAAACCTCGCGCCGCCCCCGCGTTGAGGCTGCCGGCACGCAGGGAGGCTATCGTGAAGCAGCCGCATACCGAGACGACCATCAAGCACACTGACGACGAGCAGGACACCGGCAACCACAAGGTGGAAGACGCCGAGGATGCGAAAGGCGCTGATCGATTTGGCGGCACCCGGGCTGGCGCAGAGACGCTCGAGCATACGTCGAAGACAGATGAGAAGAGCGACGGCTAGGACGGGCAGGTCAAGCCCGCTGCTCCATGCGTCATAAAACGTGGCGCCGAGTTGACGTGATATGCGGCCGAGAAGACTCGAACTTCCACAGGGTTGCCCCCACAAGCACCTCAAGCTTGCGCGTCTACCATTTCGCCACGGCCGCAGCGCCACCTCGGAGCATCAGCTGAGCCCGCTCCGGGCGAGGCGCTATACCCGATGACGTTGATGGCAGCAACCACAGCATCGGCAGCCTTGCCAACGCTTGAGTGGCAGGTTGCGACGTCGGCGGTAAGCTACCCGGCGGCGCTGGCGACAATGCGGGCGCGGGCGGCCGCGATCAGGGAGAGACACGCCAGCGAACTCGTCTGGCTGCTGGAACATCCGCCGATCTACACCGCCGGCACGTCCGCCAAGCCGTCAGACATCGCCGACCCGCAGAGATTTCCGACGTTCGAGGCGGGACGCGGCGGCCAATGGACATATCACGGTCCAGGTCAGCGAACGGCCTACCTGATGCTCGACCTCGACAAGCCGCACGGGCGGGTGCGGCCTCGGGACACGCACGCCTATGTCGAGGGCCTCGAGGACTGGCTGATCCTGACGCTGGCCCAATTCGGAGTGCTCGGCGAGAAGCGCGCCGGCCGTGTCGGCATCTGGGTCAGGCAAGCGAACACCGACCTGAAGATCGCCGCCATCGGGGTGCGGATCACCCGTTGGGTCAGTTGGCACGGCGTCGCGCTCAACGTCGCGCCGACGCTGGAACATTTTGCCGGCATCGTGCCATGCGGCATACGCGAGCATGGGGTGACAAGCCTGCAGGCGCTTGGCGTGTCCGTCGGCATGGACGACGTCGATCAGGCGCTCCGGAGCTGCTTCGTCACGATCTTCGGCTAGCCACGGCTTGGCTCGAAGCGCCGCGACGCCCTACCGGCGCCGAGAGGTCAGCGCCTGCATCAGGCAAAGCAACGGCGTCACCACAAGCTCCATGCCGAGCCCGAACAGCATCGGGCCGGGCGGCACGCCGTGCTGGAGCACGCCGAGCAAACGGCCGAGGCCACCGGCCACGACGAGGGCGGTGAGCAGCCGGAATCGCGTCGTGCGGCGAGGCAGGTCGGGAACGGTGCTCCAAAAACCGATGCCGATCGCAAACAGCAACCCCGACAAATAGCGAAACTGGCTGTCGGTAGCGCGCCCGGCGACGTCGACCACCGCGCCGCCGGTCATGCCGATGCCGCCGATCATGCCGCCCAGCCCGGCCAGGATCGGCACCAGGGCGAGCACGCCGATCGCCACCTGCAGCAGACGCAGGCCGACCAGGCCACCGCGGCCGCGCATCAGCGCTGCTCGAAGCCGCGGGTCGGCGGCATCTCGCCGCGGACGTTACGCGTCGCGACACGATCGACGCGGCGGACGATGGCGCCGCCCGGCCCATCCCCGCAGGCCTCGACAAGGCGCTCCACCATGGCCGGCTCACCCTGCAGCAGCGCCTCGACGCGGCCATCGACCAGGTTGCGCACCCAGCCGGTGATGCCCAAACGGCGCGCCTCGGCGACCAGCCAGCCGCGGTAGCCGACGCCTTGGACGTGCCCGGAAATCAGCAGCCGCAGGCTGGCGCCGCCATAGCTTGCTTCGCCGCCGCTCATGACGCGCCGTCCGCGCGGGCGAGGGCCATGAACAGCGACGCCTCCTCCACGTCCTGGCAGATCGCGGCCGCGCGCAACGCCGCCTCCTCGTCCTCGCCCCAGAGCTCGGCCTGGAACGTCGCGTCGAGCAGGCCGAGCCTGTGCGCCTCGCTCGCTGGCAGCGCGCCGGCCGCCAGAGCAAGGCCGAGGACCAGGCTGCCGACCGACGGCACGGCAACGCCGAGGCCCGCCAGGATGTAGGCGTCGTGACGCGTGAGCGCACGGCGCAGCGCTGCCAGCGCGCCTTCCGGCTGGTCGACGTGAATGACCCCGGTAGTCGTCAGCAGCCAGGCATCGAAAGTGGCCGCGGCCCAGTCGAGCCAGGGCTGCCAAGCCTCGGCCTGGCGTGCGACGAGCAGGGCCGGCGCGGCCGCACGGTAGCAGAGCAGGTCGTCCTCGCCATAGGCGGCAAGCGCGTCGATCACCGGTCCGGGGTCAGGCGAAATCCGGTCCTGTGCTGTCGCGGCCAGCCGGGTCAGCGGCAATGCGGTCATCTCGAAGCGGCCGTCGCGCTCACCGCCGGCCGCCTGCCACTCATCGGCGACCGCGGCACCGAGCGCCGGGCCGGGCAACAGCAGGGCGGCGCCTTTGGCCCGGCCGGGCAAGCGCATCGCGCGGCCATCGAGCAGGATCGTGAAGCCGCCCTCGACGGCCATGAGACAGGCCTGGTCCCAGAAGCGCTGCATGCCGTGTCCTCTCACCGATCCTGCGGGAGCAAAGGCCAGGGGCTTTGCCCCTTGGACCCCATTAAAGGCGGCGCCTTTAGAAGCCACCTGTTGTCCGTAACCCTATGGCGGAGGTGGTGCCATGGCAGGCCGGATGCGGATGGCTAGGGCAAGCAAGAGAGAGCTCGTCCAAACTCCTGACGAATGCGGGTTTGCGGCGCGGCCCCCAGCCTGCGCCTGCTAGCGCTCGCCGCGCTGCCGGTTGAGCGCGAGCTGATCCGGCGTCACCTGGAAGCCGACGATGACGTGGTAGTCCACGCCCGACAGGCCATGCGTCGTCGGCAGGTGAAGCAGCACCGGGTCGGTGGTGACCGACACGCCGTCGGTATTCGGCGGGAAAGTGACCGGCAGGTTGAACACGTGCTTGTCGAGGATCTGCTCGCCGCGCGCGACGGCGATGAACCACGGCACCGTGGTGGACGCCGTCCTGAGCGCCGGCCCGCGCGTGATGTCCATGCTGATGACCACGTCGGTGTCGAGCGTCGCGTTATTCTTGCCCGGCTTGCAATGGCCGTCGAGCCGGGTGATCCGGCCATCGACGATCAGGTTGGTGAGGTCGTGGCCGCTTGGCGTGTCGATGGTGAGGTCGGCGGCGTCATGCAGGATCGCGACCTTGGCGCAAACCGGCGGGAAGGCGTTGGGGTCGTCCTGGCCGCAACCGGCCAGGAGCAGGACGGGAAGGATCGCGCCGAGCGCTGCGGCAAGCCGTGCGGCGCGCAAGGGCGGCGGAATGGTCAGCAGCGTCATCCGGGTCTCCGGTCGGGTGTGCCATGCGGCGGGTCGGCGCCGGCCGTAGGCGTCTGGGCTTTGCGTCGGCGTGGCGGGATCGCCATAGTGTCGGTGTCGACTTCTATCAGGGACGCCATGCCGGACACACTCCCCCCCTCGCTTGCTCCCGATGCGGTCGCGAGCGGTCCCGGCAGCGCCGTGCGCACTCTGCGCGTGCTGCTTGCCGGCCCGCGCGGGTTCTGTGCCGGTGTCGACCGGGCGATCCGGGTGGTCGAGGAGGCGATCCGGCGCTACGGGGCGCCGGTCTACGTGCGCCACGAGATCGTCCATAATCGCACCGTGGTAGAGGCGCTGGAGGCGCAGGGCGCGATCTTCGTCGAGGAGCTGACGGAGGTGCCGGCCAACGCCCACGTCGTGTTCTCGGCGCATGGCGTGCCGAAATCGGTGCCGCTCGAGGCGCAGCGGCGCAACCTAGCCTACCTGGATGCTACCTGCCCGTTGGTCAGCAAGGTGCATCGTGAGGCGGAGCGGCACTTCGCCGAGCGCCGGCACATCCTGATGATCGGGCATGCCGGCCATCCGGAGGTGGTCGGCACGATGGGGCAGCTGCCGCCGGGCGCCGTCACCCTGGTGCAGGACGCCGGCGAGGCGGCGACAGTACAGGCGACGGATCCGAACAACCTCGCCTTCATCACCCAGACCACGCTGTCCGTTGACGACACGGCGGAGATCGTCGAGGTGCTGCGGCAGCGCTTCCCGACGATGCAGGGGCCGCGGCGTGAGGACATCTGCTACGCCACCACCAACCGGCAGGCGGCCGTGAAG
Source organism: Acetobacteraceae bacterium (assembly GCA_963692975.2). Taxonomy (GTDB): domain Bacteria; phylum Pseudomonadota; class Alphaproteobacteria; order Acetobacterales; family Acetobacteraceae; genus CAXMMR01. The sequence goes on along the minus strand of CAXMMR010000035.1, from coordinate 33,943 downwards.
TCGATCGCCACCGGCTGCGACCTGGTGATCGTGATCGGCAGCCCGAACTCCTCCAACTCGCAGCGCCTGCGTGAAGTCGCCGAGCGCGCCGGCGCCGGCCGCGCGGTGCTGGTGCCCAAGGTGTCCGACATGGACTGGTCGCTGCTCGAGGGCGTGAACACGATCGGCATCACCGCCGGGGCCTCGGCGCCAGAGGCGCTGGTGCAGCAGGTGGTGGCCGAGCTCGCGACGCGCTTCGTGCTCGACATCGAAGAGCGGCAGGTGACGACCGAGGATGTGACGTTCAGGCTGCCGCCGCCGCTGGTCTGAGCGGCAGGTTCGGAGCGCAGCCGGGACGTGGCCGTCTACACCGACGTGTCCGACGAGGCGCTGGCGCACTTCCTCGACGACTATGATCTCGGCATGCCGATCGCCTTCCGTGGCATCGCCGAGGGGGTCGAGAACAGCAACTACATGCTGCGCACGCGGCGCGACGATGGTGCTTGCGACTACATCCTCACCCTTTACGAGCGCCGGGTCGATCCGGCCGAACTGCCGTGGTTCCTCGGCCTGATGCAGCATCTGGCGAGCCACGGGCTGGCCTGCCCGCGTCCGGTGCCGGCGCGCGACGGCTTGAGCCTGCGCCTGCTGGCCGGGCGGCATGCCGCGATCACCACCTTCCTGCCTGGCGTCTGGCCGCGCCGGGTTCGCCAGGCGCATTGCCAGCCAGTCGGCGCCGCGCTGGCGGCGCTGCATCAGGCCGGGGCCGGCTTCACCGAGACGCGCCCCAACAGCCTCGGGCCGGCTGCCTGGAGGCCCCTGCTTGATAGCTGCCAGGACCGTGCCGACGAGGTGCTGCCAGGCCTGGCGGCGCTGCTTGACACAGCGCTGCGCTCGATCCTGGCCGAGTGGCCGAGCCGCCTGCCGCGCGGGCAGATCCACGCCGACCTGTTCCCCGACAACGTCTTCTTTCTCGATGGCGCGGTTTCCGGCCTGATCGACTTCTACTTCGCCTGCACCGACCTCTGCGCCTACGACATCGCGGTGTGCCTCAACGCCTGGTGCTTCGAGCCGGACTTCGCCTTCAACGTCACTAAGGCGCGGGCCCTGCTGCGCGGCTACGAGACGGTGCGGCCACTTGGCGACGACGAGCGAGCGGCGCTGCCCGTGCTCGCCCGAGGTGCCGCCATGCGGTTCCTGCTAACCCGCCTGTATGACTGGCTGAACCACCCGGTGGGCGCGCTGGTGGTGCGCAAGGACCCGCTCGAATATCTCAAGCGCCTGCGCTTCCATCTCGATGTCAAAAGTGCCGCCGCCTATGGCGTCTGAGCCGACTCAGACCGCCCCGGTCGAGATCTGGACCGATGGCGGATGCAAGCCGAACCCCGGTCCCGGCGGCTGGGGCGCGATCCTGCGTTTCCGCGGCACCGAGCGGGAGCTGACCGGCGGCGAAGCGGCGACGACGAACAACCGGATGGAGCTGACCGCCGCCTGCGCCTCGCTTGAGACGCTGGTCCGGCCGTGCCGGGTCGTGCTGCACACTGACAGCGAGTATGTGCGCAACGGCGTCACCCGCTGGTCCACAGGTTGGGTGCGACGCGGGTGGAAGAACGCCGCCGGAGACCCGGTGGCCAACATGGATTTGTGGCGGCGCCTGCTGGCGGCGGCGGCGGCGCATCAGGTCGAGTGGCTGTGGGTGCGCGGACATGCGGGCGACGTGATGAACGAGCGCTGTGACGTGCTGGCAACGGCGGCACGGCAGCTGGCGAGCCGGCGGCGAAACACACCATAGGTGGTCCACAACCGGACGGATCTTCGGCGAGGACTTGAGGCCATATAAGACATACATCGCGCCTGTGGCGGGCATCGCGACCGCCAGGCCAAGCTCCTCGATAATCATGCGCGCTGTACCTGCTCGGCATTGCTTTTGGCGAACTTGCCGGCGCAATCCAAAGGCTGTCTCAGCCTAATCCCGGATGTGACCACCCATGCCGGCCGCCATCGCCGCAATTGGCAGCTGGTTCGGCCGGCGCCAAGGACTGACCAGCAATACGCGTCGCCGAACAGCCGAACAGCCGATCCGCGGTCCGCTTCATGTGCATGACGTCCTGGAATGCGGGCCGATACCGCCGAGAGCACCAAACAACCTCTGCACAAAGAGCGTCGGCTTCACGAGGCCGCGTTGCAGAATACGCGCCAGGTTCTACAACTGACTGACGTCATAGCTTTAAATTCGAAGCGGGTTTGGTTTTCGGCGCAGGCGGCTAGCGCCTATTCAATGTCCTTGAACGCGTTGCGGAAGATTAGGTCTCGGCTGTTCTCAAGCGCCTCACGCTCCCACGGATGCTTGAACGTCTTGAAGCGCTTGAGCGTTGGGAACAGCCCGAACTCTATCGAACGCATGTTGAGCGAGGCGACCTCCGGCTTGAACATCACGGAGGGTTTGATGCGCTCCTTGATCTTCATCCGCGGCGCGCCGCCGCTCGTGAGGTTGATGACCACGTCGCCTGCTTGATACGCGGCAGGAATGGTCGAAACGTCTCCGGCGCTGATCCGGCCGGCCGTCGATCGGGTCTCGCGCATGCAGGTGGACGATTGCCGCCCCGGCTTCTGCAGCGAATGCCGCCGCCGCGATCTCATCCGACGGCACCGGCAGGTAGGGCGACATCGAGGGCGTGTGGATCGCACCGGTAACGGCGCAGGTGATGATGGTTTTGCGCGTGTCAGCCACGCGAATGCCTTCCTGGTTAGAGCGTCTCTACGTTGCCATCGACGCTGAGTGCCTGGCCGGAGATGTTGCGACCGGCGGGCGAGCAGAGACACGTCATCGTCGCCGCGACGTCGCCGGTCGACACCATGCGCCGCATCGTGGTCTTGGCGCGGTACTCGTTCTCCCTCGCCTCTTCGGCAACATCGGCTCGCATCGTGCTCACGCGCAGCGCTGCGCCGGCTCCGGCGAGCGCCTCGTCTTCGACGTCGCAGATGTGCACGCGTGCACCATCCTGGACAAAGCCTCGACAATGGCCGGGCCGATGGCGCTCGCGCCGGCTGTCACCAGCACGCGCAGTCCGGCGGTGATGCGTGGATCTAGTATTTACGATCCTTCAACGCGTACTGCCGAACAGTCAACTGACGTCACGCTAAGCGTCGCTGAATGACAGGTTGGTCGAGCGGATGTTGAGCGGTGAGCGGTAGCCCTCGAAGTTACCCCAGATACCGATCGATTGTCCGGACATGTGTCTGCCGAAATCGGCGGCCAAGTAGACCGCCTGGCGGCGATCCGTCGCGATCATCGTTGCGAGAGAGATGTTGTGGGGCATCGCCGACAGCAAGGCGGTAGGATCCAGGCCAGCGGCGGCCGCTTGCTGCTCGACCACCTGTTTGCCTCAACTGCCATCGACGAGACCTGGCATGAGGGCGTTGACCCTAGATGCTATGCTGCCCCAGGCCCGGTAGCCAGCACGTCGGTCATCCCTCGAACAGCGGATTTCGTGGCCGACTACCGGACGAAGCGGCGATTGAGTAGAGCAGGAGTCCCTTATCTTGGTCAGATGTTATCGCCCTCTGCCACGCGACGGCTATGCTAGTCGCGGCGTCGCAAGCATGCGCAAGGAGTGATGCCGTGGAAGCCCTGGTTCTCGAACGCGTCAAGGAGCTCGCGTTGCGCGACATCGAGCTGCCGAACACGCTCGGCGAGAATGATGTCCGGATTGCGATGCATACCGTCGGCATCTGCGGCAGCGACCTGCACTACTACCTGCACGGTCGGATCGGCCCGTTCGTCGTGCGTGAGCCGATGGTCCTCGGCCACGAGGGCTCCGGCCGCGTGATTAAGGTCGGGGTCAACGTCCGCGACCTGGCCGTCGGCGACCGGGTCTGCGTCGAGCCGGGCGTGCCGGACTGGTCGTCCAAGGCGTCGCGCCTCGGCCTTTACAACCTCGACCCGTCACTCACCTTCTGGGCCACGCCGCCCGACCATGGCTGTCTCACGCCCGAGGTTACCCATCCGGCCAACCTCACCTTCAAGCTGCCCGACAGCGTCTCCTACGCCGAGGGCGCGTTCGTCGAGCCACTCGCCGTGGGCATGCAGGCCGCAACGAAGGCGCGCATCCAGCCTGGCCAGGTCGCCGTCGTGCTGGGCGCCGGCACGATCGGCGTCATGACCGCGCTCGCCGCGCTCGCCGGCGGCTGCTCGCGGGTGCTGGTCACCGATGTCCAGGACGAGAAGCTCGCCGTGGCTCGGCGCTACGACGGCGTCGAGACCATCAACGTCGCTAAGGAAAAAGCCAGCGAGCGGGTCATGTCGACGACGGCGGGTTGGGGTGCAGACATCGTCTTCGAGGCCAGCGGCAATCCGCACGCCTATGAGGGCCTCTACGATCTCGCCTGTCCTGGCGGCACGGTCGTGCTAATCGGCAACGTTCCCGGCCCGGTCACGCTCGACATTATGGCAGCCTTGGTCAAAGAGCTCCGTGTTGAGCATGTGTTCCGCTGTGCTAACGTATTTCCTCGCACCATCGTTCTGCTCGCCTCCGGCAAGATCGGCCTTCGAGTTCGCCGCCGAAGCGCGACCTGATGTCGTGAAGGTGCAAATTGAGCTTTAACGCAGGCGTTATCCGAACGAAGGCTCGACCCGCATTTCCGAGCCTTCCGGCTAGATACGGTTGAGACGAGAGCGAGGCGTGACCTGATCACTCGACACGTTAAGTCCGGCTCGGCGACCTCATTGCTCGGCGCCAGTGAGCAATAAACCTGCACCGCCGACCGTGCGGGATGAGCCAACATAACGCGCGCCTGCGTTGAACCGGACGGCGTTAGGCCGCATGGGTTTCGGCCATTGCTCTAAGCGCGACCTGCGGTCGGTGGCTTGCGTCGAAGGCGGCGATCCAGCCCTGCAGGTCGGCGGCCGCGCATGGACGACTGATCCGGTAGCCCTGCAGCTCAAAACAGCCGCATGCACGAAGCAGCGCGATCTGCTCGTCTGTCTCTACGTCCTCCGCGGTCACTGCAGCGCCGAGATTGCGCGACATCTCGACAATAGCGCGCATGATCACCGAGGCCTCCGGCTTGATGTCGAGATCCTGGATGAACGACCGGTCGATCTTGACACGATCGAAGGGCAGCGTTCTCAGGAAACTCAGCGACGAACAGCCGGTATCGAAGTCGTCGAGCGCGATTTTGATCCCGCGCGCGCGGAGCGCCTCAAGCGTCATTCGGGCTGCGGCCGCATCCTCGATCATGGCCGTCTCAGTAGTCTCGAGTTCAAGCCGGCGGGCGGGCAGGCACGTCTCCGCGAGTGCGGCATCCACCCGGGCGAGGAGGTCCGGCAGACGCAACTGCTCGGACGAGAGATTGACCGAGACGATTAGCCGGCCCAGCCACGTGGCAGCTTCACGACAGGCGGCGATCAGGATCCAGTCGCCGAGCGCGGGCATCAGCCCGATGCGCTCCGCAAACAGGATGAACTCGATAGGGAGAACGCGGCCGCGCACAGGGGAATGCCAACGAATGAGCGCCTCGGACGAGGTGACCTCGTCATGCGCGATGTTCGCCAATGGCTGAAAATGCAGCGTGAACTGATTTTCGCGCAGAGCGCTCTCGAGATTGTCGCGAAGTGCGATTTCGGCGGCATCAAGAAGACCGTCGAAGCCCGCCGCCCTGGACGACACGCGAGCAGCCTTGCCGTTCCGGACCGATGTCGCGACACCGACACGGTCCCGCTCGATCCGATTTCGGCCGTTCTCCTTGGCATCGTAGAGCGCGACGTCGGCTCGACCTAGCATCGAAAGGGCCGTGTCTCCCGGTCGGTAGAAAGCAAGACCGCCGCTCGACGTGACATGCCCTTCGATGTCTCCGGCGAGCCTGTAGGGCAAGTCGACGATGGCAGCCCGGATAACCTCGACTCGTGCCTCGACGATGTCGCGTGCGCCATGCAGCACGACGCCAAACTCCTCACCGCCATAACGTCCAGCCGTGTCGGGCCGGGTGAGCGCATCCCGCAGCCGAACACTAAACGCCGCAAGCACGCCATCGCCCGCGAGATGCCCAAACCATCATTGATCCTCTTGAAGTGATCGATGTCGCACAGCAGGATGGCAAGCTGCGTTCCTTCCGAGGAGATGCGCGTGACGGCCTGCTCCAGGATTGTCATGAGCGCACGCCGGTTCGGCAAGCCGGTCAGCGCGTCGCATAGGGCGAGGCGATGGAGCTCTTCCCTAGCCTGCTGGATCTCAGCGGTGCGCGCGGACACCATGCTCTCGAGGCGCTGCTGATGACGTAACAAGAGGCGGACGCGCAGCTGCCAGGCGAGGAAGAGCCCGGTTGCCGCACCGATCAAAGTGATGGCATAGAACCACCAGCGGCGCCGCCATGGCGCGTGGACTTCCACGTCGAAGAAAATCGGGGTGGATTGCGTCGCGTGCGCGACGTCAACGGCTGCCATTTCGAAGCAAAAACGTCCGGACGGTAGCCCGGCGTATCGGATCTCGTGCCCACCAGTGTCATCCCAGGCGGCGTCGAGTCCGAGCATTCGATAGCGGAAGGTGATCTGACGTGCGACCGCATAGTCGAGATCTGCAAATCGTATGGTGAGCGGGGTCGCCACCGACTCAAATTCGACATGAGTCGGCTCATTGCCAAATTGCTGCGTGCCCTGCGAACTCCCGTCAGGTGCGGATGCAACGGAGGGATCGGTCGCAGGTGGTCGACGTCGAGCAGGTGGCTCAAGCCATGACTCGTGCCGAACCACATCGAGCCGTCCACATCCTCGAATACGGCGCCCTGGTCCAAGTCGTTGCTGATCAGGCCGTCAGCCGATCCGAAATGGCGCCATTGTTCCGCGATGAGGACGTCGACGCCACTATCCGTGCCGACCTACATGCGCGCGTGCCTATCGCGATGCATGAAGGCGATATCGCGTGAGGCAAGGTTCGGCGGTCCGAGCGGCTCGAGCTTGTCGATGGACTGGCCACGGATCCGGTAGCGGAGAACGCCGCTATCCCCCGTTGCCAGCCAGATCTCGTCGTCACGGCCGAATTCGATGGCCATCCCGGCTGCGGTGGCCGTCGCGATCACCCGCTCAAAGCGCCCCTTCGCGGCCTGATGGTCGACACCGCCGTCCGCGACGGCCCAAATCCCGAGATGCAGCGTCGAAGCTGGGGCGTCGGCGTCTTGAGCGATCAGCAGACCGTCGCCGGTGCAGACCAGGAGACGGTTGCGTGCGTCCACCACCAGAGAAAAGACGCTTCGAACGGCGACAAAGCGTTGTAGGCCGTGGACTGGATCAAGGCGGGCAAGCGGCGCCTGGAGCGGGCTCAACCAGAGGCGATTACCTCGGGTCGACGCCGCGTTTTCGCTCCCGCCTGGTATGGGAGGAGAGCGCCGATCGAGTGGCAGGGCATCGCCGTAGGTCGCTACTTAGAACTGGCCGTCGCGCAGGCGGGTCATCGCCCAGATAAGATCGCTCGTCAGGCCGTCGTCCGCGGTCCAACTCTCCCAAGCGCCGAGGCCGATGCTGCGGAACGCGCCATGACCGAGGCTGCCGACCCAGAGCGAGTCCTCGCGATCAAGCATAAGCGCCTGGATAGGTGCCGCCGCCAGGCCGCCATCGTGATGGGTGATGACGTGCCAGTCATTTCCGTGCCAACGGAGCAGGCCCTCGTCGCCCAGGGTAATAATGCCGCCGTGATTGTCGGACACCAGCTGAAGCCGATCCGGAACGATCGTGAAGAAGCGGGGATCCCGGCTCGGGATGGCAACGGTCGAGAAGCGACGCTCATCGGCCAGACACCAAGCCAGGCGGCCGAGGCTGCGCGCCCAGAGCGCACTATTGGAGGTGCGGAGCGCCAAGTAGAGGCTGTCGCCTGCAATGACCCAGACGTGCCCGAGATCGTCGACGGTGATGCGGCGGATCCAAGTTCCTGGCGGAATGCCGTCATCGGCGCGTTCGATAAAGGCGCCGTCGTAGGGGAACAAACCCGCTTCAGTACCGATCAGGATAAAGCCGTCCTGACCAAGTTCATGACAGCCGGTGAGGGCCCGAAGCGCGAGGCAAAGGCGGCAGGCGTCAGCCACCTGTGGTATTGCGACGAGGCCGGATCGTTGAGCTGCGCGAGCAGCTACACGATCTCTGTGCTGTTGCTCAACGGAAGCACCACGTCGAACCGGACCGGTTGCAATGCCGGCGCGGCGCCGAGCAGTTTCAGCGGAGGGGCTGCCGGAAGAGCGAAGCCGAGCGGCGCCGGCGTCGACGCGGCCTTTGCGCTCGGCTGAGCGACCGCCAGCGATGCGAGCGCGGCAGATGCAAACAACGCATGTCTAAGCGTCAGCAAAGGGGCTCTCTCGAAAGTCGTGTCCGGCGGAATGACAAGGGCTGGGCTGGCGGCCGCACTCTATCCACCAAATCGTAAACGGAACGTTTACAGGTGTCTCACAACGAACGAGCACGTCGATTTTTCTGGACGGATACACCTCCGCTGCTCGGATGCGGCGGAGCGACGTGCCACCCGCGCTAGCCGTCACGGTCAAGGCCGGCTGCGCAACGATCTGACGTCGGCGCTGAACCATGGCGCAGCTGCTTGCATGATGGCGGCACTTGACCAACGCCGCGAGGATAGCCGGCTCGCCGCCGTTCAGGACCTCCGGAAGGTCGGAGCATCAGTCTTTGCTTGGGTTTGCGCCCCGAGCCCTTGCCGCCTGGATCAGGCAAGGACCTCCTCCAGCAGTGCATCCGGGCCAGGCTGCGATGGCAGACGTCCGTCGAGCAGCAGCATGGAAAACCCGTGCACCAGGCACCACGAGGCGAGCGCCCGGCCGCGTGACGAGACATCGTCCGGACTAGGCGACCTAGCAGCCGTCACTCGCGCCAAAGCCGCAAACGCTTCACCTGTCGCCGCTTGGAAATCGGGATCATTGCCGTTCAGGACGGTGTTGTGAAACATGAGCGAGAACAGCGCCGGCTGGGTGCGAGCGAAGCGCACATAGGAGCGGCCGAGCGCGCGCAACGGATCCGCCGGTGACGTCGCGGCCTCGGCGAGCAGGCCTGCGAAGCGCCGGAAGCCGACCGCCGCCAGCGCCGTCAGCAACCCACGCAGATCGCCGAAATGGTAGGCGGGCGCGGCGTGCGAGACGCCGGCCGCGCGCGAGATGGCCCGCAGCGACAGCCTGTCGAGGCCGTCCTGCGCCAGGATCAGTTCCGCCGCTTCGAGAAGAGCAGGTCGTAGCGCTCCATGATGGTACGGTCGTGTCGCCATGCCTCAACGCATTGCCGAAGGATGTTGCCACTGACAAGTTTTCGCTTGACCGGAACAAGCGTCGAGTCAATCTTGTCACTGTCAAGATAGGGCATCCGAGATGACCGCTTTTGCGCCTCTGCTATGGCTGCACGTTGCTGGTGGAAGCGTCGCCCTGCTGATCGGCCCGGTGCCAATGCTGGCCCGCAAAGGCGGCCGCCTCCACCGCCGGGCAGGCGTCGTGTTCTGCACCGCAATGGGCTGCAGCGCGGCGTCGGCCTTCGTGCTGGCTCTGGCCGTGCACAGCAACCTGCTGCTGACGATCGCCGTGCTGACGGCTTTTCTGATTTTCTCCGGAGTTCGGGCGGCCGCATTCCGGCGAGGTAAACACCCTGTCTGGCTGGACGAGATGTCATGCCTGTTGCTGGCTGGCTTCGGCGTCTGGCTTCTCTGGCGCAGCACCTTCCCGCAGGACGTGACCGGCCTGTTCTTCGGCGCGGGCAGCCTCATCCTGGCAGCTCGGCAATGGCAGCAGCAGCGTGCCGCCCGCCCGGATTGGCTGCTGGCCCACATCGCGGGCATGGGCGGCGCCTATGTCGCGACGGTGACCGCCTTCCTCGTCGTCAATGTCGCTTTTCTGCCAAAGCCGGTCACCTTCATCGTCCCGACGATCATCGGAACTCTGCTGATCACCTGGGCCAGCATCCGCCATGCCACGCGCACGGACACTCGGATGAGCATCGGCTAACGCCGGCCGCCTCGTCGACTGCCGCACCTCAGCGAACGTCCGGGTAGTGCCGCTCCAATCGCTGCCGCAGCCCGAGACCCCAACGCATGCCGACCTTGAGGTAGATCCAGTTCGCCTTCGGCTCACCCCAGCGCGCGAGGCGGCGATCGGACGTGAGCACGAGCCGATTGACCAGCTTGATGCGGCCGACAGCGGTCATCCTGGCACAGAGATCAGCCTCCTCCATCACCGCCAGCGTGCTGTCGCATCCGCCGACGGCCAGAAAGTCGGCGCGGCGGAAGAACATCGCCTGGTCACCGAACAGCAGCCGGGCGCCGCGAAAGAACAGGCGTGGCCGAAACAGCAGCGGCGCATACCAGCTCTTCGCCCAGCCATGCAGGCTGGTAAGCCACCACACGCGCTCAGGACCGCTGATCAATGCGATAAAGCCGGCCATTGCCGTGCCGCGATCGGCCATGATGCGGCGAATGACCGTCACCGCGTCGTCCGGCAGGTCGGTGTCGGCGTGCAGCACGCATACCAGCGGACTGGAGACCTCGGCGACGCCGCGATTGATTTGCGCCGATCGTCTGGCGACGTCGTGCTCGACTACGCGCAGGCCGCAGCCGCGCGCCAAGGCGACTGTGCCATCGAGACTGCCGCCATCAACCAGCACGATCTCGGCCGGCGCGGGATCCAGAACAGCGAGCAGCCGCGCCAGCCTTGTCATCGTCGCCGCCTCGTTGAGCGCCGGTATCACGATGGCGACATCGAGCGGGGGAGACGGCGCCCGCAACGACGTTCCGTCCACGATCAGCTGACGAGCTCCGGCCAGCGGGCGAGATCCTCCGGACGGTCGCAATCGGCAAGGGTCGGCAGCTCCACCGCAGTGATGCCAGCCTGCGCGAGTTTGCGGCGCGTCTCGCCGCAGACCAAGTTGGTGCTCCACGGCATGTCGGTGAAGACAGCATCCTGGGCGCCAGGCAAGCCGAGCAGCCAGTAGCCGCCATCCTCCGCCGGGCCGATCACCGCCCGCCCGGCCGCCAGCGCGACCGCCGCATCGCGCAGCAGCGCCGCGCTGAGGTCGGGCGCGTCGGTGCCGATGAAGATGGTGGGATAAGGCGGCCCGGCGAGGCGCAGGCGCTCCCCAAGGTCGCCCTCGCCCTGATCGATCACCGGCACCGCATCGCCAAGCCATGTCTTGAAGGCGGCGATCGACGCGCCCGTGCTGCGGATCTCGCATGGCAATCCAGCACCACGGGCAGCCGCCAGGCTGCGCTCCGTCAGCCGTCGGTGCAACGCCGCGGCGCCTTCAGGGCCGAGTGCCGGGATCAGCCGCGTCTTGGCTTGTCCCGCCGTCGGGTAGCGGGTGAAGATGACGATCCGGGCAGCGGGCATGTCGCGATGATACACGCGGCCGCCTCAGGTCTGCTACGCGGCGCCAAGGCGATGGAAAACCGTCCCGCCCGCCCGAGGTTCGACCGCGATGACACCCAGCAGCAGCTTCCGAGTACCTCGCGCCGCAGCGGCCGCATCTCGGCTCGTCTTGCCCGCCTTGGCCGTGATCAGCTTGGCGGCGGTCGAGCTCCGCTACCCGCTACGCCGGCGCACCCAGGCCGAACCAAGACGAACCCTGCGCAACCTTGTCTTCGGCGCGCTCTCGATCGCTGTCGTCGCGGCAATCGAGACGCCGGTCACGCAGCGGCTCGCGACACGGGCCGCACGCGAGCGTCGCGGCCTGGCACAGCGTCTGCCCTGGCCGCGCTGGGCGCGCGACGCGGCGGCGGTGCTCGCGATGGACTACACGATCTATCTCTGGCACGTCGCGACCCATCGCGTGCCGGCGCTCTGGCGGCTGCATCTCGTGCATCATGTCGACCTCGACATGGATGCCTCTACGGCGCTGCGCTTTCACGCTGTCGACATGGCGGTCTCGGTGCCGTATCGGGCGGCGCAGGTGGCGCTGATCGGCGTCAGCCCACGCGCATTACGCCTCTGGCGAGGATGGTTCTTCGGCTCGGTGCTGTTCCACCACAGCAACCTGAGGCTGCCGGAGCGCTTCGAGCGGCTGCTCGCCGTCTTCGTCACCACGCCGCGCATGCACGGCATCCACCACTCGGCCGTCGAGGGAGAGACGAACTCGAACTGGTCCAGCGGCTTCAGCCTGTGGGATCGCCTGCATGGGACGTTCCGGCTGGATGTTCCGCAGGACGCGATCCGGATCGGCGTGCCGGCCTATCGCAAGCCCGCGGAGACGAGGCTCTGGGCGTCGCTGAAGATGCCGTTCGGCAGACAGCGAGACGATTGGCGGGAGCCGCGCCGGTGAGGCCGCGCCGCCGGCAAGCCGCCGCCTGGCCGCGTGCTCGTCGCTGATCTGCACAGCCAGGTCTTGCAGCGTATACCAGCCGCCGGGAGCAGATCATGGCCGCAACGCACGACGTCATCGTGGTGGGCGCAGGCGCGGCCGGGCTGACCGCGGCCGGCGGTTGCGCGATGTTCGGCTTGCGGGTCGCGTTGATCGAGCGCGACCGAATGGGTGGCGAGTGCCTCAACACCGGCTGCGTCCCCTCCAAGGCGCTGATCGCGGCCGCGGCGCGTGCCCATGCCGTGCGCGATGCGGCGCGCTTCGGGGTGCGATGCGCAACGCCCTCGATCGACTTTGCCGCCGTTCGCGCGCACGTGCAGGCCGCAATCAGCCAGATCGCTCCGCACGACGCGCCCGCTCGCCTGCAGGCTCTTGGCGTCGAGGTCATTGCCGCCGAGGCTCGTTTCCTCGATCGCCGATCGATCAGCGCCGGCGGGCAGACATTGTCGGCGCCGCGCATCGTGCTTGCCACCGGCTCGCGGCCGCTGGTGCCGCCGGTGCCCGGCCTCGAGGCGGGGATGTTCCTGACCAACGAGACGCTGTTCGAACTGGACGTGCTGCCCTGCCATCTGGCGATCCTCGGTGGCGGCTCGGTCGGGATCGAGATGGCGCAGGCTTTCGTTCGGCTCGGCGCGCAGGTGACGGTCATCGACACCGGCCGCTGCCTGGCGGCGGCGGATCAGGAGGCCGCAGCGCTCGTGCTGGCGCGGCTTCGCCACGACGGCGTGCGGTTGATCGAGCAGGCAGAGCTGCGGGAGGTGCGCCGGCGGGGCGAGGCCGTGGTGCTGCTGCTGGGCAGCGGAGAGGTCGAGGCGAGCCACATCCTCGTCGCCTCCGGGCGCTCGGCGAGCATCGCCGGGCTAGACCTGGCGGCCGCCGGCATCAAGGCCGGGCCGGACGGGATCCTGGTCGATGCGCGTCGGCGCACCTCGAACCGGCGGGTGTTTGCGATCGGCGATTGCCGGGCCGGCCCGCGGTTCACCCATTTGGCCGCCGAGGAGGGCTCGGTCGTGGTGCGCAACATCGCGCTTGGCTGGCCGGCAAAGGTCGATCTGGCGAGCCTGCCGCGCGTCATCTTCACTGATCCCGAACTCGCCCAGCTCGGCCGGACGGAGGCGCAGACGCCGCGCGCCGCGATCGAGCGGCAGCCCTTCGCAGACGACGATCGCGCCATCACCGAGGGACAGGCCGAGGGCTTCGTCAAGCTCGTCCGACGAGGCCGCCGGCTGGCAGGCGTCACCATCGTCGGCGCCGGCGCGGCCGAGATGCTGCTGCCCTGGAGCCAGGTGCAGCGCGGCCGCGCCTCGCTGCTGGCGCTTGCCGGCACGGTGGTCGCCTACCCCACGCGTTCGGAGCGTTCCAAGGCGGCCGCCTTCGCCGTGCACAAGGCTGCGGTGTTCTCGCCCACCGTGAAGCGCTGGGTGAAGCTGCTGGCCTGGGCGCGGCGGCTCGCGATGCCAGATAGGAACGATGGACCATAACTCCGCCCCAGCGATGTCGCCGTTTCGGCTCGATCATGCCGCTCCGCTCGACCCCGCCAAATTTCGTGATGAGCGGCGCACCGCCAGCGGCGCGGCGCGGGCGAGCGTGGCGCTCGACGCGTTGCGGACGCTCTGGTTCAACACCGGAACGCTGTGCAACCTGACCTGCGCGACCTGCTACATCGAGAGCTCGCCGACCAATGACGCGCTCATCTATCTCTCCGCCGCCGAGATCAGCGGCTTCCTGGAGGAGGTCGAGCGGGGCGGGCTGGCCACGCGCGAGGTCGGGCTCACCGGCGGCGAGCCGTTCATGAATCCGGAGATCGCCACCATCCTCGAGTGCTGCCTGGCCCGCGGCTTCGAGGTGCTGGTGCTGACGAACGCGATGCGGCCGATGCGCCGGCACGAGGCAAGCCTGCGCGCGCTCGGCGCGCGCTACGGCGAGCGGCTGACGCTGCGGGTCAGCCTTGATCACCATGAGGCCGCCGCGCACGAGGCCGAGCGCGGCGCTGGCAGCTGGGCACGCGCGGTCGACGGGTTGGTCTGGCTGTCGCGGGCTGGGCTGCGCATCGCGGTTGCCGGGCGCCGGCTTGGCGGGCAGAGCGAGGCGCAGGCGCGCGCCGGCTACGCCGCCCTGTTCGGCCGCCTCGGCGTCGCCCTCGATGCTGACGATCCGACGCGGCTGGTGCTGTTTCCCAGCATGGACGCCGCAGCGGACGTGTCGGAGATCACCGAGGCGTGCTGGTCGATCCTCGGCAAGCGGCCATCCGACGTGATGTGCGCGAGCAGCCGAATGGTGGTGCGGCGTCGCGGCGAGCCGAAGCCGCGGGTGGTCGCCTGCACGCTGCTGCCCTACGCGACAGGCTTCGACCTGGGTCACACGCTTGCCGAGGCGAGCCGGGCGATCCACCTCAACCACCCTCATTGTGCGCGCTTCTGCGTGCTGGGTGGAGCAAGCTGCAGCAAGTAAACGCATCGCCGAACAGGATCGGGGTGCGCGAGGTCACTATGAGGCCTCTGCAGCCGTCGGCAGCGTTGCTATAACGGCAACCTTGCCGCCGGTGATGATGGCGCCGAGAACACCAAGACGCCGGCTGAAGACGCCTAGAGACATGGGACGAGAGGAACCGAGCATGGTATTGCGGATCAACGGAGCCGAGGCCGACCTGCCGGCCGACCCGCGCGTCTCGCTGCTCGACCTGCTGCGCGAGACGCTGCATCTGACCGGCACCAAGAAGGGCTGCAACCAGGGCGCCTGCGGTGCGTGCACCGTGCTGGTGGATGGCGAGCGTATCGTTTCCTGCTTGGCGCTCGCCGTGCAGTTCGAGGGACGCAGCGTCACCACCATCGAAGGGTTGGCCGGTGAGGACGGACTGCACCCGCTGCAGCAGGCGTTTGTCGAGCATGACGGCTTTCAGTGCGGCTACTGCACCCCCGGCCAGATCTGCTCGGCCGTCGGCATGGCGGCGGAGCTCGAGCGCGGCGCGCCGAGCGTGGTCACCGCCGATCTCTGCGCCGACACGATCGCCCTCACGCGCGAGGAGGTGCGCGAGCGCATGAGCGGCAATCTGTGCCGGTGCGGCGCCCATAATGGGATCGTCGCCGCCATCGCCCACACCTACGCGGAGGCAGCGGAATGACGCCCTTCACTTACGCGCGGGCCAGCGACATCGCGGATGCGGTGCGGCTTGGCGGCATGGACCAGGCAAAGTATCTCGGCGGCGGCACCAACCTCGTGGACCTGCTGCGCGAGACGATCGAGCAGCCATCCGCACTCGTCGACGTGACGGGCCTGTCCGCCGCCATCGAGGAGCGCGAGGACGGCAGCCTGCTGATCGGCGCCGCAGCGCGCAATACGGCGCTGGCCGAGCACCGTGCCGTGCGCACCCGCTACCCGGTGCTCGCCCGCGCCGTCCTGGCCGGCGCCTCGGCGCAGATCCGCAACATGGCGACGGTCGGCGGCAACATCCTGCAGCGCACCCGCTGCACCTACTTCTACGACGACGAGGGCTCGCGCTGTAACAAGCGCAGCCCCGGCCAGGGCTGCGACGCGTTGGACGGCTTCAACCGCATCCACGCGATCCTGGGCGCCTCGGCCGCCTGCGTGGCCACGCACCCGTCCGACATGTGCGTGGCGCTGGCGGCACTCGACGCCACGGTGCACCTGCAGGGCGCCGGGCGCAGGCGGAGCTTGCCGCTCACCGAGCTGCATCGCCTACCCGGCGGCCATCCCGACGTGGAGACCGAGCTTGAGCCCGGCGAGCTGATCACCGCCATCGAGCTGCCGGCGCTGCCGGCAGGCGCGCGCTCCACCTATCGCAAGGTGCGCGACCGGGCGAGCTACGCCTTCGCGCTGGTGTCGGTGGCGGCCGTGCTGGAGGTGGACGAGGGCACGGTCAAGCAGGTCCGGCTGGCGTTGGGCGGCGTCGCGCACAAGCCTTGGCGCGCCCGCAAGGCCGAGGATGCGCTACGGGGCGGACCGCTCGAGGCGCAGGCGTTCCGCGCCGCCGCTGAGGTGGAACTCGCCGATGCCGCGCCGCTTCGCGACAACGGCTTCAAGGTCGAGCTCGCAATACGCACCATCACCGCCGTTCTCGGCGACCTGGCTGGAGACGCCGCATGAGCATTGTCGGAAACACGAAGGCGGCCGCGCAAGGCGCCGCACAGGCGGTGATGAAGAAGGCCATCGAGCTGGCGCCGGATAGCTGGCTGCCCGGCGGCAAGCCCGATCCGCTGATCCGCAACAAGCATGGCCTGATCGGCGCGCCGATCTCGCGCATTGACGGCCCGCTCAAGGTTCAGGGCCGCGCGAAGTTCGCCGCCGAGTTTCCGCTCGACGGCATGCTGTATGCGGCGGTCGCCTTTAGCAGCGTAGCCAAGGGTCGGATCGTGGCGCTCGACACCGAAGCGGCCGAGGCGGCCCCGGGCGTCGCCCTGGTCATGACCTACAAGACGGCGCCGCGGATGAAGAAGATGCCGTTGTTCGGCACGGGCTCGAAGGCAGCCGGCGGCGACGACCTGCCGATCATGCAGGACGACCGCGTTCACTGGAACGGCCAGCCAATCGCACTGGTGCTGGCCGACACCCAGGAGCAGGCGGACCACGCCAAGTCCCTGCTGCAGGTGACCTATGAGGAGGAGCCAGCCACCACCTCCCTCGCCGAGGCCAAGGCGCAGGGAACCGAGCCGGGAACGTTCATGGGGGAGCCGCTCAAGGTGTCGATCGGCGATGCCGAGGCGGCGCTGGCGGCCTCGCCCGTCTCTGTCGACGGCGATTACAGCACGCCGCGTCACACCCACAACGCGATCGAGCCGCATGCGGCGACGTTGGCCTGGGACGGCGACGAGCTGATGGTGCACGACGCGTCGCAGGCGGTCGCGCATACCGCCTGGTCGCTCGCCAACGTATTCGGGATCGACGAAAAGCAGGTCCGCGTGACCTCGCCGTACGTGGGCGGCGGCTTCGGATCCAAGACGCTCTGGCAGCATCAGGTGCTCGGCGCGGCCGCGGCCAAGCTCGCCGGTCGTCCGGTGCGCATCGCCCTGTCGCGCGAAGGCGTCTACCGCATCGTCGGCGGCCGCACCGTCACCGAGCAGCGGGTCGCGATCGGAGCTGAAGCGGACGGCCGTTTCACCGCCATCATCCACACCGGCACGGTGGCGATGACCCGGCACAACGCCATGCCCGAGCCGTTCATCGTGGCGACGCGCGGCGCTTATGCCGCCGACAGCTTCAAGCTGGACGTTGAAGTTGCTTACATGGACATGCTCGCCAACACCTTCATGCGCGCGCCAGGCGAGGCGGTCGGCACCTTCGGCCTCGAATGCGCCGTCGACGAGCTCGCCGTGAAGCTCGGCATGGACCCGATCGCGCTGCGCATCCGCAACGAACCCGATAAGGACCCGACGGTGGGCACGCCCTTCTCCTCGCGCCACATCGTGGAAGCCTGGCGCGCGGGGGCCGAGCGATTCAGGTGGAACAAGCGCAATCCCTCGCCAGGCGCTGTTCGTGACGGCGAGTGGCTCGTCGGCCTGGGCTGCGCCACTGCGACCTACCCGTACTACCGCATGCCCGGAGGAGCGGCGCGCATCACCCTGACGCAGGACGGCCACGCTACGGGTTCGAGATTGCCGCGCACGAGATGGGCATGGGCACCGCCACCGTGCACACCCAGGTCGCCGCCGAGCGACTCGGACTTGAGATGGAGCAGGTGAGCTTCGGCTACGGCGACTCCATTCTGCCCGGAATCGTGCTGGCCGGCGGCTCGCAGCAGACGGCCTCCATCGGCGCGGCGGTGATCGCAGCCCATCATGCGCTGGTGGCCGAACTGCTCAAGCTCGCAGGCAACAACTCGCCGCTATCCGGCCTCAAGCCCGGACGAGGTCGGCGGATTGGACGGCGGCTTTAGCCAAGCTCGATGAGCCGGCTCGGCACGACAGCTACGTCTCGATCCTGGCCCGGGCGCAGCGCGACCAGCTGGTGGTCGAGGCGGCCGCGCCTCCGCCGATGGAGGCGCAGCATTGGTCCATGCACTCGTACGGCGCGATGTTTTGCGAGGCGCGGGTCAATGCCGTCACCGGCGAGACCCGCATCAGCCGCTTTCTGGGCTCGTTCGACTGCGGACGCATCCTCAACGCCAAGACGGCAACCAGCCAGTTCCGCGGCGGCATCATCATGGGCCTCGGCCTCGCGCTCATGGAGGAGACCCAGTTTGACGAGCGCAAGGGGCGCGTGATGAACCCCAGCCTGGCCGAGTATCATCTCCCGGTGCATCTGGACGTGCCGGAGATCGACGTGATCTGGACCGACATCCCCGATCCGCACACGCCCATGGGCGCGCACGGCATTGGCGAGATCGGCATTACCGGCACCGCCGCGGCCGTTGCCAATGCGGTCTTTAATGCCACCGGCAAGCGCGTCCGCGATCTTCCGCTGACGCTCGACAAGCTGATGTAGCAGCTGACGCACGCTGCCGTCGGCTGATCTTCGCGCAGGTCGTCGCACGGCCGCCAGGGAGATCAGGCCGGCTGGCCGGCGCCGCCTGGACGCCGTCGCCATCTTAGAGCGACGATGGCGATCCCCAACCGGATAGAGGCACGGCCCGGTCGTCCGCCCGTTCCGGGCATCGATCTTGTAATGACCCCGCTAAGCGGCCTGGCGGGCGCATGTGCGTGCGCTCGCGAGCCTGCGCTTGGTCGGCAGGTCGGCGCTGGTCCGTGTGCCGGCTCGGGCTGATTTACCGCGTGACGACCGCGGCCTCATGCCCGAACTGTCGCTTCGTCCAAGCCACAGCGCACCTATACGATGCAGGCATCATTCAGATGCGCTGATCGAATAAAACTTATTTATGCTTCCAGTGCATGAATCTGAGAGACTACACGCTCAGGTTGTGATACTGTCTTGGCATCCATTAAGGGGTTTACCAGGCGAACCGCCAAGCAGACATAATAAATGGCGCCGCTCGGTAAGTTGGGACGAACAAGACACGAGACATCAGACTGCCAAGTCTCAAACTCTGAAGTAATCAGTCAAATGGTGAGTTAGGCTGCAATTGTAGTCGCTCGCCTATTGTATCACTGCGTCTGCTTTGCAGCGCAAAACATACTGAGGGATTGCGACTGTGGCTTCTACTCCGATCAGCATCAATGGCCTGCTGTCCAACGTCTCACTGTCACTGCTTGGCAGTTCGGACCCACTATCCGCGGTCTCGATCGGCGGCCCGCTGATTGACCCGGTTAGCGCGTCCATAATGCTGACGAATGGCTCGATGCCGACGTCCGCCCTTGGCACTTTGTCGGGGCTGGGCCTGGTCGCCGGCTCGACGCCAGGAAGTTACACGCTGAGCGCCGCCTCACCGGCGCTGCTCACCGTGGCGCTGAAGGCGCTGCAGTTTACGCCCGCCGCGGGTGCGACCGTCGCGCCCATGCTGACGCTCACCGTCACCGATCCGACGACGCAGAGCACCGCCTCCTCGGTCATCGGCGCGGTGCTGCCGACCGTGACTGACGCGACGACGCAACTCACCAGCGTCGTCGGCACGACATTGGCGCCACTGAGCGGTCTGACCATCGCTGATCCGTCGGCGATTGCCGCCTCGGCGAACGTTACGCTCACCGTCAACGGTGTCGCGAGCAACGCGGACGGCACTCTGTCCGGCACCGGCGTGAGCTCGCTCGGTAACGGTCTGTATGCGGTGAATGCGCCGACTTTGGCCGGCCTTAATGCCAACCTCGACAATCTGCAATTCACCCCCGTCGCAGCCGCGCCGGGAGCGGCCACCATGGTCGAGCTTGACACCTCCATCGTCAGCGCGGCTGGAACGGTCGTCGTTCCGCGGGTCTCGCTCGATGTCGATACCCCGTCTGTGCCGGTGCTGAGTGGACTTGCCAGCTCGATCGCCACAGGCGCCTCCAGCGTCAGCCCGTTCGCCGATGTCGATCTGACCGGCATTGACCCCCAGAACCCGACCGCTTTGCGCATCATCACCTCTGACGACGGCGTCCCTGGTGACGCCAACGGCGTGCTCAGCGGCACCGGCTTGACCGAAACTTCGGCCGGCTCGGGCACCTACACACTCAATCTTCTAAGCTCGGGTGATCCGACGGCGGCGCTCGACGGCCTGACCTTCACTCCGACACCCTCCTCGAACGGCACACCGACCTCCACCACGGTCACGCTCCAGGCGGTCTCGGCCGTCGGAACGGAGACGCTCGGCATCACATCCATCGACGTCTTTGCCGCCTCGCCCTCGATCACCGGACTGCCCGCCGCAGAGAGCACGAACGGCGGCGCGTCGATCAAGCCCTTTGGTACCGTTTCGGTGTCGGATGCTTCGGATGGCGCCTCGGATTCGGCGACAATCGTGCTTTCGGCTGGCGGCGTCGGTAGCCTGTCCACCGGTAGCTTGCCGGCCAACGTGCTCACCAGCGTGGGTCAGGGCACCTACACTCTTGCCGCCACGAGCCCGGCCACGCTGACGAGCGAGCTCGATCAGGTGGTTTTCACGCCGAGCAGCTCGCCCGGCACCACGACGATCTCGCTCGACGTCACGAACGCCGCCCGGATCTCTACGACGGTAACGACCACGCTCAGCACCACGCCCATGCCTGCTCCCGCCAGCCCGGTCATCTCCGGCCTGCCGGCTCAGGAGTCTGGAATGGGGAGCGCGACGGTCGACCCGTTCGGCTCCGTCAGCA
The DNA here is from genome assembly GCA_963692975.2 of Acetobacteraceae bacterium. GTDB lineage: Bacteria > Pseudomonadota > Alphaproteobacteria > Acetobacterales > Acetobacteraceae > CAXMMR01. Next base: position 12,964 of record CAXMMR010000035.1, on the reverse strand, counting down.
TCGGCGACACGTCGCCCAATGCCGCCGATAGCGCAACGATCACGCTGAACGTGAACGGTTCACCGAGCGACAGCAATGGCGTGCTTACCGGCAGCGGGTTGGTCGAGACCTCGCCTGGCATCTACAGGCTTTCGGCCACCACGCCGGCGACGCTCAGCAGCGAGTTGGACGAGCTGAGCTTCAAACCTGAAGCCCCGAATGGCGGCACGACCACGATCACGCTCGCTGTCACCAACGCGGGCGGAACCTCGGTTACCGGCACGACGACGCTCGCCTATCAGCCAGGCCCCTCCGTCGTCACGGCCGCGCCGATGATCGCCGGCATCGCCTCGAGCGAGAGCACCACCGGCGGCGCCACGATCAACCCGTTCGGCTCCGCAACCGTCAGCGACGCCACCACCAACGCCGCCGACAGCGCCACCATCACGCTCGACGTCAACAACGCCCCGAGCGACGCCAACGGCGCGCTCAGCGGATCCGGTCTCACCGAGACCTCGCCCGGCGTCTACACCCTCGCCGCCACCAGCCCGGCCGCGCTGACCGCCGAGCTGCAGAACCTCGTCTTCACCCCCGTCGCCGGCACCGCCGCCACCAGCACCAGCATCGCCCTCGACGTCGCAAACCAGGCCGGCCTCCAGGCCGCCACCACCACCACCCTGAGCGACACCCCCGCCACCGCGCCCAGCAATCCCGGCACGACGGCCGCGCCGATGATCGCCGGCATCGCCTCGAGCGAGAGCACCACCGGCGGCGCCACGATCAACCCGTTCGGCTCCGCAACCGTCAGCGACGCCACCACCAACGCCGCCGACAGCGCCACCATCACGCTCGACGCCGACAACGCCCCGAGCGACGCCAACGGCGCGCTCAGCGGATCCGGCCTCACCGAGACCTCGCCCGGCGTCTACACCCTCGCCGCCACCAGCCCGGCCGCGCTGACCGCCGAGCTGCAGAACCTCGTCTTCACCCCCGTCGCCGGCACCGCCGCCACCAGCACCAGCATCGCCCTCGACGTCGCAAACCAAGCCGGCCTACAGGCCGCCACCACCACCAACCTGAGCGACACCCCCGCCACCGCGCCCAGCAATCCCGGCACGACGGCCGCGCCGATGATCGCCGGCATCGCCTCGAGCGAGAGCACCACCGGCGGCGCCACGATCAACCCGTTCGGCTCCGCAACCGTCAGCGACGCCACCACCAACGCCGCCGACAGCGCCACCATCACGCTCGACGTCAACAACGCCCCGAGCGACGCCAACGGCGCGCTCAGCGGATCCGGCCTCACCGAGACCTCGCCCGGCGTCTACACCCTCGCCGCCACCAGCCCGGCCGCGCTGACCGCCGAGCTGCAGAACCTCGTCTTCACCCCCGTCGCCGGCACCGCCGCCACCAGCACCAGCATCGCCCTCGACGTCGCAAACCAGGCCGGCCTACAGGCCGCCACCACCACCAACCTGAGCGACACCCCCGCCACCGCGCCCAGCAATCCCGGCACGACGGCCGCGCCGATGATCGCCGGCATCGCCTCGAGCGAGAGCACCACCGGCGGCGCCACGATCAACCCGTTCGGCTCCGCAACCGTCAGCGACGCCACCACCAACGCCGCCGACAGCGCCACCATCACGCTCGACGTCAACAACGCCCCGAGCGACGCCAACGGCGCGCTCAGCGGATCCGGCCTCACCGAGACCTCGCCCGGCGTCTACACCCTCGCCGCCACCAGCCCGGCCGCGCTGACCGCCGAGCTGCAGAACCTCGTCTTCACCCCCGTCGCCGGCACCGCCGCCACCAGCACCAGCATCGCCCTCGACGTCGCAAACCAGGCCGGCCTGCAGGCCGCCACCACCACCAACCTGAGCGACACCCCCGCCACCGCGCCCAGCAATCCCGGCACGACGGCCGCGCCGATGATCGCCGGCATCGCCTCAAGCGAGAGCACCACCGGCGGCGCCACGATCAACCCGTTCGGCTCCGCAACCGTCAGCGACGCCACCACCAACGCCGCCGACAGCGCCACCATCACGCTCGACGTCAACAACGCCCCGAGCGACGCCAACGGCTCGCTCAGCGGATCCGGCCTCACCGAGACCTCGCCCGGCGTCTACACCCTCGCCGCCACCAGCCCGGCCGCGCTGACCGCCGAGCTGCAGAACCTCGTCTTCACCCCCGTCGCCGGCACCGCCGCCACCAGCACCAGCATCGCCCTCGACGTCGCAAACCAGGCCGGCCTGCAGGCCGCCCACCATCGAGCGACACCCCCGCCACCGCGCCCAGCAATCCCGGCACGACGTCGCAAACCAAGCCGGCCTCCAGGCCGCCACCACCACCAACCTGAGCGACACCCCCGCCACCGCGCCCAGCAATCCCGGCACGACGGCCGCGCCGATGATCGCCGGCATCGCCTCAAGCGAGAGCACCACCGGCGGCGCCACGATCAACCCGTTCGGCTCCGCAACCGTCAGCGACGCCACCACCAACGCCGCCGACAGCGCCACCATCACGCTCGACGCCGACAACGCCCCGAGCGACGCCAACGGCTCGCTCAGCGGATCCGGCCTCACCGAGACCTCGCCCGGCGTCTACACCCTCGCCGCCACCAGCCCGGCCGCGCTGACCGCCGAGCTGCAGAACCTCGTCTTCACCCCCGTCGCCGGCACCGCCGCCACCAGCACCAGCATCGCCCTCGACGTCGCAAACCAGGCCGGCCTACAGGCCGCCACCACCACCAACCTGAGCGACACCCCCGCCACCGCGCCCAGCAATCCCGGCACGACGGCCGCGCCGATGATCGCCGGCATCGCCTCGAGCGAGAGCACCACCGGCGGCGCCACGATCAACCCGTTCGGCTCCGCAACCGTCAGCGACGCCACCACCAACGCCGCCGACAGCGCCACCATCACGCTCGACGTCAACAACGCCCCGAGCGACGCCAACGGCGCGCTCAGCGGATCCGGCCTCACCGAGACCTCGCCCGGCGTCTACACCCTCGCCGCCACCAGCCCGGCCGCGCTGACCGCCGAGCTGCAGAACCTCGTCTTCACCCCCGTCGCCGGCACCGCCGCCACCAGCACCAGCATCGCCCTCGACGTCGCAAACCAAGCCGGCCTACAGGCCGCCACCACCACCAACCTGAGCGACACCCCCGCCACCGCGCCCAGCAATCCCGGCACGACGGCCGCGCCGATGATCGCCGGCATCGCCTCAAGCGAGAGCACCACCGGCGGCGCCACGATCAACCCGTTCGGCTCCGCAACCGTCAGCGACGCCACCACCAACGCCGCCGACAGCGCCACCATCACGCTCGACGCCGACAACGCCCCGAGCGACGCCAACGGCTCGCTCAGCGGATCCGGCCTCACCGAGACCTCGCCCGGCGTCTACACCCTCGCCGCCACCAGCCCGGCCGCGCTGACCGCCGAGCTGCAGAACCTCGTCTTCACCCCCGTCGCCGGCACCGCCGCCACCAGCACCAGCATCGCCCTCGACGTCGCAAACCAAGCCGGCCTGCAGGCCGCCACCACCACCAACCTGAGCGACACCCCCGCCACCGCGCCCAGCAATCCCGGCACGACGGCCGCGCCGATGATCGCCGGCATCGCCTCAAGCGAGAGCACCACCGGCGGCGCCACGATCAACCCGTTCGGCTCCGCAACCGTCAGCGACGCCACCACCAACGCCGCCGACAGCGCCACCATCACGCTCGACGTCAACAACGCCCCGAGCGACGCCAACGGCGCGCTCAGCGGCGCCGGCCTCACCGAGACCTCGCCCGGCGTCTACACCCTCGCCGCCACCAGCCCGGCCGCGCTGACCGCCGAGCTGCAGAACCTCGTCTTCACCCCCGTCGCCGGCACCGCCGCCACCAGCACCAGCATCGCCCTCGACGTCGCAAACCAGGCCGGCCTACAGGCCGCCACCACCACCAACCTGAGCGACACCCCCGCGTCAACCTCCTCAAGCTCTGCCGGCACGGCAACTCCAATGATTTCGGGCCTGCCGGCAGGCGAGAGCTATAGCGGCACCGCACCGATCAGCCCGTTCGCCTCGACAATGGTCACCGACGCCACCACCAACGCCGCCGATAGCGCCACCATCACGCTGGACGTCAATGGCGCGCCGAGCGATGCGGCCGGCTCGCTCAGCGGATCCGGTCTCAATGAGACGTCAACGGGCGTCTACACTCTGACGGCAACCAGCCCGACCGCGCTGACCGCCGAGCTGCAGGCGTTGGTGCTCAGCCCGGCGCCCGGCGTTGCCTCCAGCAGCATTAACATCGGCCTCCGCATTGCCAACCAGGAGTCGTTGACGGCAACCGCCGGCACCGACTTCAGCTACACCGGCGCCAGCACCGGCACTGGCACCGGCACCAGCACAGGCACCATGACCACCTACGCGGCCGCCCCGCTGATTTCCGGGCAGCCATCAAGCGAGAATGTCATCGGGACTGCCAGCACGCACCCGTTCGGCTCGGTCAACGTGATCGACACCAGCACGAATGCGTCCGAAAGCGCGACCATCGCTCTGTTTAACAGCAACAATGAGGCCAGCGGGGCATCCGGCCAGCTGACCGGAAGCGGCCTGACCGAGACCAGCGCCGGCGTCTATCGGCTTGTTGCCGCCACTCCACAGGCGCTCACGGCGGAGCTTCAGGCACTGACGTTCACGCCGCTTGAGGATACGACCACAAGGGCCGTCCTCAGTGTCGTCAACCAGGCTGGTGACCAAGCCTCAACGGGTACTGAGCTGACCTACAGCAACGCCAGCACTGCAGGCACTAGCACGCCCGTCATTTCCGGTCTCGCCGCATCTGAGAACGCCGTCGATCTCAACCCGACGACGCCGTTCGGCGCCGTGACCGTGTCGGACGCGAGCGCCGGCGCCTCCGATAGCGCCATCATACAACTCAGACTCTCCAGCGACGACAGCACGGCGAACGATGACTTCGTCAACTCCGACGCCGCCGGCACGCTGAGCGGCGCCGGTCTCGTCCATACGGGCGCGGGCCTTTACGCCCTCAATGCCACCAGCCCGGCTGTTCTGACCGCCGAGCTGCAGGCGCTGGTGTTCACGCCCGCCGCTGAGGACAGCTTCGATTTAATGCTGCAGGTCAGCAATAGCGCCAGCCTCAGCACGGTTGGTGCGACAGCTCTTAATTACAGCAGTCAGAGCACCAGCGGCGCCGACAATGCGGTCGTCCTGTCGGGGTTGCCTGCCACTCAGAACGACAGCACCGGCGTCGTCACGCACCCGTTCGGCTCGGTCAACCTCACCGATGGCAGCAGCGGAGCTAGAGATAAGATCATCATCCGCACTTTTGATGGTATGGCGATTAGCGACTCGCCCGGCACCCTCAGCGGACTAGGCCTTAGCCATATCGGCACTGGCCTCTATGAGCTCGACTACGGCAGTCCCGGAGCCATAAGTGCCGAGCTGCAGGACATCACGTTCACGCCGACCGCGGACGGCAATTTAACCTTCATGCTCGATGCCGTCGACACGACCGGCGGCGAAGCTGTGGGCATTACCAGCCTGGATGTCGGTGCAGCAAGCTCGGCCGGTCCCGTCATCAACGGCCTGCCGGATAGCGAGAATGACAGCGGCAACACCTCCACGCATCCATTCGGCTCAGCGACGGTAGCTGATGCCAGCCCCGGCGCGTCCGACAGCGTAACCATCCTGACCTACGCGAACGACGCACTGAGCGACGACAACGGCTCGTTGAGCGGCAAGGGTCTGACCCAGACGGCTGCCGGCACGTATGAGCTCGCCGCCACAAGCCCGGCGGCGCTGACCGCAGAGCTGCAGGCGTTGATCTTCACGCCGTCCGGCGGCGACAGCGCCACACCGTTATCGCTCATTGTGACCAACCAGAATGGTCAGGTCGCAACGGCGATCACGTCCTTCAACAACTCCAGCCAGGAAGCCTCAGGATCAAGCCCGGTGATCTCTGCGCTGCCGTCCACGGAAACAGCCCCTGGTGGGACGACCGTATCGCCGTTCGGCCAGATCGCGGTGTTCGACGCAGGCGCCAACGGCAGCATCACTGCAACCGTAGCAACGCTGGTCGGCAACCTGGCAAGCGACGCCAACGGAACTCTTGCGCTCTACGGCTCGAGCCTCAGCAAGACCGGCACCGGCACCTACACGTTGACGGCCACGTCGCCGGCCGCGCTGGCGACCCAGCTCGCCGAGCTGGCCTTTACGCCAACCAACACCGACGCAAGCACGACGAACTTCTCCGTCACGGTCACTGATGCCAATCGACAGAGCGCGACCGGCGGCACGACACTGAACTACACGCAAGGCAACGGCACGGCTGAAGTCGGGCACATCTTCTATTGGCTGTCGCCCTCCAGCTTCTCCGTCTCGACCCCGAGCAACTACATCGTCAACGGACAGCTCGCGTCGAATGCGCCGACCATGGGCGACGTCGTCGTCTTCGCCACCGGCTCGACGACGCCTTACACGGTCGGCAGCGAGGGTGCTGCCGGAAGCGTGGTCGTTCGGGGGGACACCGTCACCATGACGGGCGTGCTCACCACCTCGACCGCTAGTTTGCAGGCCACCGGGGCCGACACTTTCCCCGGCGCGACTGCCGGCCTGCGTGTGGTTGCCGACGGCCTGCTGACGCTCAGCACGGACGCCTCGATCACAGGCACGGACAGTGTCGTGATCGGCGGCGCATTCACCACTGGAGGCCTGACCGCAGGCGGCCTTGTCGTGCACGGCACGCTTAGCGAAGGGAGCGGCTCGGTTGGCGACGTCGGCATCGGCCAGGTAAGCGTCTCGGGCTCCGGGGCGAACTGGACGACATCCGGCCTGGTGAGCGTCGGCGGCGGCGATGTCGGTCTTGTCGCGCTCAGCAATGGCGGCAGCCTGCAAGCCGCTGACGTGATGCTGGCGCAAAATGGCTCGCTGTCGCTCGATAATACGGCATCGGTGGTGGGCACGCTTGCGCTTGCCGGCGGAACGCTCGACGGCGTGGCCGCAAACAGCCAGGCCGGCACGGTTGTCGTCGATAACGCGGTCAGCTTGCAGAGTGGCTCGGAAAGCCTGGTCGAAGGAACCGGCGCAACGACGCGACTGACCGGTGCAATCTCCGGCGCCGGCACGCTAGCCGTCACCGGCCAGGTTCAACTGGCGACAACCGTCAATACAGCCAGCGTCAGTGTCCTGGCGAACGGCGCGACGCTCGCCATCGACACGCCAAACGCGCAAGGCATGAGTGGTATTCAGACCAACGCCGGCTCGACAAACACGATCTCTCTTTACGATGGCGTTATGCCTGTCAACACGACCTACGTCACCAGCAGCGGCGACGACACCATCGCGGCCGGCAGCGGCAGCAGCCTGATCGCCGCCAGCACCGCCGCCGACGCGAGTGGCAACTCGCTCAAGGTCACAGGCGGCAGCGGCCAGATCACCGTCGTTGGCGGTTCCGGCAAGACAGTGGTTCTCGGCACCACCGGGACGATAGAGGCGTATGCCGGCAGCGCCGGCGGCTACGTGCAGGGCGGCAGCGATGGCGGCAACGTGCTGATTGCCACCGGCGGCCTGACCACGCTCGTCGGCGGCGGCAGCGGCGACATCCTGTTCGCCGCCGGTTCCGGCTCCGACCAGCTGTTCGCCAGCGGCGCCAACCAGACGCTCGTGGGCGGCGGCGGCTTCTCAGAGCTGATTGGCCAGGCGAACAACGTCCTGTATGGCGGCGGCACCGGACAGGCCGTTCTCTTCGGCGGCGCCACGGACACGCTGGTCGGCGGCGTCGGCAGCAGCGTGCTCGTCACCTCGGATGGCGACGACGCCTATGGCGGCCTAGGCAACGCAACGATCTATGGCGGCAACGGCAGCAGCGTGATCTACGGCAGCAGCGGCAGCGCGTCGGACGTGCTGGTCGCAGGCCCAGGCGCGGACACGCTTTATGCCGGCACCGGCAACGACACCTTGTATGGCGGTGTGAACGGCAGCACGTTGAGTGGCAATGCGACAGGCCGCACGCTGATGATCGGGCATGCCGGCAGCAACACCTTCATCGGTAATGCCGGCACAGAGACGGTCTATGGCGGCACCGGCAATGACACTTTCGAAACCGGCAGCGGCTCAATGCTCGCCATCCAGGGTGGCGGCAACGATACGACGCTGTTCGGCAGCGGCCTGGCAACCGTCTTCGGCGGCACCGGCATGAACGCTTACGACTTCGTCAAGGGCGTTTCAGGTGGTGTCGACGTCATCAGCGGCTTCAAGGTCGGCCAGGATCAGATAGCCCTGTTCGGCTATGGCAGCGGCACGAGCGGTGTGGCCTCGCAAAACAGCGCCGGTGGTGCGACCAACGTCCTACTCACGGACGGCACGCGGATCACTCTGCTCGGCGTCAGCAGCCTGTCCGCCAACTCGATCGTCTGACTCGACGACGAGAGAGCGTCAACTCCATGCAACAAGTAATGAAGGTCTGCAAGTAGACCTTCATCCCTCTCCTTGCTTACCTCAGCTCGCTTGCCAGGCAGCTACAGCCACCATCCGACGCCGGCTCGCCTCACCCACCGCGGTTCGACAGAAGACCGCCTGAGCAGCCCTCTCCATCGACCTGTGCCGCTCAAGCCGGTCAGAGACGACGGGCTCGCCACGCCTCCACCCTGCAAGCCGCAGCCTGATGAGGCACCCGCCGGCACGGCGCGCCTGATCGAGGTGCTGTGCAAGCGTTCGGAGCAGCTGACGCCCTGATGCGCGGCCTCCTCAGCCACGCGCTTTCCACAGCAACAGGATTGAATCTCGCAACTGCGAACGTACTGTCCTGTTATAACAGGGTGAAGGTGAGCCAGGCCGCTCAAGCGGTCTCATGATTGAGCACGAAGATTTATGAAAGACGACCGGCTGCTTGAGATGCGGGTGTTCAAAGCTGTGCTTGACCATGGCGGCTTCACCGCCGCAGCCCACGCGCTGGGCGCCAGCCAGCCATTCGTGAGCCGAACCATCGCCGCGCTGGAGGCCCGGCTCGGCGTGCAACTCCTGCATCGCTCCACGCGTGGACGACGCCTCACCGAGGAAGGCCAACGTTACTTGCAGGCCAGCAGCCAGATCATCGACGCCGTCGAACAGGCGGATCAGCTTGCATCGATTGGCCACGCAGCGGCCAGTGGCGACCTGCGCGTGAGCGCACCCGCCGATTTGGGCACCAGCCTGTTGGTGCCACTGGTACCCGGCTTTCTCGACGACAACCCCGGCATCCGGTTGAGCCTGCAGCTCTCGAATGAACCGGTGCAGCTGTCCGAAGACAACATCGACATCGCCATCCATTCCGGTCGGATACGCGACACGATGTTACGCTCGGATCGGCTTTGTGAACTGCATCACCTCATCGTCGGCTCGCCGGCATACCTCGAACGCCGCGGCTGGCCTGAAGTGCCCGAGATGCTGCGTGATCATAATTGCCTTCTCAGTCAACCCGAGCCCGGCGTGCAAGATAGCTGGCCGTTCAAAATCAAAGGTGTTCATCAGCAGATCATGGTCGCCGGCAACCTTCGCAGCGGCCATAATCGCGACCTGCTGGCGCTCTGCCTGGCCGGCTTCGGCATCATGCGCCTGTGCGAGACCATCGCCTTACCGCTCACCCGCAGCGGCGCCCTCAAGACGCTACTCGGCGAGTTTCAATCCGATAACGCCACGATCATCCATGCGACCTACCTGCCGGAAAGACAGACGCTGCCAAGGCTGCGAGCGTTCCTAGATATGCTGGTGCAGGCTATCGAACCAACGCCCTGGCGAGAGAAAACGGCGGCGGCGAAAGACTGCATCTAAAGGCCGTCGGTGCTTGAGCAGCAAGTGTATCACCAAGCCGCTGCAGCAAATCAATCAGCGCCACTTCGTTCTGTCTTCGCCCAAACCTCAGTACGCCACGGTAATGTTGAGGGTCAATTGGTGCTTGCCATCTGCTGCGACCTTGATGTTCAACGCGAGGCTACAAGGGTATTGGCTCACAAGTTGCAAAAGGCTCTCGCTTCCAAGATACAAGGCTATCAGTTCAGCCGCGTCGACCAGATCGTCAGCCCATACCAAGCCTATGTCAGCAGCTATGTGAAGCAGGCCGATTATCCTGACGATGGAACCGACAGCCGGCCTATCGGCAATCAGAATGGCCAATGCCAACGGATGATTTTGCTTCTCCAATGCAATCAGCAAGTCTTGTCGGCGACCTTCCGCGCCGGCACGGCCATCGATAGCCGCTACCGCAACGACATCGCTGCCGGTTTGATGGTCATGGCAAACCACGCGGACTTGCGGACCGGTTTTGCTGATGTCGATATTGTTAACTGGGCGGACCAAATTCTGACCTACGCTACGGATAGCATCGCTAGGCCGGCGCCAAGGAGGTACGTCCATCGCGTGAGAGGGTGACACGCACTTGCATCATATGAGACCGTCTAAGCATCACGGCCACACCTCTTGCCGCGGCTCGCCACGGTCGACAGAATCGTTAGACCCAAGCTTAGCAGCGAGGCGGGGCTGCTCAAGAAATCTAAGCTCCGCTTTCGCTGCCGGCTCGCGGGTGTCGTCCTTGCGAGCGCCGACGATTTGGCGGCAGGCGCCATCCCTCGACAAAGCATCGGCGCGTCAGGCTCGACACCATTCGCCCAGCCTTCGATTACGCCGTCGCTAAGGCAAATTAGCCCTCCCAGAAGACGATGCCGTGTCACCACGTCCCTCCGCATCTACGACCCACGACGGCCACTTTTGCTGTCTGAGATGATACGCGTCAAACGGGTAATCAAGACCTAGTTATGCAACCGAGGGATAAAGAGGGGCCCGTGAGCGGCTTCGAGCTGACGCCCACGGAATGCACAGTCTTCTTCTCGTTTTTGCACCTCAGATGCCTCTTGCCGGCAGGAGTAGGGCAGCCCCTGTCAGTCCTCATGGGCCGCGACGGTCGAACGGCAGCGCCTCGGCACGACCGCCGCGACGAACGAGCGGGCCGCTAGCTTCTCGCTTTAGGCCTTGATCGAGCGAGACAGCTTTCCAGGCGGCTACTCGATCAAGCTAGGCTTCCGAGATCGGTCTGAAATTATATCGTGTCAGGACATCGTGGAGCGCGAGCAGAAGCTTCATGCTCGATCGATCACCGCCGAGTTTTACAAGCACCTGGCAAGCTGGCTCGAGGTCAATCCTGGTCGATGTCGTTGCGCAAGACGGTGGGCTTGCATAACGCACCTTGGCACAACTACAGGTTCGCGGATGGGAGTCGGAAAGGGACTGTTCACAACGGAGCGTCCCAATGCACCACGACGCAGTCGTCAACGGCTTCGAAGCGGCGGATGGCTCCGGAGAGTCAGCCGTTATTGCCAGAAAGGTCCACGACTGTGATCTCGAGTGGAAGGTCACTCACGACGAGATCGTCGCAGGTTGCTATCCAGCTTAAGCCGGTCTGCGGATCGAAAGCGGCTCCGAGGCCGCCGGCGCGGTTGTCTCACCAGAGCGTATAGCCGGCATCCGCATAGACGATGCTGCCCGTGACCAGGCTCGCAGCGTCGGAGGCGAGGAAGTGAACCACCGAGGCAATCTCGTCAGGCTGGCCGACGCGGCGCATCGGCGTGTTGGCCAGCCACTGGTCATAGAGCGCCGGCTTGGCCATGCCAAAGCGCGTCAGCGGCGTCTCGACGTAGGTCGGCGCGACCGCATTCACCCGCACGCCGCGGTCGGCCCACTCGGCGGCAAGCGAGCGGGTTAGATGGTGCACGCCCGCCTTAGAGGCGTTGTAGGCGGCCTGCTCCTGAGGGCGCACGACAATCGAGCCCGCCATCGACCCTATGTTGACGATCGCGCCGCGTCCCTGTCCCAGCATGGCGCGCCCGAACTCGCGACAGCAGCGAAACACCCCGTTCAGGTTGACGTCCATGTGCCGCAGCCATATCGCGTCGTCGAGCTCCTCCGCCTTGATCTCGGAGACGACGATCCCGGCATTGCACACCAGAATGTCGATCCTGCCGTGGTCAGCCACAACCTGGCCGACAGCATCCACGATGCTGTCGGTGCGGGTGACGTCGAGCAGCACGGCATGCGCATCGCCGCCGGCAGCGGCAATCGCGCTCGCACCTTGCTCGGCGAGCACCGCGTCGATGTCGGCCACGATGACGCAAGCGCCCGCTTCGGCCAGCGCGACGCCGCAGGCAAGCCCGATGCCGCCGCCGCCGCCGGTGACAACGGCAACCCGGCCGTCAAGCCGCAACTTCTCCAGATACACCGGCCGCGTCTCCTGATCTCAGCTCAGAACGATGCCGCCGTCGACGTTCAGCGACTGACCGGTAACGAAGGCGGACGCATCCGAAGCGAGGAAGCAGACCGGCCCGACAACGTCCTCCGGCTGACCAAGCCGCCCGAGCGCCGTCTTGGCGATCCAGGCGTCGGCGATCTCCTTCACCTCCAGGTTGGTGCGGCCCATCTCAGTGACAATAATGCCCGGGCAGACGCAGTTTGCGGTGATGCCAAGCACGCCCACCTCCTGCGCCAGCACGCGGGTGAAGCCCATCACCGCGGCCTTGCTCGCCGAGTAGTGCGCCTGCTCCGGGGCGCCGTGCTTGCCGCCGATCGAGGCGATGTTGACGATGCGCCCATAACGGTGCTCGCGCATGTGCGGCAGCAATGCCTGCACGACGAGAAACGTGCCCTTTGCATTGACATCCATCACCGCGTCCCACTGCGCCTCCTGCAGGCTCTCGACGGTGCTCGCGATCAGGATGCCGGCGTTGTTGACGACGGCATGGATCTGGCCGACCTCGGCGATCGCGGTCTGCACCATGGCGCGAACGGCGGCGCCGTCACTGACGTCAGCGTAGAGCGTGACGGCGCGACGACCGAGCGCGGTGATCTCGCCGGCGACCGCCGCCAGCTCGTCACGCTGACGCTCGATATCGTTCAGCACGACGTCGAGACCGTGCTGCGCAAGGCCAAGCGCGATCGCGCGGCCGATGCCCGC
>CAXMMR010000034.1:0-192463 GCA_963692975.2 Acetobacteraceae bacterium | reverse complement strand
GACTCGATCTTCGAGCGCAGATTGCCGGCGATTTGCTGCAGGTGCGGACGTCCAGCAGCGGCGATCAAGGTGTCGTGAAAGCGCTGGTTTAGGATCGACCAGCGGCTGATCTGCGCCGCACTGAGCCCGACCGTCGGCATCCTATCGAGGTCGCGCAGGCATGCCTCGAGGGCCTTGACGTCGGCCGGGCCGCGCCCGCGCGTCGCGACGTAGCCGCCATGGCCCTCGATCAGGATGCGCAGCTGCAGGATTTCGAAGATCTGCTGCCCATCCAGCGTCGCCACCGCGTAGCCGCGCCGCGGCCGCAGCACCACGAGGCCCTCCGCCTGCAGCTGCTGCAGCGCCTCGCGCAGCGGCACGCGGCTGGCCTTGAACTGGGAGGCGAGCTCCTCCTGGCGCAATGGCTGCCCGGGCGCCAGCGTTCCGCCGACGATGCCATCCCGCAATGCCTCGTAGATCAGCTCAGGCAGCGACTGCGGCGACGACACGCCGAGGCGGCTTGCCTCGGCCCCCCGCTTTGACGTCATTGCCGCCATGTCTGATCCCCACCGATCATCCGTCCGCCCGGAGGAGGCGCCGATGACAGGGCGGCATCATCCGTGAAAGCCGGCCTGCTGCCAAGCGTCAGACGACGGCGGTGACGTCGATCTCGATCAACATGTCCTGGTGCGACAGGCAGTTCACGCCGATGAGCGTGCGCGGCGGCGGGTTCTCACGGCCGAAATTGTCGAAGATCGCCTGGTTGAGCTCGTTCTGCTTCGACATATCGGTCAGATAGACCGTCATCTTAACGACCGATTGCAGCGTGCCGCCGCCTGCCTTCAGCACCATCTCGACGTTGGCCATCGTCTTGTCGAACTGGTCGCGGAACGTGCCGCTCATCCATTCCGCCTCTTCGGCCGGAACGTGCGGGTGCTTGTGGTAGACCGGGATCGGCCCGCAGCCCGACAGCCACAGCACCTTGCCGCCGGTCGTTGCGACGGCGGGCAGGAACGGCATGTTGTATTCGGCCAGCGGCTCCTGGGCATGGATCGGCGTGATCTGCGTCATGGCGAGGGGAACCTCCGCGGGTTTGGCGCACCCGATCGCTCGGCGCGAGCGTGCAGGCTCGCACTAACAACTTATCGCGGCTCCGGCAATCCGTCGATTGTATAAAGTCTTCATTGACAGGGTGCGCTGGCGGCGGCGATCCTACGCGCGGCGGGCAGCGCCCCGACGCCGATCGCGCGTGTCCGGCCCGACGACATCTCGCAGGAGGCACCGATGGCGGAGCCGATCTTCAAGCCGCGCCGCATGGGCCATGTGAACCTCTGGGTCAGCTCCCTGGAGGCGTCGCAGCATTTCTACAATCAGGTTTGCGGCCTGCATCTCGATTTCTGGGAGCCCGACCTCAAGGCCGCGTTCTGCGGCACCGGGCACACCCACCATGACGTGGCGATGATGGAGAAGACCAACGGCGAGCCGCGCTACGGCCGCAACGGCTACCTGCAGCTGCCCGGCGGCATCGGCTACAACGCCGGCCTCAACCACATCGCCTGGGAGCTCGGCACCGAGGCGGAGCTCGTCGAGGCGCATGAGCGGCTGCAACGCGCCGGCATCAAGACCAGCGAGACCGTGAACCATCAGATTGCGCTGAGCATCTACATGTCGGACCCCGACGGAAACGGCCAGGAGTTCACGATCGACTCCGTGCCGGACTGGCGGGAGGTCGTCAGCGGCCAGGTCGACCTGATCACCGAGGCCTGGGATCCGGCTGCGGCGGTCGCCTCCATCGCCTGCCTCACCAATGACGAGCCGACGCTGCTGCCGGTCGCCGACGCGCCGGTGCACCCCCGGCGCGTCACCCACACCGTGCTCAAGACCGCCGACCTGCCGGCGATGCGCGAGTTCTACACCGGCATCGGCGGCCTGCACGTCATGCGCGAAGCGCTGGGCGGCGACATCGTCTGGCTGCGCGGCAGCAACCCGAGCTACGCGGCCTCGCTCGTGCTGGTGAAGGCCGACGCCAGCGCCTATCACCACGCCGCCTTCGAGATGCCCGACGAGACGGCGCTCGACAGCGCAGTCGCCGCCCTCGCCGCGCGCGGCATCCCGGTGGCGCACAGCACCGAGACGGAGTGGAAGCGCAGCATCTTCCTCAGCGATCCGGACGAGATGTTGACCGAGTATTATGTGCCTCGTGCGGGCGCGCCTGTGATCAGCAGCGCGAGCGGGGCGGCCTACCTGGTCTAGCAAGGCCAGGGGCTTTGCGCCGTCGCGGCATGCCGCGATCGTATCAAAGGCGGAGCCTTTAAAATCCTTTTGGTGGACTAGCCTGAGAGGTCCGGGCCTTCGTAGCCGGCCGGGACGTGCCGCGCCGCGCGCGCCAGCCCGTCATTGAACCAGCTCGAACGCGCGAGCGATCGCATCAGGTCCGACCGCACCCGCTCGAGCGCGCCGGGCCAGCTGCCCAGCACGTGCCCGTAGACATACGACCAGCGCTGCACATGGTCGGTGAGCGGCCGCTGCCGCTCCTCCCACAGCCGCAACGCCGCCGGCACGTCCGTGCCCGCATCCACCGCCGCCGCCAGGGCCATCGCGTTGCTGAACGCCATGTTGGCGGACTGGCCCAGATTGGGCGGCATCGCATGCGCCGCGTCGCCGATGATGGCCACGTGCCCCGCCGACCAGTGCCGCGTCCGCACGTTGACGATGCGGTCCCAGCGGCTGACCTCGCCGATGCTGTCGAACAGCCCGCCGGCGCCGGGAAACAGCCCGCGCCAGAGCGACGGGTCCACCGGCCGCTGCCGTCCGCGCGGATCCTTGATCGGGCCGCCGAGATAGATGTAGTTCGATCCGTCGGTGCACGGATTGAACATCACCCGCCAGCCGCCGCTCCAATACTCGGTGATGATGTCGGTCGGGTCGCCGGGCTTGGCGTCCACCAGCATGCGAAACCCGCCCTCGTTGCCGAAATCCATCCACGACGTGGCGAGGATGCTTTCGCGCAGCCGCGAGTTGGCGCCGTCGGCGATCACCACCAGCTCGGCCGGCCGCGTCTGACCACTCTCCAGCACCAGCGTGCCCTCGGGCTCGACGCTGCTCACGACGGAGGAGGTGAAGACCTCCACGCCCAGCGCATGCGCCTGGTCGATCAACGCCTGGTAGACGTCCGCCCGCGGCGGCAGCAGCATCCGGTCGCGGCCCTCCAGCATCTTGGTGAACAGCACGGCGCCGTTGCCGTCGGCGATGCGCCACTCGCGCACCTTGCGCGCCCGATGCGTCGCCGCGTCGTAGGCGCCGAGCAGGCGCAGCGTCTTCAGCCCGTTCTCCCACAGCCAGATGCCTGATCCGAACATGCGCAGGTCGGGGCTGCGCTCATGCAGGCCGACCTGCCAGCCGAGCTGGGCCAGACGGATGGCGAGCGCGAGGCCGGCGAGCCCGGCGCCGGCGATCTCGGCGCGACGGGCCGTGCCCGGCATGCCGCTCACCCGAGGCTCCGGCGCAGCCAGGCTGCCTGCAGCGGCGCCCCGTCGTCGCACAGCACGTTCACCACCGAGTAGTGATGCCGGCCCGGCACCTCCATCTGGACGAGCGGCAATCCCCGCGTGGCGCATCTCTGCGCATAGGCGCCGGTGTGCCAGCGAAACGCCTCGGTTTCGTCGGCGCCGACCGCCAGCAGCATCTCGGTGCCGGGCGGCAGCGGCATCTCCATCGGCGAGTTGTCCACGACCTCCTGCTCGGTCAGCCGCAAATCCTCCTGCACAAAGCACGCCCGCACGGGTGCGAGGTCGTAAAGCCCGCTGAGCGAGGTGACGCTGCGGATCACCGGCGCATCGCCGCCGTGCCGCCTCTCCCAGGGCGTCGCCGCCATCATCGCGGCGAGGTGTCCACCGGCGGAATGACCGGTGACATGCAGCCGCCCCGGATCGCCGCCGAATTGCGCGATGGTGTCGCGCGTCCAGCGCACGGCGCGTCGGCACTGCTCGACCAGCTCGCTCATCGAGACGTGCGGGCACAGCGCGTAGTTGACGACGACAGAGATCACGCCGGCTGCGGCGAGCGGTGCGGCCAAAAAGCTGAAATCGTCCTTGCCCAGCGCCTTCCAGTAGCCGCCATGGATCAGGATCTGCACCGGCGCGCCGTGCACGGGCCGTTCAGGCACGATGACGTCCAGCAGCTCCTCGGGCGAGGGCCCGTAGGCGATGTCGAACCGCCCGCCCAGACGCTCTCGCGCCGCCGCGCTGTCCGCCGCCCAGCCGTCCAGATAAAGCTGCCAATCCGGCACCGCGCCGCGCATGAAATACTGCGCGTCCAGTGCGGCGCCGGTGAGGTCGGGGTGCCCGGCTGCGACGTCGTTCAGCATCACGACGCGGCGCCCGCAAGCCCGGCCACCGCCTCGATCTCGACCAGCATGCCGGGCACGGCCAGCGCGCTGACCTCGACCAGCGTGCTGGCCGGCCGGGTGGCGCCGAAGAATTTTTGCCGAACCGGGTTGATGCGGGCGCGATCCTCGACATGGATCAGGTAGACGGTGACGCGCAGCACGTCGGCGAAGCTGCCGCCCGCCTGCGCCAGGATGCGCCCCATCGTCGTCAGCACGAACTCCGCCTGCGCCACCACGTCGCCGGCGAAGACCACCCGGTTGTCGCCGTCGAGCGGGGCGACGCCGGAGATGAACAGCAGGTCGCCGAAACGGACCGCATCGGTATAGTGGCTGATCGGCTCGCCGGCGTCGGGCAGCCGGATCTCGGTGCGCATCGTCATCGTCTCACTCCATCGCCGCGGCAGACCGCGCGCGCCCATGGCCGCCGGCCGAGCTCGCCATCAGCTCGAGCAGCCGCTCCAGCTCCGCCGCCGAGCTGCCGCCGACGAAATCATCAAGCGATGGCAAGGCTGCGCGCATGCCGCCCATCAGCGGCTCGAAGCCCGGCGTCGATTTGTGCGGGTTCGCCCAGATCACCCGGTGCGCAAGCCGCCGCAGCCGCCGCATCTGCTGGCCGAGCAGCTCCGGCCCGCCGCGCTCCATACCGTCCGAGGCGATGACGACGATGGCGCCGCGCGCCATGCCGCGCTGCCCCCACAGGTCGAGGAAGGCCTTCATCTGATCGCCCAGCCGGGTGCCGCCCGACCAGTCGGGGATGGCGCGCGAGGCCACCGCGATCGCCCGGTCCGGATCGTCGCCGGTCAGACACTGCGTCACCCGCGTCAGCCGCGTGCCCAGGGTGAACACCTCGGTGGAGCGCGGCGCGCAGCGGCAGGTCGCATAGGCGAGCCGCAGCAAGCCGCCCGCATACGGCGCCATCGAGCCGCTGACGTCGATCATCAGGATGCGCCTGCGCGGCCGCACGCGATGCGCCTTGAAGTATAGCCGGTCCGGCTCGCCGCCATGCGCGAGGGCGGCGCGCACGGTGCGCCGCACATCCAGAAGCGGCCGTCGCGCCGGCCTGAACCGGCGCGAGCGCCGGGTGGCGACGCGCGCGCTCAGCCGCGCGATGAGGGCGAAGATCTGCTCCCGCTCGTCGTCGGTCAGGCCGGTGACGTTGCGATGACGAAGCGTTTCGAGGTCGCTCGCAGCGCCGATCTGCATGTCCTCCTCCGGCTCGTCGGTGACACCGCGCTTCTGCAAGCGCGCCGAGCCGGGACGCAGCGGCGGCGGCGGCGGCGGCTCGTCCGGCTCGGCCTGCTCGATGATCGGGGCGAAGAAATGCGTCGCGAACAGCCGGTCGTATTTCTCCAGCTCGTCGCGGTTGGCGCACAAGGTCAGCCGGCCGGCCGCGTGCAGGTCGTGCAACCCCGGATCGTCATAGACGCCAAGCGCGGCGAACAGCGTATCCACCCGGTGCAGATCCGCCCGCACGCCGTGCTCGCGCAGCCGCGAGGCGAACGCCAGCAGACGCGGCGCGAGCTCGCCCTCGGCGGTGTCCTTCACGGCGCCGGCGCGTCCCACGGGCGCAGCAGGGCGAAGTCGTCGCGGCGGACCCGCGCCTGGTCCTCCTGATACTTGACTACGGAGCCGAGGGTGAGCGCCGCGCCGCGCGCATCCAGCCGGTCGAGCTTCAGGCTGAGCAGCGTCTCGGTCCAGTCGAGGCTCTCGGCGACGCCGGGGGGCTTCAGCAGCTCGGCGTCGCGCAGCCGCCGCGCCGCCGCCGTCACCTGCTCGACGAGCCGCGGCGGCGCGTCCGGAAAGCGGCGGCGGATGATGCGCCCCTCGCGCTCGGCGTCCGGATGGTCGATCCAGTGGTATAGGCAGCGTCGCTTCAGCGCGTCATGCACCTCGCGGGTGCGGTTGGAGGTGACGACGACGAAGGGCGGCTCCTGCGCGGCGATGGTGCCGAGCTCGGGGATGGTGATGCTGAACTCCGACAGCGCCTCGAGCAGGAACGCTTCGAACTCGTCATCGGCACGATCGACCTCGTCGATCAGCAGCACGCTGGGGCTGGCCTCGAAGGCCCGCATGATCGCCCGCGGACGAAGGAAGCGCCGGTCGTTCAGCTCCACCTCGAGCCGCTCGCGATCCTCGACGCCGGCGGTCTCGGCGACCCGTAGATGCAGCAGCTGTCGCGGAAAGTCCCAGCTGTACAGCGCCTCCGAGGCGTCCAGCCCCTCGTAGCATTGCAGTCGGAACAGCGGCCATCCCATCGCCGCCGAGACGGCCCGGGCGAGCGACGTCTTGCCCACGCCCGCCTCGCCCTCGCAGAACAGCGGCCGCCCCATGCGCAGCGCCAGGAAGCAGGCGGTGGCGATCGGCTCGTCGGCGAGGTAGCCCGCCGCCTCGAGCTGCTCGCGCATCATCCCCGGGCTTGCCGGCCGCGCCGTCGCTCCCGGTTCACCGACCTGGCGGTCGCCGGCGATCATGTCAGCGCCGGCTCGTCCGCCCGCTCGCTCTTGCGTGCCCGCATCGCCGCCGCCGCCATCATCGCCGCGTCGACAATGTGCTGGTAGCCGGTGCAGCGGCAGAGATTGCCCGAAATCGCCAGCCGCACCTCGTCACGCGTCGGCGCCTCGTTCTCTTCCAGGAACGACTTCAGCACCATCAGCATGCCGGGCGTGCAGAACCCGCATTGCAGCGCGTGACAGCGGTGAAACGCCTCCTGCAGCGGATGCAGCGTCGTCTTGTCCGAGGCCATGGCGGTCAGCGGGCGGTAGACGTTGGCCAGGCTCTGCGTCGTGATGTGCTGAACCGGGATCGCCCGCTGCTGCGACAGCCCTTCCACGGTGCCGATCGTGGCACCGTTCGCCTGCAGCGCCAGCAGGTTGCAGGACTTCACCGTCGCGCCGTTCATCTCGACGGCGCAGCAGCCGCAGCGCGCCTCCCAGCACCCCGCATGGGTGCCGGTGAGATGCGCCACGTCGCGGATGAACTCGATCAGCAGCATGCGCGCATCGACCTCGCCGGAGACGCGCTTGCCGTTCACCGTCATCGTCACCTGCGTCATCACAGCCCTCCCTGCGCGGTCGCCGTGGCGCCCTCCGAGGCACGCGCCAGCAGCGCCAGCGTCAGCGACTTGATCAGCTCCGCCTGGAACTGCATCCGCCGCGTGGCCAGCGTGCCCGGCGGCATCACCTCCTCGGAGACCGCGGTTGCGATCGCCTGGCGATCCCAGCCTGCCGGCGCCGCACCCACCAGCCGCTCGATCGCCGCAGCAAGCCGAGGCGCGCCCGCCACGCCGCCGACCGCAAGCCGCGCCGCCGTCACCGTGCCGTCAGCCGCCGCCGCAAGGCTCATCGCGACGTTCACCAGCGCCGCGTCGAACACCCTGGTGCGGAACTTGTCGAAGCCGACGAAGCGGTAGGCGCTGCGCGGCGGGAAGACGATGTCGACCACGATCTCGTCCGCGGCCAGCCTGGTGCCGCCGGCCGCGGCGAAGAACTCCGCCGCCGCCAGGCGCCGCGTGCCGCCCTGCGAGGCGAGGCTCAGCACCGCCTCGGCCGCGACCAGCAGCGTCGGCACGTCGTAGCGCCGGTTGGCCTCGCAGGCGGCGCCGCCGATGGTGGCCAGGTTGCGCGTCGAGCGGTCGGCGAGGTTGGCGGCGACCCGCCCGATCTCGGCATGCCATCCGGCGAGCCCGGCGCGCATCAGCTGCGCATAGGTGCAGGCCGCGCCGACGACCAGCGCGCCGGACGCGTCGGTCTCGATCGAGGCGAGCCCGGGCAGCCCGGCAAGCGACAGCACGTAGGCCGGCCGGACCGCGCGCTCCTTGAGCGCCGGCACCAGGCTCTGCCCGCCGGCCAGCACCTTGGCCGCAGCCCCGTGCTCGCTCATCAGCCGCATGGCGTCGCCGAGCGTTGTCGGCTGCAGCGCGATGAACGGCGTCACAGGAACTGGCTCTCCGCCGCGCCGGTCGGCTTTGGCCAGTCCTCATAGGCGAACGGGCCGTCGAAATCCGGCATATCGTCCGGGTAGCGGAAATTTGCCACGCCGCGCCGGGATTTCTCGCGCAGCGCCAGCAGCATGCCCTCCGCGGTCATCGGCAGGGCGGTGAACCGCACCCCCGTCGCATGCGCGACCGCGTTGCCGATCGCCGCGCAAACCGGCCCGGTGCCGGACTCGCCCGCACCCTTCTGGCCGCCGGGGATCGTCAATGACGGGGCGGGGATTTCGTAGAGCCGGTTGAGCTCGGGCATGTCGGTCGCCAGCGGCGCCTGATACTCCGAGAACGTGGCGTTCAGCATGTGCCCCTTGTCGTCGTAGACGTAGTCCTCGCCCATCGCCATGCCGACGCCCATCAGGAAGCCGCCCTGGTGCTGCCCCTCGACGATCAGCGGGTTGATGACGGTGCCGGTGTCATGCACCATCACGTAGTTCAGGATCTTGATCTGCCCGGTCGCCGGGTCGACCCTGACATGGGCGGCGTGGCAGCCGCCGGCATAGGTGACGCTGAGGTTGCCCGACCCGTCCGGCGCCTCGCGCTCGGTCGGCGTGTCGTAAGTGGCGACGGTCTCCAGCGTCGGCTCGAAGCCGGGCGGCAGCTGATGCGTGCGGTAGGCCGAGTAGCCGGCGAGATTTTCCAAATAGAGGCCGCTCGCCGACAGGCCTTTGACGAACACCCGGTCATTGCCGGTGTCGAGGTCCGAGGGGTCGGCCTCCAGCACGTGCGCCGCAATCGCGATGACCTTCTCGCGCAGCCGCTCGGCCGCCATCCGGCAGGCGGTGCCCAGCACCGCCGCCGCACGGCTCGCATAGGTGCCGAGCCCGAACGGCGCGGTCGAGGAATCCGGTGGCGCCAGCATCACCTTTTCAAAGCCGACGCCGAGCACGTCGGAGACGATCTGCGCCAGGAAGGTCGCGTGCCCCTGCCCGTGCGTGACGTCGGAGGAGAAGATCGTGACCGTCCCGTCCGTCTCCAGCCGCAGCCGCACCGCCGAGAGGTCGGTGTCGAAGGACGGGTGGCGACAGCTGGTGTATTTCATCCCCAGGCTCATGCCCACGCCCTCGAACGGCGGCGGGTCGGCGCGCAGCTTCGCCCAGCCGATCTCCTCGACCGCGCGGGCGAGGCACTCGTCCACCGAGGTGCTGTCGACGAGCTGGCCCATCGGCGTGCGCACCGGGCACATGCCGCGGGTGATCACGTTGACGGCGCGCACCGCCGCGGGGTCCATGCCGAGCTGCTCGGCCGCCATGTCGACGAGCTGCTCCTTAGCCCAGTTGATCTGCGGAATGCCGAAGCCGCGCAGCGCCCCCCCGGGCGCGGTGTTGGTGTGCACGATGTCGCCGTCGACGTAAACGTTCGGGATCGGGTAAGGCAGAATGCCGACATTGGTGCCGATGTGCAGCACCTGGTTGCCCCAGTGCGACAGCCCGCCGGAGTTCTGGATGATGTAGTCGCGGTAGCCGGTGATCCGGCCGTCCTTCTTGAAGAACATCTCGACGTGGCGCACCTGGCCGTTGCGCGCCGTGCCGACCCGGAAGATCTCCGCCCGGGTCAGCACCAGGTGCACCGGCCGGCCAAGCTGCATCGAAAAGATCGAGGCGATCACCTCGTGCGCGAAGATCTGCGCCTTCGAGCCAAAGCCGGCGCCGACCTCGGGCGCGATCACCCGCACCCGGTTGCGCGCCAGCTGCAGCGTGTCGGCGAGCGAGTCGCGGATCATGAACAGCGACTGCGTGGACGTGTACAGCGTCAGCACGCCGCTGAAGCTGTCGTAGCTGGCGACGCAGCCATGCGGATCGAGCGCCGCGCCCGCCTGTCGGTTGGAGGTGAAGCGCTGGCGGACGATGACGTCGGCGTCGGCTTCCGCCGCCTCAATGTCGCCGACGCGAACCGAGTAGCGGTCGAAGATGTTGCCGTCGCCGAACTCGTACATGATGTGCTCATGCAGCAGCGGCGCGTCCGGCAGGATCGCCTTCTCGGCGCTGATCACCACCGGCAGCTCCTGATACTCGACGCGAATCGCCTCGAGCGCGTCGAGCGCCTGGTATTTGGTCTCGGCGACGACGGCGGCGATCTCCTGCCCCTCATAGGTCACCTTGTCCAGGGCGAAGGCGGAATGATCGCCGACCAGGAGGTCCTGCATCATGTCGCCCCAGGGCTTGACCTGGCCGGCGATGTCCGCACCTGTCAGCACGCCATGCACGCCCGGCATGTCGCGCGCCGCCGAGACGTCGACCGTGAAGGTCGCATGCGCGTGCGGGCTGCGCAGCACCTTGGCGTAGAGCATCCCCGGCAGCGTGATGTCGTCGATGTAGCGCGCCGTGCCCGTCATCAGAGCAAGGTCTTCGGTGCGCGGCATCGACTGGCCGACCAGCTTCTGGGTGCGGTCGATCGTGGCGCTGTGGCCCGCCTCCGTCATCGCTTGAAGCTCCCCATCGTCGCGTCCACGCTCACCAGGTCAGGTAAGAGATGGCGGCCAGCATGCGGCGGCGCTCGGTCTCGTTGCCGCGCACCTTGATGCGCCCGGCGATCAGCTCGATCGCCGACGTGGTCTCGTCGTAATAGACGCGCTGCATGGTGTCGGACAGCATGATCGTCATGATGCGCAGCTTCTCCGGCGACCCATGCGTCACGGTCTGCACCGCGCCGAGGTCGATCATCACCGTGAAGTCCTTCTGCAGGTCCGGCATGCGCACCACCATCGGCCAGTCGCGCCAGGTCTTGACCGCGGTCACCGTGTCCTTGTTCGGGTTCCATTTGCGCATGTAGTACTGCTCGAGGATGTCGCGAACGTAGTCCGGCGTCACCGCCTCGGGCTTGGGCACATAGTCGTATGACCTGGTCTGGCTCATGGTGCTCTCCTGCGACGCCGGCGGGCGCGCAATCAGGTGATGGTCGCAGCGCTATAGCCGTACCGCATCGGTGCGTCTGCGCAACACCTGGGCGCGATAGAAGCCGCCCCGTTTTGTTTTCGGAACGATGAACTGGTCGTAGAGCACGAACACGACGACGAACGCGAACCAGATCACCGCAGCCTGCCAGTTCAGCTGGATCGCCGCGATCGCGCCCATGAAGCTGAACCCGGCGACGAAGATCGCGATCGGCACGCCGAAGCGCACGCTGAGCGGCCGGCTCAGGTCGCGGCGGCGCTTCATCGCCAGATAGAAGATGGCGATGACGAGGTAGAGCGTCGCCGACCACTCGGTCAGCACCGCGATGACGAAGTCGATATGAGTGAAGTAGACCCCCAGCAGCGCAAACCCCGCCAGCATCAGGATCGCGACCCACGGCACCGAGCGTGTTGAATAGCGGCCGACAAAGCGCGGCAGGGCGCCCTGCTGCGCATACAGAGCGAGCACCTTGCCTTCGGCCATGAAGAAGACGCTGAGCGTCGTGAACGTCGCGATCAGCATGCTGATCATCGCCAGGTAGAACACCGGGCCGTGGCCCAGCCGCTGCTCGACAGCCTGCACCGTGGGGACCGACATCGCCGACAGCACGCCGAGCGGCAGGGTTGCGAGCAGGCCCAGGGCGAGCGGGATCTGCCGCGCCCAGAGCTGCCAGGCTGCCGACAGCAGGCCGATATCGCGCGAGCGGGTGAAGTCGCTCCACTCGTCGACCAGGACCTGCTGCACCTCCAGAATCCCGGCCATGACGGAGACCCAGAGCGCGCCGACGGTGAACGGCGTCATCCAGTTGATCGCCGACGGCGACGCCCAGTTCGCCGACCACACCGAGCGGTCGCTCATCAGCCACCACACGGCGACGGCGAGGAACACGTCGCCGACGAGGGTGAATACCACCAGCACCGCCTGCACCTTGCCGGTGATCTGCTGGCCGTACAGGTTGAGCGCCAGCACCGGGATCATCACGACATAGGGCCAGATCCATTGCCCGACCGACGGAAAGAGCCCGTGCAGCAAGCCCTGCGCGACCACCAGCTCGAGCCACATGAAGGCGCCGTAGACCGGCGCGTAGCCGACGAAGTAGGTCGTGCCCAGCGAGAACAATCCCGCCTCGCGGCCGTAGGACTGGATCGACCCCGGCTCGGGCACCGCGGTGATCATCTCGCGATACAGCCACCAGGCGCAGTTGATCACCAGCGCGCCCTCGGCGAAGCCGATCAGCGTCCATTTGATGCCGTACAGGCTGGCGATGTACATGATCCACGCCCAGCCGGCGGTGAACAGCATCTCGCCGGTGCCGATCGCCGAGACGTCGAACCAATTGAGCGCCTTTTCGTCGAGGATCTCGGCATCGTCGTTATAGTCGTCGAGCGTCTTGTCGCTCATGGGACCTCCAGCTGGGCGGGCTCCGGCAGGCCTGGCGCGCAGGCCTCGTTCGTTCGCGTGCTCGCCGTCCTGCCGGCCGGCCTGCGCGTCGGCTTGCACGAAGCATACCATCCGGCGCGATCCGGCGCCATCATTTCGAATACAATCTTCATGTATCCGGCGGGGCGGGGCGGCGCGGATCCTGCTTTGCCGCCGTTTGATGCGCCGCCGGGAGCAGTTGCCCATCGATGCGTCACTGCCGCCGCCGCCGACACCCGCCGCCGACGCCCGCCGCAGGCGGACCGCCGATAGCGTATACAATCTTCCATTTATGGCATACGACGTGCGTATCGGCAGCCAGCGGCGTCATCCACCCAGCGCCAGTCATCAACGTGCGTCATCAACGCTAGTCATCAGCGCCACACCGGCGCCAGTCATCAGCGGGAGCATCGCCATGGCACAGATCGTTTGCGGCCTCAGCCTGTCACACGCGCCAGGCGTGCTCGGCTGGCCGGACGCCCCCGAGCCGGCCATGCGCCAGCGCATCGCCGACGCGCACGCCGAATGCGCCCGCCGGCTCGACGAGGGCAAGCCCGACGTCATCATCGCCTTTCTCGACGATCACTTCGAAAATCACTTCCGCAACTTGATGCCGACCTTCGCCGTCGGCATCGCCGAGAGCCATAGCGGGCCGGCGGACTACATGATGGAGGCTCTGCGCTTCGAGAAGAAGGTCGTGATCCCGGGCCGGCCGGACCTCGGCGAGCTGCTGCTGCGCGGCCTGCTCAACGCCGGCTTCGACCCGGCGCGCATGGGCGAGATCGAGTACGGCAACAACTTGCTGGTGCCGCTGCAATGCATCCGCCCGCAATACGACATTCCCGTCGTGCCAATCTACATCAACGTCTTTTCACCGCCGCTGCCGTCAATGGGACGCGCCTACGACCTCGGCGCGGCGGTGCGCAAGATTGTCCAAAGCCTGCCAGACGACCTGCGTGTCGGCTTTCTCGCCTCCGGCGGGCTGTCGCATTGGCCGCCGGTCTGGACCGAGGGCGCGCCGGAGGAGGACCAGTTCCTGCAGCGCATGCGCCGCTATCAGACCGAGGGCAAGCACGTGGCGCTGGAGGACCCGACGCTCTATTCCGACCTCGCCGCCTACGAGATCGAGATGGCGTCCAAGATGCAGTGGCCGCTCCACCATCAGCACCCGCTCGTCAATGCCGAGTGGGACCGCGAGATCATCGCCGCGTTCGGCAACGGCGACGTCGGCACCCTGCGGGCATGCTCGTTCGACGACATTGAGCAGGGCGGCGGCCATGGCGGCCACGAGATGCTCAACTGGATGGCGGTCATGGGCGCGATGGGCGGCAAGCCCGCCGACGTGATCGCCTACGAGCCGGTCATGGAGTGGATCTGCGGCATGGGATACATCGCCTACGGCGCCGAAGAGCCCGCCCTGGCCTGATTGCGACACAGACGGACGGGAGCGCCATCATGGCCGAGATCACCATCTTCAATCCGACGACGCTCGGCACGCCGATGGGCCAGTACTCGCAGATCACCCGGGTGAAGCAGGCCTCCGAGTTCATCTTCATCGCCGGCCAGGTCGGCGCCGACCAGGACGGCACGATCGCCCCGACCTTCGATGCGCAATGCGAGCTCGCCTTTGCCAATACCCTGCTGGCGCTGCAATCCTGCGGCGCCGGCTGGCAAAACGTCGTGCAGTTCACGACCTACCTCGTGCACTCGCAGGACATCCCCCGCTTCATGGAGTATCGGCTGCGCGAGTTCCCGGCGATATTCCCCGGCGGCCGCTATCCGCCGAACACGCTGCTGATGATCGACCGGCTGGTCAAGGAGCCGCTGCTCGTCGAGGTGCAGGCGATCGCGGCGCTGTAGGGATGCCGGGCGCCATGTCTTTCATCGAGCGAGCCGTGGATGTCGACGGCCTGACCGCTCGGCTCATCGAAGGCGGCAGCATCGGCGCCTACCCGCTGCTGCTGCTGCACGGCTCCGGCCCGGGCGCCTCGACGGTCGGCAATTGGCGGCGCGTGCTCGAGCCGCTGGCGGAACGATACCACGTCTTTGCGATGGACCTGTTCGGCTTCGGCGCCTCGCCGCGCAAGCCGTCCCCGCCGTTCTTCGACCTCGACCTGTGGCAACGTCAGTGCGAGGCGCTGATCGAGCTCATGCCGGGCCGTCGGATCGGCATCGTCGCCCACTCGATCTCCGCCGTGCTCGCCCTGCGCCTCGCCGCATCGAGCCCGCGCGTCGGCCAGGTGCTGACCACGGGCGCGATGGGCGCCCCGTTCGCCGTCAACGAGGCGACGGTGCGCTGCTGGACGTTTCCGCAGACGCGCGACCAGCTGCGCCGCACCGCCGAGCACCTGGTCTACGACAAGTCGGTCATCGACGACGCCTATCTCGACGCCCGCGTCAGGATCCTGCACGACGATCCCGCCTACGGCCCGTATTTCACCGCCATGTTCGCCGGTGACCGCCAGGCCTTCGCCGACCGCGCCGTGCTCGGCGATGACGTGCTGGCGCGCATCACCTGCCCGCTCACCATGCTGCATGGCCGGGACGACGAGGCCTTTCCGCCGGCTATCACCCTCGCCTTGGCGGCCAAGCTGCCGCAGGCGAACGTCGGGCTGCTGGCGCGCTGCTCGCACTCGGTCGCGATGGAGCACCCCGAGGCGCTGCTCGCCGCCGCCCGGCTGCTATTTCCCCAGGCCGCCGCGGACGCCGGCGCGTGACGCGAACCCGGGCCGCCCGGATCGCCATGCGCCGTGGCGGGCCTTGCCGCACCGGCTGTCGCAATTTGCCCGCACAGGAGACCCGCCGATGAGCCGTCATGTCGAGATCGCAGGCGCCGGCCTCTCCGGGCTGTGCGCGGCGGTGCGCTTCGCCCAGCTCGGCTGGCGCGTGTCGCTGCACGAGCGCAGCCCCGACCTGCGGATGTTCGGCGCCGGCATCTGGCTGTGGGAGAGCGGGCTGAAGACGCTCGGCGTTCTCGGCGCCTATGAGCGCGCGACCTACCGCGCCCGCACGATCCGCGAGTGGCGCATCGCCGACAGCGCCGACCGGACCCTGATGTCGCGCCAGATGACGCCGACCGACCGCATGCTGCTGCCGCCGCGCGCCGACCTTTACCAGTCGCTGATCGACCGCGCGGTCGCCCTCGGCGTCGAGATCCACACCTCCTCGGTGGTGGCCAGCGTGCGCGAGGAGGGCGTACTGGTCATGCAGGACGGTCAGGAGCGGCGAGCCGACCTGGTGCTGATCGCCAACGGCGCCTACTCCACCCTGCGCGAGCAGATCCTCGGCACTGCCTGGATCGATTTCGGCATCGAGGCCGGCATCCGGATGATGATCGATGGTCGCCCGGAGGACAGCGACGACGTCATCACCGAGTATTGGAACGGCGCCTGGCGCCTGCTCTACAATCCATGCACGGAGGGCCAGAACTACATCTTCCTCAGCGCTCCTGTCGCCGACGAGCGGGCGCGCAAGATGCCGGTCGACCGCGCGGTGTGGAAGGAGCGCTTCCCGGTCGCCGAAAGCCTCATCGACCGCTTCGCCGAGGCAAGCCGGTGGGACCGCCTGGTCAACGTGCGCTGCCGGACCTGGTCGGCCGGCCGCGTCGCGCTGATCGGCGACGCCGCGCACGCGATGCCGCCCAATCTCGGCCAGGCGGCGAACACCGCCTTCATCAACGTGATGGCGCTGGCGCAGGCGGTCGACGGCGGCGCCGACGTCGCCGCCGGCCTGCAAGCCTGGGAGCAGCGCCAGCGGCCGCTCACCGACCACGTGCAGTGGTGGTCGTATCTGTACGGCTTCGTCATCGGCAGATGGCCGCGCCCGCTGCTGACCCTGCGCTCCGACCTGCTGCGCCTCGCATCCAAAACGGAGTGGTTCGACGAGGGCATCAACCGCGGCGCCCGCCACGTCCCGGCCGGCTACACGGAGCGCCCGACGCCGCGCCTCGCGGCTGTCCAGCAGGACGTGGCCTAGCAAGGCCATCAAAGGCGAAGCCTTTAAAATCCATTCCTGAAGAATTGGGGTCTGGGGCCGCGGGCCCCAGCGGGTTCAGGGCAGAGCCCTGACCTTCTCTTTCCGTCGTTGATGAGAGGTGCAGCCGTGAAATACGCGACGCTCAGCCTGAACGGCAGCACCCGTGTCGCCGTTGTCGAGAACGGCGCCCCGGCGCGCCTGCTTGACGCCGCCCTCGTCGACATCGCCGCCCTGGCCGCCCATCCCGAGGCGGCGGCGCCAACGGACGAGCCGGTGCCGGCCGGCGCCGTGGTCGTCGCCCCGATCCCGCGTCCGCGCCGCAACATCTTCTGCGTCGGCAAGAACTACCACGACCACGCCCGCGAGTTCGAGGCCTCCGGCTTCGACGCCGCCGCCGCCGCTCCCGACGTGCCGATCATCTTCTCCAAGGTGCCGGAGACGGTGATCGCCGACGGCGCGCCGGTCCGCTTCGACCCGTCGGTCTCCGCCGCCATCGATTACGAGGGCGAGCTTGCCGTCATCATCGGCGCCGGCGGGCGAGGCATCGCGCGTGCCGAGGCGATGGCGCATGTCTGGGGATACACGATCGTCAACGATGTGACCGCGCGCGATGTGCAGAGCCGGATGAAGCAGTGGCTTGTCGGCAAGTCCTTCGACACGTTCTGCCCGATGGGCCCATGGGCGGTCACCCGCGACGAGCTCGACCTCGCCGACACGCGGCTGCGCACCTGGGTCAACGGCGAGATCCGCCAGGACGCCAACACGCGTGACCTGATCTTCGACGTTCCGGCCATCATCGAGGCGCTGTCGGCCGGCGTCACGCTCTATCCGGGCGACGTGATCGCCACCGGCACGCCCGCCGGCGTCGGCATCGGCTTCAAGCCGCCACGCTTCCTGGTGCATGGCGACGTGGTCGAGGTCGAGATCACCGGCCTTGGCCGGCTGACCAACAGGCTGGCGCCGTGCGAGTAGCGCGCGTCGCAATCGTGCGAGTAGCGCGCGTCGCAACCGTGCGAGGAGTGCGCGTCGCAACCCGGCGAGTAGCGCGCGTCGCAACCCGGCGTACGGCTCATCTGCATGGCCACGTTCAGGATGCGCTGGCGCCCTGCTGCCGTCGAGCCGAGTGCGGCGGGAGGTGCTCCTCGGCGCCGGGCCGGTGATCTGGAACGATGCAGCGTCCGCAGCGCTGACATAGCAGGGCATGGAGCAGGCTGGGCAATTGTGCGTTTTGCTGGTTGAAGACGAGCTTCTGATCCGTGAGATGATGTCCGATTGCCTGCAAGACGCGGGCTATGACGTCGTGGCTGTCGAGAACGGCGCGCTGGCATTCGACGTCATCGGTCGAGCGCCGGCGCCGTTCTCCCTCCTCGTGTCCGACTTCCACATGCCGGGGAACATCGACGGGTCACAGGTCGCGGCGAGGATCCGCGAATGCTGGCCGGCAATCCCCGTGATCATCGCATCGGGCCGGCCTGACATCTTCGAGGCGTCCTGGAAGCACGAGCTTGGCTACGAGCTGCTCAAGAAGCCCTATCTGCCGAGTCAGCTCGTCTCCCTGGTAGGTGCGCTGACCACCGCCCGCGTGCACCGGCCCGTCGCCGACTAGGCGCCGCACCCCCGGCACCCGTCGGCCATTAGAAAACGCCCGCCGCGAACGAGAGCTTGGCAAGGCCGCCTCGTCGAGCTCGCCGCGGATGTCGCACAGCACGTGGGCGGACGCCGCGACAATGATCTCGACCACCTTGCCGGTCCACACCGCCTCGTGCTCACGGCCGCTCCTCCGCATGACCTATGGCGGCCTGCCTCGTGCCGCGGCCGCCCGTGCACGCTCCGCACCGGCCCGGCGCGAGCGGC
The DNA here is from genome assembly GCA_963692975.2 of Acetobacteraceae bacterium. Taxonomy (GTDB): domain Bacteria; phylum Pseudomonadota; class Alphaproteobacteria; order Acetobacterales; family Acetobacteraceae; genus CAXMMR01. The sequence continues at coordinate 173,970 of CAXMMR010000034.1, read as the reverse complement.
GCCTTGTCGCGACGCCAGCCCGTCAGGCTGGCCGAGGCGATCCTGCAGGCGTGGCGGGCGCGGCCGTCACGCCGCTCCATGCTGCAGGTAGGCCTGCACGAAAGCGGGCAGGTGGCCTCCCAGCCAATCACCCATCTCCTGCTCCTCCTGCATCGACGTTGTCAGCACCGCGCTATCCGCCGTCGCGCCCGCAGCCTCCGCCAGGGTCAGCAACACCTTGTAGGAGCCGATCTCGTAAGCCTTGAAGCCGATCGCCGCGAGCACGTTCTTCAGCACCTCGTCGCCCGACATGGCGTGCGCAAAGCCGGCCACCGTCGCCACGGCGCCGGTCACCGCCTCCTTGGCCAGCGACTTGCTGGATCCGTGCTTCGCCAGCAGCTCGTCGAGCCGGGCAGCCTGGGTCGTCGAACGCTCCTTGTCCGCCTGCATCCTGGCGTGCAGCTCCGGATAGGGCTCCATCCGGCTCAACTCGTTCTGGATCGTCCCGATCGCCTGCGTCTCGACAGCGTGCTGATTGCGCAGCCCTGTCAGATAGATCTCCATCACCTTCGAACCGCTCATTGCCACGCTCCCGTTGATCGCCGCACGTGAACGTCGCCCCTGGACAGAAGATGCCGCTAACTGACAGGCGCTTTGGCGCAAGTCCATCGGGCGCGGAAGGCGTAGGCCGCGCTGCTCCGTCGCCCCTGCCTGAGGCCGCTCGCGCCACCTCGCGTCACGCCGCCATCATCCGCCACACCGCGGCCCCCGCGGCGTCGATCGTCTCGGCCGTGCAGTCGAACGCTCCGGCTTGCGCATCCCGGACGAAGCCCGCAAGCGCGCCTCCGACCAGGCCCAGCAGCGCGGCGGCCGGCAGGTCGGCGCGCACCGCGCCCGCCGATCGGGCGGCGCCCAGGAACGCCAGCGGTGCGGCGTACGCCTGCTCGGCGACGGCGCGGCTCTGCGGGTCGAGATAGTCGGCGTGGTGATGCAGCTCGAGAAACTGGAAGGCGGTAAAATTAACGCGCGCCCAGTCCACCAGGTTGCGCCACATCGCAGCGGCCTGCCCGGCCGGCGGCTGGCCGGGCTCGAACGCCGCCGCGGCGGCGGCAAACGCGCGCTTCTGATCCTGAAACACGGCGTTGACCAGCGCCTCCTTGCTGGCGAAGTAGCGATAGATCGTGCCCGTGGCGACACCGGCCCGCTCGGCGATCTCGGGGACGCGCGTGCCGTGAAAGCCTCGCTCGGCGAACAGCGCCAGCGCCGCCGCCATCACCGCGGCGCGGCGGTCCGGCGGCAACTCGGCCGGCACTACTCGCGCATGAGCCGGGCGGCGATGCGCGCCGCCAGCACCGGCGGCAGCATACGGCCTCCAAGCGCGCTCAGCGCATTGGCCCTGCCGGCGATGACGACGGGCGAGCGGCGCAGCATGCCGTCCACGCCGATCCTCGCCACCGCCTCGCTGGTCATCACCGAGGCGCGCTGCATGCGGTTCATCCGCTGCCCGGCGACGTCGAAGAACTCCGTCTGCGTCGTGCCCGGGCACAGCGTCGTGCAGGTGACGCCGCTGCCGCGCAGCTCGTGGTTGAGCGCCACCCCGAACGACAGCACCTGCGCCTTGGTCGCGCCGTATTCGGCGTAGCACGGCGTCGGCTGGAACGCCGCGATCGAGCTGACCTGCATGATCCGTCCCCAGCCGGCGCGCCGCATGCCGGGCAACGCCAGATGCGTCAGCTCCGACAGTGCCACGACGTTGACCTCCAGCATCCGGCGGATCTGCTCCCACGGCGCGTCGGCGAACGGTCCGTAGACGCCGAGCCCCGCATTGTTGACCAGGATGTCGACGCCCTCCATCGCGCCGCCGAGTGCGGCGCGGTCGGCGGCGTCCGCGAGGTCCGCCGGGTGGACCTTGACCGTGACGCCGCAGGCTTGCCCCAGCTCTTCGGCCAGGCGGTGCAGCGGGTCGGCGCGGCGGGCGACCAGCACCAGCGCCGCCCCACGCCGCGCCAGCACCCGAGCGATGTCCGCGCCGATGCCGCTCGAGGCGCCGGTCACCAGGGCGATGTGCCCGTCGAGAGAGGTCGGCATGATGGTTATCCTGAATGAACATTCATTCATATGAGTGCCGATGCTGCCGCCGTCAAGCCGCTGCCGCTGACCATCCGCCCGAGACGCTGGCCCAAGTGCGGTCATCGTGTTCGATTACGATCGCAACCGGCACGCGCAAGACCCAAGAGACGATCCCCCATGTCCGCCAGCTTCTTCGACCGCCCGATCCTCAACTCGCCCTATCGCCCGCCTGCCCGCCATCACGCGCTTGACCGCGACGAGCAGCCGCTCGATCAGCCCCGAGGCGTCCGACGTTCAGGCGCTCGCACCCTTTACAGCCGCGGCTTTCTCGTGGTCGCCCGGCATCACCATCAAGCACCGCCTGCGCGTCCTGCAGCCCAATGACCCCGACAGCTACTATCGCGCCCGCGAGCTCGTGCCGGCCGACGTGCTGCCCGACATCGACCGCGCCAAGATCGTCATCACCAATTATCACGGCTTCAAGCCGCGCGAGACGCTCCAGATCAGCCGCACCGGCCGCGCGCTCCTGCAGGGTCGCGACCCCACCCTGTCGACCACGCTGGAGACCGACGGCCAGATGCTCCAGCGCGTCGCCGCAGACCTGCTCGGCTTCAAAGGCGTCGTCGTGCTAAACGACGAAGCCCACCACTGCTACCAGGACAAATCCGGCGCCGAAGACTATGTCGGCGCCAATGGCGCGCCGAGACGAAGAAAACCGGAAGGCCGCCCGCCTCTGGATCAGCGGCCTAGAAGCGATATAGAAGAAGCCCGTCCTCAATAGCGCCTACTAACTGTTCGCCACCCCAATTCTTCCTGCTCGGCTCAGGCATGGAGAGCACCCTGTTCCCCCTGGACGGTCAGCGACTTCTCCTGATGAACAGCTGGCGCCGCCCTTGAACTCGTTCACGATAGTATTTTGATTGTAAACATCACCCGCGAAACAGCCCTGCCAGCCTTGGCTTATGACCAGCGTTCCCAACACTCGCAACTAGCCCGGCGTTGCTATGGTGCTCACCATCCGCTAATCCGACGTATGTTAGAAGCGCATGATGCCGCCGCTATACGGCACTTCGAAGATGCGGAGCGCCTTGCGGTCAGCGGTCGATACGATAATGCGGAGCATCTTATCGGCTTCGCAGCAGAGTGCGCGCTTAAGCACCATTTCCACGTAACTGCGTCCGCTGAATCGCCACGAGGTCACCTCCCAGCTATCGCGGCAGTGATGCGGAAGCACTTTTCAGCTCGCAATCCTCGACAAGCGCCCATGTACGGCCTTCTGAACCGCTATGGTAATTCCTTCTTTGCCGACTGGATTATTGATCGACGCTACTATCAGACTGGCAACACGACACGAGAGCAATATGGCCGATGGCGCGACCAAGCCCGCCGTGCGTTATGCGCAGCAGGGTTCCGCCTCGGCGAGGCAAGGCAGAAATGATGACTTTCGACCAAGCGCTTCCTGCATTAACTCGCCTTGCAATAGACTTTCTCGGCCTTGAAGCTGTGGAAGCAGGTCTGTTTCTGCGTGATGCCCAGGGTTCATTAACCTTCGTTCTCAGAACTGACGTGCCAGCTACTACGCGCGTCAGCTTTGATGATGCAGCGCGCCAAGAGTTAGGTCATTACGCCGAGGAGCCATCAGCAACACCGAGCGAGTTGTTTGATGATAGCCTTACAAGCAACGGCGGTTCTAATTTAGAGCTAGTCGTGCTCAGGCCAGGATATCACATAAAGGTAAGATTACTCGACAGGCGCATTATTGGTCAAGATTGGACTAGGCCAAATTTCTCTCCTGCAGCTGGCATTCCGTTGCTTACTTTTTTTAGTTGCAAGGGCGGTGTTGGACGGTCGACCGCGCTTGCAAATTGCAGCGGCCGACTTCTCCGCGCGTGGGAAGGAGCGTTCTTATCGTCGATTTTGACTTAGAGGCACCTGGTATCGGAAACATGTTACTTGAGACCAAGGATCTACCTACTTATGGCGTGCTTGACTACTTAATTGAAAATCGAATGAACGGTGCCTCTGACCTCTTTCTCGAGACATGTATTGTCCCGTCCCCGCTTACTAGTGGCAGAGGTTTAATTGAAGTCATGCCTGCACTAGGATCCGCCGGACGCGAAAAGCCCGACGACGTGCTTCCAAAGCTTGGCCGGGCTTACCTAGAACAAACGACGGAAACCGGCGCACCCATATCATACTTGGAGCAAATGCGCATCCTTGTTCGTCGACTTTCCGAACGAGGCAAGAGTGATGTGTTGTTTATAGATGCGCGCGCAGGCCTGAGTGAGAGCACTGCTCCGGCGGTCATTGGCTTAGGTGGCGACGTACTAATGTTTGGCGTAAACACGCCACAAACAATTGAGTGCTATAGTTACCTACTTGGGCATTTGGCTCGTTTTGCACCGCTTACCGAGGACCCGAACGATTGGCGCGGTCAATTGAGAATGGTTCACGCCAAGTCAGGGCGTGGTGACGACGTTTGGCGTTCTTACCGTGAGCGAACGTATGAGTTGTTTGCTACTTATCTTTACGAGGAAAGCAGCGAGCCCTCAATCGGTGACCTCACCTTCAACTTCGACATTGATGATCCAGAAGCACCTCACTATCCCTGGCCCATACCTTTCGACATGGAATTTGCTGAGTTTGATCCAACTAAGCGTAGGTCCGAGTTGCAGCGGGACTTCTACGATCGAACTTTTGGTAGCTTTACGCAAAACGTTTATTATTTACTGTTTCCGGGCGAGAGACTGAAAGATGACTAGCCAAGTCGAGATTCGCGAGGTGTTAAAAGCGCTGAACCCCTCCGTTGCCCATCGTGCGGCTCAAACTCCGGACATTCGCGATATTTATGCTCCTCCTTCACATGCCGACGCGCTCGATCCTGAGCGCTCCCTTGTGGTCGGAAGTCGTGGGGTCGGAAAGAGTTTTTGGGCGTCCGTGCTTAATGATGAGGGAACCCGTAGTGCTGCAGCCGCAGCATACCCAAAGCTAAATCTTGATCACTTTGACGTTTATCTTGGCTTTCATGAAGGTGCTGGTGGTCTCTCATCAGTTGCGCCAGCGGCATCAGTCCTGAGACGGGCGCTAGAGATTTCCGACGATCCGGTCTGGATTTGGCGGAGCGTAGTGTTACAAGCTCTGTTGCCCGACGCTGGGCCGACGCGCCTGACGGAGCGCATACGATGGTTGCAGAATGATCCAGAAGTTTACCAAGAATTACTAAATAGAAGTGAAGTGGCGTTAAATAAGCGCAAGCGCAGAGCGCTGATCGTCTTCGACGCTCTTGATGTTATGGCAACTGATTGGGGCATAATTCGAGAACTGACGATTGGACTTGCTCGTCTTGCTCTAGAGATGATTTCAACGAGCACGATTCGCGTCAAAATGTTTATGCGTCGTGACCAGTTTAATGACATGAGAAGGAAAACTTTTGCCGACTTCTCGAAACTAAGAACCGCGGCTGTAGAGCTCGATTGGTCTTACCGAGATCTCTATGGAGCACTTTTCTCTCGGTTGTGGCGAGACGAGCGATCGACAGCGGCAATTCGACAACTTGCTGCAGGTATAGGCCTATCACCGACGTCTTCCAGCCTACCACGAGCTTTGAGAGACGAGGAGACCGCTCAAGAACAGCTGTTTTCGGCGATTGCTGGTGAGTTCATGGGGGTCAACGCTAAACGTGGCCGGACTTACCTGTGGCTGCCAAGACACTTGGCGGATGGGCACGGAGAGACGAGCCTCCGTAGCTTTCTCATTGCACTAAAAGAAGCTGCTGAAAATACATCAGATCGCAGTGTAATAGCAGTGGATCGCAACAGTATCAATCAAGGAGTCCTTAAAGCGTCAGAAACTCGGCGAGAGGAAATTAAAGAAGATCACCCTTGGGTCGAAGATGCCATTCCGCCGCTCGAAGGCCTCATCGTGCCGTGCGAAGACATAGATCTTATACAACGATGGATTGACAATGATACATTAAAAAAAATCCGCCGTCGGCATGATCCCGAACGGCCCTCTGCGCCTGTGCAACTCGCATCTTTACCGACTAACGAAGATGAGCTCTCGGCAGAAACGGTTTTGTTACAGGCCTTAGCAGAGCTTGGTGTTATCGAGCGACGCAGCGAGAATCGCGTAAACGTGCCAGATATCTATCGGGTTACAGCCAAGATCAAACGCAAAGGCGGTCTTGCTCCCAGAAAACGGGTCTAAGAGTCCCGGGAACGGTTCCGTGGCTCCAGCTGAGCTTTATCACCGAGGCTTACTTGGTATTCTTCTAGACTTCCGGGCCGCGCCGTCACCTAGCCACCCGACCCAGCAGGCCATCGTCTATAGCGGCCCGGCCAGGGCCACCGGCTCGGCCGGCACCGGCAAGACCATCGTCGCCCCGCACCGCACCGCCCGCCTCGCCGGCGCGCCCGGCGCCCGCATCCTCCTCACCACCTTTTCCGGGCCGCTCGCCCAGGCCCTGTCGCGCAAGCTCGCAATTCTGGTCGGCGACGACACGCCCGTCGCCGCCGCATCACCGTCTCGCCCTACCACGCCGTCGCCGACGAGCTGCACCAGCTCGCCTGCGGCCGCCGCGCCGTCGCCGCCTCGCCCGAGCAGGTCGCCGACGCCATCGCCAAGGCCGCCGAGGCCCTCGGCAGCCACGGCTTCACGCCGCGCTTCCTGCGCTCCGAATGGACCCACGTCGTCGACGCCTGGCAGATCGAGACAATCGAGGCCTACGCCCGCACCCCACGCCTCGGCCGCAAGAACCGCATGAGCGCCGGCCAGCGCGAGTGCCTGTGGCCGGTCTTCGCCGCAACCCGCGCGGCACTCGCCAGGCGGGGGCTCGCCACCTGGCCGGAGCTCTGCGCCCGCACCGCCGCCTGCTACGCCGACCGTCCGGAAAAACCCTTCACCCACATCGTCGTCGACGAGGCGCAGGACCTCGGCGTCGCCGAGCTGCGCCTGCTCGCCGCCATCGCGCCGGCGACGCCGGACGCGCTGTTCTTCGCCGGCGACATTGGCCAGCGCATCTTCCAGCAGCCCTTCTCCTGGCGAGAGCTCGGCGTCGAGCTCCGGGGCCGCGCCTCGACGCTGAGCGTCAACTACCGCACCAGCCACCAGATCCGCCGCCTGGCTGACCGCCTGCTGCCCAACAACGTCCGCGACGTCGACGGCGATGCCGATGAGCGCGACCGCACCGTCTCGCTGTTCAACGGCCCACCGCCCGACCTGCGCCAGTCCGACGCCGCGGCCGCGGAGATCGAGGCCGTCGGCGCCTGGCTCGCGCGCGCCGCGGCGAACGGCGTCCAGCCCGAGGAGCTCGGCGTCTTCGTCCGCAGCCGCGCCGAGCTCCCGCGCGCCCGCGCCGCCGTGCAAGCCGCCGGCCTGGTCCGCGCGAGCTCTCCGGGCACGACCAGCCCGCGGCCGGCCACGTCCTGATCGGCACCATGCACCTGGCCAAGGGCCTGGAGTTCAAGGCCGCCGCGATCATCGCCTGCGACGACGGCATCCTGCCGCTGCGCTGCCGCCTCGAAGCCGTCGCTGACGAGACCGAGCTCGACGACGTCTACGAGACCGAGCGCCACCTGTCCTACGTCGCCTGCACGCGCGCGCGCGATCGGCTGCTGGTCTCGTCCGTGCGCCCCGGCTCCGATTTCATCGAGGATCTGCGCGGCTAGGGTCGAACAGGGCGGGCGTTCCGGCGCGGCGGCCGAGGTGGTTCGGCCGGACGCCGCGCGGCATGATGCTCCTCGCCAGCCCGAGGAGCGTGATATGTCGCAAACCCTCTCGTCCAAGCCCGACGCGGCCGCGCTGCCCACGCGCAGCTGGCTCGAGCGCCTCTGGGCCTCGATCGCCGAGCGCGGGCGCAGCTTCGCGCCCATTCCGGCCAGCGGGATCGACCCGCTGGAGCGCGCCCAGCTGCTCGCCGCCTCGCTGCTCTCCGAGCGCGGCGAGGCGTCCGGCGCCGCGGTCGCGCGCGAGCTGCTCAGCGTGCTTGGGGCGCTATCCTCTCAGCAGCGGCTCGGCTTGTTCGCCTTCCTGGCCGAGGGCTTTCAGCCGGATGCGGAGCGGCTCGCCGAGGCGGCACGAGGCTATCTCGCCGCGCCCGGCGCGAGGACGGCGGCGCGGCTCGCCAGCTGCGCCGAGCCGCCGCGCCAGGAGGTGCTACGACGGATGAACATGGCCACGGGCGGCACGGCGGCGCTGGTCGGCATGCGCAAGGAGCTGCTCGGCGCCCTGCAGGCGCGCCCTGAGCTGGCGCTGCTCGATGCGGACCTGCGCCACCTCTTCGCCTCCTGGTTCAACCGCGGCTTCCTGGAGCTGCGCCGCATCGACTGGCAGACGCCGGCGGCGACCCTTGAGAAGCTCATCACCTATGAGGCGGTGCACGAGATCCAGGGCTGGGAGGATCTGCGCCGTCGTCTGGCGCCGGACCGGCGCTGCTTCGCCTTCTTCCATCCCGCACTTCCCGGCGAGCCGCTGATCTTCGTCGAGGTGGCACTCGTGAACGGGCTTGCGACGTCGCTGCCGAGCCTGCTGGAACGCGAGTCTGACGAGGCGACGCAGCATGAGCGCACGGCGGCGGCGGACACCGCGATCTTCTACTCCATCTCCAACTGCCAGGCCGGGCTGCGCGGCATCTCCTTTGGCAACTTCCTGATCAAGCAGGTGGTCGAGGAGCTGCGCGCCGAGTGTCCGGGCCTGCGCCAGTTCTCCACCCTCTCGCCGGTGCCGGGCTTCCGCCGCTGGCTTGACGCCGGGCTCGAGGCCGGGCTCAAGGTTGGGCCCAAGACTGGGGAGCTTCCCGATCTGCCGCTCCAACCCGCCGAGCGCGCCGCGATGTTCCAGGCGGCCGGCCTGGCGCCCGGGCCTGAGCGGGCTGCCGACGCGTTACGGACGGCGCTGGCGATCGGAACCTGGCCCGAGCTTGCCGCCAGCCGCGAGGCCGTCGGCGCCATGGTGGCGCGCTACTGCGCGCTCTACCTCGCCCGGCCGCCCTCCGGCGGCGGGATCGATCCGGTCGCCCGCTTCCATCTCGGCAACGGCGCACGTCTCGAGCGGATCAACTGGATGGCCAACATGTCGGAACGCGGCCTGCGCGAGTCCTACGGCATCATGGTCAACTATCTCTACGATCCATCGACCATCGAGGCGAACCATGAGCGCTTCGTCCGCAATGGCCCGATCGCCCGCTCCGCTCAGGTTGATGCCCTGCTCGCCCAAATCGAGCCGAGCATCACCAGGCTGCCTCGCGCCGGCCGCCGGCCGCGAGGCTGACGCAAGCCGGCGCCAAGCATCGAGGGCAATCGTCAGTTGCACATCGCTGCGAAGACCGGCCGCCCTGAGCGCCCCTATGATCCTTGCTGTGACCATGGCGCACCGCGCTTGCGACGTCGGACGCGCACGCGCTACCTGGCATCGCCAAAATGGACGGTCGGCTCAGCCGCCCTCAGCCATGCATGACGACCCGAGAAACGGGTCGCAGAGGGGGTACGATGAACATCCAACGATTAGCTCTGTGCGCCGCCAGCATGGCGCTTGCCGCCGCGTCGTTTACGGCATCACCTGCGCGAGCCTCCGGAGCGCGCGAGGTGCCGACGGTCACCGGACCGATCGCGGGCAAGACCGCGTCGGACCACCCCTTCAATGCCGCTGCCGACCAGATCGATCCGATCGACCTCGCCAAGATCGGCTATCGTGAAGACGAGTATTTCCTCAGCGGCACCGCCAACGTCTATCAATACGACAGCGTCAAGGATCCATACGACACCAGCGTCACCGTGCTGCGCAGCGGCCCTTACACCAATCGCATCCTGGTGCGACGGCCCATCGACAAGGCTCGCTTCAGCGGCAACGTCATCGTCGAGATCCTCAACGCCACCAACGATTATGACCTGCCGATCTTCTGGTCGTATGACCATGACTATTTCACCAGCCGCGGCGACATATGGATCGGCATCACCGGCAAGCCGATCGCGATCGCCGGGCTGAAGATGTTCAACCCGGCGCGCTACGACGCGCTGTCCTGGGCGAACCCGAACCCGAACGAGACCGCCGCCACCTGTCCCGTCCTCTCCAGCATCGTCGGCGGCGCCTCGCACGCGACGGAGGACGGCCTGTTATGGGATGTGCTCAGCCAGACCGCCTCGCTGGTGCGCAGCAGCGGCGCCGGCAACCCGCTGCACGGCTACGCGGTTCGCGCCGTCTACGCCGCCGGCTATTCGCAAAGCGCCATCGACCTTGTGCCCTACATCAACGCCATCACGCCGCGCATCAAAGGCAAGCCGATCTTTGATGGCTATCTCGTCGGCTCCGGGTTCGGCATCCAGGCGCCTCTGAACCAGTGCAGCACGGCGCCGGCTGCCGGCGATCCGCGCAACGTCCTGCGCTCGCGCAACGCCGCGATCGTGGCGACCCAGTCGCAGACCGATTATCGAGACGCCCGGCAGGCCTATCGCGCGGACAGCGATGCCGCGGACGACCGCTATCGCTCCTACGAGGCGGCTGGACCGTCCCACGTCGTCGTGCAGCAGACCACGTCCGCGCCGGACGCCGCGGACACGCATGCGGCGGGCGGCACCACCCTGATCGAGGATTTCGCCACCTGCCAGGCCGGAACGCAGCTCAACAATTTCCCCGGCAGCTACCTGCTGGATGCGGCCATCGCGCATCTGGAGGGCTGGGTGCGCTCCGGCACGGTGCCGCCGCACGCCTCGCTGATCCAGGCCGTCGGAACACCGCCTACCTTGGTGACGACGCTTGACGCCTATGGGAACGGGGTCGGCGGCGTGCGCGCGCCCGAGCTTGACGTGCCGGTCGCGACCTATACAGAGAGCACCGGCACGGCCAGCCTGAACTGCGCCTTGTCGGGGCACGTGACGCCGTTCAGCATGGCCGAGCAGCAGAGTCTCTATTCGACGACGGCCGACTACCTCGCCCGGTTCGTCGCCGACACCTTCACCGTCGCCAAGGCCGGCTTCCTGACGCCCGACGATGCCGCCAGGGCGATCGCCGGAGCCTACGGGCGGCGTGTGCCGTAGGCCTGTTCTCAGGCGTCGTACCGCGCATTCCGCTCGTGGCGCATCTCCGCCTCGAGCGCCGACATGCTGGTCTCGCCTCCTGAGGATGTCAGGATAGACAATCAGGCTGCCGTCTTGGCCCTTTCGGCCGACAGTGCCGTGATGATCTCGGCCTTTACCGCTGCCGCACGATCGTTCGTTATTTGGCAAGTTCCAGCCGCGTTATGGCCACCGCCGCCATACGCCAGGCAGACTGCGCCGACATCCACTACAGCGCCGCGGTCGAGGATCGATTTGCCGATCGCAAAGACGGTATTCTGCTGCTTCGCACCCCAGAGGACATGAACCGAGATGTCGCACTCGGGGAACATGGCATAAACCACAAATCGATTGCCCGCGAAAATCACCTCCTCGTCGCGGAGTTCGATGACCGCCAGCTTGCCATGCATTGTAGTGCAGCGTCGGAGTTGTTCAGCGAACAGGGTGCGGTGAGCGTTGTACAGGTCTACGCGCTCCTTGACGTCTGGCAAGGCTAGCACCTGCTCGATCTGGCCGTCGCGGCAGCGCTCGATCAGCTGCTCCATGAGCTCGTAATTCGAAATACGGAAATCGCGAAAACGCCCTAGTCCCGTTCGCGAGTCCATCAGGAAGTTGAGCAGCACCCAACCCTGCGGATCGAGGATTTCCTCGCGGGTGAACTGGGCCATATCGGCTTGATCGACCGCTGCCATGAGTTTCGGGCTCACGTGGGGGAACGTCGCGGCGCCGCCGTAATAGTTGTAGACGACCCGAGCCGCAGACGGTGCTGCAGCATCGATGACGTGGTTGAAATAGCAGCGCTCGCCTTTGCGGGCCATCTCGCTGGCGTGATGATCGAACGCCAAGTGGCAGCCCTCGACATAGGGGAGGTTCGTCAGGATGTCGTGGGCCGTGATCGGCACAACGCCGTCCTGCATGTCCTTGGGATGCACGAACTTGATGCCGTCGATCAGGTCCAGCTCACGCAGCAACATACCGCAAACAAGGCCATCAAAGTCGCTTCGGGTAACAAGGCGGTATTTCTGAGTTGCCATAATGCTTGGCTCCGATTGGGCACATCGACCATACCGGCAAGGCGTTAACATTGTCTTACCCCAGGAGAGGGTCGGCCGAGGTCATCGCGAACCCTCAGTGGCTCGAGCGTGCCAAGGCTTTCGTGTGACCTCGTCGGAGATCACCGCGCTTATTGATGCGATGCCGATGTGTCAGAGCGAGATGAAGCGTTAGAGGCTGTTATTCGCTCTGGAATGGGATGTCAGAAAAAGTCTTCTTCTACAGCAAAAGAAGCAAGAAGACTTCTATCCATTTGGACGTTTCCGGCGGCTAACGTCGGACTCCAGTGGATAAAAGTTCTTTGGTTCTTTCTTTCAAGAAAGAACAAGCTGTTATGGCTGCGAAGCCTGTGTAGCAAGTCGAGAAGTTCATAACGCCTTTTAGACGGACATCGCTGCAATCACGCTTTCTGAAGCGAGGCCTGTCAACGATCATGGTGGGGGCGGTAGCATCCCGTTACCGCCCCCAGTCACGTCACGCCGGCTGCGGCGTGCAGGTCCGATCTAGACCAGATCGTAGCGGTCGGCGTTCATGACCTTGTTCCAGGCCGCGACGAAGTCACCGACGAACTTCTGATGCGAGCCCGAACTGGCATAGACCTCAGCGAGGGCGCGCAGTTGCGAGTGCGAGCCAAAGATCAAGTCGGTTCGGGTGGCGGTCCACTTCACCTCCTTGGTCTTGCGGTCGCGGCCCTCATAGGCGTTCTCGGAGCCGGTGGGCTGCCATTCCGTGCCCATGTCCAGCAGGTTGACGAAGAAGTCGTTCGTCAGCTTGCCGGGCTGCTTGGTCAGCACGCCGTGCTTGGATCCGCCGGCGTTGGCGCCGAGCACCCGCAAGCCGCCGACCAGCACCGTCATCTCCGGCCCGGATAGGCGCAGCAACTCCGCCCGATCCACCAGCGCCTCCTCGGGCGCCATGAACTGCACGCCCTCGTAGTAGTTGCGGAAGCCGTCGGCGGTCTGCTCGAGCGGTGCGAACGAGACGGCGTCGGTCTGCTCTTGCGTCGCGTCCGTGCGGCCGGGGATGAACGGCACGTCGACCTCGGCGCCGGCATCCTTGGCGGCCTTCTCGATCGCCGCGCAGCCGCTGAGGACGATCAGGTCGGCCAGAGAGACCTTCTTGCCGCCGGATGCCGTGGCGTTAAACGCTGCCTGGACGGCTTCGAGCCGCTGCAGCGCCGTTGCCAGCTCCGCCGGGTCGTTCACCTTCCAGTCCTTCTGCGGCGAGAGCCGGACGCGCGCGCCATTGGCGCCGCCGCGCTTGTCGGAGTAGCGGAACGTCGCCGCAGACGCCCAGGCGGTCGAGACGAGCTGCGAGACCGACAGTCCGGTCGCGAGGATCTGGGCCTTGAGCGACGCGATCTCCTGCTCGCCGATCAGCGGATGATCGAGCGGCGGGACCCTGTCCTGCCAGATCAGCGTCTCGCTCGGCACGAGCGGGCCGAGGTAGCGCTGGATCGGCCCCATGTCGCGATGCGTGAGCTTGAACCAGGCACGGGCGAAGGCGTCCGCGAACTGGTCGGGATTCTCATAGAAGCGGCGCGAGATCTTCTCGTAGGCCGGGTCCACGCGCAGCGCGAGGTCCGAGGTCAGCATGGTCGGCAGGCGCTTCTTCGACGGATCATGCGCGTCCGGGATCGTGGCCTCGGCGTCCTTTGCCTGCCACTGCCAGGCGCCGGCCGGGCTCTTCGTCAGCTCCCACTCGAATTTGAACAGGTTGTCGAAGTAGTGGTTGCTCCACTGCACCGGCGTCTGCGACCAGGTGACCTCGAGGCCGGCGGTGATCGCGTCCGCGCCATGACCCGTGCCGTGCTTGCTGCGCCAGCCTAGGCCCTGATCCTCGATGGCGCCGCCTTCCGGCTCCGGGCCGACGAAGGACGGGTCACCGGCGCCATGCGTCTTGCCGAAGGTGTGGCCGCCGGCGACCAGGGCGACCGTCTCCTCGTCGTTCATCGCCATGCGCGCGAACGTCGTGCGGATGTCACGCGCCGAGCCGAGCGGGTCGGGCTGGCTGTTCGGGCCTTCCGGATTGACGTAGATGAGGCCCATCTGCACGGCGCCGAGCCTGCTGTCCAGCTGGCGCTCGCCGCTGTAGCGCTCGTCGCCGAGCCACGTGCCCTCGGGGCCCCAGTAGAGCTCCTCCGGCTCCCAGGTGTCGGCCCGCCCGCCGGCGAAGCCGAACGTCTTAAAGCCCATAGACTCGAGCGCGACGTTGCCGACCAGGACGAACAGGTCGGCCCAGGAGAGCGCGTCGCCGTATTTCTGCTTGATCGGCCAAAGCAGCCGGCGCGCCTTGTCGAGGTTCGCGTTGTCGGGCCAGCTGTTGAGCGGGGCGAAGCGCTGCTGGCCGCCGCCGGCGCCGCCACGCCCGTCCGTCGTGCGATAGGTGCCGGCGCTGTGCCACGCGAGGCGGATGAACAGGCCGCCGTAATGGCCGAAATCGGCCGGCCACCACTCCTGGGAGTCTGTCATCAGGGCATGCAGGTCTTGGATGACGGCATTGAGGTCGAGCGTCTTGAACGCCTCGGCGTAGTCGAAGGTGCTGCCCATCGGGTTGGCGCGCGGCGAGTGCTGGCTGAGCGTGGCGAGGCTCAGATGTTCCGGCCACCAGTCACGGTTGCTCCTGCGCGATTGTCCGGCTGACGGCCCCATCGGGCACTTGCCCGAGACCTTGTCGTCGGTCATCCCATCCATCGTCTCTCTCCTTGCCAGTTCACCACGCCGTTCGTCGGCAATGCCCACTCACGTCACATGCGATGCGTTATCTGTTCGCCCAAATCGAAAGGGCACACTAGCCGCTTTTCACCCGGCTGTGAAATCGATTGCTGCTAAGCAAATGATCGTTTGAGACGATCGAAGACGGGTGTCAAACGCGGTAGACGCCTTGCGGCAGATGATCGCGCAGGGTCTCCGCCAGCAGGTGGATGTCGCGGCGGTTGGGGAAGCTGCGGCGCCAGACAAAGCCGATGCGCCGCCCGATCCCGGCCTCGAGCGGCCGCGTCGTGACCGAACGGGCGCGGGCTTCGCCGCAAGCCATCGCCGGCAGCAGCGTGCTCCCCAATCCCGTCGCCACCATCTGGAGGATGGTCTCAAGGCTGGTCGCGCTGAAATCCCCCTCGTCGTCGTGGCCGGCCGATCCGCAGATCGCCAGTGCCTGGTCGCGTAGGCAATGGCCTTCGGTCAGCAGCAACAGCCGCTGTCCACGCAGGTCGTCCTCCCTCACGACCTTGGGGCCGGCGGCCTTTCGGCGTCTCGGCTCTGCAAACCAGAATGGTTCATAGAAGAGGGCCAGTGTCTCCAGGCGATCATGAGCGACCGGCAGCGCCACGAGCGCCGCGTCAAGCTGGTGCGAGCCGAGCCTCTCCAGCAGGGGTGCCGTCAGATCCTCGCGCACGGTCAGCCGCAGCTTGGGATAGTCCTTCTTGAGCGCCGGCACGAGCCATGGCAGCACATAGGGCCCGAGAGTAGGGATGATGCCGAGCCGAAATCCACCGGCCAGAGGCCCGGATATCTGCTGTCCGACGCTGGCGATGACGTCGACCTCCGCCAGTATCTGGCGTGCCCGCCCGACGATGTCCGTGCCGATGGCGGTCACGCTGACCGACTTGGTCGTGCGCTCGAAGAGGGTGACGCCAAGCTCCAGCTCGAGATGCTTGATCTGTGCGCTCATGGTCGATTGGGCGATGTCGCAGGCGGCGGCGGCGCGGCCGAAATGCCCATGCTCGGCAAGAGCGACGACGTAGCGCAAGTCCTGCAACGTCATGTCTGCCTCGTATTCGAAGGCGGCATCAACGAAACCGTTACGATCTGGTCGGTGCGCCAACTCCGTGAACGGGTCAAGTCGCCGGCAGGCGGATCCGCAGAGCGGTGTCTCGTCTGGCCGCAATGACGGAGACAATCAGACGGCAGGGCCGGCGGAAGTGGCGTGGCACCAGCCGCGATGATGAGGCCGTGTGGTAAAACGCCACGCATCCCTCCAGCGGTTCCGGCTTTTGGCTGATCGGGATAGGATTGCGGCGCCCGATCGCCTTGTAAGTAAGCTGACAATGCTGAAGTTTCCAGCCATAGAGACCGCGCGTCGCGCTGCTCGGCGCCGTGCTGGTCGCGCCCTGCGCCGGAGCGGCTGACGTCACATAGCGTGTGGTAAGACTACTCTCCTCGTCGGAGCGAATTTCTAAGATGTGGCGTCGATCTTTGCTATGGTCACCGACCATCGCCCTCAGCTGGTTGTGGGGGCTTGGTTTCTTCTACGCGATCCACGTCACCTTCCTTTACGGACTGCCAGGCTTCCTGGCGTTCGCGCTTCCCAATGCCCTCGGCCTCAGCCTGTTCGGCTGGATCGTCGACCGGTTCGGACCGCGTCTTGGGCTCGACGCCGATTTCAGCCGCCTGTCGGCAGGCTTCGGCGGCGTCGTGCTGGCCTATCAGATCGTGGCGGTCACAATCACGGTCTACGCGTTTGCCACCGGCTACCTGCAGCCGCTGGTCGGCGCCTTGGCGATCCCGATCACGCTGCTGATTGTCTTGTCCGCCTGCGCGGTTGGACATGTTCTCCGGATTCAGGACCTCAAGGCGTTGCACGGCGCGATGCTGTTGCTGGGCGTGGTAGCGGCGCTGTCGGCTCTGCGGCTGATGCCCCGGTCCGGCCAACTGCCCGCGGCGCTGGTGCTGGGGCCGCGCTTTTACGGCCTGATCGTGCCGTCCCTGGTCGGCTTCCTGCTCGGGCCCTGGTTGGACCTGCAGCAATGGCAGCGAGCGTTGCAGATCCGCCGGGAAGGCAGCTCGATCACCTATGCCTACGCCGGCGGTGCGGCGCTGTTCTTCTGCCTCATCGGGATCAACGCGTTCTTCACCGTCGGTCTGCCGGCTGGCGCCGCCAGCTTCTTACACCCCGGCATCGACGGTGCCGTGGAGGCGCAGTCCGTATTGGCTGCCGGCATGGCGTCGATCGGTCCTGCGGCGACACCGGCGGCCTGGCTGTTCGGTATCTGGGCGGCGGTCGCGGTCGCCTCCACGTTGGACAGCGCCTACGTCGCGACCCGGTGGTATTTGGTCATGGCGACCAACCGCAGCACCAACGCAGTGTTCGCGCTGTTGCCGAAGGCGCTGGTGCAGACCCCGCTCTGGATACCGGCCGCCGCGTTGGGAATTGCCGCCATCGGCTATCGCATAGCTCTTCCGCTGATGCTGATGATCGCGCCGTTCTGCTCGCTGTTTGTCGGCTACGCTGCTTGTCTCTTGCTGAAGACCACGCGACGACCGGCCGCCACGCATGACGCAATGCTGTGCTTCCTGCTGGGAAGCGGCGCCGCAGCCGGCGCTGCGGTTGGCTATTACGCGCAGCTGAGCCTGGTCATGGCGGCTGCACCCTTGCTGCCGCTGCTTGCGCTGATCCCGCTGCTGCGCCAGCCCGCAATCGACGCGACAGCAGAGGCTGCCGTCCCGTTGGAGGTCTCTCGCCGGACGACGCCAAGCCGTGCTGACGCCATGACCGGCGGCGCAACAGCCACCGCCACCGGCTATGCCGGCAGCACGGGCGCCTCGGAACTGTCCGTCGCCACCGGGCTGAACGGGCGATTCGACGGCCACTGGTTCCTGTATGACGTGATGCCAACCTATGACGACACGAATTCCGTCGGAAACGTCTATTTCGCTAACTACATGCGTTGGGTCGGCAAGACGCGAGAGTTGTTCTTCGCCAAGTGCGTGCCGGATTTCGATCTGAAGACCACCGGGTTCTTCATTCTGACCCGCGACTTCTACCACAAGTTCATCCGTGAGACCCGGGAGTTCGAGGCGGTCATGGTGCGGATCCGTGTCGGCAAGCACAACCGCAAGTTCGTGACGCTCGAGCATGAAATCCATGGCGCGGACGGCAACCTGCTCGGCAAAGGCACTCAGCAGCTTATGTTTGTCGACGTCGCCAGCTATGCCCTGATCGACGTGCCAGTGGACATGCTGCGCGGCTTCATACCCTATGTGAGCAACGTGCCGGCTGGTCTTTGAACGGCCGACCCGACACGCTGCGGAGCCTCATGTCCCTGAGAGATGGCTCGATCCCCTTCGGTAAGGAGAGTCGCAGCGTGCTCCAGGCCACACCCGAGACGTGACTGCCAGGCAGCGCGGATCGCTTGCGGCTCGCGCGTAGCAAGCAATCATCCACGCCGTGGTTGGACGCAAGGACGCGGTTGAACAGCGCGAGCTGAGCGCCGCGGCTGCGCACGCCGATCCTGACCCCGATGCTCTTGACCTGCGAGCGCATTATTACGCCACCGACGCGACTTTGGCGGCTTCCGCCGGCGTAAAACCCCAGCCCCGCGCGAGCATCCGTTCGGATCCGGCGCGACTGGCATCGGGATCAACAGCTACCGTCACGCCCTCGGATAAAGGCGCATAGACGGGCGCTCCTGACCTCAGACAAACCAGCGACGCGATGTTATCGAACGGGCTAAATGTTGACGAGCTTTCGTCGACCCTGTGCCGCGGATTATGCGCCCGGACAGCCGGCCTCGCTAGACTGTCGCAGGTCATTACGATCTGGATCAGACGATCTTGCCAAATCCTGCCCAGGCAAGAGGAGGTGATCGTGTGCAGCCAAGATGGGCCGATGAGGCTCAGTGCGGCCCGCCGCCGATCTGGGGCGGTCACTGATTGCGCTGAAGGTGCCGTAGCTGCGCTGGCGCCAGCGGCTTGCGATTTTCGCGACAGGTCGACGTCGGTCCGGTATGACCGCCGCGAGCCGCCGACGCGGGTGAGCCCGGAACGATCAGCGAGAGGACCATCGCGGCCAGCAAGGTCTGCTTCATGTCGGTCCGTAGGACGAATGCCGAGGCCGGTGACCTATTCGCGTCAGATCTGAGCATGCAACCGCAGCCCCAGAAAGCTGACCGGACCACGGTCGCGATTATAGGCAGGGTTGTTGACGAACTGATAGTCGGCAGAGAGGTTTATGCCCTTAATAATCTGGTAGCTGTAATAGGTTTCGATGATGTCTTCGCGACCGGAATTTGGCAATTTTCCGTCGCCGATCAGCACGCCGAGGCCGCCTGCGTTCAAATAATCCTTGAAGTGACGCGAGATGCCGTTGCTGATGAAAGCAAGGCCGACCGTGTCGTCCGCCCGATGCCAGCGGTTGCCCGCCAGCGACAGGCCGATTTGCAAGGTGTTGTCGATGTCGGTGAACGATGTCGTCGAACTGCTGCCGTCCGCATCTCCGGCACGAGCGAACAAGCCGAGGTCGGACGTGATCGACTGCTCGAGATTGATGTCGCCGCCGCCTTTGTTGCGTATCTTCAGGACGTTCTGAACGTTCGGCACCGTTCCTGTCGCTGCCGCCAACTCGTCCGCCTGACCGAAGCTGCCGAACAGGCCACGCGACAGGAAGCCAGACAGCTTCACCTTGCCGTCGCGGCCCAATATCGTGTGGCGCTCCTCAACCTCGAGCAGATACTGCACCTGCTGACCGAAGCGCCGGTCAAGATACTTGTAGCCCGGCAAGGTCGGCATGTCGAAAGCGCCGGCACGGATCGTCCACCAGTTCTGATACCATTCCGCGGAGGTGCCGTAGCTGAAGCCCCAGGCATCCCCGGCCTGGTCGAAGTTGCCGGCGTCGATCGACGACCAGTTCAGGAAGTCATTACGCGGGTCATGCGCGTATTTGTTGGTGTCGAAGACGTCAAAGCTTGAGAACTTGCCGATCGTCAGGACGATGTGGTTCGCAGTCTGAGCGCCTCCGAGCTGATTGATGTCGGGATCGATGCCCTGGATCTCTCCGCCAAGATCCAGCGTCTGGCGCAAGAACAGTCGCTGCAGCCGCACATAAGGATCCGCAGCGCCAAGCTTGTAGGCCTCCGCCGACGGGTAGCCGGCCACACCGAAGGTGTTGCTTGGTCCGAAGCCCTGATCGACCTCCGGATTGATCCAGATCTCGGCGCCGCGCCATGGGCGCACGCCGCCATAGAGGGTGACGTCCCAGGTTTCGCGCCCGAGGCTGCCCGGGTTGAGGCTTTGCGCGCCCTGGTAGGGCGACCGAAATGCGGGTTGGTAGATCTCCGTGAACGTCGACTGGGCATGCACAGCCCATCTCTCAATCGTCGGTGGGGCGCTTGGTGACGCGGTGGGTAAAGCGTCCGACATTGGCGGCGCGGGTTGGCCCGGCCCAGGGTTGCCGCCTGCAGGTGTCGCTGGCGATGGAGCAGGGACTTTCTGTCTGAGTTCGCCGGCTGGCGACGACGACCCCGTCGGCGCAACGTCACCGCTGATCGTGAAGATGGCGGAGTTGGGTTCCGCCACCCCGCCGGTGGGCAGCGCGGCCGCATAGAGCAAGGCACCGGCATCTGCAGGCTCCCACTGTGACGCAATCGACACACCGGCAGCCAGCGGCGATGCAGCGAACGCACCTCCCGCCAGCACACCACACGGAACAGTAAGGAGGAACGAGCAGGCGACATCACGAGCGTGCAAGATTGTAGGCATTCAGACATGCTTGTTTCGAAGTGTAGATTGGTCAACATCCACGAAAGGAAGACTATGGAAGTTCTTAGATGTGGCTTTCGGCATACAGCAAGCTATTCTTTAACCACCGGAAAGTACCGCTCAATACTTGTCATCGCAATCTAGTATATGTCCCGTCGATCGCTTGCACGATAGCCTCCCCCCTACCCACAGGCTCTTCCTTTCATACGGCATTTCATGATTGTCCTTGGTATACAAGAAGCGATGAGCGTGGTCGTAGATCCAGACGCGTCCGCCGCATTGTCCAACGCGGATGTCTCGTTCAAATCGAGAGTCTTGTCCACGGCGGCGTGATTCTCCCGCTGAGCGATACGTCTACAGTGTCGCGCACATCTCGCGTGCAACGTGCACGCGGCAAGAATCACCTCGACGCTGATGAGAAATGGCGCCGGATGCACGCTCCAAAGTCAGCCTCGGCTTCGCCACAAGCGACCGTTCAGCCGATATCACAGCAACAGTGTCACGCAGACATAGACGTGTTGCCGATCCGTACTGACGATGTCAAGCCAGGGCACGGAGCCGACGCCGCAAGCCAGGATGATGGATCTTGTCCACGCTTGCGACAGTAAAGGTTTCGGCGTCTTTGCGAAATTGATGCTGTTGATCGATCGCGTGGTGCGCGCTAACGGAACGAGCGCTCGGGTCTAATGGCCGTCGCGGCGCTTGTTCTGCCATACAGCGCCTGCTCAGCAAGAACACCAAACAGCAGTCCCAACGTCGTCCACATGACAAACTGCATGGCGATGGTAGCAAGCCGAAACCGCCACAGCACGACCGCGTCGAAGCCAGGCGGAACCTCCTGCACAACAGGCAGGATGACCATCACGACGGCCGCGAAGACAACATAGAACGCAGCACCAATCAGCGTCGCGTTCCAGAGACCGTGCCGCTTCGCCAAGTTCTGCCGGATTGCGACTGCGCCGACGAGCCCGCCGATCGAGCACGCCATCATCAGAAAATACATAGCCGTCCTGATACCGATGGTATCCGGCTCGCCGACCGATGGAGGGTTGGAGGGATACTTGAGATCAGGAACGACGAAGGCGGCGACGAAACCTCCGCTCGCCAATAGCAGCGCAATCAAGCGCGCATCGGCGACCCCGACACGGCCATAGATGAAACCGAAGACGAGCGCGAACAAGCCGCCAAAGGCCGTGCTGTAGACCATTGTTCCGGTGAACAGACCCCAGCCCGCCTGATGCGGCCTGCTGACCAGTTCAACATCCAGCTCCTCCGCCGGATGTCCGGCGGCAACGGCGGCCTTCGCCTTCGCCTCATCCATGGCCGTCTCGAAGGCGATGGCGCGGTCGACCTGCGGCTCACCGACGAACCGGCCAATGGCGAAAACAAGCAGACCGGCAATCAAGCCGGCGATGAGGCCACGAATGAGAAGCGCCGTCGCCATCGGCGGGGTTCGGGCCTAGTGGCAGGGGAAGCCAAGCAGGTGGCGCGCGTCATGCACCCACTCATGGACATACATGCCTTTGATCATCGACGTGGCACCCTCTTCCGCGCCAACGAAGTAGATCGCCAGCAATGCGAGGATGCCAAACAGGATCCACGGCATGAGCTCGCGAACGGGAATTTCGGGAGATGCTATGCCAGAGCTGAGGTTGGTTCCGGACATGATAATGGCTCCTTGACGCCCGTCATTATGTTGGGAATTAGCGACTTCAACGAGTCTGGCGCTCAGACGAGATCGAAGCCGCGGAGATCCGGCAGGGTGACAGCGTTGTCGCAGTGACCGAGCAGGTCAAATCTGCCCCTTTACTCCTTGTGATGCGTGCCTTTCACTGTCAAGCGGTCTCGCGATTGACATCTCGATTACGGAATGGCTTGCCGAGCACATCGGCCGCTTATCGGCCGCTGACCTTCAACGCGGATGATGCTCGGCGCGCATGCCGTATGACCCGTCACAGCGCCTCGTCACAGACGACAGGCGCCGCTATGCCGCTGCGGACAGCCCACGCATCTAACGTCAGCCGTCAGAGGCGCCGACGACGCCAACTCGGGTGTCAATGGTGGCTGAGGCCGATGCGGGGTCAGCTCGACACGCCTTCCAAGCAGCCCCGGGATTTTTGATAGCCACAAGCGTAAACTGATAGCGCAGGCCTGCCTACACCGCCGATCAATTTCGATAAAACAACATAACGGCGGAGCCCGATCCTGTGGCAAGGGGTATAGCGGGAGGCCCAGCCTGGTTGAAGCAATGCCCTCTTCGTCCGAGTACGCCTCGCCTACAATCCAAGGTCGCCCTTACCATCAGATCCACGTCGCTTACGCTGCTTAAACATGCGACGATCGTCGTTGCTACTAGTTGTCAATGGAGAGACTAGAGAGATGAGTCTTGCTGGGCGAGATCCCTGGCGGTTCGGCGTGTTGTTCTCGCAATCCGGCGTCACCTCGGCGGTTGAGCGAACACAGCTTCAAGCCACCATTCTGGCGTGCGAGACAATCAACCGTGACGGTGGCCTACTCGGCCGCCCGGTTGAGCTCGTCACCTATGACGGACGGTCGGAGCCGCCAACATTTCAGAAACTGGCACAGCGATTGCTGACAGAGGACAACGTGCGGCTGATTTTCGGCTGCTACATGTCAAGCACGCGCAAGGCCGTGCTGCCAATCGTTGAGGCCTGCCGCGGCCTGCTGATGTATCCGACCCTTTATGAAGGTTTCGAATATTCGCCGAACTGTATCTATACCGGTTCAGCGCCGAACCAAAACTCGCTCCCGCTCGCTTGCTATCTATTCAAGCATTACGGTCCGCGAGTGCTTTTTATCGGGTCAGATTATGTCTACCCGCACGAGTCGAACCGGATCATGGCAGATCTGGTGCGCCAGGCCGGCGGTGGCGTCGTCGGCGAGAGATATGTGCCGTTGAACGCGCAGGTCGACGATTTCGCCAGCACGATCCGCGACATCGGTCATCTCCGCCCGAACGTCATCTTCTCGACCATTGTCGGTCGCGCAACCGCAAGATTTTACGAGGCGTATTATGCAGCCGGCTTTGATTCGGGGACCATGCCCATCGCAAGCCTGACAACCAGCGAGGCCGAGGTGGCCGAAATGACGCCGCAAGCGGCGTGCGGCCACATCAGCGCCGCTCCCTTCTTCAGCGTGCTGCGCACACCGGCTGCAATGGAGTTCGTGACTGCCTTTCGCGCCCGCTTCGGCTCCGAGGCGACGGTCAGCGCTGCGGCCGAAGCGGCATATTTCCAGTTCGGCCTCGTCTGCCAGGCCATCGGCAAGGTCGGCACCGACGCGCCGGACCTCGTTCGCCTGGCGCTGAGCGGCCTCGAGTTCGAGGCGCCTCAAGGCCGCGTCGCCATCGATGCCGCAAACAATCATACCTTTCTTTGGCCGCGCGTGGCCAAGCTCGACGCGTCTGGCCGTTTTGAAATCGTCTGGGATCCGGGCGTGAGGGTGCGGCCTGATCCCTACTGCATCGACCAAGACCTCGACAGCTGGCCGGCTCCTGCTGCCCAGCTGGTCGCGATGCAAGTCTAGCCCCCGGGTCGGAGCGAGGATGGCGATCGAGATACTGCGCGATCTTCGCGGCTTGCGCGTCGAGGTCATGCATCCGCCCGATGCGGACGGCGTGAGCCTCATCGAGCATCTGCAGCGGATCGGATGCGTGGCGACAAGCATCTGGCCTATCCAGAGTGTGGCTGCGCCTGCGCCCGACCTGATCGTTCTGGCTGTCGACCACGACACGCGAGACCCGCTCAAGCAACTCTGCCGAAGCACCCAGGCGGCGCCTCCGACCGTAATTGCGGTCGTGGGTTATGAAAACCCGTCGACGTTGCAGCTTGTGCTTGAGATCGGCGCCCACGCCGTGATCGAGCGGCCGATCCATCCTTTCGGCCTGCTGACGCAATTGGTTGTCGCGCGTAGCCTTTGGCTGCAGCAGCAGGAAAACAACGCCAAGACGCAAAAGCTCGAGCGCAAGCTTGCCGGCCTCCAAAGGCTCCATCGAGCACGCCTGATCCTGATGACGAACCAGAAGCTGAGCGAGGACGAAGCCTACAAGACGATCCGCCGGCACGCCATGACCAACCGCGTCGCCCTCGAGGACGCCGCAACCGCCATCATCCACGCGCATGAGCGCGTGCGGCAGTTGGCTCGCGACTAAACCATCTCGCTCGCGGCGATGGCCTTGCCAGCGGACACTATTACTGCGCCTATCCGCAGAACCGCCTTTCGTGGTGCGGACGGCTCTCAGCCTGACCTGTAGTTCACCACCAGCAGCATCAGCCGTGCAGCGTCGCCGGGTCGATGTCGAGTCTTAGACGCTCGATCAGGCGACCGCCCATGACGTGGCCGCGCATGATCTCGTCAATGTCGGCATGTGTCTCATATCGATACCATACCGCATCGGGATAGATGACCATCACCGGGCCATGCTCACAGACGTTCATGCAGCCGGCATGGTTGACCCGAATGCGGCGCACGCCGAGGGCCATACCAAGGCGGCACATGTAGTCGCAGAGTGCTCGGCTGTTCTTGCTCGCGCAACAGCCGCGCCAATGCGTATCCGGTCTCCGATTGATGCAGCAGAAGACATGCACCCGATAGAGCGGCTCGGCGCCGGCAGCTTGGTCCACCACCGGCGCCGCGTTGATCAGCCCGGCGCCTTCGCCAGCAGGCTGGATGCTGCGCTTGATCCGTGATCAAAAATACTCGCCTCGAGGTTGACGGTCGTGACGATGCCGTCCTCGACCACCATCGAGTAACGCTGCGACCGCTCACCACAGCCGAAATCCGTCAGGTCAAGCCCCATGCCGATGCTTTTGGTGAATGCGGCGCCTGGATCGCACAGCATCAGCACTTTGCCATCGGCGCCATGCTGCTCGCCCCAGGCGCTCATCACAAAGGGATCATTGACAGAAATGCAGGCGATCTCCGCAGTTCCTTCCGCCTTCAGCTGCTCGGCCTGCTCGACGAAGCCGGGCAGGTGCGATGTCGAGCAGACGGGTGTGTAGGCGCCAGGGAGCCCGAAGAGAATGACCTTCTTGCCGGCCACCAAGCTCTCGATTGTGACATCCTTGATGCCGTCCGACGTCATCCGCTTCAACGTCGCGGCGGGCAGCGGCGCTCCTGGTTCGATGGGCACTCGTCATCTCCTTCGTAGAAATTGAGGGCTTACTTGAACACGCAGCTGGCGAGGCCGGCTGCAAACTCCTCCCGGTCCAGGTTCTTGCCGATGACGACGAACTGCGTCATGCGGCTCTCACCCGGCTCCCAGACACGGTCGCGGCGTAGCGTCGTCAGCATGCGCACGCTCTGAAACACCAGCCGCTCCTCAAAACCGCGAGCGTAGAAGATGCCTTTGGTTCGATAGAGGTCATCACCGCGCTTCTCGGCAACACCGTTCATCCACAGCATCAGCCGGTTGATGTCGACCGGCTCGCTCTCCTCGAGGACGAAAGAGCCGATCGCCGCGTCATGCTCATGCTCGTGATCGCCCAGAAGCTCCGGGTCCACCTCGAGCTTTTGCGCAAGATCGAATGCCCCAACGTCGATGATCCGGCTAAGATCAACCTCGGCATTGCTCGTGTAATATATTTTCGCCATCGGGTTAAGCGCCCGCACCCGGCGCTCGATCACGCCCATCTGCTCGGACGACACAAGGTCCATCTTGTTGATGAGCATGATGTCGCTGAAGGCGACTTGCTCCATCGCCTCATTGCTCTGCTCGAGGTTGCGCTCGAGGTTGACCGCATCGACGACAGTGACGAAGGCGTCAAGCCGGATGCCGGCCTTGACCTCGTCGGCGGCGAAAAAGGTCGAGGCAACCGGTGCAGGATCTGCAAGCCCCGTGGTCTCGATCAGGATGGCATCGAGAGTGCCGGCGCGTTCCTGCAGCCGGCTGAGCGTCTCGATCAGGTCGCCCCGCACCGTGCAGCAAAGGCATCCATTATTAAACTCGACCAGCTGCTCGTTGCCGTCATGGACTACCAGCTGGCCATCGATGCTGATGGCGCCAAACTCGTTGACGATTACTGCAATTTTGCGGCCGTGCTGCTCGCGCAGGATGCGATTGATCAGCGTCGTTTTGCCCGAGCCCAGAAACCCGGTGACGACCGTCGCCGGGATCCGGGTGTCGACCTTGACGCTGCTGGGCTGGGTATCAGGCATCCGACCGGATCCGATCATCTAGAAGAAACGCATATCACATTGAGCAGCGGCGCCGCGTCCCCTCACGTCAGAACGCACGGCGTTGCCGGTACGACGTGGCGCATGTCTGCGCTCGTTCAGAGGCGCTATGTTGCGTCGTCGAGCGCAGAGCGGGATGGCGGCCATAACCGCCATCCCTGGTTTGCTGCCGACTAGCCTTCGGCCATCACCATACCGGCCGGCATCGGCGCCAAGCCGCCCGGCGTCGCCACGACCGTCTTGGTCATTGCCGAGATGCCCTGCTCCATGATCACCTTGCGGTTCGGCGGCGGCAGCTTGTCTCCCCGCAACTCGTCATAAGGCACCACGACCCAGCAGGCGCAGCCCCAGATGCATTCGCCTGCCATGCCCTCAAAGCGGATCGCAGGCTCGGAGAGCATCGGTCCGATGTCAATCAGCCAGGCATGCTCGTTGAGCTTATCTTCCCAGCTCAGCTTGTCGTAATTCTTCTGGCTCTCCCAGAACGCGATCAGGTCGGTCTTGGCCACACCCGGCAGGATCACGTTCGCATAGGCGGTCAGGGCGTCGAAGAACTCGTGGCTAAAGACCTGCAGCGACGAGTCGGCGTCGAGCATGTAATTGGCCTTCATCATCTTCTCGAACGATTCCTTCATGTCTACGTGGCCCATGTTGCGGGACCCGTAGATGAAGACCTCGCCGTAATCGGTCTTGAAGCCGTCCTTCAGCCCGGCATATTTCGGCGTGAAGTCGATCCACTGCTTGATCACCGCATCCCACTTCGATGGTGCCTCCCCCGGAAGCACCTGCACGCCCGGATGGGTCAGCTTCGCGACGTCAAACAGCGTCCAGTTGCGCGACTTTGCGCTGACCGTCTCGTGCGGCGCGCCGGTGAGCCCTGAGGGGCGCAGGGCACGGAATAGGTCGCGGCCATTATCGACCACGCAGAAGCGCATGAAGCTGTCGGCAACGAAACGGTTCGTCACCATCTCCTTGAAGTTCTGACGCACGGCCGCCTCGCCCGTCGTCGTGTAGGCGGTCAGGCGCTGCCAGCTCTGCTCGGGGTTGACGACGAAGAAGCCGCCGGTGAACGGGCTGCGATAGAGGTCGCCCCACACCGCGGTCACGCCCGCATTCTTGTCATCGTCAAGCATGCAGTCGAGGTCGTTCAGCGTGGTGTAGAGAGTCGGATTGTCCTTGTAGGTCTCCGGATCGCCCGAATGCGGCAGCTGGCCGACGCCGATCACCGGAATGCGGCGACCGAGCTTAACATTCGACAGGTGGCGCGCGAGGTCGACCACCATGCCGCTGCCGGTGCCGCCGGCAAGGCTGAAGCAGACCGTCACCAATGACGGCAGGCCGGCCTTGTCGATATGGGCGACGAACTGGCGCAGCGCCGTGTCGAGCGGCCGCGCGCCGGCATAGTAGGCATTGGCGTAGATGCCCTTGGCGACGGCGCGCGGGAAATGCTCGCCCGCCTTCGGCATCACGTAAGACTTCGGCACGTAGGACTCGAAGTTCGGGTTCCAGTAGTAACGCGGGTACTCGATCTTGAGGAACTCGCGAGTGCGGTTCATGCCTTCGAAGAAATCTTCCTTGGATGGCACTGGCAGGTCGATCGCCTCGAACAGGAACCGATCGGAGGGGATGCCCCGGCTCTCGAGCCGCTTCTTGAAGGAGGCGGCGTAGTCCTTCGCCAGTCCCATGTCCTGCTCGCCGATGTCCACAACCATGGCGGCAAAGGTCGCGCGCGGGTCCGCCAGATGGTCTTCGATCTCGCCGGTGCGCAGCAGCGCCTCGACGTAAGCAGCGCCCGTCCGGCCGATGCCGATGACGTGCATGCAGTGCGGCGCCTGAACGCCGGTCGCGCTATGATAGAGTGATGCTGACATCTTTTTTCCTATCGCTGGTGTTGGGCAAACGTCAGGCGGTCTGAAACAGACTTCAGGCTTGCTGGCCAGTTACTGTCAGCAACGGATTGAGAACGTTTCGGTTTCGTCAAGAAAGCCGAGATCGCGCAGGATGTGGGCAACCGATGTCGCGCGCTGGTTCGCGACGTAAAGCATGTAATCTTCCACGAAGAGGCCCGGATCACGCGAGATCAAGCCCTCCTCGATCAGGTTGACGCCCTTCTCGAGGTTGCTGCGATCGAGCGTCGCCTCCCAGATCGGCGAGCAGATATAGATCGCCACCTCGTCGGCATGATCGACCTGCAGATATTTGCCGCCGGTGACGGTAGGCACCTTTGCCCCGTGGCCGTACCGGTCCATCACCATCGACCAATCAAGCGGCATGGCGGCCGCCCAGGATCACACGAGCCAACATCAAACCGCCTCGCGCAGCTGCTGCAGACTTGGCAACGTCTTGGGAGGCGGCGGCGGCGGTTCATGGCCGCGCAGGTCGTCGAGCGGCACGGCGACCCAGCTCTCGCCCCACAGACTGGCGCCCGCCATGCCGACGAGGCGGGTCGAGGGTTCTGAGAGCAGAACGCCTTGCTCCAGCAGCATCGCATGATCAAGCAGCTTGTCGCGCGACGACGACGCCTCGTAAGCGGCGCGCCAGCCGGCGAAGCCCCGCAGATGCGTCTTGCCCGCGCAAGGCAGGATGAACTGGACCGATCCCGCCTGCCCACCCTCGACGATGGACGGCGAGACGTCCGGGTGCAGCGCGTCCTGCATCGCCTCGACCAGGGCGACGCTTGCCGCCTCCTCAAGCCCAGCCACCCGCAGCTCGATAAATTCCGGAGCGTAACTGTGCAGCAGGCCAAGCCGCGCCAGCAACGTGTCATCGATCGTGACCCCGGCGCCATCCGTGTCAGCATAGGCAAGCAGGTGGATCCAGCGCGGTCCCCAGGGCGTGCGTGCCGCGGAATGCTGCGTCGACGGCGCGGCAACCCAGTTGAGCAGCCGCAGCAGCTCCCACAGGTTGGTGCCGCCGCCCGTGGTGAGCAGCGTCGCGATCTCCACGTCGCCGCGCCTCTGCGTCGCAGCCAGGTCGTGCGTCGACTGATAGACCTGATCCTGCGCCACCATGATGAAGCCGGCGGTGAACGGATTGCGAAACAACTCGCCGCAGGACATCACAACGCCGCGGCTCTTATCCTCGTCGCCCAACACGTCGAGCTCGTTAAGCAGGGCATACATGTTGCCGGCCACGCGCTCCGGCGGATCCCCGGCGCAGGGCGCGACGCCGATGCCGGCCACCAGCACGCGGCGTCCCAGGATGCAGGTCGAGAGATGGCGGGCGAGGTCGACGCCGATGCCGCTGCCGGTGCCGCCAGCCATGCCGAAGACGATCGCGATCATCGCCTGGGACTGCGTCGCCTCGATGGCGTCGGCAAATTGCCGTAGCGCCTGCTCGGCCGTCCGCTTGTCGATGTAGTAGGCAGCGCCGTAGATCGCCTTGGCGACAGCCCGCCGCTGATGCTCACCCTCGGCCGCAATCGCGACGTCGGCAGGTAGCCAGGGCCGGAAATCTTCCTTGTGCCCATACCGAGGGTACTCGATCGAAAGTCGCTCGGGATAGCCTTCCAACGCCTCGATCAGGACGGTGCGCGACGGCACCGTCAACGCGACGATGGTCACGGCTGCGCGGTCCGGAGGAATGCTGTCGGCCAGCGCCCGCAAAGGCCCGAGGTCGGCCTCACCGATGTCGACGACCAATGCAGTCAGCCGCGGCGCTCCCGGTTCCAGACGACGTAACGCCTCAGCAACGACATTGATGCCCGCCCGGCCGATGCCGACGAGGTGGGTTGATACCGGCAACGCCTGCCCGCCCGTGGCACGATGCACGCCGCGCTTGAGAGCGTCGAGCTTGCGCCGCTTTAGCCTGTCCTCCATCGACACGCTCATGAGTTGGGCAATCTCCTCGGTTCGGCATCGCGGTCCGATCACGTCGCCAAACGACGGACATGCCCCGCGCGAAACTTGGGTTAGGATTGTCAGAGCAACAGCGTCGAGCCAGGAACGGTGCCGTCGCACAAAACAGCGATCAAGCCCAGGACTGCTCAAAGCTTAGACGCACGGATCAACAACGTTGGTGATTCGGCTGCTGCGGCGAGCAATATCGCGACTGCACACAATCTGCGTTCGGGCCGGCAGTCAAGTCAAGCGGCTTTTCGTTTTCTGCTCCGGCGAGTCGCGCGGTTTGGTCCTGTCCCGCGCGTGACGCGGTTTGGCGCAGCCTTTTGCAGGCGGACCGTTTCGGAAATGAGACCTTGAGTTTTGCGTCGCCCGCGGCCTAGGCTCCGAGCGGCGTCTTCGTCATGACGCCGGCGCCGTCGCGCACCAATGGTGCTGCACGACAGGCAAGCGTAGGCCTCGCGCCGCGTGATGCAACCGCAATGATGTTATCATTGCCGGGGCTCACCCAGTTTTTGTCGCTGTTTTGACCTAGCGGATCGACATCCATGCCCCTGTCTCGCCGGACGATACTGCGCTCGGGTCTCGCACTCGCCGCTCCGGCGCTGCTTCGTGGCGCCGAGGCGGCCGACGCGGTTCAGGTCGGTGTGCTGTTCTCGCAAACCGGCGGCCTGTCGATCATCGAGAAGTCGCTGTCGGACGCGACCTTGATGGCGATTGCCGAGATCAACGCTGGCGGCGGCGTGCTCGGCCGGCCGATCAAGCCGGTTGTCGAGGATGGTGCCTCCGACCCCAAGACGTTTAACGAGAAGGCGTCGCGCCTGGTGATCCAGGACCGGGTGTCGACGGTGTTCGGCTGCTATACCTCCGCGAGCCGCAAGGCCGTGCTGCCAGTCTTTGAGCGTCGTCGTAACCTGCTGATGTATCCGACCTATTACGAAGGCTTCGAGTGTTCGAAGAACGTTGGCTACACCGGCGCGGTGCCGAATCAGCAGCTGTCCAACTTCATTCCGTGGATCATCAAGACGCTCGGCAAGAAGAAGTTCTTCATCGTCGGCTCGAACTACATCTACCCGCGCGAGATGGCCAAGGTCTGCAAAGTGCTGATCGAGCAGCAGGGCGCGAGCTGGACTGGCGACGAGTATCTGGAGCTCGGCGACTCAGAATGGGGCTCCATGGTGAACAAGATCAAAGCCTCAGGCTGCGACGTCGTGCTGTCGAACGTGGTGGGCGACAGCGTCGTCGCGTTCTACCGCGAGTTCAAGAACCAGGGACTCTCGCACGACACGCTGCCGATCTGCGCGACGGTCACTTCGGAGATCGAGATCGCGGCCATGGGTCCGCAATATGCTGCCGGCAGCTTCACCTCGTTTCCCTACTTCATGGCGATCGACACGCCGGCCAACCATGCGTTCGTCGAGCGCTACCGGCGCTTCGTCAACAACGCCAAGGCGGTGACGCATCACGCGCTGGAATCGTCCTACTTTCAAGTTTATCTGTGGAAGCAGGCGGCCGAGGCGGCGCATGACGTCGCGCCGATGGCGGTGCGCGACACGCTTGGCGGCCAGGAGTTCGATGCGCCTGGCGGCCACGTCAAGATCGAGCCGCAAAACCTGCACACCTGGCTCACCCCGCGCATCGCGCAGTGGCAGGCCGACGGCCAGGGCAAGATCGTCAGCGCCTATCCGGCGCCGATCATGCCGCTGCCCTACGTCGCCTATGGTGAGACGCCCCAGGATCTGTTCTGCACCAAGAACGGGCTCGACACAGCCAAGTTGAAGGGCTGAGGCGCCGCCCAGATGATCAGCGTCGTTCTGATTGGTCTGAGCCTCGCCTCGGTTCTGCTGCTGGTGGCACTCGGGCTTGCGATCACCTACGGCGCCATGGGCGTGATCAACATGGCGCATGGCGAGATGGTCATGCTCGGCGCCTACGTCACCGTGCTGACCGAGATGTACCTGCGTCTTGATTTACTCGCCGCCATCCCGCTCGCCTTCCTGCTCACCGCCACCATCGGCTTCGCGATCGAGCGCATCGTGGTGCGGCGCCTCTATGGTCGGCTGCTCGACACGCTGCTGGCGACCTGGGGGGTAGCGATCCTGATCCAGCAAGCGGTGCGGCTCGAGCTCGGCGTGTCGTTCTTTGGCCGACACATTCCGGGCTTGGGCCCTGGGCTGCAGAACGTCGCCGCGCCCGCTTGGCTCGTCGGCGCCCGGCAGGTGCTCGGCGTCGAGATCAATCTCTATCGCATGTTCGTCATCGTCGTGACGCTGTTGCTTACCCTGCTCACCTGGGGGCTGATGTATCGGACGAGCCTCGGCATTCAGGTGCGCGCGATCATGCGCAACCCGCAAATGGCGTCGGCCTGCGGCATCGACGTGCAGCGCATGAACGCGCTCACCTTCGCCTACGGCTCGGGCCTGGCCGGCGTCGCCGGGGTGATGATGTCCGGCTTCAAAACGGTGTTCCCCGACATGGGCACGCCGATGGTGGTCGACGGCTTCCTCGTCGTCGTCGTCGGCGGCGTCGGCAGCCTGATCGGCTCGGTCGCCTCGGCCGCCCTACTCGGCCAGATCGACGGCGTGACGGCCTATTTCAGCAACGACATCATCGCCCGCGCGATGGTGTTCGGCTTCGTCATCCTGGTGCTGATCGCCAAGCCCCGCGGCCTGTTCGGCATGCGCGGCGGCCGTGCGTGAGGGCCCGCACCCGCATCGACGTCGCGACCTACGCCGCCTTCGTGCTGCTGATCATGGCCGCGCCGGTCCTGCTCGACGAGTTCTGGCTAAACCGGATAGCCAAGTTCCTCGTCTTCGGCATTCTCGGTGTCGCCATCTCGCTGAGCTGGGGATTTGCCGGCATCCTCAACCTCGGCCAGGGCCTGTTCTTCGGCCTGGGCGCCTACATGACGGCGATGTCGCTCAAGCTCGCCGCACCCACCAGCCTGCGCCAGGGCTCACGCAGCCCGGTGCCGGACTTCATGTTGTGGAACGCCGAGCCGGGCGCGCCGACCGAGTTGTGCTGCATCAACCACGGCTCGTTCCTGTGGGTACCGTTCATGCACCCCTGGTTCGGCGTCGTGATGTCGTTCGCCCTGCCGTCGCTGGTCGCCGCCGGGATCGGCGGGGTGATGTTCGCCAAGCGCATCTCCGGCGTCTTTGTCGCCATCATCATGCTGGCGCTGATGCTGCTCGTGCGCCTCGTCCTGGTCGACGCGCAGCCGCTCACCAACGGCTTCAACGGCCTGACCGACCTCGGCGACCTGACCCTGCTCGGCATCGACTTCGATCCGTATTCGCGGGCCACGTATTACCTTGTCGCCAGCGCGCTGGCGCTCGCCTTGATTATCACCCGCTTGCTGCTCGCCACCCGCGCCGGGCTGATCCTGCAGGCGACGCGCGAGGAGCCGGCCCGCGTGCGCACCCTCGGCTTCAACGTGCCGGCCTACCAGACCTTCTTCTTCGTCGTCTCGGCGCTGCTCGCCGGCCTCGCCGGCCTGCTCTACGTCACCGTCGCGCAGTTCGCCTCGCCGACCTTCATGGACCTGTCGTTCTCAATCACCATGGTGGTGTGGGCCGCGGTCGGCGGCCGCGCCTCGCTGCTGGGGGCTGCAATCGGCGCCATCCTGATCAACGTGGTCGAGGCGAACGTCTCGGAGGGTCTGGGCCTGGTGCAGGCCTGGCGCGCGGTGATCGGGCTGATCTTCGTGCTCGCCGTGCTCTATATGCCGCGCGGCTTGGCCGGCCTGGCTTCAGACGTTGCGGACTGGTCACTGGCGCGCCATCGACCCGAGCGACTGCCCGCCCCCGACTGCGACGTCGAGCGCCGCTCCGCGTGACCGCCGCCCTCACCCTCGCCGGGCTCGGCGTCAGCTTCGATGGCTTCAAAGCCGTCGACGGCGTGGACCTGGTGGTCGAGGCCGGCGAGTGCCGCCTGCTGCTCGGCGCCAATGGCGCCGGCAAGACGACGCTGATGGACCTGGTCTCCGGCAAGACGCGCAGCACCGCGGGCACGGTTCGCCTGGGCGAGACCGACATCACCGGCTGGTCGGAAACCCGTCGCGCCCGCGCCGGGCTCGGCCGTAAATTTCAGGTCCCGAGCGTGTTCCGCGAGATGACGGTGACTGCGCAACCTCGAGGTCGCGAGCTGCCGCCACCCTGGCGTGCTGGCCAATCTTCGCCTTGGCCTGCCGCGCGCCGCGCGCGCGCGCATCGCCGAGGTGCTGGACACGATCGGCCTCGCCGCCGCGTCCGGCACGATCGCCGGCCTGCTCAGCCACGGCCAGACGCAGTGGCTCGAGCTCGGCCTGCTGCTGGTGCAGAACCCCGCGGTGCTGCTCCTTGATGAGCCCACCGCCGGCATGACGGCCGCCGAGACCCGCCGCACCGCCGACATCATCCGCAGCCTGCGCCCCGCCCACACCGTCATCGTCGTCGAGCACGACATGGAGTTCGTGCGCGACATCGCCGAGCGCATCACCGTGCTGCATCTCGGCCGGGTGCTGGCCGAGGGCGATCTCGCCGCGATCGAGCGCAACCCCGCCGTTCGGGCCGCCTATCTCGGCGAGGCCATCGCGGCATGAGCATCACGTTCGAGGCCGTCGACGCCTTCTACGGCCGCAGCCAGATCCTGCACGACGTGTCGCTTTCCATCGTCGAGGGCGAGATCACCGCTATCCTCGGCCGCAACGGCGTCGGCAAGACCAGCCTGCTGCGCACCCTGATGGGCCTGCTTGACCGCTCAACCGGCTCGATCCGGCTGGGCGGGCGCGACATCGGCCGCGAGCCGACCTATCGCCGCGCCCGCGCCGGCATCGCCTACGTGCCGCAGGGCCGCCAGATCGTCCCCGACTTCTCGGTGCGCGAGAACATCCTGATGGGCGGGTTTGCCAATCGTTCCGGCAAGCGCTCGGTGCCGGACCTCGTTGACGCCCTGTTCCCCTATTTGACCGCCAACCTCGAGCGGGCCGGCGGCCTGCTGTCCGGCGGCCAGCAACAGCAGCTCGCCATCGCCCGCGCGCTGGCCGCCGAGCCTTCCGTGCTCCTGCTCGACGAGCCGAGCGAGGGCATCCAGCCCAGCATCGTCGACGAGATCCAGCGCATCATCATCCGGCTCAACAGCGAGCTGCGCATCACCGTGCTGCTGGTCGAGCAGAACGTCGCCTTCGTCCGTCGCGCCGCGCACCGCTTCGTGATGATGCAGAAGGGCCGGATCGCCGCCGGCGGCGCGATCGACTCTTTAACGGAACAGCTGGTCCATCGGCACATGGCCGTGTGATCGCCTGCAGGCTTGACGCTGCGACCGCCGGCCGCACTGGCGCCGGGGCAAGACGATACAAGGGAGACCCACAATGCTTCACGGTGACATCTCGAGCAGCAAAGACACGGTCGGCGTCGCCGTGGTCAACTACAAGATGCCTCGCCTGCACAGCCGTGCCGAGGTGCTGGAAAACGCCCGCAAGATCGCCGACATGGTGGTCGGCATGAAGTCCGGCCTGCCCGGCATGGACCTCGTGGTGTTCCCGGAATACTCGACCCACGGCATCATGTATGACAGCGCGGAGATGTATGCGACGGCGTCGATGATCCCCGGCGACGAGACCGAGATTTTCGCCGAGGCCTGCCGCACCGCCAAGGTCTGGGGCGTGTTCTCGCTGACCGGCGAGCGCCACGAGGAGCACCCGAACAAGGCGCCTTACAACACCCTCATTCTGATGAACGACAAGGGCGAGGTGGTTCAGAAATACCGCAAGATCATGCCCTGGGTGCCGATCGAAGGCTGGTATCCCGGCAACTGCACCTACGTCTCGGACGGGCCCAAAGGCCTGAAGATCAGTCTGATCATCTGCGATGACGGCAACTATCCCGAGATCTGGCGCGACTGCGCGATGCGCGGCGCCGAGCTCATCGTCCGCTGCCAGGGCTACATGTATCCGGCCAAGGAGCAGCAGATCATCATGGCCAAGGCGATGGCCTGGGCCAACAACTGCTACGTCGCGGTCGCCAACGCCTCCGGCTTCGACGGCGTCTACTCCTATTTCGGCCACTCCTCGATCATCGGCTTCGACGGCCGCACGCTCGGCGAATGCGGCACCGAGGAAATGGGCATCCAATACGCGGCGCTTTCCACCTCGCTGATCCGCGACGCCCGCAGCAACATGCAGTCGGAAAACCACCTGTTTAAGCTCGTCCACCGCGGCTACACCGGCATGATCAACTCCGGCGAGAGCGACAAGGGCGCGGCCGAGTGCCCATACGACTTCTACAAGAAGTGGATTGCCGACCCGGACGCCACACGCGAAATGGTCGAGGCGATGACGCGCACGACGGTCGGCACCGAAGAATGCCCGATTGAGGGGATACCGTCGACGACGCATCGGTAAGTCGAGACAGGGAAGGCCAGGAGCTCTGCTCCTGGACCTCGCTGGGGCCGGGAGGCCCCAGACCCCAGAACTTGGAGTCAAAGCCCTTACTGTCTTGCCATGGGGCATGAACAACGAATGGATTTCAAAGGCTCCGCCTTTGATGGGGTCAAGGGGCAAAGCCCCTTGCCTGACTATCTTTGCGCCAGTCTAAAATACACGCCCGCCAGCCGTGCCGGAAGCTCGTCCAGCCGCTGCACGGCCAGCGTGTTATGGCGTCCGAAGATTGTTGTTGCCGACCCGGCCTCTTCGGGATCGATCACCAAGCCGAAGACGTCGATCCCTCGTAGGCGAAGCCCGGCGACGGCGCGCCGCGCGTCCTCGACCAGCTCGTGCGCGGCGGTGTCGATGTCGGAGGGCTCGCCGTCGGTGAGCACCAGCACCAGCCGGCGCGTCGTGCGTATCGGCGCGATCTCCGCCCCGGCGTGTCGCAGTGCGGCGCCAAGACGTGTCGAGAGCCCGGACGTCAGCCCGGCGATGCGGGCATGGACGGTCTCGCTCAGCGTCTCGTCAAAATCCTTGAGCCGGATCAGGCGCACGTCCTCGCGTCCGGCGGAGGCGAAGGCACGCAGAGCGTAACGATCGCCGCGCGCCTCCAGCGCCTCGGCGAGCGCTGTGACGGCGACGCGCTCGGCCGCCAGCACCGAGTGGCCGCCGGCGGCGGCGGCCGTCGATTGCGAGACGTCGAGGATGACGATCGTCGCAAGGTCGCGCCCGCGCGGGCGACGGTCGCGATACAGTCGATCGTCCTGCGGCAGGCCGGCGCGCCGCGTGATGGCGGCGGTGATCGCGGCGTCGACGTCCAGCGTCTCGCCGTCCTCCCGCCGCGCCTGGCGCACCCGCTCGCCGACGACGCTGCGCCGCACGAGGCGGGCGATCTCGGCGCCGAGCCTGGCCTCCTCGATGCCGGCGGCAAGGCGCGGCCGCCGCACCGGCTCGGTGTCGCGCAGCGTCGTCCAGTCCGCCCGCTCGACCCCTGCCGCCGCGTCCCATTCCGGGTAGGTCGCCAGCACGGCGCCGCGCTCGTCGCTGCCGGCGGGCCTTGCGCGCGGCGCCGTCGCGCCCTTACCCGGCGCGTCGTCGCCTTCCCCCTCCGCCGCCCGCGCGCTTTCCACCGCCAGGCTGAGCGCGTCGTCCGGCGCCTCGGGCAGCTCCCACAGATGCATGTTGTCGTCGCGATAGCCCGGCTCGACGGCGTAGCCATTGGCGTCGAACTGCAGCCGCATCTGGCCGAGATCGTTGCCCAGCAAGCCGCCGATGGCGCGGCTGGTCAGCGGATCATTGCGCCGCCCGCTCGCCTGCTCGAACAGCGCGCGACCCTTGGCGACAAAGCCGTCCGGGTCCTCGTAGTCCGGGTCGAGCAGCGCCCGGGCAAGCCGAGCCATCAGGCTCGCGACGGTCTTGGCGCGGCCGGGCTGCGCCACATGCCACTCCCGCCATAGCACGCGCAGCCCGGGCAGGCGCTCGATCGCCAACGCTTCGACGCGTGCATCCTCGATCAAGCCGACTAGCGCGCGCTGCAGCGGCTTGAGGCTGAGCAGCGGCATCCGCACCGCGGGGCGCGTGAGATGAGCCAGCGCATGCGCCGCCGCGGCCCGATACAGCGCCCGTTCCCGCCCGGCTGCAGTTGCGAACACCGTCGGCAGCAGCACCGTGCCGGAGGCGATCATCGGGCGCTGCGGACCGGCGGACCCGATGGCGGCCAGGCGCGGCCGGCCGCCCCACAATCCGGCGACGAAGGCGCTCAGCATGCGCTCGCTCTCGGCGAAGCCCGGCCGGCCCGGGCGCCGCGCGAGCAGCGCCTCGGCGAGCGGGTCCGCCAGGGTGAAGACGGCGCGCCGCCGCGCCGGGTCGGCCGCCGTCGCCTTCAGCCCGGCGGCGACGAAGTCGGCGAACCCCGCCGCGTTGCCCTCGCCGAGCAGCCGCTCGACCTGGCCGGCCAGCCCCGCGACAAGCGTCGGCGCCGCCTCGGCGAGCCGCTCCAGCCCCTGCCACCAGCCCTCCGCGCCGCCGCCGTCGCGGGCGGCGAGCCGGCAAGCCGTCGGCGTGGTCTGCAGGCAGGCCAGCGCTGCCCGCGCGCCGGCGTGCCGGCAAATCGCCCGCGCCGCCCGGCCGGCCTTCAGCACCGCCGGCACGCTGCCGACATCGCCGACGCAAAGCTGCCAGAAGGCGACGAGACAGGCGGGCCCGGCATTGACCTGCACCAGCCCCAGCGACACGCCGGCCCAGCTGTCGACGAGCGATGGCGCCCGGTCGCGCAGGCGCAGCCAGGCCGCCTGAAAGCCGGGCTGCAGCGCCTCGCGGTCGTGCACCAGCCGGCGCAGCGCTTCGAGCTCGCCAGGCGCGGCTGAGGCGGCCTGCGCCTCGGCAAGCACGTCGCTCACGGCAGGCAGGCGGCGACGATGGCGTGCAGTGCCTCGCGCATGTCCGCATCGTCGGTGAGCGGCAGCACGATCGCGGCGGTGAGCGCCTGATCGAGCGCGATGCCGGCGGCGGCAAGCCGTCCGGCATGCACCAGCATCCTGGTCGACGCGCCCTCGCCCAGACCCCGCCCACGCAGGTTGCGCGTCCGCGTCCCGACCTCGACCAGACGGCTGGCGATCGCGGCGGCAACGCCGGTCTCGCGCGCAACGATCGCCGCCTCCGCCGTCGGCGCCGGGTAGCCGAAATCGATGCCGACGAACCGCTGCTTCGTCGACTCCTTCAAATCCTTGACCGCGCTCTGATAGCCGGGGTTGTAAGAGACGACGAGCAGGAAGTCCGGATGCGCGGCGACTTGCTCGCCGCGTCGGTCGAGCGGCAAGACGCGGCGATCGTCGGCGAGCGGATGGATCACCACGGTCACGTCCTGACGCGCCTCGACGACCTCGTCGAGGTAGCAGATCGCACCGTGCCGCACGGCAAGCGTCAGCGGCCCGTCGACCCAAACCGTGCCGGAGTCGTCGAGCAAATAGCGCCCCGCGAGGTCGGCCGCGGTGAGGTCCTCGTGGCAGGCGACGGTGATGAGCGGCCGGCCGAGCCTTGCCGCCATGAACTCGACAAACCGCGTCTTGCCGCAGCCCGTCGGGCCCTTCAGCATCAACGGCAACCGGCTCGCCGCAGCCGCCTCCGCCAGCGCCACCTCGTTGCCCGCCTCGAGGTAGAACGGCGCGGCGGCTATTCGATACGGACTCAGATCCATGGATCAAGCCCTGCAGCGTGGCCGGCGCATCGGGGCAGGCTTGCGCCTGAACACGCCGGGCTAGCGCCGGACCTGCGTCCGGTCATTCGGGATGACGCTGCAGACCGGCGAGCGAGGCCTGGTGAACAGTGATCATCACCTCGCGCTGGCGCGTCTGCGGCAGCGCCTCGAACGTCGCCATGGTGAAGCCTGCGGGGAAGTCGCACGCCAGTAATCTCTCCAGCCGTTGGCGCATCTCCGCCGGATCGGGCACGATCGGCATGGCTGCGGCGACGGCCCGCAAGGCGGCCGCGGACAGGGATAGCAGCGTGCCGTGCAGCTCGAAGCTGCGGGCGCCACTCACCGCGACGCAAGCTGACGAAAGGATCGCGTGGGCCATGCCGTATGCACTCAACCTCTCGCTCGACGCCGACGCCGCGCTGCAGATCGAGCGCGCCTATGCGAGCTTGGCGCGGCTGGGCATCAGCGACAAGGAATTGGTGACGCAGTACGGCCCGTGCGTCACTTTCCTGGTGATCGACGACAGCTTGCATCCCGACGACATGGCCGAGCTTCTCGGGCGCCACACGCCGCGCACCGCCGCCATCGCCATAACCCTCATCGAGCCATGCATCATCGGCGGCTCGCCGCCGACCCTCAGCCTGCGCGTGAGCCCTGAAGCGGCGCTGCTGGCGCTGCACCACGCCGTGTTCAGCGGCGTCCCGGAGCAGACCGTGCATCTGCACTACCGGCCGGCCTACTGGCAGCCGCATCTGAAGCTGTCGAACGTCCGCCCCGACGCAGCGACGCAGCACGCGCTGGTCGCCGCCGTCGCCGCCGAGTGGACGCCGCTGCCGGGGCTGCTCGACACCCTCCAGGTGGTGCGCTACCCGCCGACCCAGACCTTGTGGCAAGCGCCGCTGCGCCGGCTCCCCGCCGCCGCTGGCTGACCCGGCCCGCGTTCAGGCGTTCTGCACCGCTGACGGCCGGGCGATCATCATCAGGGCGAGCTTCTCGCAGGCGTAGCCATAGAACGCCCCGATCACCAGCGACACGCCGGCCGCCAGCGCCGGGTTCTTCATCGACAGTTCGGTCAGCGTGTCGAGCTTGGTCGCGAGCAGCGCAAAGGCGGCCGTGGACGCATAGCCGTAAACCGTCGCCGGGATGGTCGCCAATGCCGGCAGGTTCGCCGCCAGCACGAAGACACTGCAGGTCACGCCGACACAGATCCCGGCCCACACGGGGATGCCAAGCGTCACCCCGAGCGGGATTTGCGTGACGGCTATCAGCGCGATC
The DNA here is from genome assembly GCA_963692975.2 of Acetobacteraceae bacterium. GTDB lineage: Bacteria > Pseudomonadota > Alphaproteobacteria > Acetobacterales > Acetobacteraceae > CAXMMR01. Next base: position 132,436 of record CAXMMR010000034.1, on the reverse strand, counting down.
CAGGCCATAAGCACGCCGAAGAGATTATGCGTGATCATCAGGCGCAGGCCCGCCTCCTTGCCGCCACTGTGAAAGAAGCCTGCCGCCGCGAGGAAGATCGCCCAAATCTGTATGTTGCTCCCGGCGGCGGGACCCAGACACAGATACGTGAGAAATCCGCCAATGATGCCGATCGTCAGCGACAACGCCGTGATTAGGGACATGCTGTCTCTCCTGCAGTTTGCTTGATGTCAGGAGCCGCGCATCGTTGCGAGGCCGGAGCGTCACCGGGCTTGAACCCAGGACGGGCTTCCGTTATGGAAGCGGAGCGGTGCGCTGCATGGCGGAGCTTCTCAAGCTACGAGCACGTGGCGTCACGAGTATTGGCTGCCGAACGTCCTGACAGCCACGTAAAGCTTCCATATCACGATCGATACGATCTGCGGCGCCTATTTTCAGCCAGCCGCATTTTTTCCACGCCTGCGGGCGGGTGTTCGCGCGTGTCGGCATCATCGCGCCAGACTTTCAGCCGCTCCGCAACGCAAGACGCCCGCCAGCAGCCGGTCGAGCACAGCGTCCTCGGCCGGCTAACGGTCGCGTTGTGAGCTACGAAGCAGCCTTGAGTTCGGTCGCCGCCTGCGCCGGCGCCTCGCCCCTCATCTCGGCGTCGGGGATGGCCTTCCAGCCGCTGCAGCCCCAGACCGCCTGACCGGCCATCGGCTCGAGCGCCGCCGTGGCGGCTGGCAGCTTGGCTCCTTCGTCGATCAGCCAGGATTGCTCGGCAAGCTTGGCTGCCGCCGGCAAGGCGTCATACGTCTTCTGGCTGCTCCAGAACGCCGCCAGGTCGGTCTTTCCGACGCCCGGCAAGATGACGTTCGCATAGGCGGTCAGCGTGTCGAAGAACTCACGCATGTAGACCTTGACCGTCGCGTTGCCGCCCGAGAGGTAGGTGTCTGTGACCATCTTCTTGAACAGCGCCTGCATGGTGTCGTGTCCCATGTTGCGCGAGCCGTAGGCGAACACTTCGGCATAGTCAGTCTTGAAGCCGTCGGTCAGCCCGCTGTATTGCGGCGTGAACTCAATCCATTGCTTGACCACCGCCGCCCATTTAGACGGCGCCTCGCCTGGCAAAACCTGCACGCCGGGATGGGTGAGCTTGGCGACGTCGAACAGGGTGAGGTTGCAGGCCGAACCACCGGTGTCGCGCTTCACAGTCGGTGCGATCGCGCGCATCAGGTCGTGCCCCTCGCTGCTGACGACAAGGCGCATGAACGAATCTGCAACGAACCGGTTCGTCACCGTCTGCTTGAAACCCTGGCGGATCGCCTTTTCGCCCGTGGTGGTGTAGGCGGTCAGCCGCTGCCAGCTCTGCTCGGGATTGACGACGAAGAAGCCGCCGGTGAACGGCGAGTGATAGTGCTCCCCCCAGGTCGAGACGAGCCTCTCGTTCTTGCTGTCGTCTAGCATGCAATCGATGTCGTTGAGCGTCGCATAGAGCGACGCGCTGGTCTGCACCGCCTCCGGGTCGCCGCTCGAGGGAAGCTGCCCGACGCCGATCACCCTGATGTCTGGGCCGAGTGCAGCTGCCGCATGGCGCGCCATGTCGATCGCCATGCCGCCGCCGGTGCCGCCGGCAAGCCCCAAACAGATCGTGACCAGCGACGGCAGCTCCGCCGAGGCCGCGTGCTTGGCCCACGACTCAATGGCGCCGGCGAGCACCCGCTCGCCGCCGTAATACGCCTCCGCATACACGGCTTTGGCCACCGCACGCGACAGATGCGCCCCGTCGCCGCCGACGCTCGCGTGCTCCGGCGTCACCGCGTCGAGCTCGCCGTCGCTGTAGCTCGACGACGGGTGCTCGGCCAAAAAGGCCTTGCTGCTCACCAGTCCCGCCATCAGCTCCGGCGAGGGCGCGGTTAGGCAGATTGCCTGGAAATGGAAGCGGTCGATCGGGATGTCGCGGCTCGCCAGCCGCCTAGCGAACGATGCGCCGTAATCCCTCGCGATGCCCATGTCGGCCTCCCCGACATCGACGATCAAGGCCGCGAAGCGCGCGCGCGGATCGGCGAGCAGGTCCTCCACCTCGCCGGTGCGCAGCAGCGCCTCGACATACACCGCACCGGTTCGCCCAATGCCGATCACGTGGATGCAATGCGGCGTCGCGCCGCCGTCCGCTGCCTCTGTCTGTGACGACATCGTCGATCCCCCATGTTCAGATTGAAGTCGTGCCGCGCCGACATCGTTCGATCGGCATCGGCTCATCGATCCCTGCGGCGCGACGCGAATGCGGGCGACGACGGCTGACTTTGGGATCGACTATCCCGCCAACACCACGACCAAGATGGGCCCGGATCGTTCGTGCTCAGCAATCATCACTGCTCAAAAGCGGCCGCTGCTTGGCCATGATCAGCGTCATCGGTGATCAAGCCAAACCGCAAGGTTGGCCGCCAACATGCGAGAACTTTGTTCGGCGCACCTCATCAAGTCAAGGCTTTCATAAGCTCGGTGCCGCTGCGCGACACGTCTCGTGCGTCTGGCAAACAGGACGATTATCATGACGGCGACCGTCGTGTTGGCGCGGCAGGAGTACGACGGACATGTCACGCGCGAACGCCGACCGGGACGATGTCGACGTGATCGGCCGGGGCGCCGACATGCTGTTGCTGCCGGCGCTGTCATCGATCTCGACACGCCGAGAGATGCGGCCGCTCGCCGAGCACCTGACCGATCAATGGCGCTGCGTTGTGCCGGACTGGCCAGCCTTCGGCGCCCGACCGCGCGCCCGAGCCGCACTCTCACCGGACACCATGCGTCGCTTTCTCGACAGCCTACTCGACACTCTGCGTTCACCGCTCGTCGGGGTCGCGGCCGGTCATGGCGCCGTCTATCTGGTGGAGGCCGCCCGACGGCGTCCCGGCCGCTTTGAGCGACTCGTGCTGATCGCGCCCACCTGGCGAGGCCCGCTGCCGACGATGTTCGGCGACGGGCACGCGACACTCTGTCGCCGGGTCAGGGACGCATTCGAAAACCCGCTGACAGGGCCGCTGCTTTACCGGCTGAGCGTCAGCCGCACGATGGTGAGCAGGATGATGCGGGCGCATGTGCTGGCTGACGCCTCCCGGCTGACGCCGGATCTGTTGGAGGCGAAGCTCGCGGTGACCCGGCAGACCGATGCCCGGTTCGCAACCGGCGCCTTCATCACCGGCGCGCTTGATCCGGTCGGCTCACGCGCCGCCTTCCTCGGCCTGTTCGAAGGGGCGCTGCCGCCCACGCTGCTGCTCATGCCGGCCAGCGCCCCGCCGCGATCGGGCGCCGAAATGGCGGCCCTGGCCGCAACCGGCCGCGTGACGACCGTGACCCTCCCGGGTGCGCTGGCGATGCACGAGGAGAATGCCGCGGCCGTCAGCGCCGCGATCCGCACGTTCCTGACCGATTGACGGGCCGATCACGGCAGCGCGCCTTGATGCGATCAGGCACGATTGCGCGAGGCGCCGGCACCGGATCGTGCGATGTCGTCTGCAATAGAAGATGCATTGAACGCCGTGACCGTAACCTAGTATAGTCGTTCCGCCGTCGCAACTCACTGCGGCATCATGGCAGTGGCTCGGAACGCGTCGATACGATGAAGATTGGCACTTGACCCATACGATCAGGCAGAAAAGCAAGCTTCTCGCGCGCATCCGCAGGGTGCGCGGTCAGGTCGAGGCCGTCGAGCGTGCCGTGGAAGCCGAGGCCGAATGCGAGCAGGTCATGCACCTGATCGCCGGCATCCGCGGCTCGATGGCCAGCCTGATGGCAGAGGTCGTGGAGGATCATGTCCGCGCGCATCTCGCCGGCTCGAATACCACGGCCGAAACCTACACTGCGGCCGAGCAGCTCATCGAAGTCGTTCGCTCCTATCTCAGGTAACCCGTCCGGACTTTATCGATAAGCCCGCAGTGACACGCGCTCGGCTGCGATGCGTCGGGGCAGGCAGACTTGCGCCTTGGGGCCAGGCTTAGACATCTATCGTCATGCTGAAGCTGGAGGGTCAGATGATGCGCAACGACCGGGTAGAAGCGGACCCAGATCAGTGGCGAGCGCTGATGGGCTTGCCAGATGCCGACCTGATGAGCGCCTGGCACGAAGCCACGCAAGCCTGCGAGCTCGCCCGCCGCCAAGGCAGCGACCTGAATGCAGCCCTGCGATGGAGGACCCTTATCGAAGGGGCCGCGGCCAGCCGGTTCGGCGTCGGCCAGCACCTGGATCGTTATCGCGCCGCTTACGGAGACCTGTGACCCGTCAAAGTGCAATCTTCGGTCGCTGTGCGGTCGATCGTGCTACCCGCACAGCTTGGCGATCGGCGTGATCGGCGGGCTGATCGTCTCCACCGTGCTGTCGCTGATCTTCGTGCCGTCGTTCTACGTCGCCATGGACGATGTCAGCACGCTCGGCGGACGGCTGCTGCGACGGCGACGGCGGGCATCAGCGGCGGTCGGCGGGGAGCGGCAGGCGGCCGAATAAGGAAGGCCAGGGCTCTGCCCTGGACGGGACCCCATCGCACTTGTGCGATGGGAACCCGCCGCTGGGGCCGTGAGGCCCCAGACCCCGACTTTCGTGTAGGGCTAAATACCGCAAGATTAGAGAACAGTCGGTACGAGGCAGCCGGCATCGACCGCCATGAGAAACCATCGATTTCAATGGCTTAGGAAAATCTTGCCTATAGGCAAGATTTCCCAAGCGTCTGCCGAGCGGCCTCATCACGAGTGGATTGCTAGCACGATGACCTGGGTCGTCCCATCAGTGATGGGGTCTGGGGCCTACCGGCCCCAGCGGAGTCCAGAGGCAGAGCCTCTGGCCTTGCTTGACCTTACTTCAGGATGATTTCCACCCTTCGGTTTTGCGGCTCGCGCACGCCTTGGGCGGTTGGCACCAGCGGGTTGCTTTCGCCGAAGCCGTGGATGGAGATCTCTCCGCGCGTCACGCCGTCGCGGACCAGCTCGGCCTCGACGGATTTCGCCCGGCGCACCGACAGCCCCTCGTTGTAGCGCGCCGTGCCCGACAGGTCGGTGTAGCCGTTCACCTCGATGCGGGTGGTCTGCACGTGGGTGCTGGCGCTGGCGGCCTCGCCGATGATCTGGCGGGCCCGGGCGGTGAGGTCGGCGCGGTCCCAGTCGAAGAACACGAGGTAGGTTCGCGCCGGCTCGGGCATCGGGGCTGAGATCGGCACGGGTGCGGGTGCGGGGGGTGGCGCCGGCGGGTGGACGCCGAAGGCGTAGGCCAGGCCGAAGGTGAGCACGTGGACGAAGTCGTTGTTCTGCAGCCCGATGCCGCCGGTGACGATCTTGTTGTCCGGCTTGTTGTAGAAGATGCTGGTCAGGTCGCCGGGGTTGTGGATGCCGATGAGGCGGTAGTCGACGGTGAAGGCGAGGCCGGGCACCGAGGCAATCGGGAAGGCGGCGCCGACGATGCCCTCATAGGCGAAGTTTGGTCCCGAGGTGCCGCCGATGCGGTTGAGGTCGCCGTTGGAGAGGAACTCCGGCGAGTTCTGCCGCGTCCACAGCGCGCCGGCGCCGACGCCGATATAGGGGCTGAACAGGGTGATGTTCATGCCATAGTTCGGCAGTTTGAAGGCGTAGGCGGTCTCGAGGAAGACGCCGTAGGATTCCTGGTGGCCGAATTGCTTGCCGGTTAGCGGCGAGACCGGCACCAGGTTGTTCAGGTTGTTGTATTCGTAGGCGCCGAGGATGTCGACCTGCAGGCCGTTGGAGAACGCGTAGCCTGCGGCGCCGGCGCTGATGAAGCCGACATCGTAACGTTCTTTCGCGGGCCCGGGGCCGAACGGCCCGTCATTGGGCCGCACGCCGATGTCTTGCAGCAGGCTTGGTCCGCCGGCCACGCCGATGAACGGATTGCCGCTGGAAAAGCCGTCCATGAAGCCCGGCGCCGGCTCCGGCCGCGCCGCCTCCTGCGCCTGCGCCGTCACTGCCAAGCCGGCAACGGCGACGGCGGCAACAGCAGGCAACCTGACACACCATGTGACCAGGGGTCGGGCTTTTTGACTCGGCATTCGAAATCCTCGCGGCTGAAGGCACGGCTTGTTGTCACTAGCCTGGCAAGAAATAGCGATGCGCTCTGTGCATGAAAGGAATTTCTCGTTCGTCTTGGCCGTAAAAGTAATGACTATTGTAATCAAGCAACAAGCAGCATGGATTACAGGCACAACGCAAAAAGCATCTATCCCGCAGCGGAATAAACGTTCTCATACCGTTCGAATACGGCGTAAAATCTTGAGGGATCGCCGCGTCGTTGCGGCTTGCGAGCAAAGAGCTGCCGGTAAGCGAGTGCCGGCGCGCACTTGTTCATACAAGTAGCGTGCCAAGGGAGCGCGGCGCATCCTTCCTGCACGTGCTCTTGCCCGAGACGGCCAGACTTCTGCGACGCCTGCCGCGCCGCCTAGGGCCTTGAGGCCTGATCCCGGTGCGTCCAGGCCGGGTTGGTGCGCGCCACGAGCCGGTGCACGGCCACTCCCAGCCCCACGATCGCCAGCACCGCCAACAATCCGGGCACCCCTGTCGCCGGATCGAGCAGGTCCGCCCAGACCACGCCAGCCAGCGCCAGCAGGACGCAGACCGGGCCGAGCGGAAACAGCGGCGCCCGCGCCTCGGTGTTAGCGGTCAGGCCGCTGCGCCGTCCGGCCATCGCGGCCAGGCATAAGGTCGCGTAGGTCGCGACGTTGCCGTTGGCCAGGATGGTCACCAGCACGCTCGCAGGCAGCAGGCAGCAGGCCAGCGCCGCCGCGCCCACCACCAGGGTCGCGATGTGCGGAGAGCCGAAGCGCGGGTGCAGGGCTGCCAGATGCCGTCCGCCCACCGGCCAGGCATTATCGCGCGCGCTGGCATAGAGCTGGCGCCCGGCGCTCAGCACGATCGCGATCATGGTGTTGAAGATCGCCGCCGCCACCGCCAGGCTCATGACGCGGGCGAGCACGGCCCCGCCGGCCTGGCCGATGAACTGCGCGATCGGCGCCGGTGCCGCCGCCATCCGGGCGAGGTCCGGGGCGCCGACGATGATCCCGGCCATGGGCACGAGCTCGCTCACCGCAGCGATGGCCAGCGAGCCGTAGACGATCGCGGCGACCCGGCGGGGCGCATCGCGTATCTCCTCGCCGAAGAAGATCACCGAGCCATAGCCGTTGAACGCGTAGAGGCCGCCGGCAGCGCCCACGCCCAGCATGGCGAGCGGCACCGCATGCAACACGCCGCCCGGCCCCGCCATCATCGGGTGCAACAGCCGGCCGGCTGCCCCTGGCTGCACATGGGCGAAGCCGAGCCAGGCGGTGGCGGCCAGCGAGGCCATCTCGCAGCCCAGCAGCAACCCGGTTACCAGCGCGTTCATCCGGATGCTCAGCACCGCAAGCCCGGTCACCGCCGCGACCAAGCCCAGCGCCGTGGGTATCGCGGGCAAGCCCGGCAGCACCGCCTGCAGGTAGCCGGCGACCCCGAGAGCGGACAGCGACATCGCCAGGCACAGGCCGCACAGATTGATCGACAGCATGGCAAAGCCGGCATCCGGCCCCAGCAGACGCCCGGCAATGGTGTATTCACCGCCCGCGCTCGGCATGGACGACCCGAGCTCGGCATAGACCGACGCCATGGCGATGCCGAGCACCACAGCGGCCAGGAAGCACAGCAGCGCACCGCTGCCCACCCTGTGGATCACGTCCGCGCCGACGATGAACACGCCGATGCTGGGCGACAGCCCGGCCAGGGTGACGAGCAGCCCGTCGAGGCCGCTCATCTCGCGTCGCAGCGCGGGGGCAGGAGGTGCGGCGACGTTCATGCGGGGCCTCCTTGGCGCCCTGCCCGCAAATTCCGTGCCCGCTCAGGATCGGCCTGAGTGGCTTGGTTTGAGCCCGCCGGGCGCGCGCAAGCGCAGCCGACCTCATCGCTGCTCGCCTGCCCCCCTCCCCGCGCGCGCTGGTGCAGTGGCGACTGCTCGGCCCGCTCGGTCTAGGCTAAGCCGACACGCCGGGGACCGCTTGCCCTCAGCCATGGTCCTCGCTTGCGGACCATGAACCCGCCGCCGCCATCATGGGATTGTCGCATTGAGCAACCAAGCCACGGCTCTCATCCTCGGAGCCGCCCTTCTCGCCGCCACCGCCGGACACGCGGCCGACAAAGACGCCGCATCGCCACCGAAGCCGGCGCTGCATCCGGACAGCTGGACGTCGGACGGAACCGTCACCGCCAATGGCAAGGCGATCGCCTATCAGGCGGTGGTCGGCACGCTCATCGTCCACCCGAAAGGCTGGGAGGACGACGACGCCCTGCCGGTAGCCGACCACCCGCCCGCACCCGGCAGCGAAGACACCGGATCGCAAAGTGCCGAGGTGGCGCCGCCCGAGCACGGGGTGGAGGCGTCGATGTCCTACGTCGCCTACCTCGCCAAGGATGCCGCACCCGCGCGCCGCCCGATCACCTTCGTCTACAATGGCGGGCCGGGATCATCGACGATCTGGCTCCACATGGGGGCGTTCGGCCCGCAGCGCGTCGTCACCGCAGACGACACCTACACGCCGGCCGCGCCCTACCAGCTCGTCAACAACGACGAGACCCTGCTCGACGCGACGGACCTCGTGTTCGTGGACGCGCCCGGCACCGGCCTCGGCCGCTTCGTCGGCAAGGACGCCAAGAAGGCGTTCTGGGGGATCGACGAGGACGGCAACGCCTTCGCCAACTTCGTGACCGCGTTCCTCACCCGATACGGCAAGTGGAACGCGCCGAAATACCTGTTCGGCGAGAGCTACGGCACCACGCGCTCGGCGGTGGTCGCCAACATTCTCGAGCAGGACAAGGGCATCAACCTCAACGGCGTGATCCTGCTCTCGCAAGTCCTGGATTTCGAGCTGGGTCCGGATGACGCCGACAACAATCCGGGGCAGGACATGCCCTACGTGCTGGCCTTGCCCACCTACGCGGCGACGGCGCTCTACCATCACAAGCTCGGCGCCAGCCCGCCGCCGCTCGACCAGCTCCTGCAGCAGGTCGAGCAGTTCGCGACGCACGACTACCTGCAGGCGCTGCAGGCCGGCGCCGCGCTCGACCCGGCCACCCGCGATGCCGTCGCCTCGAAGCTGCACGACTACACCGGGCTTCCGCTCGCCTACCTCAAGCGCGCCAACCTGCGCGTCGATGGCGGCGAGTTCGAACACGCGCTGCAGGCCGACGCCGAGCAGACCACCGGCCGGCTCGACACGCGCTTTTCCGGACCGGTGATGGACCCGATGGCCAAGGACGCCGCCTACGATCCGCAATCCGCCGCGATCGGCTCGGCCTACGTCTCGGCGTTCAACGATTATGTCCGCCGCACGCTGCACTACGGCGGCGCCCGCATCTACAAGGACGGCATCGACGTCGGCAAAGACTGGGACTTCAAGCACCAGCCTCCCGGCGCCAAGGAGCCGCTCGACGGCACGACCCCGAACGTCATGCCCGACCTGGCGGCGGCGATGAAATACGACCCGAACCTCAAGGTCATGCTGAACGCCGGCTATTACGACCTCGCAACGCCCTTCTTCGAGGGGCTCTACGAGATGCGCCATCTGCCGATGCCCCAAAGCCTGCAGGCGAACATCGAGCTGAAGCAATATCCGTCCGGACACATGGTGTACGCCCACATCGCGGCGCTGCGGACGCTGCACGACAACGTCGCGGACTTCATCCGACGGACAGATCACGGCGGGCACGGACCCGCGCAGGGCCCGGCGCACGCGCAGTAAGGGAAGCCAGGGCTCTGCCCTGAACGGGCAACCCGCCGCTGGGACCGCGAGGCCCCAGACTCTTCCTTGAAGCAAGGCCTCGTTCAGCCGGGCGCTTCCAGCGCGTTGTGCGCTGTGTCGCGTGCTTCCCGGGGCAGAAGGCGAGCCGAGGCCGCCCGCTGCGATCGAACCGGTTTGCGTCGCGCCAGCACAGACGCCGAGGCTGCACAGGGGCGCAACCGCCGCACGCTCCGCAACCTGATGGCCGCTAGCCCGGCGGCGGCCCCGCCGGCGTGCCCCACAGCTTGTTCCACAGGGCACAGTGGTGCTCGGCGCTGAATGCGGCGTCCGACAATGCGGTGATCCCGCCGACGTTGAAGGACAGCGTGGTGTCCGTCGGAGCATAGGCAGGCCAGGCTGTCTGGCCGGCGACGGTCGGGTCGCCGCTCTTGACGAACGCGCCCCAGGCCCGAACCAGCTCGTCCGAGAGCGTCCGCTCCCCGGCCGAGAAGGCGGCGTAGGTCTTGCCCCCGTCATGCTGCGGATAGAGGTAGGTCAGCTCGGCCGCATGTCCCGCGCCCCACACGTAGCCCGGCGTCGGGTACCATCCCGGCCCGCTGCGATGGGAGAACTCGTAGGCGTGCACCGGCACGTAGCGGGCGAGTGCAATGGTGAGCGCCCGGTTGCCGCAGCCGCCGATGCCGGCTCCGACCGCCGGGGCGCCGAGCGTGCCGGCATCGGTATCGACGGCGCCGACCTGGTAGGCGACGGCCGTAGGGTCGGTCGCGGCCGGGTAGGGATAGGTCTTGAGCACCAGCGGCGCATTCGCGCCGAACGTCTCGCGCAGGTAGCCCTCATACTGCGCCCGGGTCCAACCGGTCGCCTTGCGGCTGAAGGAACGCGCCTCGTCGCGGGTGGCGCCGATCAGCACCGGCACGCGCAGGAAGCGGCCGTCCCCAACGGCGGCGCTCGGGGCGTCCGGCAGGAACGGCGTGCCGTAGGTCGGAAAGTAGAGCATGTCCTGAGCGGCGAGGATGTCGGCAACCGGCTTGCCGCGCAGGCACTCGGCGAGCTTGGCGCCTGTCGGGCAGCCGAGCTTGGCCGCCACCTTGGCGCCGTCCGCCGACGCCTCGCTCAAGCTGTGGCTGATGCACGAGCCGCTCTCCATCAGAGCCTGCCTGAACGTGCCCCGCGAGCCCGGCGCCGCCAGATGGGCGCACACCGACCAACCGCCCGCCGACTCGCCGCCGATCGTCACCGCCGCCGGGTCGCCGCCGAACGCCGCGATGTTGCGCTGCACCCAAAGCAGCGCGGCCTGCTGGTCCATCAGGCCGTAATTGCCGGTGTCGCTGCCGGAGAGCCCGGGCAGCGCGAGGAAGCCTAGCGCCCCCAGCCGGTAGTTGAGCGAGACGCCGACGATGCCGTTGAGCTGCACGATCCGCGCCTGGGCGTCCCTGACGCCGCTGCCGGTCGCGTAGCCGCCGCCATGGATATAGACGTAGACCGGCAGCCGGGCGCCCGCGCGGGTTCCGGCCGGACGCTGGACGTTGATGGACAGGCAGTCCTCGTCGAGCGCCGGCCCCTGCGGCGAGTCGAAGTTCTGCCGCTGCGTGCAGTACGGCCCGCTCCGCGCCGCCGACCTGACGTCGCTCCAGGCCGCGGCCGGCTGCGGCGGCGCCCAACGCAGCGGGCCGACCGGCGGCGCCGCATAGGGAATGTCGAGAAAGTTCTCGATGCCGTTGGCGAGGGCGCCGCGAACCGCGCCCTTGTCTGTGGTCACCACCAGCGCCGTCCCTTCGCCCGGGTCGGCGGCACGAGCCATCCCGCAGGCCACCCCAAGGGCGAGCAGGGCGGCGTAGAACGGCGCGCCTCGGATCGATCGGTCGTCTCTCATGCCTCTCGGGGCTCCCAGATGTCGTTGCTCTTGGCTCACACTAACCCGGCAGGCTCGCCGAGCGAACCACCGCCTGGCCGGCGTCCGAAAGCGCCCGGTTGGCGACACTCGGACGCTCCAGCATACCGGCATACCAGGCTTGAAGCGCCTCGCACTCCGCCGGCACCGCCAGCTTGACCATCCCGGCAAAGATCAGACCTGCGATGACCGTGATGTCGGCCATCGAAAATGTCTCGGTCGCGACGAACGGCCGGGTCCGCAGAACGGCATCGAAGTACTGCATCCCCCTCAAGGCCTTGTCGCGCTGACGCAGCCCCCACTCCGCGTTCTGGTAGAGCTCGACATCGGGCCCGAGCCCTGGCGTCGCATGATGGAAATAGACGCTGACCGCGTCGAGCAGCTCCAGCTCGGCGCGCTTGCTCATCATGTGGATGAGGCCCCTCTCGCGCGGCGTCCTGCCGGTGAGCGTGGGCGCGCCATCGAGCGCGTCGAGATAGTCGGTGATGGCCATGCACTCGGCGATGAGCGTGCCGTCCTCGAGCTCCAGCACCGGCACCGTGCCCGAGTAGCTCTTGGCGATAAACTCCGCCCGCTTGTGCTCGCCCTTCCACAAGTTGACCTTCACGAACCGGACGCGAGCCTGCAAGGCCTTCTCGGCCAGCGCGATGCGCACGCGCGCCGGGTAGGGGCCGGTCGGCCAGTCATAGATCGTCATCAACGCAACACCTCCCAAAATCTCCGGCGCCGGCGGGCAACCCGCCGGCTTCCCGCCGGCGCGAGCCAACTGAAGGCAAACGTGCTGCCTATCTTCCGGCGCCAAGCACAGAAATCCGAAGCGGTGACGATGCCGGCATGGGGTCCCGGGAACAGAGCGCTGCGAACACTAGTAGGCACCCATGCCCGACCGGCGCCGCAAGCCGGCATAGCTGGATCAAGCAACCTGCATAGCGGCTCGAGCGAGGGGTGGTCGACGTGGAGCGCGGCACCCGGCCGGCCGCCGCCGTTGACTGCCGGCCGCTCTGCTCGAAGGATGCCGCCGATGCAGCAGCGCTTCGTCATCGACATCCCGTCAGCCAGGCTCGACGACATCCGCGCGCGGGTCGACGCCTTCGACTTCGACGACCTGCCCGATGCGGGCGGCTGGAGCTCCGGCGTCGGACTGGCCGACCTGCACCGCCTCGTCGACCACTGGCGGAGCCGCTACGATTGGGCCGCGCAGCAGGCGCAGCTCAACCAGCTGCCGCAGTTCCTCGCAGACGCCGGCGGCCAGCAGCTGCACTACGTCCACGTGCGCGGCAGCGGCGCGCGGCGTCCGCTGCTTCTGCTGCACGGCTGGCCCGGCTCGTTCCTGGAGTTCGCAAGGCTGATCGACCCGCTCGCGCATCCGGAACGCCATGGCGGCCGGGCCGAGGACGGCTTCGACGTGGTCGTTCCCTCCCTGCCCGGCTACGCCTTCTCCGCCCGGCCGGCGAGCCCGGTCGGCCCGCGCGCCACCGCCGCGCTGATGCACGCCCTGATGACCGCGCTCGGCTATGATCGCTTCTTCGTCCAGGGCGGCGACTGGGGCGCCGCCATCGCCGCGTGGATGGCGCATGACCATCCGCAGGCCTGCCGTGGTCTGCACCTGAACATGGTCCTGCTCCAGGCCGCCGACGTGAAGCCGCAAACCGAGGCGGAGCGCGCCTGGGCGGATGCCCGCACGGCGATGAACCAGGCCGAGGGCGGCTACTCCCACCTGCAGGGCACGAAGCCGCAGACGCTCGCGGTCGCGATGTCGGACAGCCCGGTCGGCGTCGCCGCCTGGATCTTGGAGAAGTTCGCCGCCTGGTCGGACCTGCCGCGCCGGGCGGACGGCGCGCCCGACCTTTGGGCGGCGTATGACGAGAACCTGCTGCTCACCAACATCATGCTCTACGTCGCGACGCGCTCGTTCCCGACCTCGACCTGGATGTATCGCGGACGGGTGCTCGAAGGCTCGGGCATGTTTCCCGAAGGATCCCGGCTCGCCGTTCCGACCGCGGTCGCCGCGTTTCCGGACCCGGTCTTCGCGCCGCCGCCACGCTCGCTCGCGCAACGAACCTACAACGTCGCACGCTGGACGAACATGCCGCGCGGCGGCCACTTCGCCGCGCTGGAGCAGCCGAAACTGCTCATCGACGACCTGCAGGCGTTCGCCGCCGGCCTCTGACCGACGCGCCGCTATCCCGAGGTCAGAGGCCGGCTCCTGGACGCGGCGGCGGCCCGCTTCTACGGACCGTAGATCGGCGCGAACTTCTGGTTCGTCACCGGCGGCGCCGTGACGCACTCGTAGCTCGAGGCGACCGCGGGATCGCCCTTCGCATAGGCGCTGTGTTGCGGATAGACGCAGAGCGGCCGCTGGAAGGCGATGCCGGAGGCTGGAACGTCGTTGACGAACTTGGTCGCGGTGATGCGTGTCGGCTTGATGCCCTGCTCCACCCAGGCGATCAGCGCCCCGAGCGCATCATCGCTGGAGGCGAGCGGTTGGGGCGATACCTGGCCCGCGCCGCCGAACACGTTTGCGCCGGGACCGCCGCTGCAGTGCCAGAAGCCCGGAACCATGAACAGCCGCAGATAGTCCCCGACATGCGCCGGATCGTCGGCCGCAACGGCGTTGTAGTAATCGATCGCCGTGGCGCTCGGGATCAGCGGGTCGGCATAGCCGTGATACATCAGCATCTTGCCGCCATGGCGTTCGAACGGCGACAGGTCGGTGTCGTTCGCGTTCAGCACGTCCGCGAAGGTGCTGTCGCCGACCTTCGTGTCGTCAATGGTCCTGATCTCCGCCGCCAGCTCCGGCCGTAACGTGCTCGTGGTGTCGAACAGTTCCTGCCAGACCCAGTTCGGCCCCAGCGCCCAGAACATCAGGCTGTCGAACACCGGCTCGCTCTGGGCCTGCTGCCAAACCAGGCCGAGATTGCCGATGAAATCGTTCGCCGCGGTCAGGGCCACGGGCTCCTCGCTGCCGCGCTCGTTGCCCGGATAGAGCGTGCGGCCGTGATCGTCCGAGGCTCCGGCCCAATCGTGGTTCATCGCCTTGGCCTGATCGGGCGTCAGGCAGGAACATGTGGCCGCTTTCGGATCCGTGCACGGCACCTCGGCGGCCGTACCGCTGCAGATCAGCGCCGAGGCGTCGGTCTTGCACATCGCCGGCTGGATCAGGAAGTCGTCGGTGCGCAGCCCGCCGTCATGTCCGGCGCATTGCTTCAGCACCTTGGCGTGAACCAGCGCCAGGGCGGCGTTGGTGAGGTAGGCGGAGGTGGAGAAATGCGTCGCCTCGTAGACTGCCGGGCCGGACATGTGCAGGTGGGTGCGGTTATGCGCCGGGTCGCCGGTCAGGATGCCATCATAATCATTCGGAAAGCGCTGGCTCTCCATCATCGCCTGCTGACCGCCGGTGGAGCAGCCGGCGAAATACGCGTGCGCGGGCGCGCTGCCGTAGAAGGCTGCCGTCAACTGCTTTGCCGCCACCGTCATCAGATGCGTGGCCTCGTAGCCGAAATCCTTGATCGCGGCTGCGTCTTTGTAAAGGCCGCCCGGTATGCCGCCCTCCCCGGTATGGTTGCCGCAGTTCAGGCTGTTGCATTTGAAGATGAGGCCGGTGCCCAGATCCGTGTTGGCGGTGACGAAGCCTTCCAGCAGGCCAAGCTCGAGGACGCCGGTCGAAATGGCTCCGGCGAAGCCGCCATTTCCGGTGCCCAGATACCGGCCGTTCCACCCGGCCTTCGGCAGCCAAACCGAGATGGCGATCTGCGACGTCGCCGGATTGCCGCTCGAGCTGACCACCGCCGAGACGCTGCAGAACGCCGGCAGCGGAGCTTGCGCGGGCACGTCCTGCGCCGTCAGCGACACGATGGCGGCATTGCCGCCGAGGTGGATGTCGCTCGCCGTCAAGCTGGTGCAGGACGACGCCCAGGCCCTGCCTGAAACCCCTCCCGTCGCCACGAGACCGACAGTCCCGAATACGACAGCGCGCAACCACAGGCGTTTTCTTGCCATGTCGGTGTCCCCCCGAACTTTTTTCTTGTGATCAAGAATGACGTTGGCGCGGCAGCTCGGCAAGATGTCTTTGTTAAATGTCGAAGAGTGTTGCGCCTGAACCCTCGAGTTCTTTTGCGGCGCAGCAAAGTCGCGAAGTATAGTCCTGCCGCTTGCTGGCGGCGCTTCAGTCGGCCGTCGCGCGGCTCCGCGTTGTGCAGGCATGACGGCGCTGCGGAGGGTCCGCAGCGCGCTCGGCGCCGACGCCTCGCCTGCGCCGAAATCGAGGTGGGCGGCGCGAGCCGCGTTTGAAAGCCTGTCCGCATCGCCGGACGCGCGCGGAGGTCGCAGCGGCGGCCGCGGATTTGTCGTTGTCACCGGCCGCAGGACCAAGCCAATAGGGAGATGCTGTCGCCGTCTTGATCGAGGTGTGCCGTGGCCACGAAGCTGTCGACCTACCAGTCCAAGCGGGACTTCACGCTAACCCGCGAGCCGAGCGGAGAGGCCAGGCCGAACCCGTCCGACACCCTCCGCTTCGTGGTGCAGCGCCACGATGCGACCCGCCTGCACTACGACCTGCGGCTCGAGCTGGACGGCGTGTTCAAGTCCTGGGCGGTCGCCAAGGGCCCGTCGGTCGACCCGCACGACAAGCGTCTGGCCGTCGAGGTCGAGGACCACCCGCTCGATTACGGCGATTTCGAAGGCACCATCCCGAAGGGCCAGTACGGCGGCGGCACCGTGCAGCTCTGGGATCGCGGCACCTGGGCGCCGCAGGGCATGACGGCCGAGGAAGGGCTGGCCAGGGGCGACCTGAAGTTCACCTTGGCGGGCGAGCATCTGCACGGCAGCTGGGTGCTGGTGCGGATGAAGGCCTGGTCCGGCAAGCGGGTGAACTGGCTGCTGATCAAGCATCGCGATGAGCACGCCCATGAGGGCGACGCCGACGCGCTGCTCGCCGCCGACAGCTCGGTCGCGTCCGGCCGCAGCATGGCCGA
This sequence comes from Acetobacteraceae bacterium, assembly GCA_963692975.2. GTDB lineage: Bacteria > Pseudomonadota > Alphaproteobacteria > Acetobacterales > Acetobacteraceae > CAXMMR01. The sequence goes on along the minus strand of CAXMMR010000034.1, from coordinate 115,833 downwards.
CATCGCCGCCGGCCGCGGCCGCGCCCCCAAGCCCTTCATCGGCGCCGCACCCGACACGGTGGCGCCGGATGCGGTGTGGGACTCCTCAGCCGGACTGGCGCCGGCCCTGCGCGCCAGGCGAAAGGCGCCCACGCCCAAGCCCAAGGCCAAGCCCAAGCACAGGCCCAAGCCCAGGCCCGCAGCCGCGGCGATGCCGGACTTCATCGAGCCGCAGCTCTGCCGCTCGGTCGACCGCCCGCCCGCCGAGGCCGCCTGGGTGCACGAGATCAAGTTCGACGGCTACCGCATCCAGGCGCGCATCGAGCGCGGAGCGGCGGTGCTGCGGACGCGCAAAGGCCTCGACTGGACCGAACGCTTCAAATCCGTCGCCGCCGCCTGCGGCGCGCTGGCGGACGGCATCGTCGACGGCGAGATCGTGGCGCTGGACCAGGACGGCGCGCCGGACTTCGCCGCGCTGCAGGCCGCCCTGTCCGCAGGCAAGAGCGACCAGCTGATCTTCTTCGCCTTCGACCTGCTGCACGCCGGCGGCGAGGATCTGCGCACGCTGCCGCTCTCGGCCCGCAAGGACAGGCTGCGCAAGTTCCTCGCCAAGCCCGGCCCGCTGCTGCGCTACGTGGACCATTTCGATGCCGGCGGCGACGCGGTGCTGCACTCCGCCTGCCGCCTGTCGCTCGAGGGCATCGTCTCCAAGCGTGCGGACGCGCCCTACGTCTCGGGCCGCGGCGAGACCTGGACGAAGGCGAAATGCCGCGCCGGGCACGAGATGGTGGTGGGCGCCTGGACCGACACTGGCGGCCGGTTCCGCTCGCTGATCGTCGGCGTGCACCGCGACGGCAAGCTCGTGCATGTCGGCCGCATCGGCACCGGCTTCGGCCAGGGCAAGCTGGACCGGCTGATGCCGCGCCTGCAGGCCGCAGCGGCGGAGCACAGCCCGTTCAGCGGCCCGGGCGCGCCCAGCGCCGCACGCGACATCCACTGGCTCAAGCCCGAATTGGTGGCCGAGGTGGAGTTCGCCGGCTGGACGGACGCAGGCATGGTGCGGCAGGGCGCGTTCAAGGGCCTGCGCGAGGACAAGCCGGCCGAAGACGTCGAGGCCGAGGCGCCGGCGCCGGCCGCCAAGACCGAGCTCGCGGCGCCGGCACGCACCGGCCGGTCCGCGCCGAACGCTCGAACCGGCCTCGTCATGGGCGTGCCCATCTCGCGGCCGGACAAGGTGATGTGGCCGGAGGCGGGCGGCGACGGCGAGCCGGTGACCAAGCTCGACCTCGCCCGCTACTACGAGGCGGTCGCCCCATGGATGCTGGCCCACCTGAAGGGCCGCCCCTGCTCCATCATCCGCGCGCCGGACGGATACGCCGGCGAGACGTTCTTCCAGCGCCACGCCATGCCGGGCTCCTCGGTCCTGCTCGAGCTCGTCACCGTCTCGGGCGACCGCAAGCCCTACATCGAGATCGACCGCCCGGAAGGCCTGGCCGCCGTCGCACAGGTCGCCGCCCTGGAGCTGCACCCCTGGAACTGCGCGCCGTTCCAGCCCGACACGCCCGGCCGGCTCATATTCGACCTGGATCCCGGCCCGGACGTGGCCTTCGCCGCCGTCATCCGCGCCGCCCAGGACATCCGCCAGCGGCTGTCGCAGATCGGCCTGGAAAGCTTCTGCAAGACCACCGGCGGCAAGGGGCTGCACGTCGTCGCCCCGCTGGCCGAGGCGAAGACGGGCCCGAGCTGGGCCGAGGCAAAGGCGTTTGCGCACGGCGTCTGCCGGGTGATGGCGAAGGCGTCGCCGGACCGCTACGTCGTCAATATGTCCAAGAAGCTGCGGACGGGGCGCATCTACCTCGATTACCTGCGCAACGATCGCCTCGCGACCGCCGTCGCGCCGCTCTCGCCGCGAGCCCGTCCCGGCGCCACCGTGTCGATGCCGCTCACCTGGGCCCAGGTGAAGACCGGTCTGGACCCGCAGCGCTACACGATCCGCAGCGTGCCCGGATTGCTGGCCAAGACGAAGGCTTGGGCGGAGTACGGCGACGCAGCGCGGCCGCTCGCGCAAGCGATCGAGCGGCTCGCCGGATGATTGCCGCCGGCTTCGGCCTGGCCCTGGACACCGAGCCGATGGAGGCGAAATCCGCAGACGCCCTGCCGGCCGGTCCGGCTTGGCAGTTCGAGCCCAAATGGGACGGCTTCCGCTGCCTTGCGTTCAAGTCGGGCGGCGCGGTCGAGCTGCGCGCCAAGTCGGGCAAGTCGCTGTCGCGCTACTTCCCTGAGATGATGGCGGCGCTGCAAGCCGCCGCCGCCGATGGCTTCGTGCTGGACGGCGAGCTGGTCGTCCCGCTCGGCGACAGCCTCTCCTTCGCCGCGCTGCAGGACCGCGTTCATCCGGCGGACAGCCGGATCCGCAAGCTGTCGGGCGAAACGCCCGCGCTGCTGATCCTCTTCGACTGCCTCTTCACCGAAGCGGCCGGCGCCATGCTCGCCGAACCGTTGGCCAAGCGCCGCATGGCGCTGGAGCGCGTGGCGAACCGGCTGACGCGCCCGCATCGCGTCCGCCTGACGCCCTTCACGCGAGACCGCGAGGAGGCGCAACGCTGGCTCGAGGCAACCCACGGCGCCATGGACGGCATCATCGCCAAACGCCTGGACGCCGGCTATGCCTGCGGCAAGCGAGACATGCTGAAGATCAAGCGCCTGCGCAGCGCTGACTGCGTCGTCGGCGGGTTCCGCTACGCCCGCGGCACGCGCGAGGTCGGCTCGCTGCTGCTCGGGCTGTATGACGAGCACGGCAGGCTCGACCATGTCGGCTTCACCTCCGCCATCGCGAATGCGGATCGGGCGGCGCTGACGGTCAGGCTGGAAGCCCTGGCGGGCGGGGCGGGGTTCACCGGCGACGCGCCGGGAGGCCCGAGCCGATGGGCGACCGCGGAGTCCTCAGCCTGGGAGAGGCTGCGGCCGGAGCTCGTCGTCGAGGTCAGCTACGACCATGTCAGCGCCGGCCGGTTCCGGCACGGCACGGCGCTGCTGCGCTGGCGGCCCGACAAGGCGCCGCGCCAATGCACCCGCGAGCAGATCGGCGCGGAGGCCGCTCCCGGAGCGCTGGTGCGAGACCTGCTCTGACGGCCTGCGCGGTGGCGCCAGGCACGCGCGAGTGGGCCGGCGCCGCCCGCCCGCCCGCCCACCTGCTCGGGCGTCAGTAAGCGGCGACCAGCTTGTTGCGCAACAACCAGAGCCGCTCGTGCGCGGCAACCAGGCTTTCGATGTTCCGTCGGCGGTCGAAACTGTTGGGTTGCGCCCGGCGCGTCACCGTCAGCTCAAGCACCTGCAGGACCTGCTCGGCGACCTCGTAATCTCCCATGTCGCAGGCCTGGTGGACGCATGTCACAAGCTTGTCGACCAGCCGCCGGCCGTTACGCGGCGGGTTCGAACCACGCTGCTGCTCGTCGAGATCGACGATCCCCTCGCGCTCGATGACGATGTCCCGATCGTCCGTCATGATCCACCTCGCTGAGGGAACACGGACATGTCCGTGTTCTTGCGTAACAGCCTTTCACAGCAACGTAGAGTTGTAAAGCGGGTTCATCGTGCAAGGCCAGTGCTGATCGAGTAACGCCTTTCGTCTGGTGAACCCTGCTGCCAAGGTCTGGCGTTCTGCGACCGGCGCTTACTGCAGATCCCGTCGGACCAGCAGCGTGGCCAGGAAAAACGCATGACGATGCTGGCTCAGCACGGCAAGCCCGCTCGACCAGGAGAACGCGTCATGGATGCGGCGCGATTGGCGCGACTCGCGGTCGGCGCCGAAGAAGAAGTGGTTCGCCAGCAGGCACACGCCGCCGGGAGCGAGCAGGTTGGCAACCCGGGCGGTGATGGTCTTGAGCAGCTCGTCCCTCAGCGGCGAGAGGTAGTACAGCGTGTCGGCGACAACCACGAGGTCGAACCGGTTGTCGAGATGCTCCGGCAGGTCCTGCAGGTCGCCCTGGGCAAAGCTGAGATTGGCCACGCCCAGGCTCCGGCTGCGCGCATGCGCCAGCGCGGTCTCGGCCACGTCGATGCCGAGCACACGGTCCGAACAGGCGGCCAGCCGGCGCGACAGCATGCCCAGCCCGCAGCCTAGATCCAGGCTGTGCCGATACCGCCGGTCAGGCAGCAAGCCCATGATCAGCTCGTATTTGCGCTGCTGATAGCGAAACCGCGGCGCGGCCGAGGCCCAGGGGTGGTCGGAGGCGGCATAGAGCTGCTCGAAGGCCAGGCGCGGCCCGGCGATGGCGCGCACCCGCTCGACCGCGGCGTCAGTGCGGGCGCCGAGCAGGAACAGCCGGAAGTCGCGCGGCAGGAGGAAGACGGGGTGATCCCAGACCCGGCGGACCACGCTCGATAAGGCCCTGGACCACGGGAGAAGCCGGGCGTCGGAAATGCGGCTCTTTGCGCCCGCTTGCACCACTGTCGCCCCACGGATCATGTCGTCGAGGCCGCAATAGCAAGGCGCCGACATCCCGAGGGCTCAACCAGGTTAAGCCGGCCTCGCTCCGGCGCCGTTCGAGGTGGCTCGTGGTGCTGACCGGCGCTATCTGCCGGATGGCAGCAGCACAGGCGTGATCCTGTGGTTCGTCGCCTGTTCGTAGGCGTAGGCGATGCCCAGCAGCGCGGCTTCGCTCCAGCGCGGACCAACCACGATGATCCCGAACGGCGCTCCCGACCGGTGATAGCCCGCAGGCACGGTGACGCCGGGCAGCCCGGCGATGTTGATCTCGCTGACCGTCGTCTCCTGGATCGCCTTGCCGCCGTCACGCGCTCCGGGTTCGGCGCGCATCTGCGGAAACACCAGGGCGTCAAGTGCCGCCTCGGTCCAGACCGAGTGGAACAGGGCGAGGTGCTCGTTGCGCACGCGCGCGAATGTCGACATGTCCGGCGGCCGGCCCGGGTCGGCGCGGCAGGCGGCGAAGTCCGGCAGTCGCAGCATGAAGTGGAGCACGCCGCCCGGCGCGAACGGGTCCTCCGCGGCCGTCGCGGCGGCGAACGCCTCGAAATCCTGCAGCGCCGCGTCCGGCCCGAGCCGGCGCAGATAGGTCTCGATGTCGTAGGGCAACGACTCCAGCCCGCGCGCGTCGAAATCGAAGCCCGGTATGGTGCAACGCCGAAGCGCCGCAAAGCCGGATTGGGCGAACGGGTCCTCCACGAGCATCGCGCCCGCCTCGGCTAGCTCGGCCTTGACGCGCTCGTAGAGCTCGCCCGTCTCCGCCGACAGCGGCAGGTCGCGCCACCCCGGCCCGTACAGCCCGATCCGCTTGCCGCGCAGCCCGTCCGGCGAGAGCGATGCCGCGTAGCCGGCCGCCGGGATGCATCCGAACGAGGCCGCGGTCTTCGGGTCCTCGGTCGTGAAGCCGGCGAGCACGTCGAGCGTCAGCGCCGCGTCGCGCACGCAACGCGCGATCGGCCCGACCACATCCCGCAGGCTCGACAACGGCAACACGCCGGCATTCGGCACCAGGCCGAAGGTCGGCTTGATCCCGACCAGCGCCTGGGCGGATGCGGGGTTCTGGATCGACCCGCCGGTCTCCTCGGCAAGGCCGAGCACGGCAAAGCTCGCCGCGACCGCGGTCGCGGTTCCGGCACTGCTTCCCCCGGGCAGGAAGGCGCGTGCCGCCGCGTTGTAGGTCGGTCCCGCCCAGCTGTCGTTGGCGTGGCTTCCGGTGTGGCTCAGCACCGGAATGTTGGTCTTGCCGAGGATGATGGTGCCCGCCGCCCGCAGCCGCGCGACCACCGGCGCGTCGCTCGCGGGAAACAGGTCGATACCCCCCATCGGAGCGTGCAGCAGCCGCCACCCGCCGGTGGTCGGAAAGCCGCGCATGTCCATCGCGTCCTTGACGACGACCGGAACGCCCGCCAGCGGCCCGAGCGTCTCGCCGGCCGCACGACGCCGGTCGATCGCCTGCGCATCGGCGATCGCCTCGCCATTGCGGAAGATGATCGCGTTGTACGAGCCGTCATACGCGTCGATCCGCGCGAGAAAGGCGCGCGTCAGCGCCTCGCAGCTGAATTGCCCTCGCGCCAGGCCCGCCTGCACGTCCTCGACCGTGAACTCGGTGACGTCGAGCCCGCCCGCGGCGCTCATGAGCCTTGCGCCGCGACGATGCCCTTCGCGATCGATGCGCCCAGCGTGTATTTCGGGTCCACCATGTTGCCGAGCCGCATCTTGCCGCACATCGTCAGCAGCAGGTAGGCGTCGGTCTCGTCGAAGCCGAAATCGGCCTTCATCCAGCGGATGAGTTCGCGATACGCAATCCGCGCCGCGTCCTCCATCGGCCGGGCCGAGCCGATCGTCATGAAGAACTCGCTGGTCTCGAGCCGGGGCCACGCAAGCGGCCAGTTCTTCAGCAGGTCCACCTGGATCGTCGTGGTCGTCGGGTGCTCGAGTGCGACGCCGCACAGCTCGCCGTCGCCCTGGATCGCATGGCAATCGCCGAGATAGAGCAGCGCTCCCGGCGCGTTCACCGGCAGGTAGATCACCGCGTCGGGTGCGACATCCGGCAGGTCCATGTTGCCGCCGTAATAATCCGGCACCAGCGAGGAGATCGCCTCGATCTCCGGCGCCGTTCCGATCGTGCCGATGAAGGGCGTATACGGCAGGCTCAGCCGGTCGCTCCACTTCACCCCGCCCTCGACTGTCACCTCGAACTTGCGGACATGCTCGGGCAGCGCCTCGTTCAGCAGCGCCGTCGCCGTCGTGCCAACCAGGCCGCCGAACTCGGGGATCAGGCACGTCGTGCCGACCGGCTGCGGGCCGCGCGGCGTGATCGAGCGGATCCGCACCGCAAGGCAGTCGCCCTTCTCGGCGCCGTTGACGAAGATCGGCCCGTTCTGCGGATTGAGGAACGGGAAGTTCAGCTTCTCCGACGGCCGGTCGGTCTCGTGCACGATCTTGCCCTCGAAGGCGTCGTGCGTCTCGCATGCGATCACCGAGCCCGGATCAACCCGCAGGATCGGCGCCGGAAACGGACTGTAGGTGTAATGATACTGCCCCTGCTCGCCTTCCGTGATCGTGTAGGACGCGCCGGCTTGCCCGCGCGCCACTCCCTTTCGCGCCATGATCGAGGTCTCGAACCAGGACATTTCGTTCTCCTCACACCGCAAGATGCCGCCGGATGATGTCGCGGTCGTCCAGCATCGCCGGGGTCAGCGCGGTGATGATCCGACCCTTGTCCATCACGAAGCAGCGCTGCGCTGCCATACGAATCATGTCAATGTTCTGCTCGACGAGAACCACCGCGCGCCCGGTCCGCCGGTTCAGCTCGACGATCAGCCGGGCGATGTCGTGCTCGACCGCAAGCACCGTCATCCCGTCATGGTTCAGCGCCAGCACCATCTCGCCCGTCGCGCGGGGCTTGCGCGTCTCGAGCAACGCCGTCACCGGCCGCGCCTGACGCGGCGTCACGCCTGCGCCGGCAGGAACGCGAGCGCCGTCACCAGCTCCTGGGATGCGGCAGCACCGTCAGCACCAGCAGCGCCCCCATCAGCACGAGCGCATGCTGGCTGCCGTGGATGGTCAGCGCCTGAAAGCCGCCGACCAGCAGGAGGCTGCCGATGCCGAATGCCGCGAGCTCGTAGCGCCGCCCGTCGCATCCCAGAATGGTGGCGCGGAGCGGGGTTTCCATATCGCGACCAGACCGTTGCCGAACGACGAGTTCACCAGAATGCGCAATCCGAGATGCGTGATCACCAGCGCGGCACGCACGACGTAGTAGAGCGGGATGTCGGGCATCAGCACGATCGGGTTGCCGAACCAGGGGATCGTCAGCGGCGGCGTCACCGATTTGGTAGAGAAACCCGACCGCGCCGCTCGACACCGCCCGCCACTCCAGTGCGGCCGTCGCGATGCCGAGCGCGGTGCAGCGTGCTCTGAAAGCGCGCAGGAACATGTCGCCGCTAGCCTGCTGACACGTGCACCCGGTGCCAAGCTGCGCTCAGATAGCCCTTGAAGTTCCAGGCGTCGTCTGGCTGCGTCGGTTGCGTCTGACCGGCGGAATCCCAGGCGCGCACCGCAAGCTCATGCTCGCCTCTCGGCAGATCCAACGTCGCGCTCCAGAAGGTCCAGCTCCAGGGCGCGGTCGCGTCGTGATCAAGCTCGGCCTGGCGCCAGTTCCGCCCGCCATCGATCGACACGTCGACCCGGACGACGTCGCGGGCGGTCGCAACCGCATAGCCGCGCACAACCGTTCGGCCGGCCGCAAGGCGGCTATGCGGCGCCGGCTCGCAAATGGCCGAGTTGAGCGGCATCTCGTAGATCGTGACGCCCTTCTCCCAATCGACCGTGTCTGCCGTGACGTCGGCCGGCAGCAATTTGTAGTCGCGCTGCTGCATATGGTTGTCGGACGGCGTGTCCCGCACGCTCACGGCGGACAGCCATTTCGGGCTCCGCACGCCGGCGTAGCCGGGCACGACGACGCGCAGCGGAAAGCCATGTTCGGGCGCCAACGGCTCGCCGTTCATGGCGTAGGCGAGCAGGACCTCCGCGGCCATGGCCTTGGTCATCGGGATCGAGACGCCATACCGAAAGCGCCCCTCCGTCGGCACATCCACATCGTCGCAGGCCTCGAAGGCGACATGCAGCGCGGGATCATCCGCAGCGCCCGCTGCCCTCAGAACATCGGCCAGGCAGACGCCTGTCCACACGGCGTTGCCGATGGCGCCAGGCGCCCAGGGGTCCCCCAGGGTCGGCCGCACCTGCTGCAGGTCGGCACGGCGATTGCCGGCGCATTGCATCACCGCCGTCACGCTGCGGGCGGCAAATCGCGCGCGCAGCTCCGGCACCGAAAGGTCGAGCGGCGTCTGCACCAAACCCTGCACGCGCAGGCGATGCGACGCCTCGTCGAGCCGCGGAATGCTCCCATGGCTGCGCACGTAGAACGCCTTCTGGCTGGTGACGAGATCGCGGCGCAGCTGATCCAACGGCGTCTCGGCATTGAACGGCTGTTGCGTATGCACGATGAGCTCCGAACCGGAGCGAAACGGATTCAACATCGTCATGTCCTGTTTGCAGATCGCGGTCTGAATACGACGCCGGGTGCAGGGCACGCCATCAGCCGTACGATCAGTTGAGCCCGAGCAGGCGGATCAGCCCGAAGCTCAGCAAGCCCAGCGCCAGCAGGGACAGCAGCACCACCGCGGTGGCCCGGCCGCCGGCGCGGGCGGCGACGCGCAGGTCCGTGCCCAGGCCGAGCGCTGCCATCGAGATGACGGTGAGCAGACCTGCCGCCGCAGCCGCAGGCCGCAGCGCCGCCTGCGGCACCAGCCCGCAGGACCGCATCGTCGCCAGGCCCAGAAAGCCGATGATGAACCAGGGCACCAGCTTGTGCAGCGCCAGGCCATCCCGTCTCGGACGGTCGCCGGCCGTGACGTGCGGCGCCGCCTCGTCGGCCTCGTCGCGCAGCTGGCGGGTCAGCAGGGACAGGCACAGCACCACCGGCCCCAGCATCAGCACCCTGACCAGCTTGACCAGCGTGCCGAACTGCACCGCGACGGCGCCGACCGGCGCTGTGGCCGCCAGCACCTGCGGCACCGCATAGACGGTCAGGCCGGCCAGCGCGCCGTATTGCAGGCCGCTCAGATGCAGCAGCGGCGCCGCCAGAGGCAGGAGCAGCACCAATACGACGCCGAACAGGGCGGTGAAGGCGATCGCGGCGGCGACGTCCTCGCCGTCGGCGCCGATCACCGGCGCCACCGCGGCGATGGCGGAGTTGCCGCAGATCGAGTTGCCGCACGCAACCAGGGTCGCCATCCGGTGCGGCAGGCCGAATACCCGGCCGATGCCGTAGGAGCAGCCGATCGCCAGCGCGACCACCGCGGCGATGCCGGCCAGCAGGCCCGGCCCGGCCGCCAGCACGGTGCCGGCGCTGACCGAGGCGCCGAGCAGCACGACGGCGATCTCCAGCAGCGTCTTGGCGCTGAACTCGATGCCGGCGCGCCAGCGGACGGACGGGGTCCAGGCGGTGCGGATGACCGCGCCGACGACGATCGCCAGCACCAGGCTCTCCAGCCAGGCGGCGCCGAACACGCGCCGCTCGATCATGGCCAGCAGGCTCGCCGCGACGCTGACCAGCAGGCAGAGCCCGACACCCGGCAGCGCCCGGCGGATGCCGGCGGCGGGCCGCAGCGGCGCCCGAAGCGGGCTGGCGAGCCGCGCGGAGGGCAGGCTGAACGTGTCGACGGCCATGGCTCACCTCATTGCGATGGCGGCAGCATGAGCCTCTGTCGGCGCCGCCTCCAACGGATTAGTATGGTTTGATTGATCTTCTGGAGTGATTGATCAGTGACGCTCGAGCAGCTCCGCATCTTCGTCGCCATCGCCGAGCGCCAGCACGTCACGGCGGCGGCGCAGGCCTTGAACCTCACGCAATCGGGCGTCAGCAACGCGCTGGCCGCGCTCGAGGAGCGCCACGCCATCCATCTGTTCGACCGGGTCGGGCGCGGCATCGTCCTGAACGAGAACGGACGGCTGTTCCTGGGCGAGGCCCGCGCCGTGCTGGCGCGCGCCGCCCTGGCCGAGACGGCGCTGGCCGATCTGGGCGGGCTGCGGCGCGGACGGCTCGCCGTGTCGGCCAGCCAGACGATCGCCGGCTACTGGCTGCCGGAGCGGCTGGTCCGCTTCCATGCGAGCCATCCCGGGCTCGAGCTTGATGTCCAGGTCGGCAACACCCGCGAGGTCGCCAAGGCCGTCCTGGACGGCGCGGCCGAGCTCGGCTTCGTGGAGGGCGAGCTCGCCCATCCGCTGCTGGCGCAGCAGGAGGTCGGGCGGGACCGCATGGTCATCCTGGTGCCGCCGTCGCATGCCTGGGCGGCAGGCAAGGCGCTGCACGGGCGCGACCTGCGGCTCTGTCCCTGGGTGATGCGCGAGCAGGGGTCCGGCACCCGATCCAGTCTGGAGGCGGCGCTCGCAGCGGCGGGCTGCGCCGCCTCGGCGCTGTCGGTGACGATGACGCTGCCGTCGAACGAGGCCGTGTTGAGCGCGGTGCAGGCCGGCGCTGGCGTGACCGCGCTGTCCGAACACGTGGCCCGCTCGGCGCTGGCGGCAGGCCAGCTGGTCGCGGCGCAATTTGCGCTGCCGGAACGGAGTTTTCGCCTCCTTCGCCATCGTGAGCGCTACAGCAGCCGCGCCGCCGACGCGCTCGTCGCCACGATGGTTTAGGGACGCGCTCGTCGCGACGGTTCAGAGACGCGCTCCTCGCGATGGTTCAGAGACGCGCTCCTCGCGATGGTTCAGAGACGCGCTCCTCGCGACGGTTCAGAGACGCGCTCCTCGCGACGATGGTTCAGAGACGCGCTCCTCGCGATGGTTCAGAGACGCGCTCCTCGCGACGATGGTTCAGAGACGCGCTCCTCGCGACGATGGTTCAGAGACGCGCTCCTCGCGACGATGGTTCAGAGACGCGCTCCTCGCGATGGTTCAGAGACGCGCTCCTCGCGACGATGGTTCAGAGACGCGCTCCTCGCGACGATGGTTCAGAGACGCGCTCCTCGCGACGATGGTTCGGATTTGACACCGCAGCGCCCCGGCTGGTCTGACGAGAGGCAATGATCGCACCCATCCTGGCGCGGCGCGATGCGGCCGGGTTCTGGCTTGCGGTCGTGCTGACCGGCGCCGGCACCGGCCTCGGCGCTGCCGCGCTGACCGGCCTGCTGTTGCTGGTGCAGCACACGCTCTGGTACGGCTCGGGCGTCGACATCCTGGCCGCGGCGTCGCGCGCGCCTTGGTGGTGGCACATCGCTGTGCTGCTGGCCGCCGGCGTGCTGACCGCGGCCGGTCAGCTCCTGCTGGTCAGGCTGTCCAGCGCCAACGGCATCGACATCACGGCCGCGATCTGGTTTCACGCCGGGCGGCTGCCGGCGGTCCGGACCCTGGGCAGCGCGGTGCTGTCGGTGCTGATCGTCGGCATGGGCGCCTCGCTCGGCCGCGAAGGCGCGCCCAAGCAGGCCGGCGCCGTCATCGCCAACCTGCTCTCCGACCGCACGCATCTGTCCGACGAGATGCGCCGGCTCCTCGTCGCCTGCGGCGCCGGCGCGGGCATGGCGGCGGCCTACGGCGTGCCGCTGGGAGGTGCGCTGTTCGCGCTCGAAGTGCTGCGCGGCGCCCTCGCCCTGCGCTTCGTGCTGCCCTGCGCTGGTCACGTCGCTGGTGGCGACCGGCATCTCGTGGGCGTTTCTGCCGGATGCGGCCGACCTACCTTATTCCCGCCTATGCCGGCTCGATCTGGCGAGCACCGCCTGGGCGCTGCTGGCTGGGCCGGTGATTGGCCGGGTTCGCCTCCGTGGCCTATGTCCGATCGCCGTGGCCTGGGTCGGATCGCCACAGGCCGAAAGGTTGGCTGCCGCGTCGTGGCACCGGTGCGTCGCGTGCTCGGCCTTGCTGGGCGCGGCCTCCATCGGCGTTCCCGCAATTGCTCGGCAACGGACGCGACGTTGCACGAGCTCGCATTCGCCGGCCAGCTCGCGCCGTTGCTGATGCTCGGGCTGGTCCTGCTCAAGCCGGCGGCGACGCTGCTCTGCCTGGGCAGCGGCGCTCCGGGCGGCCTGTTCACGCCCTCGCTCGCGCTGGGAGCGCTACTGGGCGGCGCGCTCGGCGCACCGATGGCTGCCCTGTGGCCAGGCGCGCCGGCCGGGCTCTACGCCGTTCTCGGCGCCGGCGCCGTGCTCGCGGCAACCACTCAGGGCCCGATCTCGACCATCGTGCTGATGATGGAGCTGACCGGCCATGCCCGCTCCTTCATCGTGCCGCTGCTCCTCGTGGTGGCGGTCGCGACCCTGACCGCCCGCACCGTCGAGCCGCGATCGATCTACGATGCCCGGCTCAGCGACGACGAGGTGCTGAAGCGCCAGCGCCAGCGCGACTCCGGCGGCTGATCCAACCTCAACCATGCGTCGGACACGGCAGCAAAGCACTGACCGGCTGAACGACGCGCCCTGCGAGCAGGCGAGCTGCCGCCGGCAAGGAGGATCGCCGAGCAACATTTGCGATGCGCCCCACCCCCCGGGCTGAGCGGGCTTGATCCGGCTGATGCTCAAGGCAGGGTCGAGCGCATGCCGCTCAGACGTTGCAAACCGGCTCGGGAGGTCCGCCGCTCGCCTCCAGCCGCCCCAGCGCCAGCTCGCACCACTCCAGCCAGGCGCGCTGATTGCGCAGCCCCATCTCCAGCACCAGCAGCCGGCCGGTCAGGCGCAGCGTCGGCGGCTGCCCGGCATAGCGCGTCTGCAGGATGCGCTCGTAGCGGGCCAGCCGCTCGGTATGGTGCGCGAGCCGCGCCGTCAGCTGCGCCCGCACCGCCTCGCGGTCGACATGCTCGATCGCATAGAGCCGCACCAGCAGGTCGTCTTTGGCGGCCTGCGGCGCGCTCGGCTCCCTCGACCAGCGCTTGAGCGCCGCCCGCCCCGCCTCGGTGATCGAGTAGACCAGCTTATTGGGCCGGCCGCTCTGGATCACCTCCGCCGTGCTGACCTCGCCGTGCTGCCGCAGCCGGCTCAGCTCGCGGTAGATCTGCTGGTGGTCGGCCCGCCAGAAGAACCCGATCGACTCGTCGAAGCTCTTCGCCAGGTCGTAGCCGCTCATCGAGCGCTCCGTCAGGCAGACGAGGATCGCGTCACCCAGCGCCATGCGGGCTCTCCCTCCCGAAGCGGCGTGCCCGGCGGCGCCCAACGCCTCGCACCCACGTAACTGTTTAGATTTGACGCATATGCAATTATACACATACTGCTCGCTGCCACAACTCCAATGCGGGGCGCCATGCTTGATCCGACCATCGCCGCAGCCAAGCCCGCCTCATCGGCCAGGGACGCGCAGCGCGCTGAGCGGCGCGCGGCGGTCCTGCACGGCCCGCTGCTGGCCACCCTGCTGCGCCTTGGCTTGCCGACGATCGGCGTGCTGCTGGCTCAGACGGTGGTCTCGGTCGCCGAAACCTACTGGACCGGCTTCCTGGGCACCGACGCTCTCGCCGGCGTCGCCCTCGTCTTCCCGCTGCCGGCGCTGATGACCGCGATGAGCAATGGCGGCATCGGCGGCGGCGTGTCCTCGGCGGTGGCGCGCGCCAGCGGCGCCGGCCGGCAGGACGAGGCGGACGCGCTGGTGCTGCACAGCCTGGTGCTGGCGGTCGCCTTCGGCCTGCTGTTCACCATCGGCGCGCTGCTGGCCGGGCCGATGCTGTATCGCGCCATGGGCGGCGCCGGCGGCGCGCTCGCCGCCGCGGTGCGCTTCTCCGGCTGGTTCTTCATCGGCGCGGTGCCGATCTGGGCGGTCAACCTGCTGGCCGCAGCCCTGCGCGGCGCCGGCGAGGTCAAGCTGCCAGCGACCGTCACCCTGGTCGGCGCCGCGGTGGTGATCCCGCTCTCGCCGGCGCTGATCTTCGGCATCGGCCCGCTGCCCCGGCTCGGCGTCGGCGGCGCGGGTCTCGCCGTCAGCCTGTACTATCTCGGCGCCTCGCTCGTGCTGCTGCGCTATTTCTGGCGCGGCGACGGCGTGCTCGCGCTGACCGCGGCGCCGCTGCGCTGGGCCAACTTCCGCGCCATCCTCGGCGTCGGCTCGGTCTCCGCCCTCGGCGCGCTGATGGCCAACATGACCATCCTGCTGGTCACCGCCGCCGTCGGCGTGTTCGGCGTCGGCGCGCTCGCCGGATACGGCATCGCCTCGCGGCTCGACTGGCTGTTGATCCCGCTGGTGTTCGGCCTCGGCAGCGCCGTCGTCACCATGGTCGGCGCCAGCACCGGCGCCGGCGACCACGCCCGCGCCCGCAAGGTCGCCTGGCTTGCCGCCGTCATCGCCCTGGTGCCGACCGAATGCGTCGGCCTGCTCGCAGCAGCGTTCCCGAGCGCCTGGATTGGCCTGTTTACCGCCGACCCCGCGGTGCTGGCCGCCGGCGCGCACTATCTGCGCATCGTCGCCCCGGCTTACGGCGCGGTCGGCCTCGGCATGGTGCTGTACTTCGCCTGCCAGGGCCGCGCGCGCATGCTGTGGCCGTTCCTGGCCGGCCTCGCGCGCCTGCTGGTCGCCGCCGGCGGCGGCCTGATCCTCGCTCGCCGGGGCGAGGGCATCAGTGCCGTGTTCGCCATGGTCGCCTGCGGCTCGCTCGTCTATGGCGCACTGAACGCGCTTGGCATGCGCCACGCCGGCTCGGTGCCCAGCGCCACCCGAGCACCCGGCCGCCCCGTCCCGAGGCCAGGGCTCTGCCTGGGGCCCGCTGGGGGCGGCGCCCGCCCGCGACCTCTCCGTAAGAGGGCGATGTGGCGCGGCAAGGCCTGAGCGAGCCGAGCATAAACGCTCGCCAGCGCAACAAGCCAAACACCAGCAACCGACAGGCGATCTAAATAACTTTTCTTCGTCTCAAGGTTGTATTCAGTCTTGTTTATGAGACTATCTTTAGCAATTACTTGCGTTGGCAGCGTGGCTGACGTGTGGTAGCCCGGATTTCCCGTTGCGGCTGCAATATGATTTCGTGTATATCGTTGCTACCCGATAACTCGTCAAAATTGTAGAGGCACTGATCATGTCGATAGTCGTTTCTCAGACGGTGAAAGCCTGCCTTGCTCTTGCTCTCGTCGTCAGCCTCGGAGCAGGCGCAGCCAAATCCGCCGATCGGACGAGTGCGACAACATCGCCGGCGAGCGCTCCACGGCCAACGCCCGCCACCTTCCACACCCAGCCGACCGGCCTGCAGCTCACCCCGGCCACCTTCCACACCCAGCCGACCGGCCTGCAGCTCACCCCGGCCACCTTCCACACCCAGCCGACCGGCCTGCAGCTCACCCCGGCCACCTTCCACACACAGCCGACCGGCCTGCAACTCACCCCGGCCACCTTCCACACCCAGCCGACCGGCCTGCAGCTCACCCCGGCCACCTTCCATACCCAGCCGACCGGCCTGCAGCTCACCCCGGCTACCTTCCATACCCAGCCGACCGGATTTGATCTGACCCAGCCAGCCTGAACAGGCTCGAGCCAAGCCGACTGCAAGCAGGCGGTGATCATGGCGTCGGTGGATCCCATCGAGGCCGCAGGGCTCACCCTGCGGCCTCGCCTGCTCGTGCTTATCCTAGAGCGTGAGAGCCTCCTGCCGCGTCACCTCGTCGCGACCCGAGACCTGCAACACGCTTTCTCAAAAAGATGTTGGTCTCGTCTAATTTTCGCGATGCACAGTTGAGTTTTATATTTGTATTAACTTTGATGATGTAAGTCGACCCGAGAACCAGCACGACAAGCCGAATACGTCCTGTTATTATAAGGTGGCAGGGTCGTATGAAGGCGAGACGAAGCACTTGAATGCTTGGCTACTTTGCCGTCTCGGGTAAGATCGTGTGCGCCACAGGCGGTGCTCCTCGCGCTTGTTGGGCTCGTCCTATCTCTCGTAAGCCTCAGTGCCCAGGCGCAGCGCGTCTCGCTGCGAACCTACGGCGAGGCCGACGGGCTCAGCGACCTCGACGTCAGCTGCCTGCAGCAGGATGCGGCAGGCGACCTGTTCGCCTGCACCAGCAACGGCATCTTCGTCTATGCAGGCCGGCGCTTCCAAAGCCTCGGTCCGGAGCAGGGCCTGCCCGATGGCGGCTCGGTGTCCGATGTCGCCTTCACCCCCGACGACCGCGTCATCGTCCGCTTCGACACCGACATCTTCGTATCCGACGCCGCCGTCAGCAAGTTCCGCCCGCCCCGGGCGCTGCACTTCACCTCCGTCACGATCCCGGTCGAGACCTTCCTCCACGACGAGACCGTGCAGATGACGCCCTGGCGGAACGGCGCCGCCGTGCTCGTCAAGGGCCGCGTCGCCTTCGTCGACGTCACAGATCCGGCGTCGCCCCGGCTGACCCCGATCGGCCTGCCGCTGCGGGAGGCGGACCCGCTCAGCCAGCCGATCACCCTGGCAAGCACCGGCGATCGGCTATGGGCGTCGTATGCCGATGGCCTCGTCTGCAGCTTCGATGACCGGCACACGCGCTGCTACGGGCGCGGTGACGGGCTGATCGGCGGCCCGTGGTATGCCCTGTTGGCGACTAAGGCCGGCACGATCATCGCCCGCTCCACGAACTCTCTGGCGACGATCGACCCGCGCTCCGGCCAGGTCACGATCGAGGACCTGCCGTTCCAGGGCGAAAGCGCCGGCTTCGCCACCCGACTGCGCGTCGTGCAACTGGCCTCCGGCGCTCTGGTTACGCAGTCCGATGACGGCTTCCTCGTCCAGCAAGCCGCCGGCTGGAAGCAGGTCAGCACGGCCGATGGCCTGACCGATGCCCGCCTGAGCGCCTTGCTCGTCGATCACGAAGGCAGCTTCTGGTTCGCCGCCGGCGGTCACGGCGTCTACCGCGTGTTCGGCTACGGCAACTGGGAAAACCGCGACCATCGCGACGGGCTGACCGACGACACGATCTGGCAGGTAGTGCGCCAGCCGGGCGGCCCGCTATGGGTCGCAACCGATCGCGGCGTCGATGCGGTCGGCGCCGGCGGCATGGCCATCGCGCACAGCCACTACCGCGGCTACGCCTTCGCCATCGGCATGGGCGCGCCGACGCATCTATGGCGCACCAACGGCGTCAAGGGCCTGTCCTGCATCGACGTGACGACCGGGGCGATCGAGCATTTCGACCTGCCGGCGGCGAACATGATCCTGCATGGCGCCGGCAGCCGGGTCTGGTTCGCAACCCAGGGCGGCATCTACTTCGTCGACGACGCGCCCGGCCCGTCGCGCCGCATCCAGAAGCTGCCGGGCACCGGCGCGCCGGTGCTGTCCATCGCGCCCGACAGCGACGGCAGCCTGTGGTATGTCAGCCAGCAATCCCTGATGCACTGGCGCACCGACGGCTCGGTGGAGCAGGTCGTCGCCAAATGGCCGAACCCTGCCTTCGAGCCGGTCGCCCTCGCGCTCGGCGCCACCGGCGAGGTCTGGGTCGGTGGTCCGGGCGGCGGCGTCTACCTGGTCTCCCTGTCGGACCATCAGCCCCCCAGGCTGCAGAACTACGCCTCGCCCACCATCCTCTCCAACTCCGTCACCTCGATCCTGGTCGACCGCCGCGGCTGGGTCTGGGCCGCCACCGACCGCGGCCTCTCCGTCTTCAATCGAGACAAGTGGCGCTCGGTCAACGCCGATGCCGGCCTGGTCTGGAACGACACCAGCCAGGACGGCCTCTACGAGGATGTCGACGGCTCGATCTGGATCTCGACCAGCCAGGGGCTGTCCCACCTCACCGACCCGACGACGCTGTTCCGCTCCGACGCGATCAACGTCGTCATCAGCTCGCTGACGCTCGGATCGCAGCAATACCCCCTCGCCTCGGTCGACTACACGACCAGCCCGCTCGCCGTCGCCTTCGGCACCTCGAACTTCCAAGCCGAACGCTCGATCGTCTTTCGCTACCGCCTTGACGGCGTCGATGCGGACTGGGTGACCACCCAGTCCGGCTACGCCCGCTACCCGTTCGTCCCCTCCGGCCATCACCGGCTGACCGTCACCGCCGTCGACACCTTGACCGGCCAATCCTCGCCGCCGGTCTCGTTCACGGTCCGCATCAGGCGGGCCTGGTGGGCGTCATGGCCGGCATGGCTCGCCTACCTGCTGCTCGCCCTGCTGATCGTCGTGATGAGCTTCCGGCTGCGCTACCACGCCGTGCTGCAGCGCCAGGCCGTCCTGGAGCGCACGGTGCAGGTCAGGACGGAAGAGATCCGCGTCGCCAAGGAGGCGCTGATGCTGCAGGCGACCCGCGACAGCCTGACCGGCCTGCTCAACCGCGGCGAGATCCAGAAGCGCTTCATCGCCATGCTGGAGCGCTCCGGCGACGCCGAGCGGCTGGTCGCCGGCCTGGTCGACGTCGACCACTTCAAGCGCGTCAACGACATGCACGGCCATCTCGTCGGCGACGAGATCCTGATCGGCATCAGCGAGCAGATCCGCCAGATGCTCCGGCCCGGCGAGTGCGCCGGCCGCTATGGCGGCGAGGAGATGCTGATCCTGCTGGCCGATGACGACCAGAGCGCCAAGGCCCGCATCCTGGCGCTCAACGAGGCCATCCGCACCAAGCCGTTCGTCGCCCTCGGACGCGAGATCGCGGTCACCTGCAGCATCGGCGTCGGCCGCGCGCAGGCCGGCGACGGCTGGGAATCGCTGATCGGCCGCATCGACGAGGCGCTGTATCAGGCCAAGCACTCGGGGCGCGACCAGGTCATCGAGGCCGAGCGCCGGCTGACACGACGCGCCAGCTGACGCCTGCTTCAGGCCGCCCCGCCGGCACGGCCTAAACAGCCCCGCCGAAACGGCTCAGGCCGCCATGCCGGCGGCGACCCCGCTCGACCACGCCCATTGAAAGTTGTAGCCGCCCAGCCAGCCGGTGACGTCGACCGCCTCGCCGACGACATGCAGCCCCGGCACGCGGCAAGCCTCCAGGGTGCGCGAGGAGAGCGCCCGGGTGTCGACGCCGCCGAGCGTCACCTCCGCCTTGGCATAGCCCTCGCTGGCGTCGGGCCGGAACTCCATCGCCTGCAGCTCGGCGAGGAGGTCGCTCAGCTGCCGGTCGCGCAGCTCGCCCACCGGGCGCGACGCCATCTCGCGCGGCAGCATCGCGTCGGCCAGCCGCTGCGGCATGTGCTCGCCCAGCACCCGCGCGAGCCCCGCCCGCGGCCGCGCCCGCTTGGCCGCCAGCAGCACGCCGGGGGTCGCGTCAGGCAGCAGGTTGACCCGAATAGCCTCGCCCTCCCGCCAGCACGACGAGGCCTGCAGGATCGCCGGGCCGGACAGGCCGCGATGGGTGAATAGCATCGCCTCGCGAAACCCTCGCCGCCGCGCCCCATTGCCGGCCATCGCCTCGACCGCGAGCGACACCCCGGCAAGCCCGGCCAGCCGCGCGAGCGCCGCCGCCTCCAGCCGCAGCCCCACCAGCGCCGGCCGCAGCGCCGTCAGCGCCAGCCCCATCCGCCGCGCCACCTCGTAGGCCAAGCCCGTCGCGCCAAGCTTGGGGATCGACAGCCCGCCGCTCGCCAGCACCAGCGACGTCGCGCTCACCGCCCCGGCGTCGGTCTCGACCAGGAAGCGGCCCGCGCCATGCGCCCCGCCGCGCTGCACCGGGCCGACCCGCGCACCCAGACGCAGGCTGACCCCCGCTTCCGCGCAGCCGGCCAGCAGCATGTCGACGATCTGTCGCGCCGGCCCGTCGCAGAACAGCTGGCCAAGCGTCTTGTGGTGCCAGGCGATGCCCGCGGCCTCGATCTCGGCGAGAAAGTCCGCCGGCGTGTAGCGCGCCAGCGCCGAGCGGCAGAACGCCGGGTTGTCGGAGAAGAAGCGCTCGGCGACGCAGTCGCGATTGGTGAAGTTGCAGCGGCCGCCGCCCGAGATCAGGATCTTGGCACCCGCTTGCTCGGCATGGTCCAGCAGCAGCACCGTGCGGCCGCGCCGCCCGGCCGTGCGCGCCGCCATCAGCCCGGCTGCCCCGGCGCCCAGCACCAGCACGTCGACATGCTGCGTCACGCCGGATCGGCCGCCGGGCCTATTCCTCGGGCTCGGTCGTGAACAGCAGCGGGTAGTTCTGCTTGCGCGCCGCGTCCGTCGCGTTCGTCGCCTTGGCCTCGGCGATCTCGCGGGTGAACACCGCCACCACGCAGACGCCACGCTGATGCGCCGTCTGCATCACCCGGCTGGCCTGCTCCTCGCCCATCCGGAACTCTGCCTTCAGCACCCGCACGACGAACTCGCGCGGCGTGAAGTCGTCGTTGACCAGCATGACCTTGTAGAGCCGCGGCCGCTCGACCTTGAGCTCGACATCGCCTTTCGGCGGGGCGGTCACGATGTCCTGCATGAGCGCACATTTCGCGTTGCGCGAAGGCGAAGGCAAGGGGTTCTTTTTTGAAAAAAAGAACCAAAAAACTTTTGCTCGTTGAACGCCGCGACAGCGCTGTCAGAAGTTTTTTGCTTCTTTTTTACCAAAAAAGAAGCGCTTCGTATCGCCTAGCCGTCCTTGATGCATGCTGCACCAGCACCCCGTCGTGCCGCAGCGTACCGCGCCGCTTGACCCGCGGCCCCCGCTGTTCGACCACTGCCCGCATCGTCGCCGGAGCATCGCGTGACCCGTCACCTGCCGTTCGCCGCCCTCTGCCTCGCACTCGCCGCATCCGCGCTCGCCCCCGCTTTGGCCGATCCCCAGCCCCAGCCCCAGCCCCAGCCGCAAGCAGCCCCCCTGCCGCCGGCGATCCCCGCGCCGCGCGACGCCGCCTATCCCGGCACCCTTACCCTCGCCGTCGACGCGACCGACCTCGCACACCGCATCATGGCCGTGCACGAAACGATCCCGCTCGCCCCCGGCGCCACCGACCTGGTGCTGCTCTATCCGGAGTGGATCCCCGGTAATCACGGCCCGACCGGCCCGGTCGCCCTGCTCGCGGGCCTAGCCGCCCGCGCCGATGCCGGCCCGCCGATCGCCTGGCGGCGCGACCCGGTGAACATGTACGCCTTCCACCTGCCGGTCCCCGCCGGCGCCCACGCCGTCAGTGTCGACTACCAGTTCCTCTCGCCGGTGCAGGACGACGAGGGCCGCATCGTCATGACGCCCGCCATGCTCGACCTGCAGTGGAACACCGTGGTGCTGTATCCCGCCGGCACGATGGCCCGCGACATCCCGGTCGCCGCCTCGCTCAAGATCCCCGCCGGCTGGCACTTCGCGACCGCGCTCACGGCGTCCGGCCCAAACGGCAACGACGCCGCCGACGGCAACCCGCACTTCGCCACCGTGCCGCTCAACGTCCTGGTCGACAGCCCGCTCTACGCCGGCCGCAACTACAAGCGCCTCGACCTCGCCCCCGGCGCCCGCGCCCCGGTTCACCTGAACATCGTCGCCGACACCCCGGCCGACCTCACCGTCTCGCCCGAGCAACTCGCAATCCACCGCGCCATCGTCACCCAAGCCACCCGCCTGTTCGCCTCGCAGCACTACGACCACTACGACTTCCTGCTCGCCCTCAGCAACGAGCTCGGCGGCGAAGGCCTCGAGCACCACCGCTCCAGCGAGAACGCCACCGGCCGCGACTACTTCACCGCCTGGGACAAGACCTTCGCCGGGCGCGACCTGCTCAGCCACGAATACACCCACTCGTGGAACGGCAAGTATCGCCGCCCCGCCGACCTCTACTCGCCCGACTTCAACATCGTGCCCGAGCGCGACAGCCTGCTCTGGGTCTATGAGGGGCTGACCGAATACTGGGGCCAGGTGCTCGCCGCGCGCTCGGGGCTGTGGACGCACCAACAGGCGCTCGACGCGTTCGCCGCCGACGCCGCCGACGAGCAGGACGAAGTCGGCCGCGCCTGGCGCGACGTCGAGGACACCACCAACAGCCCGATCTTCGTCCGCCGCCGCGACATGCCCTGGCTCACCTGGCAGCGCTCGGAAGACTACTACGTCGAAGGCCTGCTGATCTGGCTCGACGCCGACACGCTGATCCGCGAGCAGAGCCACGGCGCCCGGTCGCTCGACGACTTCGCACGCACCTTCTTCGGCACCAACGACGGCAGCTTCGTCGTCTCCACTACACCTTCGACGACGTGGTCGCCGCCCTCAACGCCGTGCAGCCCTATGACTGGGCCGGCTTCCTGCACCAGCGCCTGCAGCGCGTCGGCGGCAGCGCCCCGCTCGACGGCCTGTCCCGCGGCGGCTACCGCCTGACGATGACGGACACGAAATCGGCCTGGCTCACCTCCGAGGAGCGCGAGCGCAAGCGCCGCGACTTCATCGACTCGATCGGCCTGATCATGCACGACAACAAGGTCGTCGACGTCGCCTGGGGCAGTCCCGCCTTCAAGGCCGGCCTCACCAAGGGCGACACCATCCTCGGCATCAACGGCGCCGATTACGACGGCCCCGACAGCCTCGCCGACGCCATCACCGCGGCCAAGTCGCCATCCACCGAGCCGATCTCGCTGCTGGTCATGTCAGGCAAGCACTACCGCACGGCGCTCGTCGACGACCACACCGGCCTGCGCTACCCGCACCTGGAACGCACCGGCAGCACCGACGGCCTGCTCGACGCTATCCTCAAACCACGAAGTTAAGGCAGGGGCTTTGCCCCTGGACCCCATTAAAGGCGGAGCCTTTAAAATCCGCTCCTGATCAGTGTTTCCCAGGCACGGTCGGTGCCGTGGGGCGCAGGATTTATTGGCTTCGCCAAGCAAGAAAGACCCCGACTAGGCTCCTAGCGGATGCGGGTCTGGGGGCGCGGCCCCCAGCCTTCCTCCTTGCTTGCGAGCCTTCCCCCGGCCGTGCCAGGCTGAACGCAAGACGGCACAAGCCGCCATCGTCCAGGGGAAAAATCATGACGGCATCAGAATACGACTACGTCATCGTCGGCGCCGGCTCGGCCGGCTGCGTGTTGGCCGCGCGGCTGAGCGAGGATCCGAGCATCCGCGTCGCCCTGATCGAAGCCGGCGGCGCGGACAGCGCCGACGAGATCCACATCCCGGCCGCCTTCCCGACGCTGTTCAAGACCGAATATGACTGGGATCTTACAACCGACCCCGAGCCCGCCCTCGACGGCCGTCGCACCTACCTGCCGCGCGGCCGCGTGCTCGGCGGCTCGTCGTCGCTGAACGCCATGATCTACATCCGCGGCAACCGCGCCGACTACGACGGCTGGGCCGCCGAAGGCGCCGCCGGCTGGTCGTATGACGAGCTGATGCCCTACTTCATCAAGGCCGAGGGCAACGAGCGCGGCGAAGACCAGTTCCACGGCGCCCTCGGCCCGCTGCAGGTGCGCGACGGCCGCTCCATGCACACCCTCGCCGACCTCTTCGTCGACGCCGCCGTGCAGGCCGGCTACCGCCCCAACGACGACTTCAACGGCCCCGACCAGGAGGGCGTCGGCCGCTACCAGCTCACCCAGGCGCGCGGCATGCGCTGCTCCGCCGCCGTCGCCTACCTCCACCCCGCCTTCGCCCGGCCGAACCTCACCGTCATCACCGGCGCGCTGGCGACCCGCCTGCTGCTGTCCGGCCGCCGCGCCATCGGAGTCGAGCTGGCGCGCAACGGTGCGACGGCGGCGATCCACGCCGAGCGCGAGGTGATCCTCTCCGCCGGCGCCTACGGCTCGCCGCAACTGCTGCAGCTCTCCGGCATCGGCCAGCCGGCCCAACTCCTGCCGCTGCAGATCGCTCCGGTCCAGGAGCTGCCGGTCGGCGAGAACCTGCAGGACCACCCGGCGGTGTTCCTCACCTGGTTCACCGACACACCCTCGCTGCTCGACGCGGTGAGCGAGGCCAACGTCGCCCTGCTGCAAACCGAGGGCCGTGGTCCCCTCACCTCCAACCTCGCCGAGGCCGGCGGCTTCATACGCACCCGCCCCGAGCTCGATCTGCCCGACGTGCAGTTCCACGCCGCCCCGGCGATGTTCTTCGAGGAGGGCCTCGCCACCGCCTTCGACCACGCCTACAGCTTCGGCCCCTGCGTGCTGAAGCCCACCAGCCGCGGTTCGGTCACCCTGCGCTCCGCCCGGCCCGGCACCAAGCCGCGCATCCAGCACAATTACCTCTCAACCGATGCCGACCGGCAGACCATGATCGCCGGCGTGCGAGCCAGCCTGCGAATCGCCGCCCAGCCGGCCCTCGCCGCGGTGCAGCGCGCGCCCCATCTCACCCCCGCCTCCGACAGCGACGCCGACATTTGGACCTTCGTCCAGCGCCGCTGCCACACCCTCTACCATCCGACCAGCACCTGCTCGATCGGCCGCGTGGTCGACAGCGAGCTGCGGGTCCTCGGCATGGAAAGCCTGCGCGTCGTCGACGCCTCGGTGATGCCCACCGTCGTCCGCGGCAACACCAACGCCCCAACCATCGCCATCGCCGAACGCGCCGCCGACCTCCTCCGCGGCGTCAGCGTGCAAAGCTTGGTGTTCGCTCACGCGGCTGAGTAAGGAAGAAAAGGCAAGGGGCTTTGCCCCTTGACCCCATTAAAGGCGAAGCCTTTAAAATCCGTTCGTTATCCACGCTTACCCGAGAAGATTTGCGGCGCGGGCGGCACGATTTAGATGGCTTCGCCAAGCAAGAAAGCGGACGTCTGGTGTCCGAGTAAATGGGGTCTGGGGCCGGGCCCCAGCCTTCCATCGAAGGAGCACCGTCATGCTAACCCGGGTCGCCATCTTCGAAGGAGCACCGTCATGCTAACCCGGGTCGCCATCTTCGAAGGCGCGATCATCTCCGGCAGCGAGGACGCCTTCTTCGCCGATGTCGCCGCCAAGCTGGAGCCGATCTGGCGCGACTTCCCGCACGTGCAGGCGGTGCGCGTCCTGCGCCCCACCCAGGCCGACCCGGGCTCGATCCCGATCGTCATGGTGCTGGAGATGGACTTCGCCGACGCGGCGGCCCTCGAGGCCTCGCTCGCCTCCGACATCAAGACCCGCGCCCACGCCGCGACGCTTGAGGTGCTGAAGCCGTTCAGCGGCCGCTTCTTCCACGTCGTCACCGAGAGCCGCACCTTGCCGCCGGCCTGACCTGACCCGGCGGCAGGGTCGCCTCTATCCGGCCTGCGGCTGCGTCGCCTTGAAGCTCGCCAGCGCCTGCGTCTGCTCCCACCATCCGGCAAAGCCCTCGGTGCC
Source organism: Acetobacteraceae bacterium (assembly GCA_963692975.2). Taxonomy (GTDB): domain Bacteria; phylum Pseudomonadota; class Alphaproteobacteria; order Acetobacterales; family Acetobacteraceae; genus CAXMMR01. The sequence goes on along the minus strand of CAXMMR010000034.1, from coordinate 90,260 downwards.
GAACACCGCGTCCTTGTCCGGCGTCATCGCGACGTAGGCAATGACCGGCGCCAGATACAGGTCGGCCAGGCTGAGCTCGCCGGCGATGAAGGGCGAGCCGCCGCGCGTCTTCATGATGAACTCGATCACCTTGCGGCCGGTCTCGATCCCCTGCCGCCGCGCCGCCTCGTTCTGCCCGCCGACGAAGTCCGGGAACAGGTGGTAGGCCGCGACCCCGCCGAGCAGCGATCCGTAGCCGTACGAGTCGATGATGCCGATCACCATGTCCATCCGCGCCCGGTCCTCCGGGCTTGACGGGATCAGCGACTTGCCGGGCAGTGTGTCGTTGAGGAACCGCGCGATCGCCGACGTCTCCAGCACCCGCGTGCCGTCATAGTCCAGCACCGGCACCTTGCCGAACGGATGCCGCTGCAGGTGCTCCTCCGATTTCGGCTCGCCCTTCAGCACGTTGAGCGGCACCTGCTTGAAGTCGGTGCAGCCCTTCTCCGCCAGCAGCATCTTCACAGTCCGCACGTAAGTGGAGCCGTCGAAGCCCCAGAGCGTGATCTCCGGCATGGCATGGATCTCCCTCAGCAATGGCCGCAGCGGTTCTGCCCTGCCCCGACGCCGATAGCCAGGGCATCAATGGCCGGCGCGCTCCAGCTCGGCCTCGACGTCAGCGGCACCGGCTCGCCGCCTGTTCGCCGTCGGCCCACCCACCCGCGGTCGCTTCCGGGAAATGATCGCAGTGCCCGACATCCGCCGCCAATGCGAGCTGCTGGCAGCCACTCTGGCGGAACTGATCAAGGTTTAGAAGGAAGGCCAGGGCTGTCTGCCCTGGACCCGATCAAAGGCGAAGCCTTTGAAATCCATTCATTATCATTGCGCATGGGCGAGGTCTGTGCCGATGGGCGCGAGGGCTGGTCGGCTTCGCCAAGCAAGAAAGCGCCGATGGACGCACCAACGTGTGGGGTGTGGGGTCTGGGGCCGCGGGCCCCAGCGCGTCCAGGGCAGAGCCCTGGCCTGAGCCTAGTCCGGCGCGTGCTCCGCCAGAATGGCCTCGGACGCCGACCACAGCCGCTGCTGAAACCCCATGTCGTCCGACAGCGGGTTCGGCTTGGCCGGTTGGCAATCGGCGTAGTAGCCGCCGCTATAGGGTGCGAGCGCGGGATGCGCCGCCAGCAGGCACTGCGTCGCCGCCCCCGCCGCGATCGACTTCGTAAACAGCCCGCCGACGCGCATCGCCGCCTGCCCCACAGGACCAAGCGACCGTCCGATGCCGGTCGCCAGGATCACCCCCGGATGCAGCGCATTGGCGCTGATGCCGCGCTCGCGCAGCCGCTCGGCCATCGATTTGGCAAACGTCAGGTTGGCAAGCTTGGACTGACCGTAGAACTGTGTCGGCTTGTAGCCGAGATGCGCGTCGAGGTTGTCGAAGTTCACGCCCTCCTTGGGCGCAAATTGCTGGGCGGCGCTGCTGCTCACCATCACCAGCCGGCCGCTGCCCTCACGCAGCAGGTCGGCCAACCGCAGCACCAGCAGCATGTGCGAGAGGTGATTGACCCGGAATTGGCTCTCCACGCCGTAGCGCACGGCCGCCGTCTTGGGCAGGAAGATCCCGGCATTGCCGATGATCGCGTCGAGCGGCATGCCGAGCCCGCGCACCGCCTCCGCCGCCGCGGCGACGGAGGCAAAGTCGTCCTGGTCGCAGGCTACCGGCGTCGTCGGTCCCGCCACCCGGCCGCACGCCTCGGCCGCCCGCCGCAGCGTCCGCCCGGTGCCGATCACGTGGCCGCCGCGCGCCGCCAGCGCCCGCATGGTCTCGAAGCCGATGCCGGAGGCGCAGCCGGTCAGCAGGAACGTCCGGCCCGACAGGTCGAGCCCGTCCAGCACCTGATCGGCGGTGGTTCGCTTGTTGAAGCGGGATGCGTCAGCCATGCCCGCACCATCCGCCGGCCCAACCGCCCCGGTCAACCATCCCGGTCAACCGCCCCGGTCAACCGCCTCCTGGCGCCGCCGGCACGACGGCGAGGTCCTGCGCCAGCTCCGCCTCGCCGAACAGCACGCTGCCGGCCGAGGCCGCAACGATGCACAGGATGCCGCCCCAGCGCCCGGGCGCGAGCCGCTCGCCGAGCAGCCCGACCCCGAGCAGGGCGGCGATCGCCGGATCAAGGCTCATCAGGATGCCGAAGCCGCGCGCGCTCATCCGCCGCATCGCCGCCAGCTCCAGCGTATACGGCAACGCGCTCGACAGCATCGCCACCCCGAACGCCGCCGCGGCCAGCCTGAACGCATGAAGCCCCGGCGCGTGCAGCAGCGGCCCCATCGCGCCGATCCCCGCCGGCACCACCAGGCAGGCCGCCGCCAGCATGCCGAGCGTCGTCGCCCGCCCCGCCGGCATCATCCGCCCGAGCCGCATGCCGCAGACGATGTAGGCCGCCCAGCCGAACGCCGACAGCGCGGCGAAGCCAAGCCCGACCGGATCGAGCCGGCCCGCGCCCGTCCCCGGTCCAAGCAGCAGCATCAGCCCCGCCAGCACCAGCGCCACCCAGCCGAGGTCGCGCCGCCGCCGCGAGCCCGCGAGCGCCACGCCCAGCGGCCCAACAAACTCGATCGCCACCGTCACCCCGAGCGGCAGCCGCGCGATCGCCTGGTAGAAGCAGGTGTTCATCGCCGCCAACGCCGCCCCGTAGAGCAGCACCGCCGACGCCGCCTCGCGCCCGAGCGGCGCCCGCCATGGCCGCCAGACCACGCACAGCATCGCCGCCGCGATGCCGACCCGTAGCCCGACCGTGCCGAGCGCCCCGAACGCCGGAAACAGCGACTTGGCGAGCGAGGCGCCGCACTGGAACGACACCATGCCGCCGATCACCGCCGGCACCGCCAGCAGCCCGCCGGCGCGGCGCGCCCCCGCCTTGCACCGAGCCCCCGCCTTGCACCGAGCCGCGTCAGCCGAACGTGGCAGGGTCCGGTCCCAGCCGCTCGCCGCGATCCAGCCCGGCGATCGCGGCCATGTCCCGCTCGTCGAGCGCGAAGTCGGCGATCTCGATGTTCTCGCGGATGCGCGACGGCGTCACCGATTTCGGGATCACCACGGTTCCGAGCTGCAGATGCCAGCGTAGCACCACCTGCGCCGCCGTCTTGCCGTGCTTGGCCGCAAGCTCAACCAGCACCGGGTCGGCGAGCAGCCCCTTGCCCTGCCCGATCGGGCTCCAGGCCTGGGTGACAACGCCGTGCCCGGCATGAAACGCCCGCAGCGCCGCCTGCTGGAGATAGGGATGCAGCTCGATCTGGTTGACCGCCGGCATCAGCCCGGTCGCCTCGGCCGCGCGCGTCAGATGCGCCTCAGCGAAGTTCGACACCCCGACCGAGCGCGCCAATCCCTCGTCGCGCAGCCCGATCAGGGCGCGCCACGCCTCGACATAGGCGTCGGCCTGCGGCGCCGGCCAGTGGATCAGGTAGAGGTCGACATGGTCGAGCCCGAGCCGCTCGAGGCTCTCCCCGAGTGCGCCCCGCGCGTCGCGCTGCCGGTCGTTCCACAGCTTGGTGGTGACGAACACCGCCTCGCGCGCCAGCCCCGCGCGCCGCAGCCCGGCGGCGACCCCGCGCTCGTTGCGGTAGATTGCCGCGGTGTCGACGGCGCGATAGCCGCAGCCGATGGCGGCCGCGACCGCCGCCGCCGCCTCGTCGTCCGACATCCGCCATACGCCGAGCCCAAGCTGCGGCATCGCCACGCCCGGCGCGATCGTCACCTGGTCCACATCAGCCACGGCTTGCCCTCCGCCATCCGGCGCAGTCAACAGCCGACGCCGCCGCCCGGTTGCCGCCGCCCGCCTCAGGGCAGGGCTGCACGCCCCGACACCCGCCACCGCTCGCGCCACTCCGCCGCCTTCACCCGCAGCCGCCGCAGCGCCGCCCGCCACAGCAGGTGGCGATAGCTGCTCGCCGGCAGCCGCGCCAGCAGCCGCCGCTCCCGGCTCGCCGGCCACAGAAAGGCAAGCGGCGGAGCGTTCGACTTCAGCGTCAGCGCCACATAGCGCGACGGATCAAGCACCGGGTGGAGGAAGACCCGGCCCGGCTGCAGCCGCGCATCCTCCTCCAGGCAGGGCGGAAACCAGCCATAGCCGCTCACGTCGCCGAACTGGCTGAGCGGCCGCGCGACCAGCCCGGCCCGATGGATCTCGGTCGCGACGAACACCTCGGAGAGCGGCCAGTAGCCCACCCGCTCGCCGCCCATGCGCCGCCGCACCGCGCCAAGCAGCGCCAGCGCCCGGGGAGTGAAGATCGAGATGCAGTTCAGCGACCCATGGATCTCGCCGGCCGCATAGGTCGGCCGGTGGCGCGCACTCCACCACCAGCTCTCCATCGCCTCGACGATCGGTTCGGCGACGAAGTCCGCCCCGCTCGCCGCCACCGCCGCCACCAGCGCGCCGATCGGCGCCTGAATCATGCTGTCGTACTCAACAAACACGTAATAGTCGTAGCCGGGATGCTGCTCGTAGAAGGTGTAATGCGGGTAGTCCGCGTTCCACCAGATCAGCGATCCCTGCTCGAAACGGTCGGCGAGGCCGGCGGCGATCAGCTTGGCATTGCTCGTCCGCACCACCCGCTCGAACGGCACCGGCGGGCAGGCCGAGTTGGTCTCGTCGTATGAGATGAAGAAGTCGCCGCCCCCGGCCGCCGCCGCATAGCGCTCCGCCTGCCGCTCGATGAAGCCGTCCCAGGTATAGGTCTTGAAGACGACGGCGAAGCGCATCGGCTAGGCAGGAAGGCCAGGGCTCTGCCCTGTTCGGCGGCGCCGATCAATCCTGCGTCCACCCGCACCAACCTCGCCGGCAGCAACGGACGAGCAAATGGATTTTAAAGGCTCCGCCTTTGATGGGGTCCAGCGGCAACGCCCCTGGCCTTTCTCCGCGCGCACCTAATCCGCTCCGACCGTTGCCAGCACCGGCGAGGCCGGCCGAGGCTCGAAGCGCCGCGCCGCCCGCTGGCCCAGCCGCGCGCAGGGCTCGGCGACCGTGCGATGGAACAGCCACCCCACCCCGATCGCGGCCGGCAGGATGACCAGCAGCAGCGGGATGATCGGCGCCGCCCCGAGCAGGATCACCGCGGTGAGGATCAGCGGCACGTGCACCAGGTAGATGCTGTAGGAGATCCGCCCCAGGAAGCGCAGCGGCCGGCTGAGCAGCACCCGCTCGATGCCCCCCGGCGCGAGCGCGGCGGCGAGCACCAGCGCCGAGCCGAGCGCCACCATCCCGTCCTGCACCGCACGGATGCGCGACCAATGCGCCTGCAGGCCGATCAGCCCGAGCGCCAGCAGGCCAAGCCTTGCGGCCGGCGGCATGGCGGCAAGCCCGTCGCGGATGCGCCGCAGGTTGATCGCCAGCACCGCACCGAGCACGAAGAAGCAGGCGAAGTAGGCGGTGTGCTGCACCTCCGTCGCCGCCTTGCCGGCGAGCGTGTGCGCCGGCCGCGACCACAGCAGCGCCGCGCCGGCGTGCAGCCCCTCGCCGAAGCCATATTGCAGGCCGGCGATCAGCAGCAGGATCACGCCAAGCGCCGCCGCCGCGCCGAGCGCGCGAAAGCGGGTGATCGGCCAAATCAGCAGCGGGAACAGCAGCGAGACCCGCATTTCCCAGGTCAGCGAGTGCACCGCGCCGTTCACCGTGATGCGGTGGCCGTACATCACCGCATGGTCGATGATCACCACGGGCGTCACCGGGTGGGTCCAGGTCATCGTGTTGACCCAGTTGCTCGCCGCCGGCACGTACGCCCATGGCTGCAGCGAGGCGTTCAGCACCCCGGCGAGCGCGACCGCGACGGCGTAGGGCAGGTAGATGCGGGCGACGCGCTTGACGCAGAACGCCACGTAGCCCGGCGGCCGGTGCTCCACCCAGGGCAGCGCCAGCACCAGCCCGCTCAGCACGTAGAACAGCGTCACCGCCTCGAAGCCGCTCCACGCGAGCCCCGCCGGCGTCCAGAACAGCAGCCACTCCGCCCGAGTATGCGCCGGCGTGCGCCAGCCGGAGAAGAAGAAGTCGCTGAACGCCGGCTGGGTCAGCAGGCAATGATGCACGACGACGATCATCGCCGCGAGCCCGCGAACCGAGTCCAGCGCCGCCAGGCGCACCGGCGCGCCCTGGTCGACCTTGGCGATCTGCGCCCCGGTGCCCTCGCCCTGCGTCGGGCGCCGCTCGCCACCGATCAAACGACCCGTTCCCGCAGGCCCCGCCGCGCCCGCCGCAGGTGCGGCAATGCCTCCGGCCGCCGCCGCTCGCGCCCGGCGGCGTCGAGCTGGCGGGCGAGAGCGCCGACCACGAGGCGCACATCGTCGCGCGTCATGCTGTCGAATAGCGGCAGGCTGATCACCCGGCCGGCGAGGGCCGCGGTCACCGGCAGCGGCCCGGCCAGGCTGTTGGCGGCGAAGAACGCCTGCTCGGCGACGTGCGGGCTGAAATAGGCGCCGCTGCCGACGCCCTCGGCCTGCAGCCCGGCGCGCACCGCCTCGCGCGCGCCGCCAAGCTCGGGCGGCAGCAGGGCGGAGGCGAACTGGTGCGCCTGGCGGCGCGGCCCGGCCGGCTGGAAGGCGAGCTCGGTCAGGGCGGCGCGATATTGGCCGACCAGCTCGGCGCGGTGGTCCATCACCCGGTCGTAATCGGCCAGCCGCCGCTCGCCGAGCAGTGCTGCGACCTCGCTGAGCTTGCCGTTCAACCCGATCGTCGTCGCCTCGCGCGGCGCCCCGAAGCCGAAATTCGCCATCGTGCGCAGCTCGGCCAGAACGCTCCGGTCGGCGCTGTAGATCAGCCCGCCCTCGCCGACGGCGAACGACTTGGTGGCGTGCATGGAGAACACGACGCTGCCCGGGAACCCGGCGCCGAAGCCCCGCCCGTCGGCCTGGATCGTGCCCAGCGACGCCGCCGCATCGACCACCACCGGCACGCCGTGCCGCCGCGTCATCGCCGCATAGCGTCCAAGATCGATGTCGTAGCCGAAGGTCGCATACGGCACGACCACGGCGATGTCGGCGCCGTGCCGCGCCAGCAGCGCCGCCTCGGCCGCGGCGCACGCCGCCCAGTCCGTCGGATCGGCATCGCAGAACAGCGGCGTCAGCCCGCACCACAGCGCCGCCTGCGCCGCCGCGGCGAAGGTGAAGGAGGGCATCAGCGCGTATCGTCGGCGCCCCCGCTCGCCGCTCGAGGCCGCCGGCCAGCCCACCGCGTGCCGGATCGCCAGCATCAGCCCGACCGTGGCGTTGCACACAGTGAGGCAGCCGCCCTGGCCGCCGAACATCCGGTCGAGCAGCGCCGCCTCGAAGCGGCTGTTGACCGGCCCGTAATTGCTGAACCAGCCGCTCTGCTCGATCTGGCGCAGCGCGTCGCCGGCCTCGCTCAGCCGCGGCGGCTCGGGCCGGGTCAGCGGCACGCTCACTCGGCGGCGTTCCGCAAGGCCCGCGCGCCGGCGCGCTCGGCCAGCCAGCCGACTGGCGGCGCCGAGCGGATCGCGTCGACGATCAGCCCGCCCACGTCCTTCTGCCACAGCCACAGCCCGTTCGCCTGGCCGCGGAAGCTCGGCTCACCGCCTAGCGCGCCGCGCGGCACGAAGCCGGCCGCAAGCCCCAGCCCGAACAGTCCTGGCAGCGGCGCGCCGTCGGCCGCCAGGATGCGGCATTGCCCGTCGACCAGCGGCTGCTGCGGCCCGGTCTCGGCGAGCAGCCGCACCGGCGCGCCCGCCTCGTCCTGAACCGGCAGCGCGTGCGGCCGGTAGCCCAGCGCAGCGACCACCAAGTCGGCCTCGGCAAGCTGGTCCGCCGCCGCCGCGTCCACCGGCTCGGCCAGCCGGTGCAACGCCAGGCGCGGCTCGGCCGGCCGCCCGCCGATGCCGCGCGCCTGCATGATCAGCTCGCGCGAGTCGAGCCGGAAGCCGGCAAAGCGGAACACCTTGCCGCTGATCGGGCAGATGTCGTCGGTGTCGAACTCGGTGTAGCCCTCCGCCAGCGCGCTCGCCGCGTCCGGGTAATAGATGCGCAGCGCCCGACGATGCATCAGCGTGACGCCGCCGGCCGCGAACCGCACCCGCGGCAGACGATGCAGCAGCAGGTGGCAGACCGCCGCCGCGCTGGTCGAGCCGCCGACCACGACGACGCGCGGGTCGCGACGCGTGGCGAGGCGACCCTCCAGCCGCTCCTCGACCCGGCTCACCCCGCCGCTCGACAGCACGTCGCCCGACTGCAGCAGCCGGCCGGCGCAGCTGCGCATCAGGTCGATCCCGGCGACGCGCTCGGCCTGCAGCCGGGCCGCCGGCTGGTGCGCGCCGGTCGCCAGCACGACGTGGCGCGCCGACAGCACTCGCATTGCACCGTCGCCGCCGCGCACCCTCACCTGCCAGTGCCCGCCGTCGCGCGCCACCGACAACGCCTCGTGCCCGCCCAGCACCTCGCAGCCGTCCCGCGCCTCGATCATCGCCGCCAGCGTGTCGCCGACCAGATGCAGGAAGCGCCCGGCCGCCGCCAGCCCCACCGCGCCGTCGCCGGCGGCCGCCAGCTCGCGCGCCAGCGGATGGTCGTAGAGCGCGGTCAGCGGCGTCGGCGCCGGGCTGCGCAGGCAGTCGACAAAGGTGGCGCCGCTGCTGTCGGAGTTGATCGCGTAGTTGCCGATCGCGCCGGCGCCGAGCCGCCCGGAGCGCTCGACGATCGCCACCCCGTCGCCGAGCAGCTCGTCCAGCACCCCGCCATGATGCGCCGCGAGCAGCGGCGCCATCCCGGCAGGGCCGCCGCCAACGATCAGCAGGCCGAACACCCGACCATCCCTGCCTCGCCGCCATCCCTGCCTAGCCGCATGACACGATCCACCTCGATAATGCTAGTCGATCTCGCCAGCTGATTGTCTATGCCCAGCAAGCTGCGATCCATGATCATATCGCATTGAGCCCGAGGCCTATCGTGCGATTGTGATCTGGAGTGGCTTCACTTCGGCGCGAGCCAGATGCTTGCGGAACCCGTCATGCCCGTCATGGTTTGCTCGCCCAGACCACGATCGGAAGATGGCATGATCAAGGCTGCGAGACGGTGGCCGCGCGGCCGCGACTTGGGCATCCTCGACCCGGGCATCCTGCAACGCGCCGCCATCACCGGCACCGCCGCGAGCCTCGCCTCGACGCTCGCCCTGGCGCTGGCAGGCCTGGCAGAGACCGGCAGCCCGGCGCAGCCGCTGAACGCCACCAGTCACTGGCTGCACGGCGCGGCGGCCGGCGCCGTCAGGCGCGCCGACTGGCCGCACACCGCGCTCGGCTACGCGACGCACCATGCCGCGACGCTGTTCTGGGCGGTGCTGTTCGAGCGCTGGATCGCCCGCCGCCGCCCGCTCTCGCCCGCCAGCATGGCGGCACACGCGCTGGCGCTATCCGTATTCGCCGCCGCCGTCGATTACGGCGCCACCCCCAAGCGCTTCACCCCCGGCTGGGAGCTCGTCCTCTCGAAACGCGCGATGGCCGCGGCCTACCTCGCCCTGGCGACAGGCCTGGCAACGTCCGGAATGGCGGTCCAGCGGGCTCGGCCCCCGGTGGGTCCGGGGCAAAGCCCCGGCCTCAAGGCTCGACCAGGCTAGCCGCCGCCACCCGTCCACCGCCAGCAACCGGCCGAGGCTTCACACCAACCCGAAATTCCGGCAACGGCGCCATCCCGGGCGCGCCCGGCACGATCGTCACCCGCTCGCCCTCGAGCAGCCCGGCCGTCGGGTTGTTCACCAGTCGGTCGCCGGCCTGCACCCCATCCAGCACCTGCACCGTGCGGCCGAAATTCAGCCCCAGCCGCACACCCTGCAGGTGCACCGCGTCATGGCCGTCGAGCCGCGCCACCTCGATGCCCTCCGGCCGGAACAGCAGCGCCTGCTCCGGCAGGATCAGCGTGTGCGGGTCCGAGGGGATGTTGAAATGCACCTGCGCGAAGGTGCCCGGCCACAGCGCCCCGTCCGGATTGTCGACCAGCAGCTCGGTCACCACGGTGCGCGATTGCGGGTTGAACGCCTGCGCCGTGGTCTGGAACGTCGCCGCGAACACCCGCCCTGGATATTGCGGCAGCGCCAGGCTCGCCGTCAGCCCCGGCTTGAGCATGCCGGCATAATCCTGCGGCACCGCGACGAACACCCGCATCCGATGGATGTCGGCGACCCGGAACAGGCTGCTCGCGGTCGGCCGCCCGGTCGCGTCGCCGCCGCTGGCGTTGACGTAGTCGCCGATGTCGGTGTTGCGCGCCGTCACCACCCCGTCGAACGGCGCGACGATGCTCTTGAACGCCTCCAGCGCCTGCAGGCGCTGGACCTCGTGTTGCGCCGCCAGCACGGTCTGCTGCGCCGCCGCCGCCGCCGTCACCTGCTCGTCGATCGATTGCTGCGCCACCGAGCGGGTGCCCGCCAGCGCCCGCCAGCGCCTGGCCGTCGCCGCCGCCAGGGTCGCCCGCGCCTCGGCGACGTCGAGGTCGGCGCGCGCCGCCTGATACTGCGCGTCCAGCGTCGGCGCATCGATGCTCGCCAGCACGTCGCCGCGACGCACATGCGCGCCGATGTCGGTGTTCCAGTGCCCGACATAGCCGGACACCTGCGCGAAGATCGGCGCCGAATACCAGGCGCTGATGGTGCCCGGCAGGTCGAGTGCCCGGCTCTCCGGCCCCGCCGCCGGGGAGATCACCTGCACCGGCGGCACCGCCTCCTCCGCCGACACCGCCGCCAGCGTCTCGAGGTCGGCCCGCCGGCCCAGGATCCCCCAGGCGAGCAGCGCGACCACGCCGAGCGCCAGCACGGCGGCGAGCAGCAGGCCCGCCCACCCCCGCCCGCGCGTGCCCGCCACGTGCCGGCCGACCGGTGTCGCCGGCGCGCTCATCCAGCCGCCGCCGCGCCATGCGGACCCGACCCCACCCGATCGCCAGACGCGACATGGTCGCGATCGCCAGACGCGACGCCGTCGCGATCGCCAGACGCGACATGGTCGCGATGCAGCAGCGCGAACACGCACGGCACGAACAGCAGCGTCGCGAAGGTCGCGAACAGCAGCCCGCCGATCACTGCCCGACCGAGCGGCGCGTTCTGCGTGTTCGAGAGGCTCATCGGCAGCATGCCGATCATCATCGCCAGCGCCGTCATCAGCACCGGCCGGATGCGGTCGAACCCGGCCTCCACCGCCGCCTGCGCCGCCCGGCCATGCACCGCCAGCCGCTCGCGCGCCGCCGAGACCACCAGGATCGAGTTCGCCGTCGCCGTGCCCATGCACATGATCGCCCCGGTCAGCGCCGGCACGGACAGCGTCGTGTGGGTGAGGAACAGGCTCCACACGATGCCCGCGAGTGCCGCCGGCAACGCGGTGATGATGACGAACGGGTCGAGCCAGGACTGGAAGTTCACCACGATCACCAGGTAGACGAGCAGCACCGAGAGCGCGAGCCCGCCGAGCAACTGGCTGTAGGCCGAGCCCATCGTCGTCGCCTGCCCGCGCAGCCGCACCGAGGCCCCGTGCGGCACCTGGCCCGTCATGCCGGCGACCACCCGGGCCACCGCGTCGTTGACGGCGCCGAGGTCGCGCCGCTGCGTGCTCGCGAAGACGTCGACCACCGGCAGGATGTTGTAGTGCGAGACCACCAGCGGGCTGCCAGTCTGGCTGACCCGGCTGAGCGCGCCGAGGAGCTGCGCGCCACGTCCGCCCGGGTCGCCGTCGCCGCGGTCGATCGGGATCGCCTCCAGGCTGTTCATCGTCGCCAGCTGGTCCTGCGGCGTCTGGATGTTGACCAGGTGCGACACGCCCGAGCTCACGTCGAGCCAGTAGGTCGGCGCCGTCTGGCCGCTGCCGGACAGCGTCGCCAGCGTGTTGTCGGCGACGTCCGCCTCGGTCAGCCCGACGCCGGCGGCGAACGAGCGGCGCGCGGCGACCATCAGCGTCGGCTCGTTCATCGTCTGCTGCACGGTCACGTCGGCGACGCCCGCGATGCGGCGCAGCCGGGCGGCGAGCGCCTGCGCGTAGTCGACGTTGGCGGCGAGCCCCCGGCCGGAGATCTGCACGTCGATCGGCGCCGGCAGGCCGAAGTTCAGGATCTTCGCCGTGATGTCGCCGGGCAGGAAGGTGAAGGCAGTGCCCGGGTAGAGCCTGGGCAGCGTGCGGCGCAGCAGGAAGCGGTCGGCGTCGACCGGCGAGGCCGGGTTGTCGAGCCCGATCGTGATGTCGCAATCCTGCGGCCCGATCGTCCCGGTCGCGTTGTAGGCCTGATTGATGCCGCTCGCCGGCAGCCCGCAATTGACGACGACGTCGCGGGCGTGGCCGGCGAGCAGGCGCCGGATCGAGCCATCGACCAGCACCGCCACCTTGGAGGCGTCCTCCAGCCGCATGCCGATCGGCGCTCGCATGTGCATGTCGATCTCGCCGGAGCGGATCGAGGGGAAGAAGTCGCGGCCCAGAAACGGGATCAGCAGCAGCGAGGCGAACGCGCCGGCCGAGAACAGCACGATGAAGCGGCCGCGGCGCTCGACCGCGCGCATCAGGCGCATGCGGTAGCGCTCGCGAAACCCGGTGAAGCGGCGCTCGAAGCCGCGCTGGAAGCGCTGGAACACCCCGAGCCGGGCGCCCGGCTCGGTGTGCCCGTGCACCTGCCCGCGCAGCAGGAACGCCGCCATCGTCGGCACCAGCGTGCGCGACAGGATGAACGAGGCGATCATGGCGAAGATGATCGCCTCGGCGAGCGGCAGGAACAGGTAACCGGCAACCCCGGAGAGCTGGAACAGCGGCAGCCAGACGATGCAGATGCACAGCGTGGCGACGAAGGTCGGCACGACGATCTGGTTCGCCGCCTCGATGATCCCCGCCTCGAGCTCGGCGCCGTTGGCCAGGTGGGTGTCGATGTTCTCGATCATCACGGTGGCGTCGTCGACGAGAATGCCGACCGCCAGCGCCAGCCCGCCAAGCGTCATCACGTTGATCGTCTGGCCGAGTGCGGCGAGCGCCAGCACCGAGCACAGGATGGCCAGCGGGATCGAGGTCGCCACGATCAGCGTCGAGCGCCACGAGCCGAGGAACAGCAGCACGACGAGCCCGGTCAGCAGCGCCGCCGTCAGCATCTCCTGCACCACGTCGCGCACGCTGTCGCGCACGAAGCCGGAGGCGTCGTTGATCGGCGTGATCGTGACGCCGGGCGGCAGCGTCCTGATCAGCCCGGGCAGCGCCGCCTTGACGCCGGCGACGACGGCGAGCGTCGAGGCGTTGCCGCTCTTCAGGATCTCGATCAGCACCGACTGGCGGCCGTGCACCAGCACGGCGTTGGCCTGCGGCGGCGAACCGCGATGCACGTAGGCGACGTCGCGCAGGTAGATCGTCGCGTTGCCCACGGTCTTGATCGGCAGGTCGTTGAACGCGGCGACCTCGATCGGGCTCGCGTTGGTCTGAACCATGTAGTCGATCGCGCCGATCTTCTGGTCGCCGGCCGGCAGCACGACGTTCTGCGTCGCCAGCGCCCGCCCGACATCAACCGCCGACAGGCCGTGCGCGAGCAGCTTGGCCTGGTCGAGATCGATCTCGACGTTGAGCGAGGCGCCGCCATACGGCGTCGGGATCGCGGTGCCCGGCACGCCGACCAGGGCAGGGCGGATCAGGTTCGAGGCCATGTCGTAGACCTGCGCGGCCGTCATCCCGCTCGCCGCCACCTGCAGGTCGAGCACCGGCACCGACGAGGCGTTGTAGGAGAGCACCTGCGGCGGCGTGATCCCGGCCGGCATCTGCTTCAGCACGGTGTCTGCGACACCGCGGTGATCTGCGCCTGCGCGGCCGCCACGTCGGTGCCCGGCTGGAAGAAGATCTTGACGATGCCGCGGCCATACAGCGACTGGCTCTCGATGTGCTCGATGTTCTCGACCGTCGCGGTCAGCGCCCGTTCGTAATAGTAGATCACCCGCCCCGACATGTCCTGCGGCGACAGGCCGTTATACGTCCAGACGACGGCGACCACGGGGATGCCGATGTTGGGAAAGATGTCGGTCGGCGTGCGCCAGGCGGCGAGCCCGCCGAACAGCACGATCAGGATGCTCATGACGACGAACGTCAACGGCCGCCGCAGCGCGACCACGACAATGGCGTTCATCAGTCATCACTCCGCGAGCAGGTAAGGCCAGGGGCTTTGCCCCTGGACCCCATTAAAGGCGAAGCCTTTAAAATCCATTTGTTTTCCACGCCCTCAAGGCAAGTTTCGAGCTGTGAGAACAGAATTTGACCGCTTCGCGAAGCAAGAAAGCTCCCGCCTGGACTCCAAACGGCAGGAGTCTGGGGCCTCACGGCCCGTCGTGCGAATGCACGCTCACGCGTGACGGGTCCAGGGCAGAGCCCTGGCCTTTCTTCCTTCTCAGTCAAAACGCCACCCCTGGCTGCGTCAGCGGGTCCGCAGCCGGCTCCGGCCCGAGCCCCGGCGCGTCCGGCGCGCCGGTCGGCCGCGGTGAGCGGCTGGTCGCCAGCGTCAGCGGATTGAACGGCAGCGTCTGGTCCTCGGTCGGCAGGTTGGGCGCGCCCCAGCCGCCGCCGAGTGCGGTCACGAGGCCGACTGAGGCCTGCAGCAGCCGCGTCTCGATGCCGATCTGCACGATCAGCGCCGTCAGCGCCGTCACCTGCGCCACCACCGCGTTGAGGTAGTTGTCGAGCCCGCCGCGATACAGCGTCAGCGACTCGTTCTGCGCCTGCAGCGCCTCCTGCACGGCGTCACGCCCCTGCTGCTCCTCGACCTGCAGCCGGCTAGTCAGCGCCAGTCCGTCCTCGACCTGCTGGAACGCGGCCAGCACGGTGGCGCGATAGGCGTCGCGCGTCTGGGCGTATTGCGACCAGCTCTGCTGCAGCTCCGCCCGGCGCAGCCCGCCCTCGAACAGCGGCAGCATCGCGGTCGCGCCCACCGTCCACAGCGAGTTGGCGAGGTCGCCCAGGTTGAAGCCGGTGTCCTCGAAGCCGCCAACCGCGCTCAGCGTCAGGCTCGGGTAGAACGCCGCCCTGGTCACGCCGATCTCGGCGTTGGCGGCGGCCATCTCGCGCTCGGCGGCGGCGATGTCCGGCCGGCGCTGCAGCAGCTCCGAGGGCAGCCCGGCCGGCACCCGCGGCGTCACGATCCTCGGGTTCGGCTCGGCGGCGAGCGCGAAGCCGGTCGCCGGCACGCCGACCAGCACCGCGATCGCGTGCTGCAGCACCGCACGGTTGGCGAGCACGTCGGTCTCCGTCGCCTCGGTCGAGGCGAGCTGGCTGCGCGCGCGGGCGACGTCGAGCCCGGAGGCGATCTTGGCCGCCTCGCGCATCGTCGTGATCTTCACCGCCTGGGCGTAGAAGGCCAGCGTTTGGCGCAGCACCGCGTCCTCGGTGTCGAGCCCGCGCAGCGCCATGTAGTCGGTCGCGAGCTCCGCCTGCAGGCTCAGCCGGGCGGCGTCGAGGTCGGCCGAGCTCGCCTGCGCCAGCCGTTTCTGCGCCCGCGTGCGGTTGCTGATCGCGCGCCAGAAATCCGGCACCCAGCTCGCCGAGGCGGTGATGTCGTTCGACGCCTGCACGTTCTCGCCCCCGGTGCCGTTGCGGAACAGCCGGTGCTCGGATTGACGATTGTCGCTCAGCCCGCCGGCCAGGCTCGCGGTCGGGAACAGCCCCGCCCGGGCCTCGGCGGCGAGGTCGCGCGCCTGGGTATAGCGCTCGGCGGCGGCCTGCAGGGTCGGGTTGTCCGTCGAGGCCTGGCGCTCCAGCCGGTCAAGCGTCGGGTCGCCGAACACGGCCCACCAGGCCCCGCGCGAGGCGAGGTCGGCGGGGGCGGCGACGCGAAACGGCCCGTTGCCCTGCCAGCTCGCCGGCAGCACGAAGCGCGGCGGCTGGTAGGCCGGCGCCAGGTCGCAGCCGGCAACCCCGAGCGCCGTCGCCCCGGCCAGCACCCGCCGCAGCCATCCCCGGCTCATGGCGCCCCTCTCCGTAGCGCCCTTCTCCGAAGCACCCGTGTCATGGTCACTGACCGCCCGCCGCGGCCGCGCGCTTCGCGTCGGCCATCGTTGGCGGCGAGGCCGGCGCCGGCGCCGGCGCGGGCGCGCCGCTCGGCCGCGGCGGCGCCACCACCCGCACCGCCTCGCCCTCGAGCAACCCGGCCGACGGGTCGTTGATCACCCGGTCGGTGGGCGCCAGCCCCGCCACCACCTGCGCCGTCTGCCCCAGCTCGAGCCCGAGCGTGACCACCTGCAGGTGCACCCGCCCATCCGGCCGCACCACCGCCAACTCCATCCCGTCCGCCCGCGCCAGCAGCGCCTGGTCTGGCACAAGCAGCACGTGCGGGTCGGACGGCACGACGACGTGCACCTCGGCGAACGTGCCCGGCCAGATCGCACGGTCCGGGTTGTCGAGGCTGAACTCGGCGACCACGCTGCGCGACTGCTCGTTGAACGACTGCGCACTGGTCCGGAACGTCGCCCGCATGATCCGGCCGGGCAGCGATGACAGCGACAGCCGCACCGTCAGCCCCGGCCTGAGCGCCCCGGCATATGGCTCGGGCACCGAGACGAACACCCGCAGCCGGCTGATGTCGGCGACCGTGAACAGCTCCGCCGTGCCGACCCGCGTCCCGGCATCGCCGCCGGCCGGGGTCACGAAGTCGCCGACGTCGGTCCGCCGCGCGGTGACCACGCCGTCGAACGGCGCGACGATGCGCTTGAACTGCTCCAGCGCCCGGTAGCGCTGCACCTGATACTGCGCCGCCCGCACCTCGGCCGCCTGCGCCGCGGCGTCGGCGACCTGCACGTCGACCTCCTGCTGCGCCACCGCCTGCGTGCCCGACAGGCTCTGCCAGCGCCTGGCCGTCACCGCCGCCAGCTGCAGCCGCGTCTGCGCCTCGCTCAGCCTGGCCTCGGCGACGGCGAATCGCTGGTCGAGCTCCGGCGTCGTGATGGTCGCGAGCACGGCCCCCTGCTTGACCTTGGCGCCGTAGTCGCTCGTCCAGCTGGCGACGTAGCCGGCAACCTGGGCGTAGATCGGCGCCTCGTACCAGGCGTTGATGTTACCCGGCAGCTCGACATCCTCGCTCGCTGCCCCGCGCTGCGGCATGACGACGCTGACCGCGGGACGATCATCCCCGTCCGGCGCCTCGCCGGCCGCCACCGCCGGGTGCGGCGCGAACAGGTCCAGCCGCAAGGCCGCAACGCCCAGGCCGAGCACGCCGGCCAGCCCGAGGGCGCCGGCCAGCACCCGCCCCCGCGACGTCACGAGCCGGCCGCGCTGCTGATGGAGCTCCGATCCTCAAGGCCTCGCATGCGGCCTTATGTGCATCGCAGCGAGACGCGTCCAATGAATTGCCCTCCACCTCCGCGCGCGACAGGGTTGAGGCGAGAAGCAAGGCAAGGGGCTTCGCCCCTTGACCCCACCAAAGCGCGGCTTTGGAAACGTCACGTGGGACGATGCGCCGGCGGTGCTAACACTGGGATAGACGAAGCCCCGGCAGCCGGCACCCGCGTCTTGCCTATAGGCAAGAATCTTGTAACTCATTGATTTACAACGGTTGTGCGCCTGGCTCGACGCTTTGATGCCGCGCCGCGCGCACCCCCCGCCTTGCCCGATCTTGCCGTATTTGGCCCTATCCGGCCAATTTCGGCGCTCAGGTCCGGCCGACGGCCCGGCGCTCGCACGGGAGGTCGCTTGATGACGACGCTGGCGGAGATCATCACCGGCCTGGCCTACGGAGGCCGGCTCCTGGCGCGTCGAGGCGCCGGAGGACTGGCTGCAGGGCCGCACGCTCTATGGCGGCCTGGCGGCAGCGCTCACCGTCGAGGCGGCGCACCGCCTGGCGCCGGGGCTCGGCCCACTGCGCTCGGCGCAGTTCGCCTTCGTCGCTCCCGCCGCCGGCCGGCTGACGATCACCCCGCGCATCCTCCGCCGCGGCCGCTCGGTCACCTTCGTGGCGGTCGACGTGCTGAGCCCGGCCGGCGAGCTGGCGACGAGCGATGTGGCGACCCGGGCGCTGCTGTGCTTCGGCGCCGCCCGCCCCTCCGCCCTGTCGCACCGCGCTTTGCCGATGCCGGCCGTGCCGCCCCCGCACGCCTGCCCGGCGCTGCTGGGATCGGGCGAACGGCCGGTCTTCCTGCAGCACTTCGACGCCCGCGCGACCGGGCAAGCCCGCTTCGGCGCCGGCCACCCGGAGCCGGCGATCACCGCCTGGTTCCGCCACCGCGACGCCGCCGGCATCGACCCGGTGGTGGCGCTGATCGCCCTCGGCGACGTCTCGCCGCCCGCCCCGCTGGTCATGCTGAACCACATGGTCCCGGTCAGCACCATGACCTGGGCGCTGGAGCTCGGCCCGGAGCCAGGTCAGGGCGGCGCCGGCGGCTGGCGCCTGCTCGAGTTGGTCGGCGAGGTCATCGCCGACGGCTACGCCGCCGAGCGCATCACCATCTGGGCCGAGGACGGCACGCCGCTGATGACCGCCCGCCAGAGCGTCGCGATCTTCGCCTAGCTCGTCCTCATCGATTGCGTCGATCCGGCCGCGCTCAAGCCGCCGCGTGCGGCAGCTCGATGACCGGCAGCCTGCTGATGCCGCGGAGCGTGCGGCTGCGCGCCGCGACCAGGGTCAGTCCGGTGCAGCCGAGGCCGGCGAAGGCGAGGGTGACGCGGAGCCCGAAATGCTCCCCGAGCCAGCCGCCGATCAACGCGCCGGGAATGCCGGGCAAGGTGATCAGCCAGCGCATGATGCTCGTCATCCGGCCGAGCAGCGGGGTCGGGGTCAGCGCCTGCCTCACGGCAATGAAGTTGATGAAGATCGTCAGCGCACCAAAGCCGAACAGGGTCAGGCTCGCCGGAAACAACACCACGCCCAGCGGCCCGGCCGGAGCGCAGGCCAGCAGCAGCCAGCCGGACGCGGAGCTGGCGAACCCGATCGTGAGGCACGAGCCGGGGCCGAAGCGACGGCCGAGGCGCTCGCTGGTCAGGCTCGCCAGCACGGTCCCGACGCCGAGGCAGACATAGGACAGCCCGACGTTCTGGCCGCTCATCTGCAGGATGCGCGTCGCAAACAGGATGGTCGCGCTGACCGCCGCGTTGAAGCACAGCTCCCACGTCGCGACGAAGCCGGCGAGCTTCGGCAGCGTCGGATGGCGGCCGACGAAGCGCAATCCCTGGACCAAGTCCGTGCCGAAGCGGCCGCTCGACGGGGAGAGCCGCTCATCAAGCCGTATGCCCGACAGCAATGCCGCCGACCCGAGCAGCAGCAGGGCGGTGACCAGAAGCGCGAGCTGCGCGCCGAGCAGCCGGATCAGAACTCCGGCAACGCCAGGCCCGGCGATCTCGGCGCCCGAGTTCGCCAGCGCGTTCTTCGCATTGGCCTCGATCAGCCGGTCGCGCTCGACGATCCGCGTCAGCACCACCTGGGACGCGCTGCCGGCCGTCGTGTTCACGAGGCCGACGACAAACGCCACGGCATAAAGCCAGTTGATCGAGAGCAGCTCCGCCCAACGGGCAAACGGCACGCTGGCCGCCGCCGCCGCCAGCACGAGCTCGCCGCCCACGGTGAGCGGCAGCTTGCGGAGGCGGTCAATCCAGACGCCGGACGGCAGCGACAGCAAGCCGAACGGCAGCAGCTCCATCGCGGTGAGGATGCCCATCTGACTCGGCGAGGCATGCAGCAGGACGGCCGCCGTCAGCGGCAGGCCGAGCAGCATGATCTGCGCCCCGAACGAGCTCGTCAGCACGGCCGCCCACAGCCGCCGGAACGAGCGGTCGCGCAGCAGGTCGGTCGGGCCAAGGCCGAGCCGGCCCGGCCATGCCGGCAGAGCGGATCTTCGGCGTGCGTTCATCGGCGGCCATCAATGGTCCCGAAACGCCCGGGCCGCCAAGCCCGGCCGAGCGATCGACCACGCCCCCGTTCGCCGGTGGAGGCGGCCAAGCCGAGCACGACCTCGCGACGCGACTGTGAGAGCGGCGCGCTCTGCTCACACGCGCGGACGCAGTCCGGGTGATGCGCCGCACGCGGCGCACGCCACCCTCTCGATCTCGCTCAGCACGAACTCGGGGCGCTGCTATGAGGACGAGGCGTTCTCTTGACGCAAGACGCGACCGAGGTCACGCCAGGACGCAACGAAACGGCATCATCTCGTAGCTCTACCGCGGAGACTAGCCTGGCCGACTGTACCAATATCAATACGGGTGAACGCGGGGTGCAATCGTGAGCGCGACGCGTCCTCTTCACTCGAGAGCTGCGGTCAAGGTGATGCGCAGCACGCAGCAGGGATGACCTCGCCTGTCTGGGTCTTGCCGGCACAGACGGCAATCGCCGTTTCAAGGCGTTCTCGTCACTCGCGCAGACGCTACCGTGAGGACGACGCGGTCTCGTCACACACGCAAACGCGGCTCAGCTTGTGCGCAAACAGCAGCACACAGCACGATCTCTTAGCCGAAGACCGCAGAGACGAGCTTGGCCAACCGTCTCGATCTCGCCGAGCACCAACTCCGGGCGCAACCGCGAGAGCAACGCGTTCTCTTCACACGCGCCGCCGCGGCGTAGATGGTGCGCCGGACGCAGCGCCCTCAACCATCTCGCGGCTCGACAACGTAGAAAGGAGCCCGGCGCGAACTCAGGAAACTACCGGAAGGCGGCCTCTTCATACGCGAAGGCGCTAGCATGAGAATGACACGTTCTCTTCACACGCAAACGGCCGAGGTGATGCGCGGAACGCAGCGCACTGTGCGATATCCTGTGTCAGGACCGCAGAGACGAGCTTGGCAGAGTGTGGCGATCCCGCTGAGCACCAACTCTGGGCACGACTGCGAGAGCAACGCGTTTTCTTCACCCGCGCAGCCGCGGAGTAAGTGGTGCGCAGGACGTCGCGCAACCCACCATCTCATGGCTCGACAACGCGGAGATAAGGCTGACCGGCTATCTCAACCTCGCTGAGCGCGAACTCAAGACACTGTTGTAAGTCGTGCGCTTCACACACGAAGGCGCTGCCGAGGAGGAATACGCGGGACGCAGCGCACTCCACCCTCTCGTGGCTCGAGAACCCAAAGAGACTGGCCGACCGTCTCGACGTAAGCGGCGCCAGATCGGACACTATTAACGTCGAACTACGGTCAAGTGGACCGCAGTTGCGTTCGCTGGTCTTTACCAACTGTGGCTCAGCCTAGGACGCGGACCAACTCCCGGCAGACCGCACCTATGTCCTGACGATAGAGTTCTTCAGCGTGTTTCACTTTGGCATCTTCGATTTGCGCGGTCGATGAGTGCCACATCTCGCGAACTTTTCCGATCGGCAATGCGTCCGTCTCAGAGTCGATTGCCACCACCATTTGGGTAGCATTGGCGAGATTGGGGCGATAGTCTTTCAGCGTGTGCAGGTGCGGTTTCAATATGCGCGCCGTCGCGATCACGCCAACCTTGTCGGCCAAAAAGTCACGCGCTGCGTTAACCAACTCGGCGTCGACGTGAGCGGGCGTAACCTTCGTCCATGCGATAGCGATTATCGGCCAAGTGAAACTCCTATCGCGCAATCGCCAACGTGCTTTAGGCGGTGAGTAGCACTTCCTCCGACGGGCAATACGGTTTCCAGTTCCACGGGTGCAACGTCTTCAACTCGTTCCGATTTGTTGTTCGCTCCCGAGACTACGCGTTCGAGCACATCGGTCAACCAAGCCATCGGCTCCACTCCGTCTAGCTTGGCTGTCTGAATCAGCGTCATCGCAATCGCCCAGTGTCGGGCTCCGCCGTCCGAACCCGCGAATAGCGCGTTCTTGCGTGTGAGTGTAATCGGCCTAATGGCGCGTTCGACGGTGTTCGTGTCCATCTCAATGCGGCCATCGTCGAGGAAAGCCACTAGCCCGGGCCAATGCCGCATCGCGTAGCGCATGGCCTTTGCAAGGTCGGACGCGCCAGATATGCGCGGCAGCTGATCGTGCAGCCAATCATGCAACGCCTCGACGTATCGGCCGACTTCGTGCGCACCGCACCTGCCGCCGGTATTCGGCGGGATGACCGCGTATCTCAGCCTCGATCGCATATAGGCTGGCCACGCGGGCCAGCAGTTCGGCCGCGATCGGCGATCCGGTAGAGGCGTGGAACTGGTAGAAGGCACGCCGCATGTGCACCCAACAGAAGGCCAGCTGCACGGAGCTGTCCGCGCGATCGCCCGCCAGGCGCTTGAACCCAGCATACCCATCGACTTGCAGCACGCCCTGGAAGCTCGCCAGGTGCGCCGCCGGACGTATGCCCTTACGGTCCTCGGAATACACGTAGGCGGCCGCCGGGTGCGAAGGGCCGCATCATAGGCGGTCGTCGACGGCGTAACACCAGAGCCGCCCTGTCTTGGTGCGGCCACGGCCAGGATCGAGCACAGGCAACGTGGTGTCGTCGGCGAACACCTTGCCTGACGACAGCACCGTCTGACCACCAGATCGTAGAGCGGCGCCAGCCACCAACAGGCAGTGCCGACCCAATTGCTCAACGTCGAACGGTCTAACGCAATGCCCTGGCGCGCCAACATCTGGGACTGCCGATACAGCGGCAAGGAATCGCAGAATTTGCTGATCAGAACATGGGTGATTAGAGCCTCGGTCGGCATGCCGCCATCGATCGGCCGCGCCGGTGCTTCCGCCACGACGACAGCCTCCTCGCAACTCCGGCAGGCGTAACGCGGGCGGCGGGTGACGCGAACCCGCAATTGCGCAGGCACGATGTCGAGCTGTTCGGTGCGCAGCTCACCGATGCTGTGCATCGTGCCGCCGCAGCAGGGACACGCCTCCGGGGCGGCATCGATCACCACCTCGTAGCGCGGTAGGTGGGCGGGCAGCGTCCCATGATTGCGCGTAGCGCGTTCGGCGCGGGGCCTGGCTGGCGGCACAACGGCCGCGTCCTGCCCGGCCTGGTTCTCGGCGATCGTCTGCTCCAAATCCTCCAGGCCGAACTGCAACTGCTCGTCGGTCAGCTGCTCCGAGCGGCGGCCGAACTGATGGCGGGTTAGGCGCTGGATCAGCAGGCGCAGCTTGTCATTCTCGGCATGCAATTCGGATTGCTGATGCAGCATTGTCCGCAGCATCTGCTGCAACAGGTCGGGGTCATTCGGCAGGGTATCAGGATCGATCTGGACAGATGGATGATGAACGAGGCAGCCGCGTCGGAGCCAGCATTTATGGCGGCGCGGGCCATGGAATTAGCCAGCCAGTTCGGGCCTGCGGGCACGCGCGGGAGCTCGCCACTCGCAACCGTCGAGCAGCGCCGCCAGCTGCGCCGAGGAGAGGGTAATCCGCCCGGTTGTGTTGGCTGACGGCCAGCGAACTGGCCCTGTTCCAGTCGCTTCGTGAGCATGCAGAGGCCCACCCCATCATGCCAGATGAGCTTAATCAGCCCGGCACGTCGGCCGCGGAAGGCGAACACGGCACCGCCGAACGGATCTTCGGCCAGGGTCTGCTGCACCAGCATGGCCAAGCCGGTCATGCCCTTGCGCATGTCGGTCACGCCGCAGGCCAGGTAGACACGCAGGCCGGACGCAAGCGCAATCATCGTTCTTCCAGGGCACCAAGGATGCGGCGCAGCGCGCGGCTATCGACATGGGCATCCATGCGCACAATCATCCCGTTGGGCATGACCAGTTCGATCAGTCCATCAGGGACGTGGCGGCGCTGCTGCCGTGCATGGCGGAGGCGTCGTGGCTGGACCAGACTGGGCGGCCACGTGTTGCGGCGGTGCGGGCTCTGTCTCCACCTCCGCAAACCTTGGCGCCGCGCGCGTTATGATCGAGGTTGCACACTGAGAAGCTCCCGCCGCCAGGTGTAGAGCTGCCCGGAACTGATCGCGTATTTGCGGGCGACCTCCGTCGGCGTCAGACCCGGTCCAAGGCTCTCGGCGACAATCTCGCGCTTCTGCTCCAGGCTCCATCGCCGCCGCTCGCTGCGCGTGACGATCTCAATACGGCCACTACGAGCACTCCTATGACTGCTCGTACGAGCGCTCTGATCGGTCTCGGCTGCTGGCAGGATGTCGTCCATCGCCAACTTGCATCACGGCGACACGGCGTGCCGCCATGTGCCGCCGCCGCGTCGCTTACTGAACTCCGGGTGCTGCTGCTGAAACTAAACCGTTCGCTTGCCTTGCACACGAAACGCCCGTAGCCCGTCGTTCAATCAGTCGTAAAGGTCCCATTGTTGTCAACGATGTGTCCGTAGAACGTATAGCGATCGTAGACGGCTACTTGTTCTAGGCCACTTTGAGACCAGGAACTAATCTCTTCCATGACGTAGTCGGTGTGGATGAGCCGGAATGGCGTCGCATCAAGTTCCAGCCTTACGCTAATCTGGGTTTTCCCGCCGTGTGTCGCCGCATCGGCGATGACTGTGAGCTTTCCGTTGTAGTCCGTCGTGCCTTTAAATCGGCAGCTCTCAGATGCAGCGGCTCCGCTGCTGAGCAGCGCACAGAGGCTAGTTCCAACCAGCCACCCACCGATGGATTGATCGTGTCCGTCAACGTGGTGGAATTTGCGGTGTAGTTGAGGTGGTCACGGATCACGCGGCTATGGTGGCGATTGTGGTGGGCACGGCGTCGATGGTCGGCGGTATGAGTTCGGCCATGGCCTCGGTTTGCGTGTAGCGGTGCTGCAACTGCCATTCGTCGTTAGCGTCCAGCAGCACAGCACAGATCAGTCGAGCGATTGCACCCTCGTTGGGAAAGAAGCCGACGACATCAGCGCGGCCTTTGACCTCCTTGTTTAGCCGCTCGATCGGGTTGGTCGAGTGGATCTTCACCCGGTGCTGGGCGGGGAAGGTCATGTAGGCCAGCACGTCGACCTCGCTGTCGTCGCTGAACGCGCCGAGCTTGGGCTACTTGTCGCGGAGCTGGTCGGCGACGTGGCGCATCGTCTGGCTGGCATTCGGGTGGTCCAGTTGGGTGAACGCCTGGCGCAACGCAGCCGACACCATGTTCTGCTGGCCCTTGGGAACGTAGGCCTGCGCGTTGCGCATCCAGTGAACGCGGCATCTCTGCCACGTCGAGCCGAGCACCCGACGGATTGCCGCCTTCAGACCCTCGTGCGCGTCCGAAATGACCAGCTTGGTGCCCCGCATGCCGCGCTTGACCAGGCTCTTCAGGAACGTCGACCAGAAGATCTCCGCCTCCAAAGGCCCGATGTGCAGGCCGACGATCTCCCGTTTGCCCTCTGTGTTCACCGCCACAGCGATTATCACCGCCACCGTCCTGATCTGGCCGCCCTCGCGCTGCTTGAGATAGGTGGCATCCAGCCAGAGATACGGCCAGTCGCCGACAAGAGGGCGCTCGAGGAAGGCATTCACCCGGTCGTCGATGTCCTTGCAGAGCTTGCTCACCGTGCTCTTGCTGATCCCGGCCAGCCCCATGGCCTGCACCAGGTCATCGGCACGCAGCGTGGACACGCCGCCGATCCAGGCCTCCTGGATGACGGCCACCAAAGCCTTCTCCGACGTCTTGCGGGGCTCCAGGAACGGCGGGGAGTAGCCGCCCTGCCGCAGCTTGGGGATCCGCAGCTGCAAGCTCCCCAGCCGCGTATCCAGCGTCCGGTCGCGGTAGCCGTTGCGGTAGGTCGCCCGCTCGGCCGTGCGCTCGTGCCGCCCGGCGCCGATCAGCCCATCCACATCCGTCTCCATCAGCAACTACACCACGGCCTCCGCAGCACTGCGCAGGAAGTCGCCATCTCCGACTTTCGCCAGCAGCTCGGCCAGCGGTAGTCTGTCCTCGGTCATCGGGTCCTCACCGGTTCAGGTTGAAGCTCGCAACTCCACCTTAACCAGCCGATTCGATGACCACCTCCGCCTACACCGCCGTCGTCAGCAAATTTCCACCACGAGCGCGGACGCTATCCAGCATCGTGGTGCGTTGGGCCAGGCTCTGCCGCACCAAGACCGGAAGGCCGCCGGGAAAGAACCGCGGGCAACTGGGCTGCGCGACCGCGCACAAGGGCCGGAGCACGGCCAACTCAGCCGTAATTCGGTAGTGTCTCAGTTTGAAATTGAGCGCTCGAAAGTCTGACCTTGGCCCTCGCCGCCGATCGGTGCCATGCTTAGCGATAGGCATGGAGGCGGTAGTGAAGGTCCAACGCGACGGCAAGGGTCAACCGTATATCGAGTGGGACCAATGCGGGGGCGCGTTCAAACGCGCTTGGGTCATTCGTCGTGAGGATGGGGAACACCGCGACTGGGCAGGGACCGGACGTTACATCAACGTGGTCCGCTGTAACTCACCTGGACATCCAGGCGGTAATTCGACTGACTTCCCTGTCTTCGAAAGCCCGCTGTCGGACGAACAACTGCTCCGGGCCTTCGTCCAGTCCGTGTGTGCGATGACTGGGTGTCCTCTGCCAAAGGAGGATGGAGATGCCTAAAGGCCCCCGAGGGGAGAAGCGTCCCGCCGACCTGATCGGCGCCGCGGTAAAGGTCATGCGGATCGCGACCGGCGAGGAACAGGATGAGCGGGAGGCAGCGTCGAGCGCGGCGGCCCAGCTCGGGAAGTTGGGCGGAGCCGCCCGCGCTCGGAACCTAACGGCGGAGCAGCGGGCGGAAATTGCTAAGAAGGCGGCGGCGGGGCGATGGAAGAAGTGACAAGATCAAGCTCTCGCTGGTCGCCGAATCTCTGTTTTACACGAGCTTCGTAGTCTTCCTTGGTAGCTGCCGACTCAGCCATTTCAAGAACGCGTCCAAGGTGCATACGCAGGGCGCGAGCGCCGATTTCGTTCAAGAACTGGAAGAGTTTCTTCTTTCGGTCGCCATCGCCGGCCTTAAGCGCCCGCAGAAGCGTCAGAATTTGTCCGCTACTTTGAGCCAGCGGGTGGTATACATGGCTCACGGTCAAGTGCCTGAACAACCAAGGCTTTCCACGCTCTGGAACTGGAATATTATAGAGTCTATGCCATTCAAGGTATAGCTCGTTCGGGAACTCTGACTCATATTTCTTCGCCTCTTCAAGAACATATAACTTGAAGGCTTGAATTACTTCGTCGCGTGTAGGGCTGTAACCTGCAAGTGAATAAACTAGATTGGTGATACCGAGCTTGGCAGATGCTGCGTCGATGACGTGCGCTTGCTGAACCATACGCTTGTATCGGTCGGATTTAAGTTTGCCGTCTCGGCTGGCCTCAATAATAGCTCTACAGAGATCAATCAGAATTGCGGCGTCGTAGCCGTACGCAAGCCTAGCGACCGACGATTCCGCGGCCGCCTCCGATGTCTGAAAAGAAAGGGGATTTTCGAGTTTATCCCGTAAATCGCGGCCTATGTAACCGGTCATTGTCTGGCTGGCGGCGAACACCCCTAGGCGCGAGCCGCGCCTGCTAAAGCCGATCGCTTCGCCCATGCCCCGCTGGCTAATCACAGCGGTGCGTTTCGGGTCATTAAGCACGTAGCACGCGACGTCGATGCCGAATTCCTTCTCGAAATTTCCAGCTTCGATAGCGGTATAGGTCCTTTGTGAAGCCCACCGTTTATCCGCGGCGACTTTCGCGATTTCAGATCGACGCTCTGGAGCAAGGGCCTTCGCTCTAGCCTCTCCCGCTGCCACCTTCTTGGTATCTTTCATATGCAAGCATCTTAATCCATTTGTGTGCTTGCACTATCGCCCTTTGGCGACGATGGTGCAAGCATGAGTTAAGACGTAGGATGCTTGCAGATGGTCCTTGACCCTAAGCATAAAGTTCACTACAAAGGGACATGAGCAACAAGCTTCCCCTCGCCAAGCGCGTCCAGATCCTCTCGATGCTCTGCGAGGGAAGCTCCATGCGGTCGATCAGCCGGGTGGTGGACGTGTCAATCAACACCGTCTCAGCCCTGCTGGTGGACGCGGGTAAGGCCTGTGCTGCCCATCATGACGCGACGGTTGTCGGCGTTAAGGCCAAGCGCATCCAGGCCGACGAGATCTGGTCGTTCTGCTACGCCAAGCAGAAGAACGTCGCGACCGCCAAGGCCGCCCCGGAGGACGCTGGCGACGTCTGGACCTGGACCGCCCTGGACGCCGACAGCAAGCTCATCGTGTCCTACCTGATCGGCGGCCGTGACGCGGGCTACGCGAACGAGTTCATGCAGGACGTAGCGGCTCGGCTCGCCAACCGCGTGCAGCTCACCACGGACGGCCACAAGGCCTATCTGGACGCCGTAGAGGGTGCGTTCGGCGCCGACATCGACTACGCCATGCTGATCAAGCACTACGGCGACGTGGCTGGCGCTGGCCGCTACAGCCCCGGTATCTGCACTGGGGCCACCCAGGCGCGCATAGAGGGTCGCCCCGAGAAGGCCCACGTCAGCACCAGCTATGCCGAGCGTCAGAACCTCACCATGCGGATGTCAATGCGCCGGTTCACCCGGTTGACGAACGCATTCTCTAAGAAGGCCGAGAATCACGCCCACATGGTCGCCCTCTACACCTGCTGGTATAACTTCATCCGCCAGCACAAGACCCTGCGGGTTGCTCCGGCGATGGCCGCCGGCTTGTCGGACAAGCTCTGGGGCATGGAGAACGTGGTGGCGCTGATCGACGCGCGGGCTGAGGCGCCGAAGGCTCGCGGCGCCTACAAGCCCCGCGTCCCGAAAACGGCATCTATTTCAAACTGAGACACTACCCGTAAGCGAGCTCCAGCGCATCATTTATCGAAGTCCGGGTCGATCGTAGTCAAAGACCCTGAGGAGTACAACACTTAGCAAGCTGAGGGTCAGCACTCTAGATCAGAGCGCCATTCAGTGCTCGCTGTACGTCGGTGACAAGGCCTCTGGCCGTAACTAAATCCATCCCACCTGCGAGCCGCGTCGCCACACCTCCAGCCTCGGCGTCCACTCGCCATGAAACGTCTCGCTGAAGCTTCTTGTAGCCTGCTGCTGCCTTCTCCATGCCCGGTCGCGTTAGAGAGGTCCCATGCTGGACGATATACGCGTCCGGAAGCATACCGCCGACTACCATCGTTGGTTGAGCTACTTGGACCGGAACCACGGTTTGCTCATGAGATATATCATTGTCGATGCGAAGCTCGTGGAGCTGCGCTCGCCCGATCGTCATCTGGTTTCGCTTAATACCGGTTTGCGTAACGTCGAAAATACTGGTCTCGCGGCCTTTTTGACCGGCTTGAACTGTTCTCCAGACCAGAAAACCAAGACCGGCCGCAATGAAGAGCATAATGATCTGGCGGCTAGCAAAAAAGGCAAATAGGGCAACAAGCCCAAATGCAGCGTAGGCAAGGATGAACACCCAAGGAAGCGGGAAAGGCGCTGGGCTTACGTGGAAGCGGACGCCATCTTGAACCGGCTCATGTCGGTATGAAGCGGTTTTAGCTGCCATTGATGCCTCCTTCGAGTGAAAAGACGTAGTGAACACGGTAACAGACCGCAATTTGCCATTGATGGCCAGATAGAACTTCGAGGTCAGCAAGATGGCCTTGAGCTACTTATGTCAAAGTAAACCAACGCTTGTGCTGTTTAGTCGCTTATGAGGCAAGAGCGCTAAGAAGGTGGATGCATCACAAGCTTAAAAAAAGAAAACGATAGTCGCAGGCCATCGCAGATTATGTAAGAGGGCCGGTAATCTCCGCTAGGGTATATCACTCTCAGTAGAGGCATCCTAATCTTGAGACACGGCCTTCTTAGTCTTGGCCTTCTTGCCTCGAACACCGGCAGGGATCTTTTGAATTAGATCTCTTCTGTTGCATTTGGATTGATGCGCTTCCGGTCAACGCCAGCGCCTTTCGCAAGCGATGAGCGATGAGCCGCATAGTCGGGAGCGACCATCGGATAGTCCATCAGTAGACGCCATCTCGCTCGGTAGTCATCAGGCGTCACGCCGTATGATGTCTGAAGGTGCCGCTTTAGCATCGTCAGTTTCTTCCCATCCTCCAGGCAGATGATGTGCGTGGGGAAGACCGACTTCTTGATCGGCACGGCCGGCTCGGGCTGCACGACGCCTGAGGTCGGCGACCCTGCCTTGCTGAGTGTCGCACGACGATCTGGGTGAGAGGCGAGCGTCAATCAGGATGAGAACTGATTGTCGCGGCGGTGGGAGAGTTACCGTTCTGATGGCCTCTGGCAAGGGTCAAGGAGCGAGCTGATTGTCGCTGTGCGGCGATTGCTCGGCTGTTTTGATTGTCGCGCGTGTTGGGGGGCGGCCGGGTGTGGTTTTGCGCTGGACGGCGGCGCGCCTGCGATAGCTTTCGACGTTCATCTCGAAGATGGTGGCGTGGTGCACGAGGCGGTCGACCGCGGCGAGGGTCATGGCGGGGTCGGGGAAGATCTTGCCCCATTCGCCGAAAGGCTGGTTGGCGGTGATCAGGAGCGATCGTCTTTCGTATCGGGCGCTGATCAGCTCGAACAGGACCGATGTTTCGGACTGGTCCTTGGTGACGTAGGCGATGTCGTCGAGGATCAGCAGGTGATACTTGTCGAGCTTGGCGATGGCGGTCTCGAGGGCGAGATCGCGGCGGGCGAGCTGGAGCTTCTGCACGAGGTCGGAGGTGCGGGTGAACAACACGCGCCAGCCGTTCTCGACCAAAGCGAGACCGATCGCTGCGGCCAAGTGACTTTTGCCCCCGCCGGGCGGGCCGAACAGGATGAGATTGGCGCCCTTTTCGAGCCAGGCGTCACCGGAACACATCGCCATGACGTGGGCTTTGGAGACCATCGGCACGGCGTCGAAGGCGAAGCTGTCGATGCTCTTGCCGGGCGGCAGCCGCGCTTCGGCCAGATGACGCTCGATGCGCCGCCGGTCTCGTTCGGCGATCTCGTGTTCGGCGAGGCTGGCCAGGAAGCGGGCCGCAGGCCAGGCTTCGCGGTCGGCGCGCGCGGCGATTTCCGGCCAGTTCTGCTTGATGGCGGGCAAACGCAGGTCGTTCAGGATCAGGGTCAGGCGCTGTGCGTCGATCGGCTGGGTCGGTTCAGTCATGCCGCCGCTCCCGCGAGCAGGATGTCGTAGGCGGTCAGGGGCGCGAGGCTGACGGTCACCTCCGGCAGGCGGGCGGGGTCCGGAGCGAAGCATGCGCGCAACGCCTCGAGGTCGGGCAGGCTGCCGTCGGCCAAGCCGGCGGCGAGGCGCTCGGCCAGTTCGGCCTCGCAGGCGCGCTCGTGCGCCAGCGCGAGGAGCGCGACCATGGTCCGGCACGCCTCGCGCTCGCTGGTGCGCTCGATCAGGCGCTCGAAGGTCCGTCGATAGGCCTCACGCGGGAAGAGCTGGTCGCGATAGGCGAGCTGGAGCAGTGCCATTGGCTTGCGGCGCAGGGCGTGGATCACGTGCCGATAGTCGACCACGTGCCCGTGTCTGCCGTTGCCAGCCGCCCTGCCGCGGGGCAGCGTCATCAGCGGCGTGCCGCCGACGAACAGGTCGAGCCGGTCTTCGCGCAGGCGCACGCGCAGGCGATGGCCGATCAGCCGGGAGGGCACGGTGTAGAACACCTTGCGCAGGGTGGAGCCGCTGCTGGAGGTGACGGCGACGATGGTCTCCTCGTAATCGCAGCTGCGCCGTGCCGGCAGCTTCCGCAGATGCGACCGTTCGGCGTCATGCGGGCGGCGTGGCGGCGGTTCTTGCGGCTGACGAGCTCATCGACGAAGCGGCGGTAGCCGGGGAGATCGTCGAAGGCGGCCGAGCCGCGCAGCAACAGCGCGTCGCGCAAGGCGCTCCTGATGTGGCCATGCGCGCTCTCGATCGCGCCATTCTCGTGAGCGATGCCGCGATTGTTGCGGCTGGCGGTCATGTCGTAATCCGCGCACAGCGCTTCATAGCGCCGGGTCAGATCGGTGCGGGCATCGGCATCGAGGTTACGGAACGCAGCCGAGAGGCTGTCGGTGCGGTGCTCGTGCGGGCTGCCGCCGAGCGACCAGAGCGCGTCCTGCAGGCCGGCGGCCAGCGCCACGAAGCTCTCGCCGCCGAGAATGACGTGGGCATGCTCGAAGCCCGACCAGGGCAGGCGGAAGTGGTAGAGAAGATGGTCGAGCGGGGCGCCGGCGACGGTCACGCCGAGATCGGCCATGTCGATGAAGTCCGACAGCCCCATCCAGCCCGGCTCATGGGTCTGTCGGAAGATGACCTCCTGCTCGGGTCCGTGGACGGCGCGCCAGGCGCGAATGCGGCGCTCCATCGTGCGGCGCACGCCGGCATCCAGTTCGGGATGCCGGCGCTGCATCTCCTCGAAGACCGCGACCGCCCGCAGCCCGGGCGAGGCGGCGAGCAGCGGCACGATCTCGACCTCGAAGATGGCGGCGAGCGGATCGGGCCGCCGCCGACCCCGCGGCGCCTGCCCTTGCGAGGGCAGTTGCGGGTCGGCGGCGATCCGGTAGCCGGTCGCGGGGCTGAACCCCGCCTTGACCGCGGCGATCGATACCGTGTCGTTCTGTCGGAACTTCATGAACAGCCTCATCTGACGATCGGTGACGTGGCGGCCGGGCAAACGCGGCATCCTCTGCAAGAGAGGAGGCCATCGTCGTTGCCCGCCCGGCCGCGATCATCAGCAGCCCCTGCGCAAAGGGCGCCATCTGCGGGGTGCCCGCCGGCTACGGGCTACGCCCTGCGCCGCCAGGCACCCCGCAGAGCCTCATCCTGATTGTCGGCCCGTTCTCATCCTGATTGTCGCGCGGCAGGAGACGCCCGGAGGCGGTTCCCGTTCGCACCGTTGCACGCCAGAGTGTGCCGACCTGCTGGAGGAAGCCCATGAGCCACCGCGTGACTGCTTCGATTGGGGCGCTCCTCCTGCTCTCGGCCTGTGCGGTTCCGAACACGGGTGGTCAACAGGGTGCGGGGACAGGTACACCAGGGCTTGGGCCACAGGACGCCTACTCGACGCCGGTTTTCAGATCGGACATGGTGACAGCCGGTGTCGACCTTGGCTCGGCCGAGTCCTTCAACGACCCCAGCCGCGTCACCGCCGTGGTCAAGCATTGCTACGACGGCGTCAGGTTCCCAGCGTTTTCCATGTACCAGCGTCAGTGCATGGTGATGGACTACGTGGCGTATCGGGATGATCTCGATGCGACGCATCATGGCCAGCTTCCCGGCAATCCCTTCTTTGAGGGGGATGTGGTGTTGCGTCGCTGGGCGGCGGACGCACCCAAGGCCGGCTTCTCGTCGCCGGACGAGATGTTCCAGTTCATGCGGGCGGGGCAGCCCCAGCCCGGACGCGGTCCGTCGATCCTGTCCGGCTCGCAGTAAGACGTGCCGCATCGGGCCTGGTCCCGAGAGACGGCAGGCTCGTCCGACCAGCTACCGAGCCGACGCCGCAGGCCCTCGGCTCATCAAGGCCGGAGAGATCAGAACACGCTCACCGGCATCGCGGTGATCCAGGCACGTCCAAACAGACCCGTCGCGAGTGTTGAAACCGAAAGACGCACTGCACCCGCAGACGAGGCAGGTGTGGCCGGGCTGAGGCTGCACGTCGGGGGCGATGTCGTCCATCAATCTGCCTCCGGCACGCGACCGACCTTCCCGAGGAACTCCGGCTCGCCGAACTCGCCCGCATCATCATCATCGTGCGTGACCCGCACGACCTGGGTACCGAGGATGGAACCGCCTGCGAGGGCGCGCTCGGCGCGGCGGATGCCTTCTTCCGGTGAGCGGCAGGCGATCGCCGTCCGGCATTCAAGGCACCGCGAGCACCCGCGATGTAGGGCTGGTAGATGACCTGAGACGACGACCGCATTCAGCGTTCCTGACGGGTCCGCGACTCCGGGCGGAGCCGCTTCGAGTTCATGTAGGAATTCGGGCTCGCATTTTATCCGACTGATATCCAACAGACCGGGCCGCGTAGGCACGAAAAGGGCCTTCTGCAACCACTTTGTTCACGTTACGTTCCTGCGCTTGGAGCTTGGGGGTCGGTATGGAAGGAGCACGGCTGGAGGCTCTTGCGAGCCTGCGCGCGGAGATCGCCCGACTGGAGCGGGGAAAGCCGATCTTCGGAGGGCCCGCGGCGCTGCCGTTCGGGGTCGCGGCGATCGACACGCAGCTGCCGGCCGATGGCCTGCTGCTGGGGGCCATGCACGAGCTGCAGGCAGCCGGTCCGGACACGGAGACCGGGGCAGCACTGGCGCTGTTCGCGGCGGGCATCCTGGCCCGCCGCCCCGGGACCGCGGTGTGGATCGGCCGCGAGACGGAGGTGTTCGCTGGCGGCTTGCTGGATCCGGGGCTGGACCCTCGCCGGGTGGTGTTCGTCGACGCCGGCAAGACGACGCTGCTGGCCATGGAGGAGGCGCTGGGCGTCGCCGACGTGGCCGGCGTGGTGTGTGAGCTGGAGGGCCGGCTCGACCTGGTGACCTCGCGCCGGCTGCAGCTGGCAGCCGAGGGCTCGGAAGTGCTGGGCCTGCTGATCCGCCGGTCGCGGCGCTTCGACGATCCCGTGCTGCGGCAACCGTCCGCGGCGGCGACGCGGTGGCGGATCGCCTTGCTGCCGTCCCCGGCGGCGCTGGCGCATGCGCCGGACATCCCGGGGCTGAGCCGACCGCTGTGGCAGCTGGAGCTGCTGCAGTGCCGAGGGGGTGAGGGAGGATCCTGGATCGTGGAGGGTTGCGATGCGCAGGGTCGTCTCGCTTTGGCTACCGTACTGGCCGATCGACCGGCTGCGCCGGCACGACGCTTCGCTGCCGGCTGATGGTCCGCTGGTCACACGCCTGCACGACGGGCGCCGCATGGTGATCGCTGCCGCCTGCTCGGCGGCGCGCGAGCTCGGACTGCACGCCGGCATGCCGGTGGCGCACGCCCAGGCTATGGTGCCGAAGCTCACCGTGGTCGATGCCGCCCTGGACGACGATGCGGAGGCGCTGGGACGCCTCGCAGCCTGGTGCCTGCGCTTGTCACCGATGACCGCGCCCGATCCGCCGGACGGGATATGGATCGACGTCACGGGCTGCACGCACCTCTACGGGGGCGAGCGGGCGATGCTGGATGGGCTGGTGAAGCACCTGGCCGATCAGGGCCTGCGGGGTAGGGCGGCAATCGCCGACACCCCGGGAGGTGCCCACGCGATGGCCCGCTTCGCCGGGAGCCCGATCGTGGTGGTGGATGTCGGCGGCGTCGCCGACGCGGTGGGCACTGCTACCGGGCAAGGCGCTGCGTCTCGACGGCCGGACGATCGGCGGGCTGCGCAAGCTCGGTCTCGACCTGGTTGGGCAGCTGGCGACCGCGCCGCGGGGTCCGCTGGCCCGGCGCTTCGGCGCCGGGCTGCTGCTGCGGCTTGATCAGGCCCTGGGCCGGGTGTCGGAGCCGATCGAGCCGGTGCTGCCGTCCGAGATCGTCGCGGTGCGCCGGAGCTTCGTGGAGCCGCTGTCCACCCCCGAGGCGTTCGCGACGGTGATCGCGGTGCTGGTGGAGGAGGCCTGCGCGCAGCTGGAGCGGCGCGGCGAGGGCGCGCGGCGGCTGGACCTGCGCTACGAGCGGGTGGACGCCACGGTGCAGGTCATCAGCGCCGGGACGGCGCGACCGGTGCGGGATGCGCGGCATCTGGCCCGGCTGCTCGGGGAGCGGATCGAGCAGGTGGATCCGGGGCTGGGCGTCGAGGCGATGCTGCTGGTGCTACCGCTGGTCGAGGCGCTGGGTTACCGGCAGCAGGGCAGCGGCCTGGGCACCGACCAGCCGGGCGAGGCGGCGCTGGCCGAGCTGGTGGACCGCCTGAGCAACCGGCTCGGGGCGGACCGGGTGTACCGGCTGATATCGCTGGAGAGCGACGTTCCGGAGCGCTCGCAGAGCCGGGTTCCGGTGTTCGGCCCGGCGGGAGCGACGCCCTGGACGTCGTCCTGGCCGCGTCCGGTGCGGCTGCTGCGCCGCCCGGGAGCAGGTGGAGGCGCTGGCGATGATGCCGGACCATCCGCCGAAAGCCTTCACCTGGCGGCGGGTGCGGCACCGCGTGACGCACGCCGACGGTCCCGAGCGCATCACCGGCGAGTGGTGGCGCCGGCCGGGCGAGGTCGCCGCCGTGCGCGACTATTGGGCGGTGGAGAACACCGAGGGGCGGCGCTTCTGGCTGTATCGCCAGGGCGACGGGCTCGACCCGGCGACGGGCGGTCTCGCCTGGTTCCTGCACGGCTTCTTCTGAGCGGGGACGCATCATGAGCGACGACGACAAACTTCAGCTGCGTCCGGCGAGCACCGACGAGATCGAGCAGAGCCTGAGCTTCGCGCTGCGCTTCGACGGGCGGCGGCGGGTGCATCACGCCGACGACGCGATGGCGCGCATCACCGCCGAGCGGCTGGTGGCGCATCTTCAGAAATCAGGATTTGTGTTGATGCGTCGCCCCGACGCCCCATTACCGACCACCAGCACGCACCGGCACCCGAACGCCGACTAAGGCCGTGTCCGGCTACGTCGAGCTGCAGGTCATGACCAACTACAGCTTCCTGCGCGGCGCCAGCGACGTGGAGGAGATGTTCGTGGCCGCCAAGGCGCTGGGCTACGACGCGATCGGCATGGCCGACCACGATACGCTGGCGGGCATCGCCCGCGCGCACGGCCGCGCCGAGGAGATCGGTCTGCGCCTCCTGGTCGGCTGCCGGATCAACCTTCGCGATGGCTCGCCCGTGCTGGTCTACCCGATCGACCGGGCCGGCTACGCGCGGCTATGCCGCCTGCTGACGCTCGGCAAGGGCCGGGCCGGCAAGGCTGGGTGCGACCTGGGCTGGGAGGACCTGGCACGGTCGGCCAAGGGCCTGCTGGCCATCCTGCTGCCGGATGCCCCGGACGATCGCCTCGAGGCGGAGCTGCGGCGGCTGCGAGCGGCGTTTCCAGGCCGCTGCTGCCTGTCCCTGAGCCTGCGCCGCAGGCCAGGCGACCAGGTCTGGTTACGGCTGCTGCACGACATGGCACAGGTGGCGCGGGTGCCGGCCGTGGTGACGGGTGACGTGCTCTACCACGATCCGTCACGGCGCATCCTGCAGGACGTGGTGACCTGCATCCGCGAGGGCTGCACGATCGACGATGCCGGCTTCCGGCGCGAGCGCTTCGCCGATCGCCACCTCAAGAGCTCGGAGGAGATGCACCGGCTGTTCGAGCGCTACCCGGAGGCACTGGCACGCACCGAGGAGATCGCGCGGCGCTGCACCTTCAGCCTGTCCGAGCTGCGCTACCAGCATCCGGACGAGGCGGACGTGCCGGGGGAGACGCCGCAGCAGGCGCTGGTGCGGGCGGTGCGCGACAGCATTCCGCTGCACTACCCTGACGGCTTGCCGCCGGACGTGAAGAAGCAGCTGCGGCACGAGCTGACGCTGATCGGGGGCCTCGAGTACGCCCCCTACTTCCTGACGGTGAACAGCATCGTCCGCTATGCCCGCTCCAAGGACATCCTGTGCCAGGGACGCGGCTCGGCCGCGAACTCCGCGGTCTGCTACGTGCTGGGCATCACCTCGATCGACCCGGTGCGGTCCGGGCTGCTGTTCGAGCGGTTCATCTCGGCCGAGCGGCGCGAGCCGCCGGACATCGACGTCGACTTCGAGGGCGAGCGGCGCGAGGAGGTGATCCAGTGGGTCTACCAGCGCTACGGCCGGGACCGGGCGGCGCTGTGCTGCACGATCATGCGCTTCCAGCCGCGCGGCGCGATCCGTGACGTCGGCAAGGTGATGGGACTGACCGAGGACGTGACCGGGATGCTGGCCAGCCAGGTATGGGGCTGGTCGGAGGACGGGGTGCAGAAACAGCACGCCGAGGCGCTGAACCTCAACCTGCGGGACCGCCGGCTGCGCCTGGCGCTGCAGCTGGCGCGCGAGCTGATCGGCTTTCCGCGGCAGTTCGGCACTCACCCGGGCGGCTTCGTGCTGACGCAGGACCGGCTGGACGACCTGGTGCCGGTGAAGCCGGCGGCGATGGCCGACCGGCAGGTGATCGAGTGGGACAAGGACGACATCGACGCCCTGAAGTTCATGAAGGTCGACGTGCTCGGCCTGGGCATGCTGGGCTGCATGCGCCGCTCGTTCGAGCTGCTCGAGGAGCACCGCGGCGAGCAGCTGGACATGGCCAGCATCCCGGCCGAGGACCCCGCCACGTATGCGATGATCCGCAAGGCGGACACGCTGGGCACGTTCCAGATCGAGAGCCGGGCGCAGATGTCGATGCTGCCCAGGCTGAAGCCCGCTACGTTCTACGACCTGGTGGTGCAGGTGGCGATCGTGCGGCCGGGGCCGATCCAGGGCGACATGGTGCATCCCTACCTGCGCCGACGTGAGGGGATCGAGAAGCCGGAGTATCCGAAGCCCGAGCTCAAGGCGGTGCTGGGCAAGACGCTGGGCGTGCCGCTGTTCCAGGAGCAGGCGATGCAGGTCGCCATCCAGTGCGCCAGCTTCACGCCGGGCGAGGCGGACCAGCTGCGCCGCAGCATGGCGACCTTCAAGTTCACCGGGGGCGTCAGCCACTTCAAGGCCAAGCTGATCGACGGCATGGTGGCGAACGGCTACGCCCAGGAGTTCGCGGAGCGGACCTTCAGCCAGCTGGAGGGGTTCGGCTCCTACGGCTTCCCCGAAAGCCACGCCGCCAGCTTCGCGCTGGTGGCCTACGCTTCCTCCTGGGTGAAGTGCCACCATCCCGAGGTGTTCTGCGCGTCGCTGCTCAACAGCCAGCCGATGGGCTTCTACGCCTCGGCCCAGGTGGTGCGGGACGCGCGCGAGCACGGGGTCGAGATCCGGCCGGTCTGCGTGAACGCCAGCCGCTGGGACTGCACACTGGAGCGCATCGGCCTCGATGACCGGCGCGGGCGGGCGAAGCTCGCCGTGCGCCTGGGCCTGCGCATGGCCAAGGGCTTGGCCAACGGGCACGGAGCGCAGCTGGTGGCGCATCGGAGCGACACGCCCTACGGCAGCGTGGAGGAGGTCTGGCGACGGGCGGGGGTGCCGGCGGCGGCGCTGGAGCGGCTGGCGGAGGCGGACGCCTTTCGGGGGCTCGGGCTGGACCGTCGCCAGGCATCGTGGGCGGTCAGCGGGCTGGCCGACACCGTGCTGCCGCTGTTCGCCGCGGCCGATCGGCCGCACCAGCCCCTCCCGGAGGCGATCGAGCCGCCGGTGGCGCTGCCTGCGATGAGGGATGGCCGTGAGGTGGTCGAGGACTATCGCAGCGTCGGGCTGAGCCTGCGCAACCATCCGGTCGCCTTCCTGCGCGACACGCTGCGCGGCAGGGGGATGGTGACGTGCGCGGGCCTGGAGCACGTCCGGGATGAGCGGCGGGTGGTGGTGCCGGGCGTGGTGCTGGTGCGGCAGAAGCCGGGCTCGGCCAAGGGCCTGATGTTCATCACCATCGAGGACGAGACCGGGGCGGCGAACCTGATCCTGTGGCCGGACCGGTTTGAGAAGCAGCGGCGGCTGGTGCTCTCGGCCGGGATGATCGCCTGCCATGGCAAAGTGCAGCGCGAGGGCGACGTGACCCACGTCATCACCGACCGGCTGGAGGACCTGTCCGACCTACTGCGCAGCGTGGGCGAGCGGGACGAGGCGTTCCCGTTGACCCATGGCCGCGGCGATGGGGCGACGCACCCCGGCGCGCGCGATCCGCGCGACGGACCGGGCGCGGCCCGGGTGGACGGCCAGTCCGGGACATCTACATCCCAGACTTGGCTCTGGGGTCAGGCATCAAGGTGCCGACGCGTGACTTTCGGTAACCGCTGCCAGCCACAGGACCGCCGGTTGTGGTGGAATCCAGACCTACAATCCTGTTCGGACAGTTGATCCTTTGGCATGGTGTGCTTGGGGATTGGGCGGATAGGAAGGACGCTGATGCTGACTGGTTGGGGACTCGGAAACTGAAGCTGAACGGGAGCCAGCTTGCCAGGGTCCGCCGCGAGCTGGCAGCGGGGATCAGCCCCAAGGAGGTTGCCCGCAATTTCGGGGTGTCCCAATCGACCTTGTATGCCGCCCTGGCACGCGAGAAGCAGCAGGCGGCCGACAAGGGCAGCGTCCCGCCGAAGCGGGGCAGGGGACGTCCCAAGAAGGTTGCCTCGCCTGAGGGCGCCGCAGCTTGCGCGGCGACCACGTGAGCGCGGTGGACAAGGCGGATGAGGCCGCCCGGCAACGATTTCGGGAGAAAGCCGAGGAGTATCGCGCGGACCTTGAGGAGGCGTGAACGAGGTTTTACCGGGCAACCAGTCTCCGGCTGAAACCGTGTTCATTGCCCATCTCTTTACAGCGGTGGATGGCTTCAATGACGTGAAGTGGCTGCCAGACTGGACCAAACGGCCCCGCTCCGGCTGGCAAACATCAGTGTGCTACTTTCCGGAGCTGGAAGAAGGCTTGCGCGCGACGTTCGCCCTCGAATGCCGCCACCACGACCACGCCCGGCAACTCGCCATCCTCATCGACGGGCACCGCCCCGGCGAACGCCTTCCTGCGAAAATGGAAATGGAACGGCTACTCGTGATCCATGGCTTCCGGGTCATGAGCTTTTCCAAATTGGAGATTGTCACCGCGCCGGACGAGTGCCGCGAGCGGGTTGAAGGCGTGCTTTCGGACATGAGCCACGAGGTGTTGGAGGACGCAGGCGTGATCCGGGGAAGGCCAGACTGACGATACAGAAGCTGTTATTTGAGTATCATCAATCTACAAGCATGGTATTCTTCGCCAGAACGGGTTGCAAAGGTTTCCGAAGCCTCGAACCAACGACCGTCATTCCCGACGCCATGATTGGCACCCATGCAAGAACACTGGCATCGTGACCCATAGCATTCATGCATGCTGGCGCGCACTGCTCCTGTTCTCTATACGGTTGTATTATATAAAGTTTCTTGTGTTTCTTCAGCAACTGTTCGACCAAATCATTGAACCAAGCTTTTGAGGTTTCCTAATGCTTGCGGCTCGGAATCCAAGTTGGGGAGTTCCGCTTTCCATTCTGCAACCACTGCCGATTGCCTTCTTCATAGGGAAGCCGCATACGCAGAGGCCTGCCTTTCCCACTTCGCCTGACGATCACTGGAATCGAGGTTTGCTGTATAGTGGCCTGTAGTCTTGCCTCGCTACCTTCCATGATTCCCAACCCGCGCTCCCGGTCTGCAATCCTGTTTGTTACGTCACCCTCATAGCCTGGGCTGCCCCTGATCGGGTTAGAAAGGTATATCGTCCCCCAAATCCGGGATGGCAGGTGGCTCCGGTGGCTTCCTCCGGTTCCGGTGAACCTCGTAGAGGAACACGCCCAGTGTCGTAGCCATGCCGACGACCAGACGCGCCACCTCGACAGGAGGGCGTGGTACGTCCGGGGTGGCACCATGTCCGGTGCCAAGCTTCCCCCGCAGTTCGGCCAATCCTTGCGTCACCCTGGACAGGCCCGTGAGCGTGCCCTTGAGGGTTTCGTCCATCTCCGGGCTGATTGTCAGGTTCAGCTCCTTCCGTGCCATTTGGACGAGTGACGGCATGGGTTCGTTGCCCGTGATCGGCACCCCTTGCTCCCGGAGGATGCCCTTGGCGATGGACTCCACGAACTCCTTGGCCGATCCGATAGCCAGGGCCGGGTCGCTTACGATCGATGCCTTCATGCGGGTTACCTGCCCGGCGACATGATCGGATGCCATGTCGTCGGCAACGCGTTTGGCATCATCCGTTCCGGCCGTTTGCTGCCCTATGGTCGCGACCCCCGCGAAGATGCGCTTCCCTGAAATGACCGAGGCAACCTCAAGCTGATACCCGTCTCGCACCAGGAAGCCGTTCACGAGATCCACGATCTCGGTGACCTTCTCCTGATCGGGACGCACGAGCGGGTGGACCATCTCTGCCAGAAAGCGCAAGAGCGTCTCGTCCGGACATCCCATGAGGTCCAGACGACCATCGTCGTAGATCCAGTCCTCGCCGCCCCAATCGCTGAAATTTTCACGGTGAAGATGTACATCGCCCTCCATGGTGGAGGCCCGATAGTCGTTGCTGGGTAGCTTGGAGATGGTGAACACCCGCTCCAGAAAGTCGGATTCCGTCTTTTGACCGCACCAGCTAATGCCAGAGATGCGAAGATGGTCGAAGAGATCGCGACGAGTAAAATCGGTTATTGCATTTTTCGTCATAGAACGATCGGAGCCAGTTGAAAATTTGGGAGAAGGCTACTTTACTCCGGCACGAAAGGTCCGATGACGGACGAGTTGAAGTAGCGTTCCGCGTCACCCATCGCAGCTTCAGAGGATTTAAATTGCCCACGCGGATCGTATGTCTTCTTCCCTGACCGATCCACCTGATACCAAGTAAACAAGTGGTCGCCTCCCACGGCGATATGCGAGATCCGCTCCGCGCTGTCGAAATGCATCAGGGTCCAATATCGCATGTTTGCGGGCGGCTTTTCGGCATCATCACCCTTGAACCGCATCTACAGGGCAACCCGCATAGCCACATCGAACGAATCATACTCCGCCCGTAGCCCTTCCTTGTCGCGATCGAGCAGCCCGGCCGCCTCCAGGGCTTCCACGTCCTCGTGGACCCGGCGGTAGTTCCGACCAAGTGCCAGGGCCAGGACGCGGATGTTTTTGGCAGGGTCTTTGTGAATGTGCCGCAGCAGCTCAAGCCGCTTGGGGGACAGCACCCGCACCATCGTCTCCCACGTCTCGAAGGAGACATGCTTTTCGTTGACCTCCTCGCCGCGCCCCATGCGGTGCCAGGCGGCGATCGCGCGCGCGCCCACATCGTCCATGGTTTCCCCGACGTGGACTTGAAGCTCCTTGCCCATCAGCCTTCTCCCCTTTCGCGGCGAACGTCCGCGAG
The DNA here is from genome assembly GCA_963692975.2 of Acetobacteraceae bacterium. Classification (GTDB taxonomy): domain Bacteria; phylum Pseudomonadota; class Alphaproteobacteria; order Acetobacterales; family Acetobacteraceae; genus CAXMMR01. The sequence continues at coordinate 47,668 of CAXMMR010000034.1, read as the reverse complement.
GAAGTCCGTAATCAGCGCCTCGATATCCTTGAACACGTAGGCTTCCTCACGCTCGCCATAGTGCCGATGGTCGCCCTTGCCCCGTTCGTTGTCGTAGAGGACCACCCGCTCCCCGGGGCGGCCGTAGAAGCAGGAATACTTGAAGCGGTGTTCGGACGGCGGAACGGGTTCGGCCACTTCCCAAACCCGGATGCGCAGGATCGAGCCATCCGGAAAGAGGAGCGAGCTATTGAATTCCTTTCTTGCCCTGGGCACTCCACACCTGCTTATTGCCCGACATGTCATACTCCATGCGCGGGGAGTAGACAATAAAATTATTGCTTATCATGTCACAAGTTGGCGGGCTCGGCCCGACGATGCCCGGACTAAGTTGCCGTTCCTTTCCTACCGCCCTCACCTTTCGCATTGAGGAGCCACCAAGTCCGCCAGCAACCTGACCGCCCCGATGTTTAGGCGCACTGGTAGCGCGCTGAACCCAACTCTCCCCTACTCCCCTACTCCCCTACTCCCCTGACCTGGTGGACCGGACATGAAAAGGCCCCTGGGGATCCCCCGGGAGCCTCCATCATCACGGCAAACCGGATAACCTGCCGCCATGCTCGAACAAGAAGTGGTCCTCCGACTCCGAGTAGCAGAAGGTGGCCACCACGAGAGACATCGTAGCTATCAGAACGATGGCTGACCAACCTTCCGGGCGACAGCAAGCTTTGATGGTGCGGCGTCGATGGGAGCTGCTACCAGGTAGGTGATGCTCACCGCCATGGGGGTCGGATTGACCCATCCTTTGCTCGTGACGCTGGTATCCCGCCGCGCCGCGCACAGGCAGTAGCCCGCCTCGCGAAGGGGAACGAGAAGTTCGTCCAGAAAGTCGCCGTAGCCCAGCATCTCGGTCCGGGAAGCGACATCGGCTACATCCATGCAATCCCGCAAGTAGTCCAGAATCGCCGCATGAGCATCTTGGGCCGGGCGCGGCAGATCGACCGTGCTGACGGGGCCGATGGCCGCGTTGCCCGGGCTATCCAGCAGCAGGGAGATCACCTTGCGGCCATCTGCCCTGACAGCATCGAGCACCACGTGATCGCGGTCGAATGCAGCCTTCCGTTCTTCCAGCTCGGCAGCGGTCGGGAAGGGCATCGGTTTGGAGAAAATATCCAGGTCGGGAATCTCAAACCCCCGGGCGATCGCGCGGCGGCTGTCCAGGCTGGAGGGCTGGCCCGCTTCGATGCGCTGGACCGTCCGCACCGTTACTCCGGATAACTCGGCAAGGGTTTCCTGGCTCCATCCCATCGCGTCCCGGTAAAGTTTTACCAGCATCCCGACCTGGCGCCGGGCGTCATCGTGGGCTTGTCGGCTGTCGTCGAGTGATCCATGCCGCTCTCCTTGCTACCCCGGCAACGTGTCCGTTTTTCTCGCCTGGGGACACGACAGCAACCCGACAGCATTTCAAGCGGCGACGCCCAGGCCGAATGGGTATGCTAATCGGTAAGGAATACGGAGCGCGGGCGTGCTTGTCTCGGACATGATGGAACCCGGCGGTCGAGTGCTCATGAAGAGCGAGTTCGGTCCGATCGGGGACAACTGGCCGTGTCTGTCGTTCAGCAAGCCGAGCGTGGGGCGACGGCTACAAGCCGAGTTCCGGCCCGGCCGGGACATTCTGCTGTATGTCGGCACGACTAACCCAGGGATGACCAAGAACGCGGAACACCGAAGCCGGATCATATCGGCGGTGTCGATCGAGCCGAAGCATGTCCTCAAGACAAAAACGGTTGTCCCGGCCTGGCAATGAGCAGAGACCGTCGCGGAATTTGGAGAAGAGGCATGGCCCCACTCCATGGCCGTCTTCGACGCGGCGGTGATGATCGGGCCGCCCTTTCCCGAAGCGCGCGTCGTCACGCCAGGAACCTATTCGTCCTTCGCGGCCATTCAGAACCGGGGGAACGTCATCGAAGTGACAGGAGCCGAACGCGAAGCCGCCACGACTCTTCCCGTGCGAAGGATCGAGCTGAACCTGGCCCAGCCCGTCAAGGACTACATGCTCCTCATGGGTGCCCTCTCCGGGGCGATTGAAAAGTCCATCAAACAGGAGGCCGCCCGGCTTGCGGCCTTGATCGAGGCGCGCGTGAAGAGTGGTGGCGAGTACAGCGTTCACCAAAACCCGAAGAGGACCGCGCCGAACCAGTCCGACCTGGTGGCCCTCTTTATCCGAAAATGGGCGGACCAGAAGGGGGGGTGCGCCCTATGCGGCGGTCCTCTGACACAAACGGCCCACAAGATGCTGAAGGTGTCGGCCGACCGGATCGACAGTGCGAACATCGCCTACGACGACGCGAACACACAACTCACCCACCTCGCTTGCAACCTTGCGAAAAACCAGTGGGGCTTCGATGCCTTCGAGGATTGGCTGGCTATCGTCCGAGACGTACGGGAGGCGGAGATGGCGGACGACCAGGAAGCCATATCGGACCAAGCTCTACTAAAATGTGCAGCGCTCCGTGCCGGTGTGGCCGAGGACACCTTGTCGTGATCCGATAATCTGGCTGCACGAGCCCGGTCGCTTGGCGAGGCGAAAAGCCGATTGAGGATCAGCGGGGGCCAGCGTCCGGTGCAGGCAGCATCCGCGGCCATAGTTGTCCATCGAGGTCCGCTAAGGGTGGGAAGCGGCGACACCTCTCACCAAAGCTACCCGATCGCACGAAGCTGCCGCAGGCTGGTTCCTCGCATCAGGAAAGGACCCAGCGATGCGCCGGCCATGTGCGCTCACCGGAAGCATGCTCCTCCTACACACGGTCCTAGCCGGACCCGCGAAGGCCCAGACCCAGCCGCAGGCGCCGGCCGATAACGCGCTGCCTCCCGCGACGACCATCCTGCACCTTTCAGCGACCGGCTCGGTCCAGGTGTCACCGGACGAGCTGGTGGCAGACCTGGTGTCGCAGGCCACGTCGCTGGCCGCCGCAAACGCGCAGCGGCGCGTTAACGAGATGATGGCAGCCGGCATGAAGGCCGCCAGGGGTGTCGCTGGAGTGGAGGCACGAGCCATCGGCTACTCGGTGTCGCCGAACGACGACAAGCGGCCGACCTGGACCGCGCAGCAGACGCTGGAGTTGCGGGGCTCGGACGGACCGGCGCTGCTCGACCTGGTGGGGGTGGTGCAGCAACAGGGCATGGCGACCGCGTCGCTCGACTGGCAGATCTCCCCGGCGCTGCGCCGCAAGGCGCACGACGCGGCTACCACGGCGGCGCTCAAGGAGCTGCAGGAGCGCGCGGCGTCCTCCGCCGCCACGCTGGGGCTGCACGTGCGCTTCATGCGCGACGTGCGCCTGGACGAGCCGGACGTCGTGCCGCGCGCGCCGTTCAGGGTCATGGCCATGGCGAGGGCGGTGTCAGCCCCGCCGCCGCAGGCGACGGCCGTGTCCGAAGACGTCACCGCCCAGGCATCGGCCGACGTGGTGCTCCGCCCCTAACCGGAAAAGCACAACCTTATCAAGGATTAAGCTTGCGGGAGGGCGTCGGCGAGCCTAGTGTGCCGTCAGATCCGAAAGGAGGATGTCATGCGTATCGAGCTGCTGACCGGCACGACCAACGTGATGCGATTCCCCGTCGAGCGCCGTGCGCGTCCGACCCTGGACCTGCTGCGCGAGATCGAGCCGGACGTGCGTGAAGTGCTGCAGGTGGCCGAGAGCTTCCAGCTGCCGCTGCCCGGTTCCGAGTTGCGGGACGCGGTGGACGAGGAGGTGGCCGAGCACATCCTCAACCACGTCCGCCCCGAGCCGGGCGAGGCCCGCCAGGCCGAGCTGGATGCGATCTTAGCCCCCATCGTGGCCAAGGCGGTGCAGGCTGCCGTAAGGCGCACGACGCCGCCCTGGTGGCCACGGAGGCGCAGGAGCAGGTGGTGCGGGCGCAGAGCGAGGGCTACTGGCTGCAGCCGCTCACCGAGCGCGCAGACAGCCTGACCACGGAGGCGGCCCGCCTCCTGGTCGAGGCGCACGTGCGGGCGGAGGAGGCGAAGGGTAGCGCGCGAGCGGTCGAGCTGGCCAAGCGCAGCGAGACCTGGACCGTGCGCTCGCCCGAGGCCAACACGTCCTGGCTGATCGAGGCCGGCCGCAGCGCGGCCGGCTGAGGCGCGCCACGGCATGTGCGGCCGGTTCGCGGTCGACCTTCCACCCGAGCTGATCGGGCGCATGTTCGGGACGCAGAATGCGACCTCGAACATGCCGCCGAACTGGAACACCGCGCCGAGCCAGAAAGCGCTGGCGGTGCGGCGCCAGCCGCAGACCGGCGAGCGCCACCTCGACCCGCTGCAGTGGGGCCTGCTGCCGAGCTGGACCAAGGACCCGAAGGCCGCGCAGAAGCCGATCAACGCCCGCGCCGAGACCGTGGCGAAGCTGCCGACGTTCCGGCCGCCTACGCCAAGCGCAGGGCGATCGTGCCGGCGCGGGCGTTCTACGAGTGGAGGCGTGAGCCGGACCAGCCCAAAGAGCCGTTCGCCATCGCCCGCGCGGACGGCACCCCGCTGGCGCTGGCGGGGCTGTGGGAGGGCTGGAAGGGGCCGGACGGGGGCGGACGGGGAGGTGGTGCGGACGTTTTGCCTGCTGACCACGGAGGCGAAACGGCCGATGCAGACGGTTCACCACCGCATGCCCGTGATCCTGGAGGCGGAGGACTGGCCGCTGTGGCTTGGGGAGCAGGACGGCGACGTCAACGCGTTGCTGCGGCCGGCGGCCGACGATGTGCTGCGGCTCTGGCCGATCAGCACCGCGGTCAACGCGGTGCGCAACAACGGTGCGGAACTGCTGGAGCCGCTACAGGCGCCGGATGCCCCGGCGCCGTCTCCGGCGCCCGCCGGCCCGAATCCGGCCTGAGGCTCAGAAGCCTGGACCGTTGGTGGACCGGTAGCCTGGAGCGGGCGGCGCGGGCTCCTCGGGCTTCGCAGGAGAGGGATCGGGGGAAGAGGACGGCTTGGCCTCGTCCCTGCGCCGCAGCCCCTCGGCGATGGGCGTGTGAGAAGCATCCGGAAGGGAAGCCTGACGCTCGTGCCGGGCGAGCGCGGCCAGCGCCGAGCCGAGGGCGCTCCTGGATGGTGCCCCGGTAAGCGGGGTGGCCTGCCCCTGGAAGACCTGCAGGTCCTCGGTTGCCTGGCGTTGCACCCGCGCCAACTCGTCCGCTGGCGCCCGCCGGTCCCGCATGCTTCCCAGGATGGCCGACCACACCCGCTCGATGTCGCGCAGCTCTTCCGACGTGCGAGGCCGGCTGCGCTCGGCCTGCACCACCTCCGCTGCGCGAGGCGCTTCGCGCCAAGTGCCGTTCTCCAACCGGTTGTCGTAGAGGACGGCCCCGGTGCGGGTGGCAATCAGCACGCGATCGGCGAGGCGGTCCTGTTCGATGCGGCGAAGGGTGTCGAGCATGCCGGCGGCACCAGCATCGTGCGCCTCGCATGCGGAGAACCGGGCAGCGCCTGCCACAGCCAGCGTCGCTTCGTACCGCTGATGCACTCCCTGCCAGGAGACATGCTCCGGCACGGCCAAGGCCCGCGCCTCGATCTCGTAGCCGGCACTGCGCAGCTGGCCACCGGTGCGGACGAACACGTCGGGCCGGCGCATCGTGCTCTCGATCACCAAGTTGACCGGCGCTCCTGTGCCGCGGCGATCAGCTTCTCGACCCAGCGTCCGCTATCGTGGTCGGTGTAGCGTGCCGCACTCAGTGGGTCGGATTGCTGCAGCCGCGCATAGGCGGGATGGAAGGACCGCAGGTTGTCGCCGTTGATGACGACCGTGGCGCCGATGGCCCGCAGCTCGTTCGAGGCGTCGTGCAGCAGCCGGGTCTTGCCGGCGCCTGGCTGGCCGCCAAGGATCACCGCAATCGGTACGCCTCCCGACCCAGACACCGGCAACAGCCTGGGCAACACGCGGCGCTGGAAGATGTGCTCATGGCTGTCGTCCGCCAGCGCATAGCGCAGTCGGTCATCTTCTCCAGACACCTCAGGCGGCGAGGAGCGGGCGGCTGTCCTGCAGTGCAGCCCAGAACTGAGCTTCGTCGCGCACGAGGGGGCCCCAGCGCCCGATCACGGCCTCGACCCGGCCCTGTTCGCGGTAGTTCAGGCTTTCGAGTAGGTCGTGCAGCTCGCGGGCCTTGGCGTCGAGGCGTTCGGCCTCCTGGCGCTCTGCCTCGCTGCCTTCCTCGAGCATGTAGATGCGGGCATAGACGAGCGCACGGGCGCGGTTGACCACTTCGACCGCCACTTCGGTGCGGACGACATCGTCGTGGGAGCCTGTTCCGTGTCGCGTCATGTCGTTCATGCCTCCATGATGCCATGGCACGGCACCATTTTTCCAACGCTAGGTGCGTTCGGTGCTCGATTTCAGAAACCTGGGCCGGTGCTGGGCCGGTAGCCTGGCCCGGCAGGCTGGGTGCCTTCTTTCGGTGCTGCAAGGTCCGGCTCCGAGGACGGTCTGGCGTTCTCCCTGGACCGCAGCCGCTCGGCGATGGACGTATGAGGGGCATCCGGAAGGGAAGCCTGACGCTCGTGCCGGGCGAGCGCGGCGAGCGCCGAGCCGAGGGCGCTCCTGCCGGGAGCTGTATCCTGGTCGGCAGGAGTCACGTTCGTGCCGGCTTCTTGCCTGGCTCCGGGCAGCGGGGTGAGCCCCTCTTTGATGACTGTCTCCAAGGTGGGACCGCGACGGCGCAGCGCCGGCAGCGCCAGCGACGCCTCATACAGGCTTATAGAATACTTGGATGCTTGCCATTCTAATTCCTTAGCTAACTACTATGTACCTGTCACAAATCGTCCTACAACAATGTGGTCTACGATAGTGCCATTAGGATCAGTATAAACCCCGACCTGCCATTCTATAGTGGAGACAAGGGCCATTAATCCATGACCAGGCCTGCTATACTTGCAGTAATAGAAATAACCTTTAAACTCGACGAAGTCGCAATGTGCCCCTATACTGACGAGGTAATTAACCACCAAGCTTGCGTCTGATCCTTGTGGGAACTGCTCATTGAGTGCGTGCTGAGCGGCCTCTGCGCGACCATCCTTAAGCTTTTCAAAGCGCTCGAAAGTAAACGAAGCACTAGTATTTTCTCTTGAAAGAATTTGTTCTCTCTTCATGTCTACCATGCCCAGAGTTGTTAAAATGGCTATACAGCTTGATCGTAAGAGAAACATTTTGTCCCGCTGATTATTTAGAGCAAGATCATCTCTCTCTCGCGGTTTCTCCCTCGTAGCGGTCGTTGGTCTCCATGCCGCGCTCGGGCGTCAGGCCCGGATAGGCCCGTTCGAGCACCGCGATGTCGCGGGCGACGTAGAGGCGGTTGCGTTGTTCAGCATCGGCGCCGGTCGGCGCCCAGTTCAGCTCGTAGCCCGCGCCCTGCGCCAGCGAGCGCGTGAACTCACGCAGGGTGCGGCTGTTGCCCTCGTAGAAGGAGTGGGCGTGGTCCAGGTCGCCGTAGAGGCGGGCCATGCCCCCGGCGAAGGCGTCCGGCGGCAGGCCGGACAGGGCGGCCGGGCCGCCCAGGTCGCGGAGCACCCTGTCGACGCGGCCCGCGACGTTGTCGGGCGCGTAGTGGACGTCGTGGGCCCCGGTCTGGCCCTCCAGCATCCGGGTCTTGCTCCACCCGGAGGTGTCGCCGCGGATCTCGCCGGTCCGGTGGTGCGGCAGATCCTGGAACAGGTAGGCGTGAACCACCTGCAGGTGAGCGCGATCGAACTCGCCGATCGGCGGGCGGGCGTTGAGCTCTCGGACCCGGTTGGCGACGAGGGCGGCTTCGCGCGCCTCGGCCGCGGGATCCGGTGGCATCAGCCGACGGCCCGCTTGATCGCGGCGGTGAGCTCGTCGCTGGTCAGCTCGCCGGCGACGTAGCGGGCGTTCAACGCCTCGACCTCCGGCGGCAGGTGGAAGCCCTCGAGCCGGACGCTGTCACGGCCGGTGGTCACGGCCTTCTGGCGGCGGGCCCGTTCCTCCTCGGTGATGAGGGGCGCAACGACGGTATCCATGGTGTGCTGATCCTCCTTTCTGTGGTGGTCCGAGTATAGCCGAGGGTCCCCTCAGTGGGCACCGCTCGTTGCCTCCCTGGGCACGATCGTCTGCAGGTCTGAGCCGTCGTCGTCCAGGAGGACGAACCTGGTCTCCCGCTCGATGACGTCGCTCCGCTCGACGACGGACGATTGGCCGTCCGACAGCGTGAGGACGGCAATGTTCTGCGCTCGTGCGACGCGGTAGGCCGCGGAGATCATGGCGGCGGCGGCCTCGGCGTTGGTGGCCGCCACCGCGAACTCGGCCGTTCCCTCGGTGGTGGAAGTCTCGACAAGCTTGATGCGGAAGGTCGTCATCGGTACAGGCTCCGGGGTTGGCCGCAGTTGCGGCGGTCTTGACCGACTTTTCTCAAGAGGTTTGCTTCAGGCTGAGCAGACAACGGGAAGCCGGCAGCTTGGTGGGAGGCGGTTGTTTCGGCGCCGTGCTTCGATTGTTAATTTAGCACGCTGGTCGCAAGGTACAAGCGCCCATCACTCTATACTTGAGATTATTTGGGCGGCTCACCGTTTTGTTTGTCTGTCCCTGCTCCATTACTGATGCGAACGAGGTGTGTTGTTCGCGCCAGATCAGCAGTCCGGTCCCACCTCCTCCAGCCACCAATCGGCTTGCCGTTCAGCCGCATCCGCCTGGCGTAGGAATGCTTCGCGCTGCATGATCGTCAGGGCTGGACGCTCTGCATGCTCCCGCAGATGGGACGCTTCCTGTCGCCAGCTGCGCACGCTCGCGAGACAGCTGAGTTGCGCCGCATGGTCGCAACTCATCTCCCGCGCGGTCACGCCGCGCACCGAAGGTGTGCGCGTCGCGACATGCAGTACAATCGCATGTCCGGCAGTGTCGGATAGTCCGTCGGCAACTTCGTGAGCGTCAGGTCATCGTGCAGTTGAAGCAGCTGAACGCTGACGGTCTTGCGTCGGCCGTCGCGAAGCGACCGGACCACGGCGGTGTCGGACCGGCCGCTGATCGTGACGCTCTCCCAGAACCCGGTGTCGCGGTTGCGACGGCCGGCGCCGACGGTCCCGTTGAGGAAGCCCTCGACGATCCATGGGTTGCGGCACACGGCCTGACCGCCGAAGCGGCTGTCGAAGAAGCCGCAGTCCTGCAGGTAGTAGATCGAGCCGGTGGCGATCACGCCGACGCCGAGCGGGTTGGCGCCGCCACGGCGGCGCTGCCCGCGGTACAGCCGGATCATGCGGCCTCCCCGTCGCGCAGGAGGAGGCAGTCGTCCTGGCCGAGCCCGCCATTGCGGCTGGCGTCGTCGAAGCCGCGCGGCTTTCGGTCGCCCTTGCGCACGGACAGGCTGACGTAGAATGAGGTGTCCGGGTACTCGGCCTTGATCCGGGCGGCGAAGGTCGCGACCGCCTCGCGTGCGTCGGCCACGCTGCTGATGATCTTGCTGTCTCGCCCGAACTGACGGCCGAGGATCTCGAGTACCTTGCTGGTGTAGCCGGAGGTCTTCTTGAGGTGGCCGGGCAGCGCGGTCATGTTCAGAACGGCCGGCATCGTGTTGGCTCCTGTGAAACGGCGAACGCCGCGCGGGAGCCGCGCGGCGTTTGTTGGGATCGAAGGACGAAGTTGGAAGCCCTGTGCCGGGAGTGGCGGCGGCCTAGAACGGCCCCTCGTCGTCGAGGTCGCCGTGGCCCGTGTTGTCGGCATGCCCGCCGTTACCATTCCGGTTCTGGCTGCCGTTGCCGTCGAGCATCAGGAGCTTGCCGTTGTACGGCTGCAGAACGATCTCGGTGGTGTACTTGTCCTGGCCGGACTGATCGGTCCACTTGCGCGTCTGCAGGGCGCCCTCGAGGTAGACCTTGCTGCCCTTCTTCAGGTACTGCTCGACCACTCCGCAGAGCCCGTCACCAAAGATCCTGATGCGGTGCCACTCGGTGCGGTCCTTGCGCTCGCCGCTGGCGCGGTCCTTCCAGGTCTCGCTCGTGGCGAGGGTGAAGCTGGCGATCTTGTCGCCGGTCTGGGTGCTGCGGATCTCCGGGTCCTTGCCGAGGTTGCCGATCAGCGTAACCTTGTTGAGGCTTCCAGCCATGGTTTCATCCTCTCATCTCACCCAGAGGAGGCTTCGGGCCGATGCCGTCAGCGTCCTCTCGTGTGCGGCCGAGAGGAACCGGCGGGATGAGCGGGACCACGGCATGCGCAGCACGGGACCGGAGCCACGCGCAGCGCAGCGAGCATGGCGAGGACTCACCCGTTGTCGCGATCAGCGCGGCGGTTCAGGACGCATCAGAACACGAGAGGGCGCGACGGCATCGGCGTGGAGGACAGTTCCCAATCCCGCTCCTCCCATTCCTCATTGTCTCCTTCCTCATCCATCCCGTCGATTAGGGCCTGTCCATCAACTCCGAGGTGAACCACGCGGAAGCGGAACGTCCGCTATTGAGCAGAGCCAGCAAAAAGGCGACCTTCGTCTAGGCTCGTCGGAGGGCAGTTCGAATGATTGATCCTGGCGTTCTGCTCGCATTCACCGCCGCTGTCGCCATCCTCATGCTCATACCGGGGCCAAACGTCGCCCTCATCATCGCCAACAGCGTGAGCTATGGCCCCAGATACGGGTTGCTTACTGTAGGCGGTACCAGCACGGCGATGGTGGTCCAGCTCGGCCTCACAGCCGCAGGTTTGGCGGAGCTGCTAAGCAGCTTGGGTGCGTGGTTCGAGTTATTGCGGTTGATCGGAGCTGCCTACCTTATCTGTCTCGGCATCGCGCAATGGCGTGCGCCGCCGGTTGATCTCGCAAGCGTCCGGCCGGAACCGAGATCGGCGTACACCATCTTCACGCGGGCGCTGCTCGTGTCATTGGCTAATCCCAAGACGTTATTCTTCCTCGGTGCCTTCTTCCCACAATTTGTTCGTGTGGATCGGCCTGTTGGCGCGCAAATAGCCGTGTTGTCCGTCGTCTTCTTGCTTCTCGCAGTAGCAGTGGATTGCGCATGGGCGGTTCTTGCAGGTCGGGTCAGGGGTGTGCTGGCGTCGCGGGCACGTCTTCGGAACCGCGTGTCGGGCGGTTTCCTTATCGGGGCGGGTGCCGCGCTTGCTGTGGCCCGGAATAAGTAGATGAGCTACTCAGCCAGCCTCCCCGACACGTCCGGCCGAAAGCAGCCTGTCCGCTCATGGCGACCTAGGCCGCAGAAGCGGATATCCGCACCGAACTTCTGCACCAGCTAAGCCCTCGATCCTGCGCGTGGTGCGCCGCGGTGCAGAGTTCTTGGTATTTGCTTTGAACTCTTTGCCTGCCCCGAATCCTGCGTCTGTCCGGGGCGTGCCGCTATCAGCGCTGACAGTTACCGTTTAGTTCCAGAACACAGACTAGAGGCTGCCCCGATTACCGCTTTGACCCAATCAACGGCCGATCTGGCACCATCCCGCCATCGGAGTAATAATTGGCCTTGGTAGCCCTTAGCCTCCATGATTGGAGCGTGCTTTCTACTCGCATTTCTGGATGGAGTGCCCGGGTCACTCAGTCTTATCCTTATCTCACTATCATTGATGAGTTTACTGCTTGCTGCGGCAGCATTGATCATCGTTGTATGCCTGCTCGTAGCTCGGCGTCGATTGCGTAAGGCGACTTCCTTTGCGCTTGCGCTACTATCGCCTATCATTTCCAGGATGCCAATAAACCATGCGGCAGATTGCCTGCACCTTGCTCTCATGGTGGAGTTTGGGTTCGGAGTGCTCAACTCTGCGCAGGCAAGAAGTGGGGCACTCATCGATTTTATCCCGCAGGCTGCTATGGACGATAAATCTTTTGCGGTTTTCACTGGTCTGTCGGTCTTGCCGGTGGGACGAACACCTTTCTGATCCGTGATCGTACTGACGAAATTGCCTTGCCGCTATCCCAGCCTAAGCATCCTAACTTAGATAAGACAGGCTTTGAGGAAGCATGCTAAGACAAATCAAAGCATCTTGTCGCACATTACTACATCTGTGTCATCGAGTGAGCCTGTGTCGGGGCGGTCAATATCCATTCATGTGGGACAAGGTTCTTGATTACGCACCAAGCTGGCATCCGCTTTCAGGTGCGCTCTTTGCGACCACTTATGACCGCCATTGGCGCAAAGCAGAAGTCAGGACGCCAGTGGGCAGCGCCCGCGGCCATCGTTTATCTGGTGGCCGAGCAGTTCCAACGTGGGAGCTGATCGAGCTGGCGGTTCGGGTGGCGGGCGTAGCAGGGCGGCGGGAGCGTGCTCATCAGAGCCCCCTAAGTGGGCATGTAGCACGTCGCCGCGCTCCATGGCGCCGATCTCGGCGAGCAGGCGGCGGCGCCGCGCGGCCAGCAGATGCTCCTGGGCACGGGCCTCGGTGAGGTAGCGATGCCAGGTCGAGCGGTCCCAGCGGGCCGGGTCGGGCGGCGGGAGCCGCCCCCGCCTGCCCTGACCCGCGGCCCGTTCGCAGGCGGTGACCGCGTTGATGTCGAGGGTGGCCAACTCTGCGCGGCGCGCGGCGAGGCGCGCCGCGTGGGATACGTGGTGCATGGTCCTTCTCCGGGATGGGAAGCGCCCGCCCGGCCGGAGGCCGGGCGGGTCAGAGGATGGTCAGGCGGCCTGGCGCTGCTCGGGCAGCTCGTCCGGGATGGAAGCCGGGAGGGGCAGGTCGCCGTCACCCGGCTCCGAGCTCTCGGGGAGCGAGGCATCCTCGCCGTCGGCGGGCAGGTCATCGTCCCCGCCCGGCAGATCCTCGCCGTCCGCGTCCTCGGGATCCGGCGGCTCGGCCGAGCCCGGGGCATCGTCGGCGATCCGCTCCTGCAGCTGCTCCAGCTCGGCCGTGGTAAGGCCGAAGCAGGCCGCCGGCAGGACGTAGCTGCCCTGGCCGACGTGCTGGATCAGCGCAGCGCGCATCTCCTTGCCGGTGTTGCGCGGCTGGATGCCGAGCGCCCGGCTCGCGTCCTCGATGCCGCCCTTGCTGAGGGTCTTGAGGAACTCGTCCTCGGCCATGTTGGCGATGAACGCGTCGGCGCCGATCGCGTCGCCGGCGACGCGCGCCACCACGCCGCTCTGGCTCACGCCCTCGCGGCAGGACAGCACCTGCATCAGCATGTCGCGGGCGGCGCCCCGGAGCAGGTCGAGGTCGGACGTCAGGTGCCCGCCCTCGATCAGCCGGCGGGCGATGCCGCCGCGCGCATCGGAACGGCGCCAGGACGTCTCGCTTGCTCCCCCGGCCGCGCTTTGCACGCTGACGTTCTGGCCGGCCAGCGCCAGCACCAGCAGGCCGAGCAGGGCGGTGTCGTCGATCTCGGCCTCGCGCAGGCCCTGGTGCAGCGCGTCGGTGCGCAGGTCGCCGATGCGCTCGACGCCCTTGCGGCTGATCGGCGGCCGCGGCGCGCGCGGCGCCTCGTCCGCGTCGTCACCTCCCCCGGCGCCGCCGCCCATCGAGGTGGCGCGGACGATCTCCCGGAACGGAACCTCGCTGACCTTGCGGGTGCGCGGGTCGATGAAGAAGCCGATCTTGTCGCCCTCGCGCGGCTGGCCGTAGCAGCGCTCGCTGCGCGGCGGCAGCTTGGCCCCGCCGTAGTTCTCGGCCTCCAAGATCACGCCGTTCTCCGGCAGGTTGGTCTCCAACCAATGCTGCTGGGCGGCGAAGAACTCCTCGACGTTGCTTGTGGTGCGGTTGTCCTCGTCGGCCGGGCCGAACAGGTCCTCCACCCACAGCACGCCGTAGGTGCGGGCGATCTCGTCGTCGAAGCGGGCGTGCGTGGCCGGGATGCTGTCCTTGTGCAGGGCACGAGATACCTCGAACCACTGCACGGTATGGCCGCGCTTCGGCTTGAGCGTCTTCCAGGCCGCCTCCTGGTCCTCCAGCGAGGCGGCGGCGATCTTGCGCAGGTTCTCCTCGCTCGGGAGGTTGTAGGCCATCCGGTCCAGCATGGCCGGGTGGATGCTCGCCAGCAGGCGCAGCTTGCGGATGGTCCGCACCGGCATGGTGAAGGCGGTGCCGATCGCCTCCTCGGTCCAGCCGCCGCCGCACAGCGCCTCGATGGCGCGCCACTGGTCCACCGGCCCCATCTGGGCGCGCTGGACGTTCTCGGCGAGCGAGCGCAGCGGGTCGGCCTCGTCCTCGCCGGACGCCACGATGACGTGGATCTCGGCCAGCCCGGCGGCGATCGACGCCTTGACCCGGCGCTCGCCGGCTTTGACCACCAGCTTGCCGTCGAGCTCGCGTACGAACGGCGGCTGGATCAGGCCGATCGCCTTGATGTTGGCGGCCAGCACGGCGTCCGCCTCGGACGACGCCTTGGTCCGGCGGGGATTGTCGGGGTTGAGCTTCAGCTTCTTCGGGTTGACGGCCCTGAGTTCCATGGGGTGGCTCCGGTTTGGGTTTCCTCGTCCTCTCCATTCCTGGCGAAGACCCCTCCCGGCAGCCGCACCCGCGTGACCGGGGCAAAGGCGGCGCGCAGCGCCGGGATCGAAGCCGGCCCAGCGAAGCGGCCGGCGCAGACCACCCTTTGCCGCTGGCGCGCGGCGTGCGGCAGCCATCCAGTCCTTCGATCCTCCTGTCCTCCTTTCGACCGACGTGGCCCGATGTTCCAGTGTTAGAGGGTTCTGGTGTTTCAACTACATAAAAGCACAACCTGCGGACGCGTGGATCACACCGAAACAGCCAAGGCTCATCACCGAAGCGGAGATTGCCCGCCGGCGGTGGGGCGGCATCGACCAGTGGACCATGAAAGGGGCCGGCTTAAGACCAATGAAAGGTGGTTGTCCCGTGGCTTCGCCTCCAAGCTCCGCGGCGCGATGATGGTCGTGGAGATCAACTGATGAACCGGGGAGCTGCTGCGCGCCTCGGTCGGGCGCCGCGTGCCGTGCTACCCAGCAGGGCATCGCAGACGCCGATCCTCTGGTCCTCACCGCCGCCGAGCGGGCGCTGATCCGCCTCGCGTTCATGGTCCGCTTCGGACAGGAACGACGACTCGCTATGGCATATGGCTGCGCACCGGGCGGGGCGGGCCGCTGGCCGGGCAGCCGAAGGTCCCGCCCGCCGTGGCCAGCCTGCTGGCGCGTGGGCTTGTCGTGCTGGGGCCCGACCGCCTTGGGGCGCGGGCGGACTTCACGCCGGATGGCTACGCTGCGCTGCGCCGCCTCGCGCAGGACTGCAGGGCTCTCGATCCCGCCGAGTATGGCCACGTGCTGCGCGAGCTCGAGGACATGCCGACTGGATCCACGGCAGCGGCATGACCCACATGCCAGACTGGTGCAGCTCGGCGCGCTAAGGCGTCCGCTTTGCGCTTCATCTCGGACATTGAACGCCACCGACGAGGTGCTCCGAAGCGGACGCATGATGAGACGTCAGCAGGGAGCCGCGCCGTCCGATGTGCCTTGCGGCCCTTGCCTGCCTCGACCCGAAGCCACTCCGACAGCTTGTCGGCGAACGGGTCCAGCCGGCTCGGTCGCTGCGGCATCTTGAACGCACCTCGACGGCGTTGAACCGCAAATACTTGCGGATGGTGTTCCGCGACAGGCCCGTCCGCCGCTCGATTTCGCGGATGGGCATGTGCTCCCGATCGTGCCACCGGCGGATGACGCTCAGCAACTCCATGTCGATCACCCCGATAACCCCAACGGTGCCGTCGGGGGACGTGGTCAGACACGGGTCATTTCTCAGCAAAAACTCAGACCTTCTCCGGGTCAGATGTCAATGCGACTCAACAAGGCAGTCCCTTGAAACCGCGGCGCAGCCGTGCTCGCGTGAGTGGAAGGTTTGGCCAGGCCGTGGAGCCGGCGAGGGCGTTGCGCCTGAAGCGCTGCCGCATGGCTTCTGAGCCGAAAGGTTCGGACCGGGGCCGGTCTGCCTCCCATGACGCGGCCTGGCGTTGCACAGGAAGCACTTGCTCCCTTCATCGGGCCAACCGCCTAAGCGAGGATGCCGAGCGGGCGGCGGAGCACCGGGCCATTGCCCAGTGGAACGGGGCGCTGGCCGCTGATCCCTTGATCGCGCTGGACGCGCTGACGCAGCAGCACTCGACGTTCAGTCATTTGAGATTCGAACGGACCCACACTCGATCCCGAACATGCTGGCGGCCTAAAGGCTCAGGGTCTCAAGGCCAGGATCACCCGCCTTCGACCCGCCAGCCGAGCGTGAACACATCCAGGTCGAGATGCCCGTAAGGGCACGGCACGCTTCATCCTGCGGGGCGAGAGCGGAGAGGGTAGAGGGATGCGCTGGCGCAGCACATGGCAGCATCGACGTAGCCCCTGCAACACCAATCCGGCTATCGAGCAGGTCCCAGATAGGCGACGCACGTCGGATCAATTCGGCTGACGGCGACGCGCACTCGGTCACCCGGCCGAGGCATGTTTCCCAAATCGATCAGCTTGATCGCTTTGACGACCATGGGGTGCCCAGCGTGGTTGACCTTAAGCCAGATCGCCATGACGGGGCTCTGGTTCACCGAAGCACCAGTCTGACGTAGCCGCATCACTTCCCCAGTGGCCGGGTCCGAACGCAGCAGCAGGATACGCCGTAGAATGGCCCGCGACGCCATCAGCAAGATGACTGCTGCCAGGGCACCGCCTCCTAGCGTAAAGGCGATGAAAGCGAACGCCTCCGGCCACGTCGAAGCCTCGGTGTAACGCAGCACTGGCGCAATGACGGTGCTGCCCACTGGCTTGTAACCGTAGTGCTCGTCGAAAATCCCCACGGCAATCATTGCTGCAAGAACGAGAGCGCACGCGAGCAGTACCAGCTTGCAGAGCTCAAGAAACCGACGGATCGCGACATTAAAGGAGCGAAGTAATAGCGACACCGTAGCTCCTTCGGATCAGTCACAGGTCGATTTTCGAGTAGCCATGACGTGGGAGAACCATAATGCAAGAAAGCCCGAAAAGGTGAGGATAGCCTGAACGGCGATTGAAAACAGGTGACGTGCTGATCGGCTGCACGCCGCGCCAGGGTCGGACCAGATCCAGGCGCTGGCATAGCCGACCAGCGCGAAGGAGGCGGCGTGGCTCTCCGGAAAGCCCTAGCTGCCGAAGCCCTCGAGCTGGCTGAAGGTGCCAGCGCCGAATAGCGCGACTACCCGCCTCGGCTGGTTCGAGGCTCAGCCTTCCACGCCGCGATCGCCGCGTCGGTGAACCAAACTGTAAGACTGCCACGCTGCCGCAAGGCTGCGTCGTAGGCCGCAGAGTTCGTCACGCAGTGCCGCTGTTTCGGAATGCGGTGGCGACGCTCGGCATTGGCTGTGAATGGCACAACACCAGCCCCGGAAAGTGACGGGGACACGCCCAGCGGCATCCTACCCCAGCCAATGCCGCCGTGATCTATGCACCACAGTCGCGCGGAAGCCCTCCGCGAGTAGCTCGTGGTCTAGAGCCACGCTCTGGCTGCCCCAACTGGCCAGAATATTGCATATGCTTAACGACATGCGGCTGGCACGTCGCGGCGGAGGCAGGCAATGACGATCGTCACGGTCCAAGGCGGCGCGGCACCCACCCAGTCCATCGCCTTCACCACGGCGAACACGCTGGCATTGGCCCAAACCATCGCAAACGCCATCAACGCCATCCCACCCGCGCAAGCACTTACCACCATCGACACGTTCTTGACCGGCGGCACCTACTTCCTCCCCTCGACCATTGCCGACGTGGTGGTCAATACAACCGTCCCGATCGCGGTGGTCGCGACCAACAGCGCCGAGAGTGTGATCGCCGCCAGCGGCGGCCTGACCTTCTTCGGTGCGGCCGGTAGCACGCTAAGCCTGGTTGCGGCTGGCGGCAGCAACACAATCGGCTCGGGGACGGGATCGAGTTACGACATCGTCACCGGCGACGGCAACGACGCGATCTACGCCATTGGCAGCGGCACGGTCGACGCGGGCGGCGGCACCAATTCCATCATTCTCGGCACCGGCAGCAACGAAGTCCTGTCCGCGGGGACCGGGGACTTGATCGCGCAGGGGGCGGGTCCCGCCACCATCACCGCGGCCGGCACGGAGGCCGTCGTCTTCGGGAGTAGCGCTACCCTCACGTTCAACGACCAGGGAACCGGCGACACCTTGGTCGGTGGCGCCGGTGCCACGACGATCTTCGGTGGCAGCCAGGGCACCTACTTCTTGTCGACAAGCACGTCGCTCTTCGTCGCCAGCACGGCGGTGTCAGGGTCCGACACCATTTCGGGTTCCACGGTGTCGGGCTCTGCAACCGTGTTCGGCGGCACCAGGGACGTGGTGTTCACCAATGCGAGCAACCTTATTTTCATCGGCGACGCAGGCCAGTCCACCATTTCAGGCGGCACCGGCCATGACACCATCTTCGGAGGGGCGGGCGGGACAATCTCCTACTATACCGGCACTGCCGGCACCCTGCTGGAGGCCGGCGCCGGGAACGAGACTCTGTCGGCGGCGACCAGCACGGCAGGCCTCACCATCGTTGCAGGCGCCGGCAATGCCTCGCTGGTCGGCGGCGCAGGCAACGACACGGTGTTCGGCGGAGCCGGCACAAACACCGTCACCGGAGGGGCAGGCGCGAACGCCTACGCCTTCGCCAAAGGCAGCACTGGCGGCACGGAGGTCATCACCGACTTCAAGCAGCTGGGTGCCACGCAGGATGCGGTGGTGCTCCTCGGCTACGGCACCGGCGAGGTGGCCAACGCCCTGAGCACGGCGCGCGTCAGTGGCGGCAGCACCACCATCACCCTACCCGACAGTACCAAGGTGACGTTCATCAACGTCACGTCTCTCAACCCGAATAACTTTTCAGGCTTCTAGTGCGGCGGTGCGGACAGCCGCACGGCAGCGGCGCCACCTGCCCGGGCCGACAAGCGTCCTCGTCCGACGGGTGATCCGGGCGTCGGACGGTACTCCAGCCGGGTTCTGGTCGAACGGCTAGGACGCCCCGGCCCGGGGCGGCGGGCACACCTTCTCGCCGCGGCCTGATGCGTCCGGCAAGCTCCCTGGACCCGGACGGACCGCAGCGCATGCCCGCACCCGCCCACGCGGCGCCTGACCTGGACGACTTTCTCTCGCCCGCATCGTTCTGGATGCCCGAACGGATCGTGCCGTCGGCCTGGCTCGAGCACGCACCTTTCGCATTCTGGCTGGTGGGCGCGCTGCGCCCGGCGCGGCTCGTCGAGCTCGGCACGCATCACGGCTTCTCCTATCTCGCCTTCTGCCAGGCGGTGCGTGCACTGGACCTGCCGACGCGGTGCTTCGCCGTGGACAGCTGGACCGGGGACGCGCAGTCCGGGCTCTACTCCGGCGCGGTCTACGAGGCGCTCGCCGCGTATCATGACCCGCGCTACGCCGGCTTCTCACGCCTGCTGCGCACCCGCTTCGACGCCGCCGCCCCAGCCTTCCAGCCCGCCAGCATCGACCTGCTGCATATCGACGGCCAGCACGATTACGACAGCGTCCGCGCCGATTACGAGCTCTGGGCCCCCAGGCTCTCGGAGCGCGGCATCATCCTGTTCCACGACATCGGCGTGCGCAGCAAGGGCTTCGGCGTGTGGCGGCTCTGGGAGGAGCTGATCCGCGAGCACCCGCAACACTTCGCGTTCCACCATGGTCACGGCCTTGGCATGCTGGCCCGGGGGCGCCCGCCCAACGCGGTCGCCCGCTTTCTGGCCGCGGGTCGACATCACGGGGAGGCGATACGGCAGTGCTACCGGCGGCTCGGCGAGGCGATCAGCGATCACCACGCCCGCACCGTGCCCGCGTCCGGGTCGCGCATGGCGAGGCTGCACATCCACCTCGCCGCCCTTGCCCCGGAGTTCCTGGAGGCTCGCACCACCCTGCCGCTGGACGAGCTGGCCGCCGCACCCGGCGTGTCGATGTCGCAGTCCACGCGCATGATCAACCTTCCCAGACTCCCGCCTGGCCAGCCGAAGGTGCTGATCCTGCAGCGCCTCGCGCCGATGCCAGCCGCCGAATGGCGGGGCCTGCTCTCCACCTTCCTCTCGCAGGGCTGGATCGTGATCTGCGAGCTCGACGACCATCCGGCGCTGATTGCCGCGGTGCACGGCTACGCCGTTGACGGCCGGTCCTGGAACCCGGTGCGTCTGGTGCACGCGGTGCAGACCTCGACGATGCCGCTGTGCGAGGCGATCCGGCGCCACAACCCTGAGGCCGTCACCTTCGAGAACGCCGCCTTCTCGCACGTTGCCGATGCCGTGGCGCCGCGGCCGGATGGAACCCTGCGCGCCTTCTTTGGCGCCTTCAACCGGGGTGCGCTCGCGGCCAGGCTCGCCGCCGGCCTCGCAGCCGTGGCGGCGGCGCGCCCGGGGATCGAGTTCGTCGTCGTGCACGACCGCGCCTTCTTCGATGCGCTGGGCGACGCACGCCGGAGTTTCTCGCCCGCCCTGCCGTACGACCGCTACCTCGACCTGATGGGCAGCTGCGACGTGGCGCTGATCCCCCTGGAGGAAGGGGCCGCGCAGGCGTGCAAGAGCGACATCAAGTTCGTCGAGGCGTCGAGCCGCGGCCTGGCCTCGATTGTAAGCCCGACGGCTTACGCCCGCACCGTGCGCAACCGTGAGACCGGCCTGGTCGCGGCCGGTGCCGCCGCCTGGGCCGACGCTCTGGCCTGCTTGCACGACGATCCGGCGCTGCGCCTTGCCCTCGCCCGAGGTGCGCTGCGCTACGTCGGCCGGGAGCGCATGTTCGCGTTGCAGGTCGACCGCAGGATCGCCTGGTACGAGAGCCTGTGGGCGCGCCGCCACGCCCTCACCGACGCATTGGCTCAACGGCTGGGTGCCGACCCGTCGGACCCGCCTGGCCCCGCTCTCGCGTCAGTTGCCAAAGCATGATCGGTGGCTTACTCGGCCAGGCGCGCACGCCACCATGGACGGCGTGCCGCAAACCGGGTGGCGCGGCTGGAGCCGTCCGGCTTCAGACGTCCATGCTCGACCCGCTGCTCGCCGACCGCTTCGATGCCTATGGAGCATGAGCGGAGGGTGGGAGGCGCGCTGGACCGACGGCGAAAGCGCGGCTGCCCTTGCTGTGCTAGCGGCAGGACAGAGCGTTACCCCCACTCAGGGTTGATATTGATCATGGCAGTTATCGCGCGCTATCTCCGTAAAATATGTCGAGGATCAACTGCAGCGCCGCGACTACGATACGTATCACTGTCTCTGAATGCGGTAGGTGAACGATGAAGAAATCTCTCCCTTGTGCTGGCCGGGGGAGACAAGGGGATCAGCGTACGCACGGCTCCTTCCCGATAATTGACGGGTAGTGTGCCGATACCACGTGTGATCGTCCGTGCTGTTGGGCGGGCGCACCATATTCATCAGTTGTCAGCTCCCTTCACGGTGGAGTCGCTTCGCATGGCGGCCAACAGCTTTAGCAGGCGTTCCAGGTCGTCGGGCTTCAGTTTGGCGAGTTCACGCGCGGCGAGTTGGAGCCGCGGATCATGGGCATCGAGCGCCTCAGGTCCTTCACCAAGCAGCCAAGCAACGCTGACATCGTAAATCTCGGCAAGGCGCGCAAGCTCGTCAGCTGATACGCGTCGATTGCCCGCTTCCATCTCGCTCACCGAGGGGCGGTGGAGGCCGAGCATCTTGGCGACCTGACCCTGACAGAGGCCCGCGAGCTTGCGCGCCTCTTTTAGCCGTTCTGGGATTTGGGCCCGCTTGGTGGCATCGAGTTCGGTCATGCCGCGAACGCTTCCTTCTCGCTCTGCTTCTGGAGCAGATCGCAGACGAAGATCGGCGCCTCGTCGATCGAGCGAGGGAGCTTGGTGGCCTCGTCGACGAAAATGTTCACGTCGTTGGGGATCGTCGCGCCGATCTCCGTCGCAAGGATCGTCGCGGCGACCGGCCGTATCTGATCGGTCTATGTCGGCTTTCGGGAATCTGCTCCGAGCGCCTGGACGTCTGAGATGCGGCGCGTAACTGCCGAAAAATCGGCGTGCCGAATGTCTGCTTTCGAGGCGTGCTGATCAGGCCGTGACCGTCCGGGATGCCGTCGAAAACTGCCATCAGGTAATCGGCAGCGAATGTCCGCTTCCCGCTATCTCCCGCTCCATAGCTGCCTGTCCGCTTCCGGCCAATCAGAGCCATGCCTCAGCCCCGGTGGTTCTCGCGCTAGGCAGCGGCCTCTGCATCGGGCTTGTCGGCGTCGCGGTTGTCGTTGGCGGCGAGGTCCGCCTCCAGCGCCGCGAGCTCGGCCTCCTTGGCCTCCATCTCCGCCTGGAAGCCGAACACCTCGCCCATCCGCTGGCGGTAGCCGGGCAGGCGCTGCTCGGCCTCGGCGAGCCGGCGCCGCTGCTCGGCCAGGTCCGCCTCGAACCGGTCGAGCATGTGCTCGAGGCGCGAGATCAGCCCGAGCGCCGTCAGTTCCTCCGACAGCTCCACCTCTTGCTCGTAGCCGGTGCGCTCCAGCCAGACGTCCATGCGGTAGTGGCCCTTGCCGTAGGACTTGCCCTGGGCCCGCAGGTCGAAGCCGCCGATCTGGCCCATCGTCCACGTGCCCTCCTCCAGGGCCTTCTCGGTCAGCCGCAGCTTGCTGAGCAGGGAGCCACCCGCCACCTTGCGCTCGGTGTGAGGCTTCTTGCCCACAACCATCGCGAAGGCATCGCCCCGGGTGCTGACCCGCACCCGCAGGTCCTCCTCGATCTGCGCGATCCGGATGCTCGCCGAGCGGATGGCCGCCTCGGCGTTGCGGACGTTCTGGGCGATGGCGTGCTGGTCGTCGAAATGCGCCGCGTGCAGCCGCCGCAGCCGCGCCACCTCGGCCTCGATCCCTGCCTTCTGCATCAGGCGCTGGTCGCCCGACGCCCAGGGCCTTGGCATCGCGAACTGGTTGGCCTGGCCGTCCACGTCCTCCAGCCGGCGGATCGTGCGGTCGCCCGCCAGGGCGGCTGCGATGAACCGGGCCTTGCGCTCCAGCAGCTGCCAGGAGGTCGCGTCCACGCTGCCCAGCGTGGCATAGGCGTAGAGCTCGATCTCCTCGTTCTGGTTGCCCTGGCGCTCGATGCGGCCCTCGCGCTGCTCGATGTCGCTGGGCAGCCACGGCACGTCGAGGTGGTGCAGCGCCACCAACCGCTGCTGCGCGTTCACGCCCGTGCCCATGGTCTGGGTCGAGCCGAGCAGGATGCGGACCTTGCCGGCGTTCACGTCGTTGAACAGGCCCCGCTTGGCCGCCGACTTCTTGTAGTCCTGCATGAACGCGATCTGCTCACGGGGCACGCCGAGCCGGATCAGCTCGTCGCGCACCCACAGGTAGGCCGAGAACCCGCGCTTGCCGTCGGCCGCCTCGTTGCCGAGGTCGGAGAACACCATCTGCGCGCCGCCACGCAGCGGGTGGAACGTGCCATCCGGCCGGCGGTAGGTCCGATCCGCGCTCTCCAGCCAGATGCCGTGGATGTTGCCGATCATTGCGTTCAGCTTGTTGTGGGGATCGTTCGCGTCGCGTGGATCGTCCTCGAACGACGGCACGACGAAGCGCATGTCGATCGCGGCGTGCCGACCATCGGTGATGACCGACAGCAGGATGTCGTCACCTTTGTTCGGCTTGCCCTTGCGCTCCTCGATGATCTTGATGCGCCTGGCCAGAACCTTCTGGTAGGCCTTGAAGGCTGGGCTCGCGGGGGCGGTGACGATCTGGCGCTTGCCGCCGCGGATGTCGGGCAGGCGCATGAACTGCCGCAGGTCGTCCTTCAGCACCACGTCCGCGACCGAGCGGAACATGGCGATCAGCTCTGGGACGTTGACGAACTCGGCGAAGCGGGTGATCGGCTTGTAGTTGCCTGACGGCTGCAGCTCCAGCTCGGTGCGGGTGTCGCCGAAGCTGCTGGCCCAGGCGTCGAACTCGTGCAGGCCGCGCTCCTCCAGCACGTCCGGCTGCATGAAGCGCTGCAGGGTGAACATCTCACCCAGCGTGTTGGTGATCGGCGTGCCCGACGCCAGGATCAGCGGCCGCTGCGGCTGGGTCAGCGCCACGAAGCGCGACTTCACGTAGAGATCCCACGCCCGCTGCGATCCGTCTGGTGCCACGCCGCGCAGGTTGCTCATGTTGGTCGGGAACGAGAGCTTCCTGAACTCCTGCGCCTCGTCGACGACGATCTGGTCGATGCCGATCTCCGAGATCGTCAGCATGTCGTCCTTGACCGCGCCGAGCGCCTCCAGCTTGGCCTCCAGGCCCTCCTTCATTCGCTCGATCCGCTTCCTGGTGATGCGGTCGTCGCTGTCGGCCTTCTCCAGCAGGTCGGCGTAGCTCTGCAGCTGCGTCTGGATCAGCCCCTCCTCGAACGCCGCCGGCGCCGGGATGAACTTGAAGGCCGAGTGCGTGATGATGATGCAGTCCCAGATGCCGGTGGCGGCCCGGGCCAGGAAGCGCTGGCGCTTCTCCTTCACGAAGTTGGTCTCGTCCGCGACCAGGATCTTGGCGTTCGGGTAGATCTGCAGGAACTCGCGCGAGGCCTGCGCCAGGCAGTGGCCGGGCACGGTCATCATCGCCTTGGTGATGAGGCCGAGCCGGCGCTGCTCCATGATCGCGGCGGCCATGGAGAACGTCTTGCCCGCCCCGACCGCGTGCGCGATGTAGGTGCCGCCCGCGCTGATGATGCGCCAGATCACCCGCTTCTGGTGCTCGCGCAGGCTGATGACGGACGAGGCGCCTGGCAGGCGCAGGTGCCGCCCGTCGAAGGTCCGGGGGACGAGGTTGTTGAACCGGTCGTTGTAGATGCGCGCCAGCCGCTCGGTCCGCTCCACGTCCGTCCAGATCCAGCGCTCGAAGCTGCTCTTGATCTTGGCGAGCTTCTCCTTGGCCGCCTCCGTGTCGGCCGCGTTCAGCACCCGGTGCTCACCCTCGGCATCCTTCCAGGTGTCGTAGATCTGCGGGATCACGGCGTTCAGCGCGTCGTGCAGCAGCTCGCCCGCGTGGCGGCGCTGGGTGCCCCACTCCGACGTGGCGGCGGCCTGCCCGGCGAACGCCTGCAGGTCGATCGACCACGCCGCCACCTCGTCGGTATGGCGCACCACCGTCTCTATGCCGATCACCTCGGCCGAGAACCGGGCCACCACCTCGGCCGGGATCCACGGCGCGCCCAGCCGGGCGGTGATGTCCGACGGCCGCAGGTCCTCGGGCTGCACCAGCCGCAGCGCGGCCGCGTTGCGGGCGTAGCCGGGCTGCAAGGCCGCCGCGGCTTCGGCCGCCGCGAGCTTGGTCCGCACCGGGCCGGACAGGTAGGCGTCCGCCGTCTCCCACACCTCGAAGCCCTCGGTGGTCAGGCTGGGGTTGAGGAACACCGCCTCTCCGAGCTCGGCCAGGGTCTCCTCACCGGAGCGGCCGATCAGCTCCGCCACCCGGGCCAGATCCACGTGCCCGACCTCGTGCAGGGTGACGGCCAGGGCGTCGGCCGCCGAGGTGATGACCGGCTCGACCGGGGGGTGGATCACCCGCTGGCTGAACACCGGGCCCGGCTTGGCGGTGTCGCTCTCGACGTCGTACTCCTCGATCGAGGCGACCAGCCAGCAGTCCGGGTCATCCAGGAACGGCTGAAGGTTCGGCCGGCGCACCGTTTCCGACACCTCGCCCGTGGCCTCGTCCACCCGGTGGCTGACCGTGGTGTGGTTGATCGGGCCGAACTGCCGGACGAAGCTATTGTAGGCCACCCTCAGGCGGGTCTGCAGCGTGCCCCAGGGCTCGTTCGCCTCCTGGGCCCGCAGCACAGAGCGCACCGCGTCGCGGACCGGGATCAGCCCGCGCAGGATCCGCGCGTGCTTGGCGAAGATGCCCTCCTTCACCGCGGCCGACTTCACTGCGACCGGCCGTGGCTCGCCGTCGAGCACCTGGTGCAGCGCGTCGCCGATCAGGACGTAGCTGCCCTCCTTGACCGTGGCGCCTTCCGCCGCGGTGCCGACGATAAGGCGTGGGGTCTTGGGGCGGTCGGCCCTGGGCAGGTCCGGCGCCGGCAGGCGCACGCCCTCGGACAGCACGGCCAGGGCGCGACCAAGGGCCGCCTCGATGTCCACGCCGTCCCGGGCACGGCAGGTGTAGACCGGGCCATACTGGCTGCTCGTCCAGGCGTGCTCGCCCAGCACCATCTCCGGGTGGTCCCGAAAGTAGCGGTTGGCGCACAGCGCACCCTCGCCATCGGTGTCCGGGGCGACCTCGACCACGTCGGCCCACTCGACATCGCGCCCCGATGTTTCGGGGTGATGGCGTTGAAACACCAGAACGTCGACCACGACCTCGGTGCCGGCATCGGCCCTCATGGCGCCCTGCGGCATCCGCACCGCGCCCACCAGGTCGGCCAGGCCGGCGATGTGTTCGCGCGCCGTGGCCACGGTCTTGTCCATGGTCCAGCGCGAGGTGACGAAGGCGGCAATGCCGCCCGGCTTCAAGCGCTCGAGCGAGCGGGCGATGAAGTAGTCGTGCAGCGACAGGCCAAGCCTCCCGGCCGGATCGTCCGCCCGCACCGTGCGGTCGCTGAAGGGTGGGTTGCCGACCACCACGTCGTAGCGCTCGGTCAACCGCGCTTTGGTGAAGTCCTCGGCCCGGATCCAGGCCTCGGGGAACAGCTTGGCTGCGATCCGCGCGGTGATCGGGTCGGCCTCAATGCCGGTCATCGCCGCCTTGGCCGCGGCCTTCTCCGGCATCAAGGCCAGGAACAGGCCGGTGCCGCAGCCCGGTTCCAGCACGTTGCCGCCGCTGAAGCCCATGCGGGTCAGCGCATCCCAGATCGACCGCACCATGAACTCGGGGGTGTAGTGGGCGTACTGGGTCGCCCGCGCGAGCCCGGCCATCTCCGCCTGATCGACCAGCTGCTCGAGCTCGCCGCCCAGCGTCTCCCATCCCGCGCGGAACGGCTCGCCGACCCGGCGGAACATGGTCTGGGACAGTTCGCTCGCCCCGAAGGCTGTGAACCTTGCCAGCCGGTCCTGCTCGGTCGCGGTCCTCGTGCTCCAGCTCCTGCAGCAGCCGGATGGCGGCCAGGTTGTCGGCGGCGCGCTCCTTCCAGCTCGTGGCGAGGCCACGAGTACCGGTTAGGTGCCAGTTCTTCGCGAGAACACGGACCGGCACCACCATGGCCGGCTCGTCGTGCTCCTCCGGCGGCAGCCGGGAGCCGCTTCCGTCCAGGGTCAGGCTGCTGCTGATGGCGGTCGTGTTGAACAGGGCGTCCAGCGACAGCTGGCCGGGGAGGGATTTCGGCATGAATGGGGTTCCCGTGCTGGAAGCACGTCGGGCCCGGCTGTCGGGGGACAGCCGGGGTGCCGGGTGCTGATGGGCCGCGTCGGGCGGCCGGAAGGATCGGCGGTGTTAGGGGCCGGAGGCTCGCAGGGCGGCGCTAGAGCAGCCCGCAGGTCGCCTCGATCAGGGACCGCTCGCAGAGGTCCAGGAGGGTAAGAGCCTGCTGATGGCGCTCGGACCCGGCGCGGGCGCGGGCGACCACGTATACCCAGGCCTCCTGGTCGCCAGGAAAGCCCGGAGCGGTACCGTCGTGGGTGTCGAGCCGCTGCAGCTGCACGCCAGGGCTTCCGTCGGTGTTCGGTTCGGCTTCGGAAACTGTCCAGCCTTCACGATGGGCGGCCTCGAAGTCGAGGCCGGTCGTGGCGAGGCTGTCGAACGCATGCTGCGCTCTCGCTTTATTGCCCGGCTTCAGGCTCAAGATGGCGTTCATTGGGGGATCTCCTTTGTCCGTCTTCTTCTCGAAGACCCCCTCCAGCGGTCGCGTGCGGACCGACGGGGCAAAGGCGGCGCGAAGCGTCGGGATCGCAGCCGGACCAGCGCAGCGGCCGGCGGAGACCCACCCTTTGCCGCGACGGGCCGACATGCGGCAGCGATTCCCCTTCTCCCGCTTGCCTTTCCCTTGGTCTGTTCGTCAGGCTGCCAGACGCTCCGGTTGTTCGGCACGGTTCTCGCGCTCCGCGATCTCATCCGCCGGTTGATGCGACCAGAAGTCGGGGTGGAAATCGAGGCAGTAGTCGGCGATGCGCTGGGCTGCCGCGGCCGCACGGAAGATCTCGCGCTTGTCGTCGCGCAGCTTGCCCAGCCAGTACGCGATGTAGTTGGCGTGGTTCGGAATGTCCGTCGGCAGCCCGAGCGTGTTGCCCATGAAGCAGCTTGCCAACTCGGCGCGGAGTTCTTCCTCGGCATAACGCGCGGTTCCGAACTTCCCACTCAGGTCGCGCGCAAGCCGGGACTCATGGCCGCTCGCATGGGCAAGCTCGTGCAGCGCCGTTGCGCCCCACGCCTCGGCGGACTCGAATGCCTCGTGCCGTGGCAACTGGATGTGATCGCTGGACAGGCTGTAGAACGCCTCGCTGCCACCGGTCCGGACCGTCACCCTGCTGTTGCGCAGGATGGTGTCGACCACCTCCGGGCGATGCCATTCGACCTCGTGCAGTCTGGTTGTCGCGGCAGCGGGGATGCCATCCATCTGGGTGGCGTGGAACACGGTCGAGGCTCGCAGCATCGGGATGAAGCGCTGCGTTCCGTCGCCGGCCAGTTCGGGCGCACCCTCGCCGTCCTTGTGCTCCAGCTTCTTGAAGAAGAACACCGTGGTGCCGCGCTCGCCCTTGCGGACCTGCCAACCGCGCTCGGCTGCCTGCTTGTAGGAGCACCACCTGTTGTCGCCGGTCGACCAGGCAAAGGGCGACAAGGCCAGCATCAGCACGTTGATGCCGCGGTAGAATCGTCCGGTGGTGGCGTTGGATGGCATGGAGTTCTGGCCGGCCAGGGCCGGGTCCCAGGCTCGCCGCCAAGGCACCACGCCGTCCTCGAGGGCGGCGATGATGCGGTCGGTGACGTCCTGGTAGTTGTCGCGCGGTGCGGTCTGGTTGCTGTACGACTTGCGGGGGTAGCCCATGGTGCTCGGCCCTTTCCTGGCTCTGAACACCTCCCCGGCAGTCGCATCCGGGGTGCCGGGGCAAAGGCGGCGCGCCATGCGCCGGGATCGCAGCCGGATCAGCGCAGCGGCCGGCGGAGACCCACCCTTTGCCGCGGCGTCGCGGTATGCGGCAGCTACTTTCTCGTCTCCTCCGTATCGTCTCCAGACAACCTGCTTATCGCTGGCCTCCTACTTCTTGGAGGCTGCTGTGCCCGACGAGCCTGGCTTCATCGCGTTGGAACCGCCCCTGGGCGGGGGCGGCGGGGGCGAGGCGGGAGGTGTGAAGCCCTTCTGGACCACCTGGGAGCCGGGCTGATACCCCTCGGTGATGGGACGATAGCCATCATTCGCCGTGCCGCGGCTGGAAGTCGGTCTCTTATCCATGGCTACTCCTTGAACTCGATGTAGGAAATCTGGGTGCCGTCGATGTGCATGCCAAGCGTCCCGTCGGCTTCGGCCCATGGGCCGCCATCCGCTGGCACCCTATAGACCTTCTCGATGTAGAGGTCCTTCCGTCCAGGATCGGACGAAGCCATCGACTTGTGCCCGAAGTAGCCCGCGATCTCCGTGCCGTCCGTCAGCGTGACAAGCACGTAGCACGGCTCGGTCCTCCCGAAGATCCAATCCCATCCTGTCGGAATTGGATTGATGGGTCTCAGCCGCACGAGCTTATAGAACCAGAGGCCACGATCCTGCTGGATGATCGACGCGCGGGCCAGACCGAGCAGAACGGGCACCACGAAGATGATGAGAAACCAGGTGACACCCTGAGGCAGGGCGCGATGTGGGAATAACGCGTTCGTTACCAGCAGGTAGATGAGCGGGGAGCACAGGGCGTAGTTGAACGCGGTTGCTGTCAGCAGTCGCAGCAGGACCAGCGCCTTCTCACTGTTCTGATGCAACGGCACGAAGTGTGACAGGACGCCATTGTAGATGAACCCTGGCACAAGCACCGCCAGGATCAGGTAAAGGTCGGAAGTGCTCTCCAGCTTCATGTCCATGAGGCAGTCTACCTTGTTCGCGGTCAGCAGGGTCGAGGAACGTCACGATCAGGAAGTGACAAATGCCCGACGTCGGTCTCCAAGCCGCGCCTGGGCGCGGTCGTAGGCCTTGGCCAACACCATGCCGTCCCGCCCCATGAGGTCGAGCCGGATCGAGGGTCGGTAGCCCGCCGCCGCAACGAGAAGGTCCAGGAAGCACCGGAAGCCGGTGTGCTCGGCGCAGATCCGGTCGAGATGCGGCGTGCGCTCGGGCAGTCGCCGGGACGGGTGGGTGCGGATGTCGACGCAGAACGGCCCGGAGGCGACCATCCTGGCCTTCTCGTAGGCGGTCGGGATCGCGCTGGTGTGGCCCATCTTGCCGCGCACCACGATCGTGGCGAGCCGGCCGGTGCGCCGGTCATCCGGTCCGAAGAACGCGAAGGTGAAGACGTGCGCCTCCATCGGATGGGCGCGCATGCGGGAGCGCGCACTCTGACGGGCGCGCCTGTAGCCTGTGCTCATGGTTGCTCTCCGTCAGGACGCGGCGAGGGCGTCGGCAGCACTACCTGAGCGCACGTAGGCGCGGCCGCAGTGGCTGGGGCAGTACGGCTTGCTCGGCGCGGGCTCCTCGCCGCACAGGTGGAAGCCAGCCTTGCCAGGCTCGCCGATCGGCCACTGGCAGGTTTCAGCCCGCCTGACGGTGATTGGGGAGATCGGGCGAGCGGGAGGCGGTTCAGGTGTCGGCATCGGGACCGGTGATGGCAGGGCGGGGAGTGCTGCCTCGATCACTTGGGATGGGGCAGTAGGCGGACGTGGAGTAGCCGGGGCGGCCGGAAGGAGGCTGTCCAGTGCTGGAGGGGACGGCTTCACCCGTGAGGTCCGCTCCGTGCGATCCGGCGATGCAGCCCGGATTGGCGACGGCCGCGCCGGCAGATCCAGGCGATGGGCCTTGCCCACAATTGCGTTTTTGGTGGTGTCCATGCGCCGGCCGATCTCGGCGGTCGAATGACCCTCGCTCCAGAGGAGGCGCAGGGTCGCGACGGTCTGGTCGGTCCAGTCCATCTCGTTCGATGAAGCAGGCATCGGGGTTTCCCTTCATGGCTGGTGGAACCCCTTCCCCGCGTCGGCCGGCGGCGCGCCGGGCAAGGGCGCCGCAGGCGCCTGGCCCGACCCTTGCGCGGCACGTCGCCGGACGGCATCGCCCCTCCTCAGCTCGGTCCTGCTCCCTCTCCGAATGCTCCGGCCGGTAGGGTCCACGCCTCCGGTCGCACTCGGACCGGCTCATCCCAGGCGTGCTGCAGCGTGAGACGAGCGAGATCCGGCTGCTCGATCAGGGTCGGGTAAGGCCGGCCGCGATCGGCGAGGGCGCGGATGCTCCAGCTGCGCTGGATGGTGCGGCCGAAGCCGTCCTCATGCGCGGCGATGCGCTCGAACCAGTCCAGCGCGAGATAGCGGAAGCTGGCCCACTGGTCGGCGCCACCGAAGATGCAGGCGATACAGCTCAGCCGCGACCAACCCAGCCGGTAGGCGGGGGCTGGCACGATGCCGTAGCGTCGGAGCATCTCCCACACCGCCGCCTCGATCAGCTGGTGGACCGGCCGCCAATGGTCGACGTGCCGGCGCCGGCGGGTGCCGGCGCGGGTGTCGGAGCGGTCCGGCTCGAAGGTGGCGTAGCCCGCCCGCGCCCGGCTCTCCTCGGCGCGCTCACCGGTGACGATCAGCGTCCGCCGATCCAGGAACCGGTCCTGGTTGCGGATCAGCGCCGCCATGACGTCGATCTTGAGGTAGGCGCTGCACCAGCGCTGGTTCAGGTCGGCCGCGACCTGCGGGAAGCGCAGCCGGGTGCCGGCCGGACCCTGCCCGCCGACGCGGCCGATGGTGCCCTCCGGCGTCTGGAAGCAGATCGGCGCGGTGGGCACCCCATCGCGCAACATCTCGCGCAGGAAGCCGCCCTCCTTCCAGGACAGGTAGAGCGGCACGCCCAGCGCCTGCGTGACGGCGCGGCAGTAGGCGGTGGTGCAGGGCCAGTCCATGAACGACGGCCCGGCTCCGTCGACGTCGTGGTGGTAGACGTCGATGCGCTCGGGCGGCACGCCCGCCTCCAGCACCGTCAGCAGCGAGGCGACGCTATCCTTGCCGCCCGAGAAGGCGACCACCACGCGGTCGTAGCTCCTCAGGTCCGGCACGGTGGCATGAGACGCCCGCATGGCGCTCACGCTTCGTCTCCCGCGCGCACGCTGAGTGCGACCGCGACCGGCCTCACCCAGATCGGCACTGCCGACAGCGTGAAGCCCTGCCCGCTCCAGGCCAGCAGCAGGGTGGTGCCCATCGTGCTGGCGATCGCCTCCGCCGCATCCGGGGGCACGGCATTGCCGATGCGCTCACGCCAGGCGGCGTCAGACAAGCCGTCGAGTTCCAGCTGCTCCTCCGGCTCGACCAGGCTCTGCAACCCGGCCAGCTCGAAGGTGGTGAACGGCCGGTGCCAGGTGCCGTCCAGCGCCCGGATCACCGTCACCAGCCGGTCGGTGGCCAGGGGCAGGCGGGGATCGGCCACGGACCAGCGCCCGTTGTCCTGGCAGGCGGCCGAGGACACCGCGCCGGCGGTGGCATCCCAGGGGAGCACCCCGAAGTGGCCGGCGGTCGCGTAGTCGTCGCCCTTCTCGCGCTGCAGGCCGGGCCTGGGGTCGGCCACGGCGAAGGTGCCGTGGCTGGGCAGGCTCTCGCCGGCGACGGTGCCGGCCGGGACAGTCCAGGGGAGCACGCCGAGCGCCCCGGACCGCCGCTCCTCGCCACGTGGGTCGGCGACGCACATGCCGCCGCCCGACGGGTGGTGGTGCGCGCCCGTCACCGTGCCGGCCTGCGCCCGCCAGTCGGTCACCCGCAGCACGTTGCTGTGCGTGCTCTCGCCATAGCCGGTGCGAGGGTCCGCGACCGCGAAGGCGCCGCTGCCGGTGGTCGAGGCGGCGATGACCGTGCCGCCGGTGCCGCTCCACTCCGAGACGCGATACTTGCCGCCGCCCTCATGGCCTCCGCAGGCGCGCGGGTCGGCGACCGCCAGGCCGCCGGCGCTCGGACCGGTGCCGCCCGTCACCGCCGGCGACGTCTCGCCCCAGCGCACGACGCGGTAGCAGTTGTTGAACTTGGCCTCGCCCCCATGCCGGGGATCGGCGACGGCATAGGCGCCCTGGCCTGGTGCCTGGGAGCCCGCGATACAGTGCGCGGTGTCGCCCCAGGCCCGCACCCCATACTGCTGGCCGTCGCGCCACTTCTCGGACGAGGTCCAGCGCGGGTCCGCCACGCTGTAGACGCCGTTGGTGGGGGTGGAGCGCCCGGCCACGGTGACGGACGGATCCCGCCAGCCGCGCACGCCGGCCCGCCATTCCTCGTCCGGCTGCAGCGCGAAATCCCGCAGCATGCCGTCGTCGGTCGCCAGCTTGGACAGCGAGCGCCAGTCCGATCCGGCCTCAACGAAGGCCAGCCGTACCCAGGTCTGCCAGTGCAGGCTCGGCACCCGGTGCATCGGCCCCGCTCGCAGGTCGCCCGGCATCGGCATGCGGCCGAGCACGTCGCCCACGGCGCGGAAGGAACGCTTCGTCGGCTCATAGAGGAACGGCGGCACCTTCTCGCGGTGCCGGGCGACCAGCAGGAAGCGCTTGCGCGATTGCGCCAGGCCTCCCAGGCGGCCGCAGTCGTGCGTGGTCTTGGCGACGATGTAGCCGTAGGCGCGCAGCAGGCCGGTGATCTGGTTCAGCAGGCGACGGCCGCGGTTGGCGATGCGCGGGACATTCTCGAACAGCAGCAGCTCGGGGAGGTCGCCCTTGTAGGCCTCCAGCAGCAGGAAGATGCCGCGCAGCGTGAGCTTGTTCAGCGCCTGGTACTTGGCACTCTGGCTCTTGCTCTCGGACAGCAGCCCGCTAAAGCCTTTGCAGGGCGCCGACAGGAACACGATGTGCGGCCGCTCGTGGCCGGCGGCGGCGTTGATGTCCGCCGGCGTCGCCTCGCGCCAGCCGGAGGGTGGCGTGCGGCCGTGGAACGCCTCGTGCAGCGGAAGTCGGCCACCATGTTGCCGACCCGCGCCGTCCCGCGGTTGAAGCCCCGTGCGCCTCTGCCCAGGCCACAGAACAGGTGGAAGTGCCGGATCTCGCGCCGCTCCAGCAGGGCGCGAGGGCTGTGCGCCATGTCACGCCCTCCCTGCACGACGGGACGGGGCAGGACGCCGCGGCGCAGGAGTTACCGGCGGGATGGACGAGCGGGCAGGATAGGGTGTCACCGCCTCCGCCTGCCGTCGGGGTCAGATCGACGCAGACCCGGCCGTCGCGAGCCCGGGCGAGCAGCCCCTCGGCGAACGGCAGCTCCAGGAACACCACGCCGTCGTCGTCGCCGAACGCCGCACGCTTCACGTCCCACCAGGTGTCTAGGCCGGTGCCGGGGTTCGCTTCGGCGGCGTGGGCCACGACGTGACGAGTGTCGGCGGGGTCCACCAGCAGCGGCGGCTTGCCGTTCGACATCAGGTAGACGCCCTGGTCGCCAACCAGCCACAAGCCGGACGGGATCCGGGTGGGATCCACGTCGTCGGCCGTCGGGAAGTTGTCGCTGCCTATGCTGTCGAGGTCGGCGTCCTTGCCGTCGCGCCGGAACCGGCCCTCGTACAGCTGGTCGTAGGACGGGCTGCGCTCCGTGGCGGCCTTGCTGTGGTCGAGCAGCTGGCGCACCAGCGCCTGGTCGAAGTGCAATCTCATCGGGGTGTCCTCCTGAACACCCTTTCCGCCCCGCATCCCTGGACCGGAGGCAGCGGCGCGCCCATGGGCGCGGGGCAGAGCGAGACCAGCGCAGCGGCTCGCGTCGCCCGCCCGGACCGGGCGTGCGGTAGGCCCTACTCCCTCCCCATCCCTTCCCTATCCTCCCGTGTCCATCACCGGCCGGAACGAGTGCCGCAGCTCCTCCAGGCTGAGGGCGATCTCCACATCCGTCTCGCTGGTCAGGAGCACGCCGACGTTTCGGGCCGCGTCGAAGCCGTGTCCGCTGACGTGCCAGGTCGGGCTGGCAATGCAGGTGCGCAGCGGCCCGGCCGTGCTCACGAACAGTCCGCCCAGTACCACCCTGAAGCGGGCGCCGGCCGGAGGTGCGCCGGAGCCGGCGAACACCGCTCGCTCAACCACCTCCCACGGAATGGCATAGTCCCTCTCACGCGCGTTCAGCAGGTCGATGCCGCGCTGGATACGCAGCCGTCGCTTCTCTCATCCAGGTGGGAAGCCATACTCCTCCCGGAGCAGATTGCGTACGACTGCCAGACATGGCGCATCGAGTTGTTCCTCGAACAAAATCATAAGCTCGGCAAGTAACAGCTGCCTCGTCTCCTGCTCCAGGGTCTCGCGGTCGAGCTCGGGCTGCTTCGAGGTCAGGCGCCCCAAGGCCTCGACCTTCACATCTGATAGGAGGGAGGAAAGATGGTTTAACTCAGCTTGTGTTGAGGGATCGGCATTCCTCGAGGCCCGAGCCACGTCTTTGTAGATGCTTGTGACTTCGGCGGAAAGCGCGATGACCCGGTCTGGATTTGTGAAGCCCGCTTGACGTTGGGCGACGAGATTCTCCTCAGCCCTCTTGGTCTTCTCAAACAGCTTCTGGAGAGTAAGTTGGCCCGCGTTCGAGATGCTTTGGGCGGAGCGTCCGCTTCATCGCAGATGGAATTCGCAACTTCTCTCTGGACCGCCTTCCAGCCGGTGGTTTCCTCGAAGCCGTCGCGGCGGGCATTGGGCGTGACTGCTTTGAGGTCGACGTGGATCTCCCCCAGGAACCAGTCTTGGTAGCGGGCGGTCGAAGCGCGCCGCTTCTGGAAGATTGACCGAACAACGCCCTCGCCATCTATCTGGATGTTCTTAGCCCGGACCCTGACGCCTCGGACTGCATCTTCCAGATAGGAGCCGGGTTCTTCTTTCTTGCCGAACCAACCCCACCAACGGTCCGTCGGGGACTTAAAATATTGGACTTCCGCAAGGGGGACGATGCCGTGCCCCTGCACTTCGTAGGTCGCTGCGTAGGGTTTGGTCAGGGACATTGACCCTCCGTCCGCTGTGAGGATGGTCACTGCGACCTCGTCGATCGGAATGCCGCATGTCCTGCCGTAGTCATGGATCTTGGAGCGGTACGGGAAATCATCGCGAAAGGGGACCGGCGCCACCTGCGACAGGAAACGTGCCATCAGGTCGGGCTGTCGGCACTCCTCAGGTGCTTCGTTGAAGCCACGCAACGTCACCTCGAAGTAAGGGGGGGCATGAGCAGCCACGGCGTAGATCTTTATCTCGACGCATTCGATCAGAAGCTGCTCTGCCGTGAGTTCACTACCCTTTCCCGGGGCCATCAGCTCGCGCATGCGCGCTGCATCGAACCGAACCTCAGTCTCCTCGGCCTCGCCGGCTGCCTTCGTCCGGAACACGACGGTGTCGCTGAACACGATGCCCGAAAGCCGCCCGATGCCGCGGAAGCCGGCATCTGATCTGAAGTCCTTGCGCGAAGCCCCTACCGAAGTCAGCGTCTGTCCAGCCAAGCGAACTGGGAGGCCGGCCCCGTTGTCCCGGATGCTTACTCCGTCGTTATCGGCATCGAATGCGACCCTTATTTCACCATCGCCGGGAGCGAGCTGCTTGAGCTCGTGGGTCGCACGTTGGATCGAGTCGAACCCGTTTTGAACGTACTCGCGGATGGCGTTGCGAGACTCTTCGTACATCCCGACCGTCAGCGTCTCCAGGATGAAGCCGCCAAAATAAGGCCGGACGGGTATGTTGCGGGTGCCGCTCATAGCCGGAGCTCCAAGGGGTCTAGCCAGATCTCCGCTGGTGACTTGAAGCCGACCATGGGGTCGAATTGGTAGGCGCCATCGAGGTCTGTGGAGAGGTCAAGTTGCTCCAGAGGCAGGCCATAAAGGTCCGCGGCCTGCTGAAGGAGAACCAAGGCAGTTGCCGGCTCGCCGTGAAGGCGCGCGCCGAGCCTGAGTTCCGGCGTGCCTTGGGCGGGCGTGATGAGTTCCAAGCCCCTAACGCGAAGCGTCCTAAGTCGGGTCGGAGGCTCCTGATCGCCATGGGCATGGCAGGACATAGAGATCCTAGGTGCAGTCGGATCGGGAATGTACAACGGCAGCCGTTCCGCCCCCCTCAAGCGTTCGCTGACCGCTTGAATGGGCGGGAGTGCCCACGGTTCGGTCTGGTGCTTGAAGAGCGTCTGCAGCGCCGTTGACGCTGGGGCCGGCCGGGGGCGGTTATTCGACGGGTCGAAGTACGCTTCGGCGAGCAATCCGAAATAAAGGGCACCGGCTACCTTGGCCGGAAACCGCTGGAGAGCCTGTGCCAGATCGAGCACCGTTGCGGCGGCTGCACCGGATCCGGTTGCTGCGCGGCCGAGACGGCGGGCGAGGATCGCGATGCCGGACCCGCCCATTGCAGTGACGGCCTCCTCCGTGAGCGCCGCGACCGAAGCCTCGCCGGTCCGTTCGAGCGATGCCTCGAAATCGAGCACTGTCTGAGGGGTCGCGGTCCCGGCGCGGCTTTCGAGTAACGCTCTTCTGAGCACGCGTGACGACGCGCGGAAGTCAGGCGGGTCGAGATAGAGCACGCCATCTCGCGCTGCCATACTGCTCCGTATTGAAGCGCGGGTGGATCGCTCCCGGTGCACTTCCTTATCCCGGCGCTGGCTCTCAGTCTCGGGGGTTGGCAACCCGGGCGGCTGGGCGACGAAGACAAAGGCGGCCGTCCCGGCCTCTGCGCCGGCCTTCGCCACGGCAGCCAAATGCGTCTGGTCGGCGAGCAAGACCTCCTCGGCGCCAGCCTCGCGAGCAGCCTCGAAGGTCAGGAATGGATGCGCGGGCGAGACTCCTCGCTCCCCGCCGGCCTCCGGCTGCACCGGCAAGGATCCAGCCATGCGCCAATCGTTCTTCGCATCCCGGGTCAGGATAACGATACGACCAGCGCGTCTGCGCCTGGAGTCATCGAGCACCTCCTTCCAGAAAACGAGATCACCCCAGCGATTGCTCCCGACGGATGATCCGTCGCCAGCAGCGGCGGTGTCCTTCCGCTCCCTTTTGCCGCGGTCTTTGAAGCCCGGAGGAACGCGACCGGTGAACCGGGCGGTCGCAAGAGCCTCGATGCTGCCGAAGTAGGCAGGCACCGGGCTACCATCCAGCGCGTTCTCGTTGATGAACTCGATCACCTCACGGGCATGCCGTTGATACCCTCGCATCCATCGACGGGCCATGTCGGAGACGCCCGGGACCGCCCGGAGCACATCCCGCAGCTCAGTTCGCTGCGTCTGGGCGCTCGCGGCCTCGCCGAGCGGTTCATCGAGAAGCGGCCAGATCTCGGCGTAGGCGCTCGCCGCCGCTTTCTCCAGCCTCTCCAGTGTTTCCGTCAGGTCGTTCAGCAAGCTAGTCTCGGAGTGATGGCGGTAATATTCATGAGCCGCCCAGACCGGGACCCGCAGCCTGACGCCACACAGTCCGCCGAGCCATCGGGTGAGTTCCCCTCGCGCCACCGAACCGATACGCGTCATCCACATCAGGAAGGACGTGTCCACGTACACCCGGGTCGTCGGACTTGCCAGCGCCACGCCCAGGTGAGCCACGAAAGCCTCACCACTTCGAGCCGAAAGAGGAACCTTAAGCACTGCGGTTCTTTGCTCCCGCAGGCGTGACAGCTCGGCGGCTTCTCGTGAGACCTGCCCGGCAAATGCCCGTTGGCCGAAAGGACGAGGTTTCAGCCGAGTTCGTCCTGAATGATCTTGGCGACGATGCGGTCCACCAGTGCCTTCGAGGTTGCCTTGCTCGTGGAGCAGGCGTGGATCAAGTCGAAAAGGTGCTCGTACATTGCACGCTTTTTCACAGGCAAGCGTGCCAGCGGGGACGCGACCGGTCCCAGCTCCTGTTCAGAATCCGCCAAGGCCGCACGCAGCCCGGCTATCGTGCCTCTCAAATCCGCCGGCCGATCGGCGGTCAGAACGTCCATCGACGCTATCCGGTCCATCTCGGCCAGCAACCGTTCAACTTCGGACGCGGCCGCCTTGCGGTGCCGAAGGCTTCCCGCGCGCTGACCGATCGCGGCGATGCCTAATTGCGCTGCAGACCGATGGAGCTCGAACTGCCGTAGCCATTTCCGACGGACCGAACTCGTGCGGCAAAGGCGCGCGATCTTGCGCGCAGTTGGCAGAAGATGGTTGGCCAGGTTGTTGAAGTGGGCGTTCTGTTCAAAATGGTCCCGACGGGCGTTCGGTACGACACGTTGGTCGAGCACGTGGATTTCGCCGACGGACCAACCATTGAAGCG
Source organism: Acetobacteraceae bacterium (assembly GCA_963692975.2). GTDB lineage: Bacteria > Pseudomonadota > Alphaproteobacteria > Acetobacterales > Acetobacteraceae > CAXMMR01. Next base: position 8,585 of record CAXMMR010000034.1, on the reverse strand, counting down.
CGGCTCCGGGAAGAGATCTTCGAGGAGAGCACTGTCACCTACCTGAATGTTCCCGGACCTGACCCTTAAGCCCTTGATTCGCGCTGCTTGGGGGATCGCGCCCTCATAGTCATGGTGAAGGACCCAGCCGAGACCAGCGAGCCCGCCGTCCATACCCGGCACCTCCACCAACTCCAGGCCGACGAAGGCCATATCGCGCTTCTCGTTAAGGGCGAATACGTCGCGGTGCGGCCGTCGGACCGGCTCGTCGACGCCGGAGACTCGGACGTTGAGCTCCATCGGACAGCCGATGGCACGGAGAGCCGCCGTGATATCAGCTCCGAAGCGGAAGTCTGGATGGAAAGGGACATGCCCGACTTGGCCGACATAGTCGGCGACGGCCAGTGGGCTCATCAGTCGGTCGCCCTTTAGGCGGACGACACCCCTCAGTTCGACTTCGAAGAACCGCTCCGGGTAGTCGCCAGGCTCGATAACTCCGGTCGTGACCACGCGCCGGACGACGCTGCGTAGGTCGCCCTCGCTGTCCGATGCCCGTAACGCCGACCTCAACCCTCTGCAGTCCCAACGCAGCTCGGACACTAACGCCTCGCCAGTCGCCCGGGAGCGGAACACCAGCTCCTGCGCATAGCCCAATCCCGCCAAGCGGCCGACCCCGCGGAAGCCGCGCGCGCCTGTATTGCGCTTCGTGCTCGCCCCGATGGCGCTCAGGCGGCGGACGAACTCATCCCGGACGATGCCAGTGCCGTTGTCGCAGATCCGGACGTTACGGGCACTGGAGTCTATCTTGATGAGGACGCGTCCAGGCTCGTTAACTTCCAAGAGGCCGTCGTGTCGCGCCGCATCGACGGCGTCCGCGGCATTCTGGATGTACTCACGGTAGATCGTCATCGGGTCCACGTACATGGCGCTCGATACGAGCTCGAGCACGTCTCGACCCACGATCACGGCCTCAACTTCCACCGGCCCGAACTCCCCGCTCATAGGCGGTGTTCCTTGACCGGGAGGCAACTTTCGGGCGGTCGGAGCCTCGCTGCTCATGCAGCAGCCCGCGCTCGGGTTGGACGTGGCTGGAGAGCCGTTGCTCGGTCCTCCTCATAGTCTAGACCAGCGTCCTCGACCCGCTCGTCTTCTGGCATACCCAATTCGCTGTAGGCTTTACTTCTAGCCGCCGCCTTTTGTTGAGCCCAGATTTCAGCTTGTTCATGCTTGGGAATGGGAACGTAGAAGCGCAAGATGCGGCTGACCGACCGAGACGCCGCACACGCGGCCAAGCTCGTGAAGTCACGAGGGTCTCGGGACGAGAGCAGCGCCAGCATCTCGGCCCGCTCCGAGTCTGCCAGGGCCTGATACTCCGCACGGAACTCATGGAGCCGCTGTTCCGGGTCGCTCTCCTCATACCAAGACCGGTTGAAGATGAAATCGTGTGGCAGGAGGAGGATGCGTTCGAAGTCGTCCACCGTGTCGCCGAAGGCACGCTTGAAGAAGCGCGGCTCCCCGCTGACGACGCCGTGCGTGGCCTGAAGGATGATCTGCATGGAACGCAGCTGATACCGGCTCCAGCGCTCCCCGACGTGGCTCCGATCAGGTCGGTCCGTCGGCTGGTAGCGCATCGGGAAGGACCAGACCCGGACGCCCAATTCCTCGTTCAGCGCGACGTTCAGTCGCATGCGCTGGAACAGGTCGGCTGGGTCATCGTGGAAATTATACAGCATGTAATTTGAGAGCTCGTGCAGACCGAAATCGTGGGCGTATCGCACAGCCTTCTCATAGGGCGCCCGGAGCCCGAGATGATCGAAAGCGATCCGCAGCGGCCGGAGGCAGATCGTCGACAGCTCACGGAGGTACATCGGATCCTTGCACAGGATGCGGGCATCGACGCCCTGGTTGAAGTCGACCCGCCGCTGAACCGGAACCCGCGTTCCTTCCCGCTTGAGCATGGCCCCGCGGACAAAACCCAGGTCTCGAATCTCCGCGATGATGTCCTTGAAGCGAGGCGACGCCACGACGTTGTTGTCCATCAGGATCAGGTCCTTCTTCGGGCCGTAGAGCGCCTCGATGGACCGAACCGTGCTGGTGAGGGACTCCGTGTCACGCTGCGCGCCTTCAAGCTTGGGAACGCCGCAGAATCCGCATTTGCGGATGCATCCTCGCGACGTGTACGTGAAGTAGGCGTCATGGACCGAGTAGTGGTGCTTGACCTGGGTCAGAATGCCATAATCCGGGACCAAGTCTTCGATCGGCGTTCCGGAGACGTCGTCGGAGTAGAGCTCCTCCGAGAACTCGTCCAGCTGCAACGACACGGCCGGCGCGGCGCTGAGCAATCCCTTGATGAAACGTATCCCGTGCCACCGATGCTCGGCCACGAACCGCTCGTGCATGAGCGAGGCGGCTATGCCGCCCACAAACACACGCTCGGCATGACCATTCGCGACGAGGAGCGCGAAGTCTATGGCTTGCGAGATTTTCGGATACTCGAAAGAGAATAACGTCGTGACGTATATTCTATCCCAAGCGGTCGCAAGGACCGATTGGTCCTCTCCCTTGATGAACCTTACCCGGTCCCGCTTACCACGTTCGCCGTGATATTGCGCGATCTTCATCAGCCCGAGCGGAGGATACTTGTTGTTGTGGCCAGGCTCGATCAGCAGGATATTTCGGTCAGCCATGTCGGACGAGCCTGGGACGGCGGTCATGCAGCTCGTGCCTGATCAGGGCCACGGCCGCCTTCACGCCCGCCTCGCCGCCGAGGCCCCGCAGCGGACCCCCACCCGTCCAGTCGAAGGTCTGGGCCATCCCGGCCAGGGCCGAGGCGAAGTAGCGTCTGTCACGCACCGTCGCAACCGCCGGCTCAAGGTATAGGTCGGCCGCCACCTCCATCATGGCATACACGCCAATGCCTTTGGTGAGGAGATGCTTGCGTGGCTTTGCCCAGGCTTCCGGGAACGTGTGGGAAACCGCCCACCAATACTCGAGCACGAGGAGGGCAACAGCGTCGGGAGGGTAATCACGCATCGCCCTAGTGCGCGCGAGGAACACCTTTACCGCCTTCTGCATCGTGCGCAACGACGCGCGTCGGGCCAGGCCTGAGGTCGGTTCACCGCCAAGGTCTAGCTGCCCGAACCAGGGCGACGTCCGATCGTTGCGGAGGCAGAGCGAGATGTAGAGTTCCGGCCGGTCAACGGCAACATCGCCGGCGAGCTGGGCGTCGTGGAAGTCCAGCAGGCTTGCGCTGAGCCCGCGCGCCTTGCTGTTGATCACGTTGAACACCTCCATCTCCTCGCGGGGCGAGAGACCCACGAAGCACATGAACGGCAACTCGACGGGCAATCCGGCGAGGTGGCCGAGTCGATGCTGGCAGTCGACCTGAGACAGCACCCCGTCCCGGTCCGCCGCGATGTGGAGGCGCACGTTGCGGCCGCCGAGATCCTCCAGGTGCCACGCGCCGTCCGCGGATGGGCGCAGGTTGAACGTGAGCGCTATGGTCGCGCTTCCCTCACGCTGAATGTAGCGCCGGAAATCCAAGCTGTGCTGTGGGTTGAGCCGTCGCTGGTAGCCACAGCCCGTTTCCTCGTCCAGTACGTCGGCGAAGCTGATCTCCTGAAGCTGCTGAGCCGGCGCGAAGCCCATGAGGACAGGCCGAGACGCCGACCGACCAGAGACGCAATCCAACGCGATACAGGCCATAGCACCCCGCCCGAGCCGAATCGGCATCCCCACGATGCAGATTCCAGCCGCCCACTGCGGCATACACGGTTTGAGGCGAGGCCGCGATCAAAATCGAGCGAGCCCGTCCCAGCGATACGCCGACCGCACGCCGCTTAATCCAATCGGGCCCTGTCTCGCTCCAAGAGGTCCTTCAACTTGCGGGCCCTCTTCTCGATTTCCCGCACCTCGTAGAGCATTTTGTCACGGACCTGCTTGTTGGCCTGAAGTAAATCGTCCTCGGTGTCGCTAAGCACCAGCCAATCGCGAAACCGGCGTAGCTTCTTTAGCGCATGGCTCTCGCCGCCGGCGTCCACGGTCGCGTCATAGGCCTCGTCGAACGCGATGGCACCTTCCATGAAACGCTTGAGCACTTTGGCGGGCCCGGCGCAGATGACCGGTAGCCTGTCCCGCAGCTCCATGGCCTTCGGTATCCGGCCCGTCTTAATCTGGTCGACGATGAAGTCATCCAGGCCCGCGTGCTCCTCCCTGGCTTGCTTGATCTTGTTTGATCTCAGGTATTCGTCGTAGAAACTCCATCGAGTCCTGTCGCCTTGGTCCCGTTCCAACATGAACTCGTAAACGGAGACGAAATGTCTTGCCTCTTTTTGTGAGATCCCCAGCTCCTCAGCGACTGTTGATAGTTCGATCTTGTGCTCCATGTGCCGCCTATACAAGAATCCTGCCTTCTCGTAGGGCGCCCAATCTTGCTTTCCCTTCAGGTGGTACTGCCCGAGGAGAGCGAAGATCAGCTTTTCGTCTATGTCGGCCGGCAGCACCGTGCATCGCACTCGTGCCCAGCGGATCGGATCTTTTCTGGCGAGGAAACGGCAAGCCGCCAGACGACTGTTCCCCTCCAGGACCACGAGGTCGCCGTCCCTCACGATCAAAGGGTCGATCAGTCCGTCGTTCGCCGCTATGTCGTCCTTGAGCACCCTCACGTGCTCGTGCGTGAGCAGCTGCTCGAGGATGGCGTCCTGTTCCGGAGCCCGGCCGTCCGATCTTACGAGCGAGTAGATACGCGGGTTGTCCGGGTAGAACCTAAGCTTTCCATGCTCGATGTCGCGCGTCACCGTCGGGATGTCACGGCCCCTGACGCGGATCACGCCGTGTTGGGCTGCGCGGGGGGCAGCGGCGGTCACGCCGCGGCTCCCTCAAGGCCGAGCACCGTCCGGATGGTCTTGCCGAAATCGTAGCTGACTAGTCTGGCATACTCCTCCGGCGTGACGTCGGCTTGCGCCAATTGTGCCGCCAACCGCTTCGCCGCGAGCAGCGTGTCGACCCACTCGTCCACCGTTCCGGAGCAGATGAGGTTCCAAACGAAGCAGGTCCGCGTCTGGCTTATGCGGTGTATGCGGTCCTGCGCCTGCAGGTAATCGTCCAGGCTGAACGACCTGTCGAAGAAAACTGCATGGTTGGCGACCGTCAACGTGAGCCCCTCCTTCGCCGCGCCCGGCGTGGCCACAAGGACGCGGCAGCCCGGATCCTTCTTGAAGGCCGCGAGGGCGGCGGCCCGCCCATCAGGCGGCACCGCCCCGCTTACGGCCACGGCCCCCAGGTGGGCAAGTCGCCCGGCCAGCCAGGTAGCATTGTCGACGAAGCCCGTCCAAACGATGACTTTCGAGCCGTCAGCAACTGCAGCCTCAAGAAGGTTGAGCAGGCGCGGCAGCTTCCCGGGAACCCGGTCGTAGGCCTCGTCAACGAGCCGCGGGTTAGCTGCGACTTGCACGAGGCGCAGCAGCCTCTTCAGGATATCGTCGGCGTTGTCCTCGATAACCAGGCCGTCGCGCATGACCTCGGCCCGCAACTCGTCGCGGAACGCGTCGTAGAGCCCGCGCTGGACCGGCTCAGCGTCGACCAGGACGTTCTCCACCCGCTTCTCGGGCAGATCGATGCCCGCCGACCCTTTCGTCTCACGCACGGCGAAGTGGCTTATCCTCGGGAAGACGGCGGCGAGCTCTCGTTCGAACCCGGCCCTCTGGTCGGCGTCCTCCCACAGGTCGTTGCCCAGGTCCAGGCGGCGCCGAAAATCCTCGAAATCTGACCCAAGCGACTCGCCGCTATCCAGGAAGTAGACCTGCGCCCACAGGTCGAAGGGCCGGTTGGCGATGGGCGTTCCGGTCATGATCACACGCCGCGTGAAACCGGCGGAGAGCCGGAAGAGCGCCTTGGAGATGGCCGCCTCGGGGTTCTTGATGCGGTGGGACTCGTCCAGGATGACCGCGACGCGCCGCGTTCGACAGAACAGCGCGAGACGTCGCTCCTCCGACTTCACCGCCTCGTAGTGCGTCAGGACAAGCCGTGCGGGACTGTTCAGGACGTTGAAGTTCGAAGCCCGGTCCTGGCCGAGCACGCGCGGCGCGAGGTGGGTGTGCGACCTGATCTCGTCGACCCAATTCGCGACGAGCCCGAGCTTGGTGATCACTAGGGCGGTGTCGACTTCGCCGGACCGTATCCACTCGAGGGCGAGATCGATACCAATCTTGGTCTTGCCCAAGCCCTGCTCGTGGAACAACGCCGCGAACGGGAGTCCCTTCACTGCCTCGACCGCCGCGACTTGGTAGGTGAAGCCCGCATGCCGAGGTTCGAGCACGGCTCCGGTGAGCCCGTTCAGCAAGGGTCGCAGCTCGTCACGGTCATGCTGACCTCGCCGTGGTTCCCCTCCACGGTGACGGACCTGAGCACGAAGCGGGCACGGGCCAGCGCGAGCGGGGGTACGGCCAGGTAGAAGGAGCTTCCGGGATAGAGCGAGAGATGGTCTAGAAATGCCCGAATCTGCCGACGCGTCCGGTCAGTCTCCAGGTCAGCTCCGGTCTTCGCCTCGCCGATCAGGCGGAAGCTGACAGGCAAGTCGGAGGCAAACACGTCGGGCATGTGGCGCCCGATGCGCGGCGGGCGGTCGGAGCCGAAATCATGGTGATCCGCGAACACAACCAAACCGCGCGGTGGCTGGTGGCGCTCCCGGACGAAATGAACCAGCGCCTTGACCAATCGAGCGTGAGCTGCCGACTCTCCCGACATCAGGTTCCGCGCTGGATCTGATTGTGGAGGTAGGTCAATTGATCCAGTGCGTCCTCGATGTGCCGGACCGCATCGTCCTCCGGGTGCTCCTGCAGGCGCCTGATCTCCTCGCTTCGCATCAAGCGGGCCGCCTCGGCCACCGCACGGGCCAACTGTCCGATGGATGCGTTACGGAGGCCGGTGGCCAGCTCGGGCTTCTCGAGGACGTCGAGAGCGGACTTGACGTCCTTCTTGATGAACATCTCCCGGGCTCGCTTGTCGGGGAGCACCCGCCACAGCTGGCGCACCTCCTGCAAGTTCTTGATGTTTCCCCTCCGTATCCACCCGGCGAAGTCCCGCAGGTCAAACCCGGCGCGCTGGATCGCATCCTTGACGCGCATTGACTGCAGTTCGACGAAGCCGCTGTAGCGCTCCGTGTCGTACTCATCGGGCTCGCAGATGGGCCGGTAGTAGTGCTCCATGTCCGCGTACGCCTGGATAGCCGTCATCACCTCCCGTCGGCTCCCGCCGCAGAAATCAACGATCCGATCCAGCGGCATAAGTTCCTTGAACTGCAGCTCCCAGAGGTAATTGGCCTTCGAGTAGGCATCCCATGGCCTAGGTCCGACCAAGTGGGCCTGCAGTCGTATCGCGTCGATGTCACGTGATTGAAGGCCTTCATGGACGATGGCTGGGATCTCCGACCAGTCGCCCGTGGCACCCTCGCTGGCGAGGGACCGGTAGATATACAATCGCGTGTTACCCTCGATGCAAACCAGCCTGCCTTCCGAGTCCTGGTTGACGACGATCGGCTGCATGATGCCGCCATTCGAGAGTATGGACCGCTTCAGCTTCTCGGGAGTTGTTGCTCCCTTAGACGCGTCATCATCGGCACCACCGGCCACGTCGAGCGCAAGTGCGATCTGGTCATAGGTTGGCTCGCCCGAGTAGCTTTCCAGGAAACGTCGGATGCGTGGGTTGGTCCGGTCGAGTTCAACATGAGCCACAGGCAACAGCCGAAACGTCCCAGTGCTCAATGTCGTCTCCCGGCGCCAGCGAAGCTTCTTAGCTAGGGCATTGTCGTTGAAAGCGTTAAATTCGTCACCAGCCATCCGAACGCCCCGGTAATTGACGTTGAATTGAGCGGGCTTACGGCAGCACCGCTCCTCCAGCCCGTAGACCTGCAGGTCTCCCCAAAAGAATCGACCGCAGCGTAATGAGGGTGTCCACGGTGGTCCCACCTTAAGATTGACCCTGGCCGGACTCATCGTGGGCAAGGCATGGACAGCCTAGCGGTGTTCTTGCCGTTCAAACGGCCTTGTCCGTCTAGACTCGGCGGCGCAGGTGGTTGCTGGGAGTCGGAATGCAGGATCTTCACGCCAACGATGATGCGCAAGCCCAGCCACGAGCGGTCAGCCGGGCCGCTGCTGCCACGGCGCTGCGGAAACCATCCCCGTCACCGTGCGCCTCGACCCCGCCGCGCTACGACCGCCTGAAGCGCCTGGTGCTGCGCCTGGTCCCACCACCGGGCAGAGCATCATGCAGACAGCGCTCGACCCGCAGCCTGGCCAGCCCTGGAGCGTGAGCGGGTGCAGCCCACCGAGGTGTCGGGGCCAGAGCAGCCTGTTCACGCCCCGCCACGCCGGCGCCGGCGGACAGCCCCGCGCCGGCCGAGGCAGGACAGCTTCCCGTTCGTCCGGCCGGAACCGACGGTGGCGCTGACCTACCGGGCCAGCGTGGCCGATGCACCGCTGGCTGCACCGGCGCTCGCAGGAGACCGGGCAGAGCATTCAGGACATCATCGACGGGCGCGCTCAAAGCCGCGCGAGGAGAGGGTTAGCCATGGCGCAGCGTGCTAGGATCGCCCAGCGCCGTGAAGGACG
>CAXMMR010000033.1:0-33930 GCA_963692975.2 Acetobacteraceae bacterium | reverse complement strand
CCCGACCGGTCACGTAGTGATTGGTCTTATCGCGCACGCCCTCGCGCAGCGGATGGCGCTCCACCGGGATGTCGTAGAACCCCATCTTGTCGAGCCACTCGACGACGTCGCGGCCACGATAGAAGCGGGCGACGCGCGGCGCCGGGCCGACGCAGAGATGCACCTGGCGGCCGGCGAGATGAAGGTCCTCGGCGATCTGGGCGCCGGACTGCCCGGTGCCGACGACCAGCACGGCGCCGGGCGGCAGCGCCTCCGGGCGGGTGTAGTCCGACGAGTGCATCTGCTGGATCGCGGGCGGAATGGCTGCGGCGTAGGGCGGGATGATGGCGTCGTGATAGCCGCCGGTCGCGATCACCACCTGGCCGGCGCGCCAGCGTCCGGCATCGGTCTGCACGTCGTAGCCGCCGCCGGGCGACGGCGCGAGCGACGTGACCGTGACGCCGGTGCGCACCGGGGGTGCGAAGCTGTCGCGGAACGCTTTGAGGTAGGCGACGATCTCATGCTTGAGCATGAAGCCGTTCGGGTCGTTGCCGCGATAGTCGAACCCCGGCAGGCGGCACTGCCAATTCGGCGTGACCAGGCAGAACGTGTCCCAGCGCTCATGCTCCCAGGCATGGCCGACGTCATGGCGTTCGAGCAGGACGTGCTTGACGCCGTCGCGCTTCAAAAACCAGCTCAGCGCCAGGCCGGCCTGACCGGCGCCGACGATCAGCACCGGCACGTGGGTCACGCCGTCATCCATCATCGTCTCCATCGCGGCGCTCACAGCCGCTCGAAGCCCATGACCGTGACCATCGGCGGTTCGGTCGGGGCGCCTTCCGGCACCTGGCGCGCCGCCTCCAGGCGAATGTCCTCGATCTGGGCGAGCGCGCGGCTGCAGGCGAAGCCGTAGCGCGCCGCCACGCGGTCGCTGGCGACGGCGAGGGCGGCAGCGCTGGTGCGGACGAACTCGTCGAGCGGGTAGCGCGTGCCGACGGCGAGGTGATCCTCGACCACCAGCGAGGGCGAGTAGCAGGCGGTCTGGTGGCCGTCCGGCCAGCGCACGATGAAGCGCATCTCAGGCATGAAGCTGCTGTCTTTCCTGCATGGCGTGGAATACCGGAAGATGGCGCTGGGCGACGGCGCGCCAGCCGAAGCGGGCCGCGGCCAGCAAGCCGTTGCGGCGCAGCGCCTCGCGCATGTCCGGCGTGGTCGCCTCGACGATTGCGCGGCCGAGCGAGACGGGATCCTCGGGGTCGACGAACAGGCAGTCCCCTGAGGCGAGGTGCTCGGTGAAGGGCGGCCGGGCGGAGACGATCGCCGGCACGCCTGCCGCCATCGCCTCGATTGCGGCGAGGCCGAAACCCTCGGCGAGCGAGGGGCTGAGCAGCATGTCGGCGGCGCGATACAGCGCCGGCATCTCGTCATCCGGCACGACGCCGCAGACGCTGACGGCCTGAGCGAGGCCGCTCTCGGCCAGCGCGGCCTGAAACCGCGCGCCGTAGGCCGCATGGTCGAGCACGCTCGCGCCGCCGGCGATCAGCAGCGTCGCACCCGGCAGGGATTGCCGGGCGACGGCGAAGCCCGCGAGCACGCCGAGCGTGTTCTTGCGCGGCTCGACGCCGCCGAGCGCGAGCAGGCGCGGACCGGCGCCGGCGGGCCAGCGGGCGCGCGCGGCGGGGTCGGCGAGGCCGGGCAGGGGCGAGAAGCGCGCCGGGTCGACGCCGTTGCCAACCAGGGTTGCCGACCGGCCGAACTCGGCGGCCAGGCGCGCCTGGTAGAACCGACTGACGCAGCACAGCGCTGCGGCGTCACGCACCCCGGCCTCCTGCCAGGCGGCGAGGCGGTGGTCGGCAAAGCTGTCCAGGTGGTGCACGGTGCGCGAGAAGCCGCCGATCGCGCCCAGGCGGACCATCGCGCCGAGCGCGTTGGCGGTGATCGGGTCGCCGGCATGCCAGACGTCGAAGCGTGGCGCGCCGGGCGCGCTCAGGCACTGCACGATGAGGCCGATCTGCCGTCCGACCCGCTCGGCGCTGCCGGTGCCGCCGCCGGTGGCGAGCGGCAAGGCGATGGAGCGGCAGCGCGAGGCCCGAAAGAAGCCGCGGGCGCCGAGCGGGGCGAGCAGACTGACCTCGTGCCCGGCCTCGGCCAGCGCTTCGCCGACCGACAGCGCGTGCACGACGCCGCCGCGCGCATTGCCGGAATGGGTGAACAGGCCGATCCTCATCGCGCGACGGATGCTTGCGGGTTGAGCGATGCGCTGGGGGTAGGCGGCGCCTTGGGCGTAAGCGGCGCTTGGGCGCAGCCGACCAGTCGCTCGGCCGCGTGGTCCCAGAACAGCGTCTCGGCCGCGCCCCTCGCGCAGGCGCAGCTCCGATCCGGCGACGCAACGGCCGATCGGCGCGCAGGCGATCCCGGCCTGCTCGAACGCGGCCGTGATGGCGGCGACGGCGCTGAGGGGTGCGGCGAGCAGGAAGCCGAAGCTGGGGAAGCAGCGCAGCCAGCGCAGCAGCTCCACGCCGGCCGGGCGCGGCACCGAGGCGGGCTCGATGACCATGCCGACGCGCGAGCTCTCGGCGAGCATCAGCGCGGTGCCGACCAGCCCGGCCTGGCTGATGTCCTTGGCGCTGGCGCAGAGCCCGGCCTCGGCGATGGCCGGCAGCACGGCGAGGGCGGCCCTTAGCCGGTCCGGCGGCGCCTGGCTCGCGGCGTCGAAATTGTCGAAGCATGGCCGGAACGACCCGCGCAGGTCGATCGCGGCCAGCAGCACGTCGCCCGGCTGGGCATCGAAGCCGCTGAGTAGGCGGCGGGCGCGGCCCAAGACGGCGACCGAGAGCTGCAGCTCCGGAGCGCGCATGTTGCTGTGGCCGCCGACGATCGGCACGCCGTAGGCCGCGGCGGCGGCGCGCAAGCCGGCGAGCAGGGGCTCGGCCTGCTCGGCGCCGGCGCTCCACAGCGCGTCGACGACCGCGGTCGGCCGGCCGCCCATGGCGGCGACGTCGCTGAGGTTGACCATGACGCCGCACCAGCCGGCGAACCAGGGCTCGGCGGCGACGAAGCCGGGCAGGAAGCCCTCGATGGCGAGCAGCAGGAAGCCGTCGCCGTCGGGGATCGCGGCGCAATCGTCGCCGACCGGCACGGCGGTGCCCGCCAGGCCGAGGCGTTGCGCCACCGTCTCGATGTCGCGCTTGGACGCCAGGCCCTGGCCGCGCCTGAGCGCCTCGGCAAGGCTTGCCGCGTGCAGCGCGTCGGGCATCAGGCGGCCCGAGCGGCGATCTGGGCGGCGATCTGGGCGCCGGTGGCGGCTCGCCCGAGATGCGGGTGGGCCGGACGCAGGCGTGCCGGCGGCCGGAGCAGCGCCACCTCGTCATGCCCATGCGCGGGGTAGACGTCGAGGGTCGCCTGCATCAGCGCGTGCCGCCGGCCGTGCAGCTCGAGCGTGTCCAGAACCTGCCAGTGCAGGGCCTCGAACATGCCGACGTTCTGCAGCTGGACATGGGCGAGGAAGCGCTCGCAGCCGCGCGCGTTGGCGGTGCTGACGGCGAGGCGGATCAGTTCGGTGCCGATGGCGCCGACGCGGCGGAATTCGGCCTCGACGGCCAGGCGTGAGCCCCACCAGAGGCGCGGCTCGGGCTGGTGGATACGCACCGCGCCGACGATGCGGTCCGCCGCGCCGAGCACGCTGGTCGCGGCCACCATCGGCAGCGCGACCTCGTCCACCGCGTCGCGGTCGCTGCCGCTGAAGATCCCCTGCTCCTGGCAGAAGACCTGCCGGCGGATGGCAAAATGGCCGGCGCGTGCCCAGGCCGCGCCGGCGATCATCACGCTGTAGGCGCCGGGCAGGCTGCGCGGCATCGGACCGTCGTAAAGCGGCACTGTCAGGCCTCGTAGGCGGCGAGCGATGAGCAGGCGCCGCATTTGCTGCAGCCGGCCTTCACCGTGTCCGAGGTCATGCCGGCCTCGCGCAGCATCCGGCCAAGCGGGGCGAGGATCGAGCGCATCGTCGCCGGGCTCGGCGAGGCATGGGCTTCGAGCGGGGTGCCGCCGATCGGCACGAAGGGCACGACGAAGGGATAGACGCCCAGCCCCACCAGGGTTTCGCAGAGCTGCAGGATGTCGTCCGGCTCGTCGCCCAGGCCGGCCAGGATGTAGGTGCTGACCTGGCCGCGGCCGAACACCGGCACCGCGGCGGCGAACGCCTCGAGGTAGCGCTCGATGCTGACCGTCGCCTTGCCGGGCATGATGGCCTCGCGGGTGCGCTGGGTGGCGCCCTCCAGATGCATGCCCAGGCTGTCGACGCCGGCGGCCTGCAGGCGGCGGAACCAGGCATGGTCGCGCGGCGGCTCGCACTGCGCCTGGATCGGCAGGTCGATTGCCGACTTGATCGCGAACGCGCTGTCGGCGAGCACCGCGGCGCCGCGGTCGACGATGTTCGGCGTGCCGGTGGTCAGCACCATGTGCTTCACGCCGTCGAGCAGCACCGCCATGCGGGCGACCTCGGCGAGTTGCTGTGGCGTCTTGTGGGCGATCGTGCGGCCGGCCTCGAGGGATTGGCCGATGGCGCAGAATTGGCAGGCGGTGCGGCGGTCGGCGTAGCGGATGCAGGTCTGCAGCACGGTGGTCGCCAGCACGTCGGCGCCGTGCAGCATGGCGATCTTCCAGTAGGGAATGCCGTCGAAGGTCTGCATCGCGTAGAAGCGGGGCTGGCGCGGAAACGAGATCGCCGACAGCGGCAGGCCGTCTCGCAACAGCGTGGTCCTGCCGGCGAGGTCCGGCACGGCGGCGGTGAAGGGCGATCGACGGGCGGTGGCGGTGTGGATCGGCACCATGACGGTCTGGCCGTCGATGGTGACCGCCTTGTGATCGGAGGGGCCGGCGCCGCCGCGGCGGCTCTGGGCGCCGCTGCCGGCGCGGCCCTCTGGCTCAGTGAGTTGCAGGCCGAGGGACTGCAGCTCGGTGATCAGCTGGCGCGCCATCGCCGGGGCGGGCGGCGGGGTCGGATGCGTCTGGGTCGATCGTAGCGTCATCGACATCGTAACGGCTCCGTGACGAAGAACTCAGCAACTCTGTGCGCAGAACGGCCGCACGCGTGTCATGCACCAGCGACAGCAGCTCGGGCCGGGCGTAGTGGCCGACGCTGTCCATCATCCGCTTGCGCTTGGTGATCAGCGCCATGTCGAGGTCGGCGATCACCATGCCCTCGCCCTCGCGCAGAGCTGGTTGCAGCAGCACGCCCTCGGGCGAGACGATTGCGGTGCAGCTGCCGCCGCGCAGCGCCTTTTGCAGCCCCTCATCCGGGGTGATCGAGACGATCTGCGCGTCGGTCAGCCAGCCGGTGCTGTTGACGACGAAGCAGCCGGCCTCGAGCGCGTGGTGGCGGATCGTCACCTCCATCTGGTCGGCGAAGATCTGGCCGACCAGGGAGCCGGGAAATTGCGCGCAGTGGATCTCCTCGTGCTGCGCCATCAGGGCGAAGCGGGCGAGCGGATTGTAGTGCTCCCAGCAGGCGAGCGCGCCGATCCGGCCGACCGCGCTTGGCACCACGCGCAGGCCGGCGCCGTCGCCCTGGCCCCAGATCATGCGCTCATGGAAGGTCGGCGTGATCTTGCGGCGCTTGAGCAGCAGCGTGCCATCGGCGTCGAACACCAGCTGCGTGTTGTAGAGCGTGCCGTGGTCGCGCTCGTTGACGCCGAGCACCACCACCATGCCGGCCGCCCGGGCTTCCCTGGCGACGGCGTCAGTCGCCGGGCCAGGAACGCTCGGCGCGTTCTCGTAGAGCCGCATGTGCTCCGGGCCCATCTGCACCGGCGCCTTTACGAACGAGAAGTAGGGGTAGTACGGCACAAAGGTCTCGGGGAACACGGCGAGCTGAACGCCCGCGGCCGCCGCTTCGCGGATCGCCGCCAGCACCTTGTCGACGGTGCCGGTGGCGTTCTCCAGCACCGGGCTGAGCTGGATGGCGGCGGCGCGGACGGCCATGAACGGCTACAGCGTCCAGGTGTCGAGGATGAAGGCGCCGTCGCGACGGTGCACGAGCACCACGTCGAGCACGTCCTGCGGGCCGATCGGCCGGATCCCCGGCAGCAGCGACCCTTCGCCGTGACCGTACAGCGCCTGCAGCGCGAACCGGCAGCAATAGATCTTGCCGCCCTCCTCCATGAACTTGTTCAGCTGTCCGGCGAAGTTCTGGTGCCCCGGGAAGGCCTCGTCGCCGAGCCGCGGGAAGCCGCGCTGCACGCCGAGCGTGACGCCTGGACCGTACAGCAGGATCGAGGTCTCGAAGCCTTTGCGTTGCAGCCGGATGGCCTGCAGCATGTTGACGAGCCCGATCGAGCCCTCGAAGGCCACGGTGTGGAACGTCACAAGCGCCTTTTCGCCAGGCTTCGCCTTGACGTCCTCGAACACTTTCTCTTCGTAGTCGACCAGGTAGTCGCCAGTCTTGTTCGGCTCGCGTTCAACCTTCGGCATTGGGAACCGTCCTCCACCAGCCCGGCGCTCTGCGCCGGCATCCTGGGCGGCGACGCGCCGCCCTGCCACCCACTACGCAAGCGCCATGCCATAGCCGAAGACGGACAATGAAGCCATACAAAGCGAGCGGTTCAGGCTTCTTGTATGGCTCTGTGCCGCGCTGTAAGTGAGCGGCGAATGCGGCGCGCGTGCCTGTATGTCCGGCATTTGCACGGCGCGTTGAACATGATTGCGGCAAATGGAGGCGGCCGAGGTCCCCGGCGTCCTAGACGATGTGCTGAAAGCGCGGCAACGCCGCGTGCCGCAGCGCCTCGGCGACAGCCAGCAGCGCCGTCTTCAGCCCCGACAGGTCGCTTGCCGTTCCGAGCGCGATGCGCACCCGCGGCGGCGGGTCGCCGATGGTGGTGAACACCTCGCTCGGCACCAGCGCCAGCCCCTGGCGGCGCACGTAGCCGACGAACTCCGCGCTACCCCAATGGTTCGGCAGCCGCAGCCAGATATGCGGCCCGGACGGGTTGGCGCAGGGCGCGTCGCCGAGCAGCACGCATGCCAGCGCCTGACGCTGCTGCAGCTCGGCGCGGATGGCGCTCAGCACCTCGAGCGCCTGGCCGTTGCCGATCCACTGGCAGGCCAGCGCCGTCATCAGCCCCGAGCCCATCAGCGAGGTCGCTCGCACCGCCGCCGTCAGCCGCTCGGCGAACGCCGCGTCCGGCACCACCAGGAAGGCGGTGCGCAGCCCCGGCGAGATCACCTTGGCCAGGGTCGCGACGTGAAACACCCGCTCGGGCGCCAGCGCGGCCAGCGCCGGCAGCGGCTCGGCCAGCAGCAGCCCGTAGGGATCGTCCTCGACGAGGAAAGCGTCGCGACGCTGCAGCACGTTGACGATCTCATGCCGGCGGGCGAGCGGCATCGTCGCCGTAGTCGGGTTCTGAATGTTGGGCGAGCAGTAGACAAGGCGCGCGCCGCTGCTCGCCAGCACCCGGTCGAGATCGTCGGCGCGCATGCCGTCCGCATCCATGTCGACGCCGAGCACCGGACAATCGAGCTGGGCCGCCAGCGCCCGGAGACCCGGATAGGTGAAGCGCTCGGCGGCGACCGGCTCGCCCTGCCGCAGCATGGTCGAGAGCACCGCAAGCATCGCCGCCTGGGCGCCGGCAACGACTAGGAACTCTCGCGGGTCCCGCCGGCCGAGCGTCGGCAGCAGCCAGGTCGCGCCGGCGCGACATTCCTCCGGGCTGCCGGCGCTGGACCGGTAGGACATCAACAGCGCGACGTCCGGCCGCCGCATGAGCTTGGCCACGCCCTCGGACAGCAGGCGCGACAGCGAGGGCGCGGCGACCACCGGCGGCAGGTTCATCGTCATGTCGACCAGCGCCCGAGCCTCGCCCGGCCAGGCGTGACGCGCCGTTCCGGTGATGAAGCTGCCGCGCCCAACCGTCGCCTCGACCAGCCCGCGGCGGCGCGCCTCGTTGAGCGCCCGGGTGACCGTCGTCAGGTCGACCGCGAGGGCCGCCGCCAGACGCCGCTGCGGCGGCAAGCGGCCGCCGGCCGCCAGCTCGCCGGTCGCTGCAAGCTCGCCGATTGTGTCGGCGATCGACAGGTAGATCGGCTGGCGGCTCGCCTCAATGCGGCGACGGCAGCTCTCGATCATGCCGGCGTCGTCTGGCACCAAGACTCCAGTGTCCGAGTTCCAAGCGGTCTTAGCGCAGCTAAATTGTCGGGACAACAGGTCCGGACAAAGGGTGGGAGAGAAGCGCTTCTTTTTTGAAAAAAAGAAGCAAAAAACTTTTGCTTAATTCGCAGTGTGGGTGATCGTCTATGGCGGCTATTGATGCAACTGCAGTAAGTTTATTGCAAGTCCTAACTGTCAGGATTGTCACATCTTGATTATTCGGCTTCGCCCTCGCCGAGTCGCGTTCTTAGGAATGAAAGTTTTTTGCTTCTTTTTTTCAAAAAAGAAGCGCTTCCTTACTGCGCGACAAACTTGTTATAGCCTTCCGCTCGCAACTGGCACGCCGGGCAGGTTCCGCAGCCGTAGCCCCAATCGTGCCGGTGAGTCCGGTCGCCCTGGTAGCAGGTATGGGTTTGCTCGCGGACGAGTGCCACGAGGTCATCGCCGCCGAGTTGTTGCGCCAGCGCCCAGGTAGCGGCCTTGTCGATCCACATCAGCGGCGTGTGCAGAACGAAGCGCCGGTCCATGCCTAGGCCGAGCGCCACCTGCATCGCCTTGATCGTGTCGTCGCGGCAGTCCGGGTAGCCGGAGTAGTCGGTCTCGCACATGCCGCCGACGAGGTGGCGGGCGCCGCGGCGGTAGGCGATGGCGGCGGCGAAGGTGAGGAACAGCAGGTTGCGTCCGGGCACGAAGGTGTTGGGCAGGCCGTCGTCGCGCATCGCGATGGCGGCGTCGGTGGTGAGCGCCGTTTCGCTCAGCCGGCCGAGCACCCGCAGGTCCACCATGTGGTCCTGGCCGAGCCGGGCGGCGAGGCTTGGCTGGCGCGCCCGCAGCGACGCCAGGATTGCCGGGCGAACGTCGAGCTCGACCCGGTGGCGCTGGCCGTAGTCGAAGCCGATGGTCTCGACATGGTCGAAGCGCTCGAGCGCCCAGGCGAGGCAGGTGGTGCTGTCCTGGCCGCCGGAGAACAGCACCAGCGCGGTTTCGCTCATGCAGCCCACATCATGCGCCGGGTCCGAAATAGCTGCAGGCGTCGCCGGCGGAGTCGCGGAAGACGCTGACGCGGGCGAGGCCCGGGCAGGCGGGGGCGACGGCGCGCCAGATCCAGGCGGCCAGGTTCTCCATCGTCGCAGGCCCGAGTGCGGGCACCTCGTCGAGCAGCCGGTGGTCGAGCGCGTCGCGGGCCGCTGCCAGGCTGCGCTCGAGCAGCCCGAGGTCGACCAGCATGCCCGAAGCCGGGTCCGGCTCGCCGCGCAGCGCCACTTCGGCGCGGTAGGAGTGGCCGTGCACGCGCCGGCTCGGCTCGGCGTCGACCGCGCGGTCCAGGGTGTGGGCGGCATCGAAGCGGAACTGCTTGGAGAGTTCAAACATCGTGGCGACGGGTCATGGCCCAGGTCGTCGCCGGAGTCACGGTATACCCAGCATCTTGTGCGTCTGCAGGGTCAGCCGCCAGGCCGGATGGGCCAGGCAGTAGGCGACTGCGGCGGCCATGTTGGCGGCGAGCGCGTCGCCGTCCATCGGCTGCAGCAGCTTGTGGGTGAAGGCAAGCTCGGCGAAGCGTTCCGGCTCGGCGCCGGGCTGCGGGTAGACCAGCTTCAGCTCGTCGCCGGCGAGCAGCCGCAGCGGCGCGCCGGCCTTTGGGCTGACGCATAGCCAGTCGATGCCGGCAGGGGCAGGCAGGGTGCCGTTGGTCTCCACCGCGGCCTCGAAGCCGTGCGCGTGCAGCGCGTTCAGCAGCGGCGCGTCGACCTGCAGCAGCGGCTCGCCGCCAGTCAGCACGACGAGGCGTCCTGGCCCATCGCCGGGCCAGGCGTCCGCCACCGCCTCGGCTAATGCGGCCGGAGTGGCGAAGCGGCCGCCGCCGAGGCCGTCGATGCCGACGAAGTCGGTGTCGCAGAATTGACAGGTCGCGGCGGCGCGATCCGACGCACGGCCGCTCCACAGGTTGCAGCCGGCGAAGCGGCAGAACACGGCGGCGCGGCCGGCATTCCGGCCTTCGCCCTGCAGCGTGTAGAAGATCTCCTTGACCGTGTAGGCCATCGTCGCACGCACCTTCGTCAATGCAGGAAGCAGGCAAGGCGCCAAACCCTGCCGAACGGATTTTAAAGGCTTCGCCTTTAATGGGGTCCAGGGGCAAAGCCCCTGGCCTAACTTGCGGCCGATGACAATTGTTGAAACGCGCCGACAGAGACGCCTATTCTGCCGCTGACCATGACGCTGGGGCGTCGAGGCGTGGCGCCGCTGCATTGCTGCATTGCGCTCACGAACGCCAGGCAGGGCAACGATATTGATCGGCGCGGCACCATTTGGGTAGGCCCTGAGGGATCACCGCTTCTGATCTTCAACAACGAAAGGTAGGTGCCGCAGCGTCGGCGCCTTTGACGTATGAGTGCATCACGGATCGACATGGCAGGCGACAAGACCTGCGTCGTCATCGACTTCCCCGCTCGTCCGATGGCCGTCAGGCTGGCGCCGAGCCGCGCCTGGTCGCCGCTCGGCTGGCAACCGACTGAGATCAGCTTCGGCCGCGCTTTGCTGGCGGCGACGGCGCTGGTGCTTGCCGGCGGCGCCAGCCTGACCTGGCTGCTGCATCTCGGCCCGGCCTGGCACGGCTGAGCCCGCATGGCGGCACCGACCGCGTTCTGGAAGACCGTGCCGCTCGCCGAGATGAGCGAGGCGCAGTGGGAGTCGCTGTGCGATGGTTGCGGGCGCTGCTGCCTGCATAAGCTGCGCGACGACGACACCGGCGAGATCTTCTGGACGCAGGTCGCCTGCCGCCTGCTCGACCTCGGCAGCTGCCGCTGCGGCGACTATCCGGCGCGGCAGGACCGGGTGCCGGACTGCGTGCAGCTCACTCCGGCGGCGCTGGAGAGCATCGACTGGCTGCCGCCGACCTGCGGCTACCGTCGCATCGCCGAGCGGCGCAGCCTGGCCTGGTGGCACCCGCTGGTCTCGGGCGACCCGAACACGGTGCACGAGGCCGGGATCTCCGTCCGTGGCCGCGCGATCAGCGAGCGCAAGGCCGGCGCGCTTGAGGATCACCTGGTCGACTGGCCAGGACGCGTGGCGGCGCGGCGGCTGAGGATTTAGGGCGACGGCTCTGCCGTGGACTGGATCGAGGCAGAGGATTTGAGCTCCGCTCGTTGGCCGGCTTGCATCGATTGATTAGGGCTGCGGGGCAGGGCCTTGTCTTCGCCGGGCTTTCATTCACTCTGACGCGATGAGCGTGCCCTCACCAGCCGAGGCCGAGCGGCTTGCCCTGCCTGGCGGCGAGGCGCTGGTCGCCTGGCGTCGCAGCCTGCGTGCGCGCCGCATCAGCCTCAGGATCGATCCTCAACAGGGCTCGGTGGTCGTCACCCTGCCGCGCCGAGCCGCGCGCGCGGCCGGGATGGCGCTGCTGATCGACCATGCCGACTGGGTCGTCGACCGCCTGGCCGCGCTGCCGACCGCGACCGTGCTGGCCGAGCACGCCCTGGTGCCGCTGAATGGCGTGCCGCATCTGGTTCGACGCGTCGGCGGCGCCGGCGGCGCGTGGGTGGAGGATGGCGAAATCCTGGTTGCCGGCGAGGCGGCGTTCCTCGCCCGGCGGGTGCGCGACCTGCTGCGCCAGCAGGCCCGGCGCCAGCTGACCCAGCGGGCGCTGCAGGCGGCAGCGCTTGCCGGGCTGCGACCCTCCCGCATCACCGTGAAGGACACCCGCACGCGCTGGGGCAGCTGCACCAGCGCCGGCGTGCTGATGTTCTCTTGGCGCCTGGTCATGGCGCCAACCTACGTCCAGGACTACGTTGCCGCGCACGAGGTCGCGCATCTGCGGCATATGAACCATGCGGCACAATTCTGGGCGCTGGTGGAGGCGCTGAGCCCGCATCGCCGCTCCGCCTGCGCGTGGCTGCGCGACGAGGGCACGCGGCTGCTGCGGGTTGGCTAGGCCTGCGGCCCACGTCTTGCAGCTTCGAGGCCGCGGGACGAGGCTTGGGCAAGGAGCTTGCGACATGACCAGCGGGACGCATTGAGCGCCAGGGCGGCACCGGGCAAGCCGAAGCCGGCGCGTTCGTCGCATTACCGCGGACCGGGCGTCATGGCCGGCTATGCCGCTCCCGGCCTGTTCTGCGAGCTGACGACGCCGCGCGGCGACAGCGACGAGGCGCTGGCGCTGATCGCCCGCCGCTTCGACGCGATGTCGCTTGACGAGCTGCGCCGCCGCGCCAAGGTCGCCGAGGACGACATGTACGACCTCGGCATTACCTTCACCGT
The DNA here is from genome assembly GCA_963692975.2 of Acetobacteraceae bacterium. Taxonomy (GTDB): domain Bacteria; phylum Pseudomonadota; class Alphaproteobacteria; order Acetobacterales; family Acetobacteraceae; genus CAXMMR01. Next base: position 21,557 of record CAXMMR010000033.1, on the reverse strand, counting down.
CTATTCGGAACGCGAGGCGATCGATCGCATTCTGCCGTTCGACCCGATCCCAAGGGTGATCGCAAGGCGCGAGTGGCAGCAGATCGAGCGCGGCATGATCCAGCGCGTCACCGCGTTGAACCTGTTCCTGCACGACATCTACCATGACCAGAAGATCCTGCGTGACGGCGTGATCCCGCGCGCGCTGGTCGAGGGCAACCCGAACTTCCGACGCGAGATGATGGGGTTCGACGTGCCCTGCGGCACCTATATCCATATCTGCGGCATCGACCTTGTGCGCGACGAGACCGGCCGGTTCCTCGTCCTCGAAGACAATGCCCGCACGCCATCCGGCGTCTCCTACGTGGTCGAAAACCGCAACATGATGCGCCGCGTGTTTGCCGACGTGATGGACGACATCAAGCTGAGGTCTGTCGATCAATACGGCATGCGCCTGCAGCAGGCGTTGTGCGAGGTGGCGCCGGCCGGGGTGCAGGACCCTTCGGTCGTTCTGCTCTCGCCTGGGATCTATAACTCCGCCTATTTCGAGCATGTCTTTCTCGCCCGCGAGATGGGGGTGCCGTTGGTGGAGGGCACCGACCTCACCGTCGAGGACGGCCGGGTGTGGATGCGCACCACCGCCGGCCTCGCGCCGGTGCACTCGATCTATCGCCGCCTTGATGACGATTTCCTCGACCCGGCGGTGTTTCGCGCCGATAGCGGCATCGGCGTGCGCGGCCTGATCGACGTCTGGCGCGCCGGTCAAGTCTCGATCGCCAACGCTGTCGGCACCGGCGTTGCCGACGACAAGGCGGTCTACGCCTACATGCCGCGCATCATCCGCTACTACCTCGACGAGGATGAGGTGCTGCCGAACGTGCCGACGCATATCTGCGGCGAGCCGGACGGGCTGGCGCACACGTTGGCGAACCTCGAACAGCTCGTCGTCAAGCCGGTTGGCGAGAGCGGCGGCTACGGGCTGCTGATCGGCCCGCATGCCAGCCGCGCCGAGCTCGACGAGTTTCGCGCCAAGCTGCAGGCGAAACCGGCGAACTACATCAGCCAGCCGGTGGTCAAGCTGTCGGTCTGCCCGACGCTGGGCGAGGAGGGCGTCGGCGCCCGCCACGTCGACCTGCGGCCGTTTGCGATCACCGGGCGGCGGACCTGGGTGCTGCCAGGGGGCCTCACGCGCGTCGCCCTGAAGCGCGGCTCGCTGGTGGTGAACAGCTCGCAGGGTGGCGGCTCCAAGGACACCTGGGTGCTCGAATGAGCGCGTCTATCGACGTGCGGGCATGAACGCGTCTATCGACGTGCGGGCATGAGCGCGTCTGTCGACGCGACAGAGGAGCCGCCGCGCACCGCAAGCCTGCTGTCGCGCTATGCGGAGTCGCTGTTCTGGCTGGCCCGCTACATGGAGCGTATCGAGAACCGCGCGCGCATCCTCGACGTCACCGAGAACTTCTCGCGCAACAGCATCGGCCCGACCCCGGCCGGTGGGCCATGGCTCTCCGTCGTCCAGATCAATTCGGATGAGGAACGCTTCTTCCAGCGTCACAAGCAGGCCGATGCGACCTCGGTGCTCGAATTCTACGTGACCGGCGCCGACAACGCGACCGCGATCACCGCCGAGATCGGTTTTGCGCGCGAGAATGCGCGCACCTTGCGGCCGATCATCTCCACCGAGATGTGGACCCAGATCAACATCTTCCATCGCCAGGTCCGCGCCATCGCGCCGGCCGACCTGTCGCCGTCACGCCTGTCGGCAACCTGCGGCATGCTGAAGGAGGGCTGCCAGACCCATGCCGGGATCCTGGAGGGCACGTTCTTTCGTGATCAGGGCTGGATGTTCTACCAGATCGGCAAGCATCTCGAGCGCGCCGACCAGATCACCCGCCTGCTCGACATCAAGTACCACACGCTGCTGCCCTCGGTGGATGCTGTCGGCAGCCAATTCGACGTCAGCCAGTGGAACGCGCTGCTGCGCGCCGCCTCCGGCTACCACGCCTTCCGGCGCGTCTTCCCGAGCGGCATGTCGGCCGCGACGGTCGCCGGCTTCCTGCTGATGAACAACGCCTTCCCACGCAGCCTGGTGGTCTGCCTCCGCCAGGTCGAGACCCATCTGCAGCAGCTGCGCACCGCCTACAACCTGCGCGCCGCGGCGCCGGCGCTGGAGCGGCTGGACGGCCTGCGCGACGCGATGGTCGAGCAGGGCATCGCCAACATCCTCGCGCGCGGCCTGCACGAGTTCCTCGACTGGGTGCAGCAGGAGCTGCTGCTGCTCGGCGCCGAGGTTGCGGCCGCTTTCTGGCACCGCACGGCATAAGCCGCCCTGGTGCAACCGTGTTCGCGCCACGGCCGTTGCCATCGAACAATTCTGGGATAGCGCACCATGCCCTTTCTAAGCACGAAGGATGGCACCCGGCTCTTCTACAATGACTGGGGCTCCGGCACGCCGCTCGTGCTGATCCACGGCTGGCCGCTCGATGCCGACATGTGGGAGTATCAGGCGACTGCGCTCGGTCGGCAGGGCATCCGGGTCATCGCCTATGATCGTCGTGGCTTCGGCCGCTCCGACCAGCCGTGGTCGGGCTACGACTACGACACCCTCGCCGACGACCTCGCCGCCGTGATCGACACGCTGGACCTGCAGGGTGCGACGATCGCCGGCTTCTCGATGGGCGGCGGCGAGGTGGCGCGCTACCTGTCGCGCCACGGCAGCGCTCGCGTCGCCAAGGCGGTGCTGGTCTCCGCTGTGACCCCGTACCTCGTGCAGACGCCGAACAACGAGGAGGGCGTGCCGCGCAGCGTCTTCGACCAGATCATCGAGGGGCTCGAGGCTGACCGGCCGCATTTCCTCGCCGCGTTCGGCAAGCAGTTCTTCGGCGCCGGGCTGCTGAACTTCAGCATCAGCACCGAGATGCTGGAATGGGCCGGCAACCTCGCCTTGCTGGGTAGCAAGAAGGCGACGCTGGACTGCGTTCGCTCCTTCTCGGAGACCGATTTTCGGCCGGACATGAAGTCCTTCACGGTTCCGACGCTGATCATCCACGGCGATGCCGACGCGACGGTGCCGATCGACAAGTCCGGGCGGCGCGCCGCGCAGATGATCTCGACAGCGCGGCTGCTGGAGTATGAGGGTGGACCGCACGCGGTGTTCTTCAGCCACAAGGATCGGCTGGTGCAGGATCTTTACAACTTCGTGACCGGGTAGGCGGGCCAGAGTCTCTGCCTTTTGACTCCGCTGGGGCCTGCGGTCCCAGACCCCACCTGCTCAGCCCCTTTATTCGCAGCGGAGTGCAGAACGGAGCGAGGCTGTTCCTGCCGGGTCCTCTAGCGCGGAGAGCCGGCAGGCTGCCAGGGTGGCAAACCTGAGCGTGAGCGCGCGCCGCCGCGCCGGTGACAGCGGGTGGCGAGGCGGCGCGCGCAGCAGGTCCGCCTCGCCATCGGCCGCCACGATCACGCCGACCTCGTCCGGCAGCAGCGAGAGCGGGAACGACACGTCGATTGCGAAGCATAGCGCGTCGCAGAACGCCCGGTAGTCCGGCCATTTCTGGTCGGTCAGGAAGTCCCGCGGTCCGGACTTCACCTCGATGCAGGTAAAGCCGCCGTCGTCGGCGAGGGCCATGATGTCGGCGCGCCGTCCATTCGGCAGCGGCATCTCGTGCAGCGTCGCCCAACCATGCCGCGCGCACAGCGACGCGGCGGCGCGGCGCACCTGCAGCTGCACCTCAGGCAGTGAGGGCGGCGCGGCAAGCATGGTCATGTCATCGACCCGCCGGCGCCGCCAGCAGCGCGTCAATGGAACGGGCCAGTCGCAGGTCGCGCAGGCTGAGCCCGCCGGCATCGTGCGTCGTCAGCAGAATGTCCACGCGGTTGTAGACGTTGCTCCACTCCGGATGATGGTCCTGGGCCGCGGCGAGCAGAGCCACCTGCGACATGAAGCCCCAGGCCTGCTCGAAGGTCTTGAACTTGAAGGAGCGCGTCAGGGCGTCGCGGCCGGGCGGCGCCGTCCAGGCCGGCAGGTCGTTGGGCAGAGACGCGCGAGCGGCATCGTCGAGACGGCTGATCATCCTCTCCGTGTCGCATGGGCGCCCTGCATGAGCCAGCACGATGATGATTTGGTGCGCCGCACAAAACGTCTTGCGCAGCGCAGCACGCGGTCGTAGATAGGTAGTGCGGCGCTGCTTAGGCGCGCCGCGTCTTGGACGTTTCCTCCCTAAACTTGGCGGCCCCCGCAAGGGAGCCGCCATTTTTTTGGCGGGCGCCTCGGGCGCTCAGCGCCCCCGTCACCGCGATGCGCAGGGCCGGCAGCACCTCCGTTCGGAACCAGGGATTGCGCCGCTCCCAGACCTCGGTGCGCCAGGACGGATGCGGCAGCGGCAGCACGCCTGGCAGGTGGTCGCGGAACGCCCGCACCCGCTCGGTCATCGAGCCGCCGCGCCCAAGCGCCCACTCCTGCGCATACCGTCCGATCAGAAGGGTGAGCCGGATCTCCGGCATGCCGGCGAGTAGCCGGGCTCGCCAGAGGGGCGCGCATTCCGGGCGTGGCGGCGCGTCGCCGCCGTTCGGCAGGCGGCCGGGATAGCACATCCCCATGGGCAGGATGGCGACGACCCGCTCGTCGTAGAACACCGCCCGGTCCAGCCCGAGCCAGCTGCGCAGGCGATCACCCGAGGCGTCCCAGAACGAGATGCCGGCCTCGTGCACCCGCGTGCCGGGCGCCTGCGAGGCGATCAGCAGACGGGCGGTCGCCGAGACGTGCAGGATCGGCCGAGGGCCCAGCGGCAGGACCGGCGCGCAGAGCCGGCAGGCGCGCGCCTCGGCGACAAGCTGATCAAGCCGCGCGTCGCTCATCCCCGGGGCCGCCAGGCAGGGCGGCCGATCACGGCGAGACGATCGGCCCCGTCGACCCCGCCGGCAGCACCGACACCTCGATAAGCCGCTCGCCTGATCGCTGCAGCGACACCGTGCACGACAGCATCGCCCGCGGCTGCAGGCCCTGGCGCAGCCCATGCAGCACGATGCGGTAGCCCTGCGGCCCCATCACTACCGTCTGGCCGCCAAATAGCGGCACACCGGCGACCTGGTGGGAGCCGTTGCCCGAGGGATCGGCGTCGGAAGGGCCTGGCGCCTCGATCTCCATCGAGGTCGCGAGCGGGCAGCTCGCCCGCACCAGGTCGTCGCGCACCGAGCCGAAATTGATCAGCGTCATATAGAGCGCCACGTCGCCATTCGCCGCCGCCGCGGTGGTCCAGGGCCGGTTGATGTCGATCGGCCCGGGCACGGAGGTGTCCTGAACCCCGCTCGTGGGTGGCGACGTGGCAGCCGCGAGAAGCAGCAGGCAGGAGGCAACGAGTTTAGGCGAGCGCATATTCCACCTCGGGCGTGTAGACCGGCTGCTCCTTGCCGAGCAGCGAGCTGAACAACGTAAAATGCTCGATCGGGATCATCGACGAGCGAAACAGGTTATGCGCCTGCACCCAGGCCGCCAGCGCCGGCGGCGCCACCGCGTCCACCCGCGCCAGCGTTACGTGCGGGGCGAAGCGTCGGCGCTCCGGCGCCACGCCGATGCGCTGCAGCGCCGTCTCGACCTTGTTTTGCAGATGATCGAGCCGCTCGGAGCGGGCGACGCAGGCCCGCAGCGACGTCGGCCGTCCGGCCCGCTCCACCACGTCGACGCCGGCGAGCTGCAGCTCGAAGCCCCGCCCGCGCAGGCCGGACAATGCGAGGTCCACCTCTTCTGCCCGGTAGCCCGGCATCTCGCCGATGAAGCGGAGCGTGATGTGGTAGTTCTCCGGTGGCACCCAGCGCGCCAAGGCGAGCCCGCCGGCAAGCCCGGAGAGCCGCTCGCACAGGCTCCAGGGCAGGTCGAGGCCGACGAACAGCCGCATCGCCTCACTCCGGAGCTTTGGCCGGAGCTCTGGCCGGAGCTCTGGCCGGAGCGCTGGCCGGGACCGTCGCCGCGGCCGGTGCGTCCCGCGTCACGCGAGCGATCAGCTGCTCCACCAGCGGCAGGATCCGCGCCACCACCCGCCGCACGCCCTCCGCATTCGGGTGCATGCCATCGGCCTGGTTGAGGCTGCGATCCGCCGCCACGCCCTCGAGAAAAAACGGCTGGAAGATGATTTCTGGGCGCTGCCCCAGCTCCTCGAACACCTCGCGAAAGCTGTCCGTGTAGGCGCTTCCATAATTTGGCGGCGCCAGCATGCCGGCCAGCAGCACCGGCATATGGCGCGCCGCCAGGGTGTCCAGGATCGCCGCAAGATTAGCCTTCAGCTGCACGGTGTCGCTGCCGCGCAGCCCGTCATTGGCGCCGAGCTCGACGATCGCGCAGTCGGGATCGTCGCCCAGCGCCCAGTCGAGCCTGGCTCGCCCGCCGGCCGCAGTGTCGCCTGAAACCGCCGCGTCGGCGATCGTCACCGGATGGCCAGCCACTGCCAACGCCCGCATTAGCTGCTGCTCGAAGCCGTCCGCATGCGGCAACCCAAAGCCGGCCGCCAGCGAGTCGCCGAGCACCAGGATCTTGACCACCCGCGCCTCCGCGTGCCCAGCCACCAGTCCAAGCCCGATCGCTGCCGCGGCGGCGAGCCCGCGCATCCGCCTGGCCGGTGGCTTGGGGCGACGCGGTGTCGCGCCATATGGAGCTGCCATGGACATCAGGACATCCCCGCTCGGCGCGTCCGATGACCCACACGGCGATGCGGCGCCGATGGTGCGCACCCGCAACCTGACGCTGACCGTGCCTTCCACCGCCGGCCCGGTCAACATCCTGCGCGGCATCGACCTCACGATCGCGGCCGGCGAGGCGGTCGGCATCGTCGGCCCGTCCGGCTCGGGCAAGACCAGCCTGCTGATGGTGCTCGCCGGGCTGGAGCAGGCGTCGGGCGAGGTGGTCGTCGCCGGACGCAGCATCGCCGGCTGCGGCGAGGACGAGCTGGCGCGCTTCCGCCGCGAGACCGTCGGGATCGTCTTCCAGGCCTTCCACCTCATCGGCTCGATGACGGCGCTCGAGAACGTTGCCGTGCCGCTGGAGCTGGCCGGCGTGGCGGGTGCTGCGGCGCGGGCCCGCGACAGCCTGAACGCCGTCGGCCTCGGCCATCGCCTGACCCACCTGCCGAGCCAGCTCTCCGGCGGCGAGCAGCAGCGGGTCGCGCTCGCCCGAGCCTTCGCTCCGAGGCCGCGCCTGCTGCTGGCCGACGAGCCGACCGGCAACCTCGACGGCGCCACCGGACAGGCAGTAATGGACCTGCTGTTCCAGCTGCGCGCGGAGACCGGCACCACGCTGATGCTGATCACCCACGACCCTCAGCTCGCCGCGCGCTGCTCACGCACGGTGCGGATCGAGGATGGGCGGATCGTTGGGCAGGGGCAAGACAAGGAAGAACGAGCCTGAACTCCAATCGAACGGGGTCTGGGGCCTTCCGGCCCCAGCGGGTCCAGGGCAGAGCCCTGGCCTTTCCCTCCCTAAAGGTCGCCCTGAGCTTCGCCCGGCGTGAGCTGCGCGGACGTGGCCGTGGGCTATGGATCGTGCTCGCCTGCCTCGCTCTGGGCGTCGCGGCGATCGCTGCGGTCGGCAGCCTGCGCGCCAGCATCGACCGGGGCCTGGTCGAGCAGGGCAGATCGCTGCTGGGCGGCGACCTTGCGGTCGAAGCCGGCCCGACGCCGGTGCCCGCGGCGGTGGGCGCGATGCTGACCGGCTTTGGCGCACGGCTGTCCGACGTGGTGACGATGCGCAGCCTGCTGGTCGCGGCCTCGGGCGATCGGATGCTGGTCGAGCTGAAGGCGGTGGATGGCCGTTACCCGCTGGTCGGCGCTCTCACGCTGGCGCCGGGCGGTGCGCTGGGGGCGGCGCTTGCCGTGCGGGATGGGCTGCCTGGATTGGCAGCGCAGCAGGTCGTGCTCGACCGGCTGGCGCTGCATCCAGGCGACCGCGTGCGGCTGGGCTCGGCGAAATTCGTCGTGCGCGCCGTGGTGAGCGAGGAGCCGGATCGTTCGGCCGGGCCGACGCAGCTGGCGCCGCGGGTGATGATCGCGATGTCGGCCCTGCCGTCGACCGGGCTCGTGCAGCCGGGCTCGCTGTCGAACTACGCCGAGCGCGCCGTGCTGCCGCCCAAGGCCGACATCGCCGGCGTGGAGCACCGGCTGCTCGACGCGTTTGCCGGCCAGGGTCTGCACGTGCGCGACGCGCATGACGCCGCACCCGGCGTGAAGCGGTTCGTCGACCAGACCGGGCAGTTCATGACCCTGGTGGGGCTGACCTCGCTGCTGGTCGGCGGCATCGGCATCGCGACCGGCGTGCGCGCCTGGCTGGAGGCGCGCGCCCGCACCATCGCGACGTTGCGCTGCCTGGGTGCGCCGTCTTCGACCGTATTCGCGACCTTCCTGATCCAGGTGGCAGTCTTGTCGGTGATCGGCATCTGCGTCGGGCTTGTCGCCGGCGCCGCGTTGCCGGTGCTGGCGGTCTGGCTGCTTGGCGACTTGCTGCCGGTGTCGCCGCATGTGGCGATTTATCCCGGGCCGCTGGCGCTGGCCGCCGCCTTCGGCGTGCTGATCGCGGCCGCGTTCTCGCTCTGGCCTCTGGGACGTGCGGCGCGCATTCCGGGCGGCGCGCTGTTTCGCGACGGGCTGGCGCCCTCGGGTGGGCGCCCCGGCCCCGTTCTCATGCTGGTGAACCTGGCTTTTGCCGCCGGCCTGGTGGCGCTCACCGTGCTGTCGTCGCGTGATCGGCGCTTCGCGCTGTATTTCTGCCTAGCGGCGGCGGCCACGCTGCTGGTGTTCCGGGTGGGCGGCGGCGCGCTGATGCTGGCGGCGCGACGGCTCCGGGTGCCCGGCTCGGCGGCGTTGCGCCTTGGTGTCGCCAACCTGCACCGGCCGGGTGCGTCGACGCCGCTGATGATGGTCTCGCTGGGCCTGGGGCTGGCGACCTTGGCCGCGGTCGCTTTAATCGAAGGCAATCTGCGTGGCACCGTGCTGCAGCAGCTGCCCGCGCGCGCGCCGACCTTCTTCTTTATCGACATCCAGCCGGATCAGCTCGACCGTTTTGACGCGGTGCTGCGCGCGATCCCTGGCGTCGGCGCCGTCGAGCACGTGCCGAACCTTCGCGCCCGGGTGGTTGCGGTGAATGGCGTGCCGGCCGAGCAGGTGCACGCCACCCCCTCGACCCGCTGGGCGCTCTCCGGCGACCGGGGCCTGACCTACGCTGCGACCCCGCCGGAGGGCACCCACATCGTCGCCGGCCATTGGTGGCCGGCGGACTACGCCGGCAAGCCGTTGGTCTCGTTCGACGCCAACCTGGCGGCCGGCTGGGGCGTGACGCTCGGCGACACCATCACCCTGAACGTGCTCGGCCGCGACGTGACGCTGACCATCGCCAGCCTGCGCGACATTGCCTGGAAAACCTTGTCGCTGAACTATGTGATGATCGTCTCGCCCGGCCTGCTCAGCGCCGCGCCGCATAGCAACATCGCGACCGTGCGCACCGTGTCGACACCAGCGGTGCAGGCTACGGTGTTGCGTCAGGTGACGGACGCGTTGCCCAACGTCACCGGCATCCGGGTGGCCGACGTGCTGGCGGAGGTGGCCGAGCTGATCGGCAAGCTTGCCTCGGCGTTGGCCGCAACGGCGAGTTTTGCCCTGATCGCCGGCGCGTTGGTGCTGGCCGGCACGGTGGCCGCCGGGCAGCGCCGGCGCGTCATGGAGGCGGTCGTGCTCAAGACGCTCGGCGCTACGCGACGGCAGATCCGCACCGCCTGGCTGGTCGAGTTCGGCGCGATCGGCCTGGCTGCCGGCCTTGTCGCCGCGCTGGTCGGCACGGCGGCGAGCTATGCGGTGGTGCGCTACGTCATGGACAGCGAGTGGACCTTCCTGCCGGGCATCCTGGCCGCCACGGTGTTCGGCTGCATCGCGCTGATGCTGCTGTTCGGCTACGCCGGCACGGCGGCGGCGCTGCGCGCCAAACCGGCCCGGCTACTGCGCGCGGACTGATTGATCGTTAAGACTTCGTTAGGACTTTCGCCCTATGCTCGCTTGGAGCTTGAACGTATCCGCGAGCCTGCCAAGATGGTGACGCACGGGGCCTGATGCCCTGAGGAACAAGACGATGGCTTTCACACCCGACACCCGGGCACGGCCCTGGAGCCAGGCTAACGGGCTGGCGCAGGGAGCGACGTTCGACGCTGGTCTGCGCGCCTACATGCTGCGCGTGTACAACTGGATGGCGTCCGGCCTGCTGCTGACCGGCATCGTCGCCTACACGGTGGCCAACACCAGCCTGATCAATGCGCTCTACAATCCGATGCAGATTGAGACGGCCTACGGGCTGCGCACGGTCATGCACCCGACCGGTCTGGCATACCTGCTGATGTTCGCGCCGCTTGCCTTTGTGATGGTGCTCAGCTTCGGCGCCAATCGCCTGAGCAAAACGGCGGCGCAGACGCTGTTCTGGGTGTTCTCGGCGGTCATGGGTGCGTCGCTTGCGAACATCTTCCTGATCTACGCCGGCGGCAGCATCGCGCGGGTGTTCTTCATCACCGCGGGAACCTTCGCGGCGATGTCGATCTGGGGCTACACGACCAAGACGGACCTTACCAAGATCGGTAGCTTCCTGTTCATGGGGCTAATCGGTGTGGTTCTGGCATCGGTTGTGAACATGTTCATTCATAGTTCCGGCCTGCAGTTCCTGGTCAGCATTGTCGGCGTCGTGGTCTTCACCGGCCTGACCGCGTACGACACGCAGCGCATCAAGGGCACGTATACGCAGCTGGCCTATGCGGATGGGCCGGATTTGGCAGCCAAGCGTAGCGTTTACGACGCGCTGAGCCTCTACTTGAACTTCATCAACCTGTTCATGCTCCTGCTGCAGCTTACGGGCGGCCGCAACAGCAGCAACTGAGGACGGCGAGCCTCGTCCTCAACCGGTCATGCAGTAGCACGCGTGCCCAGGACATGGCCTGCTGCACTAGAGCCTGATCAGTAAGAAAGCCTCTTAGGTTCACTCCCAAGAGGCTTTCTTCTTATCGGGATCCAAGGGCCTCGGGCCCTTGGTGGGTCCAGGGCAAAGCCCTGGCCTTCCTACGTAATCGTCTTAAGATACTCGGCCAACTTGGTCGCCGCAGCAATCTTCTCCGTCCGGTCCAACGCCGCGAGCTCGGCCGCTAGGCGGTCCATCGCCGCCTCGTAGATCTGCCGCTCCGAGAAGCTCTGGTCCGGCTGGCCAGCATTGCGGTGTAGGTCGCGCACCACTTCGGCGATCGATAGCGGGTCACCGGAATTGATCTTGGCCTCGTATTCCTGCGCCCGACGCGACCACATGGTGCGCTTGATGCGCGCACGACCCTTCAGGATCGCCAGCGCCTCGTCGAACATCTTCCGTGTCGCCAGCTTGCGCAGCCCAGCGCTGCGCGCCTTGGTCACTGGCACCCGCAGCGTCATGCGGTTCTCTTCGAAGGTGATGTGGATCAGCTCTAGCTTGTGACCAGCGATCTCCTCGGTGGCGATGCGCTCGACCTTGCCGACCCCGTGCGTCGGGTAGACCACGTGGTCGCCTTCGACGAAGATCTCCGCCTTGGCCGGGATGCGCGGCGCCGGCACCGGGCGGCCACCGGGTAGCGAGTGGCCAGGCATCCGGCCGCTCATCCGTGGCGGAACGCGGTCGCTGGCCGCCGGCCGGCCGGTCGGCTTGTCGTCTTCCTCGTCCTCCGCGTCCTCCGCGGCACGGCGGGCGGCGGCGGCCTCGTCGGGCCCCATCTCGCCGGCGACGTCCGTCTCGGCCTCCGGCAGGATGTCGACCTCGCCGTCATCGACGGCATCGAGCCCGAGGTCGCGCGCGAGCTCGGGCTCAACCTCGTCAAGCGATGCGGCACCAGCAATGCCGGCGTCGACCTCGTCGGTCGGCTGCGGCGCCTCGTCGAGGCTCGCATGCGGCTCGGCGTTGCCATGAGCGAGACGAGCCACCGGCGCGTCGGGATCGGTCTGGATGGCGGAGCTGCTTGTATGGGCCACTGGACTGATCGTCTCCTGCTTCGACACATCCAGGTCGCCGGCCGGATGCCGCCAAGGGGCTGGCCAGCCAGACGGAACTGGTTACATCTGGGTTAAGCGGCGACGTAGATCGCCGGGCGCCCGCATCGGCGCCCGACGGCAGCGCTGCACGCGCGCCGTCGACGGCTATTCCATAGCACAAGCCGCGCCCGCGGTCATGCCTTGCGGAGGCGCGACCGGTGCGAGACGGCTATGGCGTGCCGGGCTCCGCCGAGAACAGGCTCTCCTTACCCGGCTTGTCCTTCCAGGCATCCGCATCCGCCGGAGCCTGACCCTTGCGGATGATGTTTGGCCACTGCACCGAGAACGTGGCGTTGCGCTCGGCCCACGCGCCGGCCTTGTCATCGCTGTCGGGCACGATCGCCTCGGCCGGGCATTCCGGTTCACAGACGCCGCAGTCGATACACTCATCCGGGTTAATCACAAGCATATTTTCGCCGACGTAGAAGCAGTCCACAGGGCACACTTCGACGCAGTCCATGTACTTGCACTTGATGCAGTTCTCAGTGACCACGTAGGTCATCGCCGTCTCCAACGCGTCAGCTTGTGGAGCCGCATATGACGGTGATCACCAAGGCATGCAAGGCGCCGGACTTGTGCTAGGCGCAGCCGGACGCAGCTTCGCCGGCCGGCGCCCGACCCGCGTGCACGGCCTCATACAATGATCTCGCTTCCGGCGCCGGCCCGCGCCGCCCGGCCAGGCTCAGCACGCGCAGCACCACGATCTCATCCCGCCAGGGCAAGGTGAGCACGTCGCCGGGGCGCAGCCTGGCATGCGGCTTGTCGGTCGGCTGACGGTTGATCCGCACCAGGCCGGTGCGCACGAGGGCTGCGCAGTCGCTGCGCGCCTTCATCAAGCGCGCGCACCAAAGCCACTTGTCGAGTCGCTGCCACGTCGCGTCTTCGCGGTCGTCGGCGGCAGGCTGCGGGCCAGCCAAGCGTTACCGCACCAGCGCCGACAGGGCAGCAAACGGCCCGGCCGCGACCACCGGACGCGGTGTCACCTGCGCCGAAGGCCGCGGCCCACGCTGGACGCGCGGCTTGTGCAGCATCGGCGGCGTCGGTGGGCCGTAGCTGCCGGGGTCAATCGCAGCTGCCGGCCGCACCCCGAACCCCAGGCCGCGCAACACCGCGGGCAGCAGCTCGGCCCGGACCGACAGGCGAGAGGCCAGGTCGCCCGGCAGTGCGGTGGGCCGCGTCCGGGTCAGCCAGCCGAGCTCGGCGCCGATCCGCTCGGCGATGTCGAGCCGCAGCCAGATCGGCCCGGCGTCGATCCAGCCCATGGCGGCGAGAAACACGTCGTTCTGCGCCGCCGTGGCGGGCAGGCCGATCAGGCCGGCGCCCGGCAGCTCGGGCAGGGGCACGCAGCGCGCTACGGACCAGAGCCGCGCCCGCATCGCCATCACGCGCGGCTTGAGCAAGGCCGGCATGAACAGGGCGAACCGTCCGGCTCGCACCCCGAGCGCCTTGAGCCGCCCGCGCAACGCCGGGGCGATGTCGGCCTCCGTGGCGCCGACGACCAGGCCGCCGGCCTCGATCAGGCGGTGCAGCGGGCCGCGCAGGGCCGCCTCCGCGTCGGCCGCTGCCCGCGCGTGGAACAGCGGCTCAAACGCCGCCGCGAGTTGCGACGTGACGAAGCGTTGCAGCCTCTCGCGCACCCGCTCGCGCTGGGCGCCGTCAAGGAATTCGCTGTCCAGCACGTCGACCCGCGGGCTCAGCATGGTTCGACCCGGCCGCAGCCGGGCGATCGGCGCGCCGGCCCAGACGATCCGGTTCTCGTCATCGAAGCTGAAGCCGCCATCGGCCGCAGCCTCCAACGCCGCAACCCGGCGCGGCATCTCGCCGGCGAGCGCCCGTCGGGCGGCACGCAGCACCAGACGCTTGTCGTGCGCCTCCGTGCCCGGGTCCGGCACGAAGCGAAAGCCGCCGACATGCCCGACCGCGTGCCCCTCGACGACCACCTCGCCGCTCCCGGTCACTGCCGAGAGCAGCTCCTCGCCGGCCGCCTCCGCCGCCTCCAACCGGCGCAGCAGATGGGTCGCCCGACGATCGACGAAGCGCGCGGTCAGCCGCTCGTGCAACGCGTCCGAGAGCAGGTCCTCGACGGTGCGCGCCCGCTCCTGCCAGTGCGCCGCGTCGCGCACCCAGTCGGCGCGTGCGGCGATGTAGGTCCAGACGCGCACGCCGGAGAGCCGCGCCATCAGGGTGTCGATATCGCCGTCGGCGCGGGCGAGCTGGGTGATTTGGCTATCCAGCCAGTCGGTGGGTAGGTGGCCTTCGCGCACGACGTGGCCGAACACCCGGGCGCAGAAGCGCATGTGGCTGTCGTCGGTGAGCTTACGGAAATCCGGGATCTGGCACGCCTCCCAGAGCGCCCGAAGCCGCCCGCGCGTGCCGGTCAGCGCCCGCACCTCCGGGTCCCGCGCCAGGGCGGCCAAGGTCTCGAGGTCGGAGGCGTCGTTGCCGCGCACGAGGCCGGGGCGGGGCGGCGGCGCCATCAGGCTGTCGAGCAGGCCATCCAGCGAGCTGAAGTCGAGCGCGTCATTGCGCCAGGAGAGCTGCTCCAGCGGGTCGAACACGTGCGCCTCGACGGCGCGGGCGAGGTCGTCGTCGAGCGGCGGGCAGGCGCCGGTGACGCCGAACGTGCCGTCGCGCATGCCGCGGCCGGCGCGGCCGCCGATCTGGGCGATCTCTGTCGCGAGCAGGCGGCGGGGCCGCCGGCCGTCGAACTTCGACAGCCTGGCGAAGGCGACGTGGTCGACGTCCATGTTGAGGCCCATGCCGATCGCGTCGGTGGCGACCAGGAAGTCGACCTCCTTGTCCTGATACAGAGCGACCTGGGCGTTGCGGGTGCGCGGCGACAGCCGGCCCATCACCACCGCGCAGCCGCCGCGGCGGCGGCGGATCAGCTCGGCGATGGCGTAGACCTCCGCCGCCGAAAAGGCGACGATAGCCGAGCGCGGCGGCAGGTGGGTGAGCTTGGCGGGCCCGGAGTAGGTCAGGCGGGACAGCCGCGGCCTGGTTTCGATCTCGGCGCCTGGGACCAGGTGCTTGAGCAGCGGCCGGATGGTCTCGGCGCCGAGAAACATCGTTTCCACCATGCCGCGCGCATGCAGCAGGCGGGCGGTGAAGATGTGGCCGCGGTCGGGATCGGCGCAGAGCTGAATCTCGTCCACGGCGAGGAACTCGACGTTGCGGTCGAGCGGCATCGCCTCCACCGTGCAGCTGAACCAGCGCGCCTCGGGCGGAACGATCTTCTCCTCGCCGGTGATCAGGGCGACGTGCTTGGCGCCCTTGGCCGCCACCATGCGGTCGTAGTTCTCACGGGCGAGCAGGCGGAGCGGGAAGCCGATGATGCCGCTGGCGTGGCCGAGCAGGCGGTCCATCGCGAGGTGGGTCTTGCCGGTGTTGGTCGGGCCGAGCACGGCGCGAACGCGGGGCGCAAAGGGGCCCGAGTTCGGGCGAGACCCCGGTGCTGCGTGCGGGACTCGGTGTGGCTGACCCGGCATGCTGCGATGATTTGGTGTGGCGAGGGTGATTGCAAGCGGGAAGGCGAGGGATCGAGGACCGACCTGTCGGCGGGCGGCGACCGGCAAGCATCCGGGATCTATCCTGGACCCGACTCATCCGGACGGTGCGGTGCTTGAATAGCGTCAGCACGGGCACTGTTGCCAAGGAGGCAGCGTGTTCCCGACGAGTGCTCTGGACAGGCTGTCGGCCTGCTCCGAAGCCTTGCCGGTCGAGGTGAGTTCGAATGATGGAGACGGGTTTTGGTTGAGCCTCTGGTTGAAGGTGGCGGCTGCATCGTGGCGCTGGCGCTGCTCTATTATTTTCAGGTTTGGCGTCCGGACCGAAGTGCGGCTCAGCAGGCCGCTGCCAGCAAACCACCTGACGCATCGCCGCTGCCGCAGTCCGGCATCGCCTCACGCAATGCTGCTCGGGCTGACGGCTCGGCCGAGACATCCGAGCGGAGGTTGTGACGGCGCCGACCAGCAACGCCGGGGGCCCCGATGCGCCAGCGGGCGCCGGCGGCGACGCGCATGGCCTTGCGCCTAGGGCAGTCGTTTGCCCGCCATGTCGATCCAAGGATGCCGGCTTTCCATGTCGGCGATCAGCGCCCGCTTGTTGCGGTTGACGTCGGTCTGGACCCGCAGCATCGACTCCGCGTGCACCCGGTAATCGGCGAGCACCTCCGGCTCGTTGTCGCCCCAGAGTCCCAGCTCGACCATGCGCAGCCAGAAATCGTAATCCTCCCATCCCTGGATCGCCGGGCGCTGGTAGCCGCCGGCGGCAGCCCAGGCCGATTTGGCGACCAGCGCCATGGCGTCCACATAGTTGCCGCGGACGAAATGGGCGGCGGTGAACGGCTCGGTGCCGATGAGCTCGGCGCGGCCGTCGAACTCCTGCACCGCGGGGTAGACGAAGGCGGCCTGGTTGTGGGCGGCGCGCTCCAGCAGACGCTCGCAGCAAACGTCACGCAGCCGGTTGTCGGCGTCGAGCGGCAGCACGTAGGGGGTTTCGGCGGCGTCAAAGCCGCTGTTGCGGGCGTAGCCGAGCCCGGCGTTCTCGATGTGCTGCAGCATCACGACCCGGTTGAAGCGGCCGGCATGGCTGCGCAGCCAATCTAGGATCGTGCCGGCGCTGTCGTCGGTTGAGCAATCGTCGACCACGACGAGGTCGAGCGGCGTCACGCTCTGGCGACGCACGGTCTCCAGCGCCTCGACGACGTAGTGCGCGTAATTGTGCACCGGCATGATGACCGTGACCGCCGCCTCGTCCAGCCCATCGACGCTGAACAGGACTCGGGACGGCGGCACGTGCGGCCGTCCCTGACCGGGTCGTGGGCCGCGGCGGAGCAGCAGGTCAAAACTGTCGCCGCCGTCGCGGCCGCCGATCGCCTGGCCGAGCACGGCGAGCAGTGCGGCGTCGCTGCGCTGCGGCCCCCAATGCCACAGCGCGTCGTGATAGGCGCTCCGGCCGACACGGCGACGCAGCGCCGGGTCATCAACCAGGGTGATCAGGGCGGCGTGCCAGCCGGCCTCGTCGGCGGCGAGAAAGCCGGTGACGCCGTGCTCGATCGCGCGGGCGAAAGGGCCGGTGGGCGAGGCGATGGTGGGCACGTCGACGAGCGCCGCCTCGAAATACTTCAGCTCGCTCTTAGCGCCGGTGAACAGGTTGTGCGGCTCGAGCGGAGCGAGGTTGATGTCGAAGCGGGCGAGCTCGTCGGGCAGGCGGTCGACCGGCACGAGGTCGCGCCACTCGATGCGGCTGGCAAACGGCGTCAGCGCGTCGAACTCGCCGGCCAGCACCACGCCCTCGCCGCTGAGCGGGTCGCGAAACAGCACCAGGCGGGTCTGCGGCCGCTCGGCAAGCACCCGCGCCAGGGCAGGCACGGCCTCGGCGAAGTCCTTCTGATGGGTGCGCGAGCCGCTGGCGTAGCCGATCCGCACCAGGTCGTCCTCGTGGTGGTTCTGGATGCGCACGGCGCGGCGGGAAGCGGCGACGGTGGACGGCGCAAAGCCGTTCGGCAGCACCATGGCGGCGTGACCCAGGGCGCGCATCTCGGCGACCAGCTCCAGCGTCGGCCCGGTGCACAGGTCGGCCTGGCCGAGCGAGCAGGCGATCCGGTCGAACAGAGCCCGGACGGAGGCTTCGGCGAAGCGCTGTGACCTGATGCCGTCGATCACCTCGCGGCGGGCGAGGTCGGTGCGGAACATCAGGTCGTCGACGTCGAAGACGGTGCGCGCGCCGAGCTCGCGGGCGGTGCGATAGACGCCCTCGATGTGGTCGCTCCAGCCGGCGCGCCAGAGAAACACCACGTCGCGGCCTTCGATCATCCGGCCGTTGACGTGCTCGGAGGGCGCCCAGTCAGCCTGCCAGCCGAGGCGACGGGCGCTCTCGACCAGGTTTTCGATACGGTAGCGGTGACCGGGCGTCTCGTGCTCGCCCGAGGCGAACAGCACTCTGCCGCGCGGGCGGGCGGGCGACTCCACCGGGGCGCCCCAGTATCGTGGCGTCGTCGTGTCGATCTCCGGCGTTGAAGGGACCGGCGGCTCAAGGCGGTCGGCCAGGACGGGCGAGGCCGGCGGGTCGCTGGCGTCGCCTTCCGGCGCGCATTGTTCAGTGTCGTCCCGTTGGTTTGCAGGCTCGGCCTCGCCGTCCGGCAGGGCGTCGATGGCCGCCTCGGCCGGCATCGCATCCGGGGCAGGGTCGACATCGCGGCGCGGCGGCTCGGCAGCGGCATGCTCGGTCCGGGCTGCGGCTGGTGGACCGGCCGGCATCGGCAGGACAGGCGGGGCTGCGGCCGGCGCTGTGATGACTGGCGGCGCCCCGTGCCGCAGCCGGCCGGCGAGCCGACGGGCCGGTGGCGGCACCCACTCGAGCGCGCCGCGCAATGGCCGCGTCAGCCGCCAGGACATCGAGCGGAGCATGGCGACGCGGTGCGCCTGCATGGCGTCGAGCGACTGCTCAAGCGTGGTCGCCCGCGCCGCCGCCGTCGTCAGGTGGGCACTGGTTGCGGCGAGCTGACGGCGCAGGTCGGCGTCGACCAGGTTGAACTCGTGGCGCTGCGTTGCGGCGGCGGTCGCGTCGGCGGCTCGTGCGGCTGCCTGATCTTGCAGGGCTGTCGCGTGCTGCTGCTCGACGGTGGCGAGTGCGGCCGCATGCCGGTGCGCCTGGGCGGCCAGCGCCGACGCGTGCTCGTCACGCAGCTGCGTGAGCGCATACGCCTGCGCGACGCGCTCCGCCTCCAGCTGCTGCTGCAGCTCGGTGCGTAGGGCGACATGCTGGCGCACGACCTCGGCGTGGCTGCGCTGCTGGGCGATCGCGTCGATGCGGGCTTGCGACAGCTGGATCTGCAGCGCGCGGCGTGCGGCCTCGGCGGCCTCTTGGCGCGGCAGAATGTCGGCCAGACGGGCATGGGTGGCCTCGCCAAAGGCGCGCAGCTCTGCCTCGCGGCGCGCCGCCGCGTCGGCCTCGCGTTGCAGCCTGACGTTGTCGAAATCCGCCTGCCAGCGCTCGCCGAGCAGGGAGATGCGGTCGCGCAGGGTGTCGGCCTCGCCGTGGCCCAGGCGGCAGAGGCCTGCCACCGGCGCCGGCACGACCTTGCCCGGCGCCAGCACGCCGAGCCCGTGCGCGTGGCCGAACTCGAAGCTCGGGCAGGCCTCGCGCAGCTCGGCCCAGAAGCGCCAGACGCCGAAATCACCCTCGCGCACCGAGGTGTCATGAAGCAGCACGACGGCGCGCTCGGAGAGCTTCGGCTGCCAGCTTTCGTAGTCGTGCCGGATGTCCTCGTAGCGATGACGGCCGTCGATATGCAGCAGGTCGATGCTGCCGTCGGCGACCGAGCTCAGCGCGGTGTCGAAGGAGCAGCGCAGCAGGCGGGAGAAGCTGGCATAACGGCCGCGATGGAAGCGCTCGAGGTCCTGAAACACGGCCTCGTTGTAGAAGCCGGCATGCGCATCGCCCTGCCAGGTGTCGATGGCCAGGCAGCGCGTGCCGAGCCGGCCGGCGAATACCGCATCGCAGAAGGCGGCGTAGGAGACGCCGGCATGCGTGCCAAGCTCGACCAGCAGGCGCGGCTGCAGCGCCTGCACGAGCCACCGGGCGAACGGCACGTGGCCGTACCAGGCGCTGTCGACGCCGAGGCGGCTGGGACGCGCGAAGAGCGGCTCGAGCGGCGGCGCCAGCAAGGCCTGCAGGCTGAGCTCCGGCACGGTTGCGAGTTGTGTCGCCTGGGTCACTCGGTCGTCCAATTGTCGCTCTCCCGCGTCGAGCCTGCAGCGCCCATAGAGCATCGGAAAGCGGCCGGAAACACCTGCGTCAGCAAGTGCGGGCCACTCGCGTCTGGGTTGTCATAGATACACTTCTTGCACGTATAGTAATACTCACACGAGCTAAGTCCGTTGCTGTTCTACCATAAAGCAGCGCAAGTAAAATCCTGGGCTAGCCAGCGGCACGACTGAAGTAACGTCCCCGCTTGATCGATTGTTTGACAGTTGGGAGATTTGCCAGGGTTGATCGGCAAGACCCGATACAGCCTTAAGCGTGCCAATCAGAGACATTGTATTGGCTACGTTCCAAACTGCGGGCTGCTAAGGCTTTGGCCTGATGAATACGACTGCAACTACGTTCTCGATTGCGCGAACCGGTTTCTCGTTGCTTGTGGCGGGGCGCACCCGTAAGACGGGCGCGTCTGTATGCCGGCCGATCCGGCTGGTTGCTGCCAGGGGATTTCTAGATGGCTACGGTTACAGTCTTTGGCGCCGCGAGCGACCTCGTCCAGGTGCTTCTGAACGGGGCATCAACCAACTTGTCGGTGACGAACGTTCGGGCGGCGCTGAACTATGCGGCGTTGGTGAACGACGCGTTCGCTGCGAACACGTTGACTGCGGTCACCAACGGCCAGAGCCCGACGACGGTGCCGACGGGCAACATCGGCGAGGTTGAGATGTCGTCGGTTCCCAGCGGAACCTACAGCTTGCCGACCGGCTACAGCTACCTGGTGGACGGCCTGGCAGCGCCGGTCAGCATCAGCGGCGGCGCGACGGCGGCGTCGGTTCTCGCGGGCTCCGGCGGACTGACGTTTACCGGCGGCACCGGGGGCGGCGAGGTTGTCAGCGGCGGCGGCGATGGCCTCTACACCTCGGCGGCAACGGGCGGTGGTGATTACCAGATCTATCTCGGCGACGGCAACGACACCGTCAACATCGCCTCCGGCAGCAACATCATCGACGCTGGTGCCGGCAAGAACGTCATCAACGCGCTCGGCACCGGCACGAACTTCGTCCTCTCACTGACCGGCGACGGCGATTCGATCACCGGCGGCAGCGGCGAGACGGCGGCCATTCTGGACGACACGGGCAACACTCTGGTCGGCGGCACCGGAACCCTGATCGTCGACGACATCGCCGGCGGCAGCACGGTGACCGGCTCGGGCTCGATCAGCGAGATCTTTGCCGGGACCGGCAGTCTTTACACTCTTGGCGGCGCCGGCACGCAGAACGAGCTGATTGAGGGCGCGGGCGCCAACACGGTCACGAGCGGCGCCGGATTGACGACGATCTTCGGCGGCGTCGGCGGCTCGGACATCACCTCCGGCTCGGCGGGGATATTCTTCATCAGCGCGGACAACACCGCGCAGACCATCACCGGAGGCTCCGGCGCCGACACGTTGTTCGGCGGCAGCGGCTCGTCGCTGTCCCTGACCGGAACCGCCAACAGCAACCTGCTTGTCGCCGGCGGCGGCAACGAGACGCTGAGTGGTGCCTTGGCGAGCGGTGCGAACGCCCTGTTCGCCAGCAAAATCAGCAGCAGCGCAGCAGACTCCATCGTCGGCGGCGCCGGTGCGGACACGCTGTTCGGCGGCACCGGCACGGCAACGCTGACCGGCGGCGCCGGCCCGACCGCGTTCGACTTCATTCAGGGCGAAGAGGGCCAGAGCACGGTCACCAACTTCAGCACCGCGAAGGGTGACGTGCTTGTGCTCACCGGTGCCGACAGCGCCGGCACGGTCATCACCAGCGCTGGCGGATCCACCA
>CAXMMR010000032.1:0-135184 GCA_963692975.2 Acetobacteraceae bacterium | reverse complement strand
CGGAGGGCGTTATCCTGCTGGTCAATTGGATCGGCCCTAACGATGCACCCTGCACGGGTGATCGGGCGGCGGAGCTGTTCATTGCGGGCGCTCAACTTACGCACGACTTCGCCGCGAGCGAATCGACATACCGGATCGATCGACTGAGGCAGTAAGGCCAGGTCTCTGCCCCGAGTTCGGGGTCTGGGGCCGCGGGCCCCAGCGGGTCCAGGGCAGAGCCCTGGCCTTCCTAGCTGTCCGTTTTCAAAGCCTCAGTGTTGACAGAGTCGAGGGCTTGAATTTCTAGCCTGGCCTGCGTGGTTTGCGCCGCCAGCTCCGATCGCAAGACCGGCCGCCTGACCAGCACAGGACTTGCCGCCTCCAGCATCGCCCATCCCTCGCCGAAATACCGGGTCGCCGCGGCCATGCGCACCAGCGGCGCCGGCAGCTGCAGCGCTGCGGCCAATGCGGTGGGCGAGGCGCCGCGCCGGAAGGCCGCACGCAGCGTTGCCCGCCTGCGGCACGCCTCGGCCGGCTCGAAGCGGTCGTCGATCATCGGATCCTGCCGCACCATGCGGCGCGCGATCGTCTCGGCCATGCCGCCGGCCGCCCGCCCCTGCAGCCGTCCGGAGACGATGACGTGCACGGACGGATCGTGGCGGATGCGCGCGTCCACCCGGCGCAGGGCGGCGACGAAGGCGCGGTCCTCCCCAAGCGGCAGTTTCGGCACGCCGCCGGCGCGCCGCCAGGCCTCGACGGTGACCGCCAGGCTGGCGCCGCTTTCCTCGCCGTGCCGCGGCCAAGGGTCTGCCGGGTCGGGGTCGATCAGCGAGTCGATCGCGTCGAGCAGGGTGCCGTAGGCGATCTCCAGGCGGTCGTCTTCGTGCAGGCTGGGATGGATCGCCAGCGCCTCCACCGGGTCGATCACCGCCTGGCCGCACACCAATTCGGCGCCGCCGGCGAGCGCGGCCAGGTTGCGCGCCAGCCAATCGGACGGCGCCAGGCTGTCGGCATCCGTCGTCAGCAGCACGCCGGCGGGCCCCGCCTGCTCTGCCGCCAGGGTCATCGCCAGGGCTCGCGCATGGCCGGCATTGGCGAGTTCGGGCGTGAAGTCATGCTCGATGACGTCGACGTCCAGATCCAGCTGACGCCGCAACAAGCGGACAACCACGGCCGTGCCGTCGAGGCAGTTGTTGAGCAGCAGCAGGACCCTAGGCGGCGGCGCCTCGACCTGCCGGCTCAGCGCCCTCAGGCAGCCGCCGATGCGTTCGACCTCATCGTGAACCGGGATCGCGATCGTCGGGACGACCGCGTTGGCGCCGCCGTGCCTGGAGGTCACGCGGCGGCCGCCGCGGTGGCGGTCGTGTCCTGCTCGGTCTGGCGCTCAAGCTCGCTATCGAGCAGGGCGCCGGTCAGTATCACGGATAGCGACAACCACATCCAGGTCATGAACCCGATGACGGCGCCGAGCGAGCCGTAGGTTTTATTGTAGTTGCCGAAGCTCGACACGTACCAGGAAAAGGCTGCCGACACCAGGATCCATAGCAGCGTCGCAACAAGGCCCCCCGGCGTCACCCATCGCCACTTGGCAAGCGCTCGGCAGGGTCCCCAGCGAAAGATGACGGCGAGGAAGCCGGCGACGACCAGGAACAGCAGCGGCCAACGCGCCAGCCCGAGTATTGTCTTGGCCAGGCTGTCGAGGCCGAGGAAATGCAACGCCACCGGCAGCACCACGATGCTGCCGAGAGCCACCATCAGGAACACCACCCCGCCCAACGTGAAGGCGAAGGAGACGAGCGTCAGCTTGATGAAGCCGCGCTTCTCGTCTGTGCCATAGACCACGTTCAGGGCGTCGAGAAGCGACTTTACACCTGCGTTGGCGCTCCAAAGCGAGGTCGCAAGCCCGACGAGGAACCCGAAGCCAAGGGCCTTTTTCGAGCTGCTGGTGAGCGCGTGCAGTTGCCCGGACAGGATGTCCATGCCACCGCTCGGCAGCACGCCTTGCAAGGTTGACAGCTGGTCGTTCAAGGTCACCGGATCGGCAAAGAAGCCGTAGAGCGACACAAAGGCGGCAAGCGCCGGGAACAACGCCAGCAAGCCGTAGAACGTAACGCTTGCAGCTTCAGCCATGACCCGATGGCTGGAGAAGTTGACCGCGACCCGCTTGCCGATCTGCACCCAGCCGCCGGGCGGGATCTCGGTCGGGCTATCCGCCTGTAGGCCCGGGCGCTCGGCCGGCATCGGCGCCGGCGGCTCGCCTCGCGAGCCGGGCGGCCGTTCGGATGCTCCTTTCGGCGTTGCCGCCGCGAGGTCGACGGGCTTTGCGGCCGGCACCGCCTCAAGCAGCGCCGTCGCGGCGCCTAACCCGACCTCGGTCATAAAGCGCAGGCTGGCGCCCGCTCGTCCAGACGCCCGCCGGGCCGTGTCGTGCCGCCATAGCCGCCTCATGGCTGCTCCTCCTGCGCGAGCGGAACGACGTGGCGCGAAGACGGTTCGCTGCGCCCGTGTGGTTGAACTCGGCCCGGGCCTGTCGCATATCGCCGCACGCCGGCCCCGCCGACGATAAAAAGGCACCGATACGATGAGCGACATAGACACGAAGCCGGTCGAACGGCACGAGTTCGGCGCCGAAGTCGGGCGGCTGCTCGACCTCGTGGTGCATTCGCTTTACTCCGAGCGCGAGATTTTCCTGCGCGAGCTGGTCGCGAACGCGGCCGACGCCACCGACCGGCGGCGCTTCGAGAGCCTGACCGACGCGACGCTGGCCGCGCCGGAGGGCGCGGCCGTGCGCATCGTGCCCGACAAGGACGCCCGGACGCTCGTGATCAGCGACGATGGCATCGGCATGAGCCGCGACGAGCTGGTGGCCAATCTCGGCACCATCGCGCGCTCCGGCACGCGGGCGTTCGGCCAGAGCCTGGCGGATGCCAAGCCCGAGGATCGGCCGAACCTGATCGGCCAGTTCGGCGTCGGCTTCTACGCCGCCTTCATGGTCGCCGACCGGGTCGAGGTCGTCTCGCGCCGCGCCGGCACGGACGAGGCCTGGCTGTGGGCGAGCGAGGGTGCGGGCAACTACACGCTGAGCCCGGCCGAGCGCGCGGCCGCCGGGACGACGATCACCCTGCATATCAAGCCTGACGCCGACGAGTTCCTCGAGCCGTACCGGCTGGAGACGATCGTGCGCAAGTGGGCGGACCACATCGCGCTGCCGATCCTGCTCACCCGCGACGGCAAGGAGCAGGCGGCCAACGAGGGCACCGCGCTCTGGCGGCGGCCGAAATCCGAGGTCGACGAGGAGGCCTATAAAAGCTTCTACAAGCACCTCGGCAATTATTTCGACGAGCCCTGGGCGACGCTGCACTGGCGCGCCGAGGGCAACATCGAGTTCTCCGCGCTGCTGTTCGTGCCGGGCGCCAAGCCCTTCGACCCGCTGGAGGGCGAGCGCAAGTCGAAGGTGCGGCTGCACGTGCGGCGGATGTTCATCACCGACGAGGCAGAGCTGCTGCCGCCGTTCCTGCGCTTCGTGCAGGGCGTGGTCGACACCGAGGACCTGCCGCTCAACGTCAGCCGGGAGATGCTGCAGGCAACGCCGGTGCTGGCCCGCATCCGCAAGGCGGTCACCAACCGGGTGCTGTCCGAGCTCAAGACGCGCAGCGCCAATGCCGTCGGCTACACGCCATTCTGGGACAATTTCGGCGGCATCCTGAAGGAGGGCGCCTATGACTCCGGCACGGCCGGCATCGACGTCGAGAAGGACCTGACGCCGCTGCTGCGGTTTCGCACCAGTGGGGCTGAGGGCCTAACGTCGCTCGCCGAGTATGTCGCCCGGATGAAGCCTGACCAGGAGGCGATCTACTACCTGCTGGGCGACAGCCACGAGGCGCTCGCCGCCTCGCCGCAGCTCGAGGGCTTCCGAGCCCGCGGTCTGGAGGTGCTGCTGCTGTCCGACCCGGTCGATGCGTTCTGGCCGGACCGTCTGGACAAGTTTGACGACAAGCCGCTGCGCAGCGTCACCCAGGGCGCGGCCGACCTGTCCGGCTTCAAGCCGGATAGCGAGGTGAGTGAGGAGCCTGCCGATACGGCGGCGCTGATCGAGGCGCTCAAGACGGCGCTCGGCGCCGACATCGCCGACGCGCGGGTCACCGACCGGCTGACCAACAGCGCAGTCGTGCTTGCCGCCTCTGAGCAGGGTCCAGACCTGCAGATGCTGCGCCTGATGCGCCGCTCGGGCCGTGCGGCGCCGCCGAGCGCGCCGGTGCTGGAGCTCAACCCACACCATCCGCTTATCCGCAGCCTGGCCGAACGCGCCGCCGCGCATGCCGACATCGAGGACAGCGCGCGCACGCTGCTTGACCTCGCGCGGGTGCAGGACGGCGAGGCGCCGCGTGATCCGGCAGCGTTCGCACGGCGGGTGACCTCGGCGTTGGCAGGGGCGCTCAAGTAAGGCCAGGAGCTCTTGGCCCGACTAGGCTGCAATGGATGGGGATCTGGGGCGTCGGGCCCCAGCGAAGTCCAGAGGCGGAGCCTCTGGCCTTCCTGATTACCCGTCTAGTCTGACCTGCTGCTATCGCAGCTGCTTGCCGCGCAGGCGAGGGATGATACCGGCGGATCATAGCGGCGGATTGTGACGTCCTGACCGGCCTGCAGGTCGACCGCCGGCGTGCCGAGTGCCGCCAGCTGTCGGCGGAAGCTGGGGCTGATCACGTCCTCGGTCTGCCCGATCCGTCCGAGCACCACCCAGACGCGGTTGCCCTGCGCGATCCGCGCCGGCGCGTCGCTCAGCTGCAGGCTGACGCCACTGCCGACCAGGGGATCACCCGTCCGGTTCAGATAGACGTTGAGCAGACGGGTACCCCAGTAGTCGCTGACGAGCACCAGGTCGCCTGGCTGACGGCCGGCATGCAGCTCGGCGGCGGCGAGGTCCCAGCGGGGCTTCGTCTCGGCGGCATAGTAGGGCCACAGGTTGATCGCGGCGAGCGCTGCAATGCCGAGCACGAGCCCGCCGCGTAGACGTGGCGGCAGGGCGGCCAGCCCCAGACCTGCCAGAATGAAGAATGGTGCCCCGGACCAGAGAATGTAGCGCGGCATCCACATCGGCTGCACCGACGAGAACGCCAGCAGCGCCAGCGGCAGCGTCAGGACGGAGAGCAGGATAGGCGCCAGCGCGGCCGGCCGCCGGACTGCCAGGAAGACGACGCCGCATCCCGCCAGCGCGCCCGCCAGCACTTCGAGCAGCGGCCCCACCAGTGGCACCATGCCATAGAGCAGCCGGCCGCTGATGAGGCTGGAGTCACGCAGCAGGTAGACGGCTGCGACAGCGGACCAGATCCGCTTGACGCTCACGGGCGGCACCCAGTCCAGCCCGGCGCGCATGTCGTGGCCGCGCACGGAGCAGTACATCGCGACGAACCAGGGCAGGCACGATGCTCCGGCAAGCGCCTGCACGATCAGCCAGTTGCGGCCGAACAGGCGACGCCGCGCGCCGAGTCGCCAGGCGATCACGACCGCTGCGAGGTTGGCGGCCAGCCACCAGAGCAGCGCTACGCTCAGCACGTTGAGCGCCGCCGCGGTGCCGAACAGCAGCAGCCCCCAGTCCCGGCGTGCCGCACCGGGAGCGCGGACCGGCAGGGCGGCGCGTTCCGGGTCGAGCGCCAGGCCGACCAGGCCGAGCAGCGCCAGCAGGATCAGCGCCGTCACCAGGGTGTAGGACCGCGCCTCCTGTCCGTACTGCACCTGCAACGGGGACAGCGCCATCAGCAGGCCGGCGAGCAGCCCTGCCTTGCCGCCGCCTAATCGCCGGGTGATCAGCATCACCAGGCCGCAGCACAACCCACCGCAAATGACCGAGGGCAGCCGCAGCCACAGCTCGCTATTGCCGAAGCGCTCAACGGCTCCGGCGAGCAGGAAGTAGGTCGGCAGGTGATGGTTCTGCAGCGAACTCTGCAGCAATCCACGCAGCGGCAGGGCGGACCGGTCGAGGGTTGTCACCTCGTCCATCCAAAACGGCTTGGCGCTGATGGCGATGAGCCTGGCTGCCAGGCCGATCAACGTGACGGTGGCGGCGCCAAGCCAGACGAACTGATCGGTCAATGCCGTGGAATGCCCGGTGACCCGGACCCTGGTCGACCCCGACCGGCCTGCTCGCATCAACGCCCGCCCCTTCCTGCCGCGGCCCGACCATACGGATCGAAGCTCGCCCTTGCTGCCCATATACCTGCAACAAAATGTGGCGACAGCAGGATCCGGCCGGGGCTGCATTGCGGCCCCGGCTGAGCACGGCAAACTGGGACGGCTGCCGAAAGGCTACGCGCTTCCTGAAAGGCCCGTGCGGACGGAGGTGACTAGTGGCTCTTGCCGCGACCCGTCTTGGACTGCAGGGCATCGATGCGCTTGGACGCGGCGGCCTTGCTCAGCGACGGATCAAACGGCTCGCCGGCCTCCTCGCTCAGCGTCTGCAGGTATGACGCCTGGGCGCCGGTCATCGACTCGTCGCCGGTGGTCCAGTTGTCCGGGTCCTTGACGGTGTTGGATGGCGGCCCGTTATCGGCCTCGGGATCGCGCGAGGCGACGCTCTGCTTGGGGTTTGCCGCGTCGGCCTCAGCGTCGGCGGGCGGGATGTCGGTCGGCTTCTTTGATGTATTGCTCATGACCTGCCGAACGCCGCAGGCACGCTGGTGTTCCCGTATTGTTTTAGTTTTGACGGAGCTTGGGGCGGTGCGACTGCCCGACCTGTCCGGCGCATGCGGGCGTTGATTTCACTCCTGCCGCCGATGGCCTAGAACGGCGGCATGAGCGATCCCAGCAACGCCGGCTTCGAGAGGAGATCGGCTGGGGGCCGGCACTCGTCGCTTGCCGGCAGCGGCTGGTGGACGGTTGGTCTGAGGATGGTCCGGTGACCCCGGCCAGCTATGCGACCGTCAGCTGGGACCAGCTGCACCGGGACGCTCGCGACCTGGCCCGCCGGCTGATCGGCGCTGCGGCCGGCGGCGACGCGCCGTTCCGCGGCATCGTCGCGATCTCGCGCGGCGGCCTGATCCCGGCTGCGATCATCGCTCGCGAGCTCGACTGCAGGCTCGTGGAGAGCGTCTGCATCCTCGCCTATGACGACGAGATGCTGCGCGAGCCGACGGTGCTCAAGGCGCCCAGCGCCGCCGGCGACGGCGAGGGCTTCCTGATCGTCGACGACCTGGTCGATACCGGCGTCACCGGGTCAATGGTGCGGCGCATGCTGCCGCGCGCCGTCTTCGCCTGCCTCTACGCCAAGCCCGCGGGGCGCGCGGTGGCGGACCACTACGTCGCCGAGGTGGCGCAGGAGACCTGGGTGCTGTTCCCTTGGGACACCGCGCCGCTGTTCGTCGCCCCGCTCGCCCGCGGGCCGTGAGCCAGCGGTGATGGATACTGTCGACAGGATGCCGGCCGGCTCGCCGACGCGGCCGGCGCTCGGCGCCGCGATGCCGCGCTTCCTGCCGCTGCTGCTCGGCTTCCTGCAGGCGGTGGGCCCGGTCTCGACCGACATGTACCTGCCCGCCTTTCCGGCCATCGAGGCATCGATGCGGACCGGGCAGGGCTCGGCGCAGTACACGCTTGCCGCCTGGTTCATCGGGCTTGCCGTCGGCCAGCTGACCCAGGGGGCGCTCGCCGACCGTTTCGGCCGCCGGCTGCCGCTGCTGTTCGGCACCGCGCTCTACACCGTCGCCTCCGCCGGCTGCGCCCTGTCGCACTCGATCCTGGCGATGTCGGTGTTCCGGCTGCTGGCAGCGCTCGGCGGCTCGGCGAGCACGGTGATGCCGCGCGCCATCGTGCGCGACGTCGCCGACGGGCCGGAGGCGGCTCGGCTGATCGCCCAGCTGATGCTGATCATGGGGGTGGCGCCGATCCTTGCGCCCACGCTTGGCGGGCTGATGCTGCAGGTGGCCAACTGGCGGGTGATCTTTTGGATCGCCACCGGCTATGGCGTCGTCGCGCTCATCGCCGTGGCGTGGGCGATGCCCGACACGCTGCCGCCGGCGCTGCGCGCAGGGCTGCACCCGCTGGCGATGGTGCGGCGCTACAATGCGGTGCTGCGCGAGCGCCACTTCATTACCCACGCGCTGCAGTTCGCGCTCGCGATGTTCGCCATGTTCAGCTATCTCGGCGGCGCGCCCGGTGTGTTCATCGACGGGTTCGGCGTCTCGCCGACGGCGTTCGGCGGCCTATTCGGCGTCAACGCCGCCGCCTACATCTTCGGCTCCCAGATCAATTCCACCCTGCTGCGTCGCTTCGGCTCGCACCGCATCCTGCGCGGCGCCTCAAATGCGCAGGTCGCGGCCGGGCTGGTGCTCACGGCGGATGCGTGCACCGGTTTTGGCGGTCTGCTCGGCATCCTGCTGCCGCTCACGGTGACGACGTTCAGCCTCGGGCTGATCAACCCGAACGCGACGGTCGGCGCGCTGGCCCGGCACCGGGCGATGGCGGGCAGCGCCTCGGCGTTGATGGGCACGCTGTCGTTCGTGCTTGGCGCGGTCGGCGCCGAGGCGGCCGGGTTGCTGGCTGACGGCACGCCGCGGCCGCTGGCGCTACTGATGCTGTTCGGCGCGATCGCCTCGCGGCTGATCGATGCGCGACGGCCTCAAGGAGGCTAGCCGGCACGCCGGTGGCGTCGCCTCTGGCTGGACTGCGTCGCTCGTTCCGCTGGTCCGGCAGCTTTGTCTCAGTTACACTCCCATCACGACCACGGAGCTCCACCATGAAGATCATCTCGACGCTTGCCGCCGCTGCGGTGCTTGCGGGCTCGCTTGCCGTTACCGCGCCGGCGCAGGCCGAGCCGGGGGGCTGCCTCAAATACGGCGCTGCCGGCGCCGTCGGCGGCCACCTGGTCCATCACGGCGTGCTGGGCGCGGCTGGCGGCTGCGCGGCCGGCGCCTACAGGCGGCACAAGTATCGGCAGGCGCAGCGCGCCGCGGCTCACGCTGCGGCCGGCGGCCCGCCCTCCGTTGCGGCCGCGCCGCCGGCAGCGGAGTAGCCCTCTAGCCCACCAGCAGCGCCTCGGCCGACAGCAGGTCGGCTGGGGTGTTGAGGTTGAGAAAAGGGTCGACGCGGCGTGCGCCGACAGCGACCTGCGGGAAGGTAACGGTGGCGGCTCGGCCGGCGGCAAAGATCTGCACGCGCCGGATGCCCTGCTCCAACGTCGCCGCGAGCTCCGTCTGCAGGACGACCGACCAGAGCGCCGTCGCATGATGCACCTGGCCGCCTGACGCGGCGCAGGCGATCGAGGTTCTGGTGGCAGCTAGACGATCTGCAAGGTCGAGCGGCAGGAACGGACAATCCGCGGGCACGCTGAGCAGGGTTTGCAAGCCACTGGCCGCCGCCCAAGCCATGCCGGCGAGGATGCCGGCCAACGGACCCGAACCGGCCCGATCCGCCAGCACCGGCAGCCCGAAGGCGGCGAAGCGGCTCGGATCGCCATTGGCGCTCAGCGCGACCTGGCGGGCGGCGCGCAAGGCGCCTGACGGGTCGAGGCGGGCCAGCACGTGCGCCAGCAAGGTCTGCCCGCCGAGCATCCGCAAGGCCTTGTCGCCGCCGCCCATACGGCGCGCCTGGCCGCCGGCGAGCACCACCACCGCGAGCCGCTCAGCCACCTGCCTCGGCCAGCACGAAGGCGGCGATCGCGGGCGCGTCGTCGAGGTCGAGCACCGGCACGGCGAGGCCGGTCAATGCGACATCGCTCGCCACGCCGACGATGTCGCTGTCCTCACGCGCCAGCAGCGACTTGCCGTTGGAAGGGCGATGCACCTCGAGCTTGCGGTGGGGATGGCGCTTGAAGCCCTCGACCAGAACCAGGTCGACGGGAGAGAGCTGCGCCAGCAGTTCCGGCAGGGTGGGCTCCGGAGCGCTGCGCAGCTCATGCATCAGCGCCCAGCGCCGGGCCGAGCTGACCAGCACCTCCTCGGCGCCGGCCAGGCGATGGGTGTGGCTGTCCTTGCCGGGGGTGTCGACATCGAATGCGTGATGAGCGTGCTTGATCGTCGAGACGCGCACGCCCTGACTGGTGAGGCAGGGCAGCAGCCGGGCGATCAGCGTCGTCTTGCCGCTGCCGCTCCAGCCGCAGATGCCCATGACCTTCAGCGGACGCGAGCGATGAGAGCCGGCTGTCTCAGGGCTGCGGGCGGTAGGTTGCGGCCGGAAAGCTCAGCGTCTGCGGCTCGTCAGGGCCGGGCGCCGTCCATTCACGCCACAGCAGGATCAGGGCCGCCATGATCGCCGGGCCGAGGAATAGGCCGAGCAGCCCCCAGATCTCGACCCCGCCCAGAATACCGAACAGCACCCACAGGAACGGCAGCCGGGTCGCGCCGCCGATCAGCACCGGGCGGATGAAATGGTCGGCGACGAAGGTCACGATAAAGCCCAGCACCAGGATCGCCACAGCCGCGATCACCGAGCCGCTGGCGGCGACCAGCAGCGCTGCGATGCAGAACACGATCGCGGCGCCGAACGGCACCATGGCCGCGACCGCGGTGAACAGGCCGAGCAGCGTCGGGTGCGGCACGCCGGCGACCGCATAGGCGATGCCGAGGATTACGCCCTCACCCAGGCCCACCAGCACGAGCCCGTCCACCGTGCCGTGCACGGAGGCGATGATTTGCCGCCCGACTCGCTCGCCGGCGGCGCCGAAGCTGCGTCGGGAGGCGACCAGCATCTGCTCGGACACCGCATCGCCGTCGCGGAACAGGAAGAACAGGGTCAGCAGGGTGAAGCCGAACAGCACCAGACGATGCGCCACCTGCGAGCCGACATGGCGGCCGCGCTCGGCCATGTCGCCGGAGACCGCGCGGTGCAGCAACTCACTGGCCTGTTTGGGATCGCTCAGGTTCTGCTGCCACCAGCCGACCGCCTGGCTGGAGAAGCGGGGGATGCGGTACAGCATGTCCGGCACCGGCACGCCGGTCTGGCGCGCCTGGTTGACCCAGTCCAGCGTCGCGTGCGCCTCGCGCCCGGCCTCCAGCGCGACCAGGCCGAACGGGACGATGAACACCAGCGCAACCACGAGGGTGAACAGCGCCGGCAGCCAGTGCGAATGGCGCGCCGAAGGCCAGCGCTGCAGCATGCGCTGGTAGAGCGGCCAAAGGGCGATGGCGAAGATGGCTGCCCAGACCAAGGCGGGCAGGAAGCCCTGCAGGGTCCACAGGCCAAGCAGCACCAGAGCCAGGGCCATGAGCATGCGGGCCATGCGCTGGTGGCGGCTGGTGTCCTGCGCTGGCGTGTCGATGCTATCCATGCGTGCCGGCTTAGCAGATGGCGCAAGAAGACTGAACAAGCCGTTGCAGGACGGTGACGAAAGGCCGAGCTGTTGCAAGCGGACGGAGCCAGGGCAATGGCCTGGCCTTGTTATCCTGTCAGCGCCAAGTCGCTCGGCGTTCCCTGCCGCCCGAGATAGCGTTCGACGACCGCTTCCGCCGGGCCGTCCTCGCGCACTTCGCCATGGTCCATCCAGATCACCCGGTTGCACCATTCGACCAGGATCGGCGCCTGATGCGTCGAGAGCACCAGCACGTCGGCACCGCGCACCATGCCCTCGACTCGGCTGCGCGCCTTGGTCATGAAGCGCTGGTCGCCGGCGAGGAACCACTCGTCCATCAGCAGCACTTCGGGCTTGATCGCGGTGGCAAGGCCGAAGCCCAGGCGCACGACCATGCCCGAGCTGTAGAGGCGGACCGGCAGGTCCATGAAGTGGCCGAGCTCGGCGAAGAGCTGGACGTCCTCCTCAAGGCTGGCGATCTCCTCCGCCGAGTAGCCGTTGTAGAGCCCGCGCAGCATGATGTTCTCGCGGCCGGTGAGGTCCATGTTCATGCCGCTGTTCGGGTCGAGCAGCGCGTTCAGCGTGCCGTCGATCCGCACTCGCCCGACTACCGGCTCGTAGATGCCGGCGAGCGTGCGCAGCAGCGTCGTCTTGCCTGCACCGTTGGTGCCGATCAGCCCCAGCCGGTCGCCGCGGGTGAGCGTGAACGAGATGTCGCGCAGCGCCTGCACGACGACGCGGCGCGAGGTGTC
Source organism: Acetobacteraceae bacterium (assembly GCA_963692975.2). Classification (GTDB taxonomy): domain Bacteria; phylum Pseudomonadota; class Alphaproteobacteria; order Acetobacterales; family Acetobacteraceae; genus CAXMMR01. The sequence continues at coordinate 123,178 of CAXMMR010000032.1, read as the reverse complement.
GCGGCCGAAGCGTCCCGAGGCGGCGGCGGCGAGCGTCTTCTTCAGGCTGCGCGCGCTGCCGTGATAGAGCGGGAAATCCACCGACAGGTGACTGACCTCGATGCGAGCCATGCCGGTGCGCGGCTCAGATCCAGAACGCGATGCGGCCGCGTACCCGGACGAACAGGATCCAGGCGGCGCCGCTGAGTGCCGCGCTGAACACCAGCGCCGACGTCCAGATGGTGGGACTGGCGAGATGGCCGAGCATCGGGCCGCGGACGATCTCCAGCAGGGCGTAGAACGGGTTGTAGGGCAGCCACCAGCCATCGCGGCCGAGCTGGTCCGGCTTCCAGACTATGGGCGTGATGAAGAAGGCGATCTGCATGATCGAGCTGACGATCGGCGGCACGTCGCGGAAGCGGGCGCAGAACGAGCCGAGCAGCATGCAGGCGGCAACCCCGTCGACGAGCCACAGCAGCAGCGCAGGCACCGCGGCGACGCAGTAGATCCCAGGCCAGGCGTGATAGATCAGCCCGACCACGAGCAGCACCGGCAGGTTATGCGCCAGCGTCAGCACGGTGCGGACCTGCACCCGCACCACGTGGACGAAATATGGCATCCGCATCGAGCGGATCGTCATCTCGGCCTGCAGGAACGTCGTGCACGCGTCGGCCGAGATCGAGGTGACGGCGCTCCACATCACCAGCGAGACGGCGAGGAACGGCAGGTAGTCGTGCAGGTCCTGGTGGAACAGGGTGCCGTAGACCGCGCCCATCGCGCCGATTTGCACCGCGGTCGAGAGGGTGAGCCAGAACGGCCCGATCACCGAGCCGCGGTAGCGCAGCTTGATGTCGAGCCAGCCCAGGGTGACGGCGAGGCGCCACAGCCGGCTGCCGTCTGCGAGGTCGCGCAGCGCCAGACGCTGACGAGCCGACAGGCTGACGGCGGCGTCGACCTGGATGTTGGTCGATGCCACGCTGCTCGCGTGGTGCTCGGCAGTCGCGCTCATGGCTGGTCGGCTACTCCATCCCCGATCGTCCCGCAACAATGGCGGGACACGGTCTATGCCTCGGATCGTGCCGAGGTCATCGCCGGTGTGGCCTCGATCGCACAAAGCCTGGCGGCGCGGCGTTAACCTGTAGGTCACCCTGCAGGTTCATGTTGCGGGGACGGACAGCAGCGGCTAGGGCTTAGAGAGAGTTCCTGAGGCTCCGCACGAACGGCAATATATCTGCCGAGGGTGTCCGAGCTACGGCGGCCGCTATGGCCGTCGTGTCCACCGGCCGCAGGACGCGGCCGAGCCACGACGGAGACCAAGACCCGATGTCGCCAGCTCGCCCGTCTGTTTCGCGCCCGGTGCAACGCTTCTCAGCCGTCAGACGAGCTCGGCTTGCCGGACGATGGCTACGGGTTGCCGGACCGGTCGCGATGCTCGCGGCGCTGGCAGCCTGCGCGGCCAGCGGTCCGCAGCTGACGGCGACCCAGGAGGCGGCGGTCTATCAGAGCCACGCCAAGCGCGACTACGCGCCGCCAGGGCCGCCAGGCGATCCTTGGGGGCCGTACATCACCGAGGCTTCGGCGAAATACGACGTTCCGGACGCCTGGATTCGCGCCGTCATCGGCCAGGAATCCAGCGGCCGTCTGTATCATGGCGGCGCTCTGGTCACCTCGCCGGTCGGCGCCATGGGCCTGATGCAGCTGATGCCGGACACCTACGACCAGATGCGCGCGAAGTATGGCATGGGCGATGACGCCTATGACCCGCACAACAACATCCTGGCCGGCACCGCCTACATTCGCGAGATGTATGACGTGTTCGGCACCCCGGGCTTCCTCGCCGCCTACGACGCCGGGCCCGCGCGGCTCGATGATTATTTCCACCGCCATCGCCAGCTACCGACGGAGACGCGGCGCTACGTGGCGCGGGTCGGCCAGGAGATCGACGGCATCTACCCGGCGGCACGATCGGACGCCGACCTCTATGCGATGAACAACCTGCCGATCAACACGCCGGACCCGAGTCCACCCCGGCGGGTGCTAACCGCCCAGGCGCTGCGGCGTGAGCGGGCGCGGGCGGCCGTGCGATACGCCTACGCGACCCGGCGGTCGCCGACGGTGCGCGAGAGTGGTCAGCGTGCCTTCGAGGAGGAGGTGGCGATGCTGCCCGAGACCGGACGGCGCGGCCACCCGGCGCCGGCCGTGCGCACCGCCTCCTACGCGGCGCTGGCCGGCTCGCACCGCGACTGGCCGCATTTGATCGCCACCGCCAGCGCCGCCGAGCGCCTGCCGCATGCCGGGTGGGGCAGCGCGTTCACCGCCGTTCGCCATTCGGCCGCCGAGCCGCTGCACGGCAGGCTCTATCCCGCCCGGCTCGTCAGACCCGTGCCGCATGCCGCTTGCCATCACGCGCATGGCAAGAGCGCCTGCTCGGGCGCTCACTCCTGATGGCCCGCGTCTAAGCCGACGTCCCGGTCGCTTTCGGCAGCAAGGGCTCGCTTTCCCGCCCCGGTTGCAGCTAGGTAGGTTGGCGGCACAGTGGTTGTGGCGCCGACGGCTCGGCGAGGTAGGAATGCGGATCGCGGTTATCGGCGGCGGCTATGTCGGCCTCGTTTCGGGCGCCTGCTTCGCAGCGCTCGGCACCGACGTCATCATCATCGAGGCCGATGCGGGTCGCCTCGCCTCGCTGAAATCAGGCGGTATTCCGATCTACGAGCCGGGCCTCGATAAGCTGGTGGCTGACAACGTCGCCGCCGGGCGGCTCGGCTTTAGCGGCGACATCGGTGAGGGTGTTGCCGGCGCCGAGGTGGTGTTCATCGCCGTTGGCACGCCGACCCGGCGCGGCGACGGCCATGCCGACGTGACCTACGTCAATGCGGCGGTGGAGCAGGTGGTGCGCCATCTGACCGACTATGCGGTGATTGTCACCAAGAGCACCGTGCCGGTGGGCACCGGCCGGCAGATCGCCGAGATCATGCGCCGAACGCGGCCCGAGGCCGAGTTCGACGTTGCCTCGAACCCGGAGTTCTTGCGCGAGGGCAGCGCGATCGGCGACTTCATGCGGCCGGACCGGGTGGTGATCGGCTGCGACAGCGAGCGAGCCCAGGATGTGATGCGGCGGCTGTACCGGCCGCTCTACCTGATCGAGACGCCAATCGTGTTCACCAACCTTGAGACCGCCGAGCTTACCAAATACGCCGCCAACGCCTTCCTGGCGATGAAGATCACCTTCATCAATGAGATGGCGGACCTGTGTGAAAAGGTCGGCGCTGACGTGCAGGACGTGGCGCGCGGCATCGGCATGGACGGGCGCATCGGGCGGAAATTCCTGCATGCCGGGCCGGGCTTCGGTGGCTCGTGCTTTCCGAAGGACACGCTGGCGCTGATGCGCATCGCCCAGGATGCGGGCGCGCCGTCACGCCTGGTCGAGGCGACGGTCGGCGTGAACGACGCGCGAAAGTCGAGCATGGCCGCGCGGGTGATCCGGGCCTGCGACGGCTCGGTGCATGGCAAGACCATCGCCGTGCTCGGCCTCACCTTCAAGCCGGACACCGATGACATGCGCGACGCGCCGTCGCTGTCGCTGGTCGGCCGGCTGGTGGACGGCGGCGCGACGGTTCGCGCTTACGATCCCGTCGGCATGGCGGCGGCGCGGCCGCTGCTGCCGGGCAGCGTCGAGTTCTGCGCCGATGCCGGAACGGCGTTGGCCGGAGCGGACGCGCTGGTGGTCGTCACAGAATGGAACGAGTTTCGCGCGCTGTCGGCGGAGCGGCTGACGGAGACGATGCGCGGGCGCGTCGTCGTCGACCTGCGCAACGTGTTCGATCCGAAGACCATGCGCGGCGTGGGGCTTAGATATCTTGGGATCGGGCGGGCTTAAGGAAGCGGTTCTTTTTTGAAAAAAGAACCAAAAGACTTTTAAACGAAAGGACCCTTGCCCGCGTGGGATAGCGATAACGGGATGAAAGTTCTTTGCCTCTTTCTTTCAAGAAAGAAGCGCTTTACCTGCCATGCGCGATTTGTGGGTTACGCGAATACCGTAAGACTCTCATCTAGCCGACGAATGGTTAGTTTCCGTCTTGTTGCCATGATCGTCGGCTCCGCCCTGTTCATGGAGCAGCTCGACGCCTCCGTGCTGTCGACGGCGCTGCCAGCCATGGGGCGCAGCTTCCACGTGCCGGCGTTGGCTATGTCGGTCGCTTTGACCTCCTACCTGCTCAGCCTGGCCGTGTTCATACCGGCGAGCGGACGGCTGGCCGACCGGTTCGGCGCCCGTATCGTGTTTCGCGCCGCGATCGGGCTGTTCACCGTCGGCTCGATCCTATGCGGCCAGGCCGACAGCCTGCTGTTCATCGTCGGGGCGCGCATCCTGCAAGGCATCGGCGGCGCCATGATGGTGCCGGTCGGGCGTCTGGTGCTGCTGCGCACCACCGAGAAGTCGCAGCTGGTCAGCGCGATGTCCTGGCTGCTGATTCCGGCGCTGATCGGGCCGATCGCCGGGCCACCGGTGGGCGGCTTCTTCGTCACCTACCTGAACTGGCGCTGGATCTTCTACATCAACGTGCCGATCGGGGCGCTCGGCATGCTGCTCGCGACGCTCTACATTCCCGACGTGCGCGAGGACATGCGCTCGCGCTTCGACCTGCTCGGGCTGCTGCTCTCCGGCACCACCCTCGCCTGCCTCACCTTTGGACTTGAGATGGGCAGCCGCGGCGTCACCTCGCCGGCCACCACGCTGGCGATCGTCGGCGTCGGCCTCGCCTCGGGGTGGGCCTACCTGCGCCATGCCCGGCATTATCCCGAGCCGATCCTCGACCTCACGCTGATGCGCTACACGACCTTTCGGCTATCCGTGTTCGGCGGGTCGCTGACGCGGGTGACGGTCGGCGCGATGCCGTTCCTGCTGCCGATGATGATGCAGCTCGGCTTCGGCATGTCGGCCGCGCAGAGCGGGCTGATCACCTTCACCGGCGCCGTGGGCGCGATGGCGATGAAGGTGACCGCAACGCCGCTGCTGCGCCGGTTCGGCTTTCGCGCGACGCTGATCTGGAACGGCGTGCTCTCGACTGCCAGCCTCGCCTGCTGCGCCGCCTTCCGGCCCGGCTGGCCGCTGGCCGCGATCTACGTCGTGCTGCTGGTCGGCGGCTTCTTCACTTCGCTGATGTTCACCGCCTACAACACCATCGCCTATGATGAGATACCGCGCGCCAGGATGAGTGCGGCTACCAGCTTCTACGCGACGTTCCAGCAGCTCATGCTCAGTCTCGGCATCGCGATCTCGGCCGCGGCGCTGGAGGCCTCGCGCCACATTACGGGACACGCGACGCCGGGCTTGATCGATTTCTCTGCCGCCTTTCTCGTGGTGGCGCTGATCTCGTTCTGCGCCTCTCCGGTCTGCGCCCTGCTGCCGCGGGATGCGGGCGATCAGATGAGCGGGCATCGGACTGGCCCGCTTCAAGCAAGCAAGGCAAGGGGCTTTGCCCCTTGACCTCATCAAAGGCAGAGCCTTTGAAATCCATCAGTCAGACGGAGTCCACCGGGTGAGAGCGTTCGAACATGTAGGTCTCCTACGTCGCACGAGAAGACAAAGAGTGATTTGGTCAAAGTATCCATTGACGTTGAAACTCGTAGGCGTCTTGCTCTTCGCAGCACTCCACCCAACGCCAACAAGGGCTGAGCCATGCTGGATGGTTGGTTGTGCCGGTCTGATTGGCTTTGTGTTCATGCCTTCGGATGATTATCTGCATACACGACGACGAGGATACGTTTTAGATGGGCATGAATGCCAGACGGACGTTCTACCGGATCCATTCGGACCCGGCGTACTCCCCGATGTAAACTCAGTTGCCGCGATCATCCCCGACAATACGCCGATCATGTCAGCAGAGGCGATTACTGCACATCTGAGCAGTTTTCCGCCGGTTTCGATCAAGAGCGGCTCGCCGACGGACGGCTGCAAGGCACCGAGCGACAAGCTCTGGACGTGCCGTGGAACACGATGAAGGCAGGTGCCAAGGTCAAAATCCTCGGCTACCAAACGTTCGTCAGCGAAATTGGCGAGACGGGCTCAGCGGGAGCTGCGACGCGCCAAGATCAGCTGCTTTTTGCTCTTGTGGTAGTGAAATCCGACACGCATTGACCGTACGATAGCTCGAGTCGCTTAAGAAAAAAGGAGCCTGGGGCCGTCTGGCCCCAGCGGTGTCCAGAGGCAGAGCCTCTGGCCTTCCTTTGCCTTACTACGCCGCCGCCTGAGTCCGCCGCCGCCGCGTAACCGGCGTCGGCGTCGGTGCGGCCTCGTCGGTTTGGGACAGGGCCGAGAGCAGGGCGACGCGCAGCTCGTTGAGCTTGCGCTCGTTCTCGACCTTAAGGCCGAACACGTCTTTCACGTAGAACACGTCGACGGCGCGCACGCCGTAGGTGGTGACGTGCGCCGAGGCGATCTGCAGGCCGCGCTCGCTGATCGCTGCGGTCACGTCGTGCAGCAGGCCGGGGCGGTCGCGGCCGTTCACCTCGAGCACGGTGTGAGTATTCGACGCGCTGTTGTCGATCACCACACGGGGCGGGACGTGGATTACCCGCATGCGGCGGCCGACGAGGCCGCGGCTGACGCGGCTGATCTCGCCCTCCAGGCCAACGCGGCCGGTCAGCGCCTGTTCGATCAGCACGGCGAGCTTGGCAAGGCGATGCCCAGCGTCGAACGCGCCGCCGGAGGCGTCCTGCACCCAGAACGTGTCGAGCGCCATGCCGTTGGTCAGCGTGTGGATGCGGGCGTCCACGATGGAGGCGCCGGCGACGGCCAAAGCGCCGGCGATGCGGCTGAACAGCCCGGCATGGTCGGCAGTGTAGACCGTGACTTCGGTGACCGCGCGGGCGGGCAGCGCCAGCGTGTCGACGGTGAGCGGCGCGCCGTCGCGGTCAGCGTTGCGGGTGAGCCGGGCGTGACGCAGGTGCGTCTCGGGGTCGAAGGACAGCCAGTAGCCGGCGTAGCCGAGGCCGAGGAAACGCTGACGGTCGGCCTCGTTCCAGCCAGATTGGCGCAGCACGTCGTCGATGATCGACTTGGCATGGGCGACGCGGACGTCGCGCTCGGTTGTGGCGAGACCGCCGGCCAGCACTTCGGCGACGCGGGCGTAGAGCTCGCGCAGCAGCGTCGCCTTCCAGCCGTTCCAGACCTTGGACGAGACGGCGCGCATGTCGGCGACCGTCAGCACATGCAGCAGGCGCAGCCGCTCGGGCGACTGGATGGTATCGGCGAGGTCGAGGATGGTCTTGGGGTCGTCAATGTCGCGCTTGAAGGCGCTCTGGCTGAACAGCAGGTGATGCATCACCAGCCACGAGACGGTCTCGGTCTCTTCGATGGAGAGGCCGAGCAGCGGACCGAGCTTGAGCGCGATCTCGGCGCCGAGCACCGAGTGGTCGCCGCCGCGGCCCTTGGCGATGTCGTGGATCAGGGTCGCGACGTAGAGCGATCGGCGCGATTGCAAGTCGGCGACGATGGAGCTCGCGATCGGCAGCGCCTCGGACAGCTCGCCTTGCTCGAGCGTGTTGAGGACGCGGATCGCCTCGATGCTGTGCTCGTCGACGGTGAACACGTGGTAGGTGTCGAACTGCATCTGGCCGACGATGCGCGCCCAGTCGGGCAGCAGCCGACCGAGGATGCCGGTCTCGTTCAGCACGTGCATCCATCTTGCGCCGTCGTGGCGCGTCGCCTCAGCGTGCCAGGACGCAGCGTCCTCGCCGACCGCAGCACTGGTGCCGCAGAGCAGGTCGAGGAAGACCGCCGCCGCGGCCGGGTCGCCGCGCAGATCGACGGCGCGGCGCTCGTGGCGGATCAGCGCCCGGATCGCCAGCGGATGCAGCGCCAGGCCGCGGTCGCGGGCGAGGCGCAGGATCTGCAGCATGCGGATCGGATGCTCGTCAAAATCGATGGAGCGCTGCGGCGCGAGCCGACCGTCAGCGAGCACGAAGCCGGCGGCGATCAGCGCCGCGTCGGTCTGACCGGCAAGCGCCGGCGAGCCCAGCGCCGCCCGCTCGATCGCCGGCTCCAGCACCAAGGTCAGGCGCACGACGTCGCGGGCGGTTAAAAAATAGTGGCGCATGAAGCGCTCGACGCCGTCCTGCACGCCATGCCGCGTGTAGCCCATGCGGGCGCCGACCACCGGCTGAAGATCAAAGGTGAGGCGCTCCTCGGCGCGGCCGGCGACGTAGTGCAAATGAAAGCGGACCGTCCACAGGAACTCCTGCGAGCGGCGGGCGTGACGGTGCTCCTGCATCGTCAGCAGCGCACCGGCCGGCAGGTCCGGCCGCATCAGGTCTCCGAGGCCATCGATCTGGAACGCCTGGCGGGCGAGCCAGTAGACCGTCTGCAGGTCGCGCAAGCCGCCGCGGCCCTCCTTGATGTTCGGCTCGACCATGAAGGCGCTCTCGCCGAAGCGGCGGTGGCGGGCGGCGCGCTCGGCCTGCTTGCCGGCGATGAAGCCGGCCGCGCCGCCGGCGGCCCTGGTTGCGCCGGTGGCGGCATCGGCGAACCAGAACGCCGCCTCGAAGGCGTCGAACAGGGCGGGCTCGCCGGCAACGAGCCGGGCGTCGAGCAAGGCGGTGCGGGTTTGCAGGTCGGCCTCGGCGTCATGCAGGCAGTCCGCGACGGAGCGTGTCGCATGGCCGACCTTCAGGCCCAGATCCCATAGGAAGTACAGCATCGCCTCAACCGCGGCGAGCACGGCCGGGCCCGGCGCGTCGATGACGAGGAACAGAAGGTCGACATCGCTGAATGGGGCGAGCGTGCCGCGGCCATAACCGCCAGTGGCGACGATCGCCAGCGTTCCGCCCTCCACTTGGCCGCTCCCGGCCAGGGAGCGGGCGAGCAAGGCGGCAATGACGCCGTCGGTGAGGCCGGAAAGCTGCTCCGCGGCACGCAGCCCGGTTAGCTGCCCCTGCTCGAAGCCCTCGCGCACAAGCGCCTGCACGCGGGCGAGATGACGGCGGAACACGCCGAGCGTGCGCTCGCGCTTGAACTCCTCGGGGCCCGCCGGCAGCTCGGCCAGGGCCGCCGCCAACCCGGACGCCCGGTCAGCGCACAGGCTGGACGATGACGGGACGATGAGCATTGACAACATCGTAGCGGTTCGCACGCGCACGCGACAGCGACATTTCGCAACTGCGAGTGAGCGCCAGGAGCTTGGCACACGCGCGAGGCAAGGCAGGGGCTTTGCCCCTGGACCCCATTAAAGGCGAAGCCTTTAAAATCCACTTCTTACTCGTGCCTGACAGGCGACCTTCGTGTGGATGGCGAGTGGGCTTCATTGGCCTCGCCGAGCAACACAGGTGTTCCGGAGCGCTCATGGATGGGGGTCCGGGGCCCCACGGCCCCGGCGGAGTCCAGAGGCAGAGCCTCTGGCCTTCCTTCAGCCGCGCTGCAGCGACTTGAGCCGGTAGAGCGCCGCCAGGGCTTCGCGTGGGCTCAGCGCGTCGGGGTCGATGGCGGCCAGGGCCAGCTCCAGCGTCTCGCTTGCCGCGGGCGTGGCGTCATCGGGCTCGCTCGGCGCGGCGAGATGGGCGAACAGCGGCAGCTCGGCCTCAATCGGGCGCGGCGCGCGCTCGAGGTTGGCGAGCAGGGCGGCGGCGCGGCGGACCACCGCGGCGGGGACACCGGCAAGGCGCGCGACGTGGACGCCCCAGCTGCGTCGGGCGGCGCCCTCGCCGACCTCGTGCAGGAAGACGAGTTCACCCTGCCACTCCTTGACCCGCATGGTGGCCGGGCGCAGGCGCGGCAGGGTGGCGCCGAGGCTGGCGAGCTCGTGGAAGTGGGTGGCGAAGATGGTCCGGCAGCGGATGCTGGCGTGCAGCGCCTCCAGCACCGCCCAGGCGATGGCGAGCCCGTCCAGCGTCGAGGTGCCGCGGCCGATCTCGTCGATGACGACGAAGGAGCGCGGGCCGGCCTGGTTCAGGATGGCGGCGGCCTCGGTCATCTCGACCATGAAGGTGGAGCGGCCGCGGGCGAGGTCGTCCGCCCCGCCGACGCGGCTGAACAGGCGGTCGGCGATGCCGATGGTCGCAGACGCGGCGGGTAGCGGCAGGCCGGCCTGGGCGAGGACGATGGCGAGCGCGTTCTGGCGCAGGAAGGTGGACTTGCCGGCCATGTTGGGGCCGGTGAGCAGCATCATCCGGCGCTCCGGCGAGAGGTCGCAATCGTTGGGCTGGACGGCGGCGCGGCCGCGCGCTGCGGCCTCGACCGTCGGGTGGCGCAGGCGCTCGACCTGGAAGGCCTGGTCGGTGGTGACGGTAGGGCGGCACCAATCCGTGCGCTGAGCGAGCTCGGCGCAGCACAGCAGCGCGTCGAGCTCGGCGAGCGCCTCGGCGCAGGCGGCGAGCGGGGCGGCGGCGGCCAGGCACGCGGCGCAGAGCGCGGCGACGATGGCGCGCTCGCGGGCGGCGGCGCGCTCGCCGGCTTCAGTGATGCGCCGGTCGAGCTCGGTGAGCTCGGCAAGCTGGAAGCGGGCGCCGTTCGCCATGCCCTGGCGCAGGATGAGATCAGGATGGCCGCGCAGGCTCTCGACGGCGACGGCGGGGGCTTCGAGGACGTAGCCGAGCTGGGCGTGGTGGCGGATCTTGAGCGCGGCGACGCCGAAGCGCTGAGCGTAATCGAGCTGCAGGCGGGGGATCGTCTGGCGGCCCTCGTCGTGCAGAGCGCGCTCGGCGGCGAGCTCGCCGTCATGGCCGGACGCGATCACCATGCCGTCCTCGAAGCGAGGAGGCGGGGCTTCGACCAGCGCGTCGCGCAGGCGGGCGGCGAGATGGGGCGCAGGGCGGAGCGCCTGGGCGAGGGCGGCAAGGCAGGGCGGTGGGTCGGCGAGCGTGGTGTCGGCGAGCTCGGCGACAGCAAGGGCGTCGCGCACGGCCCCGAGATCGCGCGGGGTAGCGCGGTCAAGTGAGAGACGGCCGAGGGCGCGGGCGAGGTCCGGGCAGCGCTTGAGCAGACGGCGCAGGGTGGCGCCGTCGATCAACGGCAGCGCGGCGAGGTGGGACCAGGCGTCCTGGCGGCGGGCGATGGCCTCGGCGTCGGTGAGCGGGGCGGCGAGCCAGGTGGCGAGCGTCCGGGCGCCGGCGGCGCTGCCGGTGCGGTCCACCGCGGCCAGTAGGGTATGACCGGAGGAGCCGTCGCGCGCGAGGGTGATCTCGAGCGAGGCGCGGGTGGCGGCGTCGAGCTGCAGGCGGTCACCCTGGCCGGCGGGGCGCGGGCGGCCGAGGCGCGGCATGCGGCCGGCCTGGGTGAGCTGGACGTAGTCCAGCGCGGCGGCGGCGGCGGCGATCTCGGGGGCGGAGAAGCCGCCGAGGGCATCGAGCGCGGCGGTGCCGGCCTGGGCCTCGAACAGGCGGCGCGCCTCGGCGGGCGGCAGGCGCGGCTGCTCGGGGGCGCGGCGGGCGGCCCACTCGCCGAGCGGCAGGTCGGCAGGCGCAAGGATCTCGGCCGGGTCGAGGCGGGCGAGCAGGGCCGGCAGGGCGGCGGGCGAGACGGACTCGGTTTCGAACAGGCCGGTGGAGATTTCGAGCCAGGCGGCGCCAAGCGGCTCGCCCTGGCTGCCCGCGGCGAGGGCGAGCAGCAGGTTGGGACGGCGGCCGTCGAGCAGGGTGTCTTCGGTCAGCGTGCCGGGCGTGATCAGGCGGACGATAGCGCGGTGCAGCGGCGCCTTGCCGGCGCGGGCGGCGGCCTCCTCCATCTGCTCGGCGACGGCGACGCGGAAGCCGGCGCGAATCAGCCGCGGCAGGTAGATCTCCGCCGTGGTGACGGGGACGCCGCACATCGGGATCGGCTGGCCGGCGTGCTCGCCACGGGCGGAGAGCTGGATGTCGAGCGCGGCGGCTGCGGCTTGCGCATCCTCGAAGAACAGCTCGAAGAAATCGCCCATGCGGAAGAACAGCAGCGCCTCGGGCTGCTCAGCCTTGAGCGCAAACCATTGGGCGATGACCGGCGAGGCGCCCTCGGCGCGGGATGGCACGGCGCTTACGCTCACGGTTTGGCGCTCATGGGCGGCGTACGCGCAGCAGCACCCGGACGGAGCCGGGATTGGCGGCGTGCGGGTGCAGCACGGCCAGGATCAGCGGACGAAGCGCGGGGGCGTTTAGCCAGTGCGGCAGCTCGCGCTTCAGGATGCCACCGGCCTCGCCGGAGCCGCGGCCGGTGATCACCTCGACGCACCGCAAGCCGTCGGCGCGGGCGGCGTGCAGGAACGGCTCGAGGGTGACGTGGGCGTGCTGGGCGGTGCGTCCGTGCAGGTCGAGGCGGCGCTGAACCGGCAGTTTGCCACCGGCGAAGCGAGTCCAGCTGGTGCTGTCGATGCCGGTGGGGCGGAGGCCGACCACCAGAGGGGCGACAAGCGGGCTGGCGCTGACGGGGCGGGCGCGCGGCGCCAGTGGCCGGGCGAGGACGCTGGGCGGCGGCGGGGCGGCGGGTGGCGGCGGTGTGGGGCGGCCGGGCAGTAGGCGGAGGTGGCGCGCATAAGCGCTCCATTCGGCCAGGTCTGCCTCGCTTAGCCGGCGTGTTCTCGTCATGGCAGGAAGGAAGGCCTTCTTTTTTGAAAAAAAGAAGCAAAAAACTTTGGACGCGCTGTCGCGCCTCTTATCGGATAGAAGTTTTTTGGTTCTTTTTTGAAAAAAAGAACTGCTTGATTTATTTGAGGATGCCGCACCTGCGCCCTGCCCTGCTGATCGCGCTTGTCCTGGCCGCGCTGTGGCCGACCAGGCGGGTGCAGCCGCTCGCGTTGTTCGATCAGCAGTTTTATCTGGGCATCGCTCAGGATTTGCGTGACCACGGCCGGTTTACCGACGGCTACCAATTTGCCGTGTCGGGGCCGGACGGGGTGCATCCGCCGGGGATGCGCTTCGCGCCGCTGTATCCGGCGGTGCTGGCGGGGGCGGCCTCGCTCGACCCTGGCTTTGCCGCGGCAATGCGGTGCGTGGTCGACTCGGAAGGTCACGATGCCGAGTGCAGCCGGGCGGCGCCGGTGATGCGGACGCTGCAGGTGGGGCTGCTGGGCGTGGTGTACTGGCTGACCTGGTGGATGGCAGAGGCAGTCGGCGGCCTGGCAGTCGGATGGGTCGCGCTGGGGCTGGCGCTGCTGAGCGCGCCGGCGATGCTGGACACGGCGAACTGGCTGATGACGGAGACGCTGGCGCTGGCGCTGACCACCGGGTCGACGGCGGCGGCGGTCGGGCGACGATACGCGTGGGCGGGGGGGCTGCTGGGGCTCGCGATCCTGTGCAAGCCGGGGTTTCTCTATCTTGGGCTCGCCTGCCTGGTGGTGGGCGGCGGGATTGCCGTGCGGTGGCGGGATGGGCGGGCCTGGGGCAGGTTTGCGCTGTGCCTGGTCGCGGTGGTGGCGCCTTGGCTCGCGCGCAACCTGCTGGTGTTGCACCGGCTGGCGCTGACGCATGGCTATGACAGCCACACGCTGGTGCAGCGGATTTCGTTCGACGCGATGACCTGGCGGGAATACGGGCTGAGCTACGTTTGCTGGCTGCCGGACGGCAATGCGTTGGGGCGATCGCTGGCCGGCGCCGGGGCGTGCGACCGGTTTGGCTGGAGCGACCGGGCGGACACGTTTTACGCCATCGGCATTGGGCCGATGTTGCTACAGACGCTGCTCGCGGCGGGCGGGTATGAGCATCATCTGGGTTATCTGCTGCGGACCTACATCTGGCCGCACGCGCTGTGGCACGTCGCGACGTCGGTTCCGCTGGCGCTGCGCGGGGCCTGGATTGATCGGTATTGGGGATTGGTGCTGGCGCCGGTCTGTTTTTGGCAGACGATGCGGCGTCCGGCGCTGCGGGTGATCGCCCTGCCCGGCTGGTTCATGCTGGCTTTCAACGCGGCGGTGGCCGTGAACCAGCCGCGATATAACTTGATGCTGGTGCCGGCTTATGCGATTGCGGGGGCGATGGTTAGTAAAGGAAGCGCTTCTTTTTTGAAAAAAAGAAGCAAAAAACTTTTACTTACTTGAAGTTTAAACTTTGTTAGTCGGCAGCCTTAGGGAGCATAGCCCAGGTGACCTAATATACGTTTTCTATGAATCCCGGTAATTCAGCTCATTGAGTTTGGACTTGCTTGATGCCAAAGCTTCTTACTGAATAAAAGTTTTGGTTCTTTTTTCAAAAAAAGAACCGCTTGCTTCCTTCAGTGCAACCGAGCTCGCAGTTCGTCCATGGTGGTGCGCACGCGGGTGGCGGCGTCGCCCGCGGGGACCAGGTCCAGAAATCTCTCAAAGCAGCCGAGCGCGGCGGGGACGCGGTCGAGGCGCTGGTTGATCAAGCCGGCTTCGCGCCACAGGCCGACCTCGTCCGGGGCGAAGCGCAGCATGTCGTCGATGCAGTCGAGCGCGGGGGCGAGGGAGCCGGCACGGAGACGGCGCAGCTTGATGTTGTTCTGCATGCGCAGCAGCACACCGCGGGTGCTCATGGGCTTCAGCAGGCCCGGGCGCAGTTCAGCCTCCTGACCCTCGATGCGCTTGATCAGTTCGCGCAGCTGCGGCGCGTCCAGGCCGGCGCCGCCGCGGAAGACGTCGATCACCGCCTGGCTGGAGGACTGCCGTTGGGCCCGTTCGGCGGGGCGGGCGCCGAGTGGGGCCGCGCGGCCGGGCGCGCCCTGGCGCGGCGGACGCAGCCGCTCGGGCTTCGTGACCGAGGGGAGGCCGACGAGGAAATGGCCGGGAAAGTCGATGCCGTAGGCGTTCCAGCCGGCGGCATGCGCGCAGTGCAGCCACAGCACGCCGAGGGCGACCGGCATGCCGCGCCGGCGCTCGATCACCCGGATCAGGTTGACGTTAGCCAGGTCGTCGTAGTGCTCGACGTCGCCGGCATAGCCGTATCGGCCGGAGATCAGGCCGGCGAGGCTGAGCGCTTGGTGCTTGAGGTCGCTCGCCTTTTCGCCGACGGCGAACATCACCGCGTCGCGCGCCAGCGCCGAGAGGTGCTCGCGCGCGGCTAGCCAGTCCGCGTCCGGCGCGTCGACGCGGGCGAGTTGCAGCGCCGCGTCGGCGATGTCGATCTCGGTATCGGGGAGCTGGCCGATCGCCTCCAGGGCCGCGCGCGCGTCGACGCTCACCCCAGCAAGGCTTCCGGCAGGCTTCCCGGCGCATGTTCGGCGACGTAGAGCGAGCCGCCAGCCTCGACGAACTCGGCGCTCTTCGCCTCGAGCCCGGCCAGCCGGTCGGCCTCGACGCGCAGGTCCTGGCTGATCCGCATGGAGCAGAATTTTGGACCGCACATGGAACAGAAATGCGCCACCTTGTGCGCCTCCTTGGGCAACGTCTCGTCGTGATACGCCCGTGCGGTGTCCGGATCGAGCCCGATGTTGAACTGGTCCTCCCAGCGGAAGTCAAAGCGCGCTTGGCTCAGCGCATCGTCGCGCAGCTTGGCCGCCGGATGGCCCTTGGCGAGGTCGGCGGCGTGGGCGGCGATCTTGTAGGTGATCACGCCGGTTTTGACGTCGTCGCGGTTGGGCAGGCCGAGATGCTCCTTCGGCGTCACGTAGCAGAGCATCGCGGTGCCGAACCAGCCGATCATCGCCGCGCCGATCGCCGAGGTGATGTGGTCGTAGCCGGGCGCGATGTCGGTGGTCAGCGGGCCGAGGGTGTAGAACGGCGCCTCGCCGCACTCGCGCAGCTGCTTGTCCATGTTGACCTTGATCTTGTGCATCGGCACGTGGCCGGGACCCTCGATCATCACCTGGCAGCCTTTCGCCCAGGCGATCTTGGTCAGCTCGCCGAGTGTCGTCAGCTCGGCGAACTGGGCGGCGTCGTTGGCGTCGTGGATGGAGCCGGGGCGGAGGCCGTCGCCGAGGCTGAACGAGACGTCATACTTGCGCATGATCTCGCAGATCTCCTCGAAATGCTCATAGAGGAAGCTTTCGCGATGGTGACTGAGGCACCAGCGCGCCATGATCGAGCCGCCGCGGGACACGATCCCGGTCATGCGCTTGGCGGTCAGCGGCACGTGGGCGAGGCGCACGCCGGCGTGGATGGTGAAGTAGTCCACCCCCTGCTCGGCCTGCTCGATCAGGGTGTCGCGGAAGATCTCCCAGGTCAGCTTCTCGGGCTCGCCGTCGACCTTCTCGAGCGCCTGGTAGATCGGCACGGTGCCGATCGGCACCGGCGAGTTGCGCAGGATCCAGCCGCGGATGTTGTGGATGTTGCGGCCGGTGGACAGGTCCATCACCGTGTCGCCGCCCCAGCGGATCGCCCAGACCAGCTTCTCGACCTCGTCAGCGGCGGATGAGGTCACCGCCGAATTGCCGATGTTGGCGTTCACCTTGACCAGGAAGTTGCGGCCGATGATGACCGGCTCGAGCTCGGGGTGGTTGATGTTGGCCGGAATGATGGCGCGTCCCGCCGCGATTTCGGAACGGACGAACTCGGGGGTGATGAACTCGGGGATCTCGGCGCCGAAATCTTCGCCGTCGGCCCGCCGGGCGGCGGCGCCCTCGCAGGCCTCGCTGCGGCCGATGTTCTCGCGGTGAGCGACGTAGATCATTTCCTCGGTGACGATGCCGGCGCGAGCGAACTCGTACTGAGTGATCGGGCAGCCCTCGCGGCCGACGTGGACGGCGAGCGGCGCCGGACAAGGGGTAACCAGACGGTCGCCGCTGGCGCCGCCATTGTCCTCTGGGCGGACGGCGCGGGGAGTGGCGGCGTCGACCTCGCGGCGGGCGACCCAGGCGGCCCGTAGCGGCGGAAGGCCGGCGGCCAGGTCGATCGTAATCGACGGGTCGGTGAACGGGCCGGAGGTGTCGTAGACGCGCACTGGCGGCGCGGCGGCACTCGGGTCTAGCGGGATCTCGCGATGCGGCACCCGGATCTCGGGATGCTCGGCGGGGGCAGAGTAGGCCTTGTGCGAGCCGGTGATCGGGCCGGTGGTGACGGTGCCAAGCTCACGCGGGTTCTGCTGGTATGTCATGTCGCAATCCTCCTTCGAGGAAGGAGACGGGCCCGGCGAGCGGGCCAACCGTCCCTCCGCCGGTATGAACCGGATCAGGTTTGAAGGGTCGCCGCGCTGCGGATCGGTCCGCCATCGGCCTCTCAGCTCCTTGCCGGAGCTCCCCTCGGTGGCCGACACTCTCCACGCCAGGATGGCAAACTGTCAATCACGCTGACGGCGGAGCTGGAGCGACACGGGCGTCGAGCATGGCGCCAAGCGGGGCGCCGCCGAACAGGTGGACGTGGAAATGCGCAACCTCCTGGCCGCCATGCCCCCCCATGTTGGCCAACATCCGGTAGCCCGGCTGCTCCAGGTTCTGCGCCCGGGCCACGACGCCGACGGCGCGGAAAAATCCGGCAATCTCCTCGGCCGAAGCGTCGCGGGTGAAGTCGCTCAACGAGACGTAGCGGCCGCGCGGGATGATCAGCACGTGCACCGGGGCGCGCGGGGTGATGTCGTGAAAGGCGACGGCCCACTCGTCCTCGTAGACCCGACGCGAGGGGATCTCGCCGCGCAGCAGGCGGGCGAAGATGTTGGCATCGTCGTAAGGCGCCAAGGCGTCGATGGCCACGACTGGCATCTCCTTCAGTAAGGCAAGGCCAGAGCTCTGCCCTGGACCCGCTGGGGCCGTAAGGCCCCAGACCCCGTTTGTTACAGTCTAGACTCGTTCTTCCTCGCTTGGCGAAGCCGTTGATTTGTGCCTCGAACAGCCCCGAGTTCGCTCAGTCAAAGTGACTACTAAATGGATTTCAAAGGCTCCGCCTTTGATGGGGTTAAGGGGCAAAGCCCCTTGCCTTGCCTTGCCTTGCCTTGCCTTGCCTTGCCTTGCCTTGCCTTGCCTTGCCTTGCCTCAAGGTATCTTGGTCGTGTTGACGTTGCGGCTGCGGGCGGCTTTTTCGGCGATGCCGCTGACGCCTTCGCGGCGTTCCAGCTCGGCCCAGACGTCTTCCGGTTGCACGCCGGCGGCGACCCAGAGCACCAGCATGTGGTAAAGCACGTCGGCGCTTTCGGCGACCAACGCCTCAGCGTTGCCGGCGACTGCCTCGATCAGGCACTCGACCGCCTCCTCGCCGAATTTTTGCGCCACCTTGGCGACGCCGCGCGACAGCAGCCGGGCCGAGTGGCTGGTCTGCGGCGACGCGGTGCGCCGTTGCAGAACCACGGCGTGCAGCCGGTTGAGCACGTCGGCGCCGGGGTATCCGGACACGTCGGGCGGACGCTTGCGGCGTAGCGGGGGCTTCTTGGCGTCCTTCTTGGCGGGCTTAAGGAGCTTTGCCAACGGCGTCAGCCCGACCGCGGCCGGGCGAGGCGCACCGGCAGGCCGGCGGCGGCGAGCGCCTCCTTGACCTCGGCGATGGTGAAGCGGCCGAAATGGAAGATGCTGGCGGCGAGCAGGCCGGTCGCGCCGGCCTTGGCGCCTTCCACGAAGTGGGCGAGCGCGCCGACGCCGCCGGAGGCGATCACCGGCACCCGGACGGCGGCGCAGACCTCGCGCAGCAAGGCGAGGTCGAAGCCGTCGCCGGTGCCGTCGCGATCCATCGAGGTGAGCAGGATTTCGCCGGCACCGCCCTCAGCCATCTGGCGGCACCAGGCGACGGCGTCGAGGCCGGTGGCAGTGCGGCCGCCATGGGTGAACACTTCCCAGCCTGGGGCGCCGACGCGCTTGCGGGCGTCGACGGCGACGACCACGCACTGGCTGCCGAATTTTTGCGCCGCTTGCCCGACGAGCTCGGGGCGGGCGACGGCGGCGGAGTTTATCGAGCACTTGTCGGCGCCGGCGAGCAGCAGGCGGCGAATGTCTTCGGTGGCGCGGATGCCGCCGCCGACGGTGAGCGGCAGGAAGACGCGCTCAGCGGTGCGGGAGACGACGTCGAGGATGGTGTCGCGCTGCTCGTGGCTGGCGGTGATGTCGAGAAAGGTAAGCTCGTCGGCGCCGGCGGCGTCATAAAGCGCGGCCTGCTCGACCGGATCGCCGGCATCACGCAGGGCGACGAAGTTGACGCCCTTGACGACGCGGCCGTCTTTCACGTCGAGGCAGGGAATAACCCGCAATTTGAGCAAACGTTGTTCGCCTCCAGAGGTGAGGCATAAAACGGTTTGGCGAGTCCGGCGCAAGGGTGAAAGTGGGGGCGGGCCGATGCTCTGACCCTTGCCCCGCCCGTGCGCGGGGCGCCAGACGTCAAGCCGCTCCTTCAGCTGTCTGGTTCGCCACCCTCGTGCGGTCCCTCTGGCGCAAGCACAGGCCGGAGGCTGAGAGCCCGAAACACCGTCTCGGTCTGCAGGAAGTCGGACTTCTTCCTGGTGATATTATGCTGCTGGAGAAGACGCCGCCCCTCCTCGATGGCGGCGACGCGGCCATAGCTTTGACCGACAGGGCGCAGATGTCGAATCGATGCGGCGTCTATGATGCCCATGTTCCAGCCTTCCCGCCGGCAGATCTCCGACCAGTACAGGTCTAGGCCATAACCCATGCCCGCCTCCGGGAACGGCAGCAGCTTGCCGAAGGTCGAACGATGCAGGGCGGTGAGCGGACCGATCTCCACGAAGCGCGTCGTCCTGACCAGACTGTTCCAGTGGCGATGTGAGATCTTGAAGGCGGCGAAGGATTTGAACCTGTGCGCCGGCTGGAACAGACGCAGATCCGTGCGCGCCGCCAGATAGAGGCAGGTGTCCAGAAGTCCGTCCGGCGTCGTGATGTCGTCGTCGGTGACGATGATCCAATCGTACGCTTCAAGCGCGCGGCCGTTGAGCGCCTGGTTCAGATTGGCGAACTTGGATCGCTGACCCATCTCGACGACCGCCGTGTCGACCGTGTGGCGGCATTTCGAGAGCCCGTCGATAACGGTGTGGATGTCGGCTTTGCGGGTTGGTGCCTCGATGCCGACGATAAGGATGCGCCGTCTCGGAGCGGTGGCGATCGCGTCGCCCAGGCCGCGCACTGTGCGGTTGAGCTGCAAACGCAGGTCGAACACCCAGTCGGTCAGGCCGCCCACACGACGGCTGCGCCACGTCCCGGGCCGCAGATTGCCATACTCCGAATCGAAGAAGTCGAGCTCCGGCATGATTGCTCCCCTGACGACACGATCCCGGATCGAGCCGGGCGCGTCGGCGTGCATGAACCGTTACGAGCGCCAAGAGGTGTCCCTCATACAAGATCATCGGCACGACGAAGAGCATCGGCCGGCCTAGTGCAGCACCTGGAGCGCGTCGGTGAGCGTCACTCGGCCATCATAGAGGGCGCGACCGATGATGACGCCGTGGATGCTGGCGCTGGCATCGCGCAGCGCGGTGAGGTCGGCCAGGCTGCCGACACCGCCGCTGGCGATCACCGGCAGGGTGGTGTTGGCGGCCAGGGATGCGGTGCCGGCGAGATCGAGGCCGGCGAGCATGCCGTCGCGGGCGATGTCGGTGTAGATCACCGCGGCAGCGCCGGCGTCCTCGAAGCGGCGGGCTAGGGCGAGGACGTCCAGGGTGGAGGTTTCGGCCCAGCCTTCTGTTGCGACCCGGCCATCGCGGGCGTCGATGCCGAGGGCGATCTGGCCGGGGTGGGCGCGGCAGGCTTCGCGCACCAGCGCCGGCTTGTTCACGGCGGCGCTGCCGAGGATGACGCGGGCTATGCCGGCGTCCAGCCACCGCTCGACTGCGGCGCGGTCGCGCAGGCCGCCGCCGAGCTGCACCGGCACGCTGACGGCGGCCAGGATCGCCTCGACCGCGGCGACGTTGACCGAGTGGCCGGCGAAGGCGCCGTTAAGGTCGACTACGTGCAGCCAGCGGCAGCCGGCGGCGGCGAATTGCGCCGCCTGTGCGGCCGGGTCGTCGGAGAACACGGTGGCGTCGGCCATAACGCCGCGGCGCAGGCGCACGCAGGCACCGTCCTTGAGGTCGATGGCGGGGTAGAGGGTCAGGCTCAGCTTGGCTCGTCCTGAGCCGTCTCGGCGGGACGGGCCTCCTTGTCCTCGCGAAGCTTCTTGTAGAAGAAGATGCCGGTGATCAGCCGGCCGCCGACGCGGGCGTAGGCCGGGTGGGCGCCCCAGCGGACGTAGCCGAGGCGCTCGTACATCGCGAGGGCCGCGGTCTGGGTCTCCCGCACGTCGAGGTTGATGACCTGGTAGCCGAGCGCGCGGGCGGCGGCCTCGGCGCGCAGCGTCATGCGTCGGGCCAGCCCGTGCTTGCGGCCGTACGGGGCGACGAAGGCGTGCATGATGGTGGCGGCGAAGGCCTGCGCTTCGTTGTTGCGGGCGGGGCGGACGAGCTGGGTGGAGCCGACGATGACGCCGTCGACGCGGGCGACGATCAGCTGGCGCTCGGGCACCAGCAGCACGCCGCGGAAGTAGCTGGCGAGCGCCTGGCGGCCGGGCGGGCTGACCCAGCCGAAGCCGCCGCCGTCGATGATCGCAGCGTCGGTTGCCTCACACAGGGCTTGCAGGTCGTCGTCGTCGAGGGACTGCACGCGCTCCACGGCGAGGGAGGGCTCGCGAGGTCCTGGTATGCGGGGCCCTGGCACGCGGGCCCCTGGCACGCGGGGTCCTGGCACGCGGGGCTCGGCGCCCGGCGTTTTATCGGGACCGGCATCGTCGACGAAGCGGCCGGCGGTCAGGGGGTCCAGCCCAGGAAGTTAACGAGGATGCGCAGGCCGACGTCCTGGCTCTTTTCGACATGGAACTGGGTGCCGGCGCGATTGCCTCGGGCGACGAAGGCGGGCACGGGGGCGCCGTATTCGGTGGTGGCGATGACGTCTGCCGGCTCGGGGTCGTGCAGGGCGTAACTGTGCACGAAGTAGGCGTGGTCGCCGGGGTCGAGGCCGGCGAGCAGCGGGTGAGGAGCGGCGAAGTGCAGCGCGTTCCAGCCCATTTGCGGCAGCCGCAAGCCGGGTGCGTCCATGCGAGCGACCTCGCCGCGGATCCAGCCGAGGCCCTCGGTCTGCCCGTGCTCGAGGCCGCGCTCTGCCATCAGCTGCATGCCGACGCAGATGCCGAGGAAGGGCGCGCCGGCTTGGACTGCCGCCTCCAGGGCCGGGCGCAGGCGCGGCTCGGCGTCAAGCCCGCGCCGGCAATCGGCAAACGCGCCCTGGCCGGGCAGGACGAGGCGGTCGGCATCGCGCACGGCGTCGGGGTCGGCGGTGACGACGATCGTGGCGGCGATGCCGGCGCGTTCGGCGGCGACGGCCAGGGCGCGCGAGGCCGAGGCCAGGTTGCCGCTGCCGTAGTCGACGACGACGACCTTCATGGCCTGGTCTTGCGCAGGTCAGCGGCGCGCTGGTCGGCGAGGCGCAGGAGGGCGGCATCACGGCTGGCGGCGGCCACCGCGGTGGTTTCCGCGTAGCCGCGCCAGTGCAGGCTGAGCCGCCATAGGTCGCGGCCGAAGACGCCCTGGGCGACCGTCAGGCCGACGACGAGCGGGATGCGCAGCTCGGGCCTGGCGTGCGACAGCAGGAGCAGCAGGGCGGACAGCGCGACCGCGGCGATCAGCGCGCCGTGCAGAGCGAGCCACAGCCAGCCGAAGAACAGGGCGGCCCAGCTGAAGCCTTCGGGCACCAGCACCGGCACCAGGTCGGGCGCCTCGTGCACGGTGTAGATGTTCACAGCGACCCTTTGGTCATGTTCACAGCGACCCTTTGGTCATGTTCACAGCGACCCTTTGGTCGACGGAATATGGCCGGCGGCGCGGGGGTCGGGCTCGACGGCTTGGCGTAGCGCCCTCGCGCACGACTTGAAGCAGGCCTCGGCGACGTGGTGGCTGTTGACGCCGGTCTGCTGGCGCAGGTGCAGGGTCAGCGCGGCGTTGGTCGCGAAGGCGCGGAAGAACTCCTCGAACAGCTCGGTATCCATCTGGCCGAGCCGGGCATTGGTGAAGCGGACGTCGAAGGCGAGCAGGCCGCGGCCGGAAAGGTCGACCGAGGCGGCGACCAGGGCCTCGTCCATCGGCACCACGGCGTGGCCGTAGCGGCGCACGCCGCGCTTGTCGCCCAGCGCCGCCGCCACCGCCTGGCCGAGCACGATGCCGACGTCCTCGGTGGTGTGGTGGCTGTCGACTTGCAGGTCGCCGTGGGCGGTGATCTCGAGGTCGAGCATGGCGTGGCGGCCCAATGCGGTCAGCATGTGGTCGAGGAAGCCGATGCCGGTGGCGATTCGGGTGCGGCCGCTGCCGTCGAGGTCGAGGGCGACGGCGATGTCGGTCTCGGCGGTGCGGCGGGCTAGCCGGGCGGCGCGCGCGGCAGAGTTGGAGACGAATGCGTCTGCAGCGGGAGGTATGGCGGCGTCCATGCCGGATCAGTAGATTATTCGGACCGGGCAAGGAAGTGTTTCGCGCGCCGCGAGCGGCGCAGACGGGGCGGCCAGCCGCGACACGGAGGGGGAACGCGGATGACCAGGGCCGGACGGATAGTGACGGGCATCGTGGGCGTCTCTGTTGTCGTCGCGGCGGCCTACGGCGCGGTTTTTCTTTACAGCCAGCATGAGGCGCGGGCGGAGATCGACGCGGCGCTGGCGGCGCTGCCGCCAGGCACTACGGCGCAGTATCGGCGGGCGCAGATGAGCCCGCTCACCCGCACGGTGGAGATCGATGGGCTCACCGTCACGCGCAACGGCGCGCCGGCGGCCAGCATCGACTCGGTGCGGCTGCGTGAGAGTGACGGCGACGGCAGCGCGGCGCATCCCTGGAGGCTTGGCGCTTTGCATCTGCGCGGCGTGAGCCTGCCGCGCCCGGGCGGGCCGCTGAGCATCGACCGGCTTGATGCCGAGGACCTGGTGGCGCTGGCGCCCGATCCGGCGAGCGTGCCGGCAGGGGCAGAGCGCTTCTACCAGCCGGCCGGCGAGCCGCGGCTGGTGTCGGCGCGGCGGATCGAGGCGGATGCGCTCGCGCAGGCAAGCACGAGCGTCGCCCACCTCGAGCTGACGGACCTGGCGCCGGGACGGCTCGGTGGCGCCAGCATCGACGGCCTGACGGTGGCGGGCGCCGGAAGCCTCGCCCATGCGGCCGCCAGCGGCGTCGCCATGGACGCGCTGGACGCCGTGCTCGAGCCGAGCGCATCGGGCGGGCCGCCGGCCGGGAGCGCGGACCGGCCATTGCTGGGCCATCTGGAGCTCGACGGCTTCGCCTCGACGCTGCCGAGCGGGTCGCTGGGGTTCGACACCGCCAGCCTGGACGGGTTGAGCGGCCACCCGCCGGGCGAGCAGGCCGCGGCTGGCGGCAACACCGCCTTGGCGCTGCTGAGGGTGCTGTCGGCAGCCCGCACCGACATCCGCAACCTTGCCGGGAGCGGGGTCGCGCGGACGGGCGCGGCCATACGTGTGGCGTTGGCGTCGCTGCATGACGAGAGCAGCCGCAAGCCGGCGGGCAGCGGCGGCGAGATCGTCGAGCGGCACGTGCGGCTGCGCGGCCTTGCCGTCCCGTTGTCGCAGCTGCCGCCCGGCGCCGGGCGCGACCGGGCGATCGCCGCAATCGGCGCCGAGACGATGGTGTTTGACGTCGACGACGACCAGAACTCGAACTCGACGGCGAAGACACTCGACCTCGAACGGCTGCGCATCACCCTGCAGGGCAACTTCGCGCTGCAGCTCGTCGGCCATTTCGACGACGTCGATCCCGCGCGGGCGCCGGCGGCGGCGCTCGCCGCCACCACGATCGGCAACGCCACGCTGCGCTACGAGGACGGCTCGCTGCTCGGCCGGCTGATCAACGGCGCCGCGGCAGCCCAGCAGCAGACGCCGGAGCAGGTTCGCGCCCAGCTGCATGACCGCGTCAGCGCCTTGGCCTCGCAGCTCCTGCCCAATCAGCCGGACGCGGGCGCCATCCTCGGCCACTTCATCGACCAGCCCGGAACGCTGACCCTGCGGGTTCAGCCGCCGACACCGGTGACGCTGCTGGGTGTCGCCGGCACGCCGGGCACGAACTGGGCGGCGATGCTCGGAGCGACGATCAGTGCCGATTGAGGCCGGGTTGGCTCGCGCCGCTCCTCTTGGGTTTGACGAGGCGCGCGCCCACTTCTGCGGAATGCAAACCCCACACGACCCGACAGGCTGGCACGGCACCACCATCCTCTGCGTGCGCCGCGGCGGCCAAGTCGCCATGGCGGGCGACGGGCAGGTCACGCTCGGCCAGACCGTGATCAAGGGCAACGCCCGTAAGGTACGGCGGATCGGCGATGACGGGCGCGTCATCGCGGGCTTCGCCGGCGCGACGGCGGACGCCTTCACCCTGCTGGAGCGGCTCGAGGCCAAGCTCGAGCGTCATCCCGGTCAGCTCGAGCGAGCCTGCGTGGAGCTCGCCAAGGATTGGCGCACCGACCGCTACCTGCGGCGGCTCGAGGCGATGATGGCGGTGGCGGACGCCGACCACTCGTTCACGCTCACCGGCACCGGCGACGTGCTGGAGCCGGAGGACGGCGTGATCGCCATCGGCTCGGGCGGCAATTACGCGCTGGCAGCCGCACGGGCGCTGCTCGAGGTGGAGGGGCTGAGCCCGGAGGATATCGCCCGGCGGGCGATGCGCATCGCGGCCGACATCTGCGTCTACACGAACCATTCGGTGATTGTGGAAACCATTGGGGAGGCGCGCTGATGCCCCAGGGTGCTGCCGCGGCCGCGATTGACGTGCCGACCTATTCGCCGCGCGAGATCGTCTCCGAGCTCGATCGTTTCATCGTCGGGCAGAACGACGCGAAACGCGCCGTCGCCATCGCGCTGCGCAATCGCTGGCGCCGGGCGCAGCTGCCCGAGGGCCTGCGCGAGGAGGTGGTGCCGAAGAACATCTTGATGATCGGCCCGACCGGCTGCGGCAAGACCGAGATCGCGCGGCGGCTGGCGCGGCTCGCGCAGGCGCCGTTCCTCAAGGTGGAGGCGACCAAGTTCACTGAGGTCGGCTATGTCGGGCGCGATGTCGAGAGCATCGTGCGCGACCTGGTCGAGATCAGCCTGACCATGCTGCGCGAGAACAGCCGCAAAAGCGTCCAGACGAGGGCCGAGCACAGCGCCGAGGACAAGCTGGTCGACGCGCTGGTTGGGGCGGGCTCGTCGGCCGACACCAAGAGCAAGTTCCGCCGGATGCTGCGCGACGGCGAGCTCGAGGACAAGGAGATCGAGATCGCTGTCGCCGACGCCGCCAGCAGCCCGGTTGGCCAGATGGACATGCCGGGCATGCCGCCCGGCCAGGTGATCAATCTGGGCGAGATGATGAAGGGCATGTTCGGCCGCAAGGAGCAGCAGCGCCGGATGACGGTCAGCGCGGCGCGGCCGCTGCTTGCCCGCGACGAGGCGGACCGACTGCTCGACACCGAGCAGCTGAACCGCGATGCGGTCAGCCATGCCGAGAACAACGGCATTGTGTTTCTCGATGAGATCGACAAGGTGTGCGCGCGCACGACCGAGGGCGGGTTTCGCGGCGGCGACGTCTCGCGCGAAGGGGTGCAGCGCGACCTGCTGCCGCTGATCGAGGGCACCACGGTCACCACCAAATACGGACCGGTGAAGACCGACCACATCCTGTTCATCGCCTCGGGCGCTTTTCATGTCGCCAAGCCCGCCGACCTGCTACCCGAGCTGCAGGGCCGGCTGCCGATCCGCGTCGAGCTGGCGCCGCTGACACGGGCCGACCTCAGGCGCATCCTGACCGAGCCGGAGCATTCGCTGATCGATCAGTATGCGGCGCTGATGAAGACCGAGGGCGTGACGCTCGACTTCACGGACGACGCTGTCGACGCGCTGGCGGAGCTGGCGGCCGACATCAACGAGCGGGTGGAGAACATCGGCGCCAGGCGACTTGCGACCGTGCTTGAGAAGTTGCTGGAGGAGATCAGCTTCTCCGCCGCCGACCGCTCGGGCGAGACGATCCGGGTGGATGCGGCGGCGGTGAACGACCGTGTGGCGCCGCTTGCCCGGCGCGGGGACCTGTCGCGGTTTATCCTTTAGGGCGGGTGAAGGAAGGCCAGAGGCTCCGC
This sequence comes from Acetobacteraceae bacterium, assembly GCA_963692975.2. Classification (GTDB taxonomy): domain Bacteria; phylum Pseudomonadota; class Alphaproteobacteria; order Acetobacterales; family Acetobacteraceae; genus CAXMMR01. The sequence continues at coordinate 96,300 of CAXMMR010000032.1, read as the reverse complement.
CTCTGGACTCCGCTGGGGCCTGGGGCCTCAAGCCCCGTCGCATGGAGTCGCGACAGGCACTTTCTTGCTTGGTGACGCTATTCAATCCAGCTTCCCACAGCATCGAACTTGCTGTGGGAACATGACTGAGACATGGATTTTAGAGGCTTCGCCTTTAATCGGGTCCAGGGGCGACGCCCCTGGCCTTTCTTGAACCAGCCGATGAGCCCACGCTTCCCGCATCCTTCTCCGCCCTCGCCTGGCGAGATGATCGAGGTCGCGCCGGGCATCTTGTGGCTGCAATTGCCGCTGCCGTTTCAGCTCAACCACGTGAACCTCTATTTGGTCGAGGATGGTGACGGCTACGCGGTGGTCGACACCGGGCTTGGCGATGCGGCGACGATCGCGCGCTGGGAGGCGCTGCTGGCGGGCCTGCTGCGGGAGCGGCCGCTCACCCGCATCATCGGCACCCACTATCATCCCGACCACATCGGCATGGTGGGCTGGCTGTGCGAGCGGCTCGGCGTCACGCTGCTGATGAGCGAGGTGGAGTATCTGCATGCGCGGCTGCTCACCGTCGACACAGGGCACACGGTGGACGGGCCGCATCGCGACTTCTACCGGCGGCACGGCATGGACGAGGCGACGACGCGGGTGCTGGTCTCGGACGGCCGGCGTTACCTGCGGCTGGTCACCGGCCTGCCGCAGAGCTTTCGCAGCATTGCCGCGGGCGAGACGCTGGAGCTGGGCGGACGGCGGTTCGACGTGCTGACCGGCGGCGGCCACTCGCCCGATCAGGTGATGCTGCATTGCGTGGCGGAGAACATCCTGCTCTGCGCAGACCAGGTTCTGGCGCGGATCTCGCCCAACATCAGCGTGTTTGCGATGAACCCCGAGGGCGACCCGCTCGGCAACTACCTGCGCTCGCTGGCGGCGATGAGGCGCGAGGTTGCCGACAAGACGCTGCTGCTGCCGGGCCATGAGCGGCCGTTCGTCGGGCTGCATGCGCGGCTCGACGAGCTGGCGGCGCACCACGAGGCGCGCTGCGCGGCGATCCTCGTAGCCTGTGCCGAGCAGGACCATAGCGGGGCGGAGCTGGTGCCGGTGGTGTTCGCCCGCCGGATCGAGGACCCGCACCAGATGGGCTTCGCCTTCAGCGAGGCGATGGCGCATGTGAACCTGCTGGTGCGGCGGGGGCAGTTGCGAGAGGTCGCCGGCCGCTTCAGGAGCGTTTGACCGAAGGCAGGTTAAGGAAGGCAAGGGCTCTGCCCTTGACTCGCTGGGGCCGTGAGGCCCCAGACCCCATCAGTTTAGCGTCCTTGCCTGGCGAAGCCGATCATCGTTGTTCAACACGGCAACGATCTCGCCACGCGCACACTAATAATAGATGGATTTCGAAGGCTCCGCCTTTGATGAGGTCAAGGGGGCAAAGCCCCTTGCCTTACCTTCTCAACCACGAGGCCTCGATGAGCGTCAGCATTCCCGATAAGCGCGGCGTCCTCACTCACCTGCAGCAGATCATCGCCGCGCTGACCGAGGGCATCATCATCGTCACCCGTGACGGCACGCTGCACTGGGCGGACGAGACCGCGCTGGCGTTGCACGGGGTCAAGGCGCTGGACGAGCTTGGCGGGACCGCGGCGGGCTATGCCGCGCGCTTCGAGCTGGCGGACCGCAGCGGCCAGCGGCTGCCGGCCGAGGCGTACCCGATCCAGCGGCTGCTGCGCGGCGAGGTGATCGATCGGGCGCTGATCGAGGTCACGCGACGGGCTGACGGGCGGCGTTGGGTGCATGAGGTTCGCACCATGGCGCTGACCGACGACAACGGCGCGGCTGACTGCCTGGTGGTGATCCTGGACGACGAGACCGAGCGCTTCAACGCAGAGGAGCGCTTCGAGCGGGCGTTTGCGGCCAACCCGGCGCCGGCAATCATCGTGCGGCTGTCGGACATGCGCTACGTGAAGGTGAACCACGGTTTTCTGGAGCTGACCGGCTGGGTGCGCGAGGCGCTGATCGGCCGCTCGATGCACGAGCTCGACGTGCTGCACGGGATGGAGCGGCGCGAGCTTGCGATCCGGCGCCTGCATGCCGGACAGACCGTTCCGCAGATGGAAGGCTGCCTGGTGCTGCCGGACGGGCGGGAGCGGACGGTGCTGCTGGGTGGCCAGCCGCTGCAGATTGGCGACGAGGCATGCATGCTGTTCACGTTCGCCGACCTGCACCCGCGCCAGCAGGCCGAGGATGCGCTGCGCGCCAGCGAAGAGCGCTTTAGCAAGGCCTTCCATCTGGCGCCCGGCCCGATGGCGGTGCTGACGCTGGCCGGCTTGCGCATCCTCGACGTGAACGACGCCTTCACCGCGGCCACCGGCTGGCGGCGCGAGGAGGTGGTCGGCCGCAGCGAGGCGGAGCTGCGGCTCTGGGGCGCGGGCGAGGCGCGCGCGGCGCTGGAGCAGCAGATCCGGCAGACCGGGCAGTTGCGCGGGTGCGACATCCAGCTGCAGGACAAGGATGGCGGGCTGCGCGACTACCTGGTCTCGGCGGACACGGTGCAGATCGGCAATGAGCCCTGTGTGCTCAGCGTCATGCTTGACATCACCGAGCGCAAGCAGACGGAGACGGAGCTGATGGCGGCCGTGCAATCGGTGCTTGCCGAGAGCTCGTTCCTTGGCCGGGCGATCGTCGAGCGGCTAACGGCGCTGACGCGCGCGAAGGGGCCGGCGACGAACCAGGCGGAGCTTGCGAGCCTGCCGGCGCGAGCGCGCGAGGTGCTGGAGCTGCTGGCGCAAGGACTGCCCGACGACGAGGTCGCCAAGCGGCTTGGGGTCGCGCGGACGACGCTGCGGAATCACATCGCCGCGATCTATAAGAAGCTCGGCGTGCACAAACGCAGTGCGTTGGTGGTCTGGGCGCGCGAGCGGGGTCTGGGCATACCGTCCAAGCCACAGACAATGCAGCCAAAAAAACGCGCGGCGCAAACCCGCTAGGCGTTTGTCATGCCGGGTTGATCCAAAAGAACCGGCCAGACTCAGCAACATCGCATCGATTATTCATGCGCGGCCTTCGCGACAGAGGATGCCGAGAAGCGTAAGGCACGCACGGTTCGCACATGCGGGCCGAGCACCTGGCACTACGGAGAGAGCGCGTGGCGCAGACGACTGCTGGCAGGATGGAGGACGCGGCTCGCGCGTCCGTCATCGCCTAGACATGGCCGTAAGTCCGCTCGCCACACGCGGTCAGGCTGTAGGGGAGTGCGAAACGTCGCTGACAGAAGATGAGAGTTTTCAAACGCTGCCGCTGCACGTCGAGGAGCTTGTCGTCAGAAAGCGGACACGCAAGACGCTGGTGCGTGTCACACGTGTGACGCGCACCAGTGAGATAGATGTCGACGAGGCGCTTACCCACGACGACGTTGTTGTCGAGCGCGTCGCCGTCGGGCGCGTGGTCAGCGAAGTACCGCCGACGCGACAGGAGGGTAACATCACCATCCTGCCGGTCGTCGAGGAAGAAGTCGTCGTGACGCGGCGGCTTGTTCTCAAGGAGGAGCTGCACATCCGTCGCGTGCAGAGAACAGAGCACCACGTCGAGCGCGTCGTGCTGCGTCGACAGGACGTCGATGTGACCAGGACAGAGCTCGACGATTGAGCTGCTCGACCGCATCGATTGCGTAGTGAGTAACCGTCGATAACAACGAGGACATTTCCATGGCTGACGAAACGATTGTTGCGATTTTCGACACTGCCGCGCACGCCAACGCGGCCATTGCTGACTTGAAGACCGCTGGCGTCCCGGACGCCGCGATCAGCCTGCACGCTGGCACGGCGATGACGTCCGACGCGACGGGCAGCGCGGTGGGCGGCGCGACGGGCGGCATGTCGTCCGGCATGGCGAGCACTCAGCCGGTGCGCGAGAAAGGCTTCTGGTCCAGCCTGTTCGGTGGCGAGACGGACACCGACAGCGCCGTTTATGACCGCAGCCTGGAAAGCGGTTCCTCAGTCGTCACGGTCCGCTCACCCGATGAGCATGTGACGCGCGTGATGGAGATCCTGGAGAGCCATAACCCGATCGACATCGACGAGCGCACGGCCGGCTACGGGCTGGCGAAGACGGCGACGACCGCCACGGCGCCAATGGCGACGACCGGCGTGGCGAGCGCGACGGGCGACAAGCTGCAGTTATCGGAAGAGAACCTGGCTGTCGGCAAGCGCGTCGTAAACAAAGGCGGCACGCGCATCCGCCGCTACGTGGTCGAGACGCCGGTCACCGAGACCGTCAGCCTGCATGACGAGACCGTGACGCTTGAGCGTCGGCCGGTGACCGATGGCCGCTCGCTTGCGGCCGACGAGTTCTCCGAGAAGACAATCGAGATGACGGCGTCAGCCGAGGAGGCGGTGGTCTCCAAGACGGCACGCGTCTACGAAGAGGTCGGCTTGCGCAAGGCGGCCACAGATCGCACCGAGACCGTGCGCGACACCGTGCGCAAGGAGGAGGTCGAGATCGAGCAGATCCCGGGCCAGACAACAACCACGGCGACGCGCCCGGTTGGCGCCGAGACGGTGAAGCCGAATATCTAAGACGACCAAGGTCCGACGGCGAAAGCCGTCGGGCCCATCTACGCCGCTCTCGCGTCAAGCACCGCCGAAGGAGTGATGGTCAGTGCAGGTTGGTGTTGTTGTTGGTGCTTCCAATGGTGCCCAGCCCCGTGCTGCCGCCGGCGCCGGTGCCGCCGAGACCAATTGCTCCAGGGCCGCCCGCAGAACTCCCCACGGTGGCGCTAGCGCCAGTCGTGCCCGGTAGAACGCGGGTGTCGCTCGTAGTGGGCGCGACGCTGTTATAGGCACCTGCGCCGTCGGGCGACAGAACGTTGGGACGACTCGCAACACCATTTCCGAGGCTGCGCCCGGCAGCGGCGTCCGGCGCGGCGCGTCCGATCGTGCCGACGCTCGGGCCGCCGCGGCTGTCGCCTACAGCATCGTCCGGCACCGGCGCGTTGGTCAGCTTGCCGGAAGGCGCGGTCTGCGCCCGGACAGCCGACGGCGTGGCCGCGAGAATCGCGAGCAGGGTCATGGCCGGGATTATGCGCATCACTGACACTCCAGGCCGGCGAGCCGCCGGCCGACTCTTGCCGGAACGGCGCCAGCGCGACGGCGGTTGCAGACATGTGTCGAGACCGGCGTCGGGTTGCCGAACAGCTAGCGATAGTTGATTGGCCGGACCCGGGTGCGGCCATAGGCGGCGGCTCCGGCCAGGCCGCTATGGGCACGCATGACCTGGTCGATCGGCACGCCGGACAGACGCTCGCGGAACCGACCCTTGGCGAGGAAGGCCTCGCACAGCGCCGGCATGTCGAGCAGGGCGGCGATGTTTCGGCTCAGGCCGCCGGTCAGGAACACGCCGCCAAAGCCAAGCACCGCCAGCACCAGGTCGCCTGCGGCCGCGCCCAGCACCTGGGAAAACACGGTGAAGGCCTCGCGGCACAGCGGACATGAGCCGTCGGCGGCGCGCGCAGAGACGTCGGCCGGAGTGAGGTCGCCGAGCGGCGTGCCGTGGATCTCGCCGAGCGCGGTCGCAAGGTTGACGAGACCCGGGCCAGACAGCAGGCGCTCGGTGGAGACGTGGCCGAAGCGGTGGACAAGCACCGCCAGGATCGCGGCCTGCAGCGGCGTGTTGGCGGCGCACGACATATGTCCCGCCTCGCTCGGCAGGATCTCGCGCCGATGCTCCTCGGCGACGATGAGAGCGACGCCGAGGCCGGTGCCCGGGCCGACGACGACCGCTGGCTTGTCGGCCTCGCGGGCGCCGGGCTTGATGTTGCGCAGGTCCGCGTGGTCCAGCGTCTCGATGGCGGCGGCCTGGGCGACGAAGTCGTTGATCACGGCGAGGCGACCAAGCTGAAGTTGGCTCTTCAGCTCGCGTTGCGAAAACTGCCAGGGGCTGTTGGTGAAGGCGACAGCGTCGCCGGCGACGGGGGTTGCAACGGCAAACACCGCCTCATCGACGCGCCGGCCGCCCAGGTAGTCGAGCGCTGCCTCGGCCAGGCCGAGAAACTGGCGAACCGGCAGCTTGCGCTCGTCATGCGGCTCGCCGTCGCCCTCGACCAGCGCCAGGCGCACGTTGGTGCCGCCGATGTCGCCGACTAGCCGGGTGCCGCCATCCGCCATTCCGCTCGCGCCTCTGTGACCTCGCGTGACAATGCTCCAGTGCCGAACCTGCCGCAACGACCACGCTGCCGCCATACGGATGGTGCTATGACGAGGGGTGACATCCCCCGCACGACCGCCGTTGCGCGACGTGATCGCCCGCCATCAGCTTGCCGCGCGGCATAAGCTCGGTCAGCACTTCCTGCTTGACGGCGCGATTACGGAGCGGATCGCGAGCCTCGCCGGGCCGCTCGAAGGGCGGCACGTGGTGGAGGTCGGGCCCGGGCCGGGCGGCCTGACACGGGCGTTGCTCGACACCGCCGCCGCGCACATCCTCGCCGTCGAGATCGATGCCCGGGCGGTGATGGCGATCGAGGAGCTTACCGTCGAGGCGCCCGGTCGGCTGAGCGTACTGCTCGCCGATGCGCAGCGCATTGACCTGCCGGCGCTGACCGCCGCGCCGCGGCAGATCGTCGCCAACCTGCCCTACAACGTGGCGACGCCGCTGCTGGTGCGATGGCTGCGCGAGGCGGCGCTGTGGGAACGGCTGACGCTGATGTTTCAGCTCGAGGTGGCCGAGCGGATCGCCGCACGCCCCGACACGCCGGCCTACGGGCGGCTGTCCGTGCTGGCGCAATGGACGTGCAAGACGACGCTGCTGCTGCGGCTGCCGCCGGCGGCGTTCATCCCGCCGCCCAAGGTGCACTCCGCCGTGGTTGGGCTGGTGCCGCACGATAGTCAGCCGACGCCGGACCGCTTCGTCGCCATGGAGCGGCTAACGCTGGCGGCGTTCGGGCAGCGGCGAAAGATGCTGCGGGTGGCGCTGCGGCCGCTGGGCGGGGCGGGGCTGCTGGAGCGGGCGGGGATTGCGCCGGAGCGGCGGGGCGAGACGCTGTCGGTGGCGGACTTCGAGCGGCTTTTGGAGAGGCTTTAAGGCAGCTAAGGGGCAGCGAGGCCGGGCGTTCGCTTTGAGGGATTACGGCCCGTGGCGGGCGGACAGTCCGCCATCCAACGTGAAGACGACACCCGTGGTGTAAGCGGACCGCGGCGACGCCAGAAAGAGGAACAGGTCGGCGACCTCCCGGACAGTCGCCGGCCGACCAAGAGGGAAGGCTGCACTCGCTTGTTCCTCGCCGGATGCCTTACGGCGCTCGTTCAGCAGACGCTCGATGCGGTCGGTCGCGACCGGGCCTGGGCTGACGCCGAGGACCCGGATCTTATCGTCCAAGCTTCTCGAACCGAGAGCGCGGGTGAATGCCACAAGGGCTGCGTTGCCGGTGCTTCCCGCAATGTAGGTCGGATCGAAGAATTCGGCGCTCGCCCCGATGTTATTGAGGATCACGCCGCCACCGTGTTGCTTCATCTTGGCGTAGAACATCCGGCACAGATCGATGTAGCCGTAGACTTTGAGGTCCCACGCCCGACGCCACGCCAGCGACTGCACGGTCTGCAAGTCTCCACCGGGGATCGCGCCCGCGTTGTTGACCAGCACGTCGACACGTTCCAGAGCGTTCAATTGATTCTCTGCTTCGGCAGCCGTGAGATCGAGGGCCAAGACGTCCACGGACACGTTCCACCTGGAGCGCACTTGATCTGCGAGGCCGGCGAGCTTCTCGGCGCTGCGCGCCACCAAGATCAGGTCACATCCCTCTTCGCCGAAGGCGTGCGCGAGACCTTCTCCGATACCCTGCGAAGCACCTGTGATGAGCACACGGCGGCCAGCGAGATCCAGGTTCACGTCGTTCTCCTACCTTGAGGCCACGCCGTTAAGGGTTTGGACGCCAACGGCAAAGCCCTGGGGAACTTTTGCTCAAGAGATGGGGGTCTGGGGCCTCAGGCCCCAGCGGAGTCCAGAGGCAGAGCCTCTGGCCTTACTGTCTTGCTCTCTCGGTCGAACAGGTAGTCGCGGGTGAGCGGGACGGCGCCGAGCTGATGGGTGAGCTGCAGCTGGAAGACCATCGAGTGTGCCTTTCGAAACGAGGTCTCGGCGCCGGCAAGGTAGAGCTCGAACATCCGGTAGAAGCGCTTGTCGTAAAGCGCCTGGATGGCGTCGCGATTGGCGGCGAAGCGGCGGTGCCAGCAGCGGATCGTCTCGGCGTAGTGCAGGCGCAGGATTTCGAGGTCGGTGGTCATCAGCCCAGTGCGCTCAAGCGGTGCGAAGACTTCACTCAGCGCCGGCGCGTAGCCGCCGGGGAAGATGTAGCGGGCGATCCAGGGATCGGTGCTGCCGGGGCCGGCGACGCGGCCGATGGCATGCAGCAGGGCGACACCGTCGGGCGCGAGGCAGCGGTCCAGCATGCCGAAGAAGGCCTCGTAGTGGCCGATGCCAACATGCTCAAACATGCCGACCGAGACGATCCGGTCGAAGCGGCGGGTGATGGTGCGGTAGTCGGCGAGCTCGAAGCGGACCTGGTCGGAGAGGCCCTCGGCTTCGGCGCGCGCCTGCGCCTCGGCGAGCTGCTCGGCGGACAGGGTGATGCCGGTGACGCGGCAGCCATGCTCGCGCGCCAGGCTCAGCGCCAGCCCGCCCCAGCCGCAGCCGATGTCGAGCACCGTCAATCCCGGGCGATCGAGCACCAGCTTGGCGGCGATGTGGCGCTTCTTGGCGGCCTGCGCCTCATCGAGAGTCTCGTCGCCGTTCGGGAAGTAGGCGCAGGAATATTGCCGGTCGCGGTCGAGAAACAGGCTGTAGAGCCGGCCATTGAGGTCGTAGTGGCGGGCAACGTTGCGCCGGGAGCGTGGACGCGGGTTGAACTGCCGCAAGCTGCGGGTAGCATGGCGAGCCGCCCGCAGGCTTCGCCACATCGCGTTCGTGCCGCCCGCTTTGGCCGAACCGTAGACCACGTCCAGCACGTCGGTGAGGGTGCTGTTGTCGAGCAGGGTGATGCGGCCATCCGTCCAGCCCTCACCGAAGGCCATGGTGGGATCAGTCATCAGGCGCCAGACCATCGACCAGTCGCGCACCGCGAAGCCGCCGATGGCGCCCGCACTGCGCTCGAAGACGTGGCGGGTGCCGTCCGGAAACTGCACGGTGAGCCGGCCCTCGACGATGAGCTGGCTGATGCTGTGGACGAACAGGCGTCTGAGGGTCTGCATCGCCGTCAAGGCAAAGCGCTCTGCCCTTTGATCCCGGTAAAGGCGGAGCCTTTACAATCCATCACTTCGGTCCGGTTCTCCATGACCTAGGCCGGTGTGCTGTGCACCATGCGAATGGATTTTGAAGGTTCCGCCTCTAAATGGGGTCGAGGGTCTCGAGGAAATGCCTTGATCGCCCTCTCCTTGCTCAGTCCTGAGCCGCCTCGCCGGTCGGGATGGCGCCCTGCTCGAACAGTTCGGCGGCATCGGCCTCGTCCTGCTCGTCCTCGGCGGCCAGGCCGACAGCCTCGCCGCGGGCTTGCTTCTCCGCCTCCTCGGGGCTGCGGGCAACGTTGACGGTGACCTGCATGGTCACCTCCGGGTGCAGCACGACCCGCACCTTGGCCAAGCCCAGCGCCTTGATCGGATGATCGAGCACCACCTGCTGGCGAGTGACGCCGAGACCGGCGGCGGTCACCTGCTCGGCGATGTCGCGGTTGCTGACCGAGCCGTAGAGGCTGCCGCTGTCGCCGGCCTGGCGGATCACGACGACGGTCAGGCCGCCCATGCGCTCGGAGACGCGCTCGGCCTCCTCGCGGCGCTTGATGTTCTGCGCCTCGAGCTGGACGCGGGTCTCTTCAAACTTGGCGACGTTGGCCTTGTTGGCGCGGATGGCGCGCTTCTGCGGCAGCAGGAAGTTGCGCGCGTAGCCCGGCTTGACGCGGACGAGGTCGCCCATCTGGCCGAGCTTTTCGATGCGCTGCAGGAGGATCAGTTCGACGACGGCCATCGGTGCGGCTCCTCAGCTCAGCACGTAGGGAAGCAAGGCGAGAAAGCGGGCGCGCTTGATGGCCTGGGCGAGCTCGCGCTGCTTCTTGGCGCTCACTGCGGTGATCCGGCTCGGCACGATCTTGCCGCGTTCGGAGAGGAAGCGGCTGAGCAGGCGGACGTCCTTGTAGTCGATCACCGGTGCGTTCGGCCCGGAGAAAGGGCAGGACTTGCGGCGGCGATAGAACGGCCGGCGGGCGCCGACGGCGGAGCGCCGGGCGGCCGGGTTAAGGTCGTCGGTGGCGCCGGGGCGCTCGCGATCGGGACGGTCTGACATGCTCTACTCCTCGACCGCTGCAGGCTCGGCCGCGCCGTCGCGGGCGCGGTATTCCTCGCGGTCGTCAAAATTACGGCGGCGGCCGCTCTCGAAGCGCCCGGCCGGCTTGGGGCCGCGGAAGCCGCGCTCGCGGTCATCCGACTTCCGGCTCAGCACGGCGGACGGGTTCTCGTCGATCGCGTCGACCCGGATCGTCATGAAGCGCAGCACGTCCTCGTTGAGACGCAGCTGGCGCTCCATCTCGTTGACCGAGGCGGGCATCGCGTCAATGCCGAGCAGCATGTAATGCGCCTTGCGATTCTTCTTGATGCGATAGGACAGGGTGCGCAGGCCCCAGTACTCGCGCTTTTTGATCGCGCCGCCATCGCCTTCGAGCTGGGTCGCGACCGTATCCGCCAGGCCTTCGACCTGCTGCTGGGTGACGTCGTTCCGTGCGATCAGCACAGTCTCATATAAGGGCATGTGGTCTCCCCATGGCTGGATCGGCCCGGCTTGCCGCTATCGGCAAGCCTTGAGCCATGCGCGTCCTGACGAGCGCGCACGGGGGCATAGCCGGGGCGTGCCACGCCCCGGCAGGGAGCCGGCCTTACAGCACGAGGACGGCCGGTCGCGCAAGCGCGGCGCCGCGCGCCAGCCCTGCGCCGGCCTTGCGCCAGTCCTGGGCCAGTCCTGGGCCAGTCCTGGGCCAGTCCCTGGGCCAGTCTGGGCTGCACCCTGGCGGCAGGCGCCGCACCTCGCCTTGCAGCATGCGAGGGTATTTGACAGGTGTCGCCGCCCGCTCCATGTCCGCGACGCCACATGTCCGGACCATGTTCAATGCCTGTCCATGCGTTCATCTTTCCCGGCCAGGGCAGCCAGACTGTCGGCATGGGCCGTGACCTGGCGGCCGCGTTCGCGCCGGCGCGCGAGGTGTTCCAGGAAGTCGATGAAACGCTCAAGCAGCGGCTGTCGAAGCTGATGTTCGAGGGTCCGTCCGAGGAGCTGACGGCGACCCGCAACACCCAGCCGGCGCTGATGGCGATGTCGCTGGCGGTGCTGCGGGTGCTGCAGGCCGAGGGCGGGTTCGCGCTGGCGGACCGGGCGGTCATGGTGCTTGGCCACTCGCTGGGCGAATACAGCGCACTGGCCGCGGCTGGCAGCCTGCCGGTGAACGTCACCGCTGCCCTGCTGCGCCGGCGCGGCGAGGCGATGCAGGCTGCGGTGCCGGCAGGCGAAGGCGCCATGGCGGCGCTGCTCGGTATTGAGATGGCGCAGGCCGCCACGATCTGCGAGCAGGCGGCGCCGTTCACCCGCGAGGACGGCAGCACGATCCAGCAGGTGGTCGCGCCGGCCAACGACAATGGCGGCGGCCAGGTGGTGATCTCCGGCGACCGCGCCGCGGTGGAACGGGCAATCGAGATCGCGCGCGGCCAGGGGGTGAAGCGGGCGATGCTGCTGCCGGTCTCGGCGCCGTTCCACTGCGCGCTGATGGCGCCGGCAGCGCGCGTCATGGCGGAGGCGCTGGAGGAGGCGCCGATGGTGGAGCCCGTGGTGCCGCTGATCGCCAACGTGACGGCGAGCAAGGCGAGCGATCCGGGCGAGATCCGCCAGCTGCTGGTGCAGCAGGTGACGCAGACGGTGCGCTGGCGCGAAAGCGTCATTGCGGCGGTCGCCATGGGGGTGGATAGCTTCGTCGAGCTGGGCGCGGGCAAGGTGCTGGCCGGGTTGGTCAAGCGCATCGTGCCGGCAGCCCGCACCGCGTCGGCCGCGACCCCGGACGAGATCGAGGCTTTGCTGAAGACGCTTTGAGGAAGACAAGGCCAGGGCTCCGCCCTGGACCCGCTGGGGCCGTGAGGCTCCAGACCCCGGCCGTTTGGAGTCCAAGGCCCATTCTTCCTTGCACGGCGAATCCAGTACTGTCTCCAGCCGACGGCACCGTCTCGCTCATTGGACAAGAATGACAAATGGATTTTAAAGGCTTCGCCTTTAATGGGGTCCAGGGGCAAAGCCCCTCGCCTTTCTTCGCTACGGAGGCGTGATGTTCGACCTGACCGGCAAGACGGCGCTGGTGACCGGCGCCTCGGGCGGCATCGGCGGAGCGATCGCGCGGGCGCTGCATGCGCAGGGTGCGCAGGTTGTGCTCTCCGGCACGCGTCGCGAGGCGCTGGAGGGTTTGGCGGCGAGGCTCGGCGAGCGCGCGCATGTCGTGGTGGCCGACCTGGCGGACGCGGCGGCGGCGGCTGGCCTGGTCGCCCAGGCGGAGCGGGCGGCGGGGCCGGTCGGCATCCTGGTCAACAATGCCGGGCTGACGCGCGACATGCTGGCGCTCCGGCTGCGCGACGAGGACTGGCAGGCGGTGCTCGACGTCGACCTGAGCGCGCCGTTCCGTCTGGCGCGGGCGGCGCTGCGGGGGATGCTCAAGCGCCGGGCGGGTCGGATCATCGGCATTTCGAGCATCGTCGGCAGCACCGGCAACCCTGGCCAGGCGAACTACGCCGCCGCCAAGGCGGGGCTGGTGGCAATGAGCAAAACGCTGGCGCAGGAGGTCGGCAGCCGCGGCATCACGGTCAACATCGTCGCGCCCGGCTTCGTCGAGACGCCGATGACGGAGGCGCTGGGCGAGGCGCAGCGGCAGCGACTGCTGGAGGCGATCCCGCTCGGGCGGATGGGACAGCCGGCGGATGTTGGCGCTGCGGTGGTATATCTCGCCTCCGACGAGGCGGCCTGGGTGACCGGGGCGACGCTGCACGTCAATGGCGGCATGGCAATGATCTGAGCCTGCGCGGCCTACCCGGGCATGCCGTCACTGCATCGCCACAGCATGGTCGCACGGTTGCCGCATTGCCTTGGCGGGCAGATTGGAACCATGCTAGGGGCCACGCGGCCTCGCCTCCGGACACCTCCGAAGCGGCTGCGCTCGGCGACATCGACCGGCCGGACCAGATTGACGCAAACAGTATTAGAGACAGGGATCTGAGATCGATGAGCGACATCGCCGAGAAGGTTAAGAAGATCGTGGTGGAGCATCTCGGCGTCGAGGAGAGCAAGGTCACGCCGGAGGCCTCATTCATCGACGATTTGGGCGCCGACAGTCTCGATACGGTCGAGCTGGTGATGGCGTTTGAGGAGGCGTTCGGCGTCGAGATCCCGGAGGACGCGGCCGAGAAGATCAGCACCGTGAAGGACGCGATCGACTACATCGAGAAGCAGAAGGCGGCCTGAGCGAGCGATCGTAGGACACGGCGGAGCGTCCATGCTGGGCAGCACGCGTCGGGTGGTCGTCACCGGGATGGGGATCGCCTCTCCGTTGGGGGTCGGCGTTGAGCATGTCTGGGGCCGGCTGATCCAGGGTGACAGCGGCATTCGGGCGATCCAGTCCTTTGATGCCGGCGACCTGCCGGCGCGCGTTGCCGGCGAGGTGCCGGAGGGGACGCGCGCCAGCGGCGGGCTGACGCTCGACGAGTGGCTGCCGGTCAAGGACATCAAGAAGATGGACCGGTTTATCCATCTGGGCATCGTCGCCGCGGTCGAGGCGGTGGAGGATTCCGGCTGGGCGCCGGAGAGCGAGGACGAGCGGAACGCAACGGGGGTGATGATCGGCTCCGGGATCGGCGGGCTGCAGTCGATCTATGAAGCCTCAGTGATGGTGCATGACGGGCGGGCGCGGCGGCTGTCACCGTTCTTCATTCCCTCGGCGCTGATCAACCTGGTCTCCGGCCACGTCTCCATCCGCTACGGCTTCAAGGGGCCGAACCATTCGGCGGTGACCGCATGCGCCACCGGGGTGCACGCGATCGGCGATGCGGCGCGGCTGATCATGCTCGGCGACGCCGAGGTGATGATCGCGGGCGGCGCGGAGGCGGCGGTGTGCGCGCTCGGCATTGCCGGGTTCTGCGCCTCGCGGGCGCTATCGACCGGGTTCAACGAGACGCCGTCGCTGGCGTCGCGCCCCTGGGACAGCGAGCGCGACGGCTTCGTCATGGGCGAGGGCGCGGGCATCGTCGTGCTGGAGGAGTACGAGCACGCCCGGGCGCGCGGCGCGAAGATCTATGCCGAGGTCGCCGGCTACGGGCTGTCGGGCGATGCACACCACATCACGGCGCCGGCGCCGGGGCATGACGGCGCGTATCGGGCGATGCGGGCGGCGTTCAAGAATGGCGGCGTGCATCCGGAGAATGTCCAGTACATTAACGCGCACGGCACCTCGACGCCGATGGGCGACGACCTTGAGCTGGAGGCGGTGGAGCAGTTCTTCGGCGAGTCGGCGCGCACGATCGCGATGTCGTCCACCAAGTCGGCGACCGGGCACCTGCTCGGCGCGGCGGGCGCGATCGAGTCGATCTTCTCGATCCTGGCGATCCGGGACGACGTGGTGCCGCCGACGCTGAACCTGCAGCATCCGAGCCGGGCCAGCGTGATCGACCGAGTGGCTCGCGAGGCGCAACGGCGACGGGTCGACATGGCGCTGTCGAACAGCTTCGGATTTGGCGGCACCAACGCCTCCATCCTCTTCCGCGCCGCCTGAGGATCCGCCGCCGCCGGGGCTGCGCCGCCGGCAGCTGAGGCTTGTCCGGCGGCTGTTGGCGCTGGCGGCAGTGGCGGGGCTGGTCGGGGCGGGCGCGATCGGCCGGCAGGTCTACCACGCGCCGGGACCGTTGCCGGACGGGCAGGCGGTGGTGGTGCCGCATGGCATGCGGCACGCCGCCTCGGTGCTGTTCGACGCCCACGTCGTGGGATCGCCGCTCGCGCTCCGGCTTGCCGCGCTGCTGACCGCGGGCGATGGGCCAATCCACGCCGCGGAGTTCGCCTTTCCGGCGCATGCCAGCCTCAGGGCGGTGCTCGACACGCTGCGCCATGCGCGGCCGGTGCAGCATCGGCTGACCCTGGCCGAAGGGCTCACGGCCGCGCAGATCGTCGTTCTGATGGAGGGTGCGGACGCGCTCGCGGGCGAGGTGGCCAGGCCGGCGGAAGGCGAGGTGCTGCCGCAGACCTATGACTACGTCTACGGCACCGAGCGAGCCGCGCTGCTGGCGCGCAGCGAGGCGGCGATGCAGCGGACGCTTGCGGTGGCGTGGGCCGGCCGCGAGCCGGCGAGCCCCCTCACCTCGCCGCGCCAGGCGCTGATCCTGGCCTCCATCGTCGAGCGGGAGACCGGGGTGACGGAGGAGCGGGCGCATGTCGCGGCGGTGTTTCTGAACCGGCTGCGGCTGGGCATGAAGCTGCAGTCCGACCCGACGGTGCTGTATGGCGCGAGCCGCGGTCTCGGCAGCCTGGATCGCCCGCTGAGCCGCGCCGACCTGGACGCGGACGATACCTACAACACCTACCGCATCGCCGGGCTGCCGCCGGGGCCGATCTGCAGCCCTGGCGCGGCGGCGATCGCGGCGGTGCTGCACCCGGCGGCGTCGGCGGACCTCTACTTCGTCGCGACGGGCACCGGCGGGCACGCGTTCTCGGCAAATTTGGCGGAACACGAACGCAATGTGCGGGCTTACCGGGCGCGGAGCGAGGCGCGGTAAGTCCAGGACCTCGACAGCATCTTCGACAAAGAAGGGCGTTGTTTTGGCTGAAATACCGCAAGATCCATCGGGGTCGCACGCGGGCCATTTAGGCCACGCACCCCAACTTTCCGAAGCCAACCGTTTATTTTCAACAGGTTAGAGAGATCTTGCCTATAGGCAAGATTTTGAGCGTGCCGCCCGAGACCTCAGCTCAGAGGATTGTTAGCACGAGCGAGGCGTCGTCCCATCGGTCCGGGCGTCGGGCGCCAGCGATGTTGGCGGGCGGAGCCGTTCCTTCCTGGTCGCCTCCCGCAGCGGCGGCTGGTAGGAAGCGGACATGAGCCAGACGATCGCCTCGATGACCGGGTTTGCCCGCACCAGCGGCCTGGCGGACGGGCTGTCCTGGGCCTGGGAGCTGCGCTCGGTCAACGGGCGCGGTCTCGACCTCAAGCTTCGCCTGCCGCACGGCTTTGACGCGCTCGAGCCGCGGCTGCGTGAGGCGGCCGCGGGCGTGCTCAGCCGCGGCAATGTGGGCGCCGTGCTGACCGTGCGGCGCGAGGAGACGCGCCAGTTCGGCGTCGACCAGCCGATGCTCGACGCGCTGCTGCGGCTGGCGGTCGACACCGCCGCGCGCATTCCAGGCGCGCCGCCGCCACGCGCCGAGCTGCTGCTCGCCCTGCCCGGCGTGCTGCGGGCGACCACAGGCGAGGCGGAGGGCGTGAGCGAGGCGCAGCGCGCCGCAGCAACGGACGGCTTTGCCACGGCGCTGCAGGCGCTTGCGGCGGCGCGCCAGGCCGAGGGCGGCCGGCTTGGCCAGGTGCTGTCGGGGCAGGTTGACCAGGTCGCGGCGCTGTGCGCCGAGGCGGGCGACGAGGCGGTGCTGCAGCCGCAGGCCCAACGCGCCCGCATGCTGGAGGCCGTCGCGGCCCTGCTGGAGACGGCGCCCGGGCTGCCGGAGGAGCGCATTGCGCAAGAGGTGGCGCTGCTGGCCAGCCGCTCGGACGTGCGCGAGGAGCTCGACCGGCTGGGCAGCCACATCGCCGCGGCGCGCGCCCTGCTGGCGGAGGGCGCCGCAATCGGCCGGCGGCTCGACTTCCTGGTCCAGGAGTTCGTGCGCGAGTGCAACACGCTGTGCGCCAAGTCGGCGTCGATCCCGCTGACCGCGCTCGGGCTGCGGCTCAAGGCGGTGATCGAGCAGATGCGCGAGCAGGTGCAGAATGTCGAGTGAGCCGTCCTCGCCGAGCGCGCTTCCGACAAGACGGGGCCTGTGCCTGGTCGTGGCCGCACCGTCGGGCGCCGGCAAGAGCACGATCACGCGCGCGCTGCTCGCACAGGAGCCGGCGCTGTCGCTCTCGATCAGCGTGACGACGCGGCCGCCGCGGCCGGGCGAGCAGGAGGGGGTGCACTACCTGTTCCGGGACGCCGAGACCTTCGCCCGGATGATCGCCGACGGCGAGCTGCTCGAGCATGCGCACGTCTTTGGACGATCCTACGGCACGCTGCGCCGGCCGGTCGAAGCGGCGCTGACGGCCGGGCGGGACGTGGTGTTCGACATCGACTGGCAGGGCTATCAGCAGCTACGCGCCGCGCTGCCGGCCGACACGGTGGGGGTGTTCGTGCTGCCGCCGTCGCTCGACGCGCTGGCCGGCCGGCTCAGCGGACGCAACACCGATGGGTCGGACGAGATCAGCCGCCGGATGTCGGCCGCGCGCACCGAGATCAGCCATTGGCGGGAGTTCGACTACGTGCTGGTGAACGACGCGCTGGAGCAGGCGATCGCCGACGTCGCGGCGATCCTGCGGGCATCGCGACTGGCCAGGGCTCGGCAGGTGGCGATGGAGGGGTTTGTTGCGGGGTTGAAGTAAGCGGTTCTTTTTTGAAAAAAAGAACCAAAAAACTTCTATCCGTTAAGATGACCTGGCCCGACTGTCTTAGGAATAAAAGTTTTTTGCTTCTTTTTTTCAAAAAAGAAGCGCTTGCTTACTCGCTTGACCCCATCAGCCCACGCGCGAAATCAAGCGCCTCGAACGGTCTGAGGTCGCCGGCTTGTTCGCCGACGCCGACGGCGTGCACGGGGATGGCGAACGCCTCGGCGAGGGCGACGACAATGCCGCCGCGGGCCGAGCCGTCGAGCTTGGTGACGATGAGGCCGGTGACGTCCACCATCTCGCGGAACACGCGCACCTGGTTGACCGCGTTCTGGCCGGTGGTGGCGTCGAGCACCAGCAGCACGGAGTGCGGCGCCGACGGGTCGGCCTTGCGCAGCACCCGGATCATCTTGCGCAGCTCCTCCATCAGCGCCGCCTTGTTGTGCAGGCGGCCGGCGGTGTCGATGAGCAGGATGTCGGCGTTCGCCGCGCCGGCCTGGACCAGGGCGTCGTAGGCGAGGCCGGCGGCGTCCGCCTCCGGCTTGCCGCTGATCACGCGGGCGCCGGTGCGCTCGCCCCAGACCTGCAGCTGCTCGACGGCGGCGGCGCGGAAGGTGTCGCCGGCGACCAGGATGGGGTGCAGGCCTCGCTCTACGTAGTCGAGCGCGAGCTTGCCGATGGTGGTGGTCTTGCCGGTGCCGTTGACGCCGACGACGAGGACGACGTGGGGGCGGTGCGCGGGGTCGATCACGAGCGGCTTGGCGACGGGCTCGAGGATGGCGGCGATCTCGCCGGAGAGGGCGGTGCGGACCTCCTCGTCGGTGACGTCGCGGCCAAAGCGGGTGCGGCGGAACTCGGCGATGACGCGGGAGGCGACGGCGGGGCCGAGGTCGGCGCCGATCAGCAGGTCCTCGAGCTCCTCGAGGGCGGCGTCGTCGAGCTTGCGGCGGGTGAAGCCGGTGGCCAGCCCGCCGGTGAGCTTCTGGGTGCTGCGGGAGAGGCCCTGCTTGAGGCGGGAGAAGAAGCCGGCCATCAGTCTGTCATCATGCCGAGCCGAAAGGTCAGGTCTCTGCCCTGAACCGGGCGCCCATCGCACGTGTGCGATGGGTCCCGACGCTGGGGCCCCAGGCCCCAGACCCCATTTCTTGAGGGATGGATTCTAGAGGCTCCGCCGTCGTGCGAAGCACGCCTTCGCGTGACGAAGGGGTGCAGGGGCAAAGTCCCTGCCCTTCCCTGTCTCCACTGCCGTCTAGGCGCGGTCGGGTACGTCGTGCTGGTCGCCCGTCTCGACGTGCTCCTCGACGACGCGCTTACCGTTCGGGCCCGGCTTGCCGGGATGGGTCGGGTGGGTGCCGCCGGGATCGAGGCCGTCGACGGGCTCGTTGCCGGTGGTGCGCTCCGAGGCGTGGCCTGAATTGGTGTCCGACATGGGCGTGCCTCCGCTGGGTGGAGGCCATAGATGGGGCGGGCGCTCATGCCGGATAGTCCGCGAGGTCCAGCTCGCCGGTGAACGCGGTGACGGTCGGGCCGGTCATCCAAACCATGTCGTCGGCGCGCCATTCGATCAGCAGCTCGCCGCCGTCGAGCACGAGTGTGGCCTGCCGGCCGGCAAGGCCGCGGCGGTGGGCGTTGACCAGCGCGGCGCAGGCGCCTGAGCCGCAGGCCAGGGTGAGGCCGGCGCCACGTTCCCAGACGCGCAGGCGGATGCGGTCGGGCGCCAGCACCTGGGCGAAGCCGGCGTTGACGCGGTCGGCGAAGAGCGGGTCGAGCTCCGCGGCGGCGCCTTGACGCTCGACGACGTCCACGTCGTCGACGAACCAGGTGGCGTGCGGATTGCCCATCGAGAGCCCGGCCGGGTCGCCAACGAGCGGCAGGTGCAGCGTGTCGGCGGCGCGGACGAGCGGGACGTCCTGCCAGGCGAGGCCGGGGCGGCCCATGCCGACGCGGACCTGGCCGTTGCCGAGCGCCTCGGCCTGCAGCAAGCCGGCGCGGGTGCGCAATTGGATCGGGCCGATGGCGCCGAGCAGGGCGGCGACGCAGCGCGTGGCGTTGCCGCAGGCGCCGGCCTCGCTGCCGTCGGGGTTGTGGATGCGCATCATTGCGGCCTCGCCGCCGCAAGCGGGCTCAAGGCTGATCAGCTGGTCGCAGCCTATGCCGCGACGGCGGTCGGCGAGCGCTGCGGCGCGGCGCGGGGTCAAGGGCGGGAGCGCCGCCGTCCGACCATCGAGGATGACGAAGTCGTTTCCGGCGCCGTGCATCTTGGCGAAGCGGGTCAGCATGGGCGGGTTATATGGCCGACGTGGCGGTGGCGAAAGGCGACGGCGTGCGCACTCGCCTGCGGCCGGATTGAAACCTGTACGGCGGGCTGGCAGTGATAGGTGGACCGGCGCGAGACGTGGCGTGCGCATTTTTTGGAGGTTGACGGGTGCGACACGCGGCGACCCTGGTGCTGGCGATGACGGGCTTGATGCTGGCGGGCTGCGCCGGGGCGGATGGCGTGTTCGATCGCTACACTCTGGGCGAGAGCGGCGACGAAGCGGCGGCCGGCGCCGCGCCCGTCCGTCAGCCCGGCGGCATCGAAGCCGGACGGTATGCCGGCGAGACCACGCTGATCGCCCAGAGCGGCGCCTGCCCGCCTGACACCGGCGTGCTCAACGTGTCGCACGGTGCGCTGCGCTACAGCGATTCCGCCAACGGGATGATCGACGGCACGATCGGCGCTGGCGGGCGCATCGATATCCGGCGCGGCTCCATTCAGCTTGAGGGGCGGCTGGCGGCGAACCGCTTCGCCGGCAGGGTGTCGGGCGGCCGATGCGCCTACGGCCTGGCGTTGCGGCGTGGCGGCGTGTCGACGCCGTCGGGCGTGGGCGTGGCTTATGCCCGCGCGAGTGCGGCGCCGGCGCGCGGTCCTGCCGCGCTGCCGCCGGCGCCGTCGGACGCCGCCGATGCGGAGGGGACGCCGGACGCGGATTATTTGCGGCAGGCGCGTTTTGCGGCGCTGCTCGCCCGGCTGCGTGCGTCCCGGGCGGTAAGCCGCCCCGCCGTGGAGGGGGCGGCGGCTCCGCTGGCGAGCGGGAGCTTGCCCCTGCCTGTCGACAGCGTACCTGCCGACAGCAAGCCGGCTGCCAGCGTGCCTGCCGCGAGCCCGCCGGCCGCGCCGCCTACCGCCTCCGCCTCGGCGGCGGCGCCGGAACCCGCCCCGCCGGCGCGGGTCGCTGCGGCGTCGGCCAAGCCGGCCGCGGCGCAGACGTTTGATCCCGAGGCGCCGATCGACCTGGCGCCCGCCGGCCGGAGCTCGGGCTCGCCGGCGCAGCAGGCCGGCGAGCTGCTGGCGCAGGGCCGGATCGCCGCCGCAAGGCCGCTCTATGAGCGCGCGGCGGCGAGCGGCGACGCGGCGGCGGCGACCGCGGTGGGCAAGACCTATGATCCGCTGTTTCTGGCCAACATGCATGCGAGCGAGGTGCAGCCGGACCCGAAGCTCGCCGAGGCATGGTATCGCCGCGGCGCCGAGCTCGGCGATCCGCGGGCGAGCAGCCGCTTGTCGTCGCTGCAGGCGATGCAGCAGCAGTAGCGGGGATCGCGGCCGACCCTTGCCGGCGGCGGCCTCGGCCCGTATACACCCGCCCCTGATCGCGCGTCCGGGCCTGGAATGGGCATGCCCGGCCGCGACGCCTGAGCTCGCGTCCGTCTCGGACCGGCCAGGGCCTGCGCAAGGAGTATCGAAATGCCCAAGCTGAAGACCAAATCGTCGGTGAAGAAGCGGTTCAAGATTACCGCCACCGGCAAGGTGCTCGCCGGGCCCGGCAAGAAGCGTCATAATTTGAGCGCACGGCCGCAGAAGGCCATTCGCTCCAACCGCGGCAGCCAGGTGCTGACCCACGCTGACGGCATCACCGTCAAGCAGTGGGCGCCTTACGGCCTCGAGTAGGGAGCGGCATAGATGGCACGCGTCAAACGGGGTGTGACGACACACGCCCGGCACAAAAAGGTTCTGGCGCAGTCCAAGGGCTTTGTCGGCCGGTCGTCGACGAACTACCGGATTGCGATCGAGCGGCTCGAGAAGTCGCTGCAATATGCGTATCGCGACCGGCGGGTGAAGAAGCGGGAGTTCCGCGGGCTGTGGATCCAGCGGATCAACGCGGCGGTCCGCGAGCATGGGATCACCTATAGCAAGTTCATCCATGGGTTGAACCAGGCCGGGATCGTGATCGATCGCAAGGTGCTGGCTGCGATTGCCTACGACGATGCGCCGGCATTCTCGGAGATTGTGAAGGCGGTGCAGGCGGCGATGGGCGCGGCGGCGGAGTAAGTCAGGCCTGGGGCTTTTGCCCTCTTGAACCCACCGAGGCCGGCCACCTTTGCAAACCATTCATGGGATCCAAGGGCCTCGGGCCCTTGGTGGGTTCAGGGCAAAGCCCTGACCTTCCTTAAGGCGCTCCAATGGATGATCTAGACGCGCTCGCCGCAGGGACCGCGACAAGGCTGGACGCTGCCTTTGACCTGCGCGCTTGGGACGCGGTGCGCGTCTCGGTGCTTGGCAAGAGCGGCAGCCTGACGGCTTTGCTGAAGGAGTTGGGGCGCGCGTCGCCGGAGCAGCGGCGGGAGCGCGGCGCGGCGCTGAACCGGCTGAAGGAGCAGCTCGCCGCCGCCATCGAGGCGCGGCGGGTGGTGCTGGAGGCGGCGGCGCTGGAGCAGCGGCTCGCGACCGAGCGCGTTGACGTGACGCTGCCGCCGCTGCCGGAGGCGGCCGGCTCAATCCATCCGATCAGCCGCACCCTGGAGGAAATGCACGCGATCTTCGGGGCGATGGGGTTCGGCATTGCCGAAGGCCCGGACCTGGAGAGCGACTGGCACAATTTCGCTGCGCTCAACATCCCTGGGCACCATCCGGCGCGGGCGGATCACGACACGTTCTATCTGCCTCCGGCGCCCGGCTCGAACACCGCGCGGGTGCTGCGCACCCACACCTCGCCGGTGCAGGTGCGCACGATGCTGGAGCGGACGCCGCCGTTTCGGGTGATCGTGCCTGGCCGGACGTATCGGGCCGACCATGACGCGACGCACAGCCCGATGTTCCACCAGTGCGAGGGGCTGGTGATCGACCGGGCGATCACGCTCGGGCACCTGAAGGGGTGCCTAATCGACTTCCTGCGCGCCTTTTTCGGCATTGCGACGCTGCCGGTGCGCTTTCGGGCCAGCTACTTTCCGTTCACCGAGCCCTCGATGGAGGTCGATATCGGCTGGAGCCGGCGGACCGGCGAGCTCGGCGCCGGCTCGGATTGGCTGGAGATCCTCGGCTCCGGCATGGTGCACCCCAAGGTGCTGGCCAATTGCGGCATCGACCCGCGCGAGTGGCAGGGGTTTGCCTTCGGCATGGGGGTGGAGCGGGTGACCATGCTCAAGCATGGGATCGCCGATTTGCGACCGTTCTACGAGAGCGACCTGCGCTGGCTGCGGCATTACGGGTTTTCGGCGCTGGCCTCGGCGGCGCTGCATGAGGGCGTGGGCGGGTGAAGTTCACCCTGTCCTGGCTGCGGAGCCACTTGGAGACCGAGGCGTCGCTGGCGGCGATCACCGACACGCTGAGCGCGATCGGGCTCGAGGTGGAGGGGGTGGAGGACCGGGCGGCGGCGCTGGCGGCGTTCCGCACGGCGCGCATCGTGGAGGCGCTGCCGCATCCGAATGCCGATCGGCTGCGGGCTTGCCGGGTGGATATCGGGGACGGCGAGCCGGTCTCGGTGGTGTGCGGGGCACCGAACGCGCGCACCGGGCTGCACGTGGTGTTCGCGCCGCCGGGCAGCGTCATTCCGGCGACCGGGGCGACGCTGAAGACGGGCGAGATACGTGGCGTGGTCAGTGCGGGAATGCTGCTGTCGCTGCGCGAGATGGGGCTCGGCGAGGACCATGACGGCATCGTCGAGCTGCCGGCGGGGGCGCCGGTGGGCGTGCCTTACGCCGCCTATGCGGGGCTCGCCGACCCGGTGATCGAGATCGGCGTCACGCCGAACCGGGGCGACGCGCTGTCGGTTCGGGGCGTGGCGCGGGACCTGGCGGCGGCTGGGCTCGGCACCCTGCGCGCCTGGGCGCCTGCGCCGGTTGCCGGCTCGTTCGACAGCCCGGTTCGCTGGTCGATCGAGATGGGGTCCGCCTGCCCCTGGGTGCTGGGGCGGACGGTGCGCGGGCTGCGCAACGGGCCCTCGCCGGACTGGCTGCAGCGGCGCCTGATCTCGGTCGGGCAGAAGCCGATCAGCGCGCTGGTCGACGTCACCAACTTCTTCACCCTCGACCTGGGGCGGCCGCTGCATGTGTTTGACGCCGGACGCGTCGCTGGCGGCGCGCTAAGCGTGCGTGCCGGTGCTGGCGAGACGTTCCGCGCGCTGAATGGCCGCGACGTCACCGTCGGGCCGGAGGATTGCGTGATCGCCGACGCGGCCGGCGTGCAGTCGCTGGCGGGAGTGATCGGCGGCGAGGCGACCGGCGCCACCGAGGCGACGACCAGCGTGTTCATCGAGTGTGCATTGTTCGATCCCGTCGCGATCGCGCTGACCGGCCGGCGCCTGCAGATCAATTCCGATGCTCGCGCCCG
Organism: Acetobacteraceae bacterium; assembly: GCA_963692975.2. GTDB lineage: Bacteria > Pseudomonadota > Alphaproteobacteria > Acetobacterales > Acetobacteraceae > CAXMMR01. The sequence goes on along the minus strand of CAXMMR010000032.1, from coordinate 72,070 downwards.
CTTCGAGCGCGGCGTTGACCCTGCCCTGCTGCCGGCCGCCCTCGATGCGGCGACGGCGCTGATCATCGAGCTGTGCGGCGGCGAGGCGAGCCGGGTGGTCGGCGCCGGCGCCGAGCCGGCCTGGCAGCGTCAGGCGAGTTTGCGCTTCGAGCGGATTGCCGGGTTGGGCGGCTCGGATGTCGGGGCGGACGAGGCGACGGGGATCCTGGAGCGGCTTGGCTTCGCGGCGCTGCATCGCGATGCCGAGCGGGTCGTCGTCGCCGTGCCGTCCTGGCGCAATGACGTCGCGCCGGGATTGCCGCTCGATCAGCATGGCGCGCTGGACGCGGCGCGTGCGGACGGTGCGCTTGAGGGCGCGGTGCTGATCGAGCCGGAGTGCGACCTGCTGGAGGAGGTGCTGCGGATCGCAGGGCTGGACCGGATCGCGCCGATGTCGCTGCCGGCGCTGGGTGCGGTGCCGGAGGCGACGCTCAGCCCGCGGCAGGGGCGGACGGCGCTGGCGCGACGCGGGCTGGCGGCGCGGGGGTTTGCCGAATGCGTGACCTTCAGCTTTCTCGACCAGGCGACGGCGGAGCGGTTCGGCGAGGCGACCGCCGCGACCCGACTGCTGAACCCGATCGCCGCCGACCTCGACCAGCTTCGGCCGACGCCGCTGGCGACGCTGGCACAGGCGGCCGCGCGCAATGCCGCGCGCGGGTTGGTCGACGCGGCACTGTTCGAGGTCGGGCCAGGCTGGGGCGAGGCGGGGCAGGTTTTGGTTGCGGCGGCGCTGCGCACCGGGCGGACGCCGCGGCACTGGTCGGTGCCGATGAGCGTGCTCGACCCGTTTGCCGCCAAGGCTGATGCGCTGGCGCTACTCGCGGGCCTGGGGGTGCCGATGGCCGCGCTCTCGGTGACGGCGGACGCGCCGGGGTACTACCATCCGGGGCGCTCGGGCCAGGTGCGGCAGGGGCCGAGGACCGTGCTCGCCCGCTTCGGCGCGCTGCACCCGACGATCCTGGCGGCATTGGACCTCGGCGACAGCGCGATCGCGGTCGAGCTGTTTCTCGACGCCGTCGCCGATCCAAAGCGGCGCCGCCGCGCCGCGCCGGACTTGCCTGCCTTGCAGCCGCTCAGGCGCGACTTCGCCTTCCTCGTCGACGCCGCGATGCCGGCGGAGACCATCCTCAGGGCGGCGCGTGGCGCCGAGCGCGACCTCGTCGCCGGGATCGTGCTGTTCGACGTGTATGAGGGCGACCAGGTCGAGGCGGGGCAGAAATCGCTTGGGCTGGAGGTCACGTTCCAGCCGCGGGACCACACGCTGAGCGAGGCGGAGATCGAGGCGCTGTCGGGCAAGGTGATCGCGGCGGTGAGCAAGGCGGGCGGGATTTTACGGTAAAGTAAGGCAAGGGGCTTTGCCCCTTGACCCCATCAAAGGCGGAGCCTTTGAAATCCATCGATTGGGGTCTGGGGCCTCACGGCCCCAGCGGGTCGAGGGCAGAGCCCTCGCCTTCCTTCCTTCTTACCCCTACATCCAGGACCATGACCGACGTCCCGCTCAGCCGAATCCGCAACTTTTCGATCATCGCCCATATCGACCATGGCAAGTCCACGCTCGCCGACCGGCTGATCCAGTACACCGGCGGATTGACGGCGCGCGAGATGACCAACCAGGTGCTCGACAACATGGAGCTCGAGCGCGAGCGGGGCATCACGATCAAGGCGCAGACCGTTCGCCTGTCGTACCCGGCCAAGGACGGGATCACCTACGAGCTGAACCTGATGGACACGCCCGGGCACGTCGACTTCGCCTACGAGGTGAGCCGGTCGCTCGCGGCCTGCGAGGGGTCGCTGCTGGTGGTGGACGCCTCGCAGGGGGTGGAGGCGCAGACGCTGGCTAACGTCTACCAGGCGATCGAGGCCAAGCACGAGATCGTTCCGGTGCTGAACAAGATCGACCTGCCGGCGGCCGAGCCGGACCGCGTGAAGCAGCAGATCGAGGACGTGATCGGGTTGCCGGCGGACGACGCGGTGATGATTTCGGCCAAGACGGGGCTGAACATCGAGGGAGTGCTGGAGGCGCTGGTGACGCGGCTGCCGGCGCCGACGGGGGACGCCGCGGCGCCGCTCAAGGCGCTGCTGGTGGACAGCTGGTATGACGCCTATCTCGGCGTGGTGATCCTGGTGCGGGTGCGCGACGGGCGGCTGCGCAAGGGTCAGAAGGTCCGGATGATGGCGCAGGGCTCGACCCATACGGTCGAGCAGGTCGGCGTGTTCACGCCCAAGATGGTGGTGGTGGACGATCTCGGGCCGGGCGAGATGGGCTACATCACGGCGGCGATCAAGACGGTGGCGGACGTGGCGGTGGGCGACACGATCACCGACGACCGGGCGCCGGCCGCCGAGGCGCTGGCCGGCTTCAAGCCGTCGATCCCGGTGGTGTGGTGCGGGCTGTATCCGGTCGACGCCGACGATTTCGAGAAACTGCGCGAGTCGCTGGGCAAGCTGCGGCTGAACGATGCGAGCTTCCACTACGAGGCGGAGAGCTCGGCGGCGCTTGGGCTTCGGCTATCGCTGCGGCTTTCTTGGGCTGCTGCACCTGGAGATCATCCAGGAGCGGCTGTCGCGCGAGTTCGACCTCAACCTGATCGCGACCGCACCCTCGGTGGTGTACCGGCTGGAGCGGACGAACGGCGTCGTCGAGGAGCTGCACAACCCGGCCGACATGCCGGAGAGCATGGCGATCGCCAGGATCGAGGAGCCTTGGATCCGGGCGACCATCATGGTGCCGGACGACTATCTCGGCTCGATCCTGACGCTGTGCAGCGACCGGCGCGGCCAGCAGGCCGACCTCACCTACGTGGGCAACCGGGCGATGGCGGTTTATCGGCTGCCGCTCAACGAGGTGGTGTTCGACTTCTATGATCGGCTGAAATCGGTGTCGCGGGGCTATGCCAGCTTTGACTACGCGATGGACGGCTACGAGGAGAGCGACCTCGTGCGCATCTCTATCCTGGTCAACCAGGACCCGGTCGACGCGCTCTCCTTTATCGCCCATCGCTCGGCGGCGGAGGCACGCGGGCGCAGCATCTGCGCCAAGCTCAAGGAGCTGATCCCGCGCCAGCTGTTCAAGATCGCCATCCAGGCGGCGATCGGCAGCCGGGTGATCGCCCGCGAGACGATCGGGGCGATGAGCAAGGACGTGACCGCCAAGTGCTATGGCGGCGACATCAGCCGCAAGCGCAAGCTGCTCGACAAGCAAAAGGAGGGCAAGAAGCGGATGCGGCAGTTCGGCCGCGTCGAAATTCCGCAGTCAGCCTTTCTCGCGGCGCTAAAGATGGACGCCTGACCGGCAATGCATGAAGTTGACGTCATCTTTGCCTGGGTCACGGACTTTTGATGCGATTGACTACAGCTGTCTACACAACATTGCGACAGTCAGCCTGGTGGTCATACGATCGTCGCATTCTGCTTGCGAAGCCGGTTCGTGCTGCTATTTTCCCGACCGAGCGCGGAGGGATGGCCGAGCGGCTTAAGGCGCACGCTTGGAAAGCGTGTGTGCGTGAAAGCGTACCGTGGGTTCGAATCCCACTCCCTCCGCCAGGATGGCAGCGGCACACCGGCTTTGACGATCTCGGACCTGCGCCGGCCGCTTGCGGCCTTCCGGTTCGGCGCCAGAGCGGCCAGGCAAGGAAGGCGACGACATGTCCAGCATCGACTATCAGAGCGCGGCGCGGCTCATGCTGCAGAAGCACGGGGCTAACGCTCAGGCGCGTGCGCGGCAGCGGGCGACGAAGCTGCTGGCGGAGGGCGACCCTGATGGTTACCTGCGTTGGACGCGCGTGCATGACGCCATTGACGAGTTGCGCTTCGGCGCCACTGGAGCGGGCACCGACCTTCGGGTGTTCTCGGCCGCCAGCTAGGCGGCCGCGGGCCTTTACGGTGTCGCTACACGCGCGACGCTGACGCCTGCCTGATTGGGCCTCGACCAGGAGAGCCTGTAGCTCGGCACGGGCAACGCGTTGGCCGACCAATCCGTGCTTGCGCCGACCTTCTTGGGTCATCCTTCTTGGGCCGCCCGACCGTGGCGTGGTCGATCGCAAGGCGTGACGGTGCTCGGTTTCGGCGTATAGATGCGGCATGCGGAACGGGCGTCTCGATGGCTGATGCGACAATGCTGGCCGGTGCCGCAGCGCTGCTGGCGGCGGCGGCGCGCGCCGAGGCTGAAGGCCGGATCGATGCCGAGCTGGTGCTGCTCGACCACGTCGAGGCCGAGCTGACGCTGCGGCGGGGACAGCTCGCCGCCCGCGCCTGGAAGCTGCACGATGCGGCACGCGCCTTCGCGCAGGTGCTGAGCCTAAACCCGGGCTCGGGCGAGGCGGCGATGGAGCTCGCGCTGCTGCATCGGCTGCTTGGGCAGGACGGCGTGAGCCTGTCGTATTGGCGCATCGTCGCCCGGCTGCAGCCGGAGCTCGACCAACCCTGGTTCGAGCTGGCCAGGCTGGAGGCCGGCGAGCAGGCGTTCGACCGCGCGCTGGAGCTGCTTGAGCGCCTGCGCATGCCGATCACCGATGGGTATTGGCTGGCGGAGATCGAGGTCTTGCGCAGCGCCGCCGCCGAGGCGGAGGCGGCGTGGCGCCAGTCCGACGCGGCGGCTGCGTCGGCCCCGGCAGGACGCCTCTCGCTTGCCCGCACGCTGTTGAGCCTTGGGCGCTGTGGCGAGGCGCTGGACCAGCTCGATGCGCTGCCGGCGGAGTTCGACCCGGTTGGTCAGGCGATCACGCGTTACCATTTGGCGCGCCGTGACGATCCGCCCGACGCGTTGGCCGGATTACAGGCGGCGTCGGAGGCTTGGTCGGCGGGTGCGGGCCGGCAGCCTGGCCATGAGCACGAGCGCATCGTACTCGCCGAGACGCTGTTTCGCGAGGGGGCGACGGAGGCGGCGACGTCGCTGCTCGGTTTGCTGGCGACGGACCATCCTTCGGCGCGGCCACTGGCGGCGCGCATGCGGTTTGCCGCCGGCGACTTTCCGGCCTGTCTCGCCTTGGCTGGACAGATGGTCGACGATGCGCCGGCGGCGACGCTGCCCTACCAGGTGGCGCTCGGTGCGCTGCTCGCCGCCGGGGCGATCCGGCCGTTGCAGGGCATCCATGCGGCACTGCCGGTGGGCTTCAACCGCATTCCCTCCGTGCTGATCCAATACTGGGATGAGGGCGCGTTGCCGCTCGACGTCGCCGGGGTGGTGGCGAGCTGGTCAGGCCGTAGCCTGCAGCGTCGCCTGCTCGACCGGGCGGCGGCCAGCCGCTACATCGCGGAGCACTATCCGGCCGCCTACTTGGAGGCCTTCGAGCGCTGCCATCATGCCGCCATGAGGTCCGACTTCGTGCGGCTCTGCGTGCTGGCGCGCGAGGGAGGCATCTATTTGGATGTGGACGAGGCTTGCCGCGACCAGCCGAGCGACCTGCTGCGCGCGGTTGCCGGGCACGAACTCGTCTGCACCGTGCTCGACCAGGTGACCCCCTATGCCAACAACGCGCTCATCGCGGCCATGCCGCAGCACGCCGTGATTTGCGCGTGCCTGGAGGAGGCGGTCGGATTGCTGCTCGCGGCCAAGGGTCGGGCCGACATCTGGAAGACGACCGGACCAGGCTTGCTGACCCGCAACCTGGTTCGGCATCTGCGTGAGCATGGCACCACCGGAGGAGTGGCTCTTCTGAGCGAATTCGGCTGGCGGCGGCTCTGCTCGCCGCGCAACAGCCTGGCCTACAAGTCGGCGGCGAGCGGCAATTGGCGGCTCGCCTGATCGCCTACCAGCTGCGCGGGGCGGTGCCGGTCTTGGCTGGGGTCTCGTCGAGCTTGCTGGCGTACCATTTGTAGAGCTGCAGCAACTCGCCTGGCACGTCACGTGGTGCGGTGCTCGACGGCGCCATTGCAAGCTGCTGGCGTGAGGCCTCGCAGGCGAGGATCGCCGCCGCGGTGGCCATGTCGGTGCTGTCCGCCATCGTTGCATTCTCCCGGTTGTTGAAAGAGCTATACAGCAACGCCCGAGGTGTAGAAAGGCCGGTGGATTTGCGGCCAGTACAGCCGACGCGCTATCGCCGGCGCAGGATCAGGTTTGCACGAGTCTGCTCTACGATCGCATAGCGTTGCGACACCAGCGGCGTGATGGGCAGATCGCTCAAGGACTTGGTTCGATAGTCGTTCGAGGCCTCGATGACGATGTAGGTCGGCAGGTAGCCGGCCTGAACGACCTCGTTGAGGATGTTGATGTCCTCGCCTTCGGCATCGATCGACAGCAGGTCGAAATCGTGCGGCACGCCGTTCTGGCCAAGGATGCGGCTGAGTCGCTCGACCGTGACCTCAACCTCGCCCTGCACGGCGCCCCAGCCTTGCGCCGCGTCGTGCGTCAGCGAGGACACATCATCGTTCACGCCGAGAAAGAACTTTGCGGTGCCGCTGTAGTCGGACACGGCGCAGTTGATCAGGCGGTAGTTGAGGCCCGAGAACTCGGCGTTGATCGACGGGATCAGACCGGGGTTGGCCTCGACCAGGATGCCGCGCCAGTCGAGATGGCGCATCAGGTCGTAGGAGTTCGACCGCTCGCGCCCGCGCGCGCCGACGTCGACGACGATGCGGTGCTTGGCGGCGCGGTTGACGATGTCGCGCAGCACCAGCCAGGTTTCGCCGAACTGCGAGACGTCGTTCGTCAGTCTGGAGCGGGTCGGCGCGACGTAGGTCATCATGAAGTCCGCCGAGCGCTCCGCGAACTCCTCCCCCGCCAAGGTGCGCCTCAGCATCGCCTCGAGGTCAAGGTCGCCGCTGGCCAGCAGGCGCGACCAGTCTGCCAGGCCCGCCTCGTCCGGCTCACGCAGCAGCAGCGCGCGGTAGACGGCGGCCACCAGGCCCCGCGCGCTCGCCGCCGGCATGCCGCGCGAGGGCCACTCGGTCGCGCCCGGAACCTCGCTGTCGTCGTGGTCCATCGCTGATCCGCGCTGCTGTGCAGCTCAGTGTAGCATAGGACCGCGGGCGCGCGCACCTTGAGCGGGCGGCCGCCACGACTTGTGAGGAGGGGCCAGCCGGACTATGGATGGCTGAGCGTCCGCCTCAGCCTCAGGTGTCATCCGTGCAGTGCAACCTGTTCTATTCGAGCGCGGTCGAGGGCGATATGCCGGCGGTGCTGGGCGCTCCGCACTACTCGTATCGTTTCGCCGAGGCCAAGTTCCTGGCGCTTTTCGACCGCCGCGACATGGCGCCCGGCAAGCTTGTCATGCCCGAGTATTACAATGGTCCGCAAGCCTTTGCGCCCGGCGTGTTCGACGTGGCGCTGCCGACGCTGCACCTGATCTTCCGGTCGACCGAGCAGATACGGCTGTTGAAGTTCGCGCTCAACATCTGCTGCTTCGCCTGGGAATTCGACGTCCTTAAGGACGCGACGCTCGTCAACGAGCATCCGTTTCTCAACCAGAAGCGGATGCTGGAGCTGTGCGACGAGGTTTGGGTGCCCTCGCACTACACGGGCGACGTGCTGCGCGCGCACGGGCTTGCGCATAGCGTCTGCATTCCGGCGCCGGTGCCGATGCCGCGCCGGCCGCGACTGTCGCGCGAGCAGGCGCTGATCCTGCTCGGCTCGCTGGCCGTCGTTCCGATGTCACATCATTTCTTGCTCTCGCCCGGCGAGAACCGCAAGCTGGCGCAGGCGGGATCAAACACGTTGCTCGGCTGGATTGCGCCTTGGATGCGCAAGCCGGCGGGACCGACGATCTACCTGAGCGTGTTGAACCCGGAGGATTTTCGTAAGAACCTCGATGCGTTGCTGCGCGGGTTCTACTACTTCAGCACCGAGCACCCGGAGGCGGTGCTGATCGTCAAGGTGCTGACCTCGGCCGCTCGATTTCACCTGCTCGACGTGATCTCCGACGTGATCCCGCACAAGCTCGAGTCGGGCACGGTCATTTCCAGCGGCAACATCGTCATCTTCAACAGCTACCTATCCGAGCCGCAGATGGACGCGCTGTATGAACTCGCGGATTTTTATCTCTGCGCCTCGCTGGCGGAAGGGCAGAACCTGCCACTCCTGGAGGCGATGGCGCATGGCACGGTGCCGGTCACGACCGCCAACACCGCAATGGCGGACTACATCAACACCGACAACGCCATGATCATCCAGGATCGTCAGGTGCCGAACGACACCCAGCACCTGGCCGGAACGATCGCCGGACGGCCATTCGCGATACATCGCTGCGAGATGGCCGACGTGCACGCGGCACTGACGAGAAGTCAGGCGTTGAGCGTGGCCGCACGCACGACGATGGCGAGCGCTTGCCGCGCGACGGTGCGAGAGGGTTACTCCTACGAGGCGGTGTGGCCGCGCATCGAGGAGCGGCTGGCGGCGCTGTGCGACAAAGCCGGCGCCGAGGTCTCGAGCGCCGGCCGCGAGGCCGCCTGATTGTGGCCAGGACCTCGACCGTGTCGTTGCACCTGGAGATCGGTCCGCTCCGCGAGCGCGAATACACCGGTATTTCGCAGGTGACGGCGGCGATTGCGGAGCAGATGCTGGGGGACAGCGAATGCGAGGCCGAATTCTTCTTCGGCCGCATGCTTGTCGAGCGGCAGGTTGTTAACGACCTGCTGTATCGCCGCAATGGCGAGATGCTGATCTGGCACCTGCAGCGAGCGCGATTGCGGCCGGCGCCAAGCGCGCTGAGCTCGGGCGATGCCGCCTTGTTTCCGAACCGCAAGACTTGCCGGCGTGGTTTTGCGCGTGAGTATCAGATCGTGCACGACCTCAGCACGTTGCTGACGCCGCAGTTTCATCATCAGGACACGATCGAATATCATGCGCTGACGATGGAAGCCGACATTCTGACCAACGACGTGACGTTCTGCGTCTCCGAGGCCACCCGTTCGGACGTGCTGCGGTATTTCCCCGAAGTGCCGGCCGAGCGTGTGGTGGCGATGCCGCTTGCTGCTAGCGGCATCTCGGCACCGGCGCCTGGGGCGCGGCAGGCAGAGCCTTACATGCTGGTGCTCGGCACGATCGAGCCGCGCAAGAACATCACCCAGGTGCTTGCCTACATTAGCGCGAACCCGGACATCTTGTCGCGCTTTCGCGTCGTCTTTCTCGGCCGGTTCGGTTGGGGTGAGAGCGTCGAGACCCTGCTCGGGCAGGTCGGCTTGCAGGCGCAGTACGAGGCGGGCAGCATCCTATTTCCAGGCTTCGTTAACGAGGCCGCAAAGATCGCGTTGATCTGCAACGCCGCAATCGTCGTCTATCCCTCGCTGTTCGAAGGTTTCGGGCTGCCGGTGCTGGAGGCGCTGTCGGCTGGCGTGCCTTGCGTGACCACGCGCAGTTCGTCGATCCCGGAAGTTGGCGGCGAGTGCGCCTACTATTTCGATCCGTTCAGCGAGGGTGACTTCGAGCGGGCGCTGCTCACGGCGGTGTTCGATCTTGAGGTGCGGCGAGCGGAGGTGCGGTCGCGGTCACTGGAATGGGCGGCGCAGTTTTCCTGGCAACGCACCTATCAGCGAATGATGACCGCAATTCGGCGCGACCAGGATGGCCGCCTTGGTCCGGCGGCAGACTGACTTGCCGGGCGTTGTCACCCGGCTCGACGTGGCCGTCGCCGTCGGCTGGGCGCGCCATGACGTGCGGGCGGACTATCCCGTCACCGTCAGCGCGATCCTCGACAATCTCGTCGTCGCCTCCGCGATTGCGCAGAAGCTGCAGTCCGAATGCGGGCGAGATGACGGCGCACCGCATGCCGATGCGAAGCGGCGCGTCTGGTTTGCTCTCGAATTCGAAGCGCAGGCGATGGACCAGGACGCGCTCGGCAAGCTGCGGTTCATCATCGGCGAGACCGACGAAAGGCTGCTGCCGCCGAAGGGTGCGCCGACCCCACCGGCCGCCGACGCGTTGCTGACGCTTGAAGAGATCTTGGCCGTCAACACGCCACGTCCGTGGGTGACCGGGGCAACCCACCATGAGGCCGAGGCGGCCGGACTCAGCGTCGAGGACATCATCGACCTGCTGTATCGGGACATCCTGGGGCGACATGCCGATCCGCCCGGTTTGCTGAACTACGTGCAGCGGCTGAAAACGGACAGCCGAACCTTTGATGACGTGCGTCACAGCTTGCTTGAGTCTGACGAGTATCGACGCCGGCGGATCAACGCCGCCGAAGCGCCGGGTGCGATCTTTTCGCAGCGCCTGGTTCTGCAGTCTGGCCGCGTTGGTGTCGCTGCCGCACCCGCGCGCGCGGCTGCACCGCAAGCCGAGACCAGACGGGTGCGACTGCGGCCGATGCTGAGCCTGTCGACCGAGGCGTTTCTCTCGCGGCTCTACTTGGAGGTCATCCAGAAGCCGATTGATGCGCCATCGCTGCAGAGCTACGTCGAGCGGGTGAATGGCGGGATGAGTCCGATCGAGATCGGCGCCGAGATGCAGGCCGAAGCGCGGCTGCTGGGACTGGGCGAGGTCAGCATCCTGGAACTGGAGGAGCCCTCCAGCCCCGACCTGGTGATGCGGAACTTCTAGTCGCAGGAAACAGGACTAAGCATCGCGTCGGCGATGAGCGCACCAATATCATTTTGCCACAGCCACAGCCCGTTCGCCTGCCCTGAAAAGCTCGGCTCGCCGCCCAGCCTGCCGCGCGGCACGAAGCCGGCCGCGAGGCCGATGCCATAGACGCTCTCGATCGGCTGGCCGGTAGCATTTAGGACGCGGCACAGGCCGTCGACGAGCGGCGCCCGGTGCGCACAGGCCAACGCGATCCGGGAGCCGTCAGCTGCGTGCAGCGGCAGAGCCGCGGGCGCGTAGCCCATGCAGGCGACGACGCTGTCGGCCGCATCCAGAACGACGCGGCTTGAGGCGGCGGTTTCTTGGCCTAATCGATGCGAGACCACGCGTGGCTCGGCCGGCCGATTACCGATGCCGCGCACGCGCATCACCAACTCACGCGAATCAAGCCGGAAGCCGGCCAGACGATAGACGAAGCCGCTGATCGGACAGATGTCGTCAGGGCCGAACTCTTGATACCCCTCGGCCAGCGCCAACTCGGCGGAGGGATAGAAGACGCGCAGCGGCCGGCGATGCAGGATGGTGATGCCCCCTGGCTTGAAGGCGAGCGACGTGCGATGGAGCAGCGCATGCGCGACCGATATGGCGCTTGTCGATCCGCCGACGATGGCAACCTTCGGGTTTGGCCGTAGAGCGAGACGGCTTGCCAGACGGGCCAACCCGGCGGCCGTCAGCACCTCATCGGACTGCGCCACCCGATCCTGGTAGCGCGGCAGCAGCGGCTCGCCAACAACCGGCTCCTCACTTAGGCGCTGCTCGGTCTGGCGGCCACCCGCGGCCACGACAAGCAGGCGGGACAAGCACTCGGCTTCTTGGCCGTCAGACAATCGGCGAAGCCTCGACACCCACATGCCGCTGTCGTTGCGACGGCTATACAGCACCTCGCAGCCGGTGAGCACCCGGCCTGCGGGCGACGCGGCGACAAGGCGCGCGAGGGCCTCACCGATCATCGTCATGAAATCGCCGACAAGCGGCAGCGGCACGGGACCACCGCGGAACTGCTCGACCGCACGGGTCGCCGGATGATCGGCAAGGATGGCGAGCCGCGGGTCCGGATTGCCGATGACGGCGCTGAGGAACGCTTCGGCTGCGCTGTCGGAGCTGATCAGGTAGTCGCCGATGCGACCGCCACCGAGTGTCGGGCCACGCTCGACGATGAAGACGCCATGCGCGAGCATCTCATCCAGCCTGCCGGACTTGCTGGCCGCGACAAGCGGCGCGAAGCCGGCCGGACCGCCGCCGACAATCAGCGTCTGGGCGGCGAGCCAGGGCTGCCAATCAGGCCCGCGAAGGTCGGCATCGCGCTGGCGGAGCTTGTTCATGAGCATGGCGTTCATGCGTGCAGCCGCGCGCTCGATTGTCGTTGCTGGCCAGGCCAGGCCATGCCGCGCCGCGACCGGTTTGGCGACGACCTGCCAGCAAACTCCGCCAGCACATGCCGAACCGCATCGCAGGCGCGCAGGACGTTCTCGCGCGTGATGATGTCCGACATCGGCAGGGTGAGGATCCGGCCGGCCACGTCGTCGCTGACCGGCAGCGCGTTGAACCGGCAGTTCTCGCGGAACCAGGGCTGCTCGGCGAGGTGCGGACTGAAATAGGCGCCCGAGCCGATGCCGCGCGCCTTGAGCGCCGTCATGATCGCCGGGCGCGCCGGCGCGAGGTCGTTCGGCAGGAGGAACGGCACGAAGGCGACGGCCTGACGCAGCCCGGCCAGACGCTGGAACTGCAGCTCGGGCAAGTTCTCGAGATACAGACGCGTCATCGCCTCGCGATGCGCGATGATGGCGTCGAACTCGCGCAGCTTGAGAAGGCCGAGCAGGGCGCTGATCTCGCCGAGCTTGGAGTTGATGCCGGGCATCGTCGCGGCTCGCGGCGCGCCGAAGCCAAAATTGCCCATCACACGAATCGTGTCGATGATCTCGGCCCGGCTCGAATAGATCAGACCGCCCTCGGCGGCGGCGAACGTCTTGGTGGCATGCATGGAGAAGACGATGCTGTGCGGCGAGCCGGCGCCGAACTGCCGGCCGCTCGCGTCGATCGAGCCGAGCGAGGCGGCGGCGTCGACCACAGCGGGGATGCCATGGTCAGCCGACCAGGCGTCGTAGCGTTGCAGGTCAAGATTGTTGCCGAAGGTCGCATACGGCATCATCACCGCGATCTCGCCCGCATGCTCCGCCAGCAGGCGTGCCTCGTCGGCCGGATCGGGCAGCCAATGCTGCGGGTCGATGTCGCACAGCAGCGGCGTGAGCCCGGCCCATTGCGCGGCATGGGCGGTGGCGGCGAAGGTGAAGGACGGCATCAGTGCGTAGCGGCGCCGCGGGTCCGGCTTGGGGCCAAGCGCGGCGCGGATCGCCATCATCAGCCCGATCGTGGCGTTGCAGACCGTCACGCAGCGCCCCTGGCCGCCGAAAACCTGGTCGATGAAGCCGGCCTCGAGCTCGGTGTTGATCGGGCCGTAATTGGAGAAGATGCCGCTTTGCTCGATCTGGCGCAGGAGGTCCGTATGCTCGCTGAGCCGCGCCGGGTTCGGCCGCATGAGCGGCACGTCGGTCAGGCGGGCGAAATCATGCTGCGGTGACGGCTGACCGAGATCAGGGCCGTCGGGATCGTCGAAGCGGCGTTGCGCGGTGCTGTCCATGTGTCGAGGCTAAGACAAGGCGGGTTAACAAAGCGTTTAGACAGCGGCGGTCCCAGACGAACCGAGACTGGAGAGGTCCAGCGCGGCGAACGGCGTGATCACGTCGTGCTTTGGCGCGGCGAACGGGCTGCCTGACGCTGGCGGACGGGCCATTCCGCCTTCCTGTGACTGTTCATTGCCGCTCATCGGTTTGAGCGCCGACCGGATCACAAATTGCCGGCGCGTCGCTGCCGGCCGGGAGGTGGGCGGTTGCCGGCCTGTCGGCGGCGGCGTAGCAGCGGCCGGCGGACCCGTTCGCCGGAGCAGAGCCATGTCATCACAGTCGTTCACCCGTTGCCTCGCCAGCCTTGCCGCCTGTCTTCCGCTGGCGGCCGGCCTCGCCGCGAGCGTGGCGGTGGCCCAGCCGGCCGGACAAGGCCAGCCCGCTGCCCAGGCTGCGTCGCCGCCGGCATCCGGCCAGCCGGCGACGAGCGCTGCCCCGGCATCCCCGACGCAGGGGGCCGTCACGCCGGCGCCGGATGCCGCCGCGGCGCCTGCGCCGAACACCGCGGCGCCGAGCCCGCCAAAGCCATCGCCGCAACTGCGCGCCGTGCTCAGCCAGGTCGAGAAGCGGATCACCGACCTGCACGAGAAGCTGCACATCACGGCGGCGGAGCAGCCCCTCTGGGACGGCTTCGCCGACACGATGCGGCAGAATGCGCGCGACATGGACGCCGCCGCCGAGCAGCGCCGGCGCAGCGCCGACGGCATGACCGCATTGGCCGACATGCAGTCTTACGCCGACCTCGCGCAGATGCACGCAGCGCAGATGAGCAAACTCGTCTCGACGTTCGGCAAGCTCTATGGCGCGATGCCGGACGAGCAGAAGAAGCAGGCGGACACGGCGTTCAAGGCTTTCCAGAGCCAGGCGTCTGCCGGTCGGCGGCCTGGTTAAGGAGGCCGGTCGCCGGCTCGTCGGCGCCAGGGCCAGCCGTGCAGCGTTGCGGTGCGTCACGCCAGCGGCTATGACGCCGGCGCGCGCCCGGTCGGCATCGGGGGCGCCAGCGCGAAGGGCGAGACCATGAAGTCCGGCATCCATCCCGACTATCACGACGTGACCATCATCATGACCGATGGTTCGGAGTTCCGCACTCGCTCCTGCATGGGCAAGCCGGGCGACACGCTGCGGCTCGACATCGATCCGAAATCGCATCCCGCCTGGACCGGCGTGCAGCGCATGATGGATACCGGCGGCCAGGTCGCGAAGTTCAACAAGAAGTTCGCCGGGCTCGGCATCAAGAAGGGCTGAGGACGGGGCTCTGCCCTGGGCGCCGTCACGCCCGAGATCGTGTCGTGCCGATAGGGCTAAGCCGCTGCCCCTGCTTTATTCGACTTGAAATGCGGCCTCCTGCTGATTAATTTTCGTCTGTCCGAGGCGCCCTGATGGGGCCTTTGGCAGCGACCCGCCGGTCCTTTCGGGACGGCAACCAAGACCTTGCTTAGCAGGAGGTTATCTTATGACTTACGATTTTACGCCACTGTTCCGCTCCGCCATCGGCTTTGATCGGTTGGCGCGCCTGGCCGACACTGCGTCGGCCGCTGCATCGGCACCGACCTACCCTCCCTACAATATCGAGAAGGTTGGCGAGGACAGCTACCGCCTGGTGATGGCGGTTGCCGGCTTTGCCGAGCAGGACCTCGAAATCACCGTGCGTGACAATACGCTGGTGGTGACCGGCCGGGTTGCCGAGCAGGCGGGTGCGGAGATGCTGCATCGCGGAATCGCGGGCCGCGCGTTCGAGCGCCGCTTCGCGCTGGCGGACCACATCCTGGTCGAAGATGCGTCGCTCAGCCTCGGGCTGCTGCATGTGACGCTGCGGCGCGCGGTTCCGGAGGCGCTCAAGCCGCGTCGCGTGCAGATCGGCGGCACGACGCGACCTGTGCTCGACCAGAGTGCCGCGAACGACGTGAGTGTCGCGGACGGCGCCTCAAGCGCCGCCTAAGCAGCGCTTAACTGCGCTTGACGGTGGCCGGGGGCCTGTGCCCCCGGCCATCTGCGTTACGCGTGCCTGCCCGCACTCACGCTCCCTTGACCGCCTGGCTTCGGTTACCCCATATCGGTCGACGTCTCGAGGATTGCAGGTGCGCAGCCCGGAGCGGCTGTGCCGGCGCTTCCCGCCGGTGTTGGCTGCGTCCCGGCCGCGCCGAGGATTGATTGTCATGAACCTTCCGCTGATGCCGAAAGCCACCGCCGTGTGGCTGATCGACAAGACCGCGCTCACCTTCACTCAGATCGCCGACTTTGTCGGCATGCATCCGCTGGAGGTTCAGGCGATTGCCGATGGCGAGGTGGCGCAGGGCATCGTCGGCTATGACCCGGTGGCGAACGGTCAACTCTCCGGCACCGAGATCGCGCGCTGCGAGGCGGATGCTGAGCAGCGGCTGACGCTGCACGCGACGGCGCAGCTTATGCCGCGCAAGCAGCGCGGGGCGCGCTACACGCCGGTGGCGAAGCGTAACGATCGACCGGACGCGATCGCCTACGTGCTGCGGTCTTACCCGCAGCTCTCAGAGGCGCAGGTCATCAAGCTGCTCGGCACCACCAAGGACACGATCCAGAAGGTGCGCGACCGGCAGCATTGGAATAGCGCCAACATTAAGCCGCGCGACCCGGTCACGCTCGGGCTATGCAGTCAGACCGATTTGAACGCTGCGGTGGCGCAGGCCAATGAGCGGCTGGTGCGTGAGGGCCGAGCGGTGCCGGCGCCACCTGTGCCAGAGGCGGATGAGGCCGCGTAAGAGTCATAGAGCCCGGCCGTTAAGGGCTATGGCTCCAGACGCCCCTTATTCGAGTAAGGGATTTTAAAGGCTCCGCCTTTAAAGGGGTCGAGGGGCAAAGCCCCTCGCCTTTCTCACTCCGCAGCAACCTTGAACCGAAGCCGCTCCATCTCGTCCTTGAGCCTCAGCTTGTCCAACTTGAGCTGCGCCAGGGCCTGATCATCGGGTTTTGGTCGATGATCTTCGGCCTCGATGCGGGCATCCAGGCTCGCATGCCGCGTTCTCAGGCTAGCCAGACGTGTGCTCAGGGTCATGATGCCTCCTTGGATTGTCTCAGCCAAAGGTGGTCGTGCCGGCGGCCGGGCCGCCGACCTCATACCGTAGACACGTTCGCCATGGCGACGCCACTGCGAATGACGATCGCGGCGTATGGCCTGGCCGCTACGACGTGGTATGGAGCGCCATGCTGACCGACCGCGACTCGCTCCTGCGCAAGCTGCATGAGCTGCGCAGCGAACATCGAGATCTCGACACGGTCATTGCGCGTCTGGCCGACCAGAAGCTCGACCAGCTGCAGCTTCAGCGCCTCAAGAAGCGCAAGCTGCTGCTCAAGGACGAGCTGTCCTGGCTGGAGAGCCGGCTGATCCCGGACAGCATCGCGTGACCGGCTGATGCCGAGCCCGCTGGTCGGCATCATCATGGGCAGCCAGTCGGACTGGGCGACGCTGCGCCACGCCGGCGAGACGCTCGACAGGCTGGCGGTGGCGCATGAGCGGCGGATCGTCTCCGCCCATCGGACGCCGGAGCGGCTGCGCGATTACGCCACAGGAGCGCGGGAGCGTG
This sequence comes from Acetobacteraceae bacterium, assembly GCA_963692975.2. Classification (GTDB taxonomy): domain Bacteria; phylum Pseudomonadota; class Alphaproteobacteria; order Acetobacterales; family Acetobacteraceae; genus CAXMMR01. The sequence goes on along the minus strand of CAXMMR010000032.1, from coordinate 55,277 downwards.
GTCTGCGCGTCATCATCGCCGGGGCTGGCGGGGCCGCGCACCTGCCGGGCATGTGCGCGGCCTGGACCGAGCTTCCGGTGCTTGGGGTGCCGGTCGAGACCCAGGCGTTGCGCGGCCTGGACAGCCTGCTCTCGATCGTCCAGATGCCGGCTGGCATACCGGTCGCGACACTCGCCATTGGCCGCGCCGGCGCGATCAACGCGGCGCTACTGGCGACCGCGATCCTTGCCGGCGGCGATACGGCGATGGCTGAGCGCTTGCGGGCGTGGCGGACGGCGCAAAGTGCTGCGGTGGCAGAGCTTCCGGTTGATTGATGCCCCGCTTGTGACGTCCACGCCGCTCAGTCCGTTGCCGGCGAACGCCACCATCGGCATCGTCGGTGGGGGCCAGTTGGGACGGATGTCGGCCTTGGCCGCGGCGCGGCTGGGCTATCGCTGCCACATCCTCAGCGACGAGGCGGATTGTCCGGCAAGCCAGGTCGCGCATGGCGTGACGCTCGGGTCCTATGATGATCGGGCGAGCCTGCGCGCCTTTGCCGAGGCGGTGGACGTGGTCACCTTCGAATTCGAGAACGTGAGCGCGACCGGGCTCGAGCTGCTGGCCTCGCTGCGGCCGGTGCATCCTTCGCCGGCGATCCTGCGCATCAGCCAGGACCGGTTGATCGAGAAGACGCGCGTGAACGAGGCGGGCATTCCGACCGCACCGTGGCGGGCAGTTGGCTCGCGCGCCGAGCTGACGGCGGCGGCGGCGGCACTCGGGCTACCGGCGATCCTGAAGACCACGCGGCTTGGCTATGACGGCAAGGGGCAGGCGCTGGTCGAGGACGTCGCCTCGCTCGATGCCGCCTGGCGGCGGCTCGACCCGCGGCCGCTGATCCTTGAAGCCTTGGTCGACTTCGCCTGTGAGATCAGCGTCATCGTCGCGCGTGGGGCGGATGGGCAGGTCGCGAGCTTCGACCCGGTGATGAACCGGCATCGCGACCATATTCTCGACCTCACGCTGGCGCCGGCGCCGGTGGCGCCGGTGATCAGCGAGGCGGCGAGCGGGATCGCGTGGCGGTTGGCCGAGGCGCTCGATTTGGTCGGGCTGCTGGCGGTGGAGATGTTCGTCGATGCCGGAGGGCGGGTGCTGGTCAACGAGATCGCGCCTCGGCCGCATAATTCCGGCCACTGGACGATCGACGCCTGCCCGGCGAGCCAATTCGAGCTCCATATCCGTGCGGTCGCCGGGCTGCCGCTGCCGGTGGCGAGCCGGCACTCGGACGCTGTAATGAAGAACCTGGTGGGGCCGGAGGAGATGGCGCTTTGGCCGGGGATTTTGGCGACGCCCGGGCTGATCCCGCATCTGTATGGCAAGGCGGAGGCGCGGCCGGGGCGCAAGATGGGGCATGTGACGCGGTTGTTCCCGCGCGGGGCCCTGCCGGGCGAGTTCGGGATTGCGGCGGCTTTAGGCAAAGGGCTTTGCCCCTCGACGGAGCCGTGACGGCCCCGGCCCCGATTGCTTAAGTGATGGATTTTAAAGGCTTCGCCTTTAATGGGGTCCAGGGGCAAAGCCCCTGGCCTTCCTTCCTTCCTCGCGCTAACTGACCCGGATGCCGAGCAGCAACGACATACGCGCAACCTTTCTCGACGCTTTCGCGCGCCAAGGCCACCAGATCGTGCCGTCGAGCCCGCTTGTGCCGCGCAACGACCCGACGCTGCTGTTCACCAATGCCGGGATGAACCAGTTCAAGGACGTGTTTACCGGTCAGGAGCGCCGCCCGTATAGCCGGGCCGCTTCGGCGCAGAAGGTGGTGCGGGCCGGCGGCAAGCATAACGACCTCGACAATGTCGGCTACACCGCGCGCCACCACACGTTCTTCGAGATGCTCGGCAATTTCTCCTTTGGCGACTACTTCAAGCCGCTGGCGATCGAGCTGGCCTGGACCTTGCTCACGCGCGATTATGGCATTGCCGCCGACCGGCTGCTGGTCACCGTCTACAGCGAGGACGAGGAGGCAGCGGCGCTGTGGCGCCAGATCGCCGGGCTGCCGGACCATCGCATCATCCGCATTCCGACCGCCGACAATTTCTGGCGAATGGGCGATGTCGGGCCGTGCGGGCCATGCTCGGAGATTTTCTACGACCACGGCGAGCAGGTCGCGGGCGGGCCGCCCGGCAGCGCCGAGGAGGATGGCGACCGGTTCGTCGAGATCTGGAACCTCGTCTTCATGCAGTTCGTCGAGGGGCCACCGGGCACGCGGGCGCCGCTGCCGCGGCCCTCGATCGACACGGGCATGGGGCTCGAGCGGTTCGCCGCCATCCTGCAGGGCGTATCTGACAATTATGAGATCGACACGTTCCGGGCGCTGATCGCAGCCTCGGCGGCAGCAACCGGCCAGGCGCCGGACGGCCCGTTCCGCAACAGCCACCGGGTGGTCGCCGATCACTTGCGCTCGACCTCGTTCCTGATCGCCGACGGTGTGCTGCCGAGCAACGAGGGCCGCGGCTACGTGCTGCGCCGGATCATGCGCCGGGCGATGCGGCATTTGCACATGATGGGCACCACCGGGCCGGTGCTGGACAGGCTGGTGCCGGCGCTGATCCGCCAGATGGGCGCGGCCTACCCGGAGCTCGGGTTGGCGGAGCGGCTGATCGAGGAGACGATGCGGCTCGAGGAGACGCGCTTCAAGGCGATGCTCGAGCGCGGGCTTGGCTTGCTGGCCGAAGAGACGGCGCGGCTGGGCGAGGGCGGAGCATTGCCGGGCGAAGTCGCCTTCAAGCTTTACGACACTTTCGGCTTTCCGCTCGACCTTACCCAGGACGCCTTGCGCGAGCAGGGCCGTGCGGTTGACGTCGCCGGCTTCGACGCCGCGATGACGGCGCAACGAACCCGTGCGCGTGCCGCTTGGTCAGGCTCGGGCGACACGGCGACCGGGCAATTATGGTTCGAGTTGCGCGAGAGCGTGGGGCCTACCGAGTTCCTCGGCTACGAGACCGAAACGGCGCAGGCCGAAGTGCTCGCGATCATCGCCGGGGATGCCTGCGTGAGGGAAGCTGCGGCCGGCGAGGCGATCGGCATCGTGCTGAACCAGACGCCGTTCTACGCCGAGAGCGGTGGCCAAGTGGGCGACGCTGGCCGCCTCGTCGGCATGGACGGCCTTCAGGTCACGCTGCACGATACGCAGAAGAAGCTTGGCGACTTGTTCGTCCATCTCGGCCATGTCGATACCGGAACGTTGCGCGTTGGTTCCGGCGTCGAGGCGATCGTGGAGCATGCGCGGCGCGGCGCCATACGCGCCCATCATAGCGCGACCCATCTGCTGCACGAGGCGCTGCGCCGGCGGCTTGGCACGCACGTGGCGCAGAAAGGCAGCCTCAATGCGCCCGATCGGCTGCGCTTTGACGTCAGCCATACCGGCCCGATCACGCCGGAGGAGCTGCGCGCCGCCGAGGCCGAGGTGAATGCGCGCATTCGGGAGAACACGCCGGTGACCACCCGGCTGATGACGCCGACCGAGGCGGTCGGACAAGGCGCGATGGCGCTGTTCGGCGAGAAGTACGGTGAGGAGGTCCGCGTGGTCGCGATGGGCGTCGGCGATGCGGCGCGACCGGCCTACTCGATCGAGCTCTGCGGCGGCACCCATGTAAAGCGCACCGGCGACATCGGGCTATTCCGCATCGTGGCGGAGGCCGCCGTCTCGGCGGGCGTGCGCCGCGTCGAGGCGGTGACCGGCGAGGCGGCCGAGGCGATGCTGCTGGAGGCCGACCGGCGTCTTGCCGAGGTCTCCGGGCTGCTGAGGGCAAGTGCTGCCGAGTTGCCCGAGCGCGTCGGCGCGCTGCTGGAGGACCGCAAGCGTCTGGAGCGCCAGGTCGCCGATCTGCAGCGCAAGCTGGCGACCGGCGAGGGCGCGACAAGCAGCGAGATGGTCGGCGACGTGACGCTGGCGGCCCGCAACCTCGGCGACGTCGCGCCGCGCGATCTGAAAGGCATTGCCGAGGCGATCGGCGCGCAGGTCGGCAACGGCATCGTCGCGCTGGTCTCGACCGCGGAGGGCAAGGTCAGCCTCGTCGTCGGCGTGTCGGAGGGGCTGACGAACCGCTTCAACGCGGTCGAGCTGGCGCGTCGCGCGAGCGCGGCCATCGGCGGCAAGGGCGGCGGCGGGCGGCCTAATCTGGCGCAGGCGGGCGGGCCGGACGGAAGCCGGGCCGATGAGGCCTTGGCAGCGGTGCGTCAGGCGATCGCGTCGGCTTGAAGGAAGGCCAGAGGCTCTGCCTCTGGACGCCGCTGGGGACGGCGCCCCCAGACCCGCACACGTTCGGACTGTGGCTGTTTCTTGCGTGGCGTCTCGCCCCAGTAAGCATGAATAGAAATGGATTTTAAAGGCTTCGCCTTTAATCGGGTCCAGGGGCGACGCCCTGGCCTTGATTCGCTGCTAGGGCGCCGCAGCCAATACTGACGGACGTGGTTGGACGAACAGGCGGTGGACGGCATACGAGATCCACACGCGGTTACGGTGCAGGAAGTCGCCGCCCAGGATGTTGACTTGGCCGTCATAAACGGCGAGCACGGGGTCTTCGACGCGTTCCGGGCCGAGGCGAAGCAGCTTGAAGCGGTGCGATCGCGTCGGGACCTGGGATGCTCCGACGCCTTCGGTGAAGGTCAGCGGGTCGGCGGCCAGCATCGCCGGCGTGACGCCGAGCAGGCTGGCGGACCGGGCGGAGAGGATGGTGGTGCTCGCGCCTGAATCCAGCAGGAAAGTGAGCGGCTGTCCGTCGATGTGAACCTCGACGGAGGCGCGGGTCGGCAGCGGACGGTCCATCGGCACGCTGAAGGCGTTACGGCCGAGCGGACGGAAGTCATCGCCATCGCAATGCGCGGTCCAGTAGATACCGATCCGCTCGGCGCCGAGGTCCAGGTCGACGTCGTAGTTCGAGAGGAAGTCGCCGCCGAACAGGCCATCGACCGGCAGGCCGTTCAGGCGGTGAATGGCGAGGTAGGGAATTTCGTCGAAGATGACGTCGCGGCCGGTGGCGGAACCGATCGTCAGGGTGGGCGCGATGACGAGGCGGCTGATGTTCGTGCCGCCGATGCCGGACACCGACGAGCCGGTGAATTGCGAGGTGAGGCCAGCGGCTTGGACGAAGCGGGCGGTCAGCACCGAGTCGGTGGCGCCGGTGTCGACCACGAAGATGCTCGGCTTGCCGGCGACGGTTGCGCTCACCAGGGGCACGCCGTTGGGCGAGTGCGGGTGGAGGTCGGCTACTGGATGGATCGCGCATTCGGACACGGCACTGGCGCAGCCCGCCAGCGCGAGGACAAGCAGCGAGGCGCTCCTACCGAGGGCTGACTTTCCGTTGCGGCGTCGTTTCAATCTGCCTCCTGAGCGAGCCCGTGCCTGGGCGTCACTTCAGCGTCATTTGCAGCTGATCAAACAGGAAGGCGGTGTAGTCGGAGGTCTGGTCGACCCGAATGCTCATCGAGCTGCCGATGCCGTGCCCGGCATGGCTGTTGATGCTGAGCAGGATGGGCAGGTTTGAGGTGCTGTCCGCCTGTAGGGCGGCGATCATCTTGCGGGAGTGCATCGGGTTCACCCGGCCGTCATGCGTGCCGGTCGCCATGAAGATCGCGGGATAAGCGGTCCCGGGTTTGACGTGCTGGTAAGGCGAGTAGGCGAGCATGGCGTTGAACTGCGCCTCATTCTTCACCGTGCCGAACTCGGTGGTGTTGAAGGCGCCGTTCGGGTCGAGCTCGACACGCAGCATGTCGTAGATGCCGACCAGAGAGACGATGGCGCGGAATGTTTGCGGGTGCTGCGTCATCATCGCGCCCATCAGCAGTCCGCCATTGCTGCCGCCGAGTGCGGCGAGATGGCTCGTCGTCGTCCAGTGCTGGGCGATCAGGTATTGCGCGCAGGCGTAGAAATCGTCGAAGACGTTCTGCTTGTGGGTGAGCGCGCCGGCGTCGTGCCAGGCCTCGCCGAACTCGCCGCCGCCACGCAGGTTGGCAAAGGCGATGACGCCGCCGCCGTCAAGCCAGCTGCGGCCGAGTGCGCCGAGGTAGCGCGGCACCTCGCTGACGCCGTAGCCGCCATAGCCGTACAGCAAGGTCGGGTTGCGGCCGTCGTGCCTGGCTCCGGTCAGCGCGATGATGTTGAGCGGAACTTTCGTGCCGTCCTTCGACGTCGCATAGCCGCGCGAGACCGTCGCGTCGGCAAAGCTTGCCGGGCTGGTCTCGAACAGTTTGGACGCGCTCGCATGGGATGTTGCCTCGTCATAGCGCTCGAAGAAGGGCGGCTTGAGGTAGGTCGTGACGCTGTAGAGCACTTGCGCATCGCCGACTGCCGCGACCTCGCTGACGGCGGCCACGGGCGGCAGCGGCAGGTCGGCGAGCCGCTTGCCGTCATGATTGTAGGCGACCACGCGCGAGGGGCCGCCCACCAGCTCGCGCAGGTAGAGCGCGCTCTTCGTCACCGCGACGGGCGCGCCGCCGAACTCGCCGCCGCCCTCGATCACGCCGTCATCCTGCGGCACCAGCACGCGGGCGCCCTTGAGGGTGCGGATGCCGGGCGCAAGGGCCAGCAACTGGCCGTGCGGCGCATTGCTTCGGGAGATCAGGTAGAGCGTGCCGTCGGGACCGAAGGCGCCGGCGATCGCCTTATCGGCATCCGTCGTCACCTGCGCGACCGAGCCGTCCTCGGCGATGACGTATTGCGCGAACTCGCCGCCATCGCCGTTCGCAACCGACATCAGCACCGGGCCGGGGCTCTGCGCGTTGCTCAGGGCGATCTCGGCCACTTTAGGAAAGTCGCGGCCGGCGACGTAGCTGTCCTTGGCAGGGTCGGCGCCGAGCGCGTGGTAGAACACCTGCTGGTAGAAGTGCTGGCGCTCGGCAGGCTCGTCGGCGCCGGGGAAGCGGGTGTACCAGAAGCCGTTGCCATCCCTCCGCCAGGCCAGCGAGCCGCCGGCGGTGGGAAACTGCACGCGCGGGATCAGCAGCCCGCTATCCTTGCCGGTGGCGACGTCGAACACGTGCAGCGTGCCGTCCTCGCTGCCGTTCTGCGACAATGAGACCGCGACCTTGCTGCCATCCGGTGAGGGAACCCACCAGTCGATCGCGGTGTGGCCGCTGGGATCGAGCGTGTTCGGGTCGACGACGACGCGCGCGGTCACCGGGTCGGCATCCTGGCCGAGCACCGCGACCATCGGCTGCTGCTTGGGCGGCTGGCTGTAGGTGGCGAAGATCTTGCCGCCGGCCGGATAGAGGCCGCGATAGGCGGGCGAGGTCTTGGACATGATCGTCTCGATGAGCCGGTGCAGGCCTGCGCGCACCGGGAGGGCATCGAGATAGCCGCGGGTGCGCGCGTCCTCCGCGTCGCTCCAGGCCTGCACCTTGGGATCGGCGGGATTTTCGAGCCAGCGATACGGGTCCTGCACCGTGGTGCCGAAGAAGGTGTCGGACGCATCGACGCGGGGGGCGGCGGGCGCGGGGGCGAGCGTCGCGGCCATGAGAGGCGTGGATCCAAGCAGCAGCACGGCAAGCAGGATTTTCATGATCGTCCTATGGAGGAAGGAAGAGCTTCTTTTTTGCAAAAAAGAAGCAAAAAACTCTTGTCAGGCTGTCGCTCTCTTACAGGCAAAAGTTTTTTGGCCCTTTTTTTCAAAAAAGGACTGCTTGCTTTAGACGCCATGCCCGCGCAGCCAATCGACTGCACGAGCCCACGCTGCGACGGCGTCCTTTTCGTTGTAGCTGGCGCGGTAATCGGCGTGGAAGCCATGGCCGGCATCCGGGTAACTGACGATCTCGACCGTTTGGCCGGCCTGTCGTGCGAGGGCGGCGGCGCGTTGGACGTCGGCGAGGTCGATGCTGCGGTCCTGCCCGCCGTAGAGGCCGAGCAATGGTGCGTGCAGGCCGGCGGCGAGGTCGAGCGGCGTCTTTGGCTGGATGGCGCTGGTCGCGCCGGCGACCGGACCGTAAAAGGCGACCGCGGCTTTGAGGTGCGTGCTGTGCTCGGCGTAGAGCCAGACGTCCCGACCGCCGCGACAAAAACCGATGCAGCCGATGCGCGCCGGGTTGCCGCCCTGCCCTGCCGCCCAGGCGGCGGCGTGGTCGAGGTCGGACAGCATCTGGGCGTCCGGCGCGCGCAGGATGACGTCGTGGATAATCTGTTGCGGGTCCGACATGGTCGAGAGGTCGCCGACCCGGGCGTAAAGCTCGGGCGCGACCGCCAGGTAGCCCAGCCTGGCGAGGCGTCGGCAGACGTCCTGGATGTATTCGTGAACGCCGAAGATCTCCTCGATGACGAGGACGATCGGCGCCGCGCCGGGCAGATCTGGACGCGCGTAGTAGCCGGGCAGATGACCGTCGCTGACCGGTATCTGAACCGGGCCGGCGCGCAGGCCGGCGGCGGGCGTGGTGATCGCCGCCTCGGTCGGGCCGCCGGTCGCCAGCGTGAAGCCGGCGATGAGCGAGCTCATGACGAAGCGGCGGCGTTCCATACTCAAGCCTTGGCCATGATCAATTCCTGGCCATCGCGGCCTGCAGGTTACTATCGATCTTGTCTAGGAAGTCCTGCGTGTTGAGCCATTTCTGCTGCGGACCGACCAGCACCGCCAGATCCTTCGTCATGTGCCCATCCTCGACGGTCTCGATGCAGACGCGCTCGAGCGTCTCGGCGAATGCGGTGACGTCGGGCGTGTCGTCGAAGCGGCCGCGATAGATGAGCCCGCGCGTCCAGGCGAAGATCGAGGCGATCGGGTTGGTGGAGGTTTCGCGGCCGCGCTGGTGCTCGCGGTAGTGGCGCGTCACCGTGCCGTGCGCCGCCTCGCTCTCGACCGTCTGCCCGTCGGGGCTCATCAGCACCGAGGTCATCAGCCCGAGCGAGCCGAAGCCCTGGGCGACGATGTCGGACTGCACGTCGCCGTCGTAGTTCTTGCAGGCCCAGACGTAGCCGCCCGACCATTTCAGCGCCGAGGCGACCATGTCGTCGATCAGCCGATGCTCGTAGGTGAGTTTTGCCTGCTTGAATTGGTCGGCGAACTCCTGGTCGAACACCTCCTGGAAGATGTCCTTGAAGGTGCCGTCATAGGCTTTGAGGATTGTGTTCTTGGTCGACAGATAGACCGGGTAGTTGCGCGCCAGCCCGTAATTGAACGAGGCGCGGGCGAAGCCTTCGATGGAGCGGCGCGTGTTGTGCTGTCCCATGGCGATGCCGGGGCCTTTGAACTCCATCACCGAGAGGATCTGCGCCCGCCCCTGCTCCTCGTCGGCCGGCTCGTAGATCAGCCGCACCGTGCCGGGGCCTGGGATTTTCATCTCGACGGCGCGGTAGATGTCGCCATAGGCGTGGCGGCCGATGACGATCGGCTGGTCCCAGTGCGGCACCAGGCGCGGCACATTGCTGCAGATGATCGGCTCGCGGAAGATCGTGCCGTCCAGGATGTTGCGGATGGTGCCGTTCGGGCTGCGCCACATCTTCTTGAGGCTGAACTCCTTCACCCTGGCCTCGTCCGGGGTGATGGTCGCGCACTTCACGCCGACACCGAACTCCTTGATGGCGTTGGCGGCGTCGACGGTCACGCGGTCGTTGGTCTCGTCACGATACTCGATGCCGAGGTCGTAGTAGCGCAGGTCGACGTCCAGGTATGGGACGATCAGCTTGTCCTTGATGAAGCCCCAGATGATGCGCGTCATCTCGTCGCCATCGAGCTCGACGACCGGGGTTTTTACCTTGATCTTGGCCATACCTGTCCTCGCTTGCCTCGGGTGCGGCTTAAGATCGCCGTCCGAGATAAGCAAGGCCGCGCCGCAGAACCGTCTGCGAAGACGCGGTCAGTAGCCGGGCGATGCCTAACGGCGGGCGCGGCGTAGCAGGCTGCGCACGAGGGACGAGCCGAGGGTCATGCCCAGGCCCGGGCCCTGGCTGCGCCTGGCGAACAGACCGCCGGCGCCGCCGAGCAGGGCGTCACGAGCCAGCGCCCCGCGCAGCTCGCCGACCGAGCGCTGCCGTAGCGCCAGCGCCTCACGCTCGATCGGGTCCGGCACCACGCCGGCTGCCAGGATGCCGAAGATGACGGCGAACACGACGTCGACGGCAAACACGATCAACATCGCCCAAAATGGCGCCATGCCAGCGAACTGGGTCAGTGCTTCGAAGCCGAGCGCATGCAGAAGCACCAGGCTTGCGATCGCGAACACGGTAGCGACGGCGCCAAAGGCGACACGACGCACGCTGCGCAGGAGCAGGCGCCGCAAGCGGACAGTCTCGGCTCGCGCCGCAACCTTGGCGAGCCGGACGGTGCGCATCATCAGGCGCTGATGCGGCCGACCAAGTAGCCGAGCCCCGCTGCCACGAGGATCGCGATCAGCGGCTGGTCGCGCACGCGCTCCGACACCTTGTCGGCGCCGTCGGCCGTCATCGCCCGCGCCTTTTTGGAATAATTGTCCGCATAGCCGGCAGCGCTGCTCAGGGCCGGTGTAACCCGGTCGGCCATCAGGTGCTCGACCTGGGCGCGCAGCTCGCGGATCTGGTCGCGGGCGTCATCCGCATTGGGAAGGTTGTCAGTGATGGCCATGCTGAGGCACTCCTGCTGGGCGGCTTTGGTCGCGATGGGTTGACCAACGCTGCCTTGACCGGGCGGTTTCAGCAAGGCGGTTTCAGGTGCAGAACGACACGCCGACGCCGCGCGACCCGCCGAGCCTGCAGTTCCGCGCCGTCGACCTTGATCCGGCGGATGGGCGCCGGTTGCGCCTCTCGTTCCAGGTCGCGCCGGGCGAGTTCGTGAGCCTGCTTGGCCCCACGCGCGGATTAGCCACGCGGCTATTGATGCTGGCGGCGGGCCTTGCCAGCCCGGCGGCGGGCCAGGTGCTGGTGGACGCGAAGCCGGCGACGCTGCAGCGCCGCACCGGCCGCCTCGGCATGATGTTCCGCCCCGACGCTCTGTTTCCGCACCTGACCGTGCGGCAGAACATCGGCTATCCGCTTGCTGCTTCAGGCCGCTGGGGCAGCCGGCTCTCATCGGCGGCGCGCAAGGCACGTCGGCGGCAGGTGGCGCTGGTCGCGGCCCTGCTTCAGCTCGAGCCGGTGCTTGGGCGCTACCCGGCCTCGCTGGACGGCACCGCGCGCCGGCGCGCGAGCTTGGCGCGCGCGGTGGTCGGCGAGCCGACTCTGCTGCTGCTCGACGAGCCGCTGGCCGGGCTTGGGCTGGCGGCGCGCGACGACCTTCAGGTGGCGCTGCGCCGCATCCACGACTGGCTCGGCGCCACCACGCTGGCAGCCATCGGCGAGCCGGCGGAGGCGCTTGCGCTGTCGCAGCGGGTCGCCGTGCTCGGCGCGGATGGCAGCCTCGCCCAGCTGGGCAGCCCGGCCGAGCTGCACGAGCAGCCGGCGAGCCCTGCGATTGCCGCCGCGCTTGGCCCCATCAACCGGCTGGCCGGCAGGATCGAGCGGGTCGAGGACGACATCGCTCAGGTTCGCCTGGATTGCGGCCCCATGGTGGAGGCGCGGCTGGCCGAGCCGGATTCTCATACGGATGCTCGAACCGGCGCCTTGCGGGCGGCGGACGCCCTGTCGGGCGCCCCCTGCATCCTCGTCGTGCGACCCGAGCGCATCGCCGTGGCGGCGATCAGCCCCGAGGAGATGGGCGAGGCGGACGGTATCGGCGCCATCGCCGCGACCCTGGTCGAGGCGCTCGACATGGGCGCGCAGTTGCGATTGCGGCTGCTGGTCGGCGCCGGCACCGAGATCGTCGTGCTGCGCCCGAAAGCGGCCGGGATCGGCAGGCTCGCGCCCGGCCACCTCGCATCCATCGCCTTCCAGCCCTATCACGCCCTGGTCTTCACCCGTTGACCGAGGACCCGCCACCCTGTGGCCGATTGCTTGGCGAGAGGGCGGAGGGCTAGGGTCCGCCCGCATGCACCGACACGACCTATCGCTGCTCCTGATCGCAGCGGCCCTGCCGGCGTTCGGCCCGATGGCGATTGCCGCCTCGGGATCGCCGTCGCCAGCGGATGCGATGGCGATCGCGCTGCGGCCGGATGCCTCGGCGACGTTGCTGCAGCGCCTGGTGCTGCAGCCTGCGGCCGAGGCCGCGGGGCTGCCGATCACCCTGGTGCACTGGGATGGTGAGCTGGCGCGGCTGGCGGCGACGGGCGGGCCGGAACTGGTCGAGGCCGATGCAGCCACGCTGCAGGCAGGCTGTGCTGCCGGCCGTTTCGCCACTGCGGCATGGCCGCCGTCGCTCCGTGTCGGCCTGATCGACCCCGGCTCGAGCAGTTCAGGTTCGAGCAGCTGCGTTCTGGCAGTCGCTACGCGCTCCACCGTGCTTGCCTGGGACCATGACAGACTGCCGTCGACACCGAGCTGGGGCGATTTCTGGGACGTGGCGCGTCATCCCGGGCGGCGAGGGCTGCGGCGAGGCTCGCGCGGCACCCTTGAGATCGCCCTGCTGGCCGACGGGGTCGCGGCCGGCGATGTCTACCGCGCCTTGGCGACGCCGGCGGGCCTCGATCGCGCGTTCCGCAAGCTCGACCAGCTGCGGCCCTACATCGTCTGGTGGCGGCGGGACGACGAGCCGGCACGGCTGCTGGCAAGCGGCGGCGTGCTGCTGACCACGGCGCCGGCCGAGCGCATCCTGCAGGCGAGGCCAGCCCATCCGAACCTCGCGCTGACCTTCGGCCAGAGCCTGTTTGCGGTGGACGGCTGGGCGCTGGCCGAACCGGCGAGCGCGACCGGCGGGGAGCATGCGCGCCGGCTCGCCGCCGAGCTGGTCTCGCCCGGGCGGCTCGCCGCCTATGCGTCGGCGGCAAATCTCGGCTCTGCCGCGGACGCTGCGCGGGTGAGTGCGGCACTGCAAATCGACGAGGCGTTCTGGCGCGCCAACGCCGCCGGGCTCGCCACTCGGTTCAACGGCTGGCTGCGCTCGTGATCGGCCTTCTCCCGGTGGTCTGTCTGGCCGTGCTGCCGCTGCTGGCCGCGGCGTTGGTCGGGTTGGGCGGATTGGAGACGATCTGGCTGGACGGGCTACGGCAACTCGTTGCCGACCCTGGCTGGCTTGCCGGCAGCCTGGACTGCCTCATTGTCGGCACGCTGGTCGGCGCGGTGGCGCTGCCGCTCGGGGCTGCCGGCGCGCTCGGCGTGTGGCGCCTGGAGCGGCGGCGGCGCGCGCCGGTGCTGGTGATGCTCGGGCTGCCGCTATTGCTGCCGCATGCGGCGCTGGCGCCGGGGCTGATGCGGCTGGCGGCACGGCTTGGCGGCGAGCAGGACTTCGCCGCCTGGGCGCTGGCCGAGCTGGTGTTCGCGGCCAGCGTGGACGCGACCGTGAGCCCGATCACGAACAGCGCCCAGCGCCGCATCGAGAACGTCACCGCGAACCACGGCGAGATCGCCATGCCGAACACTTCGCCCGTGGAATAGAGACTGGAGAACCACGTGCCGGGATCATGGCCGAAGCCGAGCCCGCCGCCGATGTCGTTCAGCAGCATTCCGGACACCGCTTCGTTCAGCTCGGTCGACAGCGCCGACACGATCACGCCGGCGAGGGCCACGAGCAGCTTGATGTCCATCCGGCTCCTCCTCGCACGCGCACGGGGTTGCGTCACTATATAGCATGCTGTCTATAATCAACCCCCGATGCCCGGCACGCCCACGCCTTCGCGCCGCCGCACCTCCAGCCTCCTGGCGCTCGCGGGACGGCTCCTCACCGCAAGGCTCGCCGAACGGCTTCGCCCGCTCGGCATAGCCCCCGCGCAATACCTCGTGCTGAACGAGCTGTGGGACGGCGAGCCGCTCACCCAGCGCGCGCTGGTCGATCGCCTCGGCGTCGAGCAGGCCACCATGGCCGCGACCCTCAAGCGCATGGAACGCGACGGCCTGATCACCCGCCACCAGCATCCCGCCGACGACCGTGCCCGCGTCATCCGCCTCACCCCGCGCGCGACCTCGCTGCGTCAAGCCGCCACCGCGGTCGCAACCTCGCTCGACCGCGAAACGATGTCGCTGCTCGCACCCGACGGCGAAGACGCGTTTCGTGCGTTGCTGCTCCGGCTGGTCGGCGGACTGGCCCACGGGGGGTAGCGGCGCGCAGGGAAATGGCTCGGGGCTCTGCCCCGGGACCCCGCCGGGAGGCTGGCCTCCTGGACCTCGCTTGTTGATGCGGAAGGGAATGGATGCCTGAGGGACACACGGTGCACCGGCTTGCCGGCGCCTTCGCAACCCGCTTTGCCGGGCGGCCGGTCGAGGCAAGCAGCCCGCAGGGCCGCTTCGCCCAGGGCGCGGCACTGCTGGACGGCCGGGTGCTCGAAGCCGCCGAAGCCCATGGCAAGCAGATGTTCCTGCGGTTCTCCGAAGACCTCTGGCTCCGCATCCATCTCGGCCTCTACGGCATGTGGCGGTTCGCAGGCCCCGGTCTCGCCGGCTTCGGCCGCCGCACCTCACGCGCCGTCACGGCCGCTGAGGCGCCCGACTTCCCGCCCGCGCCCCGCGGCCTGGTGCGCCTGCGCCTGCTGACCCGCAGCCACGTCGCCGATCTCAGCGGCCCCACCGCCTGCGCCGTGATCTCGCCCGCCGAAAAGGCCGTCGCGATGCGGCGCCTCGGCGAAGACCCGCTCCGCCACGATGCCGACCCGGCCCGCGCCTATGCCAAACTCCATGCGTCGCGCTCGGCGATCGGCCTGCTGCTGATGCGCCAGGACATCGTGGCCGGCATCGGCAACATCTATCGCGCCGAGATCCTGTTCCGCGCCCGCCTCGATCCCCACCGCCCCGGCCGCGACGTCACGCCCGAGGCATGGACCGCATTATGGACCGACCTTGCGGCGCTCCTCCGCGACGGCGTCGAGACCGGCCGCATCGTCACCACCGACCCTGCCCACCGCGCGCGTCCGCAGGGCAAGCCGCGCCGCGACGAGGCCAGCTACGTGGCCCACCGCGCCGGACGCCCGTGCCGGATCTGCTCCACCCCGATCCAGTCCGCCCCGATGGCCGGCCGGACGCTCTACTGGTGCCCGACCTGCCAGACCGGCTGATCCGCGCCTGCGTCAGCCCTTCTTGAGCTCGCCTGGCTTGTGCACCGCCTTCTTGCCGCTCTTGTCGCTCTTCACCAGCACCTGCGGCTCGGCCTTCGTCGCCTTCGCGGTATGGCCCTTCACCTTGGTCGTGCTGGTCACGACCTTCTCGACCGTGCCCTTGGTCTTCCCCTGCGGCGTGTCCCAGGTGACTTTCTCGTTTGCCTTCGGCGTCTTCGGCGTCTTGCCCATCGGATCCTCCCTGCGGCTGGCGCCCCGCCCGGCGCCGTCGCCACGGGTCTTGAAGAACGCCCCGCCTCTGAACGACCGCCCCGGCGCTACGGTTCCGGCATCGCATCGATGCACCCGCCGGGGACGCCCGACCGGCCACCACGCCACGTTCGCAGCCGCCGCGACGATCGCGGCGTGAACGAACGCCGCGATCGCGGCCGACAAGGCACGAACCTTGCTCGCATCTCGGCCAAGACACCGAGCGAGCGCCCATGTCCGCCATCGAGATCCCGCCCGGCGCCGACCCGCGGCTCTTCAACCCCGACCTCGCCCCGATCCCGCGCGCCAGCCGCGACTGGAGCTGGGTCAACATGGCGACGGTCTGGATGGGCATGGTCCACAACGTGGTCGCCTACGAGGCGGCCGGCGGCCTGATGGAGCTCGGTTTCTCCGCCTGGCAGGCCCTGCTCGCGACCGCGATCGCCGACGCCGTGCTGTTCGTCGCCATGACGCTCGGGGCCCGTCCCGGCGTCGCGCACGGCCTGCCGTTCTGCGTGCTGATCCGCGCCGCGTTCGGCCCGCGCGGCGCGCAGATCCCCGTGGTGCTGCGCGGCTTCGTCGCCATGTTCTGGTATTCGGTGCAGATCTACGCGGGCGCGGATGCGATCGACGCGGTGCTCTCCGGCCTCGTCCCCGGCTGGGCGTCGATGTCCGCCAACGTCGCCGGCCTCTCGCTCCACCTGGCGATCGCACTCGCCATCTTCTTCGCCATCCATGCCGTGGTGGTCGGCCACGGTGTCCATCGCATCCGCAACTTCGAGCTCGTCGCCGGCCCGCTCGTGATCGTCGTCGGCGCGATCGCCACGGTCTGGGGCCTCGGCGTCCTGCACGGCCTCGGACCCTTGTTCCGCATGCCGTCCCACCTCGCCGGCCCGCATCCCTGGCTCACCTTCGCGGTCGGCGTCACCGGCATGATCGGCGTGTGGTCGAGCTTTGCCGTGAACATCCCCGACATCGCCCGCTTCTGCCGCTCCGAGCGCGACCAGTTCATCGGCCAGCTGGTGGGCCTGCCCATCACGCAGCTCGTCTTCATGATGATGAGCGTGATCACCACGTCGGCCTCGGTGGCCATGTTCGGCCACCCAATCTGGGACCCGATGCAGCTGCTGCTGGCACTCCACCAGCGCGTGCTGCTGGTGTTCGGCGGCGCCACCGTGGTGCTGGCCACGCTGTCGGTGAACGTCGCGGCCAACATCATGCCCGCCGCCTACGACTTCCTGAACGTCGCGCCCCGCCTGCTCCGCTTCCCCACCGCGGCGATGGCGGTCATGGTCGGCGGCCTGCTCCTGATGCCCTGGCTCTGGTTTCGCGACGCCGCCAGCATCTTCCGCATCCTGGGCGGCCTCGCGGCCCTGCTCGGCCCGGTGACCGGCATCCTGCTCGCCGACCACTACCTGGTCCGCCGCGGCAGTCTCGACATCCCGTCGCTCTACCGCTTCGACGGCATCTACGCCGGATATCGCGGCTACAATCCAGCCGGCCTTGCCGCCTTCGCCGCCGGCTCGGTTGCCGCCCTGATCGGCCTGTTCGTGCCGTCGCTCGCCATGCTCTACGACTTCTCGTGGTTCATCGGCATCGCGGTGGCCGGCAGCGTCTACGTCCTGCTGGCGCGGGACGGCGACACGCAGTGGGGGAGAAGGCCAGGGGCGCGGCCCCTGGACCCCGCCAAGGGCGAGCCCTTGGAACCCATTCGTTGATGTTATGGTCCTTACTTCTGGGGATCGAACGAGCTTAGTCCGTGCCGCTCCGGCTGCAGACCGATCCCTGACCCTCCAGGTGGCATACCAGCGGGTTCGAGATGTTCGGGTCGCCCGGCGGAAACGAGCTCCGTATGCCCGGCGGCCCGTCGTACTGCTTTCCCGAAGGGTTCAGATCCGTCGCATTCCGCTGCTCCGCCGAGGGTGGCGGCGCGCCGGCGCATCCCGCCAGCAGCAGCACGGCAAACAACATGACCGGACGCATCGCTGTTCTCCTCAAGCATCTTCCCGTGTCGCGCGGGTCCGGCGAAACGCCTCGAGCGCCCGATCGCGCCCTTCCGCCAGGTCCACCACGGGGCGCGGATAACCGGTCCCCTTTACCACGTCTGGCGACGCCTCATGCGGCGCATGCACATCCCGGTCGGACAATCCTGCGAGTTCCGGAACCCAGGCACGGATATACGCCCCCGCCGGATCGAACTTCCGGCTCTGCGACACCGGATTGAACACCCGGAAGAACGGCGCGCTGTCGGTGCCCGAGCCCGCCACCCACTGCCAGCTCATCGCGTTCGTCGCGAGATCCGCATCCACCAGCGTGTCCCAGAACCATTTCTCGCCATCGACCCAGTCCACCAGCGCATGCTTGATGATGAACGACGCCGTGATCATGCGCACCCGGTTGTGCATCCAGCCGATCTGCCAGAGCTGCCGCATTCCCGCATCGACGATCGGCACGCCCGTCCGCCCCTGCTGCCAAGCCCGCAACACCTGCGGATCCCGCCGCCACGGGATCGTCCCCATCGACGGCCGCTGCGGCCGGTCGGGCAGCGCGGGATCGTTCCACAGCACGTTCGCCGCGAAATCGTGCCACAGCACCTCACCCTCGAACTTCTCCCGTCCGGCTTTGGCGCCGCGCCCCGCTTTTGCATCCGACGCCGCATGCCACACCTGGTTCGGCGAGAGTTCGCCCCAGTGCAGATGCGGCGACAGCATCGACGTCCCGTCGGCGTTGGCCGGCCTGTCGCGCTCCTCGGCGTAGTCCGCGAGATGATCGCGCAGGAAGCGCTCGAGCCGCGCGTGCCCGCCCGCTTCCCCCGGGGTCCAGGTCTCGCGCATCCTGCCCGCCCAGTCGGGCGTCGTGGGCCGCAGCTTCCAGTCGTCCAGCCGGTCGCCGGTCACGTCGGCCACCGCCGCGATCCGGGCCGGTGCCGGATGCGGCGTCTCCGGCGCGCCGAGCGCCCGCTCGGCGCGCGCGAACGGCGCGTAGATCCCGTAGCCACCACCGGTCTTGGTGCGCACCGCACCGATGTCGTGCAACGTCGCCACGCGGTGATGCACCAGCGTCCGCCCGCCCTCCGCGAGTGCCGCCGCGACGCGCTCGTCGAGTGCCCGCACCCCGGGCTCATGCGCCCGGCCGCAATGCACCTCGTCGGCACCGATGGCGGTCGCAAGCTCGGGGATGATCGCGGCCGCATCGCCCTCGCGGAGCACCAGTGCCGCGCCCCGCTTCTCGAGCTCGCCGGCCAGAGCCGCGAGACTGCCATGCAGCCACCACAGCGACGCGGCACCGGGGGTCCAGTCGCCGCGGCGGTCGAGCACGAACACCGCCAGCACCCGGCGGCCGCCCGCGACTGCGGCACGCAGCGCCGCGTTGTCGGCGACCCGGAGGTCGTTGCGGAACCACATCACCGCGGCCCCTTCCTTCTTCGCCGCAGCACGCGCCATGTCCGCTCCTCACCTGGTCCGGGCAAGCGCCGGGTAGAACCGCCGTGCGACCCGCTCCATCGACAGCCCCTGCACCACGATCGTGAACACCACGACCACGTAGCAGACGGTCAGCAGCTCGGCCCGCGCCGGCGTCGCTGCCGGCAGTGCCAGCGCAAGTGACACCGAAATCCCGCCCCGCAACCCGCCCCAGGTCAGCACCACCAGCGCGCCGAACCGATCCGGCCGGCGCAGATGCATCGGCCATACCGGCAGCACCACGCTCAGTGCCCGCACCGCGAGCGCCACCGGCACCGCCAGCGCCGCCGCCGCGAACGACGCCGCATGCGCCGGCAGCGCCAGCACCTCGAAGCCGATCAGCAGGAACAGCAGCGAGTTCAGCACCTCGTCGATCAGCGCCCAGAACCCATGCAGAACGTCTTCCGTGCCATGGCTCAGGGCGCGTCGCGCCCGCTTGGTGCCGAGCGACAGCCCGGCCGCCACCACCGCGATCGGCCCCGACATGCCCACCGCGTTGGCCAGCGCGAACGTGCCGGTGGCAAGTGCCACCGAGATCATCACCTCGAGGTTCCGCTCGTCGGTCGCCGCCGCCATCCAGGTCGCGACGCGGCCCGTCACCAGCCCGAGCAACAGCCCGCCCACCGCCTCGAACAGGAACGTGCCCGAGATCGCCAGGCCGGCCGCGGCGCCATGCTGCCCGGTGCCGGTCGCGTAGCCGAGCGCCGCCCCGAACAGCACCACGCCCACACCGTCGTTGAACAGCGACTCTCCCGCGAACACCGCCTGCAGCCCCGGCGGCAGCCCGATCCGCCGCAGCATGCCGACCACCGCCACCGGATCGGTCGGTGCCAGGATCGCCCCCAGCACCACGCACCAGGTGAACGGGACCGGGCGTCCCACCAGCCCGAACACCATCCACATCGTGCCCGCCAGCAGCACCACCGCGAGCACGGTGCCGAGCAGAGCGAGCGCCAGCACGCTGGCCCGCCGTCGCCAGAGCTCGCCCAGATCCACGTCGAGCGCGCCGGAGAACAGCAGGAAGGAGAGCGCGAAGTTCAGCAGCGTCGCCGGCAGGTCGATCGTGCCGAGCACGTGCATCGCCATGCCGTGCAGCGAGATGCCCGGGATGAAGGGGTCGGCGGCCAGTAGCGCCAGCGAGACGCCGAGCGCGCCCACCAGCACCGCGATCGTGTTGGGCAGCTTGAGCGTGAGCCCGTTGAGCACGCCGAACAACGAAGCCAGCGTGACGAGCGTCGCAAACAGCCCGAGCGCGCTCAAAGGAATCCGCGCCCCAATCCGAACCCGCCAACCGACCGGATCCCCTCGAACCCCCAGGTTCTAAGGGTGACCACCCTGAGCGGGGTCCAGGGGCAGCGCCCCTGGCCTTCTTCGGAAGCACCGCGCACCCTACGTGATACTGCAAGGCCGCTTGCTGGGCCCGCGATGCAGCTGCACCGTCATCAACACGGCCGGCTGGTCACCGACGGTGCCCGACCGATGCCCCTTCTTCCCGTCCCGCACGACGCATCCCTGGTCCTCGCCGAACGAGAACTCGCCCGCGCCCTGCTCGACGCGGGTGCCGTCCATGCTCTCGATGAACCAACGCCCCGACAACACCGCGATCCATTGCGGCGCCGGGTTCTCGTGCCAGTCGCCGACCCAGCCCACCGGCTGCGTGGTGAACACCACGGTGGAGGAAACCGTCTCGCCCTTGTGGTTCCATTGCGGGTCGGCATCGCCCACGCCCTTGAGCTCCCATTCGATGAGCTCGCATTGCGCCTGATGGCTGATCCCTTCCTCGTCGACCCAGAGATGCGCGTAGGGGACACGCGGGCGCGGGCCGGAGCCGTCGCCGGCGTGCTGACCGCCCTCGGGCGCACGGAGAGGGAAGGGCAGATGCATGTCGGAGCTCCTCGAATGGCACCGAACCTGAACGCCGGACGGGCGAGGGGTTCAAGATCGTGGGTCGGAGCTCGGCCGCGGCACCGGCGGAGCGACATCCCCCGCGCTCGCCATCTCCTGCGCTCGCCGGCGTTCTCGCGGATGCGACCGCGCGGGCGCCGGGACGGTTGGCCTCGGTTCGCGAACGGTCAGGGGTTCGCGAGTGTTCAGGGGTTCGCGAGTGGTCAGGCGAGGACTTTGAGCTTGCTCTCCACGACGACCGGCGCATCGCTGCTCACGACGTTCTGCGCGTGGTCGTCCACCGTGCCCTGCGCGTTGAGGCGCGTGCATTCGACCATGGCCGCGGAGTAGCTGTGGAACTCAGCCACGACGACGGTCTGGCCGTCGACGTCATGGATGACCGACCACTTCCTCATGCCCTGACGAGGAACCGCGCGGTAGCCACGTGCTTTGAGCGATGTATCGGCCATATTCGCATCTCCGGAACCAGCGGAACTGGACTACAAAACAAGCGTTTTGCTAGCCAAACGTTGCAACGCGAGAAGCCGGAAAATACGACGGATCAGTTCGCCGCGATGATCTCGGCTTCGTCGAAGGCGCGCTCGTGGGAGTCGCGCTCGTTCTTCGCGCGATACTGGTAGCCGTAGGCCCGCTCAAGCGGCAGAACTCGCGTGATCACGTAATGACCCGGGCTGCGCGTGCGTTCCTGACCGCGAACATTCAAGGCAACAACGTCGCCGACGCCGAACTTGGGTGTCGTCATGGTTCCTCCGTCGACGGGGGGATGGCGGAGTGCTCGCGCACCCCGCCGAACAGTCACTCGGCCTTGAGATTGACCGCGGACGTACGCCCCTGCTGCCCGTTCTCGAGATCGAACGAGAGCGCCTGGCCGTCACGAAGGGTCGCAAGACCCGCGCGCTCGACCGCCGAAATATGGACGAACACGTCCTTGGAACCGTCGCTCGGCTGAATGAAGCCGAAGCCCTTCGTCGAATTGAACCACTTAACAGTGCCTGACGGCATCGTACATCTCCACAGCCAAGGCCCGCACGTTTGCGGGTGTCGATCTTTTTGAGGGAGTGTCCGATGCCGTGCGATGCGCGACAGAGAGGAAATCTGCCTCAGCAAAAAGCCCAGCCAGAGGTCACCATAGGAGCAGACCCCCGCAGACGCCAGCCTTAATTATCCGCGTCGTCCCATTCCGCACCTCGTCGCGAAAACCGGAGCATCCGCGAGGTCGCCCCACCGATGGCTCCGGACGACGCGATCACTGACCGTCGGGATAGTCGGCGCCGAGCGTCAGCGTCTCCCACTTGTCGAACTCGGCCTGCAGCTGCGCGAGTTTCTCGCGCGCCATCGTCAGGCCGGGCGCGCCGAGCACGAGGTTGAGCGGCGGCTCGGGGCTGTCCACCGCGGTGATCATCGCCTCGGCCGCGCGCACCGGATCGCCCGGCTGCTTGCCGCTGAGCGCGTTCACCTGGTCGAGCCGCTCGTGGACCGACTTCGCGTAGGCGTCGATGCGCTGCTTGCCGGTCCTGAGCGAGCGTCCGGCCCAGTCGGTGCGGAAGGGGCCCGGCTCCACCACGGTGACCTTGATGCCCAGCGGGCGGACCTCCTTCGACAGCGCGTCGGAGAGCCCGACCACGGCGAACTTCGTGGCCGCGTAGTAGGAGGAGCCGGGATTGCCCACCAGGCCGCCCACCGAGGCGATGTTGAGGATGTGGCCGCGTCCGCGCTCGCGCATGCCCGGCAGCACCGCGCGGGTCATCGCGATCAGGCCGAAGACGTTGGCCTCGAACTGGGCGCGGTAGCCCTCCTCGTCGCCCTCCTCGAAGGCCGTGAGGTAGCCGTAGCCCGCATTGTTCACGAGCACGTCGATCGGGCCCACGCGCTCCGCCGCCGCGACGGCGGCGGCGATCGCGGCGTTGTCGGTGACGTCGAGCGGCAGCGCGTGGGCGTTGTCGTGGCCTGCCACCAGCGCGGTCAGCGACGCGGTATCCCGGGCGGTGGCGAACACCCGCTCGCCGCGCGCGATCAACACCTCGGCGAGCGCCCGTCCGAGCCCGGTGGAGCAGCCGGTGATGAGCCAATTGCGTGCGGGCATGGTGCCTCCGATGGTCGATGCGATGGAGGGGTCAGGCGCGCCGGGTGTCGGGAAGTTCCCTCGGCCGCGCCGACACCCGCACCGCGACGCGGTGCCAGGCGGCGCTGAGGTAGCCCTTGAAGTTCCACACCTGGGCGGCCTCCGACGGCTGGGTCTGCCCCGCCTCGTCCCAGGCGCGCACGACGAGCTCGTGGGCGCCGGGCGCCAGCGCCAGCGCCACCTCCCAGAACACCCAGCTCCAGGGCGCCTGCGCGTCCCGCTCGATCGCGGCCTGGCGCCAGGTCCGGCCGCCATCCGGCGAGACGTCGACGCGTGCGACCTGCCGCCCGCTCGCCGTCGCGTAGCCGCGCACCCGCGTTGGACCCGCCGCGAGCGCCGCGCCGGGCGCAGGCTCGCAGATCGCCGAGGTCAGCGGCATGGCGTCGATCACGGTGCCCGCGTCCCAGTCCACCGTCTCGGCGGTGACGTCGGGCGGCAGCAGCCTGTAGTCGCGCTGCTGCATGTGGTTGTCCGACGGGGTGGCCTGCACCGTGATCGTGCTGAGCCACTTCGCCGAGCGCACGCCGGCGAAGCCGGGCACCACGGCACGAAGCGGCGCGCCATGTGCGGCCGCGAGCGGGACGCCGTTCATGCCCCAGGCGAGCAGCGTCTCGGGTGCCATCGCCTTGGCGATCGGGATCGACACGCCGTAGCGGAACCGCCCTTCGCCCGGCATGTCGATCGTGTCGGCGGATGCGAAGGTCACGTGCAGATGCGTGTCCCGGGCCGCACCCGCCGCGCGCAGCACGGCGGCCAGCGCGACGCCCGCCACGCCGCATGGCCGATCGCGCCCGGCCCCCACGGGTCGCCGGAGGTGGGATGCACGCCCTGGAGGTCGGCGCGGCGATTGCCGGCGCACTGCATCACCGCCGGCACGGTCACGGGCGCGAAACGCGCGCGGAGTGCCTGGAGGTCGAGGGCGAGCGGTGTCGCCACCAGGCCGCCGACCTGCAGGACATGCCGGGCGGGGTCGATCTGCGGGACGTCGCCGTGGCTGCGCACGTAGAAGTCGCGCGCCGCGGTGAGAAAGGAGGCACGGAGCCGCGCCGGCGTCGGCTCCGCGTTGGTGGGATGGCGGGAATGGACGATCACGCGGAGGGGGCGGCGCCCGCCGCGTCATCCGAATACGCGCCTGCGGTCTTCGCCATGCCTCATCTCCCCGTCGCTAGGAGAAGGGTGGGTGAGGGCGGAGGTTTCCTGGACAGTGGGCGCAAGGCCGGGGGTTCTGCCCTGGGCCCGCCGAGGGGCCTGCCCCTCGGATCCCGCTCCGTCGGCGCGTTGGTCCCCAGGCGGCCGACCTGACCGCCGCTGCTTCTCAGAAGCGGACTGCCGCCGCGAGCGACCCGAACTGGTGCAGCCCGCCCTTCTGCCCCACGAACTCGTGCGTCTGGAACACCTGCGTGTAGCTCACCCGCACCCCGTAGAGCAGCACGGCTGCGCCGCCCTCGAACTCGCCCACGTCGTGGATCATCGCCACGTTCGTGTAGGTGGGCGCGTCCTCGCGGTCGTAGGTGGAGTCCAGCGCCACGCCCTGGCCGTCGCCGCCCGCGAACAGATACCAGGCGATGTGTCGCGTGGGCGTGTAGGCGTCGGACCCGCTCACACCGGGCTGCTGGCGCACGACGCCGAAATCCGAGCCGAGACCCTGGCCCACGCGGAAGATCGCCGCGCCCTCGGCATAGGTGCGCCAGTTGCCGGCCGCCGCGCTCACGGCCGGCAACGCGTCGAACTCGATGCCGCCGAGATGGCCGAGGCTGAACCGCCAGGTGCGGCCCACCAGCACCTGGCCGAGCGGCTCGTTGCGGAGCTGGTCGTGCCAGCCGTTGTCGGTGCCCTGGCCGATCGCGCCGTGGAACCCGTTCTGCAGCTCGCGGGCGCCCGAGGCGGGGCCCTGCCAGCCGAGCGTCAGGTTGATCAGGCTGCGGGTGTCGAGCGTGTCGTGGATCAGCGACCCGGTGATGGTGAGCGTGCCCGCATACGGCCGGTCGTTTGGCAGCGGCGTGGACAGGTTGGTGAAGTCGGGGGTGAACATCCCCTGCTCGACGTCGATCGAGAAGCGCTGGCGGCCCGCACCCCAGAGCGCGTCGCCGAAGTTCTGCAGCCAGTGGCCGGTGATGTCGGTGGGCGAGGTGTAGGAGGCGCGCAGCCCGTTCACGTAGTAGCGGTCGGTCAGCTTGTTCGTGCTGATCGAGGCGTTCTCGTCCTGCAGCGTCACGATGCTGGCATGATCGGCGGCGGGGATGCCATCGGTGGCGACGGTCGCCTGGGCGTGCGCACGGCCCGCGGCCAGGGCGCAGGCGGTTCCGAGCAGCAGGCCTGCGAGGCGTCCTGCGCGCGAAGTGGCGCGTGTGTTCTGCGGCTCCGCGCCGTTCATTACCGGTGTCATTGTCGTGTCTGGCCTTTTCGCCCGCGGTCGCTTCTTGTCTCCCCGCGGTCGCCGCAAGGCAAGCGGGTGCGGCGGGACCGGTGCGCGCAAGCCACGGTTCGGCTCATCCTGCGGTGCAATGAGTTTACTGGAATTAATCCGCCGGTCGGATAGACAGGCGAGAATTCAAAGCGGAGAGGCGCCATGAACCCCTTGTCCAGACGCATGATCGTGGCCGCGGCCGGCGCGTTCGGCGCCGCGCGTGCGGCCACCGCGGCCCCGCGCGGCTTCGGCAATCCCGACCAGCCCGCGGAGGGCCGGATCAACGGCGCGGTGCCTTCGGCACTCACCAACCCGGGTCCGCAGAATGCGACCCTCACCGGCCAGTTTCCCTCGTTCAACGCCGCGCCGCCGCCCACCGACATCAACGGGATGGCGCTGTTCTGGTCGTCGTTCAACAATGCCCACACCCGCTTCCAGAGCGGTGGCTGGGCGCGCGAGGTCAACCAGCGCGATTTCCAGATCTCGACCGAACTCGCCGGCGTCAACATGCGCCTGGCGGCCGGCGGCATCCGCGAAATGCACTGGCACCAGCAGGCGGAATGGGCGTTCGTCACCAACGGCACCTGCCGCATCACCGTGCTCGACAGCGACGGACGCCCGCAGGTGGCCGACGTGCATGCGGGCGGGCTGTGGTATTTCCCGCCCGGCCTGCCGCACTCGCTGCAGGGGCTGGGTCCCGACGGCACCGAGTTCCTGATCGTGTTCGATGACGGGCACGCCACCGAGTTCGACACGCTGATGGTCACCGACTGGGTGGCGCACACGCCGCCCGAGGTGCTGGCCAAGAATTTCGGCGTGTCGGCCGACGCGTTCCGGAACGTGCCGCTGAACAATCTGTGGATCTTCCAGGGCGACGTGCCCGGATCGCTCGCCGCCGACCAGTCGGCGGTCGGGGGCGGGTTCTCGGGCGCGCCCAAGCAGTCCTTCGTGTTCGACGCGGCGGCCATGCCCGCCACCAAGACCACGGCCGGCGGCAGCGTGCGGATCGTCGACAGCGTGCGCAACTTCCACGCCTCGGTCACGGTCGCGATGGCGCAGGTCGTGGTGAAGCCGGGCGCGCTGCGCGAGCTGCACTGGCACCCCAACGCCGACGAGTGGCAGTACTGGATCTCCGGTCAGGGCCGCATGACGGTGTTCAACGCGGGCCCGGCGGCGCAAACGGCGGACTTCAAGCCGGGCGACGTCGGCTACGTGAAGAAGAGCCTCGGCCACTACATCGAGAACACGGGCAACGACGACCTCGTGTTTCTGGAGATATTCAAGACGGCCAAATACGAGGAGATCTCGCTGACGGACTGGCTGGTGCGCACGCCGCCCGCGATGGTGGCGCAGACGCTCCGGATCGATCCGAAGATCCTGGACCATCTGCCCCGGTCCCCGGCCGACGTGGTGCCGAGCTAGGAAGCCGGCGCTTCATCCCGATCCTGGACCTGGCTCGTCGCGGGCAGGTCCAGGGCAGGGCCCTGGCCTTCTAGCGCGCCGGATGCTGCGCCAGCACGTCCTCGAACAGCGCCGCCGCCGCGCCCTGCAGCTGCCGCGTGCGCCCCACGATCACGAACTCCACCTCGCCCAGCGGCGGCAGCTCCGGATCGGCCGCCCGGTCGGGCATCCCCGACTGCGCCAGCAGCGGTGATTGCGCGGTCACGCCGTAACCCGCGCGGACGGCCCCGATCACGCCGGCGAGGCTGTCGCTGCTGAAGGCGATCTGCCAGACCTGCCCGGCCTCATCCAGCGCCTCGATCGCGAGCTTGCGGGTGATGCTGGTGCCTTCGAACACCACGAGCGGCACGGGCGCACCCGGGTCGCGGGTGGCGTCGCCATACCAGGCGAGACGTTCGCGCCAGAGCGGCGTGCCGCGGCCGTCGCCGGCGAGGCGCTTGGCCACCAGGAGATCGAGCGCGTTGCGGTCGAGCATGTCGTAGAGCCGGGCGCTGAGCCCCACCGACAGGTGGACGTCGACCTCCCGGTGCCGGGCGCGGAAGGCGCCCAGGATCTCCGGCAGGCGCGACAGCACCAGGTCTTCGGAGACGCCGAGCCTGAGCCGCCCGCGGAGCACGCCTGCGGCGAAGAAGCCCAGCGCGCGGTCGTTGGCGGCGATGATGTCGCGCGCGAATTCGGCCAGCGCCTCGCCGTCGGCGGTGAGCTCGACCCGCTTGGTGGTGCGCAGCAGCAGCGTGCGCCCCACCACAACCTCGAGCCGGGCGATGTGCTGGCTGACGGTGGACTGGCCGAGGCCGCGTCGCCGCGCCGCCGCGGTGAAGCCGAGCGTCTCTGCGACCGCCAGGAACGAGCGGAGCAGGACCGGGTCGAGTGCGTCGTCGTCGGACATGGCGGCGCGGTCAGCTGGCCACGCCTTCGGCGAACCAGGACATCCGCAGCAGGTCGGCGTCCGGCGCCGTCTCGCCGGCGGCGATGCGCACCGTGCCGGCCTGGTCGCGGACGGGACCTGCGAACGGGTGCTGCGCCCCCGAGACGATGCCGGTGCGCACCGCCTCGGCGGCGGCGCGCACGGGCGGCGTGACGGCGGGCCCGTAGGGGGCGAGCACGAGCAGCCCGTCGCGAAACCCGGCCCACAGGCTGCCCGTGGTCCAGCCGCCGTCGAGCACGGCCTTGGTGCGGGCGATCACGTAGGGGTCCCAGTGGTCGACGATCGCGGTGAGCTGGGCCGCGGGCCCGAACCGCGCCTGGTCGGAGCTCTGGCCGAAGGCGTGGATGCCGCGGGCCTGCGCGGTCTGCATCACGGCGGGACTGTCGGTGTGGGTGGCGAGGATGTCGGCACCCTGGTCGATCAGCGACTTGGCGGCGTCGGCCTCGCGGCCGGGGTCGAACCAGGTGTTGACCCAGATCAGGCGGACCTTGAACGCGGGGTTCACGCGGCGGGCGGCGATGGTGAACGCGTTCACGCCCATGATCACCTCGGGGATCGGGTAGGGCGCGACGTAGCCGCAGATGCCGCTCTTCGACGTCATCGCCGCGATGGTGCCGCACACCGCGCGCGCCTCGTACCAGCGGATGTTCACCTCGGCCACGTTGGACACGGTCTTGTAGCCGGTGCCCTGCTCGAACTTCGTCCCCGGGAACTGGCGCGCGGCCTTCAGTGCGGAGTTCATGAAGCCGAACGAGGTGGAGAAGATCAGGCCCGTGCCGGCACCGGCCAGGTCGCGCAGCACGCGCTCGCAGTCGGGCCCCTCGGGCACGTTCTCGACGTAGCGGGTGGCGATGCGCGGGCCGAGCGCCTGGTCGAGGGCAAGGCGCGCCTGGTCCCACTGGTAGGAGTAGCCGAGATCGCCGATCGGGCCGGTGTAGACGAAGGCGACCTTCAGCGGGTCGGCGGCGCGCGCGGCGCGCGGCAGCGCGGCGATGGACGCGGCAGTGGCGAGCAACGCCCGGCGGCTGTGCATGTGAGACGGTCTCCTTATCCGAGCGCGCGGAACGGTTTTCCCAGCGCGGCCGGAGCCGCGAGCCGCCGTGCGGCACCGCCGGCGGACACCCAGGCTAGCACCACGACCGTGGCCAGGTAGGGGATCGCGGCGAGCAGCTGCGGCGGCACGTGCAGCGCCCCACTCCCCTGCAGGTAGAGGCCGCCCACCTCGATGCCGCCGAACAGGTAGGCGCCGCCGAGCACGCGCCAGGGCCGCCAGGCGCCGAACACGGTCAGCGCCAGCGCGATCCAGCCACGGCCGGCGGTCATGCCCTCGGCCCAGAGCGGCGTGTAGGCGAGCGAGAGATAGGCGCCGCCCAGGCCCGACATGGCGCCGCCGAACAGCACGGCCGCGAGGCGCAGGCGGAGCACGCGGGTGCCGAGCTGGTGGGCGGCCTCGGCGTTCTCGCCCACCGCGCGCAGCACCAGGCCCGCGCGCGTGCGCTGGAGAAAGGCCGCCAGCAGCGGGGCGGCGGCGAGGCTGGCATAGACCAGCACGTCCTGGTGGAGCAGGCCCGGCAGCGGCAGGCGCGGCAGCGGCGCCACGGTGCGGCCGGTGTAATGCTGGCCGAGCAGGGCGGAGAGCCCGGTGCCGAACACGGTGAGCGCCAGGCCGGTCGCCACCTGGTTGGCGGCGAGCGGCAGGGTCAGCGCCGCGAACAGCGCCGACATCGCGATGCCGGCCGCGCACCCCGCCAGCACGCCCAGCGTGTGGCTGCCGGTGCTGGCCATCACCGCGAAGCCCACCACCGCGCCCACCAGCATGGTGCCCTCGACGCCGAGATTGAGCACGCCGGCGCGTTCGGTCACGAGTTCGCCAAGTGCTGCCAGCGCCAGCGGGGTGGCGGCGGTCATGACGGTGGCCAGGAGCGGGACGAGCATCATGTGGGCACGACCTGCGCGGACACGACCGGCGAGGCCACGATGCGACGGAGGCGGTAGCGCACGAAGAACTCCGAGGCGAGCGGGAACAGCAGCAGCATGCCCTGCACGATCCCGGTGGCCGCGCGGGGCAGGCCCACGCCCACCTGCGCCAGGTCGCCGCCGACATAGGAGAGCGCCACCAGCAGCCCGGCCGGGATGATGCCGATCGGGTCGAGCCGGCCCAGGAACGCCACGATGATCGCGGTGAAGCCGTAGCCGGGCGAGACCGCCGGGATCAGCTGGCCGATCGGACCCGCGACCTCGAAGCAGCCGGCGAGCCCCGCCAGGCCGCCGCTCAGCAGCAACACCAGCCAGACGGTGCGCGGCTCGGAGAAGCCGGCGAAGCGCGCGGCCGCCGGCGAGGCGCCGAAGGCGCGGATCGCGAAGCCTGCGACCGACCGCCGCAGCCAGAACGCGCCCGCGAGCGGCAGGAGCAGCCCGATCGCCGTGCCGAGCGTGATGCGGGTGCCCCCGAACAGCACCGGCAGCGCCTCGTCGTCGGCGAACATGCGCGATTGCGGGATGCCGTAGCCTTGCGGGTCGCGCAGCGGGCCGAACACCATCGCCGTCAGGAGCAGGCCCGCGACATAGGTGAGCATCAGACTGACCAGGATCTCGCTGGCGTTGCAGCGCGTGCGCAGCACGGCGGGGATCGCGGCCCAGGCGGCACCGCCCGCGATGCCGCCCGCCACCATCAGGGGAAGTGCCGCCGGGCTGCCGGCGTCGCCGAAGGCGAGCGCCACCGCGCCGGCGCACAGCGCACCCACCGTGAACTGCCCGTCCGCGCCGATGTTCCAGACATTGGCGCGGAAGCAGGCGACCAGGCCCAGCGCGATCAGGATCAGGGGCGAGGCCTTCAGGGCGAGCTCGGAGACCCCGTTCAGCGTCTCGAACGGCTCGACGAAGAAGGCGTGCAGGGTCGGGCCGGCGGGGTAGCCGAGCGCCACGAACAGGATCGAGGCGGCGGCGATCGCGAGGAGTGCGGAGGCGGGTGCGGCGAGCGCGGTCGCCCAGGCGGGCGCAGCCGCGCGGCGCTCGAGGCGGAACTCAGGCATGCGCATGTTCCTCGGCCCCGTGCACGCCGCCCATCAGCAGGCCGAGCGTCGCGATGGTCGCCTCGCGCGCCGGGATCGCGGCACTGAGGCGGCCCGCGTTGATCACCGCGATCCGGTCGGTGATGGCGAGCAGCTCGTCGAGATCCTGGCTGATCACCAGCACCGCCGCGCCTGCCGCCGCGCGCTCGAACAGCGCGTTGTGGATGGCGGCGGCGGCCCCGGCATCGACGCCCCATGTGGGTTGCGCCGCCACCAGCACCGCCGGCGCCTGCAGGATTTCGCGGCCCATGATGAACTTCTGCAGGTTGCCGCCCGACAGGCTGCCCGCATGCGCCTCGGCCGCGCCGCCGCGCACGTCAAATGCGGCCACGATCCGGCGGGCGAAGTCGCGGGCCGCACGCGTGCGCACCATCCCGCCGCGCGCCAGGCCCGCGCGCTCGCGGCCGGTGAGCAGCGTGTTCTCGGCCAGCGTGAAGCCGGGCAAGGCGGCGTGCCCGCGCCGGTCTTCCGGCACGGTCGCGAGGCCGAGCCTGCGGCGGGCGGCCGCTCCCAGCCGGCCGCACACGGTGGCACCGATGCGGATGTCGCCCGGGTTGGGAGCCAGGCGCTCGCCGGTGATTGCCGCCATGAGCTCGCTCTGCCCGTTGCCCGCGACGCCGGCGATGCCCACGATCTCGCCGGCGCGCAGCTCGAGGCTCACGCCGCGAAGCGGGATGTCGTGCGGGGCGGCGGGCGGCAGGTCGAGCGCGTAGAGCACGAGCGCCGGCGCGCCGGGCACCACGGCGGCCTCGCGGCGCGCGTCGGTGACGGCGCTGCCCACCATGAGGCCCGCGAGCGAGGACGCGGTCTCGGCGCGCGGGTCGCAGCGCCCGACCACGCGCCCGTGGCGGAGCACGGTGGCCGCGTCGCACAGCGCGCGGATCTCGGCGAGCTTGTGCGAGATGTAGAGCACCGACACGCCGTCGGCGGCCAGGCGCCGCAGGGTGGCGAACAGGAGCGCCACCTCCTGCGGCGTGAGCACCGAGGTGGGCTCGTCCATCACCAGCAGGCGGGGGTGCGCGAGCAGGCAGCGCACGATCTCGACGCGCTGGCGCTCGCCCACGCTCAGCGAGCCCACCGTGCGGTCGGGATCCAGCGGCAGGCCGTATTCGCGGCTGACCGCGCGGATGCGGGTGGCGAGTTTCGGCGGCGGCTCGGGCGCGTCGAGGCCGAGGGCCACGTTCTCGGCGACCGTCAGCGCGTCGAACAGCGAGAAATGCTGGAACACCATGCCGATGCCCAGGCGGCGCGCGGCGCGCGGGTCGGCGATCGTGACGCGCTCGCCCTGCCAGCGGATCGTGCCCTCGTCGGCCTGCAGCACGCCGTAGATGATCTTTGTCAGCGTCGACTTGCCGGCGCCGTTCTCGCCGAGCAGGGCGTGGATCTGGCCCTGCCCGATTGCGAGGTCCACGCGATCGTTCGCGGTCAGCGTGCCGAAGCGGCGGGTGATGCCGTTCAGCTCGAGGCAGTGTGTCACCAGGCGCCGGCCTCGTTCCATGAGCGTGTTGGAACATGCAAGCGTCGGGCCGCAGTCCCCGGACCCAACTTGTTAAGTCATGGGATCCAAGGGGCAAACCCCTTGGCGGGTCCAGGGCAGGGCCCTGGCCTTCTAAAACTTCGTCGTCGCCCCGACGAACACCGTCAACCCCGCCTGCGTCCACCACAGCGGCGTCGCGTCCGCTACCGTGTACCCCGCGAACCCATCGATCTTGCGGCTGTTCAGCAGGTTGAACACCTGCGCCCGCAGGCTCACGGGCGGCCCCTGCGGCAGGTGCACCGTGTGCCCCACCGAGAGGTCGAGCTCGTTGAACGGATCCACCCATTGCGCGCCACCGGTGTCGCCGTAGGTGCCGCCGGTCCAATGGTCGATCAGCGCCGCGTCGAACATGTGGCCCTTGAACAGCAGCCCGCCCGACAGCGTCGCCTGCGGCGCGTTCGGCGCGGGCCCCGCGCCGTGCTGGTGGGCGTCGTTGGCGGACGCACTTCCGGTGGCGCTGAACCCCCAGGCGAGCGCCCGCGTCGCCTCGAGCTCCACGCCGCGATAGACGACGCGGCCCTGGTCGAAATCCACCGTCTCGCCGCCGATCGTGCGGCTGCCGACGGCGTTGGCGAACAGGATGTCATAGACGTCGGCCGCGAGCGACACGCCGCGCGTGCGCCAGACCGTGCCGGCCTGGAAGTTCCAGGTGGTCTCGGGCGCAATCGCGGCGGTGGCCGGATCGCTCACGTCGAAGAACTGCAGGGGTGGCGCCAGAAAGCCGCGCGCCGCCTGCGCATACACGCTCCAGTCGCGGGCGAGTGCATAGCGTGCCGCGAACGAGGGCAGCGGCGCGCCGACATCGCGGCGGGCACCGGTGGGCAGCCGCGTGCCTTCCATCACCGGCGCCTGCACCGCGCGCGCCGACCAGCCGCCCTTCAGGCCCGCGGAGAGCGTGAGCTTGGGCACCGGGCGCCAGTCGAGCTGCACATAGGGCTCGAGCGTGACCAGCTGCTCGCGCTGCACGCGGTCGATCGCGGCGGAGCCCGGCACACCCGCCACGAATGCCAGGTCCGGATCGGGGGCGTGGCCGAGGGTCTGGTCGACGTCGAGCAGGAATCGTGAGTTCTGCTGCCGCTCGATCCACCATCCGGCATCGAGCGAGAGCGTGCGTGCGAGCGGGGCGGTGACGCGCAGGACGTCGCCCCAGGCACGCAGCCCGTTGCGCCCCGACTGGCCCGGCACGTCGCCGCGGCCGAACGCGGTGCCGTTCGGCGTCTCGCCATTCGGGTCGCGGCCCTGGTCGATCGTGCGATACAGACCGTAGCTGTAGACCGTGTCGGTCAGCGACACGCCGGATGCGAAACCATGCGCCAACTCGGCGGTCGACATGTCGGTGGCGTAGACCGACGCGTTGTAGCCTTCGTAGGCCTGGCTTGCAGGATCGCCGTTCAGCGCAGTCGATGGGCCGCCGAGCGCGATCTCCTCGCGGGTGGCGCCGATCGGCTCGCCCTGGCGCGTGCGGCTGACATTGGTGACCAGCGTGAGCGTGGTGCGTGCGCCGAGCGGGACCAGCCACTTGCCGAAGATCGTGCGCCGGCGCTGCGCCCCGCCATCGAGAGCGCCGTGACTTTCGTCGCCCTCAAGGTCGAGCATGCCGGACGCGCCGCCCGGCAAACCGCCTTTGCCGGACTGGAGCAACACGCCGCCGAAGATCGTGCGGTGGGTGCCGGACGTGACGGTGGGCGAGATCGAGCCGGCGGCATCGAGGGCGCGCGAGGCGAGCGCCACCGTGCCGCCGAAGGTCGCGTTGCCGATCGTGGTGGCGTCGCCCGGGCCACGGTCCACGGTGACGCTGCCGAAATCGCGCGCCACGAAATAGGCCGAGCTGTGATGGGTGAAGTCGTCGCTGTCGGCGAACGGGATGCCGTCGAAGGTGACGTTGTACTGTCCGTCGGTGAAGCCGCGGATCGAGAGCGTGGCGGCCTCCGACAGACCCGGCCCGTCCGGCGAGACGTCGAGCACCGAGGGCGAGAGCCGCACGGCATCGTCGTAGTTCGCGGTGGGCGCCAGCAGCGCCTCGATCGCCGCCTGGCCGATGATCGAGACCGGCTGCGTGGCGTCCAGCGAGGCGAGCGTCGGCGCGCGGCCGGCGAGCCCGGCGCCGGTCACCGCGACCTCCTCGCTCGGCGCGGCGGCACGGGCCGCGCCATGCGGGACGGCGCAGAGGAGGAGGAGGAACGCCGCCGACCGGGAGGTGAGATGGACCATGTCGGCCGCCACTTACGCCTGCGATCACGCGGCCCGGCGTGACCGTCCTGTGACACGTCACCCCATGCGCGTGGCCTCGACCACCACCGGCCGCGCAACCTCTTCGTCGGTGTGGAGAGTGGCCGCGAAGCCGTCGGCGCGGAGCTGTCCCACCACGGTGTCCGACGCCGCGGGCATGCCGAAGACATGTCGTCCGCCAGGCCGCACGACGCGACGCGCCTCCGCGACATCGACGGGACGATCGAGGCTGATCAGAAGGTCGATGCTGCCATCGGCCACCGCCGCCGTGTCGCCGCAGCCGAAGCCCGGCAGGGCCGCGAGTTCGCGCGCCACCGCGTCCGCGATGCCGACGGCCTGGAGGCGCAGGTCCGCCAGCAGCGGCAGCGCCTCGCGCAGGCTGGAGACGCCGTAGCGACCGAAAGGTGCCAGGATCGCGCGGCCGAGTGCGGCACCCCGGTTGCGCGCCTGGCAGGTCATGCAGGCCAGGCCGTCGCCCCACGCGGCACCTGCGGCGGGTTGCGGATGGCGCGGGCGCGTGCCGCAGAGCGGGCAGAGATCGTCGCCGAGCAGGCGGCGGAGAACGCGACGCGCGCGCGTCGCGGAGAAGCGCTCGCGCACCACGGCCGCGCCCGCCTGCGACAGCTCCCGGCACAGCGGCGCATCGCCGAGCAGACGCAGCACGGCGTCGGCGATGTCGGCCGCCGTCTCGCCGACCAGAGCCTCCACGCCATGGCCAAGCTGGATCCCCTCGTTGCCGCAACCCGTGGTGACCACGGGAATGCCGGCCTGCAGGGCCGAGACGATCTTTCCCTTGACGCCGGCGCCATAGCGCAGCGGGCTGACCGAGGCGCGCGCGCGGGCGAAATAGGGATCGATGCTGGGCACGAAGCCCGTGACCTCCACGCGATCACCGGCGAGTGCGCGCACTTCGTCGGGGGGCGCGTGACCCACGATCATCGCGCGCGTGTCGGGGGCCGTCGCCCAGACCAGCGGCATGATGTCGCGCACCAGCCAGAGTGCGGCGTCCACGTTCGGCGTGTGGTCGAAGCCGCCAACGAACAGCACGTCGCGGCGCGAGGCGAAGTCGAGCGTTGCCGGATCGACCGAGGCGGTGTCGGGGAAAAGATAGGGCGGCACCACGGCCACGCGCGCGTCGGGCACCTCGAGCGCGATGATGCGGGCCTCCTCCGTGCTCGGCGTCATCACGATGTCCACGGCCGCGAAGATGCCGAGCTCCATCGGCTTGAGGCGTTCGGACTCCTCGCGCGCCCAGCCATTGCCGTCGAGCTCGAAGCGCCGCATCTCGCGCAGATAGTGCAGGTCGTGCGTGTAGTAGAGGATCGGCGCACCGGTGGTGCGCTTGATGAGGTCGAGGATCGGGAAGGTCACATACGGGCGCGCGGTCCAGACGAAATCGACATGCCGGCCGTTCTCCGCGAGCCATTCGGCCAGCGTGTCGGGCGCGTGCACGATCTCGATGCCGCGCCGCTGCAGCGCGTCGGTGTAGGGCTGCAACGGCTGGCCGTCCTGCGGGTGGAAGATCACCTTCAGCCCGAGCTCGACCATCAGGTTGAGATACTGGAACAGCGTGACGGCGCCGGCATGCTTGTCGTATTCGGGAACCTTGTCGTCGATCACCAGGATCACGCCGCGCGGCGACGGGCGCTCGCGCACCAGGAACAGCGGATCGCCTTCGACCGGCTGGCGCGCCAGCAGGGTGCGCCATTTCGCGCAGAACTTGCCGTGGTTGAGCTTGGACAGACGGTCGCGGACCTCGCGCCCATACGAGGCGCTGCCGTGATGCACGACCACGCTCGCGGGCTGGTAGACCACGCGGTAGCCGGCGTCGCGCAACGTGGTCGCGAGATCGAATTCCTCGTAGAAGGCCGGCGCATAGCGATCGTCGAAGCCGCCGAACCGCTCGAACAGGTCGCGCCTCACGAGGAAGCAGGCGCCGGTCACGACATCGACGTCGCGCACGACGTTGTAGGCGCCGCGCCCGGGAACGTCGCCGCTGCCATAGGGGAACCCCCAGCCATTGCTGTGGATGATCCCGCCGGCTTCCTGGATCGTGCCGTCCGGGTTCAGCAGCTTGCAGCCGACCATGCCGACGCGGCGGTCCGCATCGATCACGGTGATCATCGGGCGCAGCCAGTCCGCGCCCACCACGGTGTCGTTGTTGAGGAAGACGAGCAGCCGCCCGCGGGCGCGCCTGGCGGCCGCGTTGCAGCTGCGGAGGAAGCCGAGATTGCGTTCGTTCACATGCACCGCGAGGCCGCCGCCCGCGGGAAGCGCGGGCGCGATGGGTGCGGCCGGCCGGTCGTCGGCCACGATCACCTCGTAGGCGATGGCGCCCGTGTGCGCCTGCACCGCGGCCAGGCAGCGAACGGTCTCGAACAGATGGCCATAGGTCGGGATGATCACGGAGATGTCGGGCCGGTCCGCCAAGGCGAAGGCGACTTCGTGCGGCAGCGACGGGATGCCGAGTTCCGCCATCGTGGCCGAGCCCGCAAGACCCGCCGACCGGCCGACGCGGAGATAGTGACCGAGCGGTCCGAGCTCGGACGCCTCCGGGTGTCGGGCCGCGTAGTAGGCCGGATCGAACAAAGGATGCGGGGCCAGGCCGCGCGCCTCGCCCGTCTCCACGTAGTGGAGCAGCGGGCCACCGGGATGGCCGGCCGCCTCCGGATATTCGAGCAGGTAGGCATGCGGGTCGAACACCGCGTTGGGCGCGGCCGTGTTCCTGTCGGACGCGGCGAGGTAGTGCTCGAGCGCGGTCTCGCCCGGACGCAGGGCGCCGCGGTCTTGTGCCAGGTAGTGCGCCTGGTCGAACAAAGGATGGGGATCGATCGTCCCCGTTCCCTCGAGATAGTGCACGAGCGGGTTGACCGTGCTTCCGGCCGGCATCTGCGACGCGTACCAGGACGTGTCGAACAGCGGGTGCGGGTCAAGGCCGGCAGCGGCACCCACCCAGAGGAAGTGCATGATCGCGTCGGAGCCGGGCGGCACCACCGCCGCATGGTGCGACAGGTAGTAGGCTGCGTCGAACAGGCGCGTTTGGCGGAGCACCGCGATCGCCTGGTGCATCTGCTGGCGTGTGCGCAGCCGCGCACCGATCCGGCCGGTGGCCACCCACCAGCCGAGCTTGGCCGCGCGGCGCAGCGGGCCGGTGAGCCCCGGATGGCGGCCGGCGACGGTGCCGACACGTCGGCCCACGCGCCAGATGGTCGAGCGCAGCACGAGGTCGTGTTCGGCGCGCAGCGCTGCCAGGCTCTGCTCGAGTGCCTGCACGGCGGGGCTGCCCGCATCGCCGGCGGCCTCCGCTTCCGCGCCCTCGAGCTGCAGGGGCCAGCGCGCGGATCCGCAATGCGAGGCGTTCGTTCTCGTTCCTGAGTTTCCAGTAGTAGGCCTCGATCTTGCGGAACTCGTAGGGCTGTGAGCGGCGGCAGATCCGATCGCCGAAGCGCTTCCGTGGCGGCACGGGGCCTCCGCCTCGTGGGCGGCGGCGCGCGTGGCCGCCTCGCGTGCCGCCAGCGCCTCCGCCTCGGCCGCGGGCGAGGCGGCGCTGGAGGTTTTCGATCGCCCGGCCAGGCTCCCCCGCCGCCGGGCAGGTTCAGGTCGTCCCAAACTTCAGCGCCTTTCTGCGTGAGGTCGACCCCGCCGGCATCGCCGCCGGCCAGCTTGAGCCCGCGGATCACGTCGACACGCCGCGCGGGTGGCACGATGAACATCATGAACCCGCCACCGCCCGCGCCCGACACTTTGCCGCCGAGCGCGCCGCGCGCCATGCTTTCGGCATAGAGACGGTCGATGCCTTCCGTGGAGATCCCTTTGGCCGTGCGCTTCTTCGCGATCCAGGAGCGGTTCAGGACCGTCGCCATACGTCCGATATCGGCCCGCAGCAGTGCGTCCTTCATCGCCAGCGCGTCTTCCTTGAGCTGGTGCATGCTGTCGATCGCTTCCGGCGAGAGCTCGACGAGATGCCTTTGCTGCTCGGCGATGATCGTCTCCGATCGGCGCGACACGCCCGTGAAGCAGATCACCAGCGAGGTCTGCAGCTCGTTCAGCGTCGCCGCCGGGATGCGCAGCGGGGTTGACGATCACGCGGTCGCCGCCGAGGAACTCGATGAAGTTGATGCCGCCGAAGGTCGCCGCATACTGGTCCTGCTTGCCGCCGGCGAGCCCGAGATCGACGCGCTCGATCTCGTAGGCCAGATGCGCCACGTCGTAGGGACCGAGCGGCAGCGACATCGCAGCGGCACACGCCTCCACGAGCGCCACCACCAGTGCCGAACTCGAACCGAGGCCGGAGCCGGGTGGCGCATCCACGAACGAGGTCACGCGCCAGGGCTGCACGGCCACGCCGTAGCGCCGCGTCAGGCCGCGCACGACGCCGGCATGCAGCGCGAGCTTCGCACCCGCGAACAGATCGTCCGGCGCCGCGCCCGCCGGCACGGCGAAGCTCTCGGCCAGCTCGACATCGGGCGCCACGAAATGCATGCGCCCGTCGTCGGAGGCCTCGATGAACGCATAGGCGTAGCGGTCGATCGTGGTGTTCAGCACCGCGCCGCCATGGATGTCGCAATAGGGACCGAGATCGGTGCCTCCGCCGGCCAGGCCCCAACCGCAGCGGCACGCGCGCCCGGATCGTGTTCCACCCGTTCATGCCGCCCCCGTCATGCGCAGATGCCTTCGGTGGCCAGGATGTCGAGCAGGTCGCCACCCCTGCGTGAGCTGCCCCGTGATGCCGGCCGCGCGCGCGGCGGCGACGTCGTGCGCCTGGTCGCCGATCATCGTGCACCGTGCGGGGTCGAGCTCCCAGGCGCGCAGGAGGTCGAGGATCATGCCGGGCGCGGGCTTGCGCCAGTCGCTGTCCTGCCGGTAGCGCGCGACCGCGGCATCCGCGTGATACGGGCAGAAGCGGAGATCGTCGATGGTGCCGCCGGCCAGGTGGATCTCGTCGAGGATCCAGCGGTGCAGCATCGCGAAATCCGCTTCCGTGTAGAGCCCGCGCGCGATGCCCGACTGGTTCGTCACCACGAACACGTGCCGGCCCGCATCGCAGGCCGCGCGCACCGCCGCGCGTCCGTCCGGTGTCCATTCGAAGCGCTCGCGCGTGCCGACCCAGCCATGATCGTGGTTGAGCACGCCGTCGCGGTCGAGGAACAACGCGCCGCGCTTCAGCTGCGCGGGCAACTCGTGCTGCGCGCGCGCGAGATCCTCGGGGATGCCGATGTCGAGGAACCAGCCCGCGCCCGTGACCGCCCGCAATCGTCCGTCATGCGCGAGCCGCGGCAGGATGTCCGCCTCGAGCGAGCACTGCTCCGGCAGATCGCGAACGAGGTCGCGCTCGAGCAGGTAGATCCCGGCATTGATCAGGCCCGTACCGCCCGCCGGGTCCGAGGCTGCGAAATGCCGCACGGTCTCGCCGTCCGGCGCGAGCGTCACCACGCCGTAGCGGCCGGTCTCGGCCATGCGCCGCAGCACCATCCAGGGCCCGCGCGTGGCGGCCGCGCGCGCCAGCAGCGGCCCGAGGGGTGCGGCGAACACGGAGTCGCCATTGCACAGCAGAAAACGCTCGTGCAGCTGGTCGCGTGCGACACGCAATGCCCCGCCGGTGCCGGCACGTTGCGGCTCGACCGAGATCGTGATCCGCGCGGCCCGTGGCAGGAAGGCACGGATCGCGTCCACCGCGCGCTCGATCTCGTCCGAGAGATGGCCGGCCAACAGCAGGAACTCGTCGACGCCGTAGCGCTGCATCTCGCGCATCAGCCAGGCGAGGAACGGCCGGTCGCCGCACGGCATCAGCGGCTTCGGCAGATGCTGCGTGCGCGCGCCGAGCCGCGTGCCGAGCCCGCCCACGAGGATCGCGCACTGGGTCACGGTGGCGGAGGGTGTGAAGGCGGACACCGTGCGATCTCAGCCCGACCGGAACGCCATCACGTCTCCACCTCGCGACCGCGGCGTCGGAGCCTGGCTTCCTCGACCACGGTCTCGCGGAGCTCGGCCCAGGGGAGTTTCCGCCGCGGCACCGGCGACAGCACCAGGCTGTGGTCGGTGGCGACGAGGTTGGCGTTGAGGAACGGATCGTAATCCATGGCCTCGCCCCAGCGCTCGTGCAGGCGGCTGAGGTCGTGCCAGAAGCGCGTCAGCTGCTCCATCGTCTTGTCGTGGCCGCGCGTGGCCCCGTCGACATGGACGAGCACCGCGTGCGGCGTCCACACCACCCGCCAGCCGGCTGCGCGCGCGCGCAGGCACAGATCGACATCGTTGCAGGTGTGGTCGAAGCTCTCGTCGGCACCCTCGAGTGCTGCGAACAGCGAGCGGCGGATCGCGAGGCAGGCGCCCGTGACCGCGGAGAGGTCGCGCGTCAGGGTCAGCTGCCCCAGATAGCCGGGCTCCTCCTCGCGCGATGAGCGCAGCACGTGCGTCGCCGCCATCTCGCTCAGCACCATGCCGCCATGCTGCAGCGTGCGGTCGGGGTAGAGCAGCCGCGCGCCCACGATGCCGACGCCCTCGCGCGAGATCTGGCGCACGATCTCGTCGAGCCAGTCGGGACCGATGACCTCGACGTCGTCGTTCATCAGCACGAGCACGTCGCCGGTGGCGTGCGCGGCGAGCCGGTTGTTCAGCGCGGACCAGTTGAACCGGATGTCGATCGCCTCGACATGGACGCGACTGTCGCGCGCGAGCCTGCGGAACAGTTCGGATGCGGCCGCGGTCTCGCTGCCGTTATCGGCGATCAGGATCTCGAGGTCGGGATAGGCGGTGCGCTCGAGCAGTCCCGAGACGCAGGCGGCGAGCAGCTTCGGCTGGTCGCAGGTCGGGATCAGCACCGACACGCGCGGCCGCTTCGCCGGCCGCGGATACGTCACCCGCGGCCAGACATCGCCGCCGATATAGACATCGCCCACCTCGACGTCGCGTCCGGTCTCGCGCAGGTGGCGCGCCACCGCCTGCACCACGTCGGGATGGCTCGTCGTGGCACGGCTGCGCGGAAACGGCAGCTTGCGCCCCGGCTGGCGGCCACGGTGGAACAGCACGTCCGGCACATGGGCGATCGCGCCGGGAGCCATGTCATGTGTCAGGCGCAGCAGGAGATCGTAGCGCGCCTGGCCGCCCGCATCCGCGCGGATGCCGCCCACCGCCAGCACGCGCGCGCGCCGCATCACCGCGAGCTGCCCCACCACGTCGCCGGCGAGCAGCGCGTCGGGGCTCCAGCCCGGCTTGAGCAGCGGCTCGGAGCGCTCGCCGTTCTCGGCGATGCTGTCCTCGTCGGAATAGAGCAGGTCGAGCGTGGGCGAGGCCGCGAGCGCCGCCGCCATCTCGTAGAGCGCCGTGACCGCAAGCCGGTCGCCCGCGTCGAGGAACGCCACGACGTCGCCGCCCGCCGCCTGCAGTGCCGCCTGCCAGAGATCGCCGATCCCGCTCCCCGCATCGGTGTCCACCAGCCGCACACCCGGGACGCCCGCGGCGATCCGCTCGATCGTCCCGCGCACCATCCGTGGCAGGTTGTGCGTGCAGGCGATGCACAACTCCCAGTTCGGGTAGAGCTGCACCGAGAGCGACTGGACGGTCTCCTCCAGCAGGTCGGGGCGGGTGAACGCCGCGATCATCAGCAGCGAGAAGCGCGGCGGTGCGGCCATCGCGTCGATCTGCCGGCCGATCGCGATGCGATCCTCCTCCTCGAGCGCCTCGCGCTGTTCGACCCAGAGCGGGTAGCCCAGCACATCGGTGGGCGTGGCGCCGTCGGGATAGAGCTCGCCCAGCAGCTTGATGGTCTCGCGCGCCTCGTCCGATCCCGCCACCACCGCGAGCGCCTCGGCGCGCGAGCCGAGCGTGGTGATCGTGGCAAGCCCCTGGATGTCCGGGTCGCGGTCGAAGGCGTTGCGAAACAGCGTGGTCACGTAGGCGACGCTGCAGATGTCCTCCGCGCCGTGCACGGCGCGGAACTCGGCCGACGACGCGACCGCGCGCGCCACGCCCATCAGGCCCGCGCCGTCGCGCAGCATCGCGGCGAAGCTCTGGAGCGCGAACCCGTCGGGCGGCCGCCCGAGCCCGGCACGGAACACCCGGGCGATCAGGCCGGCATGGGCGGAGAACTCAGGCACCGTGGGGTTCGCCTCTCCTGGACGTGCCCGGAACGGCGCGCGTCGCCCGGGCGGTCATTTCGCCAAGCGCCGGGTTCGTGTCAACGTCCAGCAAGGCCATCGGGATCAGCAGCCAGGCGAACATCACCGCGGGCAGCAGATACCGCGGAATGACGTAGTTGCTGTAGAGAGGCGTGGCGCCGAACGTCACGATCACCGCCGCGGCCACGAGATGGGCGGCGGTGGAGCGGCTGCGCACCAGCGTGACGACGGCCGCGATCAGTCCCCATCCCAGCAGCACGGGGTAGGCGCCCACGCTCCACTGGAGTGCCCGGGGCAGCAGCGAGGAGCGATGCGTGACGTCGGCTGCGATCGGGTGGCGGAGATGGCGGTTCATGTCGTCCACGAACCAGCCGTCGAGCGTGCGCGTCAGGCCGAGCTCGCCCACGAGATGGCGCCGCCATTCCGCCGGTGCGAACTGCGCCTCCAGGCTGCGCAGATAGACGCCGGCGAAGGCGAGCGGATGGTGCTCCAGGCCCACCACCACCATGCGGTGGGCGGCCGCGTCCTCGCGGCGATCGTATTCGCCGCTCGCGTGGAGCTTTGCGGCCACCACGTTGCGGAGCCAGAAGCTTTGCGAACCCCAGACCTGGGCGATCCGGTTGTCGTCGCCGCCGAGGCGCATCGCGGCGACCTCGGCGTCGCTCACCGGCACGCCGGCCGCGCGGATGTCGCGCGCGGTCAGCGCCGGGCTGAACACGCCCATCAGGAACACGCCCGACAGGCGATTGACGAACGGGCCGTCGCCGAAGCGATGGGCGAACACGGCGCCGTTCAGCTGCCCGAGCGCCACCACGCTCGCGAGCGGCACCAGGCCCGCGAGCAGCAGCGGCCGCACGGTGCCGCGGCGCGCGAGCGAGGGGAGGGCGGCGAGCACGGCGGTTCCGAGCTCGATCGGCACGTAAGCGACGCGGAACGCCACGGCACCGGCGCCGCACGCGACGATGCCGAGCCACGCGGCGGCGGCATGGCGGCGCGGCGCCGGCGCGAAGCGGCCCGCGAGTCCGCAGACGAAGCCCGCGAACAGCAGGGCCGCCGGCAGGTCCGACATGGTGAAGCGGACATAGGTCTGCGTGAGCGGGTCGCAGGCGATCGCCACCGCGAAGGCGATCGCCACGAGCGTCGCGCCGCGCCGGGCGGGCAGCAGCGACACCGCCGCGAACACGAAGGCCGCGAGGCCCGCCGCATCCAGCAGCATCTGCGCCCTGAACCCATGCGTCGCGACCACCAGCCCGCGTGCGGCGAGGCCGTAGATCCAGGACCTGTCGGGCGGGTAGGAGTCCACGCCGTTCCGGCCGGTCATCAGGTAGGACATCGAATCGCCGAGCATGAATCGCGGCGTGGCGTCGAGCGCGAGCAGCGCCGCCATGACCAGCGCCGCCACGGCGCAGGCGGCGGCGGGGACAAGGCGGCGCTTCGTCATGCGCACCATGCCTCCGGCATCATGCGCAGCGTGCTCGACATGCTGGACCGGCCTGGCTGGAGGGGCGCGCACCGGGATCCGGCCGCGGATCGGGCGCACTAAGCAGATCGGGCGGTCCGTGCCAACGGGCGCCGCCCACTCGTCCGCTCGCCGGCGGTCTGGTATCGTGGCCGCACTGACCGGGGAGCGAAGATGGTGGCGGACGAAGCAGGCGCGGATGCCACGGCAATCTGGGACAAGCGCTACGAGGGCGACGAGCATGTCGGCACGCAGCGCGTGGTGGAAGGCGACCCGGTCGACTACACGCAGCACAAATTCCTCTACGAGCGCGCGGTCGCGATCCCGCAGACCGGCTCGAAGGACGGCTACAATCTCGACCGCGTGGGCCGCGAGTTCCTGACCCCGCCGCCGGCCCGCATGCTGGCGCTGGGCTCGGGCATGGCGTGGAACGAGGAGCACATCGTTCGCAACAACTATGCGGGCCATGTCGTGGCGTACGAGATGTCCGCCCAGGCCTGCGAGCGCGCCACCGCACGCTTCGCGGAGGCTGGACTATCGGACCGGATCGAGATGCGGGCGGCCGACGTGCTCGGCGACAACCTGCCGGATGCGAGCTTCGATGCGGTGTTCGTGGCGGCCGCCATCCACCATTTCGACCGCATCGAGGAGATGTTCCAGCTGATGCACCGGGTGCTGAAACCCGGTGGCCTGCTGGTCTACGACGAGTATGTCGGGCCCGACTATCACATGTACCACAAGCAGGTGATGGACATCATCGACGAGATCGATGCGTGCCTCGCCCCCGGCTACCGCCACGACCACCTGGTGGATCGCCTGCGCTACTGCGTGCCCGCGCCCTCGCTCGAATGGATGCTGCAGCACGACCCGTCGGAGGGCGTGCACGCCTCGCGCATCCTGCCGCTCACCTACCAGTATTTCGACGTGATCGACCGTGCCGATTA
The DNA here is from genome assembly GCA_963692975.2 of Acetobacteraceae bacterium. Classification (GTDB taxonomy): domain Bacteria; phylum Pseudomonadota; class Alphaproteobacteria; order Acetobacterales; family Acetobacteraceae; genus CAXMMR01. Next base: position 10,387 of record CAXMMR010000032.1, on the reverse strand, counting down.
CGGCGGCACCATGGTGCGCCCGTTCTTCACCGGCATCCTGCGCAACTTCGACTGGAACGACCCGAAGGACCAGACGGTCGCCTCGCTGATCGTGCTGATGGAGCGGATGCTCACGCGCTACAGCGTGGTGCCGCACTACCAGACCGCGATCGTGGCGCGCCGTCGGCCCGAGCCGCGCGCGCCGCTCACGGCGGCGGAGGAGGCGCGCATCGCCTACACCGACTGGCCCGGCCTGGACCGGACGCCGCCCGCCGCCCCGGCGCTCGCTCCGGCCTTGGCAAGCGTGCCGGGTTCAGGGATGCGTGAGCGTATCCACCGCGTGCTCGGGCGCCTGCTGGGCGTGCCCGCCCGGCCCTGAGCGGGCGCGGTCGCGGCGCACGAGCGCGCGGCCCCAGAGCTGCGCCGGCCGCTCCACCAGGTGCCACGAGGCGAGCCCTGCGCCGAGGCTGAGCACGGCGCAGGTGAGCACGGGATACGGGTCGCCCGGCCAGTGCGCGATCACCAGTTTCTGGATCGGGTAGGCGTAGAGATAGGTGCCGTAGGAGGCGTCGCCCCAGCGTCCGGCGCGACGGAGCACTGGCAGCGCCAGGCGGCCGAACGCGATCACCATGTAGGGCAGCGTCAGCCACTCGATCGGCAGGTTGCCCCGGCCGAACCAGGCGGACACGGCGAAGTTCAGGATCATGAACACCAGGCAGAGATCGGCGCGCCACAGCCGGTCGGCGTGCGCGAGGCGGCGTTCGACCAGACAGAACAGGCCGCCCACCGCGAAGAAGGGCATTTCGGCGAGCGCGTATTTGGGATCGGTGTGCCAGACCAGCGGCAGCATCGGCAGCAGGCCCCCGAACACGGCCACGCTCACCGTGCCGGCCGCGACCGCCAGCACCAGCATCGCGGCAAGCCGCCACCGGCCACGCAGCGCCGCCAGCGCCGGGATGGTGAGGTAGCAGCCGAACTCGGGCGCCAGGCTCCAGAGCGACCCGTTCACCGCGGCATGTTCGGCGCTGTGCGTGAACACGCCGGGCAGATGGAGCTGCAGCAGGAGCACGATGTTGGTGAGATACAGCAGCCCGCCCGCCGCAAGGTAGCGGCCGAGCGGCAGCGTGGTCTCGGCGGTTCCCAGCACGAACACGGTGAGCGCCACGCAGGCGGCGAGCCCGGGAAAGATGCGCAGGCTGCGCTTGAGCAGGAAGTCGGCGAGGCGCGGCGTGCGCTCCCAGCTGCCGGTCACCAGATAGCCGCTGATCGAGAAGAAGATGTCGAGCCCGACGCGATGATACGGCAGGTTCCACAACCCGGCGGCGGCGGCGCCGGTCAGGTCGGCGCCGTGGCCGTGCACCACCAGCAGTGCCGCCATCAGCCGCAGGGCATCGAAGTTATTGTGCCGCATCGCGGTCGCCCGGCGCGAGGAGAAGGGCGGCCACGTGCTGCACCGGCCGTTCCACCAGGTGGAAGCACGCGAGTGCGGCCGCCAGGCTCGCGGCGGCGCAGAGCAGGATGCCATGTGCGAGATGGCCGGGGAGCCGCAGCACCACGAGCTGCTGGATCGGGAAGCTGAACAGGAACAGCCCTGCGGTCGGGTCGCCGAGACGGGCCCGCAGCCAGGCCGCGCCGGGCAGTTCCGATCGCCCGACGCAGGCCGCCATGTAGGGCAGCGTCGCCCATTCCAGCACCACGTCCCACTGCACGAACCAAGACGACGCCACCCAGTTGGCCAGGAACGCCAGCATCGCGACATCGGCGCGCCAGAACGCCGCGCGCGCGTCCCACCGCGCCAGCACCGCGCCCGCGCAGAAGAACGGGATCTCCACCGTGATCTCGCGCGCATCGACGCCCAGCAGCTGCGGCTGCATGGCCGGATGGGCGAACAGCACGAGATAGCTCGCCGCCGCCGCGAGGCCGCACGCGGCGATCGCGGGCGCCCGCATCGCAGGCGACACCAAGGCGAGCGAGGCGAGCACCACCATGCAGATCGCCAGGGGCCGGGCCTGGAACAGGACGGGGTTCACGGCGCTGTTCCATTCGAGGCCGGCAAACGCGCCGGGCAGGAACATCGCAGGCCGGAACAGCAGCGCGTGCAGATAGAGGCGCGTGACCGGAGAGTGCAGGTAGTCGTGCAGCGCGATCCGGGTGGCCAGCGGCCCGATCGCCGCGACCGTGCCCGCGATGCAGGCGGCATAGGCGGCGTAGAGCCCGACGCCACGTGCCACCAGAAGGCGGTGCCCGGCTGCGGGCGCGAACCAGGCGCGTGCCACCGCGAAGCCCGCGATCGCGTAGAGCAGGTCCAGCCCCACGCGCCAGAACGGCGCGCCCCAGAGCCACGGCGAGACGGCGCCGGTCAGCAGGAAGCCGAGCCCGTAGATCATCAGGGCGGTGGCGAACACGGCGACCGCGGCGGTGCCGGCGCCCAAGGTCCCGGCACTCAAGGTCCCGGCACCCGAGATCCCGGCACCCGAGGTCCCGGCCGGGGCCACGCGGCGCGGCTGGCCGTGCAGCGAGGCCTGGGAAGCAGCGACGGGCCCGGATGTCATGCGCACCACCGTTGTTCCGGCACGCGCGGCTCGGCATCGCGTCTTTTCCGGAAGGTGCCGCTTAGCACGATCGGCCACGCGCCTGCAGAGGTCGGCGCAGAGGTCGGGCGCGGCGTGCCGCGGCTGTTGCCGGAATGCACCGGCCGCCCGCGCGGCGCGCCCTAGGATCCCAGCCGCGCCGGGCGCACGCGCTCGGCGATGTAGAGCGGCCGCTGCTTGGTCTCGTTGAAGATCCGGCCCAGATATTCTCCGATCACGCCCAGCGTCACCAGCTGCACCCCGCCCAGGAACAGCACCACTGCCATCAGCGACGGATAGCCCGGCACGGGATTGCCGAAGAACAGCGTGCGCGCGATCAGCTGGCCCACGAACAGCAGCGCCAGCGCCGCGACCCCCAGCCCCAGATAGGTCGCGAGCCGGAGCGGGGCCACCGAGAAGCCGGTGATCCCCTCGATCGCGAAGTTCCACAGCTTCCAGTAGTTCCAGCTGCTCGAGCCCGCCGCCCGCGCCCCGCGATCATACGGAACCGCGCGGGTCGAGAAACCCACCCAGGCGAACAGGCCCTTCATGAACCGGTGGTGCTCGCGCAGCGGCAGCAGGGCGTCGAGCGCACGCCGGCTGATGATCCGGAAGTCGCCGCTGTCGACCGGGATCTGCACCTTGTCCGTCAGCCGCTCCATCACCCGGTAGAAGCCGGCGGCGGTCACGCGCTTGACCCAGGATTCGCCCTCGCGCACGCGGCGCAGCGCGTAGGCCATGTCGACGCCGTCGCGCCAGGCGGCGATCAGGTCCGGGATCACCTCGGGCGGGTCCTGCAGGTCGGCATCGATCACGATCGCGGCCCCGGTGCCGCGCGCATGATCGAGCCCCGCGGTCATCGCGATCTCCTTGCCGAAATTCCGGCTGAGATTGACGAAGCCCACATGCGGGTCGCCGGCGGCCAGCGCCTCGAGCACCGCGAGCGTCGCGTCGCGCGAGCCGTCGTTGATGTAGACGAGCTCCCAGGCGATCCCGGTCGCGTTCATGACGCGCGCGAGCCGGGCGTGGAACGCGGGCAGCACGGCGCTCTCGTCGTGGCAGGGCACGACGACGGAGAGCTCGGGGCGGGTCGAACCACTCATGGTGTCACCCGGCGCGCAGGTGCAGATGGAGCCACGAGCCTGGCAGCCCCCAACGGATCACCTGGCGTTCCAGCTCGGGCGTCTGGCGCTGGTCGAGCCGGGTGGCGGCGTCGAAGTGGAACACGGTGTCGGCCGCCGGGAGCGAACGCAGCGGCAGAAGCCGGAGGCCGGTGCCGGGATCGTAGGTGACCGCGTCGAGTGCGGTGCGCACCACCCGCCCGTCCGCAATGCTGCCCGCGCCGTCGACCACCGGCAGGAAGCCTGCGCCCCGGCCGGGGATCAGCACCACCGTGTCCATCGGCTGCAACCCGTCCGGCACGTCTACGCCGCCGTCCGCACTCCAGTGCAGCGGCCGGACCGGCTCGAGTGCCAGGTGCCAGGAGAAGGCCAGCACCGCGGCCACCATCCCAGCCGCGGCGGCGAGCAGCGGCGCGCGGCCCCGCCTCCCGACACCCCGCCCCCCGAGACCGCGCTCCCCGACACCGCGCACCAGCAGCACCGCGAGACGCATGCCGTAGAGGCCGAAGATCAGCACGACTCCTTTGAAGTAGTGATGCAGTTCCAGCCGCCACAGCATGATCGGGTGGAGGTTGCGGTAGCACAGAAAGAGCGCGAGCTCCGCCAGCGTCGCGGCTGCCACCAGCGCCTGCACGACGCGCCCGGCCTGCCCCGGCACCAGCAGCGAAGCCGCCATTCCGGCGAATCCCGTGGCGATCCAGGGGAAGGCATGCGCCAGCCCCTCGCCGGGCGGGAAGAGCGGGCCGGGATCGATCATCATCGAGATCCAGCGCGAGGGCAGCAGGCGAAGATCGAAGCCGATCTGCTGTTGCTGCTGCAGGTAGGGGCTGACATGCAGTCCCCACACCGCCGCGTAGGCTGCGACCGACACCGCCACCGACACGGCCGACCCGGCCATCAGCGCTAGGGCGGCCGGCCCACGCCGGGCGGGAGGCACCAGGAGCCACGTCGCCGCGGCCATGAAGCCCAGCAGGACGGCCCCCTGGCCACCGCGGATCCCGGTGACCGCGCCGGCCACCAGCCCCGCGACACCGGCCCGCAGCGCGGGGCGTCGCGCACACGGCAGCCCCGCCGCGGCCAGCAGCGCGCCCATGAGGCACGCGGTCTCCGGCGTGGTGGTCCAGGGCGTCACCCATTCCGACATCGGCAGATCCCACCCGGTGACGCCGAGAAAGACGGCGCAGCCGAGCAGCACCGACCAGCGTCCCGCATCGAGCACGTGCCGGCCCAGGCGGGCGAAGCAGGCCAGCGTCGCCAGCAGGCAGAGCAGGTCCGGCCAGAGGAACGGGTCGGCCGGCGTGGCCCGTGCGAACAGCGCGCCCAGCAGCGGGTAGCCTGGAAGATACCAGTGCATGCCGGGCGCGGTGATCCCGTGCGCCCAGGCCACCGCCGATCTCTCGTACCAGCCCTGGTCGAACCAAAGCCACCAGCCCATCGCCGGCGGAATGGCGGGATGGGCTTGCTGCAGCAGCGCCAGGTCGGGCGCCGCGCGTGGCGCCAGGCGGTGATGCAGGTCGAGGAAGCGCCCGATCGTGACGGCCATCGCCACCAGGACAACCGTGCCGTCGGCGACTTCGGAGCGGATTGCGTTTCGAGGGCGCATTCTTCTGCGCTCTATCCGAAATGCGCCGGCGGCGAAAGAAGCCCCGGGCGCGTCCTGTGGCGACCGCGCCGCCGGGAGGGCGCGCTCGCCGCGGCACGGAGCCACCGGCGCGGCGCGACGCGCGCTGTCGCCGTGTTGGCGCGCCGCCGACCTGCCGCACGGAACGCTCAACGCCGGTGGCGCGGGACCATCACCAGCGTGGTCAGCCCGGCGCCCGCATCGAGCGGCACCGGCGGCTCGGCGGTCGCGGTGACGCGCACCGGGACGTCGATCGTGGAGCGCGCCGCGCCCGCGCAGTCGATGCCCGGCCGGTCGATGCAGCCGATGCGCAGCTGCCCCTGCACACGCAGCCGCCGGACCATCGCGCGGCGCCGGGCCTCGCCGTTGTAGGCGAAGCCGAAGGTCGCGGGCGCCGCACCCCCCATCCGGAACACCGCCGGCCACACGTCCCAGTAGTCGCCGGCGATCCCGTCGAGATGGCGGGTGCGGATGGCCGCCGCGACCGTGTCCGACATCCCGCGCCAGTCGGCGCCGATGATCCCGTCCTCGCCCGGCGCGCGCGGCCCGAGATGGACGGCCGCGAACACCAGCAGGAGTGCCGCCGCGCCGAGCCCCGCGCCCTCCCGCTCGAGCCGGCGCGCCGCCGGCAGGCGGAGGAGGCGCTCGAGCGCCACTCCGCCCAGTCCCGCGGCCAAGAGGTAGTCCGGCACCAGGTAGCGCGGATGGGCGTTGTTCATCACCACCCAGTTGCTGAGGCCGGTGGCGACGAAGCTCACCGCGATCGTGCCCGCCACCACCAGGTCGCCGGCGCGGCGCGGCCACGCACCGGGTGCTCCCCGGCCCATGACGTCGCTCGCGACGGCGAGCGCCAGCCCCACCCAGAGCCCGCGACCGGGCGGCCCCAGGAGGTAGCTGCCATAGATCCGCAGCGCCGCCAGCGAGCGGCCGAAGCCGCCGATATGCGGCGCGGCCGGCGGGGCCAGCAGCTTCATCGCGGCCAGCGTGGCCAGCAGCCCGAACGCCATCGCCAGCGCCCACTCCACCGTGGCCCGCGTGCGCGCCAGCACACAGAGCCCGACGGCGAGCGGCGCCGCCTCGATCGCCAGCGAGACGTTCTGCAGCGAGGCGAGGACCGCGAGCGCCGTGCCCGCCGCCCGCCAGCGCGCGGCGTGGCGGGCTCCGGCCACCGCCTCGCGGAACGCCAGCACCGCGAGCCCGGCCAGCGTGAACGAGGTTCCGAACGGGCTGGTCTGGGTCAGCGCCTCCGCGACGATCCGCGGCGGGGCCAGAGCCAGGAACAGCGAGGCCGACAGCACCGTCGCCCGCATCACCGCGATGCCCCGCTCGCGCACGCCCAGCAGCGCACACACGAGCACCGGGGCCGCCAGACCCAGCACGACCCGCGCGACGAGCTGCGCGTCGGCATTCGCCACCGGGTCGCGGATCGGGGCGGCCAGCGCCGGCACCAGGTTGGCGAAGCGCGACTGCCCCCAGTAGAACAGCGTCAGCCGCTGCAGCGACATCACCGTCTCGAGCAGCCCGTCGGCGTTCTGCGACAGCGGCACCCGCAGCAGCACGATCGCCACCGCCGCCGCGAAGGCGAGGGCCCACAGGATCCGCATCCCGCGCGGCCCGTGGGTGCCGGGGTCGATCGCGGAGCCGGTGTCTGCCTGGCCGTGAGGCATGTGCGCCGTTCCATCCGTCCCGGGAGGGCGCCGGAGTAAGCAGATCGGTGGCCGCTTGCCAACCGCGCCTTGGCGCGCGCCTGGCCAACCGGTAGAGAGACGCCGCCCTCGCGCGGCCGACCTGCGGATCCCGCCCCATGCCATCAGCCGACCCGAAGCGCGCACCCAGCTGGGCGGCGACCGATCTCCTGAGCTACCTGCTGGCCGCCGCGATCGGCTGCTGGGCCGCGCTCGGCGTGTTCACCGGCAGCGACCTGCTCGGCCGGCTGCCGCCGGGCATCCCGGCCGCCGCCGACCCGCTCCAGCACATGACGGGGCAGCTCGCCTTCCTGGCCGAGCCCTGGCACTGGCCGCTGTTCCGGGTGCACGAGCTCGACGGGCCGCACGGCGTCAACATCGCGCTGACCGACAGCATCCCGCTGGTGGCGGTGCTGCTCAAGCTGTTGCATCCGATCCTGCCCCGGGGTCCGGCAGGGGATCGGGCCGTGGCTCGGGCTCGCCTGGCTGTTGCAGCCGGTGGCCGCCGTGTATGCGCTGCGCGGCATGGGCGAGCGGGGGCTGGTCGCCGCGCTGGCGGTGGCGGCGATGGCGAGCGCCATGCCGACCTTCCTGCTCCGCACCGGCCACGCTGCACTGGACGGGCATTTCCTGCTGCTGCTGGCGCTGGGGTTGTATGGGCGCGCGACCCGGGCGGCGCCCGGCGCCGGGCCGGTGGTGGCGCTGGCGCTGCTGGTGCCGCTCACGCTGTTCGTCCACCCCTACCTGATGGCGATGATCGCCGCGCTGGCCGCCGCGGTGCCGGCGACGCTGGCGGTGCGCGGGCTCCGGCGCGGCGGCGGCCTGCAGGCCTGGCGCTCCGCCGCCTTCGCGGCTCCGGGTCCCGCCGCCTTCGCGGCCTGGCGCCCCACCTTCGCGGCCGTGAGCCCCGCCGCCTTCGCGGCCTGGCGCCCCGCCGCCTTCGCGGCCCTGAGCATCGCCGCCGGCACGGCGCTCGCGGCCGGCCTCGCCGGTCTGTTCGGCTATCTCGGCGGCAGCGTTCCGCGCGATTACGGCCGCTACTCCATGAACCTGGCCACCCCGTTCTGGCCCGCACCCTCGCGCCTCGCGCCGGGCCTGTCGCCGCGTGCGGTGGACGGGACCGGCGGGCAGGTCTTCGAGGGGCTCCAGTATCTCGGCGCCGGCCTGCTGCTGCTGCTGCTGGCGACCGTGGCGCGCCGGCGCGGGCGACGCTGGCTCGTCGGCTGCGCCCCCCGCCATGCGGGGTTGCTGGGCGCCTGCGTGATGCTGTCCGCCTACGCGGTGTCGACGCATGTCTACCTGTTCCACCACGAGCTGCTGCACCTCCGCTTCGTGCCGCCCGGCGGCCGACTCCTGCGCGCCTCCGGACGCCTGTTCTGGCCGGTGGCCTATGTGCTGCTGCTGGCCGCCGTCCGCGGCACGGCGCTCGCCTGGCCGCGCGCCGGCGCGGCGGTGCTCCTGGCCGGGGCGGCGCTGCAGCTGTTCGACGGCTCCACGCTGCGCGAGCATGTCCACGACGAGCGGCTGTTCTTCGACCGCCCGGCGGACGCGAGCGAGGCCGCACTCGGCGACGTCATCGGGCACTACCGATCCGTGACGCTCCTGCCGCGCCTCGAATGCGACGGCGCCGGCACCAGCATCGCGATGCCGGTGATCTTTCTCGCAGCCCGACGGGCGATCCCGATCAACACGATGTACGCCGCACGGGTCGAGGCCGGGAACGGCTGCGACCCGGTGCCGGGCGCCGATGCGCGGCGGCCGCTGGCACGCGACGCGCTCGGCATCGCCTACGGACCCACGCGCGCGGCTCAGGCGCTGATCTGGCGGCGCGCCGGGCTGGCCTGCGCGGAGCTTCCCGAATTCACCCTCTGTGCGGCCGATCCGGCCGGCCTGGCGGAGCTTGCGGCCACTCCGCCGGGTGCGCCGTTGCCGGCGGGTGCCACCGTGACCGTGGTGCGCCGGCAGCTCTTCGCCGACAGCCTCGCGTCGGGCTGGGGGCCGATCGAGCCCTGGGGCGCCTGGGCCGTGACGCCGCATCCGGCGCTGCAGCTCCACGTCGCACCCTCGAACGGCCCGGTGCGGGTGACGCTCGGCCTGCAGGCTCCGCCCGCCGTCTCCGATCGCGTGATCGGCGTGCGGGTCGGCGGGGCAGGCGGGGCAGGCGGGGCAGGCGGCCAGCTGGTGGCGACCGCCCATCTCGGCCAGACGCCAGGCGAGGTCCACTTCGTGCTGCCAGCCGGCGCCGCGCGCAGCGGCCTGATCCCGCTCGCCCTCGACGCCGGACCCGTCGTCGCGCTCCCACAGGTTCCGCGCGTGTTCGGCGTGGGCCTCCTCTCGGTGCGCGTGGATCCGCTCGCATCGCCCTGAGCGCGCGCATCGTCCTGCGGATGCGGGCCGGAACGGCCGGCGCTCCCCTTGGGGCTCGGTTGCAGTGGCGCAAGGTGACTGGCATAGGAATGTCATATGTTGACGGTTCCCACTGATCGAACCCGAGGCGTGCAGCCCGGGCCCGTGGATGACGGCTCCCCGAGCCTGTCGTCCGGCTCCTCCGTGCTGATGGACCCTGCGGCCCTGCTACGAAGGGTTCGCCGGCATCCGCAGGAAATCCGCACGCTGTTCGCGATGTTCACCGGGTTCGGCCTGCGCCGGTTCGGCGGGTTCGCGTCCGGCATCCACTACTCGTCGCGCCACATCCGCGCACGCACGCCGTTCGAGCGGATCGTGGCGCAGAACCGTGCCGTGATCAGCCAGGATTCGCAGCGCCACCACCTGTCACCGTTCTTCGGGCGCTGCCGACGCCGCTGCGCAAGCGGCTGTTCCGCTACTATCTCTCGGCCACCGAGATCGGCCGCACCGAGAAGCTCGACCTGGCGCTCGATGCCGCGGTGTTCGACGACTACATCTGGATGAAGATGTTCGACCGCACGCTCGAGCCGAGCGAGCGGGGACATCCTGGGCCGCGCCGAATTCATCATGGCCGAGCTCGTCACGAATATGCCCGCAGCCTCAGCATGCTGCCGCGCCCGTTCCAGCGCCGCATCCGCACCGAGGGCTGGGACGTGTTCTTCGCGGGCTCGGTCTCGCCGTATCGGGTGGCGCCCGGCACCGCGATGATGGTGCGCTACTACGACGCGCTGCCGCTGCTCAGTCCGCACACGATCGGCGAGCCCTGGCCGCACGCGCGCAGCCACGGCCCGCATGCTCGAGCGCAACATGAACGACGGCGCGTATTTCTTCGCGGATTCGGAACCCGTGCGCGCCGACCTGCTGCGGATGTTCCCGCATGCCCGAGAAGCGCGTGCACACCATCCCCGCGGTGGTGGCGTCGGGCTACGTGCCCGAAGCGTGCTCGCGCGAGCAGCTGCGCACGATCTTCCGCCGGCGTTCGGCGACGCCGATGCCGCCCTCGCC
>CAXMMR010000031.1:0-215306 GCA_963692975.2 Acetobacteraceae bacterium | reverse complement strand
CTTGGACCCGCGCCATCCGCCAAACCATCATTCCGTAACGCGCCCCTGACGAGCGGGCATCGCTAAAACTTTGATTGCAGTTCGCCGGCGAGGGCATAGGTGCATACTCGCGGTTTCAGCCCGCGCGTTTCTGGAGGATGCTTCCGTTGCGCGCGGCAAGTGCCGCAAATGATCTCCTCTGGATTGCCGCGTTCGCGTGTGCTCGGACTGCTCGCGGCCGGAGCGGCGTTGTTGCCGGAGGCGGCGCGCGCTCAAACGACACCGCTCAAGGTTCGCGTCGGCAGCGTCCCGGCCGACACATACGCCGGCGGCTACTACGCGCTCGATCTCGGGTTGTTCGACAAGGCCGGATTGAGCGTCGAGATCACGCCGTTCACGAACGGTGCGGCGATGGCGGCGGCCGCGGCGGGCGGCAGTATCGACATCGGCATCGGGGATGCGACCGAACTCGCCAACGGCATCAGCCGCGGTTTGCCGTTCGTGCTGATCGCCGGCGGCGGGATGTATTCGACGACCGCGCCGACGACGACGCTGTGCGTTGCAAAGACGTCGACGATCGCGCATGCGGCCGATCTCGAAGGCCAAACCGTCGCGGTGGTTTCACTCGTCTCGCTGATGAGTTCGTCGGTGAAGAGTTGGCTGGCGCTCAACGGCGCGGATATCTCGAAGATCCACTTCGTCGAGTTGCCGTTTCCGCAAATGCCCGGCGCGATTGCGCGCGGGGTCGTTGCGGCTGCATGTTTGAGCGAACCGGTGATGAGCGATGCGACCGGCACAGATGCGAAGATTTTCGGTAAACCCTACGATGCGATCGCCAAGCAGTTCAACATCAGCGATTGGTTCACGACGCGGGATTGGCTCGCGCAAAACGGCGATGCGGCGAAACGCTTCGTCGGCGCGATCTACGACGCGGCGCGCTGGGCCAACACCCATCACGACGATTCGGCCGCGATCCTCGCGAAGTACTCGAAGGTCGATGTCGAGCGGATCAAACGCATGAATCGCAGCGCTTACGCCACCGCGCTGCAGGCAGCGATGGTGCAGCCGGTGCTCGACACGTCGTTCAAATACAAAGCACTGGCCGCGGCAACGACCGCGACGTCGATGATCGCCAAGGGGTATTAGATTAACGACGTTTGTCCGCCGCTCACCGGCGATCGCGTCGTGCTCGAGCCGTTGCTCGAAGCGCATGCCGAGGCCCTGTTTGCACTCTTTGCCGAGCCGGACAACTGGCTCTATCTCGATTCCACACCACCGCCGGACGTCGAAACGCTTGCGGCGCGACATCGGTATCTCGAAGCGCGGCGTTCGCCGGACGGATCCGAAATGTGGCTCAATTGGGGTGTTCTGTTCGGCGGCGCGCTGATCGGATTCGTGCAGGCGACGGTCTCCGCGGAGCAGCGCATCACCTTGGCGTACTTCATCGCGAAGCCGTATTGGGGCCGGGGTTTTGCCACGGATGCCGTTCGCGCGATGGTCGCGTACCTCGACGCGTCGTTTCCCGACGCCGAGATCGTCGCCTCGGTTGACGATCGCAACACGGCGTCCTTCAAGTTGCTGCGCCGGCTCGGGCTAACCGTATACGATTGCAGCGATCCGATGAATGTGCTGCTGCGCCGCGTGTAAGCGCGTCATGATGCGACATGTAGCGTCGCCGTCGCGGTGCGGCCGAATTCTTGCGGCTGATCGATCAGGCGCGCTTCGGCACCGGGCCACGAGAATGTGCCGGGCGTGACCGTGCGGGCAAGGTAGTGCAAGGTATAGATGCCCGGTCCGAGATGATCGGCGTAGGCTTCGATGCGATCGTGGTAAATCTGCTGATCGTCGATCTGCCAACTCTCGGCCGGCGCAATGGCGTTCGATGTTTTGAACGTCGTGTCGACGGCCTCCATGCCGGCTGGCAGCGGATCGGTGATCTGGACGCGATCGATCGGATGATCGGTGATCACTTGCAACTCGACGTCGAACACATCGGCGGCGGCGAGTTCGAGCGGTTTATCGAGCGGTTCGAGCCCCATCGTTGCGAGGATGCTGCCGCTGCCCGCCGGATGCACGTCGCGCGTGATGCGAATGCCGCTGAGCCGGCCCCGTTGTTCGCCGGCTAGACGATATCGGTACGTAACGGCATAGTGGAGCGGGCCCGGCGCTGCGCTCAGCGTCAACGCATTCTTGCCGGCCGGTAGATGTGCCGCCGCAATGTTGATGGTTTGCACCGTCGCACGATGGCCGGTGAAGGCGGCGCTCGCGATCGTCGTTCCGGCAAGTTTCGCCGTTGCGTTCACATCGGCGGGCAGACCGGCGGCGCCGGCGATGTCGACGAGCGCATCGAGCGCGGCGGCGTTCTCGCACGCGCAACCCCACGAGCCGTTCGTGCGCAGCGCGAGCAGACTGCGCGTGATGCGATCGATCGTGACGGCGTCGGCGCGCTGTGCGACCAGCAGCCGTGCCATCAGCGCTTGCGCGACGACCGGCTGCGCGAACCACGCATAGCGTTGCGGCACGTTGAAGACGCCGAGTGCGCCCGTTTGATACACGCGATCGCCGAGGCTGCGCGCTTCGGCCGCGCCGCGATCGGCATAGCCGGGCGCGAGCAGCAGCAACCGCGTTAGGCGAATCTGATCGGCGAGGCCGAGTTGATCGCGCACCGCGTCGATGTCACCGAGAAAGGTCGTGCGCCGATCGCCGGCATCGGCGAGCGCATCGAGTGCGTGCAGTCGCAGCCGCGCTTTGCAGAGCGCGCCTTTGCACCACGTCCAAACCCCGGGGTCGGCCAGCACGTTCGACGCAAATGCCGTCGCCCGGTTGCGCGCTGACGCATCGACCGGCAGACCGGCCGCGGCGACGCGCGCGTACGCGTGCAGCACGTCGAGCGAGTCGAACGGATCGCTCGCCTTCGCGCCCGGATACGAGCGGAAGCCGCCGTCCGGACGTTGCTGCGTTGCCAGAAATGCGAGTGCGGATGTCGCGTTCGTGCGCGCGGCGCTCGCTGCCGTCGTCGTATTGGTCAGCGCATTCAAGCGCAGCACGTCGGCCGCAACCGTCAATCGTCCGGCGGCGCTGAGCGCGAGACGATCGTCGTCGTCAAAGACGCTTTGCGCGGCGACGAGTGCGTCCGGAATCAAACTATTCGCAAACACGAGTTGCAAGCCGCCGGCATCTGTGGGCGTGCCCGCGGCGACGTTCAACGGAATCGCCGCCGATCCCGACGGCAGAACGCCGGTCGTGACGACGCTCTCCATTACTGCGCGGTCGATGACCGCTAGCGGAATCGCGAAGCCGTCGCTCGCGCCGCTGCGCTTCGCAGTGAACGTGGCGGTACTCGTGCCCGGTGTGCCGGCCAGCATCGCGAAGCGATACGCTTTGGTGATCTGCTCGATCGGCGCCGAGAAGCTCGTGTCGGATTTCGGCTGACCGTCGACGATGAAGGCGATCGGACCGGTGAGCGCGCCGGTAATCGCCACCGTTCCGGCGGCTTCATTCGATGCATTCGTCACCGCGACGCCGGCATCGAACGCATCGCCCGGCCGCGCAAATTGCGGGATCACCGGATTCACGATTAGCGGTTTCGTGGTGAGAAACGTCGTGTCGGTGTCGCCGAAGCGGCCGTCGGTGGTTGCCGCGACGGCCATCACGCGCCACGTCGTGAGATCGTCGGGCAGCGTGAACGTCACGTCGGCCGTCCCGGCGGCATCGGTGACGATCGAGCCGGCGTAATAGGCGAGCGCGTTGAACTGCCGCCGGATGCGCGTGTCTTCCGCGCCGGTCGATAAGCCGCCGCCGTAGCCCCAGCCTTTGTCGACCGGTTTGGCGAGCGTTTGCAGCACGATCGCACCGCGGTTGTCGGCGTAGCGCGTCGAGATCGGTTGCGCGCTGTAAACCAGCGTCACGAGATCGGGCGGCCGGTAGCCGCTGAGTTGCAAGACCGCGTCGTTCGCGACGATTAACGTCACTTGTCCGCGGACCGGCCGGTGTGCGCGATCCGTCAGCCGTAGATGCACCGTTTGCCGCGCACCCGGTACGAGCCGCGCGTTCGCCGCTTTGGCGGCGACCGTAATAGACTTCGAATCGAGGTCGACGCCGAACGGCGCGAAGCCGCTGCGCGCGACGGCGTTCCCGTTGTCGGGTGCGCTGCGCGGGAGCGGGCCGCTGCGCACGGCGATCGCCTCGAATGCGGCGTTCGGCAGCATCGCCGGCGTCACGGTGAACGACACGGTCGGCGCGGAGCCGTGCGCATGCAGGCGCTGCTGCCACATCACACCATTGCGAATCACCGCGACGACGATGTCGGCGTTCGGAAACGGCGACTGAATCACGGCATGCGCGGTATCGCCGGGCCGGTACGTCGTTTTATCAAGCTTGACGCTGAGCTGGTTTGGATCTTGCTGTCCCCACGCAACGTCGCCCTCGCCGGTCACGTAGATCTGCGCGTCGGTCTCGGTTGCATCGGAGGTCGCGCCGGCGATGTTTGCGCGGATGCGATACGTGCCGGCTTTCGGCGGCGTCACATGCGCAACGACGGTGCCGCTCGACGTATCGACGTCGGTGCTCGCGACGGTCGCGTACGTCACGCTCTCTTCGGACGAATCGCCACCCTCAACGACGGCGGTGGCGGCCAGATACGTTGCGCTCTGCAAGTCGAGATGCACGTGCGTGGCCGAAGCCGGCGCGCCCTTCGGATCGAGCGCGACGACCGAGATATTCGCCGGCGTGCCGGCGGTTGTTACGAAATCGGTCTTGAGGCCGATTTGCACGGGTCCGGGAAACGCGTTGAACGTCTTGCTGTCGCCGACCGACAGATTCGAGATGTCGGTCGTGTCGGCGTCGACTTCGTAGGACATCGGATACGGCAGATCGGCCGCGACCGGCACTGAGGCGGCCGCATGTCCCGCTGAATCGACCGGCACCGTCGTTTGAATCACGTCGGAACTCACGGACGGCGTGTCTTCCGGCCAGAACCATTGGCGTCCGAACACGAAACTGCCGTCTTTATCCCACGTGTAGTTGAGCAGCGAACGCGTGACGTTATAGGCGGTCGATGCGCCGGCGACGGGCGAGCCGAACAGATACGTGCTCGTCGTCGTTGCGGCGATCGAATTGCCGGCCACCGCCGTCGTGTTTGCCAGCGCGAGCACAACTTTGAAATTCGGCGGTTTGAATTCGGCGACGCGGAAACCGCCGTCGATCGTTTCGCCGTTACCGGCTTCCGCGTGTACCGTATAGTAGCCGAGCGGCGCGTTCTTATCGATGACGATCGTAATCGATGCCGTGCCGTACGCGTTGAGCCTGATGCGCGGCAGCGTTCGCTTCGATTGATCGGGCAAGTGCAGCGTAACGCTGTAGTTCGCCGCTTTGCCGCGACCGAGCACACCGTGCGTCAGAAACCAGCCGACGGCCGTGAGCTGCGCGGTCTCGCCCGGCTGATACAGATCGCGATCGGAGAAGATCGTGCTCTCGGCAATCGGCGTCGCCGACGACCAGCCCGTATCGATGCCGCCGGCGAAGGCGCCCGACGAATCGTCGGTGCGCACGTAGGTCCAGTCGTTGCCGTCGCGCACGATCGTGACGAACGCCGGCGCGGTGTTGAGGCCCTTATCGAGCACGGCGCACCCAGCAAACGCCGTGCCGGCGAAGCGCGCGATGCCGTCGGCGGCGGTCGTGCCCGTCGCGCACGGGATCGCTGCGGTCTTCGCTTTGTCGCCGGATTGCGAACGGTAGATCGCGACTTGCGTTCCCGCGACGGGATTGCCGTCGCTGAGCTGATTTACGCGCACGAAGCCGCTGTCCGGAAACCACTGTGCGAAGACGCCGAGATTCGTCAACTGCACGAGACCGTCGAACGTCGCGGGCGTTTTTGCGCCGATATCGGCGGAGACCTTATAGGCCAGCACGCCCGCGGTACCGGCGAGTTTGGCGCGCAGCGGAATCGTGATCGTGCGCTCGACGTTCGGCGGCGCGATGATCGCGAGCGGGCCGGTCAGTGCGCCGGCACCGTCGTAGAGCGGCGAATCGTCGCCGGACGGATCGCCGTTCCGCACGACGTCTTGCGGCGCGAGCTTCGCAAAGGTTCCTTGCACCGCGTTTTTCGCGACGTTCACGGCCGTCACATTGAGTGCGACCGTCAGTGCGGACGGAAACAGATTCGTGCCTGTCGGTGCCCAAGCCGCCGGCGTCACGTCGCTCGTGCGGAACGTTGCGCTGACCGGTGCGCCGAGCGTTTGTCCGAACGTGTCGGCGAGCGATCCGGCGATCGTGACGGTGTAATCGGTGTTCGGCGCCAGCAGAGCCGGGTTGATGCCGATCGTCGAATCGCCGATCCGGCCGATCGCGTTGCCGGATGCCGGCGCCGGTTGAAGGTGAATCGCACCGAGCGTCTTTGGATCGATCGGATTGTTGAAGGCGAGCTGCGGGGTTCCGCTATCTAAGCGGTCGCCGTCGGCCGTCGCTTGTGAAATGCCGTTGTACGCGAGCGGTCCGTACGTGACGATGCGGCCTTCGAAGGCATCCGCCGACGGCAGATTCCCGCGCACCGGCTGGATGCCGGCAGCGAGCACGACGCGATACTGCGTGCCTTTTGCGAGCGGTTGCGCGGGCACGAGCGCGTAGGCATACGACTGCGTCGACGGATCGAAGGCTTGATCGGGTGGCGGCGACGGCGACGAGGTCGCGACGGCTTTCGCCGGCACGACCAGCGCGACGCTCGCGCCGCCGCTCGCCGGCACGAGCGATGCGTGCGCCGTAAGGCTCGCAACGTCGAGCGCCGTGTTCGACGTCAGATTGATCTCCGGCACCAACTGCACGGGTTCAGGCTGCGTTTTCGCATCGTCTTGCAGCGGTAATCCGGCGATCGTGACGTCGGCCGTTTCGAACGACCAGCTGAAGTCGCGATCGAGCGTGCGCCCGTGCGCATCGCGAATGCCCCGCGCGACCGTCACGCGCACGCGGGTTGCGATCGGAATTGCCGCATCCGCTTGAAAGCCGACCATGCGCGGCGTGAGAAAGCGGAAATGTCCGGGCAGTGCGGGTTCGATCGAAAACTTGGCCAGCACTGCGGCCTCATCGGCGCTCTCGAGTTTCTCGAGCGGAATCACATCGTCGCGAAAGATCAGGCGGATCTGCGTTAGTGTGTCGGCTTCATCGTCGCTGTTGGGCGCATACGATGCGATCGGGCTTTGCGCCGACGGCGACGGGGCGGTAGCGGGTTCGACCGCCGCGAGCGTTGCGGCCGGATTCGGCGTGCCGGAATGACATGCGGCGACGGCAAGTGCCGCTAAAGCGAAGAGCGTTGCGCGCACGAACGTTTTCAACGTGATCCGGGCCTTCGCGCGAGCCGTTGTGATTCATCCGGGCGCGGCGCGCGGCGTGTCGAAGATTGCAGGATGCGGCGTATCGCGTGGGCCCTTGCGGCGGCGATTGTGCTGATCGTCACGCTCGCGTTTGCGCTGCGGCCGATCGGCCCGGCCGCGTTTGCTTCCGCCGCGGGCGCCCTGGAGTTCGTCGACCGGTCCGGCTTGCCGCTCGGCACCGTCCTCGGGCGCGACACGGAACATGCCGTGCACGTTCCGCTGACGGCGGTTTCGCCGCGCGTGCTCGCGGCGCTGATCGCCGTGGAAGACGTGCGTTTCAGGCGGCATCACGGCGTCGATGTGATCGGTCTCGCGCGCGCGACGGCCGAGCTGATGCGGCGCGGTCACGCGGTCAGCGGCGGCTCGACGATCACGATGCAACTCGCCCGCTTGCGCTACGGCATCCCGCGCACGCTCTGGGGCAAGCTGCGCGAGATCGTGCTCGCGCTGCGGATCGAACGCGGGCTCACGAAAGACCAGATTCTCGAGGCGTACGTGAACCGGATTCCGATGGGCGGCAACCTCGCCGGCGTCGAGGCCGGCGCGCGCACCTACTTCGGCATGCCCGCAAGCGATCTCGATTGGGCGCAGGCGACGTTCCTTGCCGCGCTGCCGAACGATCCGGTCGCGCTCGATCCCTACATGCATTCGGCCACGCTCGAACGACGGCGCCGCGCGATCGTCGCCTACTTGCGCACGCGCGGTGTGATCACCGTGGCTGATGCGCAACGGGCCGGGACCGAACGGCTCGCCGTCGTGCCGCGCAGCGAGGGCATCGGCGATGCGCCGCAACTGGTGTTCCGATTAGCGGCCTCGACGCCGGACGGCGTGGAACGCGTGCGCACGACGATCGATCGCGATCTGCAACGCGACGTCGAGAATTCCGCGCAACAGGTCGTCGCATCGCTGCGCGATCGTTCGGTGCGCGACGCAGCGGCGATCGTGATCGATAACGCGACCGGCGATGTGATCGCCTACGTGGGCTCGCCCGCGTATTTCGATGCCGCGAGTTTGGGCCGCAACGACGGTGTCACGGCGCTGCGCCAGCCCGGCTCGACGCTCAAGCCGTTTCTCTATGAGCTCGCCTTCGAACGCCGCACGATTCGTCCGGCCACGATCCTGCACGACGTTCCCACGACGTATGCGATTCCCGGCGCGCGCGTTTACGCGCCCGCCGATTACTCGGGCCAATTCGAAGGTCCGGTGCGGCCGCGCATCGCGCTGGCCGATTCGCTCAACGTGCCCGCGGTGCGCGCGCTCAGCGCCGTCGGCGTTGCGACGTTCCAGAGCCGGCTCAACGCGCTCGGCTTCACGCACCTCGATCGTCCGGCGGCGTACTACGGTCTCGGTCTCACGCTCGGCAGCGGTGAAGTGACGCTCGAGGAACTCGGCCGCGCCTATGCGATCATCGCGCGCGGCGGCCGGCCGTTGCATCTGCGCTATCGCGATGCCGATGCGCCCAATGCCGGTGAAACGCGGCAGCGCATCGGCGACGAAACAACGTGGGCGCTCGTGACCGATATGCTCGCCGATGCGCACGCCCGCGCGCGTGCGTTCGGCGTCGCATCGTTGTTGCGGCTGCCGTTTCCGAGCGCGGTCAAGACCGGCACCTCGTCGGATTTTCGCGATACGTGGACGGTCGGCTTCACGCGTACGTATACGGTCGCAACGTGGGTGGGCAATTTCGACGGCAGCCCGATGCAGCGCATCACCGGCGTCACCGGCGCCGCGCCGCTGTGGAATCGCATCATGCTGCATCTCGCGGAAACGCGCGAACCCGGTCCGTTCGCGCCGCCGCGCGGCTACGAGCGAAGCGCGATCTGTGCCACCACCGGAACGTTGCCGGATCGCGCGTGCCCGAGCGTCGTCTCGGAGTTGCTCGACGCGGGCGACCGGCGCGCGCTGCGACCGGCGCCGGCCGTCGTTGCATCGGCCGGCATTACTTCACCACGCGACGGCGCGATCTACCGTCCGGGCGGTCGCATCGTGTTGCGCACCGGCGCCGGGTTCGGCGCGCACGTGCGCTGGCGCGTGAACGGCACGCCGGCCGGAACGGGACCGAGCGTGCCGCTGACGTTACGGCGCGGGAACGACACGATCACGGCGGCGAGCGATCGCGAACGCGCGACGGCGCACATCGCCGTTGCCGACGAACCGGCTCGTGCGCCGCACGCCGGCTTCACCGTAACGCGGTAGCGCACACACCGGCGCCGGCAGCGTTCGCTTGGCGGCCGTTTGCGGAAGTTGACCGCGCGGCGGATCGATCGCTGCACGTACACCCGATCCAAACCGTGCGCAAAGTCGCCGCGATTTGAGGAGACCGTCCCTTCGCCGTCCGACGACGATTGCACCGCCGCGCCGGCGCCGAGCGGGAACCTGAGCATGGTCAGGGGGCGAGGACACGACGCGGCGCATGCGCTAGCTGCGCGGCTCGAGTTCGCGCACGCCCTGCTCGGCCGTACACAGCACCGCATCGGCGATATCGAAGAAGATGCCGACGTCGACCACTCCGTGGATCGACTTGACCTCGGTCGCGAGCCGGCGCGGGTGATCGATCAGGCCGAAGCTGCAGTCGAGGATCGCGTTGCCGTTGTCGGTGAGGTAGGATTTGCCGTCGCGCGCGCGCTCGTAGAACGATGCGCCGGGAAAGCGGTCCTCGAGTTGCCGGACGACCCAGCCCAGCGTGAACGGCACGACTTCGACCGGCGTGTGGAATGTGCCGAGCTGCTCGACGATCTTCGAGTCGTCGACGATCACGATGAACTGCCGCGACGCGAGTGCGATCGCTTTCTCGCGAAAGAGCGCGCCGCCGCCGCCCTTCGTTAAGGAGAAGTCGGGCGCGACCTCATCCGCCCCGTCGATCGCGACGTCGATGTCGCGGCTCATGAAGGGAATGACGGGCACGCCGAATTTGCGGCACAGCTGCTCGGTCGCCGTCGAGGTTACCACGGCTTCGATTTTCTCGCCCGCGGCAATGCGCTCGCCGGTGCGCTTGACCGCCCAATAGGCGGTCGTCCCCGTGCCCAAACCGACGCACATCCCGTCCTCGACATACCGGTCGACGGCGGCAAATCCGACGAGACGCTTCGCAGCTTCCTTAGGATCGGTCACGGGGGGCCCTCCGGCACGGGGAAATGTGGGGCAAAATCTCATGGAAGAGGTTGACACAGGTTGACGCTTCGGCTAGGCCGTGTTAGTCTCAGTGCAACGTGTTTACCGCGCCCGTTCGCTTCGGCCTCGTTGTTATCGTTCTTGTCGCCCTTACGGGTCGGCGAGGCGCTGCTGCGTAGACTCAAGCGAGTCACAAACGCTGCAAGCCCCTCGCCGAACGACGAGGGGTTTTTTAATGCCAAACCGCTCCGGAGGATCCATGGAAGCCATCTATGACCGCGACATCGACCGCGGCGCAATCGAAGGAAAAACGATCACGATCTTGGGCTACGGAAGCCAGGGCCGCGCACACGCGCTGAACCTGCGCGATTCCGGCTGCAAAGTGATCGTCGGACTGCGCGGCGATTCGAAGTCGCGTCCCGGTGCTCAGCGCGACGGCGTCGAGGTGGCGGAAGTCGCCGACGCGGTGAAGCGCGCCGACATCACCATGATGCTGATCCCCGATGAGGAGCAGCCCGCGACGTATATGCGCGACGTCAAGGACAACTTGAAGCCGGGTTCGGCGCTGGCGTTTGCGCACGGCTTCGCGATTCACTTCGGCACCATCGTCCCGCCGGCCAGCGTCGACGTGTGGATGTGCGCACCGAAGGGGCCGGGCCGCATGGTCCGCCACGAATACGAAATGGGCCGCGGCGTGCCGTGTCTCATCGCGATTCATCAAGATGCATCCGGTAACGCCAAAGCGATGGCGGCCGCGTATGCGAGCGGCATTGGCGGCGGCCGCGCGGGCGTGCTCGAAACGAACTTCCGCGAAGAGACCGAAACCGATCTGTTCGGCGAACAAGCCGTGCTCTGCGGCGGCACGACCGCGCTTGTGACCGCGGGCTTCGAAACGCTGGTCGATGCCGGCTACGCGCCCGAGATGGCGTACTTCGAATGCTTGCACGAACTCAAGTTGATCGTCGACTTGATGTACGAAAAAGGCATCGAGGGCATGCGCGAGAGCATCAGCAACACCGCGAAATACGGCGACTACACGCGCGGACCGCGCATCGTGAACGATGAGACCAAAGCCACGATGAAAACGATCCTCAAAGAAATCCAATCCGGCACCTTCGCGCAACAGTGGGTCGCCGAACACGCGGCCGGCAAGCCGAAGTTCACCGAATACAAGGCCGCGGCGGCCGCGCATCCGATCGAGAAGGTCGGCGCGAAATTGCGCACGTTGATGCCGTGGTTCCAAACCGATAAGGCACCGGCACCTGCAAAATGAATCCCGCAACAACGCCGCGGCCGCGGACGGGCGGTGACGCCGTTCTCGAAGCACTCGAACGCGAGGGAGTCGACGTTATTTTCGGCTACCCGGGCGGCACCATCATGCCGTTCTACGATGCGCTCTACGGACACCCCATGCGTCACATCCTCGTCCGGCACGAAGCGGGCGCGGCGTTTGCAGCGGGCGGGTATGCGCGCACCAGTGGTCGTGTCGGCGTATGCTGCGCGACCTCGGGTCCGGGCGCGACCAACCTCATCACGGGTCTCGTCGATGCGATGATGGACTCGATCCCGGTCGTCGCGATCACGGGTCAAGTCCGCACGGCGCTAATGGGCACCGACGGTTTCCAAGAAGCCGATGTCTGCGCGATCACGCAGTGCACCACGAAGGCCAGCATCCTCGTCACCGATCCGGCGCAAATCTACACCAAAGTGCGTGAAGCCTTCGCGCTCGCGCGCAGCGGCCGGCCCGGTCCGGTACTGGTCGACATTCCGACCGACATCCTCAAAGCGCCCTACGTGCCAGAACAAAGTGCACCGCGCAAGCTGCGCGACGTGCGTCCGGTCGCGGCGCCCGACGCGGTGGCCGCGGCCGTGAAGGCGATTCGCACCGCACATCGTCCGGTCGCCATTGCCGGTGGCGGCGTGCGCGATCCGAAAGCGGTCAAGGCGTTCCGCGCGTTGTGCGCGCTGCTCGGCCTGCCGCACACCACCACGATCTGCGGTTTGGGTGCATCGGATCCGAACGACGTTCACGGTCTCGGCATGCTCGGCATGCACGGCACGAAAGCCGCAAATCTCACCGTGCACACGGCCGACGTCGTGCTTGCGTTCGGCATGCGGTTCGACGATCGCGTCACCGGCCGGCCCGATCGTTTCGTCAAGGGCGCGACGGTTGTGCACAACGATATCGACGCGACCGAGTTCAACAAAATCATCCCGACCGACATCCCGCTGCACGGCGATTCGGCCGACACGATCAACGCGATCATCGCCGAACTGAAGACGAGCTATACGCCGCGTTTCGATGATTGGGCCGTTCAAGCGAAAGCACTCGGCGGTCCGTTGCCCAGCGACGACGCTAAAGACGGTCATCTCTCGGCGACCGATTTCCTCGATACGTTCCTGGCGAAGATCCCGGGCAACGCCATCATCTGCACCGACGTCGGTCAGCATCAGATGTGGACCGCGCAGCGCGTGAAACCGCAAACGCCGCGCGACTTCTGCACCTCCGCCGGCCTGGGCTCGATGGGTTTCGGTTTCCCGTCGGCTATCGGCGCGTGTTTTGCGAATCCGGGCCGCCCGGTGTTCGCGGTGTGCGGCGACGGCGGTTTCCAAATGACGATGCCCGAGCTCGCGACGGTGAAGCGCTATCAGGTGCCGGTCAAGATCGTTTTGATCGATAACCGCAATCTCGGCATGGTGCGGCAATGGCAAGAGCTGTTCTACGACGAGCGTTACTCGGCGACGAACCTCTCCGATAATCCTGACTTCTGCACGATCGCAAGCGCATATGACATCGAGTCGTTCCGCATCAACGGTCCGGAAGATGCGCAGAGCACGCTCGATGCGTTCCTCGCCTACAACGGTCCTGCGTTGCTGCACGCGTCGTGCTACCCCGACGAACTGGTCTGGCCGATGATCCCGTCGGGCGGCGTCGTGGAAGACCTGATGGAATCAAAAGCGTGAAATACGATATGGAAGTCGGCGACGCGCGCACCGTCGCCCGCGTCATCAACATGGCGCATCGCTTTCAATGCATGGCGACGCGTGTCGATTCGAAATCGACCGACACCGTGACCACGGCCCACTTCGAGTTTGCCGGCGATCCGACGCAACTCGAGCGCCTGCGCGCGCAAATCGATCGCATCGTTCAATTCGAAAGAATCTTTGTCGCATCATGAAAAAATCGCTGTTCGATAAAATCTGGGAATCGCACGTCGTCGAGGAGTTGCCGGGCGGCAGCGCGTTGATCTTCGTCGACCTCGTGGTCGCGCACGAGATCACCTCACCGCAGGGGATCATCGCGATCGAGCGCGATTTCGAAGACAAACTCTACGATCCCAATAAGATCGTCTCGCTGATCGACCACGTCGCGCCGGCCAAAGATACGGCCACCGCGATTCAAGCGCAGACGTTGCGCGCGTGGGCCAAGCGCCAGAAGATCCGCTTTCACGACATCGGCGACAACGGCATCTGCCACGTGATCATCCCCGAAAAGGGCTACGTCACGCCGGGCATGGTGATCGCGTGCGGCGATAGCCACACCGGCACGCTCGGCGCCTTCGGCACGTTCGCACTCGGCGTCGGTTCGACCGCGCAAGGCGGCGCGATGCTCGCGCAAGTGCTCGTGCTGCAACGGCCCAAGGTGATGAAGATCGAGATCACCGGCGAACTCGCGTCCGACGTGACCGCGAAAGATTTGATCCTCACGATCATCAAGACGATCGGCTTCAAGGGCGGCACCGGCTACGCGCTCGAGTACACGGGTTCGGCGATCAGCAAACTTTCGATGGACGGCCGCATGACGGTCTGCAACATGGCGATCGAAGCGGGCGCAACGGCCGGCTTGATCGCGCCGGATGAGAAGACGGCAGCGTATCTGGCCGAGACGACGCTCAAGCCGACCAACTGGACCTCGCTCCAGCCCGATCCCGATGCCGAATACGATCGCACGGTCACAATCGACGGCGCCACGGTGCGCCCGGTCGTTACATGGGGCACGAACCCCGGCGAAAATTCGTCGATCGACGGCACGGTGCCGGCCGACGCGCATCCGGAATCGCTGCAGTACATGGGCCTCACCGTCGGTACCGCGATGAAGAGCATCGAGATCGATCAGTGCTTCATCGGTTCGTGCACGAATTCGCGCATCAGCGATTTGCGCGCGGCGGCCGAAGTACTCAAAGGCCAAAAGGTCGTCGTGCCGACGATCATCACGCCGGGTTCGGTCGGCGTGAAGCGCCAAGCCGAACGCGAAGGCTTGCACGACATTTTCCAAGACGCCGGCGCGCTGTGGACGCACTCGTCGTGCGGACCGTGTCTCGGCATGTCGGTCGGCGTGATCGCGCCGGGCACGCGCGTCGTGTCGTCGACGAATCGTAACTTCCAAGGCCGGATGGGTGACGGCGGTCGCGTGCATCTCGCATCGCCGCAAGTCGTGGCCGCATCGGCCGTGATGGGCCGCATCGCGTCGCCGAGCGACGTGCCGGCCGCGCGTGAAAAGGTGAACGCATGATCATCTCCGGACCGGTGTTACCGATTCCGAACGCCAACGTCGATACGGATCAGATCATTCCGGCGAAACACCTCACGACGATCGATGATTCCGGAATGGGCGAATACTGCTTCACCGGGATGACCAACGGTCGCAAGATGCTCGACGAGCATCCGGGTGCGGTCGTGTGGGTCGCGGGCGAAAACGTCGGCTGCGGTTCCTCGCGCGAACACGCCGCTTGGGCACTGCTGGGCGTCGGCATTAAGGCCGTCGTTTCGCCCAGCTTCGCGCGCATTTTTCACGAAAATTGCTATACCAACGGCCTCGTGCCGGTGATCGTCGATGCGGAATTGATCCCGCGTTTCGCCGCGGCGAAGACGATCACGATCGATGTCGAGAACGAAACCGTGCAAGCCGACGACGATGCGCCGATCGCATTCAAGCTCGATCCGGCGCGCAAGCCGTTCGTGCTCGGCGGCGGCTTCCTCAAGTATCTCAACAGCAAGATCCCCGCGATTCGTGCGTGGGAGGCCAAGCGCGCGTCATGACCCAGATCGCCGTTCTACCCGGTGACGGGATCGGTCCCGAAGTCACCGCTGCTGCTCTGCGCGTGCTCGACGCCGCGCATCCCGGTCTCACATTCGTCGAAGCGCCGATCGGCGCGAGTGCCATCGAAAGCGCCGGCGAACCGATGCCCGCGAAAACCGTCGAGATCTGCACGAACAGCGCCGCGATTCTCTTCGGCGCGGTCGGCGGTCCGGGGTACGATCAGCTCGAGCCCGGCAAGCGGCCCGAAGCCGCGATCCTCGGCTTGCGCAAACACTTCAACCTGTTCGCGAACATCCGGCCCGCGCGCGTATTCCCCGGTATGGAAACGCGTTCGCCGTTGCGCTCGGAACTCGTCGACGGGATGGATCTCGTGTTCGTGCGCGAGCTCACCGGCGGACTGTATTTCGGCGATAAGTCGATCGGCATCGAAGACGGTCACGAAACCGTGCGCGACGTGCTGATCTACCGCGACTACGAAATCGAACGCGTCGCGCATTTCGCGTTCAAGCTCGCGCGCATGCGCGGCAAGCGGCTCACGTCGGTCGACAAGAACAACGTGTTGCTCAGCTCGCAGTTGTGGCGCCGCATCGTCATCGCCGTCTCGAAAGAATATCCCGACGTGCAGCTCGAGCATATGCTCGTCGACAACGCCGCAATGCAGCTCGTGCGCGACCCGCGCGCCTTCGATGTGATCGTGACCGAGAACATGTTCGGCGACATCCTCAGCGACGAAGCCGCGATGATCACCGGCACGATCGGCACCGCCGCTAGCGCGGCGCTCGGCAGTGCGCCCGATGCGAATAGTTTCGGGCTGTACGAACCGATCAGCGGTACGGCGCCCGACATTGCCGGCAAGCAAATAGCCAACCCGATCGGCGCGATTCTCTCGGCCGCGATGCTCGCTCGTTACTCGCTCGGCGACGAAGCCGGCGCGTCGGCAATCGAGCGCGCCGTCGCGGAGACGCTGATCGAAGGCCCGCGCACGCGCGACCTCGACCGTGAAGACGGCGCCTCGACGAACGACGTCGCAGACGCCATCGTCAAGCGCATCAGCACCGTCGCCGCGTAGCGCGGCAGCGTCTTAGAGGACCGTCGTCGCTGACGTGACGTGGTCTTCGGACACGCGCCAAATGCCGTCGCTGCCGCGCGCGAGCGTCAAGCGGTGTGTTGCCGCGTTGCGTTCGAGCGTGAGCGGCGTCCCGTTCTGAACGTTGTCCCACGAGCTCACGTCGACGGTCTCCGTCGCCGTATCGCCCACGGCCGACGTCCGCGAAACATGAATCGACTGTACGGGCGTACTGCGATTGAGTTGCCGTGCCTCGATCCGCCGATGAAGTCGCCCGGATCAAGCTCGGATCCATCGGGCAGAATCGCCTGAAACCCGGTTGAGACGGAGCGGAAGAAGGCGCGACGATTGCCGGTGTTCAGTGCGCCGAAATACGCACTCGTGGCGGCATCGGGCGACGCGGGGCCTGGTGCCGGCGACGGGTCGGCGAGTGCAATAGCGGGCACGGCGCCGGCGAGCGCCAGCGCAACGATGGTGGTGCGGAAAGCGGTCATGCGAACCCTATACCCGCGAAGCGGCTTTTTCGGTTGACAGGGTACGACGCAAGGGACTACGGTTGAATTTAGTGCCAATGAACGCCAAAACCACCGCGCGCGACGGAGCCGAACTGCAGTATACGCTGCACGAATCGGGCAAGCCGGGAGCGCCGCGCCTGACGCTGATCCACTCGCTGGCGCTCGATCGCAGCGTCTGGGACGGCGTTATCGCCGCCCTGGGCGGCCGGGCTGACGTGCTGGCGTACGACTGCCGCGGCCACGGCGCGTCGGCGAAGACCGCCGGTCCGTACACAACCAAGCTCTTTGCCGACGATCTCAAGGATCTGCTCGATGCAATCGGGTGGGACCACACGTTCGTGGCCGGCGCATCGATGGGCGGTAGCGTCACGCTGCAGTTCGCCGTATCGTATCCCGAGATGCTCGACGGCCTCGGCTTGATCGACACGACCTCGTGGTACGGCGCCGACGCACCGAAGAGCTGGGCCGAACGCGGGCAAAAGGCCGTTACCGACGGTCTCGGCAGCATGGTCGCTTTTCAGCAGACGCGCTGGTTCAGCGACGGCTTCCGCGAAAGCCATAAGGACGTCGCCGATCATTTCGCCGGCGTGTTTCTCGCCAGCGACATCCCGGCGTACGTTGCGACTTGCGAGATGCTCGGGGCGTTCGATTTGCGCGCGGAGACGAAAGCCATTGCCGTGCCGACCGAAATTCTCGTCGGTGAAGAAGACTATGCGACGCCGCCCGACATGGCACGCGCGCTCAACGATCAAATCGCCGGCTCGAAGCTCACGATCGTGCCGAAGGCACGGCATCTGACGCCGATCGAGATTCCGGATCGCATCGCCGCGATGCTCGAAGCAGTCATCGCGCGGAAAGACGGCAGCCTTGCAAACCGGCGGTAATTTCACGGTCGCGGTCCCGCAAGATAGGGCGTTCGCGTTCATCAACGATCCGTTCATGCTTGCGAAATGCATTCCGGGCTGCACCGACCTCAAAGAACTCGGCGACAATAAATATGGCGCGAAGCTGACGAATCGCGTCGGCCCGATTTCGCTGACGTTCGATGTCGTGGTGGAATTGACGAAGGTCGAACCGCCCACCGCAATCGATGCCACCGTCGGCGGCAACGCGCCGGGCGGACGTTTGACGGCGACCGCAACCGTGCGGCTCGAACCGGTCGATGCGGCGATCACGAAGATCAGTTACACGGTCGACATGGGACTGACGGGCAAGCTCGGCGGGATCGGTCAACCGGTGTTTCGCGCGAAGAGCGACGAGCTGAGCAAAAAGTTCGGCGCCAACGTGCAAGCCGCCATCGTCGCCGAAGCCAAAGCCGGCGCATGAGTTTCGAGCTTCTCGAACCGGCTTCGCTCGATGAAGCAATCGGGATGCTGGATCCCGACGATTACGGCGTGCGCGCGATTGCCGGCGGCACCGCGCTCTCGCTGATGGTGCAGTCGCACATCTTTAAGCCGGTCCGGCTCATCAGTTTGCGTCGCCTCCACGGCGATCTGCGCGGCGTGCACGTCGAAGCCGACGGCAGCTTGCGCATCGGCGCGATGACGACGCTCACCGAACTCGAACGCTCACCGGTGCTCGCGATTTCCGAGCCGGTGCTCGCGCGCGCGTTGCACACGCTCTCGAACGTCCGCGTTCGCAACGTGGCGACGCTCGGCGGTCATCTCGCCCACGGCGATCCGCACATGGATCTGCCGGCGATCTTGGTCACGCTCGGTGCGCGCGTTCGCGCCGTTTCTCCGCGCGGCGAACGCTGGATCGACGTCGCCGGCCTGATCACGGGCTACTATGAAACCTCGCTTGCGGGCGACGAACTGATCGTCGACGTACACATCCCCACGCAACCGGCCGGTTCGCGCGCGGCATATGCAAAATTCACCGCACTCTCGAACGACGATTGGCCGTCGGTCGGCGTTGCCGTTTGGGTGCGCCGCGAGGGCGAGACGATCGTCGAGGCGCGCATCGCCGTCGGCGGTGCCACCGATCACCCGACCCGGATGATCGCAGCCGAAGCCGCCGTCACCGGCATCGTCCCGACATCGAAAGCGTTCGCCGAAGCGGGCGATGCCGCCGCGGCGGAAGTGGAACCGATCGGCGATCTGCGCGGGTCGGGACCGTATAAGCGCGAGATGGTGCGCGTGCACGTGCGCCGGGCACTCGAACGCGTGACGGCCACGCCGAGGACGTGCAGTATCTGCGCGTCTTCGTCGGCCTGCTCCGCCGCAAGCTCGGCCCCGCCGGCACGGAGATCATCCAGACTGCCTCACGGCTTGGCTATCGGGCAGTGGAAGGCGAAGCGTAGAAAGCAAGGCCAGGGGCATCGCCCCTGGACCCCATTAAAGGCGAAGCCTTTAAAATCCATTCATCAGCGTAACGTGCAACTACTCTTTTTCCGTCTGCGCAAGCGATATCGAGTACGTCAGCCACCACTGACTGTCCCGCTCCGCGCGGGTAGCATCTTGCAACATGCCAGCTTGCGTATAGCTCTTCGCCAACCACTTCCAGCCATGCGCAATCTCCTGCGCTGCCTCCGGCGGCATTTTCGGAATGCGGCGATCGTCAGCTGAATTGCTCACGGCCGTAGCATACTAACGAGCAAAAGTTTTTTGCTTCTTTTTTTCAAAAAAGAAGCGCTTCCCTACTTCGCCTCCTCGATCGCGATTGCCGCCCCAATCAGGGCCAGATGGCTCAGCGCCTGCGGCACGTTGCCGAGCATCGCCTTGTCCGCCGGGTCCATCTGCTCGTTGAGCAGCCCGAGGTTGCCGCCGACCGTCTCCAGCAGCGCGTTCATCTGCCGTATGGCCGCTGCCTGCTCGCCGAGCAGCGCATAGGCTTCGACCAGCCAGAACGCGCAGCACAGGAAGCTGCCCTCCTCCTCGCGCATCCCGGAGTAGCGATAGATCAGCGGGCCGCTGCCGAGCTCGCGCTGCACGGCGTCGCGGGTCAGCGCCAGGCGGTCGCGGCGGACGAAGCCGAACCGCGGCGCGAGCAGCAGCGCCGCGTCGAGCCGCTCGGTGCCGGCGTGCAGGGTGTAGCTCTGCTTGGCCTCCGACCAGCAATGCGCATCGATCCAGTCGCGGATGCGGTCGCGTTCGCGCGCCCAGCGGTCGGCGTGGCTGGTGTCGATTTGCCCCGCCTTGGCGAGGCTGTAGGCGCGGTCGAGCGCGGTCCAGCAGCCGATCTTGGAGAAGGTGTAGTGCTCGGTCTGCTGCAGCTCCCAGATCCCGGCATCCTTGTTCAGCCAGACGTCGGCGCAGCGGTCGGCGAGCTCGGCGAGCAGCCGGCGCGTCACCAGGTCGAGCACGTGGCCGCCGGAGACGAACAGCGCCGCGGTTTCCATCACGTCGCCGAACGCGCCGAGCTGCACCTGCTCGCGCGCCATGTTGCCCTGCAGCACCGGCGTGCTGCCGCGGTAGCCCGGCAGGTCCAGCTTGACCTGCTCGGGCGCGAGGCTGCCGTCGAGCGCATACATCGTGCGCAGATGCCCCGGGTGCCGCCGCACCGTCGCGATCATCCAGGAGAACGCCGCCTTGGCCTCCTCCACCGCGCCGACCCGCAGGAACGACTTGATGGTGTAGCTGACGTCGCGCACCCAGGCGTAGCGATAGTCGTAATTCTTGTCGCCGCCGATGCGCTCGGGCAGCGAGTTGGTCGCCGCCGCGGCAATGGCGCCGGACGGCGAGAACAGCAGCAGCTTGAGCGCCAGCGCGCTGCGCGTCACCGCCGCGGCGTAGCGCCCGTCATAGTGTAAATTGCCCGCCCACTCTCGCCAGGCCTGGTCGGAGCGGTCGATGCGGGCGTCAATTGCCTGCATGGAGGGCAGGATCAGCGGCTCGTCGGCCGAGGCGAGCAGCGCGACGACGTGGCGTGACCCGGCGCTCGTGGTCAGGCTGGCCGCCACCTGGCCATCGCTGCGCCGCGTGATCGTCAGGCTGCCGTCATGGCGGAACGCCGATATGACGCCGTCCACATGCATCACCACGCCATTGGCGCTGTCCTCGTGCCAGGGCGTCGCCTGGCCAAGGCGCCGGCCGGGCCGCACGACGATGCCGAACTCGATCGCGCCTTGCAGCCCCTCGACGCGCCGCGCCAGCTCGCTCCAGGGCAGCCGGCCGGAGATGCCGCTGTTGAGCGAGTCGGTGACCCGGGCGACGCCCGAGGCGGTACTGAACACCTGCTCCAGCACGTTGCTGTCCGGCCGGTAGCGCCGCTCGACGGTGAACGGCTGCACCGGCCCGAGCTCGAACCGGCCGCCATCCTCCGGATCGAGCAGCCGGTCGAACAGCGGCACGCTGTCCATGTTCGGCACGCACCACCAGTCGACCGAGCCGTCCGCGCCGACGAGGGCGACGGACCGCCCGTCGCCCAGCGCGGCGTACTGCCCGAGCGGCAGAAATCCATCCTGCCGCTCGGCGGTCTTGGCTCACGGCAGGTGGTTGCCGCCGGTGACGCCATAGACCTCGCCGGTGACGAAGCTGCTCTCCTGCGAGGCGAGCAGCACGTAGATCGGCGCGCACTCGGCCGGCTGCCCGGGCCGCTTGAGCGGCACCATCGAGCCGAAATCCGGGATCTTCTCCTGCGGCTGGCCGCCGCTCGTCTGCAGCGGCGTCCAGAACGGCCCCGGCGCCACCGCATTCACCCGGATGCCCTTCTCGGCGACCTGCTTGGCCAGCGAATGGGTGAAGCTGACGATCGCCGCCTTGGTCGCCGCGTAGTCGAGCAGCGTCTGCGACGGCTGGTAGCCCTGGATAGAGGTCGTGTTGATGATCGTGGCGCCCGGCGGCATATGCGGGATCGCCGCCTTGCACAGCCAGAACATGGAGTACACGTTGGTGCGGAAGGTCGCCTCGAGCTGCTCGGTCGTGAGCTCGGCGATGGTCTTCACCGCCGTCTGCTTGCCGGCGATCAGCGCCAGGATGTCGATGCCGCCGAGCCGCTCGCGGGCGGTCTCGATCAGCCGGGAGCAGAACTGCTCGTCGCCGATGTCGCCAGGCATGGCGACAGCGCGCACGCCGGCCGCCTCGACGAGCTGCATCACCTCCCGCGCGTCCGGCTCCTCGCTCGGCAGGTAGTTCAGCACGACGTCCGCGCCCTCGCGGGCGAAGGCGATGGCAACTGCCCGGCCGATGCCGCTATCGGCGCCGGTGATCACGGCGCGGCGGCCGCGCAGGCGGCCAAAGCCCTGATAGCTGGCCTCGCCATGGTCCGGCGAGGGCGTCATGTCGCGCGCGAGGCCCGGAGCCGATTGCGGCTGCTCGTCGAATTTCGGCGTCGGATACTGCGTCGTCGGATCCTGCATCTCGTATTGGTTGCGGGTCAGTGCCATTGGCTGCTCCTGTGTTTTGCGGCGCACAACGTTGCCGCGCCCGCACGGTCGCAAGCGGGCCGATCATGCTTTCGAGAGCATTTCTAGGAAGGCCAGGGGCTTTGCCCCTGGACCCCATTAAGGCGAAGCCTTTAAAATCCATTCATAAGGAAGCAAGGCCCACAAGCGGACAACCATAAATAAGGAACAGGACGGGATCCAAGGGCCGTCGCCGTCATCCTCGCGGCCAGGATCACGCCCGCCGGCACGGTTTCGATATGAGTGTGCACTGGGATGCGCTGCGCCAGCCGCACCCAGGTGAACACCGGGTCCACCGAGGCGAGTCTGAGCGTGCCCGGCGCGTAGCTCCCCGAGTTGATGCCGGCGGCGACGCTTTCGACATGGCCCAGCGATGGCCACACAGATGCCAACCGTCGAGGCGCTGTCGAACTGGGATGTAGAACGAGAACAGATAGGCGCCCAGCAGCGATAGCGTGGTTCGGGACGCAAAACTCATCGCATCCGGCGGGAAGCCGGCAGGATCAGCAGCGGCTCACGCGACGACGAAGACACGCCCACAGTGTCAGGCAGTCAGTCAGCTGGCGGATGATAGTAGCGAAGGAAGGCCAGGGGCCTTGCCCCTGGACCCCATTAAAGGCGAAGCCTTTGTAATCCAGTCGATATTCGTGCTTAACGGCCAGGCTCGAGTGGCGGCGCGAGGGTCACCCGGTCAGGGCGAGCCCTGACCGTCCTGCAGCGTCACGCCTCGGCGCTGGCGCCCTGCTCGAGCGCCTCGCCGAGCGCCTTGATCTTCTCGGCGTTCTTGCTGTCGGACTTGCCGGCGATTGTCACCGTCTCCTTGCCGAGCTTCAGCACCAGCTTCTTGATCTGCTCGCCGTTGATCGGGTCGGCATGCAGGTGCTTCTTGAGGCTCTCGAGGTCGTGCAGGATCGTCTTGACGCCGGGCGCCTCGACCTTCTGCAGCGTGGCTTCCCAGCCCTCGATGTTCTTCACGGCGGCGCTGACGGTGAAGCCCTTCACGCCGTCCTTGAGGTGCTTGATGGTGGCATCGAATTGCGGCATTTGAAACGCTCCTGTTTCGTGTCGGCTGACAGCGCCGTACAAGCGATTGGGTTCCAGCCGACATCGACAACGGACCGCCCGCACTCACGCAGCCGTCACCAGCCATCCCGGATCGTCAGCTCATCAGCTGATGCATCAGCCCTGTTTCCGACCTCGCGCCAGCAGCACCGCAAGGCTCGCCAGCGGCACGATCATCTGCACCGGCCGCAGCCGGGCAAAATATCGCGGCGCCTCCGCCTCGCGCGCCGCCCGCACGTCTCCCACCGCAGTGCCCGCATAGCCAAGGATCAGCACCGCGACGGTCGGGCGGCTTGCCGGCAGCAACACGCCCCCGATGCCGGCGAGAAACATCGAGAGCATGGTGCCGGCCTCGCCCAGCGTGCTGCCGCCGGGTTGGCGGAAGCTCAGCCCGCGGCGCACCCCGGACAGGAAACACAGCACCCCACCGGCCCAGCGCGTCGTCAGCAGCCCGATGGCGTCAGCGTCGCGGCGCGGCAGCGCCAGTGCCGCGGCCGCGCCCGCCGCCATCGGCACGGTCGCGGCGAACGCCAGCAGGAGGCTCGCCACCGGCGCCTGCCGCTTCGGCTCCTCGGTGCCGCGGCTCAGACGAATGGTCATTTGCTCGTCCTCAAGTAAAGCAGGGTTTTTTTTTGTAAAAAAGAAGCGAAAAACTATTAGCCCGATGAAGCGACCGAGAACCGAAGACCAACATCGGACAAAAGTTTTTTGGTTCTTTCTTTCAAAAAAGAACCGCTTCCTGACCTCAATCCTCAGGCGCAATCGTCACCGTCAGCCCGTCCAGCGCCGCCGTCATGGTGATCTGGCAGGACAGGCGCGAGTTCGCCTGGCGGTGCGCCGAGCCTTCGAGCAGGTCGTCCTCGTCCGCCGTCGCCGGGCCGGTCGCTGCCGTCCAGGCCGGGTCGACATAGACGTGGCAGGTCGCGCACGAGCACGAGCCGCCGCACACCGCGAGCAGCTCGTCGAACCCGCCATCGTCGCGGATCACCTCCATGACGCTCAGATTTGTGGTGGTCTGGACCTCCGTTGTCTCCCCCGCCCGGTCGACGACGATCACCATCGGCATTGCGCAGCATCTCCTCAACTTAGAGCCGGCCTGCTCTACACTGTTGTCGCCGAGCCCGGATAGCAGCAAACCGGACGGCGAGATGTTGGAGTCAGCCGCGTGATGGACGTCCAGAAGATCCGCGAGTTCAAGGCGCTTCCGGTGGAGCGCAGCTACGGCAAGCGCGAGACGATCCTCTACGCGCTCGGCCTGGGCTATGGCCGGGACCCGATGGACGAGGGCGAGCTCCGCTTCGTCTACGAGCGCGAGCTGTGCTGCGTGCCGTCCTACGCCGCCGTGCTGTGCCATGACGACGAGTGGGCCCGGCAGGATTTCGGCATCGACCGGGTGCGCCTGCTGCATGCCGAGCAGGAGCTCGTGATCCACCATCCGCTGCCGCCCGCCGGCGCGATGCGCTCCCTCGGCGGCGTGAGCGGCATCGAGGACAAGGGGGCGGCGCGCGGCGCCCTGCTGCACCACCGCCGCACCCTGGTGGACGCGGCGACCGGGCAGACGCTGGCCAGCCTGCGCTCGACGGCGTTCCTGCGCGGCGACGGCGGCCAGGGCGGCTTCGGCGAGGCGGTCGAGCCGGCCCAGCCGCTGCCGAGCGAGACGGCGCCCAGCCGCGTGGTCGAGATCCCGACCCGGCCGGACCAGGCGCTGCTCTACCGTCTCAGCGGCGACTGGAACCCGCTGCACGCCGAGCCCGACTTCGCCCGCCGCGCCGGCTTCGAGCAGCCGATCCTGCATGGCCTCTGCACCTACGGCATCGCCGCGCGCGCCGTGCTCGCCGCCTATTGCGACAACGACGTCACCCGCTTCCGCGGCCTGTTCGCCCGCTTCAGCCGGCCGGTGTTCCCCGGCGAGACGATCCGCCTGGAGTTCTTCGAGCCTGCTGACGGCGCCGGATCGGGGGCGGTGCGCTTCCGCGCCCTGGTGGTCGAGCGCGACCTGGTCGTGCTCGACCGCGGCACCGCCGAGTTCGCGTGAAAGCCACACGATGAAGACCCTTCGTTGAAGACCTTTCCTTGAAGACGCTTCGTTGAAGACGGGCCACGCCCCGCCGCTCGCCTGGGACGGCCAGGACGTGCCCGGCCTGCTCAGCCTCGAGCAGCTCGATGAGAACCTGTTCCGCAGCCAGTACAACCAGCGCAACTCGAACGGCGCGCTGTATGGCGGCCAGGTCTTCGGCCAGGCGCTCGCCGCCGCGACCGGCACCGTCGACGGCCGGGCGGTGCATTCCTGCCACGGCTACTTTCTCCGTCCCGGTGACGCCGCCCGGCGCGTGATCCTGGAGGTCGAGCGCACCCGCGACGGCGGCAGCTTCTCCAGCCGGCGCGTGGTGGCGCTGCAGAACGGTCTGCCGATCCTGCACCTGGAGTGCTCGTTCCACGCTCCCGAGGACGGCTTCGAGCACGGCTTGCCGATGCCCGACGTGCCACAGCCGGACCAGTTGGGCGACGTCGTCGCGCAGCTGCGCTCGGGCTCGGCCAAGCTGCCGCCGTTCTTCGCCGGCCTCGGCCGCTCTGGCGGCCCGATCGAGATCCTGCCCGCCAATCTCGAGCAGTTCGCCGCACCCGTCGCCCGCCGCCGCTACTGGATGCGGGTGACCCGTGTGGCCACGGACGAGCCGGCGGCGCATCGGGTGATGCTCGCCTACCTGTCCGACTGGTGGTTCTCCGGCGTCGCGCTGATGCCGCACGCCGCCGCCCTGCCCGAGCTCGGCCGGGTGTTCATCAGCAGCATCGACCACGCGATCTGGTTTCATCGCGACGCCCGCGCGGACGAGTGGCTGCTGTTCGACGCCGACAGCCCCTCCGCCTCGCACGGCGTCGGCCTGGCCCGCGGGCTGGTCTATGACCAGGCGGGACGGCTGGTCGCCTCGACCGCACAGGAGGCGCTGCTGCGGCAGAAGCGATAAGGAAGGTCAGTGCCTTTCTTCAGCCTCAAAACCACTCTAGCACCTGGATGTCACAGGGGCGCGACAGCTTGCCGTCCACCGCTTCACCCGCCGTCTTGAAGTGCACCGTCCGCATGTGCTCCCCCAAGCACAGCGCCGCCGCCCATTGCGCCAAGGTCACGGCCGCTCTGCCCGCCAGACTGGCCGTCTGCGCCACCGACCTGCCGACCCGGCACGACCCGCAGCGGCGGCTGATCGGCACCCTCGCCGGCGGACCACCGATGAGCGCCACCACCGCCTTCGCGATAGCGGATTATCTCGATCGCTGGAGCCGCGCCGCCCGCCACGACCTCGCCGCCTCGGACTCCGAGACGCTCACCTTGGCCGAGCTGCTCGCCATGGCGCGGCCGGACGACCTGGAGCGCTGGCACAGCCTCGGCTTCGCCTACACCCAGCCCTACGGCGCGCCCTGGCTGCGCGCCGCCATCGCCGCCCGCCATGCCCGGCTCGAGGCCGCCGACGTGCTGTGCTGCGCCGGCGCCCAGGAGGCGCTGAGCTGCATCGCCGCGGCGCTGCTCAACCCCGGCGACCACGCCGTCATCGTGCTGCCGATCTACCAGCCCTCCGAGCGCGCGATCACCTCGCTTTGCGACGCCACCGGCGTCGTCCTGACCGCGCAAGGCGGCG
Organism: Acetobacteraceae bacterium; assembly: GCA_963692975.2. Lineage (GTDB taxonomy): Bacteria > Pseudomonadota > Alphaproteobacteria > Acetobacterales > Acetobacteraceae > CAXMMR01. The sequence continues at coordinate 188,192 of CAXMMR010000031.1, read as the reverse complement.
GCGGCTGGGGCCTGGACCCGCACGCGATCGAGGCCGCGATCCGGCCGAACACCCGGCTCGTGCTGATGAACTTCCCCAACAGCCCCACCGGCGCCGCGATCGACGCCGCCACGCTCGACGCGGTGGTCGCGCTGTGCCGCCGGCGTGGCCTGTGGCTGGTCAACGACGAGGTCTACGCCCAGACCGCCACCGTGCCGACAACCGCCCCCGCCCTCGTCGCCGACCTCTACGAGCGCGGCGTCTCGGTCAACGCCCTGTCGAAAAGCTTCGGCCTACCCGGCCTGCGGGTCGGCTGGGCTGCCTGCCGCGACCGTGAGGTGCTGACCCGCGCGCTGCTCGCCAAGAACATGCTGTCGAGCTGCCTGGCCGCCCCCAGCGAGGTGCTGGCCCACATCGCGCTGGCCGCCGAAGGGCGCATCATCGGCCGCACCCGCGCCATCGGCCAACGCAACCTCGCCCGCCTGCAAACCCTGTTCGCCCGCCTGCCGGAGGTGCTGGAGGCGGAGCTGCCGGATAACCTGGCATTCTCGTTCCCTCGCTACCTCGGCGCCGACGGCGCGACCCAGTTCACCCGCCGGCTGGCGCTGGAGGCAGGCCTGCTGCTGCTGCCGGCATCGCTGTGGAACTCCCCGCTCGGCGAAGTGCCCGGCGAACGCGTGCGCATCAGCCTCGGCCACGCCCGCTGCCTGCCCGCTCTGACAGCGCTCGAGCAGCATCTCAGCGAGGCAAGCTTGCCGGTTGGCGGCTAAGGAAGGCCAGGGCTGTCTGCCCTGGACCCGATTAAAGGCGAAGCCTTTAAAATCCGATCGCTCGCGATTAAGCCTCAAATGGATGGGGTCTGGGGCCCTGGGCCCCAGCGGCGGGTTCCCATCGCACGAGTGCGATGGGGCCCGTCCAGGGCAGAGCCCTGGCCTTACTTGGCGAGCGAAAGCCCGACCTTCTCCGCCGTCCAGCGACTCAGCCCCGGCGCATCGCGCAGCCGTTCCAGCTGCGTCTGCATCAGCGCTCGGCGCCCTGGCTCCTGCCGGCGCCAGCTGGCGAAGCCGCCGAACAGCCGCGCCGCCGTCTGCCCGTTGATCCGGTCGACCGCGATCAGCTCGTCGGCCAGCAGCTGGTAGCCTTGCCCGTCGGCGGCGTGGAAGCGCACCAGGTTGCCGCCCATGAAGCTGCCCAACAGGCTGCGCACCCGGTTCGGGTTGCGCCGGTCGTAATCCGGCCGCGCGATCAGCCGGCGCACCCGCGCGAGCGCGTCCGGCAGCGTCGAGCCGGCCTGCACGGCGAACCACTTGTCCATCACCAGCGCGTCGCCGCTCCAGCGCGCCGCGAACGCGTCGAGCGCCGGCTGCCGTTCGCCGCAATCCAGCCCGCACAGCACCTGCAAGCCGCCCAACACCTCGGTCATGCAGCGCCCGGCGGCGACCTGGGCAGCGGCCAACGCCGCGCCTTGCGCCGGGTCGGCCTGGCCGATGCGGGCGAGGGACAGGTTGCGCAGCGCCCGCCGGCCGGCCGCCGCGCCGTCGATCGCGGCCGGGTCGGTGTCGGCCAGCGCGTCGTAAAGCGCGCGCCAGCGGGGCAGATGCGCGCGGGCGACCGCGATCAGCGCCGCCTCGCGCGCGGCGTGGATGGCCGGATGGTCGGCGACCGCCATCGCCTGGGCGAGCAGCCCGTGCGTCGGCAGCCGCAGCGCCTCGGCGGCGAAGGCCGGGTCTGCGTCGGCCGTCTGCAGGATGCCGCCGGCGATGGCGGCGAGCGGCGCGAACCCGGCCGCGTCGGGTGCCGCGAGTGCGGCCAGGATGGCGTTCGAGGCGCAGGACTGCGCGGCATCGCGGCGCACGAACGGGTCGCTGTCATGCGCGGCCAGGAACCGCAGCTGCTCGTCCGGCACACCCTTCAGCCGCACCGGGGCGGAGAAGCCGCGCAGCAGCGACGGCACCGGCGCCGCCACCAGCCCCTCGAACACGAAGTCCTGCGCCGCTTCGCTCAGCACCACGATCCGCGTCGTGCCCTCGCCGTGGTCCTCGCCGTGCAGCCGGATCGGCAGGTCCTGCCCGTCCGCACCCAGAAGGCCGAGCGCGATCGGGATCGGCAGCGGCCGCTTGTCCGGCTGGCCGGGCGTCGCCGGCGTCTGCTGCGACAGGCGCAGCGTGTAGCGCCCGCTCGCCGGGTCATGCGCCTGCTCGACGGTCACGACGGGCGTGCCGGCCTGGTCGTACCAGGTGCGGAACGACGCCAGGTCGACGCCGGACGCCGCCTCCATGGCGCGGACGAAATCCTCGATCGTCACCGCCTGGTTGTCGTGCCGGGCGATATAGAGCGCCATGCCGCGGACGAACGCGTCGGGCCCGATCAGCGTGCGGATCATCCGCACCAGCTCCGCACCCTTGCGATACACCGTGGGCGTGTAGAAATTGTCGATCGCGACGTAGCTCTGCGGCCGCACGGGATGGGCCAACGGCCCGGCATCCTCGCGGAACTGCAGCGCCCGCAGCACGTCGACCTCCTGGATGCGGCACAGCGCGGCGCTGCCGACGTCCTCGCAATACAGCTGGTCGCGGAGCACGGTAAGCCCCTCCTTGAGCGACAGCTGGAACCAGTCGCGGCAGGTCACCCGGTTGCCGGTCCAATTGTGGAAATACTCGTGCGCGATCACCCGCTCGATCGCCGCGTAATCGTCGTCGGTCGCGGTCTCGGGGCGGGCCAGCACCAGGCTGGTGTTGAAGACGTTGAGCCCCTTGTTCTCCATCGCCCCCATGTTGAAGTCCGACACCGCGGCGATGTTGAAGGCGTCAAGGTCGTATTCGAGGCCGAAGGTCTCCTCGTCCCACAGCATCGCCCGCCGGCACGCGGCCATCGCGTGGTCGCAGCTGCGCTCGTCGCCGGACCGCACCCAGATCGCCAGCGCCACGTCACGGCCCGAGCGGGTGCGAAACGCGCTGCGCACCGGCACGAGGTCGCCGGCAACCAGCGCGAACAGGTAGCACGGCTTGGGATGCGGGTCCTCGAAGCGCGCCCAGTGCCGCCCCGCCTCACCGTCTCCGGCCTCGACCAGGTTGCCGTTCGACAGCAGCACCGGCACGGCCGCGCGCTCGGCGTCCAGCGTCACGCTGTAGCGCGCCATCACGTCCGGCCGGTCGGGGAAGTAGGTGATGCGGCGAAACCCCTCCGCCTCGCACTGGGTGAAGAACGAGCCGCCGGAGGTGTAGAGCCCGCTGAGCTGGGTGTTGGCGTCGGGCGCGGTGCGAACCACCGTCTCGAGCAGAAAAGCATCCGGCAGGTCGGTCAGCGTGAGCCCGGTCGCGTCCTGGCGGTAGCCCGTGGTCGGCAGCGCGACGCCGTCCAGGCTGATGCCGAGCAGCGTCAGCTCGACGCCGTCGAGCCGCAGCGTCGCCTCGCCATCCGCCTCCGGGTTGCGGCGAAAGGCGATCCGCGCCCGCACCTCGGTCGCGGCCGGATCCAGCCTGAAATGCAGCGCCACCGTGTCGGCCAGGAAGCTCGGCGGCCGGTAATCGGCGAGCCGCGTCTGCCGCAGATCGGGCGCGTCGTGGCCGGACAGGCGCAGGGCGTCGTGCTGGCTGTCCGGCACGCGCTCAGGCCTCGGCCGGGAAGTCGGCGCCGAGCGCCGTTTCGCGACGGCTCTCGATCTGCTCCAGCCGCTCGCGCAGCTTCTTGGTCACCGCGTCGTAGCCAATGGCGCCGAGCACCAGGTGGCGCGGCGGCACGTCCTCCTCGACCAGGCGCATCATCGCTTGCGCGGCGCGCACCGGATCGCCGGCCTGCTTGCCGCTGTAGCCGGAGGTCATCTTGAGCCTGGCGCCGACCGTCTCCTCGTAATCGGGAATATGCGTCTGCGTCTGCTTGAGCGAGCGGCCCGCCCAGTCGGTGCGGAACGGCCCGGGCTCCACGCATGTGACCTGGATGCCGAGCGGCTTCAGCTCGACGGCGAGCGAGTCCGAGAACCCCTCCACCGCGTGCTTGCTGGCGGAGTAGTAGCCCGAGCCCGGGAAGCCGATGAAGCCGGCAACCGAGGTGATGTTGATGACGTGGCCGGCCCGGCGGGCGCGCATGCCGGGCAGCACCGCACGGGTGAGCGCGAACAGGCCGAACACGTTGGCGTCGAACTGGGCGCGGACCTGCTGCTCCTCGCCCTCCTCGCAGGAAGCCTGGTAGCCGTAGCCGGCATTGTTCACCAGCACGTCGATGCGGCCGAACTTCTCCTCCGCCGCGGCGACCGCGGCGACGATTTGGTCATCATGGGTCACGTCCAGCACCACCGGCAGCACCCGATCGCCGCCCTGATGCACCAGGTCGTCGAGATGGCCGAGCTCGCGCGCGGTGATCACGGCGCGCCCGCCAGCGCCCAGCACCTCGGCGGCCAGCGCCGCGCCGAAGCCGGTGGAGCAGCCGGTGATGAACCAGACGGGGTCTTGCAGCATGCCTGATGTCCTACTTTGAATGACAGGCAACGCCTCCCAGGCCTGTACGTTCGTCAGTGACGGGGGTCTGGGGCCTCAGGCCCCAGCGAGGTCCAGGAGCAGAGCTCCTGGCCTTCCCAGAAGGCGCGTCATGACCAAGCAACTGCACCTAGGCGCCTTCATGCGCCCCGTCAGCCTGCACACCGCCTGGTGGCGCTATCCCGGCGCCGCGCCGGACGCGAACTTCAGCCTGCCGATGCTGGTGCGCTTCATCCAGACCCTGGAGCGCGCCCGCTTCGACGCCTTCTTCATGGCCGACCACCTCGCGGTGCTGAACATGCCGATGGCGGCCCTCAAGCGCAGCGCCACCGCCACCTCGTTCGAGCCGCTCACCCTGCTCTCGGCACTCGCCATGGTCACCGAGCGCATCGGCCTGGTCGCCACCGCCTCGACCACCTTCGACGAGCCGTATCACATCGCCCGCCGCTTCGCCTCGCTCGACCACATCAGCGCCGGCCGCGCCGGCTGGAACGTCGTCACCACCTCGAACCCGGACGCCGCGCTCAATTTCGGCCTCACCGAGATGGTCGACCACGACGAGCGCTACCGCCGCGCCCGCGAGTTCCACGCCGTGGTCACCGGCCTGTGGGACAGCTGGGCCGACGACGCCTGGCTGCGCGATCAGGAGAGCGGCGTGTTCTTCGACCCCGACAGGATGCACGTGCTCGATCATCGCGGCGAGCACCTCTCGGTGCGCGGCCCGCTCAACATCGCCCGCCCGCCCCAGGGCTGGCCGGTGATCGTCCAGGCCGGCGCGTCCGAGGCCGGCCGCCAACTCGCCGCCGAAACCGCCGAGGTGATCTTCGCCAGCGGCACCACCATCGAGGCCGGCGCCAGCCTCTACGCCGACATCAAGCGGCGCATGGCCGCACTCGGCCGCGCCCCGGACGCGATCAAGATCCTGCCCGGCGCCCTCTGCATCGTCGGCCGCACCCACGCGGAAGCCGTCGAGCGCCAGCGCCTGCTCGACAGCCTGGTGCACCCCGACAGCGGCGTGCCGAACCTCTCGATCCGCCTCGGCGTCGACGCCTCGGGCTTCAACCTCGACGCCGAGCTGCCGGACATCCCGCAGAGCAACGCCAGCCAAAGCAGCCGCGACAGCCTCGTCGCGCTGTCCCGCAGCGAGCACCTCACCGTGCGCGAGCTGGCGCAGCGCATGGGCCGCTTCGGCGGCCTGCAGATGGTCGGCACCGCCGCCGAAATCGCCGACACCATGCAGCACTGGCTGGAGAACGAAGCCTGCGACGGCTTCAACGTGATGTTCCCCACAGTCCCGGAAGGACTCGACGACTTCGCGGCGCTGGTGGTGCCCGAGCTGCAACGCCGCGGCCTGTTCCGCACCGAATACCAGGGAACAACGCTCAGAGAGCACCTGGGCTTGAAGAAACCGAGCAATCAGTTCTTCTGAGAAAAGAAAGCGCTTCTTTTTTGAAAAAAAGAAGCAAAAACTTCTATCCGTTGTCTGAGTCACCGGCCAAGGTTCGCTAAACGAGCAAAAGTTTTTTGGTTCTTTTTTCAAAAAAGAACCCCTTCCTTACTTGCTTAGAAACTTCCCCGCCGTGCGCAGGCTCAGCGCCATGATGGTCAATGCCGGGTTGGCCGCCAGCGAGCTCGGGAACACAGAGTTGTCGCAGATCCACAGGTTCTCGACCTCGAAGCTGCGCCCGAACGGGTCGACGACCGCGCTGTCCCCCTCGCGTCCCATCCGGCAGGTGCCGATCGTGTGCGCCGCGCGGTCCATCGACCAGATGTCGCGCGCGCCCGCCTGCTCCCACACCGCCGTCATGAAGCGCACCGCGTGCCGGCTCATCCGCCGCTCGTTCTCGCCGTAGCCGAAATGAATAAGCGGCTTGCCCATGCCGAGCTCGTCCACCTCGTCCGCCAGCTCGAGAAAGTTCTCGTCGCGCGCCAGCACGTCGCCGTTGATGCCGATGCCGGCGACGTGGTTGAAGCCGTCCACCGCGTCGACCAGCGCCTGGCCCCACAGCCCGCGCGCCCGCGCCACCTGGTCCGACCAGGTCACCGGCACGATGCCGAGGCTTTGGGTGATGTAGCCGCCGGCGAAGTCCGCGTCCGGCGCGCGCAGCATGTCCTCGCTGATCAGCGACGCGGGAAATCCCTTGTTCGGCCGCATCTCCGGCTCGAAGGTTCCCCAAACCTGGGTCGCCACATGCCCCATGTAATTGCGCCCGACCTGCCCGGAGCCGTTGGCCAGGCCCAGGTGGAGCAGCAACCGCGGCGTCTCGATAGCGCCGGCGCACAGGAACACCGCGCCGCAACGCTGGCGCTTGTCCACCCCATCCTCGCGGTAGACGACGGCCGTGATCCGGCCGGCGGCGTCGCGCTCCAGCCCGTGCACGCGGCATTCGGCCCGGATTTCGGCGCTGGCGGCCACCGCGAGCGGCAGGTAGCTCACGTCCATGCTCGCCTTGGCGCCGGTGCGGCAGCCCTGGTGGCAGTAGCCGCAGGCGATGCAGGCGTGCCGCCTCCCGTGCCCCGCCTGCTCGAAATCGCGCGAGACGGCGGCGACCGGAGCGTGGCTGGTGCGCACGCCTAGGGCGTCGCAGCCGCGCCGCATTGCCTCGGCCGGTGCGTTGAGCGGCACCGGCGGCAGCGGGTAGCGCCGCGCCGGCTCCCAAGGGTAGCTCGCCGGCCCGGAGACGCCGAGAAACGCCTCGACCTCCTCGTAGAACGGCACCAGCGCGGCATAGTCGAGCGGCCAGTCGGTGCCGACGCCCTGCTCGGAGTAGAGGCGCAAGTCGCGCGGGTCGGCGCGCGGGCAGAAGGCGCCCCAGTGCAGCATCGAGCCGCCAACGCCGGTGCCGCTGTTATTGGCGCCGAACGCCTGCGGCATGGCGCCGGCGGAGAGCCGCTCGTCGAGCCAGTAGATCTCGCCCGCCGTTAGCTCGTCGGCAGTAAACTGCTCCGGGTCATGGTTGCGGCCGGCCTCGAGGGCGACGACGCTGAGCCCCGCCTGCGCCAGCTTCGCCAGCAGCGGAGCGCCGCCGGCGCCGGTGCCGATCACCACCGCATCCACCGTGTCGGTGAGCGCGTGGCGGCGCATGCCATCGAGCCTCATCGGGTCGCATCCTGGAGCGATTGCGGCTCCCAGGCCTCGCGGGCGCCGATGCCGAGTGCCGCAAAGCCCGGCTTCGGCTCGCCGTCACCGCCGTAGAACACGCCGCTATAGCCCATCCGGGCGAGCGTCGCCGGATGGGCGACGTAGAGCCTCACGAGGTCGGAGCGGAGGTCCTGGAACCACAGCGCCAGCGCGTCGGGCTGGAGCGCGCCGGCTGGCAGCGCGCCCGCGCCGGCCCGCTGCAGCAGCGCGTCCTGACGGGGCCCGTCCAGCGCCACGAAGCCCGCGCCGTGCTCGGCCAAGGCCGCCGCCTGCAGCGTCTCCAAGGCCAGACGATAAGCCTCTGCATCAGCCGGCAGCGCAGCAAAGCGCCAGCCGTCGCCAGGACCCGACGCGAGCTGGGCATCAAGCCGCGCCGCCAGGTCGATCGCCGCCGGTTCGGGCTGCGGCAGCACCCGCGCAGCCACCGCCCGCAGCAGCGCGAACGAGGCGGCGGACAGCGCCGCGGGCGAGCCGGGCTCGTCGGGCTGCCCACGCGCGCGCAGCACGGCGCGGGTGCGCTCGCTCATCCGTTCGCCGTCGATCAGCGCCTGGTAGCGCTGCTCCAGCCCGGTCGCAGCGCCAGCGGCATGCGCCGCGATCAGGCGGGCGACCGCGTCCGGGCGCTCCATCGGCAGCAAGTGGCCGGCGCCGGCCAGCGTCACCAGCGTCGGCGCGGCGAAGTGCGGCGCCATCAGCCGGTGCTGGGCCGCCGGACCGAGTGCCATGTCCGCCTCGCCGGCGATCATCAGCGTCGGCACCCGCAGCACGCCGATGCGCGCGCTCCAATCCTCCAGGCTGCCGCCCTCGAGCCAGGCGCGCCAGGCCGCCGGGTTCCCCCGCCTCACATCCTCCGCCGCCGCACGCGCCGCTTCCGCGGCAAGCGGCGCGCCGACGTTCTGCTCGACATAGCGGCTCGCATCGTCATCGCGCAGCGCCGCGGGACCGCCAAACGAGCGCAGCATCTCCTGCCGCTTGGCCGCCTCTATCGGCTCAGGCGCCGGCGGCGACCCGGCCAGTAAGACGAGGCCAACCAGGCCCTCAAGCCCGGCCTGCCCATCCTCCGCCCGGCGCGCCAGCACCGCGGCGACCTTGGCGCCCATGCTGTGCCCCGCCAGCATCCACCTGCCCGGCGCCGCGGCGGCAATGCGGGCGGCGACGAAGTCGGCCATGTCGGCAACCGCATAACCCTGCGGCCCGGCAGCAGCCTCGCCAAACCCGGGCAAGTCGATCGCGACGCCGCGCAGGCCGGACGGGAATTGCGCCATCACCCGGTCCCAGGACTGCGCGCTGCCGCCCAGAAAATGCAGGCAAAAGACGCTCATCGAGGGGTCGGACGGGACCGGCACGTTCATACAGGACGATCTGGGGCCGCCCCGCAAGATGCAAAGGCCGGGCGACAAGCTCGCCCCGGCTTAGTGCGTGGCCTGCTCCAGGCTACCGTCGTGGAGCAGGTAGGCGCGGCTGATCAGGCTGGCCGCCACCTCGCGCTGCCCCGCCCCGTGCGCCTGCTCGGCCAGCCGAACCAGCTCGCGCAACTGGTCGACCGGGCGCCAATCCGAAGCGGCCGCTCCGCCGACACGGGCGCGGCATCGCACCCCTGAATTGGAAAGAATCGGTCTCATAGCCATTCTACTGGTCGAGACGTATCGCAGATGCGCCGCACGGGGTTTTTTCTTGGCGTTGCCGGCCTTGCGAGCGCAAGACTGCGCCGCCGCAGTTGGGGGCCGCTCATGACAGAGAATGACGACAACCAGCCAACTCGATCGACGACCAGGCCGGCCACGACCAGCTGGGGGTTGGACGTCGGACCCAGCGACGACCTCAACGCCCATCTCGGCATGATGGTGGAGCGCCTGCGCGTGCGTCGCAAGATGCGCCAGGACGAGCTGGCCGCCGCCATCGGCGCAACGCCCGACGAAATCCTCGCCTACGAAAGCGGCGCCGAGCGCATCCCACCGGAACGGCTGCTCAAGATCGCAAACCTCCTCCAGGCGCCGCTCAGCTCGTTCTTCGCCGACCTCGAGTAGAAGCGAGCCAAGCAAGGCCAGGGGCTTTGCCCCTGGACCCCATTAAAGGCGAAGCCTTTAAAATCCATTTCGTTGTCGTGCCATAGGGCGAGACCGTGGGGTGGCGAGGCAGGATGGATTGGCTGCGCCAAGCAAGAAAGAGCCCGCCTGGACTCCCATGAATGCGGGTCTGGGGCGCCGCCCCCAGCGAGGTCCAGGAGCAGAGCTCCTGGCCTTAACTAGCTCCGCGCATGAAAATGGTCATACACCCGCTTCGCCGTTTCCCGGCTGATGCCTGGCGCCGCCTCCAAATCCTGCAGCCCCGCCTGCTTCACCCCGCGCGCCGAGCCGAAATGGTTCAGCAGCGCCCGCTTGCGCGCCGCTCCAATGCCGTCGACCTCGTCGAGCTCGCTGGTCGTCAGCGTCTTCGACCGCCCCGCCCGATGGGTGGTGATGGCGAACCGGTGCGCCTCGTCGCGCAGCCGCTGCAGGTAATAGAGCACCGGGTCGCGCGGCGGCAGCTGGAAGGGTGCCGCGTCGCCGGTATGGAACCACTCCCGCCCGGCGTCCCGGTCCGGCCCCTTGGCGATCGCCACCAGCTTCACGTCGGTGACACCCAGATCGTCGAGGATCTTGCGGGCGGCGGAGAACTGCCCGGCGCCGCCGTCGATCAGCACCATGTCCGGCCAGTCCGGCGGCGTGCCGAGCTCGCCCCCCTCGTCCCGCTGCGCCTGCTCCTTCAGGGCACGCCCGAAGCGCCGCTCCATCACCTCGCGCATCATCGCGAAGTCGTCGCCCGGCGCGATCGGCCCGCGAATCGCGTATTTGCGATATCCTGTCTTGGTGAAGCCCTCGGGCCCGGCGACCACCATCACTCCATAGGCGTTGCGGCCCATGATGTGCGAGTTGTCGTAGGTCTCGATCCGGCCCGGCGGTCCGGCCAGCCCGAACAGGCCGGCCACCCCGTCCAGCAGCTTGGCCTGCCCCGCGCTCTCCGCCAGCCGCCGCTCCAGCGCCTCGCGCGCGTTGGTCTCGGCGTGGCGCATCACCGCCGCCTTCTCGCCCCGCTGCGGGTGGCAAACCTCGACCCGCCGATGCGCCTTCAAGCCGAGCGCCTCCTCGAGCAGCGCCGCCTCGTCGAGCTCGTGGTTGGTCAGGATCAGCGGCGGCGGCGGCTTGTCGTCGTAGAACTGGGCGATGAAGGCGCTCAGCACCTCGCCCGCCTCCTCGCCGCGGGTGTGCACGGGGAAGAAGGCGCGGTTGCCGTTGTTGCGGCCGCCGCGGATGAAGAACACCTGGATGCAGCTCTGCCCGGCGATCTGCCACGCCGCGATCAGGTCGGCATCGGTCAGGCTCGCCGGGTTGATCACGCCGCCGCCCTGCACGTGGGTCAAGCCCCTGATCCGGTCGCGCAGCGCCGCCGCCCGCTCGAACTCCATCTCCGCCGAGGCGGCCTCCATCTCGGTGGCGAGCTCGCGCTGCACCGTGTTGGCGCGCCCGGCCAGGAACGCCTTCGCCTGGTTGACCAACGTGCCGTAATCCGTCTCGCTGATCCGCCCCACGCAGGGCGCCGAGCAGCGCTTGATCTGATGCAGCAGGCAGGGGCGCGAGCGGTTGTTGAACACCGTGTCGGCGCAGGAGCGCAGCAGGAACACCCGCTCCATCGCCGTCACCGTCTGGTTCACCGCCCAGGCGGAGGCGAACGGCCCGTAATAGCTGCCCTTCCTGGCGTGGCTGCCGCGATGCTTGGTGATCTGCGGGAAGCCGTTATCCTCCGTCAGCATCAGCCACGGATACGACTTGTCGTCGCGCAGCACGATGTTGAAGCGCGGTTTGAGGCGCTTGATCAGGTTGGCCTCGAGCAGCAGCGCCTCGGCCTCGGTGTGGGTGGTGACGATCTCCATCGACACCGTCTCGGACACCATCCGGCGCAACCGGTCCGACAGCCGCGGCAGCTGGGTGTAGCTCTGCACCCGCTTCTTCAGGCTGCGCGCCTTGCCGACGTAGAGCGCGTCGCCGCGGCCATCCAGCATGCGATAGACGCCCGGCGCCAGCGGCATCGTGCGCAACGCCCGCTCGATCACCTGCACCCCGGCAGCCGTCGCCTGAACCTCAACCAACACCCCGGGCTCGCCCTCCGGCTCCAAGGCCGCTCCAACCTGAGCGTGTGCTTCGTCCGCCGCCATGCCGTCGATTTCACTCATCTCGTCAGCCAGTTTCGGCTCGGTTGCGGGGACGCGGCATTGGTCGCGCGGGTGCCTCGAAACTGCCCGTCATCATCCACCGAATCTGTGGACAACTCTGTGGGCGAGCGAGCGGCGAACGACCGGAACCACGACATTTCCGAGACTTAGCTTGCTTTGCCCATAAACTGGGCATACCGCCTAACCCATTGTTTTGCTTGATGTGTCGCGCCAGACACAGGTTGCAAGCGCTGACACTGCGCCATGCAACTGTAATTATAGAGAGTCAATCCCGAAAGTGGACAAGTGATGCCCGACGTTCTATTTCGACGCCGACCGATGTCATGTCGGCGAAGATATCAAGCTTCTCCACACGCACTCGTGCAAGCCTCACCCGCACATCTGCGAAGCACGATTCGGCAATCCGCTCCGCTAGCGTCTCAATAAGCCTGACATGCCCGCGCGCAACGATGGCGCGAACAGCATCGGCGATCTGCTCGTAGTCGACGACGCGGCTCAGCTGGTCACCGCCGACCATCGGCCGGCTCGCAGCACCCCGCGTCAGCTTGCCGGCCGCAGGCGCCTCGTCATCCACCGCCAGGTCGACGTTGATGCGCACACGCTGCCGCGCCGCGTGCTCGAACTCGTGCACGCCGATGCTGGCGCTCAACACCATGTCGCGCAGGAACACATGGCGCTGAGCCTGGCGTGCATCGGCAAGCGGCCGCTCGTTCATCGTGAACTCACCTGTAGAAAGGAAGGCCAGGGGCGTCGCCCCTGGACCCGATTAAAGGCGGAGCCTTTAAAATCCATTCGGTATTCGTGCCATACGGCGAGGCCGGTGTCGTGGGGAATGGCGTCGCCAGCAAGAAAGCGCCCGTTGAAAACTCCAAACGGATGGGGTCTGGGGCCGCGGGCCCCAGCGGAGTCCAGAGGCAGAGCCTCTGGCCTTACTTACCCCACCGCTTCCGCCCTCCTCTGGACGCCGCTCGCTTCTCCGGATCATACCCACCGCCCCCCGGCCCAAGCGGCTCGGGCGTGCGGTCCTTCTTCGGCCGCGGCGCCGTCGGCGGCGGCGGCTCCAGCCCCAGCTCCAGCGCCTCCAGCCGCTTCAGCTCGTCGCGCAGCCGCGCCGCGGTCTCGAACTCCAAATCCGCCGCCGCCGCCCGCATCCGCTTCTCGATTTCGGCGATCGACGCCTTGAGATCGCGCCCCACCATGTCGGTCAGCCCGACGTCGCGGATCGGCGAGACGGTGACGTAATCCTGCTCGAACACCGAGCTCAGCGCCTCGCCGATATGCTTGCGCACCGATTGCGGCGTGATGCCATGCGCCTCGTTCCAGCTCGTCTGCTTGGCGCGCCGCCGCTCCGTCTCCTCGATGGCGAACCGCAGCGAGTTGGTCATCACGTCGGCATACAGGATCACCCGGCCGTCGATGTTGCGCGCCGCCCGCCCGATGGTCTGCACGAGCGACGTCTGCGAGCGCAGGAAGCCCTCCTTGTCGGCATCCAGGATCGCGACCAGCGCGCATTCGGGAATGTCGAGCCCCTCGCGCAGCAGGTTGATCCCGACCAGCACGTCGAACACCCCGAGCCTCAGGTCGCGGATCACCTCAATACGCTCCAGCGTGTCGACGTCGGAGTGCAGGTAGCGCACCTTCACGCCGTGCTCGGTGAGATACTCGGTAAGGTCCTCGCTCATCCGCTTGGTCAGCGTGGTGACCAGGGTGCGCGCTCCGCGGGCGGTGGTGGCGCGGATCTCGGCCAGCACGTCGTCGACCTGCCGCTCCACCGGCCGCACTTCGCACACCGGGTCGATCAGCCCGGTCGGCCGGATCACCTGCTCGGCGAACGCGCCCGACGTGCGCTCCATCTCCCACGGCCCCGGCGTCGCGCTCACGAACACCGTCTGCGGCCGGAAGCTCTCCCACTCCTCAAACTTCAGCGGCCGGTTGTCGGTGCAGGACGGCAGCCGGAAGCCGAACTCCGAGAGGATGAACTTGCGCGCATAGTCGCCGCGCTGCATGCCGCCGATCTGCGGCACGGTCACGTGGCTCTCGTCGACGATCAGCAGCGCGTCCTCTGGCAAATACTCGAACAGCGTCGGCGGCGGCTCGCCGGGATTGCGGCCGGAGAGATAGCGCGAGTAGTTCTCGATGCCTTTGCAGGCCCCGGTCGTCTCCATCATCTCGAGATCGAACGTGGTGCGCTGCTGCAGCCGCTCCGCCTCCAGCAGCTTGCCGCCGGCGACCAGCTCGTCGAGCCGCTCCTTGAGCTCCTGCTTGATCCGGCCGAACGCCTGCTGCAGCGTCGGCCGCGGCGTCACGTAGTGGCTGTTGGCGTAGATGTTTACCGCACCCAGGTCGCCGGTCTTCTCGCCGGTCAGCGGGTCGAATTCGTGGATGGCCTCGATCTCGTCGCCGAACAGGGTGATCCGCCAGGCACGGTCCTCGCAGTGGCTCGGATAGACGTCCACCACCTCGCCGCGCAGCCGGAAGCTGCCGCGGGCAAACGCCACGTCGTTGCGCTTGTACTGCAGCTCGATGAGGCCGCGGGCCAGCGTGTCCCGGTCGATCGCTCCGCCCGCCTCCAGCTTGATCACCATCCGCGAGTAGGTCTCGACCGAGCCGATGCCGTAGATGCAGGAGACCGAGGCGACGATGATGACGTCGTTGCGCTCCAGCAGCGCCTGCGTCGCCGCATGGCGCATGCGGTCGATCTGCTCGTTGATCTGGCTGTCCTTCTCGATGTAGGTGTCGCTCCGCGGCACGTAGGCCTCGGGCTGGTAGTAATCGTAGTAGCTGACGAAGTATTCGACCGCATTGTCCGGAAAGAACGACTTCATCTCGCCGTAGAGCTGCGCCGCCAGTGTCTTGTTGGGCGCCAGGATCAGCGTCGGCTTCTGCGTCGCCTCGATCACCTTGGCCATGGTGAACGTCTTGCCCGAGCCGGTGACCCCAAGCAGCACCTGGTCGCGCTCTCCCGTGGCGATCCCGCCGGTGAGCTCACGGATGGCCGTCGGCTGGTCGCCGGCCGGCTCATACTCCGAGGTGATCGCAAACCGCCGCGTGCGCGCCTTGACCGGCTGGTGCAGCGGCACGAAGGCCACGTCCGGCGGCGCGATCTGCGGCTTCTCCGGCGCGCGTCGCTTCATGCGGGCTAAGACTTCGGACATGCAGGACTTCCTACAGCAAGCAAGCGGTTCTTTTTGAAAAAAGAACCAAAAACCTTTTATCCGATAAGAGGTAGTCGCCGGCCTGTCCCGCGACAGCGCGTATGAAAGTTTTTTGCTTCTTTTTTTCAAAAAAGAAGCCCTTCCTCTGCTCACTTCCCATGCCGATATCGGTGCGATGCGCACCTCAACTCTCGCGCTGCTGCTGACGGTCCTGCCAGCTCTCGCCCTCGCGGCCGCGCCCACCCGCATCGACCGGCCCTGGGCCCGCGCCACCGCGCCTGGCCAGGACACAGGCGTCGTCTACGCCACCCTGCTCAGCCCCGCCGGCGACCGGCTGATCAGCGTCGCCAGCCCCGCCTGCGCCATGGCCATGCTGCACGAGAACGTCGTCACCGGCCGCATGACCGCCATGCGCCCGCTCGATGCTGGCCTCGCCTTGCCGCCAGGCCAGCCGGTGCGCCTCGCCCCTGGCGGCATCCACATCATGCTGATGGGCCTGAAGCAGCCGCTCGTTGCCGGCGGCCACGTCCCGCTCGCGCTGACCTTCGCCCAGGCCGGCACCCTCACCGTCAGCGTCCCCATCGAGCCGCTCGGCGCCGCCGGACCCGCGCCATGAGACGGCTCATCCTGCTGATCGCCCTGCCGGTGCTCGCCGCCCTGATCGTCGGCTTCGCCGTCGTGCAATACGGCCCCGGCCTCGTGCACGAGCAGCAAGCCGGCGACAACGGCGAGATC
Organism: Acetobacteraceae bacterium; assembly: GCA_963692975.2. Taxonomy (GTDB): domain Bacteria; phylum Pseudomonadota; class Alphaproteobacteria; order Acetobacterales; family Acetobacteraceae; genus CAXMMR01. The sequence goes on along the minus strand of CAXMMR010000031.1, from coordinate 172,499 downwards.
ACCATCGGCGGCCCCTTCGCACTCACCGACCCCACCGGGCACAGCGTCACCGCGCACGACTTCAACGGCCGCTGGATGCTGGTCTATTTCGGCTACACCCACTGCCCCGACGTGTGCCCGACGACGCTCAACACCATCGCCCTGGCGCTCGCGAAATTGCCCGCCGCCACCCGCGCGCGCATCGCTCCGGTCTTCATCACCGTCGACCCGGAGCGCGACACGCCCAAGCTGATGGGCGATTACGCCCGCGCGTTCGACCCGCAAATCACCGGCCTGTCCGGCACCCAAGCCGCGATCGGCGCCGCCGAGCACGAATACCACGTCTACGCCCAGAAACACCCGATCAAGGGCGATCCCGGCGATTACGAAATGGACCACAGCTCGGTGATCTACGTCATGAAGCCGGACGGCAGCTTCGACACCGTGCTAAGCGACACGATGACGCCGGAGGATATGGCCAAGCAGTTGAAGGGGCTGGCGGCTTAGGGAAGAGCTTCTTTTTTGAGAAAAAGAAGCAAAAAACTTTTGTTCGATAGCGGTATTTCGGCCAAACCCGCGGAGTCCCTAACGGATCGGGGGGTCTGGGGCCTCAGGCCCCGTCGTGCGACTGCACGCTAGCGCGTGACGGAGTCCAGAGGCAGAGCCTCTGGCCTTCCTTCCCCGCCCGCCTCCAGCGCGTCGAGGCATTCCCCGACGATCGCCTCGACGTCGCCATGCACGAGGATGACGTACGGGTGCTCGTCGGGCGTCGGTTCCTCCAGCGTCGCCAGCTGGCTGTTCAGCAGGCTGGGCGGCATGAAGTGCCCCTCGCGGTTTTCGAGCCGGTCCAGCAGCACCGCCCGATCGGCCTTGAGGTAGAGCAGCCGCACCTGGTCGTCGCCGTCGATCAGCTTGTCGCGATAGGCCCGCTTCAGCGCCGAGCAGGTGATGATGCCGGGCTCGTCCGCATCCCGCCGCGCCCGGATCCACGCCGCGACCGTGCGCAGCCACGGCTCGCGGTCGGTGTCGTCGAGCGGCATGCCCGCATGCATCTTCTGCACGTTCGAGGGCGGGTGCAGCTCGTCGCCTTCCTTGAACGGCCAGTGCAGGTGCTCGTTGAGCGCCTCGGCGATCGTGCTCTTGCCGACGCCGGAGACCCCCATGGCGATCAGCACCTGCGAGGGGATCGCCACGCTAGCCCGTCTCGAGCCGCTGCACGCCGTCCGGACCGGCGACCATCGCCAGCGCGGCGCGGCCGATGAACAGCCCGGTCTCGATCACGCCGACCACTTCGTGCAGCCGCTCGTCGGTCGCCGCCGGATCGGCGATGGCGCCGAACCGCGCGTCGATGATGAAGTTTCCGCCATCCGTCACGTAGGCCTCGCCCGGCGCCGTCTCGCGCCGGACGACCGTGGCGCCGAGCTCGGCGATGCGGTCCGCCGTCACCTGCCAGCCGAACCGCACCACCTCGACCGGCACCGCCACGTGCTCGCCCAGCCGGTCGACCAGCTTGCCCTCGTCGGCGATGATCACCAGCCGCGCCGACGCCGCGGCGACAATCTTCTCGCGCAGCAGGGCGCCGCCAAGCCCCTTGATCAGCGCCAGCGTGTGGCGCTGCACCTCGTCGGCGCCGTCGATCGTAAGGTCGATCCGCCGCCGCTCCTCGAGCGAAAAGACCTCGATGCCGCCGGTCCGCGCCTGGCTGGCGCTGCGCTCGGAGGTCGCCACCGCCTCGATCCGCAAGCCCTCCGCCACCCGCCGGGTCAGGGCCGCGATCGCGAAATTCGCCGTCGAGCCGGTGCCGAGCCCGACCACCATCCCCGGCTCCACCAGCCTCACCGCCGCTTCGGCAGCGGCGCGTTTGAAGCCGTCCTGGTCTGCTGGCGTCATCCACGCCCCTCGGCGGCGAACTTGTCGATGAACCAGTGCAGCTCGCCATCCGCGGTGATGCGCGCCGCCGGCATCTCGCGGTCGCCGTTGAGCACCCGCTGCAGCACCGCGTATTTCGACTTGCCCGCGATCAGGAAGGCGACGACGGCGCTGCAGGCGAGCGCCGAGTAGGTCAGCGTCAGCCGCGGCTGCGGCACGCCCTCGGTCACCGGCGCCACCCAATGCAAGCTCTCCTGCAGCGCCGGCGTGCCGGGAAACAGCGAGGCCGTGTGCCCGTTCTCGCCCAGCCCCAGCAGCGTCACGTCGAACAGCGGCCGCGTCGATTCCAGCGTCTCCTCGCCGTAATACACCCGCAGCTCCTGCTCGTAAGCCAGCGCTGCCTGAGCGGGCGTGCCGCTGACCGGCATCGGATGGATGTGCGCCGGCGGGATCGGCACGTGGTCGAGCAACGCCTCGCGCGTCATGCGGTAGTTGCTGTCCTTGTCGTCATGCGGCACGAAGCGCTCGTCGCCCCAGAACAGGTGGGTGCGCTCCCACGGAAACCGCTCGCGATAGGCGTCTGTCGCGAGGATCTCGAACAGCCGCTTCGGCGTCGAGCCGCCGGACAGGCATAGCGTGAAGCGCCCGGTGCTGTGCAGCGCCCGCTCGGTCAGCCAGCCGGCGACGAACTGCGCCAGCGCCTCGGGGTCGTCGAGCACCGTCGTATTGTGGCGATCCATCAGCCCTCTCCCAGCACGAAGCGATGCACCGCATGGGCGAACCCCTCCTCCTCGGAGGAACTGGTCACCTCGTCGGCGGAGGCGCGGACCTCGTCGCTCGCATTGCCCATCGCGATTGACAACCCGCCGCGCCGGAACATCAGCACATCGTTCGGCTGGTCGCCGATCGTTGCGATCTCCTCCTTCGGCAGCTTCAGCATTTTTGCCAACGCCTCGACCACACCGCCCTTATTGGCCTGCGGATGGGTCACGTCGAGGTAATAGGGCTGCGACCGCGCCGCCGAGGCTCGATCGCCGAGCGCTGCCTGCACGTCGTGCTCGACTTTCTTCATCAACTCGAGGTCGTCGCTGACGCCGACGATCTTCACCGCCGCGTCCAGCGCGTCGCCGAACTCGGCGCGCACCACCGGCGGAAACTTCACCGTCCACTGCTCGCGCGCGACGTGGGGCGCGTCCTCGCGGTGCACGATCCAGTCCTCGCCGGAGTAGACCCAGGCATCCAGGCCCGCTTTGACAATCATCGCCACCGCCGTCTCGGCGACCTCGCGCGGCAGGTTGCGCGCCTCGATGATCGTCATGTCGGGATGGACGAACAGCCCGCCGTTGAAGCCGGCGATCGGCGTCGTCACCGCCAGCGGCTCGATCAGCATCGCCATGCCCTTGGGCGGCCGGCCGGAGGTGAGCGCAAAGCCGATGCCCCGCTCGCCGAGCGCCCGCACTGCGGCGATCGCCTTGTCGGTGAGCAGCTTCTCCTTGGTAACCAGCGTGCCGTCGACGTCAGCCAGCAGCAGCGAGATCTTGCCGGGCATCAGCGTCGCTTTTCAGGCCGGCGCACGCGGCAGCACCAGGTGCTCGACGGCATGGGCGAAACCCTCCTCCTCGTTGCTGCGCGTCACCATCCTGGCGCGCGCGCGAACTGCGTCCGGCGCGTTGCCCATGGCGATCGAGAACGGCGCCACCTCGAACATCGGCACGTCGTTGGTCATGTCGCCGATCACCGCGGTCTCGGCGAGGTCGATGCCGAGATGGGCTGCGATCGCGCGCACCGACGTCCCTTTGTTGGCGTCCGGATGGGTGACGTCGAGGTAGTAGCTTTGGCTCAGATGCGCCGTCACCCGGCCGCTTAGCTCGCGCTGCAGCTCCGCCTCCATGGCGGCGAGGCCAGGGGCATCCTGGCTCGAGGCCATGATCTTGCCGACCCGTCCGTAATACGGCCGCAAATCGGCGACCACCGTCGGCGCCAGCTGCACCGTGCGATGCTCGAAGGCGACGTAATGCGCGTCCGGGTCGCTCAGCACCCACTGGTCGGCGGTGAACAGCCAGATCGCGATGCCGCGCGCCGCCAGCCGCTCCACCACCTCGGCGACCACCGCCTCGTCCACCAGGATCTGCTCGATGATCCGCCCGTCCGGCTCCACCAGCAACCCGCCGTTCAGCGCGCCGCGCGGCGTCGCGAGCGACAGCCGGTCGGCAAAGGCCGCGATGCCGTGCGGCGGCCGCGAGCTGGTGAGCGCCAGCGCGATGCCGGCCGCGCCGAGCCTCGCCGCCGCCGCGATCGCCGCCTCGGTCAGCCGCTTGTCGTGGGTCACCAGCGTGCCGTCGATGTCGGACACCAGCAGCCGGATGCGCTCCACCATCAGCCGAGCCGCCGCCAGTGGCGGCCATCCTCCGCCAGCAGCGCGTCCGCCTTGGCCGGCCCGGCGCTGCCGACGGCATACGGGTGGACGTGGATGTGCCCTGCCTCCCAGGCGTCCAGCGCCGGCTGCACGATGCGCCAGCCGGCCTCGACGTTGTCGGCGCGCTGGAACAGCGTCGCGTCGCCGATCAGGCAGTCATAGAGCAGCGTCTCGTAGCCGGTGCTCGGCCCGGCGTTGAAATAGTCCTCGTAGTTGAAGTCCATCCGCACGCCGCCGAGCCGCACCGTCGGCCCCGGCACCTTGGCGCTGAACTGCAGCGACACGCTCTCCTGCGGCTGGATGTGCAGCACCAGCACGTTGGCGGCGAGCTTGTCGACCGGCGTGTCGCGAAACAGCGCAAACGGCGCCTGCTTGAAGTGGATGGCGATCTCGCTCTTGCGCTGCGCCAGCCGCTTGCCGGTGCGGATGTAGAACGGCACCCCGGCCCAGCGCCAGTTATCAATGCCGAGCTTAAGGGCGACGAAGGTCTCGGTGCTGGAGTTCGGGTCGATGTCCGGCTCGCTGCGATAGCCCGGCAGCATCTCGCCGCCGAGAACGCCGGCGCGATACTGGCCGCGGATGACCTGGCGCAACGCCTCGCGCTCGCCGAGCGGGTGCACCGCGTTCAGCACCTTGGAGCGCTCGTCGCGCACCGCGTCGGCATCGAACGAGGTCGGCGCCTCCATGGCCACCATCGAAAGCAGCTGGAAGATGTGGTTCGGCACCATGTCGCGCAGCGCGCCGGCGCTCTCGTAGAATTTGCCGCGCCGCTCGACGCCAACCGTCTCGGCCACCGTGATCTGCACATGGTCGATGTTGTCGCGCTTCCAGATCGGCTCGAACAACCCGTTGGAAAACCGCAGCGCCAGGATGTTCTGCACCGTCTCCTTGCCGAGATAGTGGTCGATGCGAAAGATCTGGCCCTCGTCAAGCACCCGCAACAGCCGCGCGTTGAGCGCCCGCGCCGAGGCGAGATCATGCCCGAACGGTTTCTCGACAACGACGCGCCGAAAGCAGCCCGGACTCTCCGCCGTGAGCGACGCCTCGGACAGCCGCTCGACGATCGAGGCGAAGAAACGGTCGGCCACGGCGAGATAGAACACCGCCGAGCAAGCGCCGTCGCCAAGCCGCTCGGTCAGCCGCTCATATGTCGCCGGGTCGTCGAAGTCGCCCTGCGCGTAGCTGATGCGGCCGCGCAGCCACTCCCAGGCCGCATGGTCGAGCGGCACCGCCTTTTTGGCGCGCTCGGCGACGAAATGCTGCATCGTCTCGCTTAACCGGTCGCGAAACGCCTCGTCCGGCTCGTCCACCCGGTCGACGCCGATCACCCGGAAGCTGTCCGGCAGCAGCCCGGCGACGCGCAGATTGTAGATCGCCGGCATCAGCAACCGCCGCGTCAAGTCGCCGGCGGCGCCGAAGATGACGATGCTGCAGGCCGGCGCGGTCGCGGCGAGGCTAAGCTCAGCCGGGTCCGCCGCCAGCGGAAGGCCAGACAACCCCTCCATGCATCAGGCCTTCGGCTCGACGTGGCCGCCGAACTTGAAGCGCATGGCGGAGAGCAGCTTCTCGCCGAAGGTGTTGCCGCTGCGGCTGCGGAAGCGCGCGAACAGCGAGGCGGAGAGCACCGGCACCGGCACCGCCTCCTCGATCGCCGCCTCCACCGTCCAGCGCCCCTCGCCGCTGTCGGACACCTCGCCGGAGTAGTTGCTCAGCGTCTCGTTCTCCGCCAGCGCCGCCGCGGTCAGGTCCAGCAGCCACGACGAGATGACGCTGCCGCGGCGCCAGACTTCGGCCACGTCGGCGATGTCGAGGGTAAAGCGCTCGTCCTCGGCCAGCGCCGCCGAGGCCTTGTTCTTCAGCACGTCGAAACCCTCGGCATAAGCCTGCATCATGCCGTACTCGATGCCGTTATGAACCATCTTGACGAAGTGCCCGGCACCCGCCGGCCCACAATACATGTAGCCCTGCTCAGGCCGCGGATCGCAATCCTGCCGCTCCTCGGTCTTGTCGATGTTGCCCACGCCCGGCGCCAGCGTCGCGAAGATCGGGTCCAGCCGCTGCACCGTCTCGTCCGGCCCGCCGATCATCATGCAGTAGCCGCGCTGCAGCCCCCAAACCCCGCCAGACGTTCCGACGTCGACATAGTTGATGCCTTTCTCGCGCAGCGCCTTGGCCCGCCGGATATCGTCCTTGTAAAACGTGTTGCCGCCGTCGATCACCGTGTCGCCCGCCTCCAGCAGGCCGGACAACGTGTCAATCGCCTCCTCGGTGATCTTGCCCGCCGGCAGCATCACCCACACCGCGCGCGGCTTGGCGAGCGCGGCCACCATCGCGCCGATGCTGTCCACACCCTGGCCGCCACTGGCTGCAATCTTCTTGACCGCGTCAGCGCTCGCGTCGAAGACGACCGTGGAGTGCTTGCTGCGCATCAGCCGCAACGCGATGTTGCCACCCATCCGGCCGAGGCCAATTACGCCGAGTTCCATGTGCTAAGCTCCAAAGAAAGCAAGGCGTTCTTTTTTGAAAAAAAGAACCAAAAAACTTTTATCAGTTTGACGCGGACCAGATGGACAGAAGTTTTTTGCTTCTTTTTTTAAAAAAATAAGCGCTCTACCTTACTTGAGCGCGGCACGCACCGCGTCAGCAAGCCGGTTCAGCCCGGCGCCAAGGTCGCCCGTAACATGGGCCCGGAGCGCCCGGCGTCCGCGCTCCGCCAAAACGTCGAAGTCGCCACGCGCCTGCGCCGCCTTGACGACACCAAACGTGTATCGCTCGCCCGGCACCGGCAGGTCGGCCGCGTCGTCGGCGGTGATCTGCAGGAACACGCCGCTGTTCGGCCCGCCCTTGTAGGCCTGCCCGGTCGAGTGCAGGAAGCGCGGCCCGATTTCGGCGACCGTCGCCACGTGCTTGGCGTCGCGCACCGCCAGCCGCGCCGACTGCAGCCAATGCAAGTGCGCCGCATTGCGCTCGATATAGGCGACGAACGCCACGTAGTCGCCCGCACCGGCACGCGCCAGGTGCTTGGCGATCACCGCGTCCAGCCCATCCGCGCGCAGTGCCGCCGCGTTCGTCTCGTCGGCGTAAAGAGCAACCCCGTCATAGGTCGCAAACGGCGTCTCGGCCGGCAGGCTGCCGGACTGCGTGTAGGCATCGGTCAGCTTCTTGGTCTCGATCTTGCTCGCCTCGACGTCAGGCTGATTAAAGGCGTTGATGCCGATCACGCTGCCGGCGACTGCGGTTGCGAACTCCCACAGGAAGAATTGCTGCGAGATCTCGCCGTGCCCATCGATGCCGACGCGCACCACCGGCTGCCCCGCCTTCTCCAGCGCCATTATGGCGGCGTCCTGCGCGGCGTCGACATCGTCGCGCAGCACCAGGTAGGCGAACAGCCGGTCGTCACCGTAACGATCGGCCGCCGCCGGCGTCTCGCCGTCGACGGGGATGATGCCATGCCCCTGCTTGCCCGTGCTCTCCGCCAGCAGCTGCTCAAGCCAAGCGCCCAGGTCGACGATGCCAGGCGAGGCGACGATCGTCACCTTGTCGCGTCCCGCCTTGGCCGCAACGCCGAGCAGCACGCCAAGCTGCACCCCGGGATTGGCGGCGGGCGGCGTGCCGGCGCTGCAGGCGGTCACCATGCGCATCGCGCCAAGCAGGAACTGCTTGATGTCGAGCCCCGCCGCCGCGGCCGGCACCAGGCCGAAATTGGACAGCACCGAGTAGCGCCCGCCGATCCCCTTGTCGCCATAGAAGATGTGCCGGAACCCGTCCCGCTCGGCCACCTGCTGCATGTGCGAGCCAGGGTCGGTCACGGCAACAAAGTGCTTGCCTGCTTCGGCCTCGCCAACAGCCTTCTGCATCCGGTCGAAAAAATACGCCTTCAGAATATTCGGCTCGAGCGTCCCGCCCGACTTGCTGGACACGATCACCAAAGTCTTGGCGAGGTCGACGCGGCCCTCGAAGGTTGCAATCTGCTGCGGGTCGGTGCTGTCCAGCACGTGCAGCTCAGGCCAGCCGCCGCGATGGCCGAACGTCTGGCCGATCACCTCCGGTCCGAGGCTGGAGCCGCCCATGCCGAGCAGCAGCACGTGGGTGAAGCCCTCGGCCTTCACCTCGTCCTGGAACGCCAGCAGCTCGTCGACATGCTCGGTGCGCTCGCCGACGATGTCGAGCCAGGCCAGCCACTTGCCCTCGTCCTCGCCGGTCCAGAGCTTGGCGTCGCGCGCCCACAGGTCGCGCACCTTGCCCGCCGCACGCCAGCTGTTGAGCTCGGCGTCGTAAGCCGTCTTCAGCGTCTCCGGCAGTGTTATCTTGACCGACGCCGCCCTGCTGCCGAGCAGCGTCACCTGCTTGGTCGCGACCGCCCCGAGCAGCGCATCGGCCGCCTCGGCGAACAGCTTCACACCGTCCTGAACCAGGCCGTGCGCAACACCCTCAAGGTCAAGCCCGAGCCGCTCGGCCGTTGCCAGCACGTCGCGCGCGCCGTCGATGTCCTCGGTCAGCGAGGCGCGCGGATGGCCATGGTCGCGAAACGCGTCCATCGTCGCCGGCGGAATGGTGTTGACCGTGTCGGCGCCGATCAGCTCGTCGACATACAGCACGTCGCTATACGCCTTGTCCTTGGTGCCGGTGCTGGCCCATAGCAGCCGCTGCGGGTTCGCACCCTTGGCCGCGAGCGTCTTCCAACGGTCGGAGCCGACGAACTCCAGATACCACTGATAGGCCATGCGCGCATTGGCGATTGCCACCTTGCCGCGCACCCGCTTGAGGTCCGCCTCGTCCTTGTCGCCGGCCGCCAGGCGCGCATCGATCTTCTTGTCGATCACGCCGTCGATCCGGCTGACGAAGAAGCTGGCCACCGAGCCGATACGGCTGATGTCCTCGCCCTTCGCCGCCCGCGCCTCCAGCCCCTCGACATAGGCCATCGCGACATCGCGATACGCCTTCTGGGAGAACAGCAGCGTCACGTTGATCGACAGCCCCTCCTCAATCAGCTGACGGATTGCCGGCGTGCCCTCCTTCGTGCCGGGCACCTTGACCATCAGGTTCGGCCGATCAACCCACGCCCAGAGCCGCCGCGCCTCGGTGATCGTGTCCTCGGTCTTGAGCGCCAGGTAGGGCGACACCTCGAGGCTCACATAGCCGTCCAGCCCTTCCGTCGCGTCGTATACCGGCTTCAGCACCTCGGTCGCATGCTGAATGTCGGCCACCGCCATCGTCTCGTAGATCGACTGCGCATCGTGCTTGCCGTCGCCGGCGAGTTGCTTGAACTGGTCGTCGTAATCGCCGCCGGACCCCATCGCCTTCTCGAAGATCGACGGGTTCGAGGTCACCCCCTTCAGCCCGTCCTCCTCGACCAGCTTCTTCAGGCTGCCGTCGGCGATGAAGCCGCGCCGGATGAAGTCGAGCCAGGGCGATTGATGGAACGTCTCAAGTTGCTTGAGCGGGCTCTGCTCGCTGGCGCCGTCGACGCCGCTGCCGGTCTCTGCCGATGTCTGAATGCTGTCCATGCGTGCTGTCTCCCGTCCGCCGCGCCGCCAGGGCGGGCCGGACTGATCCGTCCTAGGTCGCTGCGGCAACCTGCTTGCGCGCCGCCTCGGTCACCGCCTCGGCGGTGAAGCCGAACTTCGTCAGCAGGTCCTTCAGCGGCGCCGAAGCGCCGAAGCTCTTCATCGCGATGATCGACCCGGTCAGCCCGACATAGCGGTCCCACCCGGTCGCCGCCGCCTGCTCGACGGCGACGCGCGCGCCAATATGGTTCGGCAACACGCTCTGCCGGTAGGCCTCGTCCTGCTCCTCGAAGAGATCAAAACTCGGCATCGAGACGATGCGGCTGCGAATGCCCTCCTGCTGCAGCGTCTCGTGCGCCGCGATGATCAGGTGCACCTCGCTGCCGGTCGCGATCAGGATCACCTGCGGCTCGCCCTCGCAATCGCCCAGGATGTAGCCGCCGCGTGCCACACCCTTGGCGGAGGCATACTTCGTCCGGTCGATGGTCGGCAGCGCCTGCCGCGACAGCGCCAGCACCGCCGGCTTCTCCTTCATCGGCATGATCACCCGCCATGCCTCGGCGACCTCGTTGGCGTCCGCCGGACGGAACAGAGCGAGCCCCGGCACCGCCCGCAGCGCCACCAGTTGCTCGATCGGCTGATGCGTCGGCCCGTCTTCGCCGACGCCGATGCTGTCATGCGTGAAGATGTAGATGACCGGCAGCTCCATGATCGCGGAGAGCCGGATCGGCGCCTTCATGTAGTCGCTGAAGATCAGGAAGCCCGAGCCGTACGGCCGCAGCGCCGTGGTCGCCATGCCGTTGCAGATCGACCCCATCGCATGCTCGCGAATGCCGAAATGCATGTTGCGGCCGGCATAGTTGTCCGGCTCGAAGCTGCCCGCGCCCTCGAACTTCAGGTCGCTCTTGGTCGAGGGCGACAAATCCGCCGCACCGCCCATCAGCCATGGCACGCGCTGAGCGATCGCGTTCAGCACCTTCTGCGAGCTGTCGCGCGAGGCGACGCCCTTGGCGTCGGCCTCCCAGGTCGGGATGTCCGCGTCCCACCCCTCCGGCAGGTCGTGCTCGCGCATCAGGTCGAGCTCGGCGGCAAGCTCGGGGTAGGACTTGCGGTACTCCGACAGCTGCCCCTCCCACCCCTGGCGAAGCTGCGCGCCACGCGCGCCGACGCCCCGCTTGAAGTGGTCGTACACCCCGTCCGGCACCAGGAACGAGGAGTCCTCCGGCCAGCCATAGGATTGCTTGGCGCCGCGGATCTCCTCGGCGCCGAGCGGCTCGCCATGCGCCTCGCGGGTACCATGCTTTTTCGGCGCGCCGAACCCGATCACGCTGTGCACCATGATGAAGGACGGCCGGTCGGTCACCCCCCGCGCCCGCTCCAGCGCCGCTGCCATCGCCGCGGTGTCGTTGGCGTCCTCAACCACCTCGGTGTGCCAGCCATAGGCGGCGAACCGCGCCGGCACGTCCTCGTCGAACGCCAGGTCGGTGCCGCCCTCGATGGTGATGTGGTTGCTGTCGTAGATCCAGGTCAGGTTGCCAAGCTTCAGGTGCCCCGCCGTCGAGGCCGCCTCGGAGCTCACCCCCTCCATCATGTCGCCGTCGCCGCACAGCACCCAGGTGTGCCAGTCGAACAGCTCGAACCCCGGCTTGTTGTAGCGCGACGCATAGTGCTTCGCCGCGATCGCCATGCCCACCGAGTTGCCGCAGCCCTGCCCGAGCGGGCCCGTCGTCGTCTCCACCCCCGAGGTGATCCGATACTCGGGATGCCCCGGCGTCTTGCTGTCGGACTGGCGGAACTTCTTGAGGTCGTCGATGGTCAATGCGGGCGCGTCGTCGCCCTCGCCCTCGCTGGTGCTGCGCACCCCCGCTAGATGGATCAGCGAGTACAGCAGCATGGAGGCATGGCCAACCGACAGCACGAACCGATCCCGGTTCGGCCAGTTCGGCTTCTCCGGGTCGTAGCGCAAGAACCGCTGCCACAGCGTGTAGGCGACCGGCGCCAGGCCCATCGGCGTCCCGGGATGGCCGGAATTCGCCTTCTGCACGGCGTCCATCGCCAGGGTGCGGATGGTGTCGATGCACAGCAGGTCGATGTCACCACCCGCCGCACCGCCGCCGGCATCCGGCGCGCGCAGGAGGGAAGGGGTTAAATGCGAGCGTTGGGTCATACACACTCCAGCGTTCCGTGCTGGGGCGAGTTTCGGCTTTGTCCGTGGATTAGGCGAGTCTTAAGGGGGGGAAGGCCAGAGGCTCTGCCTCTGGACTCCGCTGGGGGCGGCGCCCCCAGACCCGCGACCCCGAAGCGCCGCCTTACCCGGTGAGTCTGGCCCACGGATGGATTTTAGAGGCTCCGCCTTTAATGGGGTCCAGGGGCAAAGCCCCTGGCCTTACTTATCAGCAAACGCCTTTTCGTAGACAAACGCGCCCGCCTCATTGTTGTGCCCCTCGACGAACGCGGCGCCGAGCAGCATCGTTTTCAGCTCGTCCAGCATCTCCTGCGAGCCGCAGATCATCACGCGGTCGAGCGCCGGATCGATCGCCGGCAGGCCGAGATCGGCATAGAGCTGCCCCGAACGCATCAGCGTGGTGATGCGGCCTTCATTGCGGAATCGTTCGCGCGTCACCGTCGGGTAGTAGAGCAGCTTCTCGTGCACGAGGTCGCCCAGCAGCTCGTGACGGGGCAGGTGCTCGGAGATGTATTCGGCATAGGCGAGCTCGCTGGCGAACCGGCAGCCATGCACCAGCACGACGCGCTCGAAGCGGTCGTACAGCTCCGGGTCGCGGATCAGGCTCATGAACGGCGCGAGCCCGGTGCCGGTCGAGAGCAGATACAGGTTGCGCCCCGGCAGCACGCTCTGGAGCAGCAGCGTGCCCACCGGCTTGCGCCCGACATAGACCGTGTCGCCGACGCCGACCTGGCCAAGGCGCGAGGTGAGCGGCCCGTCCGGCACCTTGATGCTGAGGAATTCAAGCTGGTCGTCATAGTTCGGGCTGGCGATGCTGTAGGCGCGCAGCAGCGGCTTGCCGTCCACCGGCAACCCGATCATCACGAACTGGCCGTTCTCGAAGCGCAGCGACTGGCTGCGCGTGGTGGTGAAACTGAACAGCCGGTCGGTCCAGTGATGCACGCTGGTCACCGTCTCCGCCGTGACGTGCTTGGGCGTGTCGGCAACGGCAGCAGTCAAGGCGTCAGGCATCGGCTCCGCTCCGGCGTAAACATCATAGATAGATCAGGCCGTTACGAGAGCAAGACAGCGCTTCTTTTTTGAAAAAAAGAAGCAAAAAACTTCTGTTCTGCTGTCACATGCCATCCCGGCTAAGCGCCAAACGGACAAAAGTTTTTTGGTTCTTTTTTTCAAAAAAGAACCGCTTTCCTACTCCGCCACCTCCGCATGTTCCCTGGTCTTGGCGCCAAAACGCCGGCCCGTGCGCTCGCGCAAGCCCTCGAACACCACATACAGCATCGGGATCAGGAAGATGCCGAACACGCTGGCGACGATCATGCCGGCGAACACCGGCGTGCCCACCGCGCGCCGGCTGATCGCCGCGGCGCCGGTCGCGGTCACCAGCGGCACCAGCCCGAGCACGAAGGCGATCGAGGTCATCATCACCGCGCGGAACCGCATTTGCGCGCCGAGCACCGCGGCCTCGACGATCGAGCTGCCCTCCTCGCGGCGGTCTTTGGCGAACTCCACGATCAGGATGCCGTTTTTGGCCGCCAGCGCGATCAGCACGATCAGGCCGATCTGCGCGTAGATGTCGAGCGCCAGCCCGCCGATGAAGATGCCCACCATCGAGCCGAGCACGCCGAGCGAGACCGAGAGCAGCACCGGGATCGGGATCACCCAGCTCTCATACAGCCCGACCAGGAACAGGTAGGCGAACAGCAGCGCCAGCGCGAGGATGATGCCGGTCTGCCCCGAGGCCGCGGCCTCCTGGTAGGAGGTGCCTGTCCACTCGAAGGTGTAGCCCTTCGGCAGCGTCTTCTTCGACACCGCCGCCATCGCGGTCAGCGCCGTGCCCGAGCTCTGGCCGCGGCCGGGGCTGCCGATGATCTGCGCGGCGCGATAGTTGTTGTAGCGGGTGATCAGCTGCGGCCCGAGCACCACCGAGAGGTCGGCGATCGAGCGCAGCGGCACCTGCTGGCCGACATTGTTGCGGATGAAGATCCGCCACAGCGCCGGGATGTCGGACCGGTCGAGCGCGTCGCCCTCGATGTTGACCTGCCAGACCCGGCCATAGAGGTTAAACTCGTTGACGTAGATGCCGCCCAGCGTCGCCTGCAGGGCGGTGAACACGTCGGAGATGTTGAGCCCCAGCGCCTGCGCCTTCACCCGGTCGATGTTGAGGAACAGCGACGGGTTGGCGGCGGTGAACGTCGAGAACACGCGGCTGAGCTTGGGGTCGGCGTTGGCGCTGCCGATCAGCCCGCCCATCGTCGAGGCGAGCTGCTGCGGGTCCTGCCCGCTCAGCCCTTCCAGCATGTAGGTGAAGCCGCCGGCGGTCGACAGCCCGATGATCGGCGGCAGGTTGAAGGCGATGACGTTGGCCTGGCGCACCTGCGCGCCGACGCCGAACACCCGGCCGATCACCGCATTCACGTCGAGCTGCGCGCTGGTGCGGTCGGCAAACGGCTTGAGGCGGACGAACATGAAGCCGGTATTGGCCTCCTGCGCGCTGTCCAGGATCGAGAAGCCGACCACGACGAAGGTGTCCTGCACGCCCGGCAGCGGCGCGATCTTGCGCTCCAGCGTGCGCATCACCTCGGAGGTGCGCGACACCGAGGCGCCGTCCGGCAGCTGGGCGGAGACGAAGAAGCCGCCCTGGTCCTCGCTCGGCAGGAAGCCGCTCGGCGTGATGCCGCCGAGGGCGAAGATGCCAAGCCCGGCGAGCGCCACGACGACGAGGCCGGCCAGCGAGAAGCGCAGCAGCCGGCGCACGATCAGCGCGTAGCGGTCGCGCGTCCAGTCGATCGAGCGGCCGATCCTGGCCATGATGCCGCGCCGCGGCCCCTGGTGGCGCAGGAACACCGCGCACATCGCCGGCGAGAGGGTGAGCGCGTTCAGCGCCGAGATCAGCATCGCGACCGAGATCGTCACCGCGAACTGGCGGAACAGCTGGCCCGAGATGCCGGGAATGAAGGCGATCGGCACGAACACCGAGAGCAGCACCAGGCTGATCGCCAGGATCGGCGCGGTGATCTCGCTCATCGCGACCTTGGCGCAGCGCGCCGGCGACCAGTCCGGATGCTCCTCGATCACCCGCTCGCAGTTCTCGACGACGACGATCGCGTCGTCCACCACGATGCCGACGGCAAGCACGAGTGCGAGCAGCGAGACGGTGTTGGCGCTGTAGCCGAGTGCCAGCAGCCCGGCGAAGGTGCCGATCAGGCTGACCGGCACGGCGATCACCGGGATCAGCGTCGCGCGCAGGCTGCCCAGGAACAGGAACACCACCACCGCGACCAGGATGAACGCCTCGAGCAGGGTGCGCTCCACCTCGCTCACCGTGTCGCGCACGAAGGCGGTGAAGTCGTAGGTGATCTGCGTCTCCAGCCCGTGCGGGAAGCGCGCCTTCAACTGCTCCAGCTTGGCGTTGACGAGGGTCGCGGTGGTGAGCGCGTTGGCGCCCGGCGAGAGGTTGATCTGCAGCGCCACCGACGGTTTGCCGTCGAGCCGGCTCTCGCTGTCCTCGGTCTGCGCGCCGAGCTCGACGCGGGCGACGTCGCGCACCCGCAGCACCGAGCCGTCCGGATTGGCGCGCAGCACGATGTTGCCGAACTGCGCCGCGGTGGACAGCCGCCCGGTGGTCTGCACGTTCATCTGAAACTGCTGGTCGCCCGCCGCCGGCCGCGCGCCGACCCGCCCGACCGGTGCGACGGTGTTCTGGGTGTTGATCGCATTGACGATGTCGGTGGCGGAGACGTTGAGGTTGGTCATCCGGTTGCTGTCGAACCAGATGCGCATCGAATAGAGCTGCTGGCTGATCAGCCGGGCTTGGCCGATGCCGGGCACCCGCGACAGCTCGTCGATCACGTTGATGGTCAGATAATTGGTGATCAGCAGCGGGCTGAGCGAGCCGTCCGGCGAGTAGAAGTTGACGAACTCCAGGATCGCCGAGGACGTCTTCTGGACCTTGAGCCCCTCCTGCTGCACCTCGGTCGGCAGCTGGGCGAGCGCTGTCTGCACCCGGTTGTTGACGTTGACGGTGTCGATGTCGGGATCGGAGCCGAGCGCGAAGCTGACGGTCAGCGTGTAGCTGCCGTCATTACCGTTCGCACTCTGCATGTAGAGCATCTTGTCGACGCCGACGACCTGCGCCTCGATCGGCTGGGCGACCGACGCCTCGACGGTCGCGGCCGACGCGCCCGGGTAGCTGGCGCTGACCTGCACCTGCGGCGGCACGATGTTGGGGAACTGCGCGACCGGGATCCGGGTCATCGCGATCAGCCCGGCGATCGTGATGATGACCGCGATCACGATCGCCAGCCGCGGCCGGTCGATGAAGACGCCTGAGAACATCGCGCTACCTCAATGCCCGGCGGATGGCGAGGCCGCGCTGCCGGTCGCGGCCGCGCCCAGCGAGGTCGCGCCGGCCGCTCCCGACGTGCTGCCGGCCGCCGCGCTGACGCCCGGCCCGGCAGCGGCAGGCGAACCCGGAGCAGGCGCCGCCGCGCCGCTGCTCGGAGCGGCCGCCGCACTGGTCTGCCCGGCGCCAACCGTCATCGGCGCCAAGCTCTGGGGCGCCGAGCTCTGGGGTGCCAAGCTCTGGGGCGGCGCGCTCGCCGGCCCTGGCACCACCTTGATGCCGGGATGGACGCGCTGCATGCCCTCCGCGATCACCGTCTCGCCGTCCTGCAGCCCGGTCACCACCGCGGCGGTCGAGGCGGTGCTCTGGCCCAGCGTCACCGGCGTGCGCACCGCCTTGTTGTCGGCGTCGAGCGTGTAGACGTAGTCGCCGCCCTGATCGGACAGCACCGCCGCGCGCGGCACGCCGAGCACGGTGATCGGCGCCACGCCCTGCATCAGCACGGTCACGAACTCGCCGTCGAACAGCTCGCGCGCGCCCGGCTGCCCGGCCGTCGCACCCGCCCGCACCGGGTTGGCAAACACCGCGCGCAGGGTCAGCGTGTCGGTGCTGGTCGCAACCGTGGGCGAGGTGTAGTCGACCGAGCCGTCCTGGCCATACATCTCGCCGTTCTCGAGCCGGATCTTGGCGACGATCGCCTTGTAGCTGCGGTAGCGCTGCCGCAGGTCCAGCGCCTCGCGCGTCGAGACCGGGAACAGCACATACATCGGGTCCTGGCTGACGATCATCGCCAGCGTCCCGGTGCTCGGGCTCACCACGTTGCCTTCGGTGACATCCGTCGAGCTGATCTTGCCGTCGATCGGCGCCCGGATCTCGGTGTAGCTGTAGTTGATCTGGCTCTGCACCAGCGCCGCCTGGGCGGCCAGCAGCTGCGCCGCCTGGCTGCGCTGGCTGGCGGTCGCATCGTCCACGGTCGAGCGCTGCCCGGCCGGCGTGTTGAGCAGCGACTGCGCCCGAGTGAAGGTGATCGTCGCGTTGGCGAGCAGTGCGTTCTGCTGCGCCACGGCCGCCTGCTTGGCCTGCACGTCGGCGGCGAACGGCGGCTGCTCGAGCCGATAGAGCAGGTCGCCGCGCTTGACCTCGCTGCCCTCGGTGAACAACCGCTGCTCCAGGAAGGCGGTGACGCGCGCGACCAGCGCTACCCGGCCGACTGCCTGCACCCGGCCGACGAACTCGTCGCTCTCGGTCACCGGCACCCGCTTGGCCTTCACCACGCCCACCGCCGGCGGCCCGAACTGCGCCCACGCCTCGTCCACGCCGCCGATCGCGGCCGTGACCAACCCGAGCGTCGCCACCAGAAGGGCTCGGAGAGGCGGAGCAGGCCAGAGCATGGAGGTTCCTCGGAGTGCGGGCGCGGGAGCTCACTAGACTGCCGGCTGACCGTTCGGTCAATCGCATCGCACGCAGGACCGCGTTGCGCTGCACCATGCAACACGGCGAAACGCGGGCGGCGTTGCCAACCCGTAAATGCGGCAGCAGCTTACAAGCTGCGGTTAACGGATGCCCGGCGATTTCGCGCGAGCCTCTCCCGATCACGGCAGCGTGAATGAACGCCGCCGAATGAAATCGTGCTGTTAACGGATTGGTAGCTTCCAGCCGTCAAGATCGTCTCATCGAACGATACTAAGTCGCCGCGCGAGACGGACGGTTTTGGATGCATCGAGACGACCTCGATGCATGAGCCCGCCCCGATCGTCGGCCCAGGCAGCCAGCACGGCAGCACCTCGACCCTGTCTGCCAAGAGCAGCCGTTACCTGGAGAGTTCCATGAGCAGCACGCCGCCATCCACCAGCGCCGACTCGACCGACGCCCAGGCCGCCGCCGCCAGCGCGCAGGCCGCCCAGCTCGCCGCCGCGCTCGCCGCCTTCGACAGCGCCGCCGTCCCGGCAGCGTCCACCACCGGCACCACCAGCGCCTCGGCGCTCGGCACCGATGACGGCAGCGCCAGCGGCACCACCACCGCCGCCCAGCCGGGCACGACCCCGACCGCGCCCGCCCAGACCGCGCCCACCCAGACCGGCGGCGCCATCCTGCCGATCTCCGTGGTCGCCACCTTTTCGGCGAGCGGCGACACCACCACCAGCTCGCCGCTCAGCACCGGCGCCATGACCGCCGCCGTTACACCCAGCGTGACGACGTCGGTCGGCGGCGCCAGCTTCGGCGACCTGCCGACCAACATCAGCTCGTTCCTGGGCGGCCTGAGCTCGCTCGAGAGCGGCGTCGGCGGCGGTCTCGGTCTGGTCAGCGCAACCCCGATCGTCACCAGCACGGACGGCACCGTCAGCAGCGGCGGCACCGCCTCCCTGCTCGGCGACGTCGGCAGCGACACCGACGGCACGATGTCCGGCGGCATCTACTACCTGGCGCCGGAGAACGGTCTCGCGGTCTCGCTGGGCTCGGTCGAAAGCAGCCTGCTCCTCAATGCCGGCTCGAACGTGATCAACTTCGGCACCGGCTACGACATCGTCGGCTGCGAGGGCAGCGACACCATCAACGCCGGCGTCGGCCGCGCCGACGTCTACAACAGCGGCGGCGCCGTGCAGGTCTATGGCGGCAGCAACCTGCTGACCTTCGTCAATACCTCCGGCACGGCGAACATCCAGACCGGCGCCGGCCAGTCGCTCATCTTCGGCGGCGCCGGCGTGCTCAACGCCGTCGCCAGCGCCGGCTCCGGCAACGTCACCCTCGTCGGCGCCCTCGGCAGCACCGCCGGCGCCAACAACTATTCCGGCTCCACCGAGAGCGACACGCTCTATGGCGGCTCGGGCGGCGGCACCCTTATCGCCGGCATCGGCGGCGGCAGCGTGCTGACCGCGACGGCCGCCGGCACCACGCTGCAGGCCGACGGCGCCAGCGACCAGCTATTCGCCTCGGCAACCGGCGGCGACGCGCTGGGCGGCGGCAATGGCGGCAACACGCTGATGGTCGGCAACTACGCCACCGGCGGCGACGCCTTCATCGGCGGCGCCGGCAGCACCACCGCCTTCGTCGGCAGCGGCCATGACACCGTGGTCGGCGGCAGCGGCGCGTTCACGCTGGTGATGAACTCGGGGGAGGTGACCGCCACCGCGGGCAGCGGCGCGCTCGACGTGCTGTTCGCGGCCGGCCACGCCGGCGGCGCACTGACGATCAACAACTTCAACCCCGGCCTGGACCACCTCGTCGCCAGCGGCTACGGCGCCAGCGCCGCCCAGACGGCCTATGCCAACGCCCAGACGGTCGGCGGCTCGACCGTGCTGAGCCTGACCGACGGCAGCACGGTGACCCTCGCAGGCGTCAGCCACCTAACGTCCACACCGTTCGCGTAAAAAAGAAAGGAAGGCCAGAGGCTCTGCCTCTGGGCTCCGCTGGGGCCGTGAGGCCCCAGACCCCTCCGGTCAGGGCTCGACAGCGCATCTTTCTTGCTTGGCGAAGCCGATCAACCCCGCGTCCCACAGCACACCTCGCCATGAGCCACTGAAAACGAATGGATTTTAAAGGCTCCGCCTTTCATGGGGTCCAGGGGCAAAGCCCCTGGCCTTCCTCCCGCTAAGCCGCCTGCTTCGCCGGCGCGTTGCCGAACAGGAAGTCCACGTCGTCCTGATCCAGGCTGCCCAGGCCGCCGGTGATCTCGGCGTCGTCCGACAGCGCGATCTGCGCCAGCTCCGCCTTGCGCCGCTGCAGGTCGAGGATGCGCTCCTCCACCGTGTCCGCCGCGATCAGCTTGTAGACGAACACCGACTTGGTCTGGCCGATCCGGTGCGCCCGGTCCGACGCCTGGTCCTCCACCGCCGGGTTCCACCACGGGTCGTAATGGATCACCGTGTCGGCCGAGATCAGGTTCAGCCCCCGCCCGCCGGCCTTGAGGCTGATCAGGAACACCGGCACCTCGCCGGCCTCGAACCGCCGCACCGGCAGCGCCCGGTCGACCGTGTCGCCGCGCAGCTCGACAAACGGAATGCCGGCCTGCATCAGCCGCGGCTTGATCAGGTCGAGCATCGAGGTGAACTGGCTGAACAGCAGGATGCGCCGCCCCTCCGGGATCATCTCCTCCATCATTTCGATCAGCGTCTCGAGCTTGCTCGAGGGTTCTGCGCGCGGCCCCGAGGCGAGCTTCACCAGCCGCGGGTCGCAGCACGCCTGGCGCAGCTTGAGCAGCGCGTCGAGCACGACGATCCGGCTTTGCGCCAGCGAGCGCACCGCCACCTGCTCGCGCACCCGGTCGGACATGCTGGCGCGGATCATCTCGTAGAGCTCGAGCTGCTCGGGCGCGAGCGTCACCCGGCGCAGGATGGTGTGGCGCGGCGGCAGCTCGGTCGCAACCTCGCCCTTGGTCCGGCGCAGGATGAACGGCCGGATCCGCCGCACCAGCTGGGTGCGGCGGATCGGGTCGCCGCGCTTCTCGATCGGGGTGCGGAACCGGCGCTGAAAGCCGGCCCGCTCGCCGAGCAGCTCGGGCATCAGGAAGGCGAATTGCGACCACAGCTCGCCCAGATTGTTCTCGATCGGCGTGCCGGACAGGCACACCCGGTGCCCCGCGCGCAGCTGGCACACCGCCCGCGTCGCCTTGGCGTCCGGGCTCTTGATCGCCTGCGCCTCGTCCAGCACCACCAGCGGCCAGTGCACTCCGCGCATCTCGGCGATGTCGCGCGCCAGCACCGTGTAGGTGGTGATCACCGCGTGCGTGCCCGCCAGATGCCGCCGCGCCCGGTGGCGGTCGGCGCCGTGCAGCACGGTCACCGACAGATGCGGCGCGAACTTCTCGAACTCCGCCTGCCAGTTGGCGACCAGCGAGGTCGGCACGACGATCAGCGCCGGACCGGCAAGCCGCCCCGCCGCATGCTCGATCGCCACATGGGCGATGGTCTGCGCCGTCTTGCCCAGCCCCATGTCGTCGGCGAGCAGGCCGCCCAGCCCATGCCGCGCCAGATGCTGCAGCCAGGCGACGCCGTGCAGCTGATAGTCGCGCAGCGTCGCGCGGAAGCCGGCCGGGATTACCGCATCGGGGATCGCGGTGCCGCCGCGCAGCTGACCGACATAGGCCTCGATCGTGGCGCCCTCCTCGAAGCGCGGCGCCAGCAAATCCTCGAGCTCCAGCACCGTCGAGGCCTCGCTCTTCGGCAGGGCGAGCCCGCCATCGTCGCGCCCGCCCGAGCCCTCCACCAGGTCGCCGATGATGGCGAGCAGCCGCCGGATGCGCTCGGCCGGCAGCCGCAGCACCCGCCCGTCCGGCAGCGAGGTGATCAGCTCGCCCTCGGTCACCCGCGCCGCCTCGTAGCCGCCGCGCTGCAGGATGCGCTCCAGGATCGGCAGCAGCGGATGGCGCACGCCGTCGATCTCGATCCCCGGGTCGAGCGAGAAGCCGAAGCCGTCGCGGTCGGTGACGCGCAAATCCCACGCCGCACCCGCGGTGGTGGTCACCGGGGCCAGCGCGTCGCTCATCTCCGCCCGCCAGCCGGCCTCGACCAGCGCCGGCACGCGGGCGGCCAGGAACACGTGCCAGCGCTCCGCCGCGTCGTCGCCGCGCAGCACGAACACCCGCGCCCCGCGCGAGGAGCCGTCCACCTCGATGCGCATCTGCACGAAGCCGTCGCCGGTCAGCGTTGCGATCGCCGCCGTCTCCGCCGCCGCGTCGCGCCGCACGAAGCAGGAGAGCCCCGCCTCACGCACGGCCAAGAACTGGCCGTCTTCCTCCCAGCCCACCTCGTCGGCGCCGTAGGCATAGGTGAGCTGCAGCGCCTCCATGCCCTGCGGCCGGCCGAGCTCGTCCTGGCCGCGCACCCGTGACAGACGCAGCACCGGCGTGAGCGGCCGCTCCACCTCGATCGCCTCGAGCTCGGTCGCCGGGCGTAGCGTGCCGCTCACCCCCGAGCCGCCAGTCCTGGCGCCGACCGTCGCGCGTCTGGCCGGGACAGCCCGCCCGCCGCCAGCCTTGGCCGCCACACCTGCCGGCGCGGGCCTGGACCCATGCCGGGGGGGCGCCAGCCGCGGCGGCGGCCGCGGCGACTGGATGCGGCCCAGCGCGCCGCTCGCGCCGTCGACATACCAGGCGCCCTCGGCGCCGGTCAGCACCGCCGAGCCGGGCGGCAGGCTGCCCGCCTCCGGGTCGCGCGCCGGCCCCTCGACCAGCGCCACGTCGAGCCCGCGCCAATAGGCGCTGCCGGTGCGCAGCAGCAGCGGCAGCGCCTGCGCCAGCGTCGCCGGCTGCACCGCCGTCCGCGTCGCCTCGCCCGCACCCAGCGCCCGCGCCAGCTCGCGCGCGCGTCGCCCGGCCAGCGGGTCCATCGACAGCCGGCGCGGCGTCACCGCCTCCGACCGCCCGCTCGCCTCGCCGATCCAGCAGGCCTCGATCGCCGCCGCCGCCTCCTCGCTCGGCGACAGCACGAAGGCCAGCCGCCGGCGCTCCGGCGCGCTGCCGTCGGCAAGCCCGGCCAGCAGGCTCGGCTGCTCGGCCGCCCGCAGCTGCGGAAAGCGCTCAAGCGCGGCGAGCAGCGTCGCGGCAATATGCACGCAGCCGGGATGCTGGCAGCTGCACCGCGCCGAGCCCAACGTCTCGGCAGTCGACCCCGCCGGCACGCGGGGCCCCGCCTTGCCAGCCTTGCGAGGCAGCAGCTTGACGCCGCGCCGCACCCCGCCCTGATCGACCCGCGCCGCCAGAACGTCGCCCTCCAGCGTCACGCTCACCGCCTGCAGGAGCACGAGGGCGCGGGCACGGCTCAGGGTGGCAGAGTCGAACAGGCCGCGAAGATCGTCGGCCGAGTAGCGAGGCGGCATGCGGATGCGTGCTTCCAAACGGGAGGGGACGGAACAGGATACACCGTTCGGCGACTGAGGGCACGTCATGTGAGATAAGAAAGGCCAGAGGCTCTGCCTCTGGACACCGCTGGGGCCCGAGGCCCCAGACCCCATTCCAATCCCCCACGGCACTGCATCGGCTATGGGAACACGAGTAATAGACTGGATTTTAAAGGCTCCGCCTTTAATGGGGTCCAGGGGCGACGCCCCTGGCCTTTCTGACAGGATCCCAACATGCCCGAGACTGCGCCGCTGCTAATCACCCACAGCGGCAAGTTCCACTGCGACGAGGTCTTCGCCTACGTCACGCTGCGCCTCGCCCTCGGCGTCGCGCGCCCCGGCGACGACCACCGGCTGCAGCGCACCCGCGACCCGGCGGCGATCGCCCGCGGCGACGTGGTGTTCGACGTCGGCCTGATCCACGACCCGTCCGCCGCCCGCTTCGACCACCACCAGCGCGGCGCCCCGACCCGGCCCGACGGCACCCCGTTCAGCGCCGCCGGCCTGGTCTGGCAGGTGCACGGCGCCGCCGCCTGCAGCAACGCGCTGGCCGATCCGAGCCTCGCGCCCGCCATCGCCGGGGAGCTCGACGAGACCGTCATCCGCCGCATCGACGAGGTCGACAATGGGGTCGCCCCCTCCCGCGACACGCTCGGCCTGCCCAGCCTGGTCGGCGACTGCAATCCCGCCTGGGACGGCCCCAATGCCGACGAGGCCGCCGACGCCGCCTTCCTCGCCGCCGCCGCGCTGGTGGAAGGGGTGCTGCGCCGGCGCATCGAGGCGCTGCGCGGCAAGCACGCCGCGGACGCCATCGTCGCCGCCGCCCACGCCGCCTCCGCCGACCCCCGGATCCTCGAGCTGGACCACGGCATGCCCTGGAAGGGCGCGGTCTTCGCCCATGCCTTGCCGGTGCTCTACGCCGTCTACCCGGTCAGCAATGGCAACTGGATGGTCGACACCATGCCGCCCGAACCCGGCTCGTTCGCGCAACGCCTGCCGCTGCCGGCCGCCTGGGCCGGCCTGCAGGACGAGGCCCTGGCCGCGGCCTGCGGCGTGCCGGACGCCGTCTTCGTGCACGTCCGCCGCTTCGTCGGCGCCGCCCGCTCGCGGGCAGGCGCTGTCGCGATGGCGGAGAAGGCAATCGAAGCGTAAGGCCAGGGCTCTGCCCTGGACCCGCTGGGGCCCGCGGCCCCAGACCCCATCACGAGTGGGACGACGGCCTCACCGTGCTATCAAGTCCGCAGGTGAGGCCTCCCCCAACAGCAATTAGACATCTTGCCTATAGGCAAGATTGCACTAACTGATTGATTTTGTTGAACATGGGGATGGGGCACTTACGTGCCTGGTCTCAGACCGACCTTCCGAAATCTTGCGGTATTTCGCCATCACAGAACACGTGCCGCTTTGTAGAAGATGCTCATCTTAGAGTTGCGGGTCTGTAGCGCCGTCCCATCGTGCGAATGCACGCTAGCGCGTGACAGCGTCCGGGTCAGAACCCTGACCTTCCTTCAAGCCATCCCGAACTGCAGCGCCGCCAGTCGCGCATACAGGCCGCCCTGGGTAATCAAGGCCGCATGCGTGCCGGTGGCGACCACCTCGCCCGCCTCCACCACCACGATCCGGTCCGCCCGCACGACGGTGGCCAGCCGGTGCGCGACCACCACGGTGGTGCGCCCGCGCGACAGCGCGGCGAGCGCCTGCTGCACCGCCTGCTCGCTCTCCGCGTCCAGCGCCGAGGTCGCCTCGTCGAGCAGCAGCACCGCCGGGTCACGCAGGATCGCCCGCGCGATGGCGCGACCCGCTGCCGCTGCCCGCCGGACAGCCGCACCCCCTTGGCGCCGAGGAACGTGTCGTAACCGGCCGGCAGCGCCTCGAGGAAATCGGCATGCGCCGCCCGCGCCGCGGCGCGCACCTCGGCGTCGCTCGCCTCCGGACGGCCGAAGCGGATGTTCTCGGCCGCACTGGCGCTGAAGATCACCGGGTCCTGCGGCACGATGCCGATCCGCGCCCGCAGCGCCGCCGGGTCGAGCTGCGCGACGTCCACCCCCATCCAGCCGCACGACGCCCCGCTCCGGGTCATAGAAGCGCAGCAGCAGCTGCAGCACCGTGGTCTTACCGGCGCCGGAAGGGCCGACCAGCGCCACCGTCTGTCCCGGCGATACGTCGAGCGAAAAGCCGCGCAGCGCCGGCGCGTCCGGCCGCGCCGGATAGTGGAACGTCACCGCCTCCAGGCTCACCCGCCCTTCCGCCCTTGCCGGCAGCAGCGCCGGGCGCGCCGGTGCGGCGATCGTCGGCCGCTCATCGAGCAGCTCCCCGAGCCGCTCCGCCGCGCCGCTAGCGCGCTGCAGCTCGCCCCACAGCTCGCTCATCTGCGCCCCCGAGGTCGCCAGCACCACCGCGTAGAACACGAAGGCCGACAGCGCCCCGCCGCTCATCCGCCCGGCGATCACGTCGTGCCCGCCAACCCACAGCGCGAACACGATAGCGCCGAAGCCGAGCAAGATCACCCCGAACAGCAGCGCCGCGCGGCTGGCGATCCGCCGCAGCGCGGTGGCCACCGACAGCTCGACCACCTCGGCAAACCGCGCCCGGTCGACCGGCTCATGGGTGAACGCCTGCACCGTGCGCAAGCCCGCGAGCGTCTCCTCGGCATAAGCGCCGAGGTCGGCGATGCGGTCCTGGGTCTGGCGCGACAGCCGCCGCTCGCGCCGGCCAAACAGCACCAGCGGCAGCATCACCAGTGGGATCACCAGCAGCACGATCGCCGCCAGCTTGGCGCTGGTCACCACCAGCATCGTCAGGCCGCCCACCACCAGCAGCGCCGAGCGCAGCCACAGCGACACCGACGAGCCGACCAGCGCCTGCAGCACCGAGATGTCGGCGGTGAGGCGCGAGAGGATGTCGCCGGTGCGCGCCGTCTCGAAGAACGCCGCCGACAGGCCGATCACCCGCTCGAACATGTCGCGCCGCAGATCCGCCGCCACCCGCTCGCCCAGCCACGAGATCAGGACGAAGCGCGCCGCGGTGCCGACCGCGAGCGCCGCGACCACGGCGAACATCGCCAGCGAGGTGGTGTTCAGCTGCGCGGCGCTGCCGCCGGCAAAGCCGCGGTCGATCAGCCGCCGCACACCCTGCCCGATCCCGAGCAGCAACGCCGAGGTCGCCAGCAGCGCCAGCACCGCGCCGATGACACGCCAGCGATAGGGGCGCAAATAGGGCAGCAACACCGCCAACGCCCGCAGCCGCGCGCCGCGCCTAGTCTGCCCCGCAGCGCCGACCCCACTCATCGCGACGCCTCGGCAATCCGCCGATCGACCCAGGCCATTTCGACGACGGACATCGATCCCCAAGCGCTTCTTTTTTGAAAAAAGAAGCAAAAAACTTTTATCCACGCTGTCGCGACTCTCATTGGAAGGAAGTTTTTCGGTTCTTTTTTTCAAAAAGAACTCCTTGCTTCCTACCCCTTCCTTTTCTTTTTTCTGCCCTCCTGCGACGGCGCCGCCCCACCCTTCGCCCGCTCCAGCACGAAGCGTGCGTAATCGTCCATGTCGCCCTCGAACGGCACGATCGTGCCGTTCGCCGCCAGCCACAGCCGGTCGGCCACCAGCTCCATCAGCGAGCGGTCATGCGTAATCAGGATCACCGCTCCCTCATAGTCATTGAGCGCGTCGAGCAGCGCCCGGCGGCTGTCGATGTCCAGGTGGTTGGTCGGCTCGTCCAGGATCAGCAAATGCGGTGCCGCCATCGCCACCAAGTTCAGCAGCAGCCGCGCCCGCTCGCCGCCCGACAGGTTCTCCGCCGTGGTGCCCTGTTTGTCGAAGGCGATGCCGAAGCTCGCCAGCCGCGAGCGGTGCTGCTGGTCGGCATCCTGCGGCCGCACCTCGCGGATGATGTCGAGCGCCGTCGCGTTCGGATCGAGCGCCTCGATCTGGTGCTGATGGAACCAGCCGACCTGGATGCGCCCCTCGCGCGTCATCCGCCCCGAGCGGATCGGCAGCGCGCCGGCCGCCATCTTGGCAAAGGTCGACTTGCCGGCGCCGTTCACACCGAGCAGCCCGATCCGGTCGGCAACGTCGAGCCGCAGGTTGAGCCGGCTGAGCGTCGCCGGCGCGTCGCCATAGCCGATCTCAACCCCCTCCAGCCGCATCAGCGGCGGCGCCAGCGGCCGCGCCGGCGAGGGCAGCAGGAACGGCGCCACCCGCTCCTCGATCGTGGTCGCCACCGGCTCGAGCTTGGCCAGGCGCTTCACCCGCGACTGCGCCTGCGCCGCCTTGGCCGCCGAGGCGCGAAACCGGTCGACGAAGGATTGCAGATGCGCCCGCTCCGCCTCCTGGCGCGCCCGCGCCGAGGCCTGCAGCCGGATCTTCTCGGCCCGCTGCCTCTCGAAACTATCATAGCCGCCGGAGTATAGATCGAGCCGTCGCTCGGTGACGTGCAGAATCGCATCGACCGAGTTGTTCAGCAGCTCGCGGTCATGGCTGATGATCAGCGCCGCGTGCGGGTAGCGCGCCAGCCGCGCCTCCAGCCACAGCGCCCCCTCCAGGTCGAGGTAGTTGGTCGGCTCGTCGAGCAGCAGCAGATCAGGGCTGGCGAACAGCGCCGCCGCCAGCGCCACCCGCATCCGCCAGCCGCCGGAGAACTCCGCCATCGGCCGCGTCAGGTCCTCGGTCGAGAAGCCAAGCCCGTTCAGGATCTCGGCCGCCCGCGCCGGCGCCGTGTCGGCGTCGATCTCGATCAGGCGGCCCCAAATGTCGCCCATTCGCTCCGGCTCGGCGGTCTCGAGCTCCGCATGCAGCCGCGCCCGCTCCACATCGGCCGCCAGGATGGTGTCCAGCAGCGTCTCGTCGGTTGCCGGATGCTCCTGGTCGACAGCGCCGAGCCGGGCGGCTTTCGGGATGCCGACATCGCCGCTGTCCGGCTGCAGCTCGCCCTTGATCAGCTTGAACAGCGTCGACTTGCCGACGCCGTTGCGCCCGACCAGCCCCACCTTGGCCCGCGCCGGCAGGGTGACGGACGCCCGGTCGAAAAATCGCCGGCCCCAAGCGTTGAAGGTGAGCCCGTCGATCTGCAGCATCGGCGGGGCTTAGGGCATCACGAGAAGGAAAGGAAGGAAGGTCAGGGCTCTGCCCTGGACCCGTCACGCGCTAGCGTGCATGCGCATGACGGGGCCCGAGGCCCCAGACCCCATCCGTTTGGAGTTTAGCCCGGGCGCTTTCTTGCTTGGCGAAGCCATTCGATCCTGCTTCCGAGCCACCAACCTCGCCGCCGAGGCAAGGATGAACAAATGGATTTTAAAGGCTCCGCCTTTAATGGGGTCCAGGGGCAAAGCCCCTGGCCTTGCCGTTGCGCTGACTTCCGCCACCGTTGGTCCCGTGCGACTATCACGCGCGCCAATCGGAGATTTCGATGCTGCGACGCATCTTGCTTGCCTGCGCCGCTACCAGCGGGATCGGCCTTGCCAGCGGCACCGCTCGCGCTCAAGCGGAGGGCGGCAACGTCACCGTGCTCTACGCCGGCTCGCTGGTGAACCTCGTCGAGCACGCCATCGCGCCCGCCTTCAATACCGCCGGCCAGGGCACGATCCAGGGCTATGCCGGCGGCTCCAACAAGCTCGCCAACGAGATCCGCGCCAAGCTGCGCCGCGGCGACGTGTTCATCAGCGCCAGTCCCGCGGTCAATGACAGCCTGATGGGCCCGGGGAATGGCGACTGGCTGCGCTGGTACGTGAGCTTCGCGCAGTCGCCGCTCGTCATCGGCTATCTTCCCACCAGCCGCTTCGCCGCCGATTTCGCCGCCAAGCCCTGGTGGCAGGTGCTGCAATCCCCCGGCATCCGCCTCGGCCGCACCGATCCCAAGCTCGACCCCAAAGGCAAGCTGACGCTGCAGCTGCTCGACCGGGCGCAGACGGTCTACCGCCAGCCGGGCCTCACCCAGCGTGTGCTCGGCGCGCCCGACAATCCGGCCCAGGTGCTGCCCGAGGAAACCCTCGTCGGCCGCCTGCAATCCGGCCAGCTCGATGCCGGCTTCTTCTACGCCACCGAGACCACCGACCTGCACCTCCCCGCCGTCACCCTGCCGCCCGAAGTCGCGCAGGCGGCGCACTACACGGCAACGGTGCTGCAGGGAGCGCCGAACCGGCAGGGCGCCATTCGGCTTGTCGCCTTTCTATTCAACGGCCCTGGTCAGCGGCTGATGCGCGACCACGGGCTGAATCCGGTGCCCGGCGTGGTCACCGGCGCGCTCGATCAGGTTCCCGCCGAGGTCCGGAGCGCTCTCGCCCAGTGACAGGACAGACTTTCAGCAAGGCAGAATTCCTTTTTTGAAAAAAAGGAACAAAAAACTTTTGCTCGAGAGGGCTTTGGTCGGCCCGGGCGTACTCCAAAAATGATAAAAGTTTTTTGCTTCTTTTTTTCAAAAAAGAAGGCCTTCCTCCCCCGGCCGCTAACCTTGCTTGCCAGCCTCCTGGCGCTGTACCTGGGAGCGCCCCTCCTCGCCGCCGCCCTGCACGCCGGCCAGGCCGACTGGCGTGGCGCCGACTGGCCCACTCTCGGCCGCGCAAGCGTTGTCTCGCTCGCCAGCGCCACCGTCGCCACCGCCCTCGTCACCCTCACCGGCGTGCCGCTCGGCTACCGCCTGGCGCGCCAGCCCGGACGCGCGACCGCCCTGATCGGCACCTTGGTGCAGCTGCCGCTCGCCCTGCCGCCGCTCGCCAGCGGCATCCTGCTGCTGTTCCTGATCGGCTACGCAAGCCCGCTCGGTCGCGTGACCAACGGCGCCCTGACCGACAGCTTCGCCGGCATCGTGCTCGCCGAGGCCTTCGTCGCCGCGCCGTTCCTGATCATCGCCGCCCGCTCCGCCTTCGCCGGCGTCGATCCGGCGCTGGAGCAGGTTGCCGCCACGCTCGGCCTGCCGCCCGCACACGTGTTCCGCCTGGTCAGCCTGCCGCTCGCCGGCCGGGCGATCGCGGCCGGCATGCTGCTTGCCTGGCTGCGCGCCTTTGGCGAGTTCGGCGCCACCGTGATGGTCGCCTATCACCCCTACTCGCTGCCCATCTACACCTACGTGGCGTTCGGCAGCCAAGGCCTGCCGGAGATGCTGCCGGTGCTGCTGCCGACGCTGCTTGCCGCGCTGCTCGCGGTCGCGCTCGCCGCCCGGCTGGCCGCCAACCGCCCCACGGCACGATCCGGTCCGGACATGACCGAGATGCTGCCCGCCGCCGCGCCAGCCACGCCGCCACCCGGTCAGCCGATCCGCTTGGCCGTCCGGCACGCGCTCGACGGCTTCCAGCTCGACATCGCCTGGGCCACCACAGCCAAGCGCCTGGCCATCCTGGGCGCCTCCGGCTCGGGCAAGTCGATGACGCTGCGCAGCCTCGCCGGGCTCGGGCCGCCCGGCACGCTGGTGCTCGGCGAGACCGACCTGTCCTGCCTGCCGCCTGAACGGCGCGGCGTCGCCTATGTCCCGCAAGGCTACGGCCTGCTCCCGCACCTCACCGTCGAGCGCCAGCTCAGCCTTGCCGTCGGCCACCAGCCCGCCGCCGCGCGCCGCTGGGTCGACCGGCTCGGTCTTGCCGAGCTGACGCAGCGCCATCCCGCCCAGCTCTCCCTCGGTCAGCAGCAACGCGTCGCCCTCGCCCGCGCCCTGGTCCGCCCCGCCCGGCTGATCCTGCTCGACGAGCCGTTCTCAGCCCTGGACGCGCCGCTGCGCACCACCCTGCGTCACGTGCTGCTGACCCTGCAAAGCGAGCTTGCCGCCACCACCATCCTCGTCACCCACGACCCGGACGAGGCCTTCCTGCTCGCCGACGAACTCCTGATCATCGACGAAGGCCAGGTGCTGCAGGCCGGTCCCGCAGAGGCCATCTTCCTCCGCCCCGCCAACGCCCTCGTCGCCCGCCTGCTCGGCGCGCGATTCGAGGCCGCCGGCACCGCACTCGATCCGCATCGCATCGACGTCGGCGGAGGCCTCGCCATCAACGTCGCCGGCCCGCCGCTGCAACCCGGCAGCGCGATCGGCTGGTCCATCCGACCCGACGCCGTCCAGCTCGTCGGCTCGGGCGGCTATCCTGCCCGAGTGACCCAAATGCATCCCGCCATGGCCGGCCGGCGCATCGTCGACCTCAGCCTCGGCGACGCGCGACTGCAGGCCTACATCGATCCAGCCTGCACTGTCACGCTGGGCGAGTGCCAGGCGACCATGTCCGCGAGCGCGATCCAGGTTTGGCAAGACAAGTGAAGCAAGGCGAGGGCTCTGCCCTCGACCCGCTGGGGCCGTGAGGCCCCAGACCCCGATACTGAGCCGGCTTCGGGCAGCACGCATCTCGCCCACGAGACACCGTCGTGAATGGATTTCAAAGGCTCCGCCTTTGATGGGGTCAAGGGGGTAAAGCCCCTTGCCTTGCGTTGCCGGAACCCAGCCTCCCATGCCTGGTTGCGGCCAAGATAATACGACGGGAGAGCCAAGATGGCGGAGATGACACGGCGCGGACTGGTGGGCTCGGCGCTGGGCGCGGCGGCTGGAGCCGGCCTCGTTGCGCCGGCCCAAGGCGCCGAGCCGCAGGGCGAGCCGGCAGCGCTGCGCGGCGCCGTGCAGGACGGCAAGGTCAGCCTGCCGCCGCTGCATCAGGCCAGCGAGCAAAACGGCCCGGTGCCCAACCCGATGCCGCCGGGCAAGCGCCTGGGCATCTGCGTGGTGGGACTGGGCGCGCTGGCGCTCGAAAACATCATCCCTGGTTTCGCCGAGGCAAAGTCGGTGCGCCTCACAGGGCTGGTCAGCGGCGAGCCCGACAAGGCCCGCGTCATCGCCGCGCAATACGGCGTGCCGAGCCAGAACGTCTACAGCTACGCCAATTTCGACAGCATCAGGAACAATCCGGACATCGACATCGTCTACATCGTGCTGCCGAACGCGATGCATGCCGAATATACCGTGCGCGCCGCCCAGGCCGGTAAGCATGTGCTGTGCGAAAAGCCGATGGCCTCCAACGTCGCCGACGCCCAGCACATGGTCGATGCTTGCCGCGCCGCCAAGCGTGAACTGATGATCGCCTATCGCCTGCAATACAATGAGGCGCATCGCACCGCGATCGGCCTCGCCCGCGACAAGACCTTCGGCCGGGTGCAGATGATCGAGGCGATCAACGGCCAGAACGACGCCGCGAATGGCCAATGGCGCCAGATCCGCGCAATGGCCGGCGGCGGCTCGCTGCCCGATGTCGGGCTCTACTGCTTCAACGCCTTTCGCTACCTCACCGGCGAGGAGCCGATCGAGGTGACCGGCGCGCTCACGCAACCGAAGAACGACCCGCGCTTTCGCGAGATTGAGGACGTCGCGTTGTTCACCCTGCGCTTTCCGTCAGGCATCATCGCCACCGGCTCATCCGGCTACAGCTTCCATGAGAGCCGCCAGCTCCGCGTGCACGCCGAGACCGGCTGGTTCGGCCTCGACCCCGCCTTCGGCTACGACAACCTGGCGCTTCAGATATCCCGCAAGGCCGGCCAAGCCTCGGCCTTGGAGCAGCGCCGGTTCGCACCGAGAAGCCAATTCGCCGTCGAAATGGACGCGTTCGCCGCCTCGCTGAGAGAAGGCACGACGCCGCATACGCCAGGCGAGGAAGGATTGCAGGACATGCGCATTTTGGAGGCGATCTATCAGGCGGCGGCGGGCGGCAGCCCGGTCAAGCTCGCCCCGGTCCAGCAACTTGATGCCACGCGCGGCCCCTGGCCAAAGGCGCTTGGGCCGGCAATACCTACAGTCTTATAAGAACTGACGGGCGGGATCGTCCGGATCCCGCCCGTGCATCAAACGTCTGCAGCCGTCCGGACTAAGCCTTCTCGTGCTTGGCCGCGGCCTTGGCGGCCTTGTCGCCGAGTTTGCTGGTGTACTCGTCCGCCTTGTAGATCTCCGAGGTGATCTCCTTCAGCTTCGCGACGTGCTCGTTCATGCCGAGCGCCTTGGCGAGCGCGGTCACCGAGCCGAAGCCGGTGATCCCGTAATGCGACATCCGCTGATACTGCGAGATGATCGCGATGTCGTGCAGCTCGGCGACGTCGGACGCTTCCTTCTTGCCGTGCTTCAGCGCCTCGCGAACGAGACCTTCCATGCCGCGGCAGAGTTCCGGCTCAACCTCGTCGCTCACGTCCTCGATCAGCGTCTTCAACGTCGCGGTATGCTTGTTGATGCCGCCGACCGACTCCTCGAGCGACTGCCTGAGCGCCGGGTCGTGGGCGAGGCCAGCCAGCGTCGTGACCGCCCGGGTCATCTGGTCATTGGCAGACCACAGATCTTTCATCTCGTCGGCGTAGAGTTCCTTGAGGCTTTCTGGAGCTGGCATGGCGATCGTCCTAGGTCCGTGGAGTAGCAGCAATACGACGCGGTCGACAAAGTTGCGGTGCCGCGTCAGCGTCACGCATCATTCTCACGAGCTTGATCGATGACGATCTACGTGACCAGCGACCAGCATTTCGGCCATGCCGCCGCACGCGGCTTCTACCGCCGCCCTTTCCCATCGGTGCGTGAGATGGACGCGGCGATGATCGCCGCGTGGAACGACGTCGTGCATGCCGAAGACGAGGTCTGGCATCTCGGCGACTTCGCGGTCAAACAGCCGCCCTCGCGCGTGGCCGACCTGCTCGCGTCGCTGCACGGCGCCAAGCATCTCGTCACCGGCAACAACGACGATGCGGCCGTGCGCACCGCGTCCGGCTGGTCCAGCATCCAGGCCTATGCCGAGTTGCAGGTTGACGGCGCCCGGCTGGTGCTCTGCCACTATCCCTTTCGCAGCTGGCACGACATGGCCAAAGGGGCTGTCAACCTGCACGGCCATAGTCATGGCCGGCTCAAGCCGGTGCCTCGCCAGCACGACGTCGGCGTTGACGCATGTGGCTTCGCGCCGAAGGTGATTATCAACTTACTGAAAGCGAAGTAAGGTCAGGGGCTTTGCTCCTGAACCCCATTAAAGGCGAAGCCTTTAAAATCCATTTGTAGCTATGCAATGGCGAGGCTTGCGCCGCGACTCCAAGCGAAAGGGGGTCTGGGGCCTCAGGCCCCAGCGGAGTCCAGAGGCAGAGCCTCTGGCCTTGCCTTCCCCTAAGCGGCCTCGTTGCGCAGCGAGGTAATCAGGTTTCCTCGACCACCACGTCAGCATCCGGCCGGTCGGTGCCGTCGGACATCTCGGAGTGCCACGCGCCCGCGGCGTCCTGATACTCGATCTGCGTCGTCTCGCCGGCGACGTGCTGCTCCTCGGCAACCTGCCGCGCCGCTCGCAACGCCAGGTCGTGAGAGGCGAACGGCTCGGAAAACACCCCGTCCAGAGTGTAAGCCCAGCCGCCGTCATGCATGACAACGCGGTAGTGCAGCTTCGGCATCGCTTGATCCCTCCTGGGAAGGCCTAGGCGAAGGCGAACACGACCTTCACGCAGCCATCCTTCTTGTCGCGGAAGGTTTCGTAGAGTTCCGGCCCCTGTTCAAGGTTGGAGCTGCGATGCGTGATCATGAAGGTCGGATCGATCCTGCCGTTCTGGATCAGCCCGGTCAGCTCCTCGAGGAACCGCTTCACATGCGTCTGGCCGGTGCGAATGGTCAGCCCCTTCTGCACCACCGAGCCCATGTTGACCGGGATCGGGCCCGAATAGACGCCCGGCACGGACACGATGCCCGAGGCCCGCACCGCGTTGATCGCCTGCTCCAGCGCATACGGCCGCTGGTTGGCGGTCAGCTTCTCCTGCACCGCGCTGATCGCGCCCAGAATGCCGTGATGGCCGGTCGCCTCCATGCCGACGCAGTCCACCACCGCGTCCGGTCCCCGCCCGCCGGTGATCTCCTTGAGCATCTCCAGCACGTCATCGGTCTCAGGGTTGATGATGTGCGTCGCCCCGGCCAGGCGCGCCATCGCCTGGCGCTCCGGCACCGTCTCGATGGCGATGATCTTGCCCGCGCCCTTGACCTCGGCCGACTTGATGGCGAACAGCCCGACGGGCCCCGCGCCCCAGATCGCGACGGCCTCGCCGCCGGTGAGGTCGCAATGCACGATCGCCTGCCAGCCGGTCGGCAAAATGTCGGACAGGAACAGCGCCTGCTCGTCGGTCATGCCCTCGGGCACGATCATCGGCCCGACATCGGACATTGGCACCCGCACATACTCGGCCTGTCCGCCCCAATAGCCGCCGGTAAGGTGCGAGTAGCCGAACAGACCAGCCGTCGGGTAGCCGAACATCTTGGCCGCCATCGCGCCGTTGCGGTTGGAGTTCAGGCAAGACGCCCAGTTGCCCAGCTTGCACTGGTAGCACTCGCCGCAATTGATGTTGAAAGGCACCACCACCCGGTCGCCCTTCTTCAGCTTGTGGTTCGGGCTCCCGGTCTCGACGACGATGCCCATGAACTCGTGGCCGAGAACGTCCCCGCTCTCCATGGTGGGCATCTGCCCGTCCATCAGATGCAGGTCCGAGCCGCAGATCGCGCAGGCCGTCACCTTGAGGATGACGTCGCGCGCCTCCTCGATGGTGGGGTCGGGCACCGTGTCGCAGCGAATGTCGTTCCTGCCGTGCCATGCCAATGCGCGCATCGTTCAAACTCCCAGCAGGCCCACCGTTGCGCGAGCGCCATCGTGTAAGCGCGTGCGCTCGGGCGGGTTTGCTCCACTCACGCAACTGCGATCGATCGGCGCAGCGCCAGAAACGAGGCCCTGGCCTTGTCGCGCGTCTTGATGTGAGATCACCCGCATGAGCACGCCCTACTTGATCGAGCCGCCTCCGATCCCGAGCGTGCCCGTCCTCGATGGCGGCCTGTTCCCGGTTCGCCGCATCCTGTGCGTCGGCCGCAACTACGCCGAGCACGCCCGTGAGATGGGCTCGGACCCGGAGCGCGAGCCGCCGTTCTTCTTTGCCAAGCCCGCCGACGCCGTGCTCACCGCCGGCGCCGAGATGGCCTACCCGACAGAGACCAGCGAGCTACACCCCGAGATCGAGCTCGTCGTCGCGATCGGCGCCGGCGGCGCCAGCATCGCGCCAGCCGAGGCCGCCCGCCACGTCTTCGGCTACGCCGCCGGCCTCGACATGACCCGGCGCGACCTGCAAGCGGCAGCCAAGCAGACCGGCCGCCCCTGGGACCTGGCCAAGGGCTTCGACCACTCCGCCCCGATCGGCACCCTGCGCCGCGCCCCCGCCGGACCGCCGCCGGCTGCCGGCCGCATCACCCTGGCGGTGAACGGAGAGCCGCGGCAATCCGGCGACCTCGCTGAGATGATCTGGCCGGTCGAGGCGATCATCGCCCAGCTCTCGCGTTTCATCGCCCTCGCTCCAGGCGACCTCGTCTTCACCGGCACGCCCGCCGGCGTTGCCGCCGTCAAGCGTGGTGACCTGCTGGAAGGCAGCGTTGAGGGCATCGGCACCGTCTCGGTGCGCATCCGCTGACCAGCCATCCGCTCAGCACTGACGCACCCTCGGGCCCGCTCGCCGAGCCGCCGGCGGCCACGAGCACAGGCAAGACCCGTGGCCGCGAGGCGCTGCTCGTTCGCGGCCTGCGCAAGAGCTTCAACAAGACGCCCGTGCTGCGCGGCATCGACCTGCTTGCCCGCGAACACGAGGTCGTCGCCATCCTCGGCAGCAGCGGCTCGGGCAAGAGCACGCTGCTCCGCTGCATCAACCTGCTGGAGACGCCCGATTGCGGCGAGGTCGCGATCGGGGGCGAGCTGATCCGCATGCAGCCCAGCCGCGCCGGCCCGTGCCCCGCCGACCGCTCTCAGCTCACCCGCCTACGCTCGCGCATCGGCATGGTGTTCCAGCAGTTCAACCTCTGGCCCCACCTCACCGCGCTGCAAAACGTCACCCTCGCGCCCATGCAGGTGCTTCGACTGCCGCGCGCCGAGGCCGCCGCCGAGGGCCTCGCCGCTCTGGAGCGCGTCGGCCTCGCCCATCGCGCCGGCGCCTACCCATCCGAGCTCTCCGGCGGCCAGCAGCAGCGCGTCGGCATCGCCCGCGCGCTCGCCATGCGCCCCGACCTGCTTCTGTTCGACGAGCCGACCTCGGCGCTCGACCCCGAGCTCGTCGGCGAAGTGCTGAAGGTCATGCGCGGCCTCGCCGAGGAGGGCCGCACCATGCTGGTGGTCACTCACGAATTGAACTTCGCCCGCACCGTCGCAAACCGCGTTGTCTTTCTCCACGAAGGCCTGGTCGAGGAAGACGGCTCACCCGAGCAGGTCTTTACACAGGCGCGATCGGACCGGGTGCGGCGCTTTCTAAATGGCAGCAAGGAAGGGGTTCTTTTTTGAAAAAAAGAACCAAAAAACGTCTGTCCGATAAGCATGGATTGTCGGCGCGGGCGAGCGACAGCGCAGCTAAAAGTTTTTTGCTTCTTTTTTTTAAAAAAGAAGCTCTTGCTGTTTTTCTCGTCGCGCTCTGCGCCGCTCCTAGCCTGGCGCAGACGCTGCGCATCGGCACCGAGCCGGATTACGCGCCCTTCGAGTTCAAGGATGCCAGCGGCACGCTGCAAGGTTTCGAAATCGAGCTCGGGCAGGCGATCTGCCGCCGCGCCGCTCTCGATTGCCAATACGTCAGCATGGATTTCGACGGTCTTATCCCCGCCCTCGACGCGCATAAAATTGACGCCGCCCTGTCGCAGATCTCGGTGACCCCGGCCCGCCGCGCAGCGATCCTGTTCACCGACCCGCTCACCACCGTGCAGGCCCAGTTCATCGCCGCCAAGGATGCCGCGATCACCGCCGACCCGGCCAGCCTGCAGGGCAAAACCATCGGCGTGCAGAGCGGCACCACGCACGAGACCTACGCCAACACCAGGCTGAAAAGCTCCGTCACGATCAAAGTCTACGAGACTCAGGACGAGATGTTCCAGGACCTGGAAGCCGGCCGCATCGACGCCTCGTTGCAAGATCGAACCGTCGGCTACGACTGGCTCGCCAAGGCCGGCACCAAGGACGGCTACGCCTTCGCCGGCCAGCCGATCAACGACCCCGCCATCTTCGGCGCCGGCACCGCCATCGGCCTGCGCCAGACGGACACGGCACTCGCCGGCAAGCTCGACACCGCCATCAAGGCGGTGCGCGCGGACGGCACCTTTGCCAAGATCAATGCCAAATATTTCCCGTTTAGCATTGCGCCATAGAAAGGAAGGCAAGGGGCTTTGCCCCTTGACCCCATTAAAGGCGGAGCCTTTAAAATCCGTTACTCAAGATGTACGGCTGACTGAGTGCTAGATGACGTGCAGCCAACAGCGATTGGGATCCAAGGGCCTCCCGGCCCTTGGCGGGCCAAGGGCACAGCCCTTGCCTTGCGTGCCTTGGATTTCGACCCGTGCATGACCTGGAAGCCTATAGCGGCCAACTCTTCGCCGGCGCCTGCGTCACCTTGGAGCTTGCCGTCACCTGCCTGGTCCTGGGTTTTGCCCTGGGCCTTGCCGGCGCCGCAGCCAGCCTGTCGCCAAGCGCTGCGATCCGGCTGCCGGTTGCCTGGGGCACCAGGCTGCTGCGCGGGGTGCCGGAGTTCGTCATCCTGCTGGTCTGCTATTTCGGCGCGTCGCAATTGCTCGATCGGGCGACGCACGGCGCAGTGTCCATCACGCCGTTCGAGGGCGGCGCCTTCGCGCTGTCGATCGTGTTCGCCTCCTACGCCTCCGAGATGCTGCGTGGCGCCTTCCTGGCGGTGCCGCGCGGGCAGCTTGAGGCGGCCGCCGCCTTGGGGTTGCGCCCATCGCAGGTGCTGCGCCGCATCCACCTGCCACAAGCCTGGCGGATCGCCCTGCCGAGCCTGAACAACCAGTGGCAGAACCTACTGAAGGACACGTCGCTGGTGTCCGTGCTGGGCTTGGAAGAGCTGATGCGCAAGGCGTCCATCGGCGCCCAGGTGACGCGTCAGCCCTTCACCTTCTATATCGCTGCCGCAACGGCATATCTGCTGTTTCTGGGCCTATCGAACCCGCTCTTCACCCTGCTGGAACGCCGTGCCAACCGCGGCGTGAGTCGGCCGACTGCATGAGCCAGGAGATCGCACCGCTCTGGCATGGCACGCTGGTCACGCTTGGCCTGCTACTGGCCTCCTCGGCGATCGGCTACACCCTGGCCCTGCCGCTCGCCCTGGCGCGCCGCGCGCGAACGCGCCTCGTCTCCTGGCCGGCCGGCCTCTACTCGGCATTCTTTCGCGGCACGCCGCTGCTGGTGCAGATCTATCTGACCTATTATGGGCTGGCGCAATTCCCAGCACTCCGGCATTCCGCCGCCTGGGTGGTGCTGCGCAACGCCTGGCCCTGCGCACTCATCGCCCTGGGACTGAACATGGCCGCCTACGTCGCAGAGCCGCTGCGCGCCGGCCTCGCCGCCGTGCCGTCCGGCGAGCGTGATGCCGCGGCAGCGTTCGGTCTCGGGCGGCTCGCCACGCTACGTCGCGTCGTGCTGCCGCGCGCGGTCAGGCTGGTGCTGCCGGCGCTCGCCAATGAGGGCTTGATCCAACTCAAGGCGACCGCTCTGGCCAGCACGATCACGCTGCTGGACCTCACCGGCGCGGCGCGGCGCCTCTCAGCCAGCAGCTACTCGACGCAGCCGCTGTTGGCGGCAGGCCTGATTTATATCGCGCTGTCGGCTGCGCTCAGCCTCGCCTTTCGCCGCCTGGAAGGTCGCCGACAGCGGTGAGGAAGGCCAGAGGCTCTGCCTCTGGACACCGCTGGGGCCCGAGGCCCCAGACCCCGGCCAAACCAGCCTTCCTTCAAGCGCCAGTCACGGGATCAGCACCGTCGCACCGGTTGTCTGCCTTGCCTCAAGCGCACTGTGCGCCGAAGCGGCGTCCTTGAGTGCGAATGTCTGATTGATCTGGATCTTGATGTGGCCATGCTCGATTGCACGGAACAGCGAGCTTGCTGTGCGCTCGAGCTCGTCGCGGCTCCGCACGTAAGTCGCGAGCGAGGGACGGGTGATGAACAGGCTTCCCCTGGCGACCAGCTCGGCTAAATCCACCGGCGGCACAGGGCCGGAGCTGTTGCCATAGCTGACCATCAGGCCGCGTGGCGCCAGGCAATCAAGGCTGGCGTGGAAGGTCTCGGCGCCGGCGCTGTCATACACAACGGGAACCATGGCGCCCTCGGTGATGCGCTTGACCTCGGCCGCGACCGCCTTGTGCCCGAGGATCACATGGGCGGCGCCGTTCTGCCGCGCGAGCGCCGCCTTTTCCGGCGTCGAGACAATCCCGATTACGGTCGCCCCAAGATGGGCGCCCCACTGGCACAGCAACGAGCCAACACCGCCCGCGGCGGCATAGACCAGGATGGCATCGCCAGGCCGCACCGTGTAGGTCCGGTGCAGCAGGTACTCCGCCGTCATCCCCTGCAGCAATGCCTTGGCGGCGGTGCGGAAATCCATCGCGTCCGGCAGACGCACAAGCCGGTCGGCCGCGATCACCCGCTCGGTCGCGTAGGCGCCAAGCGCGCCGCTATAGGCGACCCGGTCGCCTGGCGCCACCAAAGTGACGTCAGCACCGACGGCCAGCACAATGCCGGCGCCCTCCTGCCCAAGCACGGCCGGCAGCGACGGAAGCTTGTAGTCACCGGCACGATAATACACATCGATGTAGTTCAAACCGATCGCCTCATGGCGGATCAGCGCCTGGCCCGGACCAGGCTCCGGTGTCGGCACGGCTTCCCAGACCATCACCTCCGGGCCGCCTGTCTTATGGACCCGGATCGCCTTGCTCATGCAGCCTCCGACTTTGTCCTGCCCGACGGGCGAGCGATTCCCGACGCTGCATCAAGCCGGCATATGGCCGATTGCTCGAAATGCAGCAATGCGCGCTTGCTGGTCAGCCCGTCGCCGGCGCTGTAACCGCCCAAACCACTCACGCCGACAACCCGATGACAGGGCAGAATAACGGGTAACGGGTTGCGGCCGAGGGCGCCGCCAACGGCACGTGCCGCGCTGCGCGCCGCACCGTCCGGACTGCCAGGCCCGCGCCCTAGCCGTGCGGCGAGCGCACCGTAGCTGCAGGTCTGACCAAAGGGTATGTCGGCGAGCGCCAGCCAGACCTGCCGCCGGAAAGGCGTGCCGGTTGGCGCGAGCGGCAGGCTGAACTGCTTCAGCTCCGCGTCGAAATAGGCGTGCAGCTGCTCGCGAGCGCGACGCAGCAGCGATGTTTCATCCTGGTCGCGCCCCCAGCCCCAATCCAGCGCGACAAGCGCGCCGTCCTCCTCCGAGACGCTGATCGGGCCGAGCTGCGTGTGAAGCGAAAGTTGCGGCAGAACAGCCTCCGGTTCGAATGCCACAGCGATGCAGCAACCCTGTCAAGCCATCAGCTTGATGGCCGCCAGATGCCCATCAGAGGCGCGGCTTGCAGCGCCAATGCCTTGCGCCGATATGGCAGATCGTTCGAATAGGGTCACTGTCGGCATGGGCGAGCGAGTTGCGGCGGATCCGCCATTGTTCTTCCAAGCGCACGTCTTCGTCTGCTGCAATCGCCGCCCGGATGGGCACACGCGCGGCTCGTGCGCCGCCAGCGGCTCCGAAGCGTTGCGCGACTACATGAAGGCGCGAGCGAAGGAGCTTGGCATCGCCTCTGTGCGGGTCAACAGCGCCAGCTGCCTGGATCGTTGCGAATTGGGACCGTGCGTCGTTATCTACCCCGAGGGCGTTTGGTATCGCATCCGCACGCGCGCCGACGTCGACCGCGTGCTCGAGGCGCACGTGAAGTCTGGTGACCGAGCGCTTGAACTGATGCTGCCTGCCGCCCTACCGCCGCCAGCCGCACCATTCCCGGCGTGAGCAGCACCGCTGTAGGCGATTCGCCAGCCGCGATCACGTTTGAGCATCAGCACGGCATCTTTGCCTTGGCCACGGGCAGCGGTGCGGCGGCGATCGCCATCCTCAGGCTAAGCGGACCGCTGATACGAGCCGCCCTGATGGCGCTTTGCGCGCACGTGCCGCAACCTCGTCAAGCGGCCCTCCGGCGATTGCGCGATCACGCCGGTGTTGTGCTCGACCACGCGTTGGTGCTCTGGCTGCCGGGCCCACGCAGCTACACCGGCGAAGATTGCGCCGAGCTGCACCTCCATGGCGGCCGCGCGGTCGTGGAGGCCGTCTCGAGCGCCTTGATCGAGCTCGGCCTACGTCCCGCCGAGCCCGGCGAATTCAGCCGCCGCAGCTTCCTGAACGGCCGCATGGACCTGCTTGAGGCCGAGGCCGTCGCCGACCTTGTCGCTGCCGACACGGAGGCGCAGCGTCGACAAGCGCTTCGCCAGCTAGAAGGCGAGAGCAGCCGCCTCTACGCCGAGTGGACCAACACGTTGCGGCGTCAGCTCGCCATCCAGGAAGCACTTGTCGACTTTCCCGAGGAGGCGCTGCCCGGCGAGGTCGAGGCCGACATGCTGAGCGAGCTGGCGACGCTTGCCAGCACGCTTCAACGCCACCTCGCCGATGGCCACGCCGCCGAGCGCCTGCGCGACGGCGTCGTCATAGCCATCACTGGAGCGCCGAACGTCGGCAAGTCATCGTTGCTAAACGCCCTCTGCGGTCAGCCCGTGGCCATCGTCGCCGAGGAGCCGGGAACCACCCGCGACGTCGTCTCAAGCCGCATTGTGCTGGCCGGCGTGCCGGTCACTCTGCTCGACACTGCCGGGCTCCGGGTGGCGACGGGCGCCATCGAGGCGGAAGGCGTGCGGCGCGCCGTCGCGGCCGCGGCGGGCGCCGACATCGTCCTGCGCGTGGTCGCTCCAGGCATCCTCCCGGGCATCGCCCCACCACCGGCGAGCCTGGTCATCGCCAACAAGGCCGACCTTGGGGTCACCACGGATGGTGCCGACATCGCCTGCAGCACCTTGACCGGAGAGGGCATGACGGCGCTGCGGGCGCGATTGGCCGACGCGGTCGCCGACCAGGTCCGGCTGGAAGGACCGCCGGTGCTGAGCCGCGCGCGTCACCGGGCCGCCATGGCGGAGGCCGCAGCCCATCTGCAGGCCGCGCTGGATGCGCCGCTCGCCGAGCTCCGGGCAGAGTCCCTTCGCCTTGCGCATCTGGCGCTCGGCCGCGTAAGCGGCGCCGGCGACGTCGAGGCTATACTCGACGAGGTGTTTGCCCGATTCTGCATCGGCAAGTAAGGCGGCGTAGCAGACGATGACGACGGTCTACGACGTGGTGGTGATCGGCGGCGGGCATGCCGGTTGCGAGGCAGCCGCGGCGGCCGCGCGTGTCGGTGCGGCCACGCTGCTGGTGACGCAACGGCGCAGCACCATAGGGGCCCTGTCCTGCAATCCCTCCATCGGCGGCATCGGCAAGGGTCATATCGTCCGCGAGGTCGACGCGCTAGATGGCTTGATGGGACGAGCAGCAGACATCGCCGGCATCCATTTCAAGCTGTTGAACCGCAGCAAAGGGCCAGCCGTGCAGGGCCTACGCGCGCAGCTCGATCGTCGGCGCTATCGCCTCGCCATCCAGTCCCTGCTGGAAGATCAATCTCGGTTGACCATCATGGAAGGCGCGGTCGGCGACCTACTGCTCTCGCCACAGGGGACGCTCGCAGGCGTCATGCTCGAGGACGGCACGCGGATCGCCAGCGCCGCCGTCGTGCTGACCACCGGCACCTTCCTCAACGGCGTCATCCATCGCGGGCTGGCGCAGGAGCAGGCGGGCCGGGTAGGCGAGCCGCCAGCCAAGGTGCTGGGACAAACCCTAGCCCGGTTAGGCCTGCCGCTCGGCCGGCTCAAGACCGGCACGCCGCCCCGTCTGGCGCGCCACAGCATCGCTTGGTCCAGCCTACCCGCCGACCCATCCGACGACGATCCCGAACCGTTCAGCCGCATGACGGACAGCCTCGTGACGCCGATGATCGAATGTCGCGTCACGTCGACCAACCCGCGTACCCATCGCATCATCCGCGACAACCTGCACCTCTCAGCGGTGTATGGCGGCGCCATCTCGGGCCGCGGTCCCCGCTATTGTCCGTCCATTGAGGACAAGGTGGTCCGCTTCGCC
Source organism: Acetobacteraceae bacterium (assembly GCA_963692975.2). Lineage (GTDB taxonomy): Bacteria > Pseudomonadota > Alphaproteobacteria > Acetobacterales > Acetobacteraceae > CAXMMR01. The sequence goes on along the minus strand of CAXMMR010000031.1, from coordinate 128,411 downwards.
GACCGCGAGCACCACCAGCTTTTCCTAGAGCCGGAAGGTTTGCCGGACGGGCCCGATGGCGGTGTCGTTTACCCAAACGGCATCTCGACCAGCCTTCCTGCCGAGGTGCAGCAAGATCTCGTCCGCAGCATCGCTGGGCTGGAAAACGCCGAGATTGTGCAGCCGGGGTATGCAGTTGAGTACGATTATGTTGACCCACGCGCCCTCACGGCGTCGCTGGAGCTTCGCGCCTTATCCGGGCTGTTCCTTGCCGGGCAAATAAACGGCACGACCGGCTATGAAGAGGCGGCCGGGCAGGGCATCCTTGCCGGCATCAGCGCCGCCAGAAGCGCCGGTGGGCAAACGCCCGTCACCCTGTCACGGACTCAGAGTTACATCGGCGTGATGGTCGACGATCTTACCGGCAAGGGGGTCAGCGAGCCATATCGTATGTTCACCTCGCGAGCCGAGTATCGGCTGTCGCTGCGAGCCGACAATGCTGACCTCCGCCTGACGCCGATCGGTCAGAGCTGGGGCTGCGTTAGCGCCGCGCGCTTAACCCGGTTCGCTAAAACATCGGCCGAGATCGCCGCCGCGATGTCACGCGCCGGACAAGCCATTGAGGATGGACCAACAAGCCTGCCGCGCGGCCAAGACGGTCGGTGTCTGACCGTGCTGGACCAGTTGCGCCGGCTGCATCCCGATCAGCCAGCCAGCCAGGTCGCATCGTGGCTTGCGGCACTCTCTCTCCGAGCGCTTGCCCATGTCCGCACCGAGGCGCTCTACGCTGGCTACCTGACGCGTCAAGCCGCAGAAATCCGGCAGCTGCGGGCCCTCGATACGCTGGCTATCGGCGCACATGTCGATTTTAGCCGTATTGGCGGCCTTAGCACCGAGGTTCACCAGGCGCTGCAGCAGGCCCGACCAACCTCATTGGGTGCGGCCTCGCGCCTGCGCGGCATGACCCCGGCCGCGCTGGCCGTCGTGATGGCGCATGTGCGTCAAAGCTCGTGAATGATGTTCCACGTGAAACGTCCGTGCGTGTTCCACGTGAAACAGCAGTTAGTCTTCCGCGTGAAACAATCGAGCGCCTGCTCATCTTCGAACGCCTGCTGCGCCGCTGGAACACACGCATCAACCTCGTCGCGCCTGCGAGCCTCGATGACCTGTGGCGTCGCCACGTTGAGGACAGCCTGCAGCTCGCCCCTTGGCTGCCCAAGAATGGCCTGGCGATAGACATCGGCAGCGGCGCCGGCTTTCCTGGCCTGATCCTCGCCTTGGCAACCAAGCTGCCGTTCCTCCTCGTCGAGGCGGATCAGCGCAAGGCGAGCTTCTTGCGCGAAGCCGCTCGAGAGACCGGCACAAATGTCGAGGTCGCCGCCTGCCGCATCGAAGCCATCGGCCAAACCGCCGAGATCGTCACTGCCCGTGCCGTCGCGTCACTGCCGCAGCTGCTCACGCTTGCCGCCCCCCTGCTCAAACCGAACGGCGCCTGCCTGTTTCTGAAGGGCACCGGAGCCGGCACCGAACTCGCGGCGGCAGAGCAACACTGGCGCTTCGACGTCGAGCAGCACGTCAGCGTCACCCATCCCGATGGCATGATCCTCCGCCTTCATGGCATCATAAGCCGCAAGCAACAGCAGTCAGCATCATGAGCACAGCGCCGCCTCGCATCTTGGCAATCGCCAACCAGAAGGGCGGTGTGGGCAAGACCACGACGACCATCAACCTTGCGACCGCCTTGGCGCTGGAAGGCAAGCGCGTGCTGGTGATCGACCTGGACCCTCAAGGCAACGCCTCCACCGGTCTCGGTCTCGCCGCCTCGCAACGGCAAGCGGGAACCTACCGCCTACTCGTCGACGACGCGCCTCTCGACGCCTTGATCCAGCCCACGCAGGTCGCTCAGCTGTGCATGATCGCCGCTGACACCGACCTGGCCGGCGCCGAAATCGAGCTCGTCGCATTGCCGCGCCGCGAGTTCCGCCTGCGCGACGCCCTCAAGCCGCTCGACCGCATCGACTACGTTCTGATCGATTGTCCCCCAAGCCTCGGTCTGCTCACGCTGAACGGCCTGGTGGCGGCAGACGCCGTCGTGGTGCCGCTGCAATGCGAGTTCTTCGCCCTCGAAGGCATCAGCCAGCTTATCCGCACGGTCGAGCGCGTCGGCCGCAGCCTGAACCCGGGTCTTGCCGTTCAAGGCATCGTGCTGACCATGTTCGACCGCCGCAACAATCTCTCCGACCTCGTCGCCGCCGATGCGCGCAGCTTCTTTGGCAGGCGAGTGTTCGAGACCGTGATCCCCCGCAACATCCGGGTCTCCGAGGCCCCCAGCCACGGCAAGCCGGTGCTGCTCTATGATGCCCGCTCACCCGGCGCTCAGGCCTATGTCAAGCTTGGCCGAGAACTGCTCGAGCGCGAGCATGCGAGGCTCGCAGCATGAGCGGCCGCCAAGGCGCACGTGCCGCCAACCCCCGCCTTGGCCGCGGCCTGGCCGCACTCCTCGGCGACGCGCCGACGTCCACGGCGCAAGACGTCGGCGTGCGCAGCATCCCGGTCGAGATGCTCGAGCCCGGACCGTTCCAGCCGCGCGGCGCCATGCAGCCGGAGGCGCTCGCCGAACTCACAGAGTCTGTACGCGCCCGAGGCATCCTGCAGCCCGTCCTCGTCCGCCCCCATCCAACCGAGCCCGGCCGCCTACAGATCATCGCCGGTGAGCGACGCTGGCGTGCCGCACAGGCGGCTGGGCTGCACGAAATTCCCGCTCTGGTGCGTGACCTGCCCGACGGCGACGCGATGGCAGCCTCGCTGGTCGAGAACCTGCAACGACAGGACCTCAACGCCATTGAGGAGGCCGAAGGCTACAAGCGCTTGATCGAGGAGTTCGGCCTCACCCAGGATCAGCTCGGCGCCTCCGTCGGCAAATCCCGCAGCCACGTCGCCAACGCTGTGCGCCTGCTCCAGCTCCCCGCGGCGGTGCGCCGCGACGTCGAGCGCGGCGTGCTCTCAGCCGGCCACGCCCGTGCCCTGCTCAGCCATCCCGAACCCGCCAAGGCAGCGTTGGCCGTCATCGCCCGCGGCCTGAACGTCCGACAGACGGAAGCACTCGGTCAACAGCGCACACCCGCCGACGCCAACCGCCGAGACGCGGCCGACCCAGAGACGGCTGCTCTAGAAGCCGAACTCACCCGCAAGCTCGGGCTAAAGGTTCAAATCAGCTTCGACGGCAAAGGCGGCGCTATCAAGATAGCTTACCGGAACCTGGATCAACTCGATGGTCTCGTCACCTTGCTCGGTCACGAGTGAGGCGAGAAGTCTTTCATTGATCAAACAAGAAAGAGGTTGTTTTTTGAAAAAAAGAACCAAAAACTTTTGCTCTTGGATTGAGCTTGTCATGCATATGACAACTCGGGCAAGGCCGTTAATTCGTCCAGTATTCATCAATACTATTGTTAAGTAACAAACCAATGGTTTCCAAAGGCCTCGGGCCTTTGGTGGAGTCAAGGGGCAAAGCCCCTTGCCTTGCCTTGCCTACCCTGCCCGACCCTGACGCTGCGCCCGCATCGCCGTCACGGCCAGCAGCCTCCGGCAAAGCAGGTCCGGCCGTGATCCGGTTTGCTTGCAGGCGAACTCCACCTGCCGCACTTCTTCCAGCAACCGCACGATCGAGGCCGAATTCCAGAGCGCGAGCATCGCCTGCACTCCTGCCGCGCGTCGAAAAAACACCGGCGGCCGCAACGTGGCGACGGCGGCCGCAGCCGTCATGCCGTCCTCCAGCAACAATCGCGCCTGCAACAGCCGCTGAAAATGCGCGCCAACCTGGCGTAGCGCCCCGACCGGCGCTAACCCGTCGGCCAGCGCCAACTCGAGCGCGCGGTCCATTACCGCCACCTGGCCCAGGCAGGCGGCAGCCAACGCATCCTCGAACGACAGCGCTGCATCGTCGCCAAGACACGCTGCCGCCGCAGCCATGTCGACCATGCCCCCGGCGGCATACAACGCCAGCTTGTCCAGCTCCAACCGGATCCCGCCGCGGTCGGCGCCAAGCTGCGTCACCACCCAGGCCAGCGCCTCCGTCTCGATCGCAACCCCGAGGCCTGCCAGCGTCTCGCGCACGGTGACCGCCAGCGCGCGTCCCTCTTCCGGATAGCAAGCGATCACCGCCGCCTCATCCGACGCTTCCAGCAACGTGCGCAGCCGCCCCCGTACAAGCGCCGGCGCCTCGAGGATCACCAGCGCCTCTGCCCTGGAGCGCAGCACCGCCTGCACCGCGCCCGTGGCCGCATCACCGACCTCGCGCAGCCGCACCACCCGCCGCCCGCCGGTCATCGCCAATGCCGACGCCTCCTCAGCGAGCCGTCCCACCTGGTCGCGATCAAGCTCGGCGATACGGAACGGGTCGTCTTCGCTGCCGACCACGGCGCGCGTTAGCGCCCGCGAGCGCTCCCGCACAAGTCCCTCGTCGTCGCCGTGCAGCAGCACGACGCGGCAGGCGCCGGGTGCCGTCAGAAACGCCGCCAGCCGCCGTGGATCAACCTTCATCGCGGCGCCCACCGATCGAGCCGGACGGCATCATCAGCAGCCCACGCTCAGCCGGCGGTCGGATGCTGCTCGAAGTAGATCGCCAGCTGCTGCGTCACCTGGTCCGCCAGCGCGCCAGCCAGCCGCTGCTGCGCGGCCGCGTTCTGCAGGTCGGCGTAGAAGAACTGCTCGTCGACGATGTTGTTGCCATCGAGTGCGCGGGCGAAGCCGGAGGCGACCAGCGGCGCGCTCGGAATGTCCGAGCGCAACGACCAGCTCACATGACCGATCAGCCGGACGCGGGTCGAGGAGTTGTCCTGCTGGATGGAGAGCGTCTGCTGCTCGATGTAGTAGCTCGCCGTCAGCTCGAAGCGCTTGCGCGCCGCCGAGCCGCTGCCGTCGAGCCTCGCCTGCAGCGCCTGGCGTAGCTCCTGGCCCGTCCGCTCTGGAATTCTGAGGACGAAGATCTCGCCCAGCGCCGCCGGCGCGTTGGTCTGACCGTTCTCGGCATATAGCGGATGAAAGCCGCATCCGCCGAGCGCGCCACACGCCGCGAGCCGCAGCGCCGCAGCGCCAAGCTGCCGCCGGCTCGTCATGCCGGCGCCACCACGAAGTTCACCACCCGCCCGGGCACGTGGATGCGCTTGATGATCCGCATGCCCGCCAGCGCCCGTGCGACGTTGGTCTCGCCCGAGGCCCGCTCCAGGATCTCCGCCTCGCTCGCCCCCGGCGACACCTCGATCGTGCCGCGCAGCCGGCCCATCACCTGCACCGCAAGCGTCATCGAGTGCGCAACCAACAAGGCCGCCTCCGGCTCCGGCCACGCCGCCTCGGCCAGCAATCCGGCGTAACCGAGCCGCGCCATCATCTCCTCCGCCAGGTGCGGCATCATCGGGCAGACCAGCCGCGCCGCCAGCGTGATCGCCTCGCGCCTCGCCCAGGCCAATCCGCCATCGTCCCGCCCGTCATCGGCGCCGGATCGGTCCGCCTCGGCGATCGCCCCGGCGAGCTCATACAACCGGGCGACTGCGACGTTGAAGGCGAACCCTTCCAACGCCTCCGTCACCGCCGCGATCGTCCGATGCCCGACCCGGCGCAGCGCCTCGGCCGCCGCCCCGAATTTCGGCGGCCGCGGCCCGGCATCCGCCACCGACGCCTCCGTCAACCGATACAGCCGCTGGGTGAACCGGTAGCTGCCCGCCGCCCCCGCCTCGGTCCACTCCAGGTCGCGCTCGGGCGGATTGTCGGATAGGATGAACCAGCGCGCCGTATCGGCACCGTAACGATCGATGATCTGCCCGGGATCGACGGTGTTGCGCCGCGACTTCGACATCGCCTCGATCCGTCCGACCGTGACCGCCGCGCCGTCGCTCCGGCGCGTCGCCCCGCCCTGCGCATCCCGCTCCACCTCCTCGGGATACAGCCAGCGCCCGTCGGCGGCGCGGTAGCTCTCGTGGGTCACCATGCCCTGGGTGAACAGCCCGGCAAACGGCTCGCCTGTCTGCACGAGCCCGGCCTCGCGCAGCGCCCGGGTCACGAAGCGCGCATACAGTAGATGCAGAATCGCGTGCTCGATCCCGCCGATATACTGGTCGACCGGCATCCAACGGTCCGCCGCCTCCGGCAGGATCGGCGCCGCGGCTCGCGGGCTGCAGAACCTGGCGAAATACCACGAGCTGTCGACGAAGGTGTCGAACGTGTCGGTCTCACGCACCGCCGCCGCCCCGCAAGCCGGGCAGGCGACATGCTTCCAGCTCGGATGCCGGTCGAGCGGATTGCCCGGCTGGTCAAACGCCACGTCCTCAGGCAGCCGCACCGGCAGCTGCTCCTCGGGCACCGCCACCACGCCGCACGCCGCGCAGTGGATCATCGGGATCGGGCAGCCCCAGTAGCGCTGCCGGCTCACTCCCCAGTCGCGCAGCCGCCAGTTCTGCACGCCCTCTCCGGCGCCGCAGGCCTCGAGCGCCGCAATCGCCCGCGCCTTGCCCTCTCTGGTCGTGAGCCCGTCGAGAAAGCCGGAGTTGATCAGCGTCCCGGCGCCCGTCTCCGCCACGTCGCCAATGACGAACCCCGCCGCCTCGCGCCCGTCAGGCAGCACCACGGGCGGCACCGGCAACCCGTATTTACGGGCAAAATCAAGGTCGCGCTGGTCGCCGCACGGGCAGCCGAAGATCGCGCCGGTGCCATACTCCATGAGCACGAAATTGGCGATCCAGACCGGAAACCGCGCCCCCGGAATGAACGGGTGCGACACGGTGAGCCCAGTGTCGTATCCGCGCTTCTCCGCCGTCTCGATCGCCGCCTCGCTGGTGCCCATCCGCCGGCACTCGGCCACGAACGCCGCCGCCGCCGCATCGTCCGCCGCCGCTGCCGCCGCCAGCGGATGCTCCGGCGCGACCGCCACGAACGACATGCCGAACAGCGTGTCCGGCCGCGTCGTGTAGACCTCAACCTCGGCGAGCCCGGCCACCGGCTCGGCCAACGCGAACCGCACCCGCGCCCCGTCGCTCCGCCCGATCCAGCGCGCCTGCATCAGCCGCACGCGCTCCGGCCAGCGCGTCAACGTGTCGAGGCCGGCCAGCAGCTCCGGCGCATACGCCGTGATGCGCAGGAACCATTGCGACAGCAGCTTCTTCTCGACCAACGCGCCCGACCGCCAGCCCCGCCCGTCGATCACCTGCTCGTTCGCCAGCACCGTGTTGTCGACCGGGTCCCAGTTCACCCAGCTCTCGCGGCGCTCGGCCAGCCCAAGCCGAAACATCGCCAGAAACAGCGCCTGCTGCTTGCCGTAATACTCCGGCTCGCAAGTCGCGATCTCGCGCGCCCAGTCAATCGAGAGGCCCATGCGCTTGAGCTCGGCCCGCATCGCCGCGATGTTGTCCGCCGTCCAGCGCGCCGGATGCACGCCCCGCTCCCGCGCCGCGTTCTCCGCCGGCAGGCCGAATGCGTCCCAGCCCATCGGGTGCAGCACCGTGAATCCGCGCGCCCGCTTGTAGCGCGCCACCACGTCGCCCAGCGTGTAGTTGCGCACGTGACCCATGTGGATCTTGCCGCTCGGGTACGGAAACATCTCGAGCACGTAGTAGGTGCGCGCCTCCGCCGGCGGCACATCGACCACGGCAAAGCACCCCCGCTCCTCCCAGGCCCGCTGCCAGCGCGGCTCGGCATCACGAAAATCGTAGGCGGGCAGGACGTCCTGGTTCATGACCGGGAAAGTATCGAAGGACGAGAAGGGAAGGAAGGCGAGGGGCTTTGCCCCTCGACCCCATTAAAGGCGAAGCCTTTAAAATCCATTTAAAAGCTGCCTCGCCTCGATGGCCAAGCCTGAGTGACCACATCAAACAGTGGTATCTAAGGGCCTCACGGCCGTCGTGCGAGGCACGCTTTGCGCGCGACGCGGGTCAAGGGCAGAGCCCTTGCCTTGCTCTTACCGATTGGCAGTATCCGACCGAAGCTCGCGCGCCCGCGCCAGCACCTTGTCTTCGATCTCCGCCGTCGTGCTCGGACTCAGCGGCGCGTCCACCCACTGCCCATCCTGCTGCACCTGCCGGAACACCGAGACCCGCACCCCATCGGCGCGCAGCTGCCGCCCCAGGATGTAGACCGTCGCCTTAAAGCGTTCGCCGGTGGTCGTCGGCGGCGAATACCAGTCGGTGATGATCACGCCGCCGAACGGGTCCGCCGACGCGAGCGGCATGAAGCCCAGCGTGTCGAGCGCGCCGCGCCACAGATAGACGTTGACGCCCAAGGCCTCCACATCCGCCTTGTCGGCCGCGCTGCCCTTGACGATTTCCTGCCCCGGCTTGCCCTGCTCGGAGCCCTTCAGGCGATAGTCGTTGTAGCTGGTGTCGGCGATCGGCTGCACCTTCGGCGTGTCGGACGAGCAGGCGCCGAGCACGGGCAGGCTGCTCAGCACCGCAACCGCGCACAGGGCGCGCCACACGTTCGGGCGTGGAGCATGGGACGCGGTCATGGGGGCGCTTGCCTGCTGTGATGGCCTGGCCGGCCGGACGGCGTTGTCTAGCCTCTGCGACAAGTCCCGCCAAGTGCTACACCGCTGCCTCCGCCAGCCAGCCGGTCAAGGCCCGGTGCGCGACCCTGGTGCGCGACCCTGGGCAGAACCGCTTGCCGCGGCCATATCGCGGCGGTGTCCGACCCAGCCTCGATCGCCGCCGCGCTGACCGCGACCCGTGAACGCATCGCCGAGGCCGCCCATCGCGCCGGCCGGCCGGCCGAGGCGGTGCGCCTGCTCGCCGTCTCCAAGACCCACCCGCCCGAGAGCATCCTCGCCGCGCTTGAGGCCGGCCAGGTCCTGTTCGGCGAGAACCGCGTCCAGGAGGCGGCGGCCAAGTTCGCGCCGCTGCGCGCGAGCCACCCGGCGCTGCGCCTGCACCTGGTCGGCGCCCTGCAGACCAACAAGGCCGACGAGGCGGTCGCCCTGTTCGACGTCATCCACTCCCTTGACCGGCCCCGCCTGGCCGACGCGCTGGCCCGAGCCATCAAGCGTCACGGCCGCCGCCCCGAGCTGCTGGTCCAGGTCAACATCGGCGACGAGCCGCAAAAGGCCGGCATCCCGACCGCGGACGCCGACCGCTTCCTTGAGGATTGCGCCCGCCGCTTCGGCCCGGGCCTGGTCGGGCTGATGGCGATCCCGCCCGCCGAGGCCGACCCGCGCCCGTTCTTCGATCGCCTGGCCGGCCTCGCCCGCCGTCACGCCTTGCCCGCGCTGTCGATGGGCATGTCGGATGATTACGAGACCGCGATCGCCGCCGGCGCCACGATCGTGCGCGTCGGCAGCGCCATCTTCGGCGCCCGCCCGCACGCCCCCGAACCAAGTCCCGAACCTGGCCCCGAGCCCGCGCCCTTTCAGCCCGCCGGGCAAACACGCTAGGAGTGGCGCACAACGCCGGCCGCGCCCACTCGTCGCGGCCCGCGTCCTCCAGGCTTATGCCGCACCATGCGGCTTGAGGCAGTTGACGTATGGACGACCGCCCACCGCCGCTTCTCTCTCGGACCGATGACGCCGCCATCAGCCAGCCGGGCGGATCCGGACCTGTTGCACCCGAACCAGCATCCGAGCCGGCGAACGGCTTGCGCGCCGCGGTGTCGCTGCCAAGCGAGATCCGCGCCGCCTCGGACGCGCGCGAAGCCGCCTCGTCGGCAACCGGCGAGGGGCTGCACAGCGCCTCCTTCGGCCTCGGCGTCGTCATCGCCGTGCTTGGCGTCGTCTATGGCGACATCGGCACCAGCCCGCTCTACGCCTTCCGCGCCACCCTGGCGTTGTTCGGCCGCACCGCCGCCACGCCGTGGGAGATCCTCGGCTGCCTGTCGCTGATCTTCTGGTCGCTGATCCTCGTCGTCACCATCAAATACGTCCTGCTGGTGATGCGCGCCGACAATCACGGCGAGGGCGGCATCCTCGCCCTGATGGCGCTCGCCCAGCGCTGCTGCAGCAATGTCCGTCTGCGCGCCGCCCTGACGATGGCCGGCATCGTCGGCGCCTGCCTGTTCTTCGGCGACGGCGTGATCACCCCGGCCATCTCCGTGCTCTCCGCGGTTGAAGGGCTCGAGGTGTCGCTGCCCGAGGCCGCCGCCGTCGTGGTGCCGATCTCGCTCGTCATCATCGTCGGCCTGTTCGCCGTTCAGCGGCGCGGCACCGGCTCGGTCGGCCGCATCTTCGGCCCGGTCATGGTCGTGTGGTTCGCGGTGATCGGCGTGCTGGGCGCGCTCGCCGTCGCCCGCAACCCGATGGTGCTGCAGGCTATGCTGCCGCACCACGCCGTCATCTTCATTCTCCATCACGGCTTTCTGGCCTTCATCGCCCTCGGCGCCGTCGTGCTGTCAGTCACCGGCGCCGAGGCGCTGTATGCCGACATGGGCCATTTCGGCGCCAAGCCGATCCGTCTCGCCTGGCTGTTCTACGTGCTGCCCTGCCTGGTGCTGAACTATTTCGGCCAGGGCGCCCTGGTGATCGCCAATCCGGCAGCCGCCGCCAACCCGTTCTTTCTGCTCAGCCCGCTCTGGATGCGCCTGCCCCTCGTCGGCCTCGCCGCGGTCGCGACCGTGATCGCCAGCCAGGCGCTGATCTCCGGCGCCTTCTCGATCGCCCGCCAGTGCATGGCCATGGGCTTCCTGCCGCGCATGACGGTGCTGCACACCTCCAACACCGAGGAGGGCCAGATCTTCCTGCCGCAGGTCAATTACCTGCTGGCCTTCGGCGTCATCATCCTGGTGCTGGTGTTTCGCAGCTCGGAAGCGCTCGCCTCGGCCTACGGCATCGCCGTCACCGGCACCTTCATCTGCACCTGCCTGCTCGCCGTTGTCGTCTTCCGCCGCCAATACGGTTGGCCGCGCTGGCTCGCGCTCGGCGTCTGGGGCAGCTTCTTCCTGATCGACAGCGTGTTCTTCGCCGCCAACCTGCTCAAGTTCTTCGACGGCGGCTGGGTGCCGCTCGCGCTCGGCCTGATGCTGCTCGCCCTGATGACCTCCTGGAAGCGCGGCCGCGACCTGGTGCTGGCGCGCTGGAAGCAGGACAGCCTGCCGCTCGCCTCCTTCCTCAACCGCCTGCCGCAATCCCGCACCATCCGCGTGCCCGGCATGGCGATCTTCCTCACCTCGAACCCCGACTTCGTCCCCGCCGCGTTGCTGCACAACCTCAAGCACAACAAGGTGCTGCACGAGCGGGTGCTGTTCGTGACGGTGAGCCCCCTCGACCAGCCCGAAGCCGGCCCGCGCCGCCTGGCGGTCGAGGAGCTCGCGCCCGGCATCCACAAGGTCAACCTGCGCTACGGCTTCATGGAGACGCCGAACATCCCGCGCTCGCTGGAAGACCTCAAGCCGTTCGGCGTCACCTACGACCCGATGCAGGCAAGCTACTTCCTCAACCGCGAGGTGCTGGTGCGCGCCATGGTGCCGAAGCTGCCGATCTGGCGACTCTGGCTGTTCCTGGTGATGTTCCGCAATGCCGTGCCCGCCACCGAGTTCTTCCGCATCCCGAGCGACCGCGTGGTTGAGCTCGGAGTACGGGTGGCGATCTAGGCTCCAAACGGATCGGGGTCTGGGGCCCCCGGCCCCAGCGGTGTCCAGAGGCAGAGCCTCTGGCCTTCGTTGGGCCCTCACTCCTGCTCGTCAAACCCCGACTCGACGAGCCCGGCCAACGCGTCCAGCGCCTCCTTGGCCTCCCAGCCCTCAGCGCGCAGCTCCAGCTCCGCGCCCTGACCGGCGCCCAGCATCATCAAGCCCATGATCGAGCGCGCCGAAACCGTCTGCCCCTCGCGCGTCACCTCCACGGAGGCGTCGAACCGCTCGGCCATGGTGACGAATTTCGCCGCCGCCCGAGCGTGCAGCCCGCGCAGATTGACCACCGGCACCAGCCGCGTCAGCACCGTTGCCGGCTGTCCGTCGTTCATCCCGCCCTCACGATGCTCGGCTCCGAGCATCATCCTAGCAGGCTAGGCTTGCTTCTGTCGCTTGATGTCGCCCGGGAGCGCCGCCTCGGGCTCCGGTAGCGCCACCGCCGCCGCCCCGCTGTGCCGTCCACCCTGCTGCCCGGCCTGCACGCTCGACTGACCGAACGCGCTGGCCATGGGCTGCGCGTCCATCTTGCCAGCCGCCGACTGTCCGCCAAGCGCCTTGCGGATGGCCTCCAGCGAGGCGATCGGGCTCATCCGCCCAATCTGCTCGCATCGATTGGTGGTCCGGCACCCGGACAACACGTGCGACGCCGCGGCGATGTATTTCCGCCCCGCGGTCTCGGTCGTCTCGACACACTCGCCCAGCGTCTCGCGCGACCGGCTTTTGGCGAACTTGACCAGCATCGGCAGGTTCACGCCGGCGATCACCTCGACCTGCCGGCGGCTCATCATCGAAATCGCGAGGTTGGACGGGGTGCCGCCGAACATGTCGGTCATGATGACCACGCCGTCGCCGGTATCGACCTGCTCGATGCAGTGCAGGATGTCGGCCCGCCGGCACTCCACATCGTCATCGGCGCCGATGCAGATGGTCGCAACGTTACGTTGCGGCCCCACCACATGCTCCATCGCCAGCCGCAGCTCCTCGGCCAAGCGGCCGTGGGTGACCAGCACAAGACCTATCATGGAACGGAGACGAACCCCCTGCCGCGCTGTGTCATCAAAGCCAGATCTCCAACCAGGCGGCATGGTCCGGAACGCTTATACGCCGTCATCGGCCGAAGACTCCAGATCGGCATGCCGCCTCGTCGGCGCCAGTGCCTGCCGCGCAAGCTCGCGATGCGTCACGGACAACGCCAGACCACCGCAACACGTCCCGCATGCGCCCTGCGACACCGCCAACGCCGAGGCCAGCTTCTCAACCACGTGGACCGACCGATGACGTCCGCCGGTGCAGCCGACCGCGACCGTCGCGTATTTCTTGCCCTCGGCGATGAAGCGCGGCAAGAGCAGAGTCAGCAAAGCAACGATACAATCGAGAAATCTTCCGAAATCCGGGTCCTGCTCCACGTAGTCGGCGACCGCGGGTTCCAGGCCCGTCATCGGTCTCAACTTAAGGTCGTAATGCGGGTTGCGCAGGAAGCGCGCGTCCAGCACTAGGTCAGCCTCGCGCGGCAGCCCTTCCGGATAGGCAAAGGAGACCAGTGAAATGGTCAGGCCTGCGCTGAGCCGAGCCTCACCGCCGAAGCGCTGCTCGATCACCATGCGCAGCGCCGCCGGCGTGAGCTCGGTGGTGTCCAGCACCAGCTCCGCCGCGGCCGCCAGCGCCGCGGTCATCCGCACCTCCTCGGCCACTCCGTCCGCCACCGACCCGTCCAGCGCCAGCGGGTGCCGCCGCCGGGTCTCGGTGAACCGCCGCAGCAGCACCGTCTCGTCAGCCCGCGCGAACAGCAGGGTCGGCTCCAGCGCAGGGTTGGCGCGCAGCCGCTCGAGGCTCGCCAGCACCGCGCCGGCATCAAAGCCGCTGGTCCGCGCATCCACGCCCACCGCCAGCGGCCGCTCCGCCCGGTCATCCTCCCGCTGAGCCAGCGTCTCCACCAGGTCGAGCGGCGGGTTGTCGATCGCCTCGAAGCCGAGATCCTCCAGCGCGCGCAAGATCGACGACTTGCCCGCCCCGGACAGGCCGCTGACCATCACCACCGGCCGCCGGCTCACAGGATCGCTCCGGCCGCTAGGCTCGCCGTTCCCAGCACGCAGTCCAGCGCCCGCTCCACCACCATCGCCGCCGAGGCCGCGCGCGCCGCCACCGCAATCAGCGGCAAGCCCAGCATGTCGCTTGAAGGCGACGGCAACCGCTCGCCCCCGCCCGGCTGCTCCCCCAGCCGCACGCTCAGCCGCAGCCGCACGCCGCCGACATACGCCAGGCGCAGCAGCCCCAACCCACGCAGCTCGATCAGCCCGGCCAACGCGTCCGGCGCCCGCGCGCAACCATCCTCGACGATCACACGATCGTCGGCGACGAGGATAAAACCGCGGTCGATGAGCCGCAGCGCAAGGTCGGACTTGCCGGCGCCCGAAGGCCCGGTGAGCAGCACAGCGCTCCCGTCCCGCGCGACGCAGCTGGCATGCAAGTGCATGGAGTCACAATGAGGCGCGGCAGGCAGAAGGCAAGCGATTAGAAAGGCCAGGAGCTTTGCCCCTGGACCCCATTAAAGGCGAAGCCTTTAAAATCCATTCGTTAAGTTTGTCCGTTGGGCAGGGACAGTGCCGTTAGGCAGAGTCGAGGATAAAGGCTTCGCCAAACGAGGAATTGCCAGCATAAACTCCGAACGTATGGGGGCCTGGGGCCTCACGCCCGAGCGGGTCCAGGGCAGAGCCCTGGTCTTCTCGCCTAGACCTTACCGCTCGTCCGTATCCGCGTCCGGCTCCACCACCAGGTCGCCGTCGATTTCCGCGTCGTCCTCGAGCTCGGCGGCGTCCTCGAGCACGTCTTCCTCCTCGGCGTCCTCGACCACCGCCTCTTCGCCTTCCTCCTCGACCACGGCCACCTTCTTCGGCCGCTTCTCCTCGACTGCATTGCCGCCGCCGCGCTTGGGCCTCGGCTGCTCGACCGGCTGCTCGGTGCCGCATTTCGGGCAGACGGCCGGCGACTTGGTCAGGTCGTAGAAGCGCGCGCTGCACGACACGCAGACGCGCTTGGTGCCGAGTTCAGGCTTGACCATGCGGATGACCCCGGAAGCGTCTGATGCAGACATGCGCCAAAAATCGAATTGACAAGCGCACGCCGTGAAGGGCGCGCCCCATGCCATCGCAAGGTTGCATTGTCAAACCGTCGCCGCGCTTCCGTGCCGGCACCTGCCATGCTACCCGCCGCGACGTGCTCGCACCGGTCCCGCTCACCGCCCGCCGCCCGGACGCTCCGCTCAGCGGCCGCGCCGCGGTGCCCGGCGACAAGTCGATCAGCCATCGAGCTTTGATGTTTGCCGCCCTCGCCATCGGCCGCACCAGCATCACCGGCCTGCTCGAGGGCGAGGACGTGCTGCGCACCGCCGCGGCCATGCGCGCCCTCGGCGCCGGCATCCGGCAGGAGGGCGCGGCCTGGCAGGTCGACGGCGTCGGCATCGGCGGCCTGGCCGAGCCTGACGACGTGCTCGACATGGGCAACTCCGGCACCGCCGCCCGCTTGCTCGCCGGCATCCTCGCCAGCCACGACATGGTCTCTGTGATGACCGGCGACGCCAGCCTACGTCGCCGCCCGATGGCCCGCGTCATCACCCCGCTGGAGGCCATCGGCGCCCGCTTCATCAGCCGCAGCGCCGGCCGCCTGCCGCTCACCATCGTCGGCGCCGCCCGCGCCCTGCCGCTCGATTACACCCTGCCGGTCGCCTCGGCGCAGGTGAAGTCCGCCATCTTGCTTGCCGGCCTGAACGCCCGCGGCGTCACCCGCATCGTCGAGCCCGCCGCAACGCGCGACCACAGCGAGAACATGCTTCGCCATTTCGGCGCCGTCCTGCAGGTCGAGCGCACCGCTGGCGTAACGACGATCCGGCTGCACGGCCAGCCCGAGCTGCTCGCCCGCGACGTCGTCGTCCCGGGCGACCCATCCTCCGCCGCCTTTCCGCTGGTCGCCGCCCTGCTGGTCCCGGGCAGCACCGTCACGATCATGGGCGTCGGCCTCAACCCGCTACGCACCGGCCTGTTCACCACCCTGCGCGAGATGGGCGCCAATCTGAGCGTCACCAACGAGCGCCTGGAAGGCGGCGAGACGGTCGGCGACCTCACCGCCCAGCACCGCCCACTGGCCGGCGTCGACGTGCCGGCCAGCCGCGCGCCCACCATGATCGACGAGTACCCCATCCTCGCCATGGCCGCCGCCTGCGCCCGCGGCGCCACCCGCCTGCGCGGCCTGGCCGAGCTGCGCCACAAGGAGAGCGACCGCCTCGCCGCCACCGCCGCCCTGCTCGCAGCCAACGGCGCCGCCTGCACGATCGAGGGCGACGACCTCCTCATCCACGGCGCCGGCCAGCCGCCGGCCGGCGGCGCCACCGTCGCCACCTACATGGACCACCGCCTCGCCATGAGCGCCCTCGTCCTCGGCCTCGCCACCGACCGTCCCGTCACCGCCGACGACACCCGCTTCATCGATACCAGCTTCCCCGGCTTCACAGCCTTGATGACCAGCCTCGGCGCCGCCCTGGCATGAGCCCCGCCCAATCAGCGCTCCAATTAGCGCCCCGGTCAGCGCCCGGGTCAGCGCCCGGGTCAGCGCCCGGGTCAGCGCCCGGGTCAGCGCCCCGGTCAGCGCCCCGATGAGTGTTCGGTGAGCGCCCCGATTATCGCCGTCGACGGTCCAGCCGCCGCCGGCAAAGGCACTCTGGCCCGTCGCCTCGCCTCCCATCTCGGCCTGCCCTATCTCGACACCGGCCTGCTCTACCGCAGCGTCGCCGCCCGCTACCTCGACACCGGTGACAATCCTGTCCAGATCGCCCGCGCCCTTACCGCCGCCGACCTCGCCCGCACCGACCTGCGCCGCCCCGCCATCGATGCCGCCGCCGCGAGCGTCGCCGCCGATCCCGCCATCCGCGCCGCCCTGCTCGCCTTTCAACGCGACTTCGCTGAGGCCCGCGGCGCCGTGCTCGACGGCCGCGACATCGGCACCGTCATCTTTCCCGACGCCCAGATAAAACTGTTCGTCACCGCCAGTCTGCCCGCCCGCGC
The DNA here is from genome assembly GCA_963692975.2 of Acetobacteraceae bacterium. Classification (GTDB taxonomy): domain Bacteria; phylum Pseudomonadota; class Alphaproteobacteria; order Acetobacterales; family Acetobacteraceae; genus CAXMMR01. The sequence goes on along the minus strand of CAXMMR010000031.1, from coordinate 111,783 downwards.
CGAACGCCGCCGCCTCGAACTCGCCGCCCGCGGCATCACCGAGCCCATCGAGAGCGTCCGCGCCGCCATGGCCGCCCGCGACGCCGCCGACGCCGCCCGCAGCACAGCCCCGCTCAAGCCCGCGTCGGACGCCATCCTGCTCGATACCACCCATCTCGATGCCGACCAGGCGTTCGACGCGGCAAAGGCGATCATAGAAAGGCAAGGGCTCTGCCCTTGACTCGCCGTCACGCGCCAGCGTGCTTCGCACAACGGCCCGAGGCCCTTGGATCCCATGAGAAAGACTGCAATCCAAGCCTAGCAAGCGATCCTTAAACGCCGTTAAACAGGCTCTTCGACAGCAAATGGATTTCAAAGGCTCCGCCTTTGATCGGGTCCAGGGCAGACAGCCTGGCCTTGCTTTTCCTTGACTCGCACCCTCGCAGGCGTATCTCTGCGCCGGCACACCGCGGGCGCAAACCCGCGGCTTGAGTGCTTTGCTCCACCGGCGCCCCGGCGCACGTCGTGTCTCCCGATCCGGAGAGGCGCATAGCAACTGATCGGCCAGCCGGCCGGACCAGAGACAGGAACAGTTCAGCCCTATGGCTTCCAGCGCCGCCGCCCGCGTCCTCGAGCGTGACTACGCTCAAACCCCCTCCGCCAACGACCACATGGAGGGCCTCGACTTCGCCTCCCTGCTCGACGAGACCCTCGGCCGCGACAGCGGCTTTGACGGCTCCGTCGTCACCGGCAAGGTGGTCCGCCTCACCGAAGAGTTCGCCATCGTCGACGTCGGCCTCAAGAGCGAGGGCCGCGTCGCACTGAAGGAGTTCGGCGTCCCCGGCGCCCCGGTCGAGGTCAAGCCCGGCGACCTGATCGAGCTCTATGTCGAGCGCTACGAGGACCGCGACGGCTCAATCGTCCTGTCGCGCGAGAAGGCCCGCCGCGAGGAGGCCTGGACCAACCTGGAGAAGGCGTTCGAGGGTAGCCAGCGCGTCAACGGCACCATCTACGGCCGCGTCAAGGGCGGCTTCACCGTCGACCTCGGCGGCGCCGTCGCCTTCCTGCCCGGCTCCCAGGTCGACATCCGCCCGGTGCGCGACGTCGGCCCGCTGATGGGCATGCCGCAGCCCTTCCAGATCCTCAAGATGGACCGCGCCCGCGGCAACATCGTCGTCTCCCGCCGCGCGGTACTGGAAGAGACCCGCGCCGAGCAGCGCTCCGAGCTGATCCAGGGCCTCAAGGAGGGCATGATCCTCGACGGTGTGGTCAAGAACATCACCGATTACGGCGCCTTCGTCGACCTCGGCGGCGTCGACGGCCTGTTGCACGTGACCGACATCGCCTGGCGCCGGATCAACCATCCCTCCGAGGCGCTGCAGATCGGCCAGGCCGTGCGCGTCCAGGTGATCCGCTTCAATTCCGAGACCCAGCGCATCAGCCTCGGCATGAAGCAGCTCGAGGCCGATCCCTGGGAGGGCGTCGCCGCCAAGTATCCGCCCGGCGCCAAGTATTCCGGCCGCGTCACCAACATCACCGATTACGGCGCCTTTGTCGAGCTCGAGCCCGGCGTCGAGGGCCTCGTGCACGTCTCCGAGATGTCCTGGACCAAGAAGAACGTCCATCCCGGCAAGATCGTCGCCACCTCGCAGGAGGTCGACGTGCTGGTGCTCGACGTCGACAGCGGCAAGCGCCGCATCTCGCTCGGCCTCAAGCAGGTGCAGCAGAACCCGTGGGAGGAGTTCGTCGAAGCCCACCCGGTCGGCTCCACCGTCGAGGGCGAGATCCGCAACATCACCGAGTTCGGCCTGTTCATCGGCCTGTCCGCCGACATCGACGGCATGATCCACATGTCCGACATCTCGTGGGATGAGCAGGGCGAGGCCGCGATGGCCAAATACGAGAAGGGCGGCACCGTCACCGCCAAGGTGCTCGACGTCGACGTCGAGAAGGAGCGCATCTCGCTCGGCATCAAGCAGCTCCAGGATGACCCTGCCGCCGACACGCTCAGCCGCGTCCACAAGGGCGACGTCGTCACCTGCGTCGTCACCGCGGTGCAGAGCAACGGCATCGAGGTCAAGGTCGACGAGGTCCTCTCCGGCTTCATCCGCCGCGCCGAGCTCGCCCGCGACAAGTCCGAGCAGCGCCCGGACCGCTTCGCCATCGGCGAGAAGATCGACGCCAAGGTCACCGCGGTCGACCGCGCCTCACGCAAGCTGTCGCTGACCATACGCGGCCGCGAGATGGAGGAGGACAAGCAGGCGATGGCCGAGTTCGGCTCGTCCGACAGCGGCGCCTCGCTCGGCGACATCCTCGGCGCCGCCATCCGCCGCCGCAACCAGGCCGCCTCGGAGTAAGGTGGCCCTCACTCCAAGCCAGCCTTCGGGCCTGTCCCCGGACCTGATGATCGACAGGCGGCGCCTCAAGCGCCGCCTGTTGGTCTGGCGTGTCGTCGCGATCCTCGCTCTGGTCGGCCTGTTCTTCTTCGGCGTTTCGCGCAGCAGCGGCCCGGCTCTCGGCACGCACGCCCATATCGTGCGCGTCAGCGTCGCCGGCATCATCAGCGATGACCGCAAGTTGGTCGAGAAGATCGAATCGCTCGCGCATGACGCCAACGTGCCGGCCGTCATCCTGGCGGTCGACAGTCCCGGCGGCACCGTCGCCGGCGGCGAAGCGCTGCACGACGCCTTCGCCCACGTCGCCGCCGCCAAGCCGCTGATCGTGGTGATGGGCGGCACCGCCGCCTCCGCCGCCTACATGATCTCCGCCCCCGCCACCCGCATCTTCGCCCGCGCCGCCACGCTCACCGGCTCGATCGGCGTGATCCTGGAGACCGGCGAGATCTCCGGCCTGCTCGGCAAGCTCGGCATCACCGCCGACGCGCTGATCTCCGGCCCGCTCAAGGACCAGCCGAGCTTCACCCACCCGCTCAGCCCGGCCGGCCGCGCCTACCTGCAGGGCGTCGTCGGCGACCTCTACGACCAGTTCGTCACCATCGTCGCCACCGGCCGCCACATGGACCCCGACCGCGTCCGGGCGCTCGCCGACGGCCGCGCCTACACCGGCCGCCAGGCCCTCAGCCTTGGCCTGATCGACGAGCTCGGCGGCGAGCACGAAGCCCGCGCCTGGCTCGCCGCCAACAAGAAAGTCGCCACCACTGTGCCGATCGACGACCTGGACCAACAGACCTGGTTCCAGCGCAATATCGGCAAGCCCACGGGCCTGCTCGGTTCACTCCTGGGCCTGGGTCCGGTGGCGATGGCGCAGCTTTAAGGCAAGCAAGGCCAGGGGCGTCGCCCCTGGACCCGATTAAAGGCGAAGCCTTTAAAATCCACTCGCCAAGCAAGAAAGAGTGCGTTGAGCCTCCAAACGGACGGTGGATCTAGAGCCTCAGGCCCCGTCGTGCGAGTGCACGCTGGCGCGTGACGGAGTCCAGAGGCAGAGCCTCTGGCCTTCCTGACGCTTTCCTCTCTACGATAACAGCCGCCTAGGCCCTGGGAGCCCCATGACAAAATCCGAGTTGATCGCCGAGCTGGCCGCCGCCAACCCGCATCTGCTCGGCCGCGACGTCGAGCTCATCGTCGGCACCATCTTCGACGAGATCACCGCCGCCCTGTCGCGTGGCGAGCGTGTCGAGCTACGCGGCTTCGGCGCCTTCACGGTCAAGCGTCGCGACGCCCGCACCGGCCGCAACCCGCGCACCGGCGAGGCGGTGCCGGTGGACGAGAAGGCGGTGCCGTTCTTCAAGGCCGGCAAGGAGCTGCGCGAGCGCGTCAACCGCAGCAAGCCCTCGCGCGCACCCGCCGCGGAGCGGCAAGACGTATCATGAGCGGAGCGGCAAGACGCATCATGAGCGGAGCGGCACGACGCATCCTGACCCGCGAGTGTCGGAAGGTCCCGTGAGCCGCGCCCTCCGCCGGCTGCTCCGGCTCGTGATCGCGATCCCGCTGCTGCTGCTGCTGGTGCTGTTCGCGCTGACCCCGGGCAACCGCGCCGCCGTCCCGCTCGGCCTCTGGCCTACCGACATCGTCTGGGTAGCGCCGCTCTCAATCATCGTGCTGGCCGCCGCGGCGCTGTTCTTCTTCCTCGGCGCGCTGGTGGTCTGGCTCGCCTCGCTCGGCCAGCGCCTGCGCGCCCGCCGTGCCGAGCGGCGCGTCCGCACGTTGGAGGCGCAGCTTGCCGGGAGCAGCAAGAAAGAGGTTCTTTTTTGAAAAAAAGAACAAAAAAACTTTTATCCGATAAGAGGTTTTCTCCGGCGTCAGCTGCGACAGCGCGAACAGAAGTTTTTTGCTTCTTTTTTTCAAAAAAGAAGCGCTTGTCATGACCGGCCTGATCGCCGCCCTCGACACGCCGGACCGCCCCCAGGCCGCCGCCTGGGCCACAGCGCTCGCGCCGCACTGCGCGCTGCTTAAGCTCGGCCTCGAATACGTCCTCGCCCAGGGCCCGGCCGGCATCGCCGCCATCGCCGACGCGCCGGTCTTCCTCGACCTCAAGCTGCACGACATCCCCAACACGGTGGCCGGCGCCGTGCGCTCGGTGCTCCCGCTCCGCCCGGCGATGCTGACCCTGCACGCCGCCGGCGGCAGCGCGATGCTGGAGGCGGCGCGCCGTGAGGCCGGGCCATCCGGCGTCGGCGTGCCGATCCTGCTCGGCGTCACCGTGCTCACCAGCCTGGACGAGACGGCGCTGCACCAGACCGGCATCTACGCCCGCCCGCGCGAGCAGGTGCTCCGCCTCGCCCGCCTCGCCCTGATGGCCGGGCTCGATGGCTTGGTCTGCTCCGCCCACGAGCTCGCCCCGTTGCGCGACACCTTCGGCGCCACCCCGATCCTGGTCGTCCCCGGCATCCGTCCGACGGGTGCGGCGGCCACCGACCAGGCCCGCACCATGACCCCCCGCGAGGCCGCCGCCGCCGGTGCGGATTACGTCGTCGTCGGCCGCCCGATCACCCGCGCCCCCGACCCCCGCCGCCGCCGCCGCCGCCATCGCCGCCGAGCTCGTCGCATGATCGATGTGAAGGACGGGGGTGAAAATCTGCGGCATCAACGACCCCGCCGCCTTTGACGCCGCGGTCGAGGCCGGTGCGGATTGGGTCGGCTTCGTCTTCTTCCCCGCCTCGCCCCGCGTCGTCACCCCCGCCGAGGCCGCCACCCTCTCCGCCCGCCACCCGCGAGGCCCGCAGCGCGTCGGCCTGTTCGTCGACCCCTCGGATGACGACATCGCCGACGCGCTGGACGAAATCCCCCTCGACGCCCTGCAGCTCTACGCTCCCCCGAACCGCATCGCCGCCATCCGCGCCACCTTCAGCACCCCAGTCTGGCAGGCCCTCGGCATCGCCACCGCCGCCGACCTCCCGCGATCGATCATCGCCGACCGCCTCCTCATCGAGCCCCGCCCCGCCACCGACGCCACCCGCCCCGGCGGCAACGCCACCCCGCTCGACCTCGCCCTGCTCGCCAACTTCCGCCCGCCCTACGCCTGGATGCTCGCCGGCGGCCTGACCCCCACCACCGTCGCCGCCGCCATCACCGCGACCAAAGCGCCCGCCGTCGACGTCTCCTCCGGCGTCGAAACCGCCCCTGGCCGCAAAGACCCTGACCTCATCCACGAGTTCGTCACGCAAGCGAAAGGAGGGCCAGAGGCTCTGCCTCTGGACTCCGCTGGGGCCTGAGGCCCCAGACCCCCGGCCCATTGATAGGGTGTTAAGAGGGTCAGCGGTCTCTCTGTCGCTTTAGTGCTGGCATGCATTATGTGATTGGAACGGCTGACCGCACGCCAAACCGCCGAACCTCGGCAAAGCACATCAGCATCGCAACGCTGCCCAGGACGGCGACCGCGCCGACACCCACCGCCTGATCGGGTCCCAACCACGCAGCAGCAGGTCCGGCTAAGGCATAGCCGGCAGGGGCAAACACGCCAGCCACGATCTGGACGATTGAGAAAACGCGAGACAGCAGCTCCGCCGGGACCTCACGCTGGATCACCGTCCCGATCATCACGTTCAGCACAGCCGCGCCGGCGCCATAGGCGAGGCCCCCGACCAGCACGGCCGGAAGCCCGGCGTCGATCGCAAGCAGGATCATTGGCGCGCTCAGCATCATCGCCGCGATCTCGACCGCCAGGATAGAACGCGCCGGCTGCCAACGCATGATCGCCGTGGCGCCGGCCAACCCGCCCACTCCGATCGCGCTGAGCAACAACCCCCAGGCCTGCGCACCATGTGGCAACCTGGCGAGCAGCACCGGCGCAAGCACCATGAAGGGCGCCAGCGCGAGCAAATTCAGCAATCCGAACTGCCCGACGATGAGCCACAGCCAGCGGCGGCTCGCAAATGCGCTTATGCCATCGCGCAAGTCCCGCAGCACCGAGCCCTTCTGCGCCCGCCGCCGCGGCTCCGACTGCGGACGAACAAGCGCCAGACAAACGGCGCTGGCGGCATAGGTCACGCCATCAATACCAATCGCCCACCCGGCCCCGACGGCAGTCACGATCGCTCCAGCAAGCGTGGGGCCCAGAATTGCGGCGAAGGAGTTGGCCGCACTCAGCGCCCCGTTGGCCCGCGCCAACTGCGTCGCATCCACGATCTGCGCGATGAAACCGCCTCGCGCTGGATAGAAGAACGCGGTTCCAAGCCCGATCAGCATCGTCAGCGCAACGATCGTCGCCAGCGGTGCCGCGCCATGGATCAGCACCGCCGCCAGCGTCGACTGCGCCGCAAATCGCAGCAGATCGCTGCCGATCATGATGCGCCGCCGCGGCCAGCGATCTCCCGCGACGCCGCCGGCGAGAAGCAGCGCAACAATGGGCACCGTCTGGGCCGCCAGCACGATCCCCAACGCCTGGGCCGAGCGTCCGGCACCGAGCAGCGCGAAGCTGAGCGCCACCGGCACCATTGCCGTGCCGATAGCGGATAGCGTCGAGCCGGCGAAGAAGAGGCTGAAGTCGCGACCGATCCGCATGGAGCGCTCCAAAGGTTCAGGGCAGGGCAATCAGCCTAACGCGGCCACTGTTTTGCAATCCAGAAAATTTCCTGATCAAACGGTCCTGTTTTCGACAAACCAAAGCTTCTTGCCGGACAAGAGGAGATTAGACACAGACGCAAAATTTTCGCCTTTTTTTGCAAGCAAGCAGCGCTCGTCTCAAAGCCATCCCTTGCGCCAGAAAAACACCAGCGGCCCCGCCACGCTGGCCAGCATCAGCAACAGCGCATACGGATAGCCAAAGCTCCAGCTGAGCTCGGGCATGTTCTTGAAGTTCATCCCATAGATCGAGGCGATCAGCGTCGGCGGTATCCCCACCAGGCTCACCACCGTCAGCACCTTGATCCCGTTATTCTGCTCGATGTTGATAAACCCCAGCGCCGCGTCCAGCAGGAACTGCACCTTCGCCACCAGCTGCGCGTCGTAATCGGCCAGTGACGCCGTGTCGCGAGCCAGCGTCGCAAGCCGCCCGTCCGCCGCCGCCGGCAGCCACTCCCCGGCCGCGTCGGGCACGAACGAAACGATCCGCTGCACCCCAAGCAGCGTCTCGCGCAGCTCCGACAGCGTGTCGCCGGCCCGCCCGACGCTCTTGAGCAGCCCCCTCAGCAGCCGGTCGTTGTTCGGCCGCGGCGGCGCATCCTCCACGCCGAACACGCTGCGCGACAGCAGCGCCAGCTCGCTCGCCAGCCGCTCGAGCCCGTCCGCCGCCCGATCGACCATCGCCTCCAGCAACACCAGGAACGTGTTGACCGCGCCGGCAGGATCGCTCCGCCCCGGCGCCGCAGTTCCGGCCCGCGGCGCCGCCATCCCGCCCGCCACCGCCGCCGCCGCATCGTCGAACGCGAAGCTCTGCGCATAGCGCACCGTGATCAGCCGCGTGTCGGAGAGCACGAAGCCGAGCGGGCTCAGATGCCGCGTCGGGTCCTTGCGTGAGGCCAGCGGCATGCTGAGGAACAGCACGTCCCCCTCCACCCGCAACCGGCTCGAGCTTTCAATCTCGGCGATCTCGTCCTGCGCCGGCACCCGCATCTCGAACGCCCGCTCCACCACCGCCCGCTCGCCCTCGGTCGCGTCCAGCAAATCGAGCCAGATCGCCCCCGCCGCCGCGGCATGCGCCGCCGGCCCCTCGGCGACCCGCGCCGCCGGACGATCACGGTAATGGGCGACCAGCATCGCAAACCTCCCGCAAGCCCCGGGCCGGCGGCCCACTCAAGCCCCGGGCCGGCGGCCCACTCAAGCCCCGGGCCGGCGGCCCACTCAAGCCCCGGGCCGGCGGCCCACTCAAGCCCCGGGCCGGCGGCCCATTCAAGCCCCGGGCCAGCGGCCCATTTCCGAACCCCGACCCCGCCTATATAAAGCCGCATGGACCAGACAGAGCCTCCGCGCAGCCTGCGCCCAAACAGCCTGCGTGGCGGCCCCGACGCCAACGGCCGCTTCGGCACCTTCGGCGGCCGCTTCGTCGCCGAGACCCTGATGCCCCTCGTGCTCGAGCTTGAGCAGGCCTACGAGGCGGCCCGCATCGACCCGGAGTTCAAGCGCGAGCTCGACCACCTCCTCAAACACTACGTCGGCCGCCCCAGCCCGCTCTGGTTCGCCGAGCGCCTGACCCGCCAGTTCGGCGGCGCCAAGATCTACCTCAAGCGCGAGGAGCTGAACCACACCGGCGCCCACAAGGTGAACTCCTGCGTCGGCCAGATCCTGCTCGCCCGCCGCATGGGCCGCACCCGCATCATCGCCGAAACCGGCGCCGGCCAGCACGGCGTGGCCACCGCCACCGTCTGCGCCCTGTTCGGCCTGCCCTGCACCATCTACATGGGCGCCACCGACGTCGAACGACAAAAGCCCAACGTCTTCCGCATGAACCTGCTCGGCGCCGAAGTAAAACCCGTCACCGCCGGCGCCGGCACCCTGAAGGACGCGATGAACGAGGCGATGCGCGACTGGGTCGCCAACGTCGAGGACACCTACTACCTCATCGGCACCGTCGCCGGCCCGCACCCCTATCCCGCCATGGTGCGCGACTTCCAATGCGTCATCGGCGAAGAAGCCCGCGCCCAGCTGCAACAAGCAGAAGGCAAGCTCCCCGACGCCATCGTCGCCTCGGTCGGCGGCGGCTCCAACGCCATGGGCATCTTCCACCCCTTCCTCGACGCGACCGAAACCCGCCTCATCGGCGTCGAAGCCGCCGGCCACGGCCTCGACACGAAAGCCCACGCCGCCAGCCTCAACCGCGGCCGCCCCGGCGTCCTGCACGGCAACCGCACCTACCTCCTCCAGGACGACGACGGCCAAATCAACGAGGCCCACAGTATCAGCGCCGGCCTCGACTATCCCGGCATCGGCCCCGAGCACGCCTGGCTGCACGAGACCGGCCGCGCCGAATACGTCGCCATCACCGACGACGAAGCGCTCGCCTCCTTCCAGCTCTGCTCCCGCCTCGAAGGCATCATCCCCGCCCTCGAATGCGCCCACGCCCTCGCCTACGTCGAAAAACTCGCCCCCACCATGCGCCCAGACCAAATCATCCTGATGAACCTCTCCGGCCGCGGCGACAAAGACATCTTCACCGTGGCGGAGCACCTCGGGGCGCGCCTGTAAAGCAAGGCCAGGGCTGTCTGCCCTGGACCCGATTAAAGGCGAAGCCTTTAAAATCCATTACTTATCCATGCTAAATGGCGAGGTCGGGGAAGCTTCAATAATGAATGATCGGCTTCGCCAAACAAGAAAGCTCCCGATGACCCTCCAAACGGATGGGGGTCTGGGGCCTCAGGCCCCAGCGGAGTCCAGAGGCAGAGCCTCTGGCCTTCCTTACCTCGGCCTTCCCTCATGACCCGCATATCCCCCCGCTTCGAGGCCCTGGCGCGCGAGAAACGCGGCGCCTTGATCACCTTCCTCGAAGCCTACGACCCGGACCTGCCCACCTCGCAGGCGATCCTGGACGGCATGCCCGCCGCCGGCGCCGACCTGATCGAGATCGGCTGCCCCTTCACCGACCCGATGGCCGACGGCCCCACCATCCAGCGCGCCGCCATCCGCGGCCTCACCGCCGGCGCCACCATGCGCAACACCCTCGCCATGGTCGCAAGCTTCCGCGCCCACGACGAGGCGACGCCGATCATCCTCATGGGCTACCTGAACCCCATCCTCGCCTACCAGGTCGAGCCCTTCTGCGCCGACGCCGCGGCCGCCGGCGTCGACGGCCTGATCGTGGTCGATTTGCCGACCGAGGAGCTCCCCCTTCTGCTCCCCCACGCCGCCGCCCACGGCCTCGACATCATCCGCCTCGTCGCCCCCACCACCGACGACGCCCGCCTGCCGATCGTGCTCACCGGCGCCGGCGGCTTCGTCTACTACGTCTCGATCTCCGGCATCACCGGCACCCGCACCGCCTCCTCCGCCGACTTGCAGGCCGCAATCCCCCGCCTCCGCCGCGCCACCGCCCTGCCCATCGCCGTCGGCTTCGGCGTCCGCACCCCCGAGCAGGCGCGCGCGGCGACCCGCCACGCCGACGCCGCCGTCGTCGCCTCCGCCCTGATCGACACCCTGGCCGCGAGCCTGGATGCCGAAGGCCGCGCCACCTCCGAGACCGCCCCCGCCGTCCTCGCCCAGGTCCGCGCCCTCGCCGACGGCCTGCGCGCCCCACCCCCGGCGGAGCCGGAAAACGTCGCACCGGCCGAGCCGGAGATCGTCACCCAGTCCCAGCCGGAGACCGTCTGATGAGCTGGCTCACCCGCTACGTCCGCCCCAAGATCCGCAGCATCCTCGGTCGCCCGGAAATCCCCGACGACCTCTGGACCCAGTGCCCCGCCTGCCAGCAAATGACCTTCACCAAGGAGCTGGTCGCCAACCTCCGCGTCTGCCCCCATTGCGGCCACCACATGCGCGCCGGCGTCCTCGAGCGCCTCGACTGGACCTTCGACGAAGGCAGCCACACCCGCATCGAGCTCCCCCGCGCGCCGGCCGACCCGCTCGCCTTCCGCGACCAGAAACGCTACACCGACCGCCTCCGCGAAAACCGCGCCAAGACCCACCTCGACGACGCCATCGTCGCCGCCCACGGCACCATCGGCGGCCACAAGGCCGTCGTCGCCGTCATGGCCTTCGAGTTCATGGGCGGCTCCATGGGGGCGGCCGTCGGCGAAGGCATCGTCGCCGCCGCCCGCCTCGCCCTGATGCAGCACGCCCCGCTCATCGTCTTCACCGCCTCCGGCGGCGCCCGCATGCAGGAAGGCGCCATCAGCCTCATGCAAATGCCCCGCACGACAATAGCGACGCGCCTGGTCAAAGAAGCCGGCCTCCCCTTCCTCGTCGTCCTCACCGACCCAACCACCGGCGGCGTCACCGCCAGCTTCGCCATGCTTGGCGACATCCAGATCGCCGAACCCAACGCCCTCATCGGCTTCGCCGGCGCCCGGGTCATAGAATCCACCATGCGCGAAACCCTCCCCGAAGGCTTTCAACGCGCCGAATACCTGTATGAGCACGGCATCCTAGACATGGTCGTCAAACGCACCGAACTCCGCGAAATCCTCGGCCGCCTACTCGGCATGCTCGCCACCCAACCGGTCACGGTTCCGGCAGCGGAAGCAGCAGAGTAAGCCAAGCGGCAGCAAGGCCAGGGCTTTGCCCTGGACCCACCAAGGGCCGTGAGGCCCTTGGATCCCGGTAGTCTCTTTGTTATTTTGGTCGGTGGTCTGCGAAAACGGCCAAGCGCCAACGTATCAGACCTTGAGCCATCGTATGCTGATGATGGTTTTGAGCAGGCAGCGGATGTTCTGCCGTAGAGACGGCCTCTCGGCCGCAACCAATACAGCGATAAATGCCGGACTTCGGAGTTGGAAAGCCAGGTTTATGCTCGGTATCGAAACAAACGTCGCTTGAGGACTGTAGGTACGCGGTATACTTATACATCGCCATCTCAGCGTCCTTCACGTGTAAGAACCGCCTTGACTACCGCAACCTTACTCGGCTAAGACCGAGTCGTACCAGGCGACGGCCCGCAGGCGGTTCAAGCGCTTTGCGGTCGATTGGGGGGCAGGCCTGCAAGCCTAGCCCCCCAAACTTTGTCTGCCTACAACCTATGCAGGTACTCTGGCGAGACATGCAAGCTAAAAATTGAGTCGGATGCTACATTTGGGGAGTAAACACCGAAAACGCCTAAATGTAGTAGGCCAAAGGCTTGCAACTGCTTGAGCCGCAAGCCTTAAATGAGGAGCGTCCTGATAGCAGTAAGTTCAGCGTATCCCAGGCCATCCTGAACCAGTGAGGTGTAAGCCTAAGCTAAAATCCTGCCTTGAATACGACAGTCGTTCTTCTTATTATTTGCCGTAAATACTAGCATAAGCGTAGGCCAGTATTATCGAAGCCTCAGTCTAAAAACATTTACTATTCGACAAAGGATTGTGCGACATCAAATGTACTTAGTGCGGCTTAAACATTGTAGCAGCACTATCAGAATGCAGCCTTCCATAAAACTCGACTGAATATCTATCTGTCATGCCTGCTATATAGTCGCAGACGATTCGCATTTGAGAAGCTACATCGTGTGAGCTTAGCTCGTATTGCTGCTTTACGTCCTCAGGCATAAGAAGCTCGCCCCTGTCACTAGTCAAAGCATGAAAAATACCTTCTACGACTTCTTGTCCTCTATACTCTGAAACTTTTACCCTAGGTGAATAGATTGCTGCAAGATACGTGTAGTGCTTTAACACCTCTACTCGTTCTTTTGCTTCACGACCCAGCTTCACTGTCGAAAGCATCGGAAATTCGTCATCATAGTCTACACTCACTTCATTAATAGCTCTGTTTATGAGATCTGAAGAGAGCTTAGTTCTATAGTGCGCATCTTTGCAGATCCGTTCATATGCCTTGAACCGATCTATGAAGCTGCGCAAATGGTCACCGTCATTTACGATCGGTGAACCTATATCAAAAATCTCTATGAGCGTCAGCAGGGTTTGAGCGCCCGTAAAATCATAGCCAAGCTCGTTTGAAACTTTTTTGGCGACCGCATCAAGTAGCTCGTTGCTTGACGACAATGCGTTAGCAGGACTGAGAAAGTCAGCCTTAAAAGAGTCCTCCAAGTCAAACGTCGAATAGGCTATATCATCAGCGATGTCCATTATTGAGCATTCAATCGTCTTAAATTTCTTGTCTTTTAACTGTTGACCACATAGGACTGCATCCTTGATGCGCGTAACTAGATCAGCCTCAGTCCCGTAGTAGCCTTTTACGACCTTAGCACCACCCTTCCTGTTGGTTGGAATCTTGTTATCGTATTTTATAATGGAAGCTAAAGTCCTGTAACAAAGACCTAATCCAAGCCTTTGTCCGGCGGTCCCGTAGATTTTCTTCTCAAGCACGGACACTATTCTGAGGGATTGCGCGTTACCTTCGAAGCCGCCGTAGTCTCGCATTTTAGAGTCTAGCGCCTTCTCTCCATTGTGGCCAAATGGAGGATGACCCATGTCATGTATTAAAGCTGCTGTAGCACAGAGCCTACAATTAATTGCGTTGCCGGTTGTGGGTGCAAAACTTGCCTCAACACAGTTTAATCGAGCAGCAATACCCTCCGCAATCTGAGCCACCTCCAAGGAGTGCGTTAGTCGATTACGAAAAAAGTCGGACTCATGACCGGGAAAAACCTGTGTTTTTCCTTGAAGCCTTCGAAAGCTCGCGGAATGTAAGACCCGCGCGTAGTCGCGGGTGAAAGGATCTCGCCAGGCCGGATTGTCCGCTAAAGCATTCTGCTCGCGCTCCTGATCACCGCTAGCGTAAAGCACCGCCTACTCGCCTGTTTGGTGAGAGTCACTCTCGGATGAGCCCACTCGTGGGGCTTCTGCCATCATCAGCTTTTCGTCACGAAGACGGAGAGCCTCTCTCAGAAGAGTGCTCTCTTGGCTCGCTTTCCGGTAGGCCTCGTTGACAGCTGCGTATCCCGACATGGCGCCCTCCAAACAGTAGTCATTTGACTCCCTACAAAGCCTCGCAACCACAGCCCGAAGGTAGTTATCCACAACCTTTTAAGCCTGCATTCATGCAAAATAAGTTAAGCTTGACGCTCCACTGGTAGCAAAGCCCGCCCTCGGCAACCTGCTGGCATAATGCTTCGTATGCTAGCGAGAGAAATCTTCCGATCGCCATCTGATAGCATATGCAGCGTATAAACCATTGTCTCAATCAAGGTGGAGCCCGCAATCTCGCTAAACCGAACCGGCGCGCGACCGCGTAGTTTTTGGATAACGGCGATGAAAACCGTTACCGGCCTGCTCGCGCTGTTCGCCGCCCTGTTTGGTTCGCTCAACACATCACCTCAGCTCAGCGCGAGGCCGAAGCCAAGTCCAGCTTGCGCTCCGCGTCGCGGGAGACGTCGCTTACGTCCTCGTGGCCACAGGCCTGGCCTGCCCAGCCGACATCCTGTTCGGCATGGAAGTCCAATACGGCCACCTGCCCGACCTCGTCCGCGCCATCTGCTCCGAACCAGCCCCCACCGCTGACTAGACCAGTGCGCCCGCCCCTCGCCCTCGCCACCCTCCTCACCCTCGCCGCCTGCGCCACCACGCCGTCGCAATGCGTCATCCACCCGCTCGCCCGCCTGCCCACCTACGGCTTAAAGCCCTTCGTCCCCGTCCTCGTGCAAAACCGCCCGGCAACCCTCCTGGTCGACACCGGCGCGTTCCGGTCCGTCCTCAGCCCCGCCATCGTCCAGGCCGGCGCAATGGCGACGCACCAGACGCCCCTTGCGATCACCGGCGTCGGCGGCATCGGCTCGAACACGATCGCCACCGTCCCGAGCCTGACCGTCGGCTACGCCACCGGTCGCGACGTCAACTTCTACGTCGCTCCCCTGCATGGCCGCGGCCCGGACGGCAAGCCGATCGATGGCCTGTTCGGCGGCGACTTCCTGGCCAATTACGACGTCCTGATCGACCTGCCCTCGCACCGCGTCGGCCTCTACGAGACCGAAGGCTGCGCCGCCGCCACCTTCGCCCCGCTCGGCAAATCCGCCAGCATGCCCTTCGGCGTGCCCGGACAAAGCGTGCGCTTCACCACCCGGGTGATCTTCCCGACCAAGCTCGACGGCGTCGTCGTGCCCTTCATCCTGGACAGCGGCGCCGCCGTCAGCTTCGTCACCACACAGTGGGCCGCCCGCGCCGGCACGCCCTCATCCGCCCTCGCCAACGACCCGTCGCACCCGCTCGGTGGCCTCGGCGAGCAGAAGCAGCAAGCCCGCCTGCACCGCTTCAAGTCCTTCCAGTTGCCGATCGGCTTCGTCGCCAACCCGCGCCTCGCCGTCTATGCCGGCCCGATCAACCTCCTCGGCGACGACTTCCTCAGCCACAACCGCGTCTGGATCTCCTACCCATTCCGCCGCCTCTACGTCCAAGCCGTGCCCACTCCGAGATAATCGCTCACCCCGCCTAAGCCTCGATCGCGCCCCCCGAACTCCCGCAGCACCGCCTCCTGCGCCCCGGCCGCCGGCATTGGCACTTTCCCCTCGCCAAGCCAGATTGCCGCGCATGAGCCCCCCGCCACCGTCCGCCATGCGTGAGCCCACCAATCTCTCCGGCCGCGCCGAGGCCGCGATCGAGCGCCTGCACGCCCTCTACCCGGTGCTGATCGACTTGCGCCTCGACCGCCTGCGGCGCCTGCTCGAAGCCCTCGATCACCCCGAGCGCCGCCTGCCGCCGGTGCTCCACGTCGCCGGCACCAACGGCAAGGGCTCCACCTGCGCCAACCTCCGCGCCATCTGCGAGGCCGCCGGCTTGCGCGCCCACGTCTACACCTCGCCCCACCTCGTCCGCTTCAACGAGCGCATCCGCCTCGCCGGCACCCTCGTCGACGACGCGACGCTGGCCGCCACCCTGGAGGAGATCGAGGCCGTCAACGCCGGCGCCCCGATCACCGTCTTCGAGGTCCTCGTCGCCGCCACCCTGCTGCTATTCGCCCGTGTCCCGGCCGACATCGCCATCGTCGAGGTCGGCCTCGGCGGCCGCTTCGACGCCACCAACGTCGTCCAGCCCATCGCCTGCGCCATCAGCGCCATCTCGATGGACCATCAGGAGTTCCTCGGCGACACGATCACCCAAATCGCCGGCGAAAAAGCCGGCATCATCAAGCCGAGCACTCCCTGCATCACCGCCTGCACCGACCCGGCCATCCTGCAAGTGCTGCGCGCCGAGGCCGGCCGGCAGGCCGCCCCGCTGCTGGTCCGCGGCCTGGACTGGGCCGTCGCCCTCGACCCGGAGCTCCACGGCGCGATGCTCTACCAGGACCGCTACGGCCTGCTCGAGCTGCCGCTGCCCGCTCTGCCCGGCCCCCACCAGCTCGAAAACGCCGGCCTCGCCATCGCCACGCTGCGCACCGCCCGGGTGCCGGTCCCGCCCGAGGCCTGGTCCGCCATCGCCGAGGCCGAGTGGCCCGCCCGGCTGCAGCGCCTGCACGGCCGCCTCGCCGCCAGCCTGCCGGCGCAGACCGAGCTGTGGCTCGACGGCGGCCACAACCCGGCCGCCGGCGCCGCACTCGCCACCCACATCGCCGCCGCCTGGTCGGACCGCCCGCTCCACCTCGTGGTCGGCATGAAGCAGTCCAAAGACGTCGCCGGCTTCCTGCGCCCGCTGCTGCCGCTCGCCGCCAGCGTCCACGCCGTCGCCGAGCCGGGCCAGCACCTCGCCGTCCCGGTCGAGGCGATCGTCGCCGCCTCCGCCGGCCGCGCCGTCCCCGGCCCCACCGTGGCCGACGCCCTCCGGCGCCTCACCGCCCGCGCCCATGGCCGCGCCCCTGGCCGCGTGCTGATCTGCGGCAGCCTCTATTTGGCCGGCGAAGTCCTGAAGGCCGACGTAACCCGCCCGATCTTGCCGATGGGCAAGATCCAGCCAACCCATTGACATGATTGATATGACGGACACGATCGAGCCACCGCTCCTGGTCGACCCGGCGCGCTGCCGCCTATGGTCGGGCCACGCCGCGCTCAACTGGCCGCCGGATCACGCCTCCTGCCACGACCTGCTGAAGAGCCTCCGCCGCCAGGGCCGGCAGGAGGTTCCGGCCATCGTCCGCCGCCTGCCCGAAGGCGGCGCGCACGATTTCGAGGTCGTCTGCGGCGCCCGCCGCCACTGGGCCGCCGCCTACCTACGCGCCTACGGCCTGCCCGAGTTCGGCTTTCTGGTCGAGCCCCGCCGGCTCTCCGACGAGGAGGCCTTCCGCCTCGCCGACATCGAGAACCGCCATCGCCGCGGCTCGCCCGATCACCTCCGCGCCGCCGGCTACGCCCACGCGCTGGCCCACTACTACGCCGGCAGTCAGTGGCGGATGGCGCAAAGCCTCGGCCTCTCGCAGGGCCGCCTCAGCCGCTTCCTCGCCCTCGCCCGACTGCCTGACGAGATCATCAAGTGCCTGGGCGGCCCGTCAAGCGTGCGCGTCCAGCACGCCGCCCTGCTCGCCCCGCTGCTGCGCCTGCCGCTCGCCCGCGACCACATGGTCGCCGCCGCCATCGCCTTTGCGCCCGAGCAGGCTGCCCTGCGCACCATCGGCCAAGCCCTGCCGCCGGCCGCAATGGCCGGCCAGCTCGCCGAGATCGGCCGCGAAATCGCCCGCCGCCCCTCACCGCTGGTCGCCATCCGCGACCGCCACGGCGTCATCCTCGCCCAGGGCCGCCGCAACCACATCGGCAGCCTGGTCGTCACCATCAGCGCCGCCGGCACCCGCAACCGCCCGGAGGTGCTCGAGGCGTTCGCCAGGCTTCTCGACAGGATGGTAGGACCGGCGGAAGTATAAAAAAGAAACTTCTTTTTTAGAAAAAAAGAAGCAAAAAACTTCTATCCGTTTAGGCAGTGCCCCGATCGGGCAAAAGTTTTTTGGTTCTTTTTTTCAAAAAAGAACCGCTTCCTTTTTACGTATTCATCGCATCGAAGAAGTCCTGGTTCGTCTTGCTGTATTTCAGCTTGTCGAGCAGGAAGTCGATTGCGTCGGTCGGGCCCATCGGGTTCAGGATCCGCCGCAGCACCCACATCTTGCTCAGCATCGCCTTCTCCACCAGCAGCTCCTCCTTCCGGGTGCCGCTCTTGGTGATGTCGATCGCCGGAAACGTGCGCTTGTCCGAGATCTTCCGGTCCAGGATGATCTCCGAGTTGCCAGTGCCCTTGAACTCCTCGAAAATCACCTCGTCCATCCGCGACCCCGTATCGATCAGCGCGGTGGCGATGATGGTGAGCGACCCGCCCTCCTCGATGTTGCGCGCCGCGCCGAAAAACCGCTTCGGCCGCTGCAACGCGTTCGCGTCCACGCCGCCCGTCAGCACCTTGCCGGAGGACGGCACGACGGTGTTGTAGGCGCGCGCCAGCCGCGTGATGCTGTCGAGCAGGATCACCACGTCGCGCTTATGCTCCACCAGCCGCTTGGCCTTCTCGAGCACCATCTCGGTCACCTGCACATGCCGCGTCGCCGGCTCGTCGAAGGTGCTCGCCACCACCTCGCCTTTGACCGTCCGCGCCATGTCGGTCACCTCCTCCGGCCGCTCATCGATCAGCAGCACGATGAGAAAAGCGTCCGGATGGTTCTGCGAAATCGCGGTCGCGATCGACTGCAGCATCACCGTCTTGCCGGTCCGCGGCGGCGCCACGATCAGCGCCCGCTGCCCCATCCCGATCGGCGCCACCAGGTCGATCACCCGTGGCGTCAGGTCCTTGTGCTGCCCCTTGACCAGCGTCGGCGGGTTCTCCAGCTCCATCTTCAGCCGCCGCTCCGGGTAGAGCGGCGTCAGATTGTCGAAGTTGGTCCGGTGCCGCACCGCGTCCGGCGGCTCGAAGTTGATCGTGTCAACCTTGAGCATGGCGAAATACCGCTCGCCGTCCTTCGGCGCCCGGATCTGCCCGTTCACCGTGTCGCCGGTGCGCAGCGAAAACCGCCGCACCTGCGTCGGGCTGACATAGATGTCGTCCGGCCCAGGCAGGTAGTTCGCCTCCGGGCTGCGCAGAAACCCGAACCCGTCCGGCAGTATCTCTAGCGTCCCCTCGCCGCTGATCACCTGGTCGTTGTCGGCCAGCGTCTTGAGGATGGCGAACAGCATGTCCTGCTTGCGCAGGCTGGAGGCGTTCTCGACCTGCAGTTCCTCGGCAAAGGACAGCAGCTCGGCCGGGTTCTTGGCCTTGAGTTCGGCGAGGTGCATGGACCGCCTCGTAAGGGATGTGGATTTCGTGCACGCTGCCGATCGACAGGACACAAAGCCGCGGCACAAAGGCCTGGCGAAGTAGAGGAGGGACGTCAGGCCGAAAGGCTGACGTCCTTAAACTGGCATAGAAGGCAAGCCACTTCAAGAGGAAGGCCAGGGCCTTGCCCTGGATTCAGAGGAGATCCGACGCGCTGGAATCCCGAAGAGCTGCTCCTGGCCTCTCTCTCGGCCTGTCATAAACTCTGGTACCTCGGTCTTTGTGCCGAGGCCGGCATCACGGTCGAGGCCTATGAGGACGAGGCGGAAGGCAGGATGGTCGAGGAGCCGAATGGCGCCGGCCAGTTCACCTCCGTCCTGCTGCGTCCCCGCGTGACGCTCCTCAATGAAACGGACAGACCCAGAGCCGAAGCTCTTCATGCGCGCGCACACTCGATGTGCTTTATTGCGCGATCGGTCAACTTTCCAGTCATCATTACTTAGTTGACGAGGGTCTTGGGCCTAAGACCCGTAATGCGACTGCACGCTAACGCAGGACGGGTTGACCACGACCATGATGACGATGATCACCAGCAGCCCCGTCGGCACCTCGTTGAGGATCCGATAGAATTTCTGCGGATGCCGATTGCGATCCGCCATGAAATCCTTCCGGTAGCGCGACATCGCCCCGTGGCAGCCGAACAGCAGCACCACGCATAGCAGCTTCACCCGCCACCAACCCTCCGACCAGTCGATCACCCCCGGCGTCAGCGCCAGCAGCACCCCGAACAGCAGCGTCGCCAGCATCGCCGGCGTCGCGATCGCCCTGAGCAGCCGCAGCTCCATCACCTTGAACCGCTCCGAGCTCTCGCTGCCCGGCGCCGTGTCGCAATGATAGACGTAGAGCCGCGGCAAATAGAGCAGCGCCGCCATCCAGGCGACCAGCGAGATCACGTGCAGCGACTTGGTCCACAGATAGAACGGCAACAGCGCCTGGATCGTCATGCCGCCACCGCCGTCCCGCGCCGCGCCGCGACCAGCCCCGGCAGCGCCACCATGTCGGCAAACACCGTCGCCCCCAGCGCCGCCAGCCGCTGCCCGTCATGATCGGGCGCATAACCGAGGCAGCTCATGCCGGCCGCCACCGCCGCCGTCACCCCGGGCACGGAGTCCTCGACCACCAGCGTCTGCCCCGGCGCCACGCCCTCGGCCGCCGCGGCGGCGAGAAACAGGTCCGGCGCCGGCTTGCCCCGCCCGACATCGCCGGCGCTGTGCACCCGCCCGGCGCCGGCGAGTGCCGCCAGCGGCGTGCCGGCAAATTTGCGCGCCATTTCGGCATGCGAGGAGTTCGAGGCGATGCGCACCGCCAGCCCCGAAGCCGCCACCGCGGTCAGCGCCTCGACCGCGCCCCGCACCAGCGGCACGCCGCCCGACAGCGCCGTCAGCAGCGCCTGCTCGACCTGCCCCATCCAGCCCTCCGGCAGCTCCCGCCCGGTCTCCGCCCGATGCACCGCCACCAGCGCCCCCAGGCGGTGCCCGGTAAATCGGAACGGGTCGATCGCCCAGCCGATCCGCCCAGCCTGCTCCACCAGCACCGCGCGCGCCACCGGCTCGCTGTCCACCAGCACCCCGTCGCAATCGAAAATCACCAGCCGGACCGTCATTCGGCCGCGATCGCCGGCTGCCTCACCGGCTCCGCCACCGGCACGTCGATCACCGTCTGCGCCTCCGCCGCGCGCCAATGCGGACAATCGCCATGCCGCCCCGGACAAGCCCGCCCCTCGGCGAAGCTGCACAAGCCCGGCCCCGCCGCCAGCGTCCGCCGCACGAGCCCTGCCACCGCCTCGATGAAGCCCGGATCGTCGCCCTGCGCCGGCGCCCGGAAATATCCCGGCACGTGCAGCCTCTCCGCCAGCTCGCGATACTCGACGTCGAGCTCCACCAGCGTCTCGGAATGCTCGGAGACGAACGCGATCGGCACCACCAGCAGCGCCACCCGGTCGCGCGCCGCCCGCTCGATCGCCTGCTCCGTCGACGGCTCCAGCCATTGCTGCGGCGTCGCCCGCGACTGGTAGCAGACTTGCCAGTCCAGCCCCCGAATACCGCTCGCCGCCGCCACCAGCGCCGAGGTCGTCTCGATCTGGAACTGATACGGATCGCCCTGCTTGACGATCACCTCCGGCAGCCCGTGCGCCGAGAACAGCACCCGCAAATCGACATGATCCAGCAGCGCCGACCGCGCCCGGTCATAGGCCCGCACCACCATCGCCGCCGTCGCCTCGACATAGGCCGGGTCGGCGAACCAGCAGCACAGCGTGCTCACCCGCGCCGCCAGCCCCGCGCGGGCCGCCGCCTGCTGCCAGTCGATGACCGAGCTGCCCGTCGTCGTCGTCGAATACTGCGGATAGAGCGGCAGCAGCACCACCTCGTCCGGCCGCCACTGCCGCAGCAGCCGCGCCGCCTCGGCCGCAAACGGGTGCCAATAGCGCATCGCGATGAAGCAGCGTGCCTCGTATTCGGGCATCGCATGCGCCAGCGACCGCTCCAGCGCCCGCGCCTGCTTCTCCGTCAACTCGAGCAGCGGCGACCGCCCGCCCAGGATCGCGTAGTTCGCCGTCGCCGGCTTGACGCGCGCGCTGGCGATGATCCGCGCCAGGATCGGCCGAACGAAGAACGGCACCCGCAGGATCGCCGGGTCGCGGAACAGGTTCAGCAGAAACGGCCGGATCGCCTCCGGACGGTCAGGACCACCCAGGTTGAACAGCACAATGGCAAGGCGCTTCGAACTCATGCGACGTATCTAAGCACAAAGAAAAGGAAGGCCAGGGCTTTACCCTGGACGGGTTCCCATCGCACTCATGCGATTGGCTCCCGCGATTACGACCCGTGGACGAGATCGACCAGCTCAGCCACGTGGTCGACCGGCGTATGCGGCAGGATTCCGTGGCCAAGATTGAAGATATGCGGCCGGCCGCGCAGCACCTGCAGGATCGAGCGCGCCTGCTCCGTCATCGCCGCCCCACCGGCGATCAGCGCCAGCGGGTCCAGGTTGCCCTGCAGGCCGACATGCTCGGCCACCATCGCCGCCGCCCGCGCCGGGTCCGCCCCGGTGTCCAGCCCGACGCAGTCCACCCCCGTACGCTCCACGTAGTGGTCGAGCATCGTCCCGGCGAGCCGCGGAAACCCGATGATCGGCACTCCGGGATGCCGATCGTTCAACGCGTCGACGATCTGCCGCGTCCGCCCCGCGACATGGGCGCGGAACAGCGCCGGCGGCAGCACCCCGGCCCAGCTGTCGAACAGCATGACCGCCTCGGCGCCCGCCTCGATCTGCGCCGTCAGATACGCGACGGTGCCGGCGCACAGCAGGTCCAGCAACCGCTCGAACAGCTCCGGCGCCGCATAGGCCATCTGTCGCGTCAGCGCGAACTCCTTCGAGCCGCCGCCCTCCACCATGTAGCAGGCCACCGTAAACGGGCTGCCGGCGAAGCCGATCAGCGTGCACGCCGCCGGCAGCGCCGCCCGCACCCGCCGCACCGTCTCCATCACCGGGGCGGTGAACTCCGCAACCCGCGTCAGCGACAGCCGGTCGAGATCGCCGGCGCTGCGGATCGGCGTCATCACCGGCCCCTCGCCGTCGACGAAGCGCAAATCCTGGCCCATCGCCCAGGGCAGGATCAGGATGTCGGAGAACAGGATCGCCGCGTCCATGCCGTAACGGCGGATCGGCTGCAGGGTGATCTCGGTCGCCAGGTCCGGCGTCGTGCACCGGGCGATGAAGCCGCCCGAGCTCTCGCGGATCGCGCGATACTCCGGCAAATAGCGCCCGGCCTGACGCATCAGCCAGATCGGCGGCGGCCACACCGCCTCGCCCGCCAGCACCTGCAAAACTTTCTTTCCAGGCGCCGTCCCGATCGCCAACCGCGCCCCCAACCCTGAACCGATCACGGCCTTCCTTAAAGATAGAAAAGAAGGAAAGAAATGGTTGGGGTAGGTGTTGTTGCCTGTGGATAACGGGGTACCCGGGCGATCCCACCTTGCGGCCCATCCATCCACAGCGGAGTCGACCTGCAACATGCTGGCATCGGACGAGGATCGGCGACGCTGCGGATATCCCCATGCGCAGCCGCACCGCGGCCCCCGCGCACGCATCCGCGGCCGGTTATCCCCGCACCCCGTTTGCCGCCCCGTCGCCGCCGGCGCCAAACCCGCCTTATCCCCGCAATCCCCGCACCGGCTGCTGGAGCGGCCCTGGGAGCGACCCCGGGAGCGGCCCCAGGTGCGGTCATGAGCGACAGCACCCATCCCGGCCGCATCAACCTGCATCTGGTCTCGGATTCCACCGGCGAGACGCTGAACTCGATCACCCGCGCCACCGTCAGCCAGTTCGAGCACGTCCGCATCCTGTATCATCGCTGGAGCCTGATCCGCACCCGCTTCCAGCTCCACCGCGTGCTCGAAGGCATCGAGGCCGAGCCCGGCCCGGTGCTCTCCACCGTCGTCGACAAGGCGCTCCGCAACGACCTCGAAGGCACCTGCCAGCGCCTCGGCATCACCGTGGTCAACGTGCTCGATCCTGTGCTCTCCGTGCTCGCCGGCGAGCTCGGCGAGCAAGCCAAGAACCGTCCCGGCCGGCAATACGTGCTCGATGCCGACTACTTCCGCCGCATCGACGCCATGCACTTCGTGCTCGCCCATGACGACGGCCAGGCCCAGGCCGGCATCGCCGAGGCCGACGTCTGCCTCGTCGGCGTCTCCCGCTCCTCCAAGACCCCAACCTCGTTCTACCTCGCCAATCGCGGCATCAAAGCCGCCAACGTCCCGCTCGTCCCCGGCACCCCGGACCCGCCTGGCCTGGAGGCGCCGGTCTGCCCGGTGATCGGCCTGGCCATCGACGCCGCCGCCCTGATCGAGATCCGGCGCCACCGCCTCAAGCTGATCGCCACCGGCCAGGGCAGCGCCATCATGCGTCGCGAGAGCGGCGACTACATCGACATCGAGGCCGTCCGCGCCGAGCTGCTCTGGGCCCGGCGCCTGTGCACCCGGCACGGCTGGCCGGTCATCGACGTCACCCGCCGCTCGATCGAGGAGACCGCAGCCACCGTTCTCCAGCTGATGGAGGCCTGGCACGAACGCCGCCGCCGCGCCGAGACCGCCGCACCGCCGTCAGCCGGTTAGGTTGTGTAGATCACGAGTGCTATACTACTCTGAGATGTATCTGACAGGATCTCTGCAGACATCACGAGTATAGTTGGCCGGCGTCCAACGTCTGCATCGGCGGTAACGTGACGTTTCTGCACAACCTGAACCATCTGCACGAAAATGACGTCTTTCTTGACCTCATGGTGGCACGGCTCGTGCTCTTATCGAGTCCGAACCATCATCCAGGAACACGATGCGCAAGCTAAGTCTGATACTGAGCACCGCCCTCTGCGGCCTCGCCTCCATCGGCGCCGCGGCCGCCGCACCCCTACCGGCCATCGCCGCGTCGAGCCCGGTCGAGTTCGACGTCTTCCTGCCGCTGCGCAACAGCGCCGGCCTCGACGCCCTGCTCGCCCGCCAGCAGGACGTGAGCTCGGCCGACTACCATAAATGGCTTACGCCCTCGCAGTTCGCTGCCCGGTTCGGCGCCACCGAGGCCGCCAAGCAGGCCGTCGCCGCCGACCTCGCCCAGCATGGCCTCGCCGTCACCATCCAGTCGCGCAGCCTGCACGTCAGCGGCAGCGCCGCCGCGATCAACGCCATGTTCTCGACCACCCTGGCCCGCGCCCGCATGCCGAGCGGCAAGCTGCGCACCGTCAGCGCAACCCCGCTGGTGCTGACGCCGGCGCTGTCGGCAGCCGGCGCCTTCGTGCCGGCCTTCTCCAGCGCCTCGCCGGGCATGCATGTCCTGTCGAAGCACTTCAAGCTGGCCGACCCGAGCAACCGCACCTCGACCACCGGCGGCTACTGGTATGACGACCTCAAGCAGGCCTATGGCTGGCCGTCCTACCAGACGCTCACCTACCCGTACGGCAAGTCGACGCTCGCCCGCCTCGACGGTACCGGCGCGACCATCGCGACGCTGATCTCCAGCGACGTGCTCGACAGCGACTCCGACCTCATCTTCGACCACGAGAACTTCAGCAAGACCGCCGGCGTGCCGGACCCGGTGCTCTACGCCCGCCGCACGGTGCTCGGCGGCAACGCCTTCAGCGCCGCCAGCGACGACAGCTTCGAGGCCTCGCTCGACGTCCAGGAGCTGCTCACCGGCGCGCCGGGCGCCCACGTCGTGCTCTACAACATCCCCGACCTGAGCGATGAGAGCATCCTCGCCGGCTACACCGCCATCGACGAGGACAACGCGGTCGACGCCGTCTCGTCCTCCTTCGGCGAGTGCGAGCTCGTCTACACCGCCGCCTATAATAACGGCGTCGATCAGACCTCGATCCTCAAGGCCTACGGCGAGCTGTTCAAGCAGGGCAACTCGCAGGGCATCACCTTCATGGCGTCCTCGGGCGACGAAGCCGGCCTCGAATGCCCGCAGCCGCAATACTTCAGCGGCGAGAAGGCCAAGTTCATCCCCGGCGTCAGCACCCCGGCGGCGGACCCGAGCGTGACCTCGGTCGGCGGCGGCAACGTTGTCACCACCTTCAAGGCCGGCTCGCTGGTCTCCAAATACGTCGACGAGAACGCCTATGACGACCCCGAAATCCCGTACGACATCTACGGCCTCGGCCTGAACGTCAGCGGCGGCGCCTGGGGCGCCGGCGGCGGCGTCAGCCAGCTCTTCGCCGCCCCCGCCTACCAGAAATACACCAACACCGGCTCGACCACCGCCCGCACCCTGCCCGACATCGGCATGCAGGTCGGCGGCTGCCCGGCCGGCATCGCCAAGCTGCCCTGCAACGGCGGCGACACCGCCAAGAACGGCGACGGCAATGCCGACCGCTCCTACGTCATCATCGCCCTCGGCGGCACCCTCTACGGCGTGATCGGCACCTCGGTCAGCTCGCCCGAGTTCACCGGCGCGCTGGCGCTGCTGATCGAGCGCGAAGGCCGCCAGGGCAACGTCAATAAATACATCTACAGCCTGGCGACCAAGCAAGCCGTGTTCGGCGGCGCCGCCAACACCGCCTACCATCAGGACATCCCGGGCTATAACGGCGTGGTCAAGAACACCAAGCCCGGCGGCTACTACAACTATACTTACGGCGTCGGCTCGCCCTACGTGTACCGCTTCATCGGCCTGCCCAAAGCCGCCGTCGCCGGCACGCCGCAGAGCGCGTCTAACCCGTAAGCGGGGAAAAGGAAGGCCAGAGGCTCTGCCTCTGGACGGGACCCCATCGCAATCGTGCGATGGGAACCCGGCCCGCTGGGGCCGGGAGGCTCCAGACCGCGCTCCTTCAGAGGTTCATCAAGCCTTCCTTGCTTGGCGAAGCCGCTCATCCCTGCCTCAGGGCTGCGAACCTGGCATCGGGCGTTCATAAAGGGATGGATTTTAAAGGCTCCGCCTTTAATGGGGTCCAGGGGCAAAGCCCCTGGCCTTCCTGTGCCGCAACGATGAGGTAACCCCATGGCGCTCGACGCCCGCTACCCGAGCCTGCAGGACCGCGCCGTGCTGGTCACCGGCGGCGCGAGCGGCATCGGCGAAAGCATCGTCGAGGCCTTCGCCTCCCAGGATGCGCGGGTCGCCTTTCTGGACATCGACGCCGCCGCCGGCCAGGCGCTGTCCGCGCGCCTCGCCGACGCTCCGCATCCGCCCCGTTTTCACGCCTGCGACCTGCGCGATATCGCCGCACTCCAGGCCGCGGTCGCGTCCCTCGGCCCCTTCACCGTCCTCGTCAACAACGCCGCGCATGACGAGCGTCACACCATCGCCGACGTCACGCCGGAGTACTGGGACGATCGCGTCGCGGTCAATCTTCGCCATCAGTTCTTCGCCGCGCAGGCGGTCGCGCCAGGCATGCGCGCGGCCGGCGGCGGCTCGATCATCAACATTGGCTCGACAAGCTGGCACCTCTCCGAGGGCGGCATGCCCGGCTACGTCACGTCGAAGGCCGGCGTCGAAGGCCTGACCCGCGGCCTCGCCCGCGACCTCGGTCCGGACCGCATCCGCGTGAACTGCGTGCTTCCCGGCTGGATCATGACCGAACGGCAGATCACCCGCTGGCTGACCCCCGAAGGCGAAGCCAAGCTGATGGTCGACCAGTGCCTCAAGGAAAAGCTCGGCCCGATGGAAGTCGCCAAGATGGTGCTCTGGCTCGCCGCCGACGACAGCCGGCTGTGCACGGCGCAGAACTGGATCGTGGACGGCGGGCGGGCGTAGGGCAGACAAGGAAGCGGTCCTTTTTTGAAAAAAAGGACCAAAGAACTTTTGAACTGCACGAGTGGGACGATGCGACGGCCGTGCTAGGACAATCTGCGTCGGCGTGGCTTCCCGAAGCGGCATGTCAATTTTGCCTATAGGCAAGATTTACGTAACTTATTGATTAATAACAAAATCGATCATGGCCGCCGAGCCATGATCAAAGCCTGACCGCCTCCGGCGCCATCCCGATCTTGCGGTATTTCGCCCGTTTCATCTCCAACACCTTAACGAGCAAAAGTTTTTTGCTTCTTTTTTTCAAAAAAGAAGCCTTCCTTCCTCACGCCACCGCCAGCGCCTCATCGTAGGCCGTCACCGCTACCCGAGCGCGCCGGCCGAGCTCGGCCGTGTCGAACCCGGCCCGATACAGGCTCGAGCCGAGCCCGAAGACGGTGACGCCGGCCGCGAGGTAGCGCGTGTAGTCGGCGTCGCCCACGCCGCCGACGGCGCCCAGCACGGTGCCGTGCGGCAGCACCGCCCGCATGGCGCCGATCCCCTCGGCGCCGAGTGCCGAGGCCGGAAAGAACTTCAGCGCCGAGGCGCCGGCGGCCAGCGCCGTGAACGCCTCACTGGGCGTGAACACGCCGGGCAGGCTGACCATGCCGAGCGCCGCCGTCCGCGCGATCACCGCCGGGTTGGTGTTGGGCGAGATGATCATCCGGCCGCCCAGGCCATGCACGGTGGCGACGTCCGCCTCGTTCAACACCGTGCCGGCGCCGACGAGCACGCCGGGCGGCATCGCTCGGACGACGCGCGCGATGCTGTCGAACGGCTCGGGCGAGTTGAGCGGCACCTCGATCGCCTCGAAGCCGGCCTCGACGAGGGTCAGCGCCATCGCCACCGCCTCGTCGGGACGAACGCCGCGCAGGATGGCGACCAGCTGGCGCCGCAATGTCGGCCAAGAGGCTCGTTCGGAGCTCGTCGCGAGGCTCATGCGGTGCGCTCCAGTCGGCCGGGCCAGAGCCGGCGCGCCGCCTGCATCAGTCCGGAGCGGGTGGCCGCCTCGGCGTCGACCAGGTTGGCAGGGATTCCGGCGACGGCCAGCGCCCGGCCATAGCGCTCGGCGAGCGCGCCGCTGGCAACCAGCGTGACGCCGTCGAGCGGCCCGGCGCCGGCGATCTCGGCGCCGATCAGCAGCCCGGACAGCCTCGCCGTCGCCGCGGCACGGCCGAGCCCGTCCATCAGCGTCGCGGCGCGAACGCCGAACAGCAGGCGGGTCAGTCGCTGCGGCGCCGCCAGCCCCCGCGCCACGCCCTCCGCGAAGGCGTCGTCGTCGAAGGCCGCCGAGAGGTCGACGCTGTGGCGCAGCACCGATTGGCTGCCCAGCAGCGCGAACAGCTCGCCGGTCATCGCCGTCTCGAACCGGCCGATCCGGCCCTCCGTCAGCCACACCCATTTGCTATGCGTGCCCGGCAGCACGACAACGCCGTCAGCGCCCGCCGCGCCGGCCAGGCCGAGCAGCTGCGTCTCCTCGCCGCGCATCACGTCGGCGGGCTCCGCCGCCGACAGGCCGGGCAGAATGCGCAGGTCCACATCCCGCATCCCGATCGGCAGCGCCGCGTCGCAGATCGCGCCGAACTCGGCCGGCAGGGCGACGTAGGGCGCCTCGCGCCAGCCCTGCCGCGCGCCGACCATGCCGCACAGCAGCACCGGCGCATCCCCGGCCGCGAGCGCCGCCAGGTGCTCGCGCAGCACCGGCTCAAACGCCTCCGGCGCGAGCCCGCCCATGCCCTGTCCGGATCGTCGCTCGGCCAGCACCCGCCCGGCCTGGTCGACCGCCCACAGCCGCAGGCTGGAGGTGCCCCAATCGCCGAGAACGCAGGCCGCTACCACTCGGCGAAGCTGCCGTCGGCGTGGCGCCAGATCGGGTTGCGCCAGCGATGCCCGACCTTGGCCTGCTCGATCACCTTGGCCTCGTTGATCTCGATGCCGAGGCCCGGCCCCTGCGGCATCTTCACGTGCCCGTCCTCGTATTGGAACACGGCCGGGTCGACCAGATAGTCCAGCAAATCGTTGGTCTGGTTGTAGTGGATGCCCAGGCTCTGCTCCTGGATCCAGGCGTTGTAGCAGACGGCATCGAGCTGCAAATTGGCCGCAAGCGCGATCGGCCCCAGCGGGCAGTGCAGCGCCAGCCCGACATCATACGCCTCGGCCATCGCGGCGATCTTACGCGTCTCGGTAATCCCGCCGGCATGCGACGGGTCCGGCTGGATGATGTCCACGTAGCCGCCGGCCAGGATGTGCTTGAAATCCCAGCGCGAGAACAGCCGCTCCCCCAGCGCGATCGGGGTGGAGCAATGGTTGGCGATCTCGCGCAGCGTCTCGGCGTGCTCGCTCAGCACCGGCTCCTCGATGAACATCAGCCGGAACGGGTCGAGCGCATGCGCCAGCACCTTGGCCATCGGCTTGTGCACCCGGCCATGGAAATCCACCGCAATCCCGAAATCCGCTCCGCACGCCTCGCGGATCGCCCCAACCCGCGCCAGCACCGCGTCGATCTTGGCGAAGCTGTCGACGTACTGCATCTCCTCGGTGGCGTTCATCTTGATCGCCGTGAACCCGCGCTCCTGCGCCGCCCGCGCCTGCCGCGCCGTGTCGTCCGGCCGATCCCCACCGATCCAGGAATACACCCGGATCCGCTCCCGGCACTGCCCCCCGAGCAGCTGGTGCACCGGCACGCCCAGCGCCCGCCCCTTGATGTCCCACAGCGCCTGGTCGATCCCGGCGATAGCGCTCATATGCACCGCCCCGCCGCGGTAAAATCCGCCGCGATACAGCACGTTCCAATGGTCCTCGATCAGGAACGGATCCCGCCCCACCAGGTAATCGGAGAGTTCCTCGACAGCCGCCGCCACCGTCGCCGCCCGCCCCTCGACGATCGGCTCGCCCCAGCCCGTGACGCCCTCGTCGGTTTCTACCTTGAGGAACAGCCAGCGCGGCGGCACGGCGTAGGTGGTGAGCTTGGTGATCTTCATGGATCAGACCTTCGAGTAAGTAAGAAAGGCCAGAGGCTCTGCCTCTGGACTCCGCTGGGGCCTGAGGCCCCAGACCCCCATCCATTAGGAGTTCGGACCAATCTTGCCCGGTGAACATGAACAACAAATGGATTTTAAAGGCTCCGCCTTTAATGGGGTCCAGGGGCAACGCCCCTGGCCTTCCTATCTCACGTCCTTGCCTGCCGTCGCCGCGTGAGCCCCGACTGCACGATCACCGCGAACAGCAGAAACGCCCCGCTCGCCAGCCCCTGATACGAGGCGTTCAGCGTGCCGACCTGGTTGATCACGTTGTCGATCAGCCCCAGCAGCAGCGCTCCGCACAGCGCCCCGCTCAGCGTGCCGACCCCCCCGGTCAGCAGCACCCCGCCCACCACGGCGGCCGCAATCGACTGCAGCTCGTAGCCGGTCCCCGCCCCAGACAGTCCCGAGCTTAGATGCCCTGCCAGCAACGCGCCGGCGAATCCGGCGATGCCGCCGCTCAGCGCATACGTCGCCAGCTTGATCCGCTCCACCGGGATCGCCAGCATCCGCGCCGCCTCCTCGTTGCCGCCGACGGCGAACACCGCCGCGCCGTAGCGGGTGCGGTTGAGCAGCACCGCGGCGAGCCCGATGCCGGCCAGCAGGATCCAGATCAAGTTGTCGAGCCCAAGCACCCGCCCGTTCACGATCCGCCCGAACAGCTCGGGATCGGCGATCACCATGCTCTCGCCGGCCAGCACGATGGACAGCGCCCGCAGCGCCAGCAGCGCCGCCAGGGTGACGACGAACGGCGCCATCCGCCCGAACGCGATCAGGCTGCCGTTCACCAACCCCACCGCAATCCCGGCAGCGGTTGGCAACAGCAGCGCCGGCACGGCGCCATAGGGCGCCGCATAGGCCGCCAGCACCGTCGCCAGCCCGACCATCGAGCCCACCGAGAGGTCGAACCCGCCCAGGATGATCACCAGGCTCTGCCCGATCGTCACCAACCCCACGAAGCTCGCCGCGGTGACGATGTCGGCGAGGTTGTCCGGGCGCAGAAAGTTCGGAAACGCGATCCCGGCCGCCAGCACGGCGAGCCCCAGCAGCACCGCCGCCCCCCGCGCCTGCAGCAGCGCGAGCAGCCGCGCCCGCCCCTCACCCCCGCGCTCAGCCACCGCTACGCTGCAAGTACAATGCTGCTATGATAAAGCCGGCTTTGAGCATCTGCGCGTAATTGCCGTTGACGTCGTTCATGATGAAGCTCGCGTCCAGCACCGTCAGCAGCAGCACCCCGAACACGCTGCCGAGGATGGAGATGCGCCCGCCCGAAAGCGGCGTCCCGCCGATCACCGCCGCGGCAATGGCGTCGAGCTCCGCCCCGGCGCCGATGTAGTTCGGGTCCGCCGCCCCCAGCCGCGCGGTCGCCATCACCCCCGCCAAACCGGCCAGCAACCCGCTGGCGCCGTAGACCAGCAGCAGCGTCCGCCGCACCGGCACCCCGGCCAGGAACGAGGCGGTCCGGCTCGCGCCGACGAACACCACCCGCCGTCCCCAGACGCTGCGCGCCACCGCAAAGCCGACCAGGCCGGCAACGGCCAGCGCCCCGATCGCCACCAGCGGCAGTCCGGCGAACACCGCCCGCCCAAGCGTCGCATAAGCCACGCCCGGCGGCAGGTTGACCCGCGCCCCACCCAGCATCGCCTGCGCCAGCCCCCGCGCCGCCACCAGCAGCGCCAGGCCCGAGATCAGCGGGTCGATGCCGAGCAGCGCCACCAGGGCGCCGTTCAGCGCCCCGGCGGCAAGCCCGGTCAGCACCCCGAGCGGCAGCGCCACCGCGGCTCCGGCGCCGAGCGACAGCCCGATCATCGCCGAGGCCAGCCCCATCACCGAGCCGACCGAGAGGTCGATCCCCCGGGTGCCGATCGCCAGCGACTGGCCGAGCGCGATCAGGATCAGCGGTGCGGCGGTGAACAGCAGGCTGCGCACGGCGAACGGGTTCTGAAACCCCGGCGTCGCCAGCATGTCGAAGCCGACCAGCAGCGCAAAGGCGACGTAGACGCTGCGCGCCTTGAGCCAGGCCGCGGCGCCCCACAGGCTCGTGGCCGCAACGCGAGGCGCGGCGGCGACGTCGACAGGCGTGCTCATGCGACGCCGGCCGCGGGTGCTGCGGCGAGCAGCGCCAGCATCGTTTCGGGCTCGGCGCCCGCCGTCGACATCCCGCCTGCGACGGCACCCTCGGACAGCACGACCAGCCGCCCGGCCAGCGCCAGCAGCTCCTCGATCTCCGACGAGGTAACCAGCACCCCGAGACCCTGCTCGGCCAGGCTACGGATCGCCCGGTGCACCTCGGCCTTGGCGCCGACGTCGATGCCGCGCGTCGGGTCGTCGAGCATCACCACGCGCGGCTCGAGCGACAGGCAGCGCGCCAGCAGCACCTTCTGCTGGTTGCCGCCGGAGAGCCCGCCGATCGCCTGGCCGGGCCCCGCCGTCTTGATCCCGAGCGAGGCGACGAAGCGACTGACCAGCGCGTCCTGCCGCCGCCGCGAGACGATGCCGAACCGCGCCAGCCGCGGCAGCACGGCGGCGGTCAGGTTCTCGCGCACTGACAGGCCGGGGAAGATGCCCTCAGCGCGGCGATCCTCCGATAGGAAGCCAAGCCCGAGCCCGAGCGAGCGCGACGGGCTTGGCTGGGTCAGCGCCCGCCCATCCAGCCGAATTGTGCCGCTATCCGGCCGCTCGGCGCCGAACAACGCCTTGAGCGTCTCCGTGCGGCCGGCGCCTAGCAGCCCCGCCAGCCCGACGATCTCGCCCGAGCCCACCTCCAGCGACACGTCGCGCACCCGGTTGCGCCAGTGCAGCCCACGCACCGAAAGTCGCGCCGCGCCGGCCGGACCGCTCGCGGCAACAGCGCTCGGCGGGCTGCCCAGGCCACCCTCGCGACCGAGCATGGCGGCGATCAGCGCCTCGCGCGGCAGTTCGGCCGGTGTCGCGCTCGCCACCGTGCGGCCGTCGCGCAGCACCGTCAGCCGGTCGCACAGCCGGTAGCACTCAGACAGCCGGTGGCTGACGAACACCACGCCGATGCCGTCCCGCCGCAGCGCCTCCACGACGCCGAACAGCACCTCCACCTCGGCGCCGCTCAGCGCCGAGCTCGGCTCGTCGAGGATCACCACCCGCGCCCCAAGCGACACCGTCCGCGCGATCGAAACCATCTGCTGCAAACCGAGCCCGAGCGAGGCCAGCCGCGCCCGCGGCGACACCGGCAGCCCGAACCGCGCCAGGATCGCCGCGGTCTCCGCCTCCATCCGCCGCCGGTCGATCAGCAGCCCCTGCCGCGGCTCGCGCCCGAGAAACACGTTGGCGGCGACGCTGCGCTCGGGGATCAGGTTGATCTCCTGATACACCGCCGCCACTCCCAGCCGCTGCGCCGCCCGCGGGCTGTCGAACACCACCGCCTGGCCGTCCAGCAACAGCTCGCCACCGCTCGGCTGATGAAAGCCGGTCAGGATCTTGATCAGGGTCGACTTGCCGGCCCCGTTCTCGCCCATCAGCCCGTGCACCTCGCCGGCGGCAACCGCCAGGCTGACCCCGCGCAGCGCCATCGCGGCGCCGAAGCTCTTGGTGACGGCGCGGGCTTCCAGACTCATTGAAGAAAGAGCTTCTTTTTTGAAAAAAAGAAGCAAAAAACTTTCATTCGTAAGTCGCTCCGCACGTTGGGTAAGACTTCTTCTCGAGCAGAAGTTTTTTGGTTCTTTTTTTCAAAAAAGAACCGCTTCCTTTCTTAGTAGGGCGCCCCGCTGCTCACCGCTGCCGACGCGTTGGAGCTGTCGTAAAGCGCGTCCTTCATCGTCATCGTCTGCGGCACCGGCTTGCCGCCGAACCAGTCCGCCAGCGCCTTGAACGACAGCGTGCCGAAGCGCGGATTGGTCTCGATCACCGCCTGTGCGGTGCCGTCGGCGACCGCCTGCACCATCGCCTTGGTGCCGTCGATCGACACGATCTTCACGTCCTTGCCGGGCGTGCGGCCGGATTGCGTGATCGCCGTCATCGCGCCGAGCGCCATCACGTCGGCCTGGGCGTAGAGCGCGTTGACGTTGGGATGCGCCAGCAGCAGCTGGTCGGTCACCTTCTGCGCGTCGGTCGCCGACCAGTTGCCGGTCTGCGCCGCCAGCAGCGTCATGCCCGGGTGCGCCTTCAATCCCTCGGCGAAGCCGTCGGTGCGCGCGGTCTCGACGCTGTTGCCGTAAGCGCCCTGGATCTCGATGATCTTCGCCTTGCCGCCGGTCGCCGCCGCCATCGCCGCGGCCGCACGCAAGCCTTGAGCGTGGAAGTCCGAGCCGAGGAAAGTGATCACCGGCTTGCACGCGGCACCCGCCGTCTGGCGATCGATGGTGACGACGGGGATGTTCTTCGCCGCCGCCTGCTCGAGTGCGGGCTGCAGCCCGGTCGCGTTCAGCGGCGCCACCACCAGCGCCTGCGCGCCCTGGCTGATCATGCTCTCGATGTCGGCCACCTGCTTGGCCTGGCTGTCCTCGGCGTTGGTGTAGAGCAGCCGGGTCACGCCGGCCGCCGCCGCGGCCGCCTTTACCGACGCAGTCTCGCCGGCGCGGAACGGATTCTGCTCGTTCTCGGATTGCGAAAACCCGACCACCATGCCGGCAAGGGAGGCATGGCTCGGCGACGGATCGGTGCAAGTCGCGCTCGACTGCGATTGCACCGTCTGCGGCCCTGCCGACTGCTGCGCCCGCGCTCCAGGCGCCGCCACGGCAAAGCTCAGCAAGGCGGCAGCCGGCCAGATGGCGGCCCATTGCTTGGTCATCGTCGCACTCCCCATGATCCAGCCATTGACCGTCCCGTGACGGCGGCCGCGTTGGCCGGCACACTAGTAAGCACGTCGACGACCTGACAAGGCCGCGGGTCAGAAGGAAGGCCAGGAGCGTTGCCCTTGGACCCCATCAAAGACGGAGCCTTTGAAATCCATCAGTTTAGCAGGTCTTTCGCAGGGCACCTGTTGTCGATTCATATTCGTGACCGACGATCGACCGGTCCCTGACGCGCCGCATCGCCTCGTCGACGACGGCAAGCGGAACCAGGTACCCTGCGCGGTTCGTCTCTGGTGCGGCGGACGATCTCCGCCTCGAGCTCGCGCATGTGCAAATAGCAATGACGAGAAAATTACCGGACCCACAAGCCGGGTCGAAGCGGAGCAGCCGGCCGATGACCTCGTGCGTGTTGCTCGATTGCGAGTCGCTCATGCGCTCGATGGTCGCCGCGTCGAACAGCGCGGCGGCCAGCTCCGAGACGGCTTCCTCAATCTTAACAGCGTTCTTAAGACTACCAGTAAAGAGCTTCTTTTTTGAAAAAAAGAAGCAAAAAACTTTTATCCTCGCTGTCGCGCCTCCTATCGGAAAATCGTGTTTTGGTTCTTTTCTTCAAAAAACCGCTTCTTTCCTCAGTAAGGCAAAGCCAAACTCTCCAGCGACCGCCCCTCGCAATCCACCCCGATCGCCGCCTCTGTCGCTGCCGCCATCAGCATCAGCACCGCGGCCACGAGGTAGCCGCCGCTGACCATCCACGCGCTGCCGGTGCCGATCAGCGAACCCAGCACGTAGGGTGCGACGATGCCGCCCACGCCGGTGCCGGCGGCGTAGAACAGGGCAATGGCGAGGCCGCGCGCCTCGAGCGGGAAGACCTCGCTTGCCGTGAGATAGGCTGAGCTGGCGGCAGCGCTGGCGACGAAGAAGATCAGCATCCAGGCAATCGTCTGGCTCATCTCGTCGAGCAGCCCGTAGCCGAACAGCAGCGCCGTTGCGCCCAGCAGCAGGCCCGAGAGCGCGTAGGTCAGGCTGATCATCCGTCGCCGCCCGACGGTGTCGAATAGCGGCCCGAGCAGCAGCGGCCCGAGAAAGCTGGCGGCGGCGAGCGGCAGGATATGCAGCCCCATCCTGTGCGATGGCACGTGGTAGAAGGTGTTCATCACCATGCCGTAGGTGAAGAACACGGCGTTGAAGAGAAACGCCTGCGAGGCCATCAGCGTCAGCACGAGCAGGCTGCGGGCGCGATAGCGTCCGAGCATCAGGTGGCAGACGTCCCTCACCGTCATCTTCGGCTTCGCGGCGACGAAGGCGCACTCGAGCGCCGGCAGCGCGCCGTGGCGGCTGCAGCGGCCCTCGATGTGGTCCATGACCTCGCGCGCCTCGGTCTCGCGGCCATGCGCGATCAGCCAGCGCGGGCTCTCCGGCACCCAGCCGCGCAGCAGCAGCACCAGCAGGCCGAGCAGGCCGCCGATCAGAAAGCCGAGCCGCCAGCCGACGTTGAGCGCGACGACGTGGCCGCCCAGCAGCGGAATGGAGGCGCCGGCGCCGAGCGCCGCACCGACCCAGAAGGTGCCGTTGATCGCAAGATCCACCCGCCCGCGCAGCCGCGCCGGGATGAGCTCGTCGATCGCCGAATTGATGGCGGAGTATTCGCCGCCGATGCCCATCCCGGTGATCAGCCGG
This sequence comes from Acetobacteraceae bacterium, assembly GCA_963692975.2. Taxonomy (GTDB): domain Bacteria; phylum Pseudomonadota; class Alphaproteobacteria; order Acetobacterales; family Acetobacteraceae; genus CAXMMR01. The sequence continues at coordinate 74,875 of CAXMMR010000031.1, read as the reverse complement.
AACAGCGCGAAGCTCCAGAAGCTCCAGGCGCAGGCCGAGAGCAGCACGCCGACGACGTAGACCAGCAGGGTAACGCTGAACACCGCCTTGCGCCCGACCCGATCGGTCAGCCAGCCGAAAATCAGCGCGCCGATTACCGCCCCGGCGACATAGGCCGAGGCCGAGCTGCCGACCTGCGCGGCGGTCAGCGCCAGGGTGCGCGGATCCTGCAGCGCCGGCCCGATCGAGCCGACGATGGTGACCTCCAGCCCGTCGAGGATCCAGGTGATGCCGAGCGCCACCACCACGAGCAAGTGGAAGCGGCTCCAGCCCAGTCGGTCCAGCCGCGCCGGTATGTCCGAGTGCGTGATCTGCGATGTCATGCCGGTTGTCCCGAGCTGTATTGTACGCGCGCCTGCCTGCAGCGCGTCATGTCGAGGCGCCATCTCCACCAGTAGCTATGGTAACATGGGCTGCGATGATTGTCAGTCGAGGCGCGGGATTGTCAGCCTGGCGCTGTCGGCCGAGACTGATGCGTCAAGCTCGGCCGTGTTGCACTGCAACATAACGCGGCAATACTGGAGGTTCCGTGCAGCCTGTCGCTTTGAGCCGCGCCGCGTTGTCCCGCCTGCCCGCCACCGTCCGCGCGCCGGGCTTCGACCCGGCGCTCGTGCGGCCCGGCATCGTGCATCTCGGGCTTGGCGGCTTCAGCCGCGCCCACCTGGCGCGCTACACCCACGACCTGATGGCGCTGGATCCGGCCTCGCTGGGCTTCGGCATCATCGGCGCCGGCCTGCTGCCCGGCGACCGCCGGATGGCCGAAAGCCTGGCGCCGCAAGACAGCCTCTACACGCTGAGCGAGCGGGTCGGCGCCGACGAGACCGTCACCGTGATCGGCTCGCTCGCCGGCTGCCTGTTCGCCGGCGAGGATAGCGGCGTTCTGCTCGAGGCGATCGACGACCCGGCGATCCGCATCGTCAGCCTGACGGTGACGGAGAACGGCTACTGCCTGAACCGCGCGACCAAGCAGCTCGACCCGGACCACGCGCTGATCCGCGCCGATCTCGCCGAGCCGGCACGGCCGCGCAGCGCCGTCGGCGTCATCGTCGAGGCCTATCGCCGCCGCCGCGTGTCCGGCGCCCTCCCCTTCACGGCGCTCAGCTGCGACAACATTCAGCATAACGGCACCGTGCTGCGCGACGCGGTGCTGGCGCTCGCCAGGCTGCGCGACTTGCAGCACGACCTTGGCCTGGCGGAGTGGATCGCCGCCTCGGCAAGCTTTCCGAGCACGATGGTCGACCGCATCACCCCGGTGACGACGCCGAACGACCTCGCCGAGCTGGAGCGACGGCACGGCGTGGCGGATCGCTGGCCGGTGGTGTGCGAGACCTTCCGCCAGTGGGTGATCGAGGATCGCTTCATCGCCGGCCGCCCGGCCTGGGAGCGCGTCGGCGCGCAGTTCGTCAGCGACGTGGCGCCCTACGAGTTCATGAAGCTGCGGCTGCTGAACGCCAGCCACCTCGCCATCGCCGGCCTCGGCCGCCTGGCCGGCGCGGTCACCGTCGACGAGGCGATGGCGCTGCCGTCGATGACCCCCTTCATGGCGGCACTGATGGACCGCGAGACCGGCCCGACGCTGCTGCCCGTTCCGGGCATCGACCTCGCCGCCTATAAGGCCGAGCTGATCACGCGCTTCGCTAACACCGCGATCAAGGACACGGTGGAGCGGGTCAACACGGACGCGCCGCTCAACGTGCTGGTCGACCCGATTCGCGACCGCCTGCGCGACGACCAGCCGGTCGAGCTGCTGGCCCTGGCGCTCGCCGCCTGGCTGCGACGCGTCCGCGGCGAGGACGAGCAGGGCGCGCCGATCGACGTGCGCCATCCACTGGCGCCGCAACTGCGCGAGGCCGCGATCGCCGGCGGCGAGGACCCGGCGCCGCTGCTGAGCATTGCGCCGCTGTTCGGCGAACTCGGTCAGGACGAGCGGCTGATCCAGCCGGTGCGCCGCTGGCTAGGCCTGCTCTACCAGCGCGGCAGCCAGGTGACGCTCGGCACGGCCGCTGCGGAGCTGGCGTTCTGACGATCCGCCATCGACCTCCCTAGCCTTCCCGTTCGCCACCAGCAACGAATGGATTTCGTGGGCTCCGCCTTTGATGGGGGCCAGGGGCAAAGCCCCTGGCCTTCCCTCCCCGGCCTTCCTTGACGAAGCGCCAAGCCGGTGACACCGTGACTGCAACGAGCAGAGCCGCGCCCAGCGGTCGCTACGAAAGGTGAGGACGCACGATGGCCGCTCAACGGCACCTCTTTCTATGCTTGGCGGCGACCGGCCTGATCGGCGCGTGCTGCGCCGCCGTGTCCGCCAAGGCCGACACCACGCTGACCATCGCCACCGTCAACAACGGCGACATGGTCGTCATGCAGAAGCTGTCCTCGCAGTTCGAGCAGCAGCATCCGGACATCCACCTGCGCTGGGTGGTGCTGGAGGAGAACGTGCTGCGCCAGCGCGTCACCACCGACATCGCCACTGGCGCCGGCCAGTTCGACGTGACGACGGTCGGCAACTACGAAGTGCCGATCTGGGCCAAGCAGGGCTGGCTCATGCCGTTCGACAACCTGCCGAGCAGCTACGACGTGGACGATCTGCTGGCGCCGGTGCGCAAGGGGCTCACCTATAACGGCAAGCTGTACGGCCTGCCGTTCTATGCCGAAAGCGCAATGACCTACTATCGCACGGACCTGTTCCAAAAGGCCGGCATCAAGATGCCCGCCGCGCCGACCTATCAGCAGATCCGCGAATATGCTGACAAGATCACCGACAAGTCGAACCAGATCTATGGCATGTGCCTGCGCGGCAAGCCCGGCTGGGGCGAGAACATGGCCTACGTCACCTCGCTGGTGAATGCCTTCGGCGGCCAGTGGTTCGGCACCGGCTGGAAGACCACGATCAACACCCCGCCCTGGCACAAGGCCATCGGCTATTACGACGGCATTCTAAAGGCGGACGGCCCGCCGGGCGCCACCTCCAACGGCTTTAACGAAAACCTCGCCTTGTTCGGCAGCGGCCATTGCGGCATGTGGATCGATGCGACCGTCGCCGGCGGCCTGCTGTTCAACAAATCGCAGTCGAGCGTTGCCGACAAGGTCGGCTTCGCGCCGATGCCGACGGCCGCCGATCCGAACGCGCCGACTTGGCTGTGGAGCTGGAATCTCGCGATTCCGACCTCGTCCAAGCAGAAGGCGGCAGCCACCCAGTTCGTCACCTGGGCGACTTCGAAGGACTATATCGGGCTGGTGGCCAAGGCGAATGGCTGGGTGTCGGTGCCGCCCGGCACCCGCCAATCGACCTACAGCAACCCGGCCTATCAGCAGGTCGCGCCGTTCGCCAACTTCGTGCTGAACGCCATCAACGTCTCCCACATCGACGGCCCCACGGCCAATCCGAGGCCCTACACCGGGGCGCAGTTCGTCGCCATCCCCGAGTTCCAGGGCATCGGCACCCAGGTCGGTCAGACCGTCGCCGGCACGCTGACCGGCCAGACGACGCTCGACCAGGCGCTCGCCTCGGCGCAGTCGGCGACGGCGCGAACGATGCATCAGGCGGGCTACCCGAAGCAGTAGTGGCGAGGCCGCCAGCATGAGCAGCACCGCCCTCGCGCCGGCCATCTCGCCGTCGACGGTGGCGGTGCCGCGTCGTGCAAGACGCGGGCCCGGCTTCGCCCTCGTTGCGCCCTCGGTCGCGGTGCTGCTGGTCTGGATGATCGTGCCGCTGGTGCTGACCCTGTGGTTCTCGCTGCAGCGCTACAACCTCATCGACCCGACGCAGCATGGCTTCGCCGGGATCGACAATTACACCTACCTGGTCACCGACCCGGATTTCTGGGCCTCCCTCATCAACACCCTGGTGCTGGTCGGCTCGGTGCTCGTCATCACCGTCGGCCTCGGCACGTTGCTCGCGGTGCTGTTCGACCAGGACTTCCCGGGCAAGAGCGTCGCCCGCCTGCTCGCCATCTCGCCGTTCTTCGTCATGCCGACGGTCGCCGCGCTGATCTGGAAGAACCTGCTAATGCACCCGATCTACGGCGTGTTCGGCGGGGTCGCCCGGTCGGTCGGCCTGGCGCCGATCGACTGGTTCGCCCAGTTCCCGATGGCGTCCGTCATCGCCATCGTGTCATGGGAGTGGCTGCCGTTTGCCATCCTGATCCTGCTCACAGCCGTTCAGTCGCTCGACCACGAGCAGCGCGAGGCCGCCCGCATGGACGGCGCCGGTCCGATCGCGAGCTTCGTTTTCATTACGCTGCCGCATCTGCGCCGCGCGATCGGCGTCGTCATCATGATCGAGACCATCTACCTGCTGACGGTCTTCGCCGAGATCTTCGTCACCACCTCGGGAGGCCCCGGCAACGCCACGACGAACCTCGCCTTCCTGATCTACGCGCGCGCGCTGCTGCAATACGATGTCGGCGGCGCCTCGGCCGGCGGCGTGATCGCGATTATCCTTGCCAACATCGTCGCGCTGTTCCTCGTGCGCAGCGTCGCCCGCCGGCTGGTGGTCTGAATGCGCGCAAGCATGGCGCAGCGGGTGATCATCGCCGTCCTGGGCTGGGCCGTCGGACTGCTGCTGTTCTTTCCGATCGCCTGGATGCTGCTGACCAGCTTCAAGACCGAGGGCGCCGCGATCACCCCGAGCCCGGTCTTCGGTCCCACGCTCGCCTCCTATGCCGAGGTGTTCGCCCGCGCCGACTACCTCCGCTTCGCCTTGAACAGCGTCATCATCTCGCTTGGCGGCACGTTGCTGGCCCTGGCGCTCGCCATCCCGGCCGCCTACTCGATGGCCTTCCATCCCTCGCCGCGCACCCGCGGCACCCTGCTGTGGATGCTGTCGACGAAGATGCTGCCGCCGGTCGGCGTGCTGGTGCCGATCTACCTGATCTTCCGCAGCCTCGGCCTGCTGGACACGCGCTCCGGCCTGCTCATCATCTACGCGCTGATGAACCTGCCGATCGTCGTCTGGATGCTGTTCACCTTCTACAAGGATGTGCCGCACGAGATCCTCGAGGCCGGCCGGATGGACGGCGCCACCACCTGGGGCGAGATGGTCTACCTGCTGATGCCGCTCACCCTGCCCGGCGTCGCCTCGACCGGCCTGCTCTCGCTCATCCTGTGCTGGAACGAGGCGTTCTGGAGCCTCAATCTGACCTCCTCGAGCGCCGCGCCGCTGACCGCGTTCATCGCCTCGTTCTCCAGCCCGGAGGGGCTGTTCTTCGCCAAGCTGTCCGCCGCCTCGACGATGGCGGTGGCGCCGATCCTGGTGTTCGGCTGGCTGAGCCAGCGCCAGCTCGTGCGCGGCCTCACCTTCGGCGCCGTCAAGTAGGAGCACCAAGCATGGCGACCCTGACGCTGCGTGGCCTGCGCAAGAGCTACGCCGAGACCGAGATCATCAAGGGCGTCGACCTCGACATCGCCGAGCGCGAGTTCGTGGTCTTCGTCGGCCCCTCCGGCTGCGGCAAGTCGACGCTGCTGCGCATGATCGCGGGGCTGGAGGAGATCACCTCGGGCGAGCTGTCGATCGACGGCAGGCGCGTCAACGAGGTCGGGCCGGCCGACCGTGGGCTCGCGATGGTCTTCCAGTCCTATGCTCTGTATCCGCACATGACGGTGCGGCAGAACATGGCGTTCGCGCTGCGCCTGGCCAAGGTGCCCAAGCTGGAGCGCGACCGTAAGGTGGACGAGGCGGCGCGGGTGCTGCAGCTCGGCCCATACCTGGACCGCACGCCCAAGGAGTTGTCCGGCGGCCAGCGTCAGCGCGTCGCGATCGGCCGCGCCATCGTGCGCGACCCGAAGGTGTTCCTGTTCGACGAGCCGCTCTCCAACCTGGATGCGGCCTTGCGCGGCCAAACGCGCATCGAGCTGCTGCGCCTGCACGAGGACCTCAAGGCCACCACGATCTACGTCACCCACGACCAGGTCGAGGCGATGACGATGGCCGACAAGATCGTCGTCCTGCAGGCCGGCCGGGTCGAGCAGGTCGGCTCGCCGCTGGAGCTCTATCATCACCCGGCCAATCTGTTCGTCGCCGGCTTCATCGGCTCGCCGCGGATGAACATGCTGGCGGGCACGGTGCGCGGCGCCGAGCCCGGCGGCGTCGGCGTGACGCTCGCCGATGGAGCGATGCTGAGCGTGCCGGCCGAAATGACGGCCTCGCGCGCCGGCGACCCGGTGACGATCGGCATCCGTCCGGAGGCGCTGCACATCCGTGCCGACGGGCCGCTCGCAGGCCAGGTGCGGCTGGTCGAGCGGCTTGGCGGCCTGACGCTGCTGCATGTCATGCTGGCGGGCGACCAGCCTGTGACGGTGCAGACCGATGGCGGCGACATGACGGCCGCTCATCAACCAATCCGGCTCGACATCGATCCGGCGCATGTCCACCTGTTCGACCAGGCCGGCGTCGCCATGGCGCAGAGGCTCCGTCATCCGTTGGCGGCGTGAGGAAGGCAAGCGCTTCTTTTTTGAAAAAAAGAAGCAAAAAACTTTTACTTCTAAGATCACAACTTCGGTCGTCCACACCTCGCCAAACGGATAAAAGTTTTTTGGTTCTCTTTTTCAAAAAAGAACCGCTCGCTTTTTCGACATGATCCTCGTCTGCGGCGAGGCCCTGATCGACCTGTTCGTCGCCGCACCCGGTGCCGATCGGCGCAGCCTGCCGGCCCAGGCGGTCGCCGGCGGTTCGCCGTTCAACGTCGCCGTCGGCCTCGCCCGGCTGCAGGCGCCGACCGCCTTTCTCGGCGGCCTGAGCCGCGACGCCCTGGGCCGTTTCCTGCTCGGCATGCTGGAGCGCGAAGGGGTCGATGTCGGCCTCGTGTGCCATAGCGACCGGCCGACGCCGCTGGTCGTGATCGCCCGCCAGCCGGACGGGCAGCCGGACTACACCTTTCACGCGGCCGATTGCGCTTACCAGGACGTCCCGCTCGATCATCTGCCGCCTGACCTGCCCGCCGCGACGACGGCGCTGGTGTTCGGCTCGTTCTCGCTGACCAGCGAGCCGGTCGGCTCGACCCTGCTGGCGCTCGCCGAGCGCGAGGCGGCGCGCCGCGTCATCAGCCTGGATCCGAACGTCCGTCCCGCCCTCGCCGGCGATCCGCTCGCCTGGCGCCAGCGCTTCGCCCGCTTCGCCCGCGTCGCCACCCTGATCAAGCTGAGCGTCGAGGATATCCAGCTCGCCTACGGCGCGGACGCCGACCCGGCCGAGCGGGCGGCTGCCTGGCTTGCCGGCGGTGTCCTGCTCGTCATCGTGACGGACGGCGCCGCCGGAGCCACGGCGTATCACGCCTGTGGCCATATCGCCGTGCCGGCACAGCGCATCGAGGTCGTGGACACGGTCGGCGCCGGCGACAGCCTGCACGCGGCGCTGCTCGCCCGGTTACGTGAAACCGGACGCCTGGACCGAACGGCGATCGCCACGCTCGACCCGGCCTCGCTGCACGACATCCTCGGCTATGCCATTCGCGCCGCCTGCATCACCTGCAGTCGGCAAGGCGCGAATTTACCCAGGAAGGCAGCGCTTCTTTTTTGAAAAAAAGAAGCAAAAAACTTTTGTTCCGCTCGGTGCTTTCCCGCTGAAAATAGTCCTAATCGGATAAAAGTTTTTTGGTTCTTTTTTTTAAAAAAGAACCTCTTTCTGACTGGAGTTGGTTATGTTCATCGGCCTGGACTACGGCACATCCGCCGTCAAGGCACTGCTTGTCGATGGCGAGCAGCGCGTCGTCGCGCAATGCACCGTGCCCCTCACCGTGCAGCGACCCGCGCCGGGCCACAGCGAGCAAGCGCCCGAGGCCTGGTGGCAGGCGACGCTCTCCGCCTTCGACCAGCTGCAGCGCGAGGCCGGGCCCGCCCTTGCCGCGGTGCAGGGCATTGGCCTGTCCGGCCAGATGCACGGCGCCGTCCTGCTCGACGAGGCCGGGCAGGCGCTGCGCCCGGCGATCCTATGGAACGACGTCCGCTCCGTCGCCGAGTGCGCCGCGCTGGAGCAGGCGGTGCCCGACCTGCACGCAGTGGCCGGCAACCTCGCCATGCCCGGCTTCACCGCGCCGAAGCTGCTCTGGGTGCGCAACCACGAGCCGGCGATTTTCGCGCGGACGCGCACCGTGCTGCTGCCCAAGGCCTGGATCCGCTACCGGCTGACCGGCGAGCTGATCGAGGAGATGTCGGACGCCTCCGGCACGCTCTGGCTCGATGTCGGCCGCCGCGACTGGTCGGACACGGTGCTCGCCGCCACCGGGCTGTCCCGCGCCGCCATGCCACGCCTGGTGGAGGGCAGTGCTGCGGCCGGACGGCTGAAGCCCGAGCTCGCCGCCCGCTGGGGCATGACAAACCCGCCGCTGTTTGCCGGCGGCGCCGGCGACAACGCGGCCGGCGCCGTCGGCCTGTCGGCCATTCGCCCCGGCGACGCCTTCGTCTCGCTGGGCACGTCGGGGGTTCTGTTCGCCACCACCGACAGCTTCCGGCCCAGCCCGCAAACGGCCGTGCATGCGTTCTGCCATGCCCTGCCGGACACCTGGCACCAGATGGGCGTCACCCTGTCGGCCGCCGCCTCGCTCGCCTGGTGGGCCGGCGTCACCGGCCTGAACGAGGCCGCCCTGCTGGCCGAGCTGCCGACAACGCTCCGCCCCGGCGGCCCGGTCTTCCTGCCCTATCTCAGCGGCGAGCGCACGCCGCATAATGACGGCGCCGTGCGTGGCGCCTTCACCGGTCTCGACCAGTCAACCACCCGCGCCGTCATGACGCAGGCGGTGCTGGAGGGCGTCGCCTTCTCGCTGCGCGACTGCAAGGACGCGCTCGCCGCCTCCGGCACCAAGATCCACGAGGCCGACGTCATCGGCGGCGGCTCGCGCTCCGAGGCCTGGATCGCCATCATCGCCGCCGCCCTCGGCATCACGCTGCATACCCTGGCGGAGGGCGAGCATGGCGGCGCGTTCGGCGCCGCACGCCTGGCCCGCATGGCCGTCACCGGCGAGACGCCGGACGCCATCTGCCATCGGCCGGCACGCAGCCGCAGCATCACTCCGCCGTCGGACCTCGTCGAGGCCTACACGGAACGGCTGCAAGCCTACCGGGCGCTCTATCCAGCGCTCTCGGCTTGGCCGCGTTAGGCAAGGCAAGCGGTCCTTTTTTGAAAAAAAGGACCAAAAAACTTTCATCGGTACGAAGGGGTGAGTGTGCTAGCACGGGTGTTGCAAAGCACCTTGCACATGCAGGTGGAAAATCTTGCCTATAGGCAAGATTTTAACAACTTATTGATTTAAAACGGTTTTGTTATTAACCGTTGGGTTTACCTCGGTGTTCGTGACGCAGGCTGATCTTGCGGTATTTCGCCCGAATCAAAGTTTTTTGCTTCTTTTTTTCAAAAAAGAAGCCCTTCCTTCCCTCGAACCTCTCCCTGCTTCCGGCCAGGCGACAACCCGTGCATGATCGCCGAGAGGTGACGCGTGGATGAGCTGAGGACCGACGACAGGGCTGCCTTCCAGCCACATTCCGACCTGCTGTCGGTGGCAGCCCTCCTCCTCAGCGTCGCGCTCCTGGTCTTCGGCACCAACCTGCAGGGCGTGCTGCTGCCGATCCGCCTTGAGCTGAGTGGCGGCTCGATGGCCAATGTCGGCCTGCTCTCGTCGGTCTGGTCGCTCGGCTTCATGCTCGCCTGCCTGGTCACCGGGCGCGTCGTCAGCGCCGTCGGGCACGTGCGCAGCTTCTCCGCCCTGGCGGCGGTCAGCGGCTCCATGGCGCTGCTGCTGCTGCCGATGCAGGGCTTCGCGGAGTGGATGCTGCTGCGCTGCGTCATCGGCTTCTGCTTCGGCGGCCTGTCGCTCATCATCGAGAGCTGGCTGAACGAGCGTGCCACCGGCAGCAGCCGTGGCAGCATCTTCGCGTCCTACATGACCGTGAACCTGCTCGCCTCTCTGATCGGGACGCTGAGCCTGACGGCGCTCGACACCCGCGCCGAGCTGCCGTTCTTCCTGATCGTCGTGGCGATCGTGCTGTCAATCGTGCCGGTGGCGCTCACCCGGTCGCCGACGCCTGCGCCCACGCCGCCCTTCTCGATCCACTTGGCCGAGCTCTATAAGATCTCGCCCTCGGGCGTTTCGGGCTGCTTCGCGGTCGGGATGGTGAACGGCGCCATCGGCGGCCTGGCGCCGGCGTTCGGCCTCGGGTTGGGCCTGTCGCCGCACGACACGGCGATCATGATCGGCGTCTCGGTGCTTGGCGGAGCAATATCCTACTACCCCGCCGGACGATTGTCGGACCACATGGACCGGCGCACGCTGCTGATGATCCTGTGCACCTGCACGGTCGTCCTAAGCGTGCTCCTGCTGATGACCGCGCGCCTGCTGCTGGCGCCGAGCCTGATCGTGGGCTTCGGGCTGTTTGGGGTATTCGCCTTCCCGCTCTATGGGCTCTGCATCGCCTGCGTGAACGATCGCACGCATGGGCGACCCGTCACCGAGACCGCCAGCGAGCTGCTGCTGACCTACGCCGCCGGCACCGTGCTGGGGCCGGTGGTGGGCGGCGTCTTCATGAGCCAGGGGACGCCGCTGCTGTTCCTGTTCATCTCGGTCGTGCTGGCGCTCGAGGTCGTCTTCCTGCTGTACCGGCGCTTCTTTGGTGCGCCGCCGCCAGGCCACCGGCCACGGATGCAGCCGCTCGCGCCCGGCTGGATGGCGGTGCTGACGCCGAACCGTCGCGAGGGTCGCTCGGGCATCCCGATCGTGCAGGTCGGGTCGTCGGCCAGCCGGTCAGAGATCTCTCCGCTCGAGTGACCAGCGCTCGGCAGCCGCTTAGGGCAAAGAGCGCTCCATGAGCGCCCGATAGGCGAGCTGGTCGGCATACATGCGCTGCACGACTGCGTATTTCGCATCGTGGTAGGCCCGCACCGGGCCATCCTTCGGCAGGATCTGGGTGCCGGCGCGGCTCATCGCCGCCATTGCGCCGGAAATGTCCGCGTAGGCTCCGCCCGCGACGGCGCCGAGCACGGCGGCGCCAAGCAGCACCGCCTCGGGCTCCTGCGGCAGCACGATCGTGCAGCCGCAGGCATCCGCATGCTCGCGCAGGAACACCGGGTTCTTGGCTCCGCCGCCGGCCACCAGGATGGTGTCGATCGCGTAGCCTTCGGCGTTCAGCGTCTCGACGATGTGGCGGGTGCCGTAGGCGATCGCTTGGATCGTCGCCAGGTAGAGCACGGCCAGGTCGTCCGGGCCGCTCTCCAGACGCAACCCGGAGATCATGCCGAGCAGGCTCGCATCGGCGCGTGGCGAGCGGTTGCCGTGGAAGTCGGGCATGACGTGCAGGTCGCGCGTCAGCATCGCCGGCGATGTGCCGGCAGCGGCGGCCATGTGTTCCAGGTGCTCGTTGATGGCCTGGTAGATCGTCTCGCCGCGCGCTGCGGCGGCGTTGCGCAGCGCCGGATAGGCGACGTGGGTCTGCACGATGTGGTCGATCAGGCTGCCCGTCGCCGACTGCCCCGCCTCGTTCAGCCAGAGGCCCGGCAGCATCGCCGAATAGTACGGCCCCCAGACGCCAGGCACGAAGCGCGGACCGGACGACACCGCCATATGGCAGGTCGAGGTGCCGCCGATCAGCGCCAGGCGGCGCTCCAGCTCCGGCGCGCCGTCGCCGATCGCGGCGCCGATGATGCCGATGCCGCCGGCATGCGCGTCGATCGCCGAGGTGCCGACCGGGATGCCGGCGGCAACGCCGAACGCTGCCGCGGCCTCTGCCGACAAGCCGCCGACGCTGCTGCCGAGCGGCAAAATCTCGGTGCCGATCCGGCGATAGCCCTCGTCGACCAGATCACCCAGCCCGATGCTGCGGAAATACTCGTCATCCCAGCGCTGCTCATGGCCGAGATAGGTCCACTTGCAGACGGTGGAGCAGAGCGACCGCGTCGCCGCGCCGGTCGCCCGCCAGGTGAGGAAATCCGGCAGGTCCAGGAACAGCCCGGCTTGCCGCCAGGCCTGCGGCCGGTTGCGCCGCAGCCAGAGCAGCTTCGGCGTCTCCATCTCCAGCGAGATGCGGCCGCCGACATAGCGCAGCACCTCGTGCTCGCCGGCATTGATCGTCTCCGCCTCGCGACCGGCGCGATGGTCCATCCAGACGATGACGTCCTGCTCGGCGGCGCCTTGCGGGTCGACGCTGACCGGCGCCCCGCCGGCATCGAGCACGACAAGCGAGCAGGTCGCGTCCATGCCTATTCCGCGGACCGTGCCGAGCTCGCCGGCGGCGGTCAGCGCGTCCCGCACGCAGCGGCACACCGCCTGCCAGATGTCGGTGGAGGATTGCTGAACGAAGCCGGGCTGCGGACGCCAAGAACGGATCGCCTGGCTGGCCGTGCCGAGCATCGCGCCCTCGAGCGTGAACACGCCGGCCCGCGCACTGCCGCTGCCGACGTCAATGCCGATGACGACGTCCATCTGGTGCCCCCCGAAGCAAGGCCCAGGGGCTTTGCCCCCTGGACCCCACCAGAGGCTATAGCCTCTGGACTTCCGACTTAGAAGACGTGGCGGAGGATCGCGTAGAGCACGCCGGAGAGGGTGATCGCCACCGGCAGGGTCAGCACCCAGGCCAGCGCCAGCGAGCGGACGGTGCTCCATTGCAGCCCAGAGCCGTTGGCCACCATCGTGCCGGCGACGCCGCTTGACAGGATGTGCGTCGTCGACACCGGCAGGCCATAAACCTCGGCGAGCCCGATCGTGCCCATCGCCACCAGCTCGGCCGAGGCGCCCTGCGCGTAGGTCAGATGCTCCTTGCCGATCTTCTCGCCCACCGTCACCACGATGCGCTTCCAGCCGATCATCGTCCCGAGCCCGAGGGCCACCGCGACCGAGACTTTCACCCAGGTCGGGATGAACCGGGTGCCGTGCTCGAGCTTGCCGCGATACGCCTTCAGCGTCGACGCCTCTGCCGGCGTGAAGTGCGCGCCCACGGTTGGCAGCACCCGCACGGCGTCCGAGGTCAGGTACATGTCGTTGCGCATGTTCGGCGTCGCGGCGGCTGGGATCGTGCTGATCGAGCCATAGCTGCTGACCTGCTGGGCGATGTCGCCGGACAGCACCGCCAGCGCCTGGAACACGGCGGGCGTGTTCAGCACCTTCGTCCGCAGCGCGTCGCCGACGATGCCGCGCGCCGCTGCCGGCGGCATGGCCGGAGCAGCGTCGACATGGGCGGCGAACACGGCCTGGGCCTGATGGGCGGTGGCGACGAAGGCCGGGGTGTCGGCGGCGCTTACCGAGCGGTTGAGCGCGTAGGCGGTGGGTGCGGCGCCGATCAGGATCAGCATGATCAGCCCCATGCCCTTCTGACCGTCATTGCCGCCATGGGCGAAGCTCACACCGGTGCAGGTCAGCACCAGCAGCCCGCGGATCCAGCCCGGCGGCGGCTTGTTGCCGTCGGGCGCCTGGTAGAGGGCCGGCTTGCGGATCAGCAGCTTGGCGAGCAGCAGGAAGCCGGCCGAGGCGACAAAGCCGATGAACGGGCTGAACAGCAGCGCCTGCAGCACCTTGACCGCCTGCTGCCAATCCACGCCCGACGTTGCAACGCCGGCGGGCGCCAGCAGCTGGTTCGCCAGCCCCACGCCCATGATCGAGCCGATCAGCGCGTGCGAGGACGAGTTCGGGATGCCGAACGCCCAGGTGCCGAGGTTCCAGATGATGGCTGCGAGCAGCAGCGCGAAGATCATCGCGTAGCCGGCGCCCGAGCCCACCTGCAGGATCAGCTCGACCGGCAGCAGCGTCACCATCGAGTAGGCGACCGCGCCGGTGGAGGTCAGCACGCCGAGGAAGTTGAAGCAGCCCGACCAGGCGACAGCGAATAACGGCGGCATGGAGTGGGTGTAGATGACGGTGGCGACGGCGTTGGCGGTGTCGTGGAAGCCGTTCACGAACTCGAAGGCGAGGGCGATCAGCAGCGCCAGGCCGAGCAGGATGAAGGCGCCGGTCGCCACCGGCACGCCGGCCCCGTTGATGTCGGAGAGCAAGCCGTAGGCCGCGTAGCCGAGGCCGGCGAGCAGCAGGATCAGGAAGGCCGCGATGCCGCCGCGGTGCGGCTTGCGGTCAAGTGTTGGCGCAGGACCGACATGGCCGGCGTCGAAGGTTGTTCCTGACATGGGGCTCCCCGGGCGAACTGCCGGAAACCTAGCCGCGGGCTACGCCGCCGTCTGTTTCACTACGATGACAAGCGCCGCGTCGCGAGCTCGGCCCGGAGGGCCGCGGCGAGCTCGGGGTTGGCGCGGCGGATCTGGCTGGCGCGCAGGGTGGCGGAGATGCCGGCCTCGCCCTCGATCTCCCACTGCTCTAGGAACAGTAAGTCGGCGGCGCTGTCCGGCGATATGGCCTTGAGCGCCTGGCGCACGGTTTCGGTACGTGCCGCAGTGACCGCCATCGTCCGCATCGCCAAGCCTCTGCCCCGTTCAAGCCGCGTCCCACAGCGCCTCGCGGGTGTTCCAGTTCCCGAGACGGTGTCCCGGCTGCACACTACCAGGTTGTAGTCTGCGGCTCCGGGAAAGTTCGGTGACGGGGGCGTGACTTAGTAGCGATAGAGCTCGTGCTTGAACGGTCCACTGGAGGGTGTGCCGATATACTCGGCCTGCTTGGGCGTCAGCTTGGTCAGCTTGGCGCCGACCTTGGCGAGGTGCAGCTCGGCGACCTTCTCGTCGAGGTGCTTGGGCAGGGTGTAGACCTTTTTCTCATACTGGCCGGGCTTGGCCTGCCAGATCTCGAGCTGGGCCAGAACCTGGTTGGAGAAGCTGGCGCTCATCACGTAGCTCGGGTGCCCGGTGGCGTTGCCGAGGTTCACCAGACGCCCCTCGCTGAGCACGATCAGCCGCTTGCCGTCCGGGTAGACCACCTCGTCGACCTGCGGCTTCACGTTCTCCCAGGTGTAATTGCGCAGCGACTCAATCTGGATCTCGCTGTCGAAATGGCCGATGTTACAGACGATCGCGCGGTTCTTCATCGCCCGCATGTGGTCGGCGGTGATCACGTCGACGTTGCCGGTGGCGGTGACGAAGATGTCGCCGCGCGGCGCGGCCTCGTCCATGGTGACGACCTCGTAGCCCTCCATCGCCGCCTGCAGCGCGCAGATCGGGTCGATCTCGGTGACCAGCACCCGGCAGCCGGCGTTGCGCAGCGAGGCCGACGAGCCCTTGCCGACGTCGCCGAAGCCGGCGACCACGGCGACCTTGCCGGCCATCATCACGTCGGTGCCGCGGCGGATGCCGTCGACCAGGCTCTCGCGGCAGCCGTACAAATTGTCGAACTTCGACTTGGTGACGCTGTCGTTCACGTTGATCGCGGGGACGCGCAGGGTGCCGTCGCGGACCATGTCCCACAGGCGATGCACGCCGGTTGTGGTCTCCTCGCTCAGGCCGCGCACGTCGTCGAGCATGGCCGGATACTTCTCGTGCATCAGCTTGGTCAGGTCGCCGCCGTCGTCGAGGATCAGGTTCGGCGTCCAGGACGTGCCGTCCGCCAGGCGCGGACCGCGCACCGTCTGCTCGATGCACCAGTTGAACTCGTCCTCGCTCATGCCCTTCCAGGCGAAGACGGGGATGCCGGCGGCCGCGATCGCGGCGGCGGCATGGTCCTGGGTCGAGAAGATGTTGCACGACGACCAGCGGATCGTCGCACCGAGGGCGATCAGGGTCTCGATCAGCACCGCGGTCTGGATCGTCATGTGCAGGCAGCCGACGATACGGGCGCCCTTCAGCGGCTGGGCGGCGCCGTATTCGGCGCGCAGGGCCATCAGGCCCGGCATCTCGTCCTGAGCGATCGCGATCTCGCGGCGGCCCCAGGGAGCCAGCGAGATGTCGGCGACCTTGTAGTCCTCGGCGACGAAGACGGCGGTGTCAGGCATGCGAGTGCTCCCAGGCGATGGCGCCGATATAGTGCCGACAGCCTGTCAAGGGAAGCAAACGCGCCATCAGGGACGGGCTTGCAAGAAAGGCCAGGGCTCTGCCCTGAACGGGACCCCATCGCGCCAGCGCGATAGGAACCCGCCGCTGAGGCCTGAGGCCCAAACCCCTATCCATTTAAGGGGCGTAGCCGAGCATCTTCTATAAAGCTGCGACTCTGAGATTTAGGCGAAATACCGCAAGATTTCTAGAAGGTCAGTGGAGGGTTGATTGGCGCAGTTCGCCCCACTTGCGCCAACGTCATCGAGTAATTTCAATGACTTATCGACATCTTGCCTATAGGCAAGATTTCCCGGACGGTCGTCCGGCGGAGCTCAGCTAGGCACTTTTAGCACGCTCAAGGCATCGTCCCATTCGAATGGGGTCTGGGGCCTCGGGCCCCAGCGGAGTCCAGAGGCAGAGCCTCTGGCCTTACCTTGGCGTGTCCGTGCCGATGAGCTTGCCGCGCACCTCGCGGTAATGCTGGCCGGGATCGTAGATTGCGACCGGCAGCGCCAGGTCTTCGGCGTTCAGCCGGCCGGTATAGGCCAGCACCTGCAGGCTGGCGACCAGCACGTCGCGCTCGGCGCTGACCTCGGCGACGTTGGAGGCGAGCAGGTCCTGCTCGGCGATCAGCACGTCGAGCAGGGTGCGGGCGCCGACCGCCTGCTGGCGCGACAGTCCGCTCACCGCCACCGTGTTGCCGGCGATCGCCGCGCGCTCGGCCGCCACCCGGATGCGCGAGGCGCCGAGCAGGTCCCAGGCCGTCGCGGTGACCGCCTGGGCCTGGCGCCTGGCGTCGTCGAGCACGTATTGCAGGCGGAACGTCATCTCCTTGGCGCGCCGGATGCGCGCGTATTCGCCGCCGCCCTGATAGAGCGGGAAGGTCATGTCGACGGTGCCTTCGGCGATGCTGGCGCGCTCGTTGAACTGCTCGAGGTCGATGTTCTGGGCGCGCTCCAGCAGGCCGGTGATCATGATGTGCGGCAGCAGGTTGGCGCGCTCGATGTCGATGCCGTGGCGGGCCGCGTCGAGCGAGAAGCCGGCGGCGACGACGTCGGGGTTGTCGTTCAGCGCCTCACCGATCGCGGTCTCGCGGTTGCTCGGCAGGCCGAAGCCGCGCGCCGGCACGGCCAGCGGCCCCGGCGGCGGCAGGGTGCCGACTTGGCGCTGGAACTGCGCCTCCGAAGCGGCGAGCTGCGCCTCCGCCGAGGCGAGCTGGGCCTCGGCGCCGGCGGTGCGCGCTTTGGCCTGCCCGAGATCGGCCGGCGTTGCGGCGCCGCTGTCCAGCTCGATGCGGCTGGCATGCTCGGTGCGCGCCTGCAGGATGACCTGGTTGCGCTGGAGGGCGACGATCCGGCGGTCGCGCAGCACGTCCAGATAGGAAGCTCCGGCGGCGAGCAGCACGTCCGCCTCGGTGGCGCGCAAATTGCCGCGCGCGGCGCGCACCTGCGCCTCGGATTGCTGGACCCGCGCCAGCACGCCGCCGCCCTCGTAGAGCGGCTGCTGCACCTGCAGGCTGTATTGCTGTATGCCGCGATGTTCGGGATTGAACTTCGGAAGGGTGTTGTCCTCATACATCGACCCGCCATCGCTGGTGTTGACGACGACGTGCGGCCGCCAGCCGGAGCGCGCCTCGGGCACGGTCTCGTCGGTAGAGCGGACCTGCTCGCGGGCGGCCAACAGCTGCGGATTGCTCTCATAGGCCAGGGCCAGGGCGGCCTCGAGCGTGGCCGGCGGCAGGTCCGGCGGCTGCGGCGTCGCCAGTGCCGCGCCGGGCAGCGGCACGCGGGCGGCGGAGTGCGACGCGTCGTCCTCGGGCACGCTGTTCGGCGTGGGAGCGGCTAGCAGGCGACGCTCCTCCGGCGTCATCTGCGGGCCGAGGCCGGGAATGCGGGTGGGCACGGCCGGCGCCGGCACGGCAGGGACGCGGGCGACGGTCTCGGCTGGGGTCTCCGGCTCGACCGTTTGCGCGCGGGCACGCCAGGCCGGTGACAGCAGCGCTGCCAGTAACAAGCAGGCGGGGAAGTAAGGCCAGGGGCTTTGCCCCTGGACCCCATTAAAGGCGGAGCCTTTAAAATCCATTCGTGTCATCTCTCACGGGCGAGGTCTGCGGGGCGAGGTAGGAGTGACTGGCTGCGCCAAGCAAGATGAACGACGAGCACGATCTCTTCATGAGGTAAGGCAGGCCCATCGGGGTATGCCATTCCTTGTCCATGGTTCCAGGGCGAGGTCCGTGGCGTGGGAGCGGGATTGACTGGCTTCGCCAAGCGATACGAAGACGAGCACGTTTCCCCATGATGCGGGTCTGGGGCCGCGGGCCCCAGCGGCGGGTTCCCATCGCACAAGTGCGATGGGGTCCCGTCCAGGGCAGAGCCCTGGCCTTCCTTTTCCCTTAGGGTGCTAAGCTGACAGACGAGGTGAAGCGCAAAGGGCTGCGCTATTTTCTGGTGTTCTGCGCGCTGCTGGCCTGCCTGATCGTGGCGGTGGTGTTCCTGGTCAGCTGGGACGATCCGCTTGACAGCCGGCGCAACCCGGAGACCGACGACGCCTACGCCAATGGCGACGATACGCCGCTGTCGCCGCGCGTCGCCGGCTACCTCGTCAAGCTCGACGTCGACGACAATCAGGCCGTCCATGCCGGCCAGGTCATCGCCGAGCTGGAAAGCGACGACTACGCGGCGGATGTGCGCGCCGCCGAGGCCTCCGTGGATGCGGCGCGCGCCCAGCTCGGCCGGACAGACGCGGAGATCGGCATCGCGCAGCTTCAGGTGCGCCAATCCGAGCTGCAGGCGAGCGGCAGCCGCGCCGAGCATTGGCAGGCGAGGCTGGAGGCGGAGCGACAGCGCATCCTGCTGCCGACGGCGCTCGGCCTCGCCCGGAGCCTGGACAACGCCACTGCCGAGGCCGACGCGACGGCGGCGCAGACGGTGCAGGCGGAGGCGGTGACGGCGGAGCGCCGGCGCTCCATCGGCGTGCTGCAGGCGCAGCGCCTGAGCGACCAGGCGCAGGTGGACGTGCAGCAGGCTGCGCTGGAGCTGGCGCGAATTCGGCTCGGCTACACGGTGCTGCGGGCGCCGCGCGACGGCGTCGTCGGCGCGCGGCGGGTGCGGGTCGGCTCGTTGCTGCAGCCGGGGATGGCGGTGACCGACCTGACGCCGCTCGACACCGTCTGGATAGACGCCAACTTCACCGAGCGGCAGGTCACCGACATGTGGGTCGGCCAGGCGGCGGAGGTGCGGCTCGACACCTATCCGGGCGTGATCCTGCGCGCCCACGTCGTCGGCATGTCGCCGCTGACCGGCCAGCAGATGAGCCCGCTGCCGCCGGACAACACCACCGGCAACTACACCAAGGTGGTGCAGCGCGTGCCGGTGAAGATCGGGCTCGACGACGAGGCGGGGCCGCTGCACGACCGGGTGCGTCCTGGCATGTCGGCGATCGTGCGGGTGATCACGGCGCCCGGCGCGCCGACGCTCGCCCCGGTGGCGCCGGTTCGATGAGCGAGAGCGAAGGTGAGGGCCAAGGTGGGCGCGAAAATGGGGGCGAGGTGCCGCCCGACGAGCCGGGCGTCAGCGCCTCGAAGAAAGGCGAGAACAAGCTCGCCACCCAGAAGAAGATGGAGGAGCAGCAGCAAAGCCAGAAGGCCAAGGACGAGCAAGCCGCCGCCAAGGAGCAGGAGAAGCAGACCACGGACGCGCGGGCGCTGCTGGTCCGCGGCATCGTCGCCGCCCTCGGCCTGGCGCTGGTGCTGGTGCTGCTGCTCGATTGGAAGGCGTTCCGCTACAGCGGCAACCCGACCGGCACGCTGGATGCGCAGCTGCGCGGCAACCCGGTGGTGATCGCCGCCCGCGTCGAGGGGCTGATCACCCGGGTCGGCATCGACGACGACGCCGTCGTCCGCAAGGGACAGCTGCTCTACGAGATCGAGCAGGACACCTATCGCAGCCAGGCCGACGCGGCGCGCGCGCTGGTCGAGCAGGCGGCCGCCTCGGCGAGCATGCTGCGGGCGCAGATCGCCGAGCAGGAGGCGGCGGTGCAGACGGCGAACGCGATGATCGTCGCGAGCCAGGCGGCCGAGTATCGCTCGGGCCGCGAGCTGGCCCGGCAGGCGGCGCTGCTCGGCACCGCCGGCGAGCTGCGCCGCGCCTTCGAGCAGGCGACCGCCGATGACCGGCGCGACCGCGATCAGGTTCAGGCCAACGTCGAACTCAGCCGTCAGCAGCAGGGCCGGATCGGCGTGCTGCGCGCCGAGCTCGCCTCGGCTGAGGCGATGCTGGAGCAGCGCCGGGCGTCGCTGGCGAATGCCGGGATCACGCTGGGCCACACGCAGGTGCTGGCGCCCGAGGACGGGGTGGTGACCGAGCGGCTCGCCTATCTCGGCCAGTACATCTCGGCCGGGCGGCCGCTGATCGGCTTCGTCTCGCTGCGCGACGTGTGGGCGGTGGCCTATTACCGCGAGGAGCAGCTCACCTTCATGCAGCCGGGCCAGCGCGCGGCCGTGCACGTGGATGCGTTTCCGCAATACGAGATCACCGGCCGGGTCGACAGCATCGCGCCGGTGGCGCAGGCGCGCGAGACGACGCTGCCGCCGGACCGCGCGACCGGCAACTTCACCAAGGTGGTGCAGCGCATCCCGGTGAAGATCGCGCTCGATCCGAGCTGGCTCGACCCCGACCCGCCGCCGGGTGGACCGCCGTCGCTGTTCCGCCGGCTGATCCCCGGATTGTCGGTCGAGGTGCACGTGTTCACGACGCCGGCCGGGAACGGCGCGGGCGCGGGGGGCGGCACGGGCGCCGGCACCATCGTGCCCGGCGCGAGCGGCCCGCAGATGCCGCCGCCGCATACGGCACCGGCGGTGACGGCGCAGGCGCCGATGCTGCCCGAGGCCGCGCCGGCGCCGCTGCGGCCGATCGACCGGCCGGCCATCCCGGCCACGCCCGGCCAGCCGGGCCGCCCGGCGCCGTGACGATGCGGTCGCGGCTCGGCACGCTGATCCGGCCGCCGATGGCGGATGCCGGGCTGGAGCCGTCGCTGACGCGCCATCAGCTGCTCGGCCTTGCGGGCGCGGCGCTGGCGGCGCTGCTCGGCTCGATCGACCAGCGCCTGGGCACCCTCGCGCAGGCCGACATCGTCGGCGGCTTCGGCCTGGGGCGGGACGAGGGCTCCTGGCTCTACACCGCCTACCTCGTCGGCTTCGTCGGCATTGTGCCGCTGACGCCGTGGCTCGCGCAGATCTTCTCGCCGCGGCGGGTGATCCCGTCGATGGTGATGGTGTTCGCGGTTGCCGACATGCTGTGCCCGGACGCGCCGGACTACCGCACGCTGATCATCCTGCGCACGATCCAGGGTTTTGCGCAGGGCGGGCTGACGCCGCTGTTCCTGGTCTGCCTGCTGCAATACCTGCCGATCCGCAACCGGCCGGTGGGGTTTGCGGCCTATGTGCTGCTGACCACCACCGTGCCGCTGTTTTGCAACAGCATCGCCGGGCTCGATACCGACCTCGTCACCTGGCAGACGGTATTCTACATGACGGCGCCGCTGGCGCCGGTGGCGCTCGTGCTGAGCTACGCCTTCTTGCCGAGCCAGCCGGTCAAGTGGGAGGCGTTTCTCGGCACCGACTACTTCTCGCTGATCTGCCTGTTCCTCGCCGCCTGCATGATCGCCGCCGGGCTCGACCAGGGGCAGCGGCTCGACTGGTTCGACAACGGGCTGGTGACCGCGCTGTTCGCCGGCGCCGGCTTCTTTCTGGCAGCCTTCGTCGTCAACGACCTGTTCACCGCCAAGCCGCTGATCGACCTCACGCTGCTGGGGCGGCGCAACTTCACGCTCGGGCTCGTCCTGGTGGTGGTGTTCGACCTTGCGATCCTCGGGCCATCCTACCTGATGGCGCAGGAGCAGATGATGATCCGCGGCCTCAAGCCGCTGCAGACCGGCAACATCCTGCTCTGGCTGCTGATCACCCAGGCGGTCTCGGCGCCGCTGATGGTGTTTTTGCTCAGGCGCGTCGACGCCCGCATCCTGGTCGGTTTCGGCCTGCTGCTGATGGGCGGCGGGCTGATGATCGACACCTTCGTGACGCCCGACTGGGACGGCAACGACTACATGCTGTCGCTGGTGCTGCAGGCCGGCGCCTGGCCGCTCGCCTTCGGGCCGCTGGTGTTCCTGACCACCTCGGTGCTGACGCCGATGGACGGCGTGTCGG
This sequence comes from Acetobacteraceae bacterium, assembly GCA_963692975.2. Lineage (GTDB taxonomy): Bacteria > Pseudomonadota > Alphaproteobacteria > Acetobacterales > Acetobacteraceae > CAXMMR01. The sequence continues at coordinate 52,754 of CAXMMR010000031.1, read as the reverse complement.
GCGGCACGCTGTTCAACGTCGTGCGCAACCTGGCGCTGGCCGCCGGCTCGGTGGTCGGGCAGGCGATCGTCGTCGTGCGCGAGCGGGTGCACTCCGATGTGGAGGTGCAGCACGTGGTGCCCGGCCGGTATGTCAGCGACGTGCGACTGTTGCTGCAGGGGCCGGCGGGCGTGCTGGGGGCGATCCGCCAGAACGCGACGGTGCAGGCGTTTGCCGACACCTATGGCTGGCTGGCGCTCGCGTGTCTGGCCGGCATTGTCCTGATCGTCTTCGAGCGGGAGGCGCCGATCACGGAATCGCGGCCGAAGTGACGGTCGGCAGCGCCGGCGGCAGGACGGCTCGGCCTGTGCTGGGCGCCAGTGCTGGGCGTCAGTGCTGGGCGTCAGTGCCGGACGTCGTCGGGGGCGTCGCCTCGATCGAGCTCTTCGAGTGCTGCCAGCACCTGCAGCCAGGCCAGCCTGCCGCTCTGGTCGCCGCGCTCGCCAAGCTCGTCGGAGCGCAGCACGGCCACGACGACGGCCTTGGCGCCGAACTCGTCACGCAACCGGCAGGCGGCACGCCAGACGTCCGTCATCCGCGATATCCCTTGGTCGGCATTATCCATAGCTTGGGATTGCGAGATGGATGTATGCCGACCGGGATATTTTAGCTGCGCGAAGTTTACAGGCTGATCACGTTTACAAGCGCAGCTGTAAAGCCTTCACCGCATTCCGGCCGGGTGGTGCTTTGCGCGACCTCGTCTTTCACCTCGATGGCGTAGTGTCTGTCATCGACGTTTGATGGCGAGGAGACGAGCGATGATGACCCAGTTCGACGACATGTACGATCATGACGACGGCCTCGTGCACGACCATAGCTGGGCCAGCAGCACGCCGCCGGGCGCCCGGGTTGCGAGCATTGCGCACCCTGAGGACGACGCGCACGATGTCGGGCTGGTGCACGGGCATTTTTCTGCCGCCTGATCGCGACGTTCCGGCTGGCCGGCCGTCGCGATCCTGCAGCGGCTCTGGCCGATGTCAGCCGGCCTTGCTCGGCAGGCGCGTCACTTCGGCGCTCGGCAGCGTCTCCGTGGCGCCGCGCTGATGGCTGGCGACCGCGAGTTCGGCCTTTAGCAGGGCGACCTCTGCGCGCAGCTTGATCAGCTCATCGACCACCGAGGCGTCGGGCTGGCCTTGGCCCGCCTCGGGCTGGGCCATGCTGGCGTCCGGCGCTTCGGATGCGGCGCCGGGCCGGTAGAACGGCGTGAACAGGCTCATCGCCCGCTCCATCATCGCCATGTTCTGGCGACCGATCTCTTCCAGGCCGGGCGGGATCAGCGACCCCATCGTCTGCTGCACCGCCGTCCGCACCTGCTCCTGCTGGCGCGCGAAGCCGGACATGGTCTGCTCGACGTAGCGGGGCATCAGCGCCGGAAAGGCGCCGCCGTAGAAGCCGATCAGCTGGCGCAGGAATGACGTCGGCAGCGCGGCCTTTCCCTTGGCCTCCTCCTCGACGATGATCTGAGTCAGCACCGAGCGGGTGATGTCGTCGCCGGTGCGGGCGTCATAGACCACGAAGTCGCGGCCGTGGCTGACCATGACGGCCAGGGTGTCGAGCGTGATGTAGCTCGAGCTCTCGGTGTTGTAGAGACGTCGGTTGGCGTATTTCTTGATCACCACCGGCGGGTTTTCTGCGACGTCCTGAGCCTCGTCCTGCTGTGTCATTCGTGCCTCCGGCGCGTGATCTTCTTCAGTGTCGTCGTGGCGGCCCCGAGGGTGAGAACCGCACCACCACGCCCTCATCGCGCTCATGTGTATATGTGGAGACCATGACGCGAATGCAGCAGGACCCGGTGGCGAACTTGCCTGAAGCGGCCGGCGCAGGCGAGGGCGAAGGCGGGGGTGAAGGCGGGGGCGTCGTTGGTGGCGCGGGTGAGGGCGGCGACCGGCTGGCGGCGGATTGTCTGACGATCTGGCAGAGCGAGCTGGCGGCGCTGGCGGCGGACCCGGAGCTCGGCGAGCTGCGCGCCGCGCTGGAGGCGCTTCGGCCCGATCCCGCTTTGAGGCGATGAGCGGCAGCGCTGAGGCGGGTGCGGTGCTGGCCGGGCCGATGCGGCGGCGCGGGCCGCGGCCGCTGATGCTGCATTTGGCCGGCCCGGTGCTCGAGGCGATGCAGTCCGGCACGCCGGCGGTCGGGACGGATGCGGCGTTGCTGGCCGGCATCGCCGCCTATCGCCGTCACCCGTTCGAGCGCCGGCTGGTGGAGCCGCCGGTGATCTGGCGCGAGGGCAGCGCGCGGCTGCTGGATTATGGCGAGGATCAGGGGGCGCCGACGGTGCTGGTGGTGCCGAGCCTGGTCAACCGCGCGCATGTGCTCGACCTGATGGAAGGCCGCTCGCTGCTGCGCTTCCTGGCGGCCGGCGGGTTGCGGCCGCTGCTGCTCGACTGGGGCTGGCCCGGGCCTGCCGACCGGCGGCTGGGATTGGCCGGACATGTCGAGCGCGTGATGCGGGCGCATCAGGCCGCCAATGGCGGCGGGGCGATGCTCGGCTACTGCATGGGCGGGCTGCTGGCGCTGGCGGCTGGGGTGCTGGCGCCGCGGGCGCCGCGCGGGTTGGCTTTGCTCGCGACGCCGTGGGATTTCCATGCCGAGGATGCGGACGAGGCGCGGCGGCTGGCGGCGATGCTGCCGATGCTGGAGCCGCTGATGGCGCTGACCGGAGCGCTGCCGGTGGATGTGCTGCAGATGGCGTTTGCGCTGCCGCCGGAGCGTGGGCGGATTGCGGCGAAGTATCGCGCGTTTGGCGCCGCACCCCAGGAGGGCGCGGCGGCGGAGCTGTTCGTGGCGCTCGAGGACTGGGTCAATGACGGGGTGCCGCTCGCAGCGCCGGTGGCGCGGGAGTGCCTGACGGAGTGGTATGGCGGCAACCTGCCGGGGCGCGGCGAGTGGCGGGTGGCGGGGCAGGCGATCTGGCCGGCGGAGCTCAAGCTGCCGGGGCTGATCGCGCTGCCGGCGGCGGACCGCATCGTGCCGCCGGGCTCGGCACGGGGGCTCGCGCGCGCCTGGCCGGCGGCGAGCCTGCTGGAGCCGCCGCTCGGGCATGTCGGGATGGTGGTGGGCAGCCGCGCGCCCGAGGCGGTCTGGCGGCCGCTGCGGGACTGGCTCCGCGCGCTGCCGGGACTTATGTAGGGTTCCGCACGCGGCGACGCACCGACGGCCGGCGTGCTGCCCGGAACAGGAGCTCAGCCGCCCATGCAGGACATCGTCATCGTCGCCGCCGCGCGCACGCCGGTCGGCAGCTTCAACGGCGCCTTGGCCAGCATGCCCGCGCATGACCTCGGGACGATCGTGATCCGCGACGTGGTCGAGCGGGCGGGCCTGCAGCCGGGCGACGTCGACGAGGTGATCCTCGGGCAGATCCTGACCGCGGCGCAGGGGCAGAACCCGGCCCGGCAAGCGGCGCGCAACGCCGGGGTGCCGGACGCCAAGACGGCGTTCGTCATCAACCAGGTTTGCGGCTCCGGCCTGCGCGCGGTGGCGCTGGCGGCGCAGCAGATCCGCACCGGCGAGAGCGAGGTCGTGGTCGCCGGCGGGATGGAGAGCATGTCGCTGGCGCCGCACGCCGCCTATCTGCGCTCGGGCACGAAGATGGGCGAGCTGTCTTTCGTCGACACCATGCTGAAGGACGGGTTGTGGGACGCGTTCCATGGCTACGCGATGGGCAACACGGCGGAGAACGTCGCCCGCGCCTACCAGGTGACGCGCGAGGAGCAGGACGCGTTCGCCGTTGAATCCCAGCGCAAGGCCTCGGCGGCCAGCAAGTCCGGGCGCTTCAAGGAGGAGATCGTTCCGGTGACCGTGAAGGGCCGGCGCGGCGACACGGTGGTCAGCGAGGACGAGTATATCCGCCACGACGCCGACATGGCGGCGATGGCCAAGCTGAAGCCGGCGTTCAGCAAGGACGGGTCGGTGACGGCCGGCAATGCGAGCGGCATCAATGACGGCGCGGCCGGCGTGGTGGTGATGTCGGCCGAGGCGGCGGCCAAGCGCGGGCTCACGCCGCTGGCGCGCATCGCGTCATTCGCGACCGCAGGGGTCGACCCGGCGGTGATGGGCACCGGGCCGGTGCCAGCCTCGCGCCGGGCGCTCGAGCGCGCCGGCTGGTCGGTCGACGAGCTCGACCTGATCGAGGCCAACGAGGCATTCGCCGCGCAGGCGATCACGGTGAACCGCGAGCTCGGCTGGGACACGGCGCGGGTGAACGTGAACGGCGGCGCGATCGCGCTTGGGCATCCGATCGGCGCCTCAGGGGCGCGCGTGCTGGTGACGCTGCTGCACGAGATGGCAAGGCGTGATGCGAAGAAGGGGCTCGCTACGCTTTGCATCGGCGGGGGAATGGGTGTCGCGATGTGTCTGGAAAGGAAGTAGTCCTTTTTTGAAAAAAAGGACTAAAAAACTTTTATTCGTTTAGCTTACGGGCAAAAGTTTTTTGCTTCTTTTTTACAAAAAAGAAGCGCTTGCCTTGCCTCAGATCGCCAGCCGCGAGCGCAGCACCTCCGCATCGAGGTCGGTCGCGCGTCCCTCCAGCACGATTGAGCCGCGTTCCAGCACGGCGATGCGCTGGGCGAGCGCATGCGCGAACTCGAAATACTGCTCGACCAGCAGGATCGCCATCGTGCCTCGGCTGCCGAGCAGCGCGATCACCCGGGCGATGTCCTTGATGATGCTCGGCTGGATGCCCTCGGTCGGCTCGTCCAGCACCAACAGGCGGGGCTGCGTGACCAGCGCGCGGCCGATGGCGAGCTGCTGCTGCTGGCCGCCGGACAGGTCGCCGCCACGACGCTTCAACATCGTCGACAGCACCGGAAACAGCTCGAAAATCTCGTCCGGGATACGCCGCGCGCGCCGCGGCAGAACAGCAAAGCCGGTCTCAAGATTCTCGCGCACCGTCAGCAGCGGAAAGATGTCGCGCCCCTGCGGCACCGTTGCGATGCCGCGGCGGGCCCGCTCGTAGCTCGGCAGCCGGGTGATGTCGCGACCATCCCAACGAATGCGGCCGGACGACGCCGGATGGGCGCCGGTGACGGCGCGCAGCAGGCTGGTCTTGCCGACGCCGTTGCGGCCCAGCAGGCAGGTCACCTCACCGATCTCCGCCCGCAAGCTCACACCGCGCAGCGCTACGGAGGCACCGTAATGCAGCGTCACGTCGTCGACGACTAGGGCGCTACTCATGAACGGAGAAAGGAATGCCAGGGGCTTTGCCCCTGGACCCCATTAAAGGCGAAGCCTTTAAAATCCATTTCATAACTGTGCCAAACGGCGAGGTCTCGGGGGTAAATAGAAGTCTGAACGGCTTCGCCAAGAAAGGAAGAACTCGCCTGAAAGCCTTTCGAATTGGGGTCTGGGGCCGTGGGCCCCAGCGGAGTCCAGAGGCAGAGCCTCTGGCCTTCCTTCTAACGCCCAAGATACACCTCGACGACGCGTTGCTGGTTGCTGACGTGGTCGAGCGTGCCTTCGGCGATGACGCTGCCTTCGTGCAGCACCGTGACCGTCACGTCTAAAGCGCGGACGAAGTCCATGTCGTGTTCGACGACGACGACGGTGCGGGTGCGATTGATCTCGCGCAGCAGGGTCGCGGTGGCGGCGGTCTCGGCGTCGGTCATGCCGGCGACGGGTTCGTCGACGAGCAGCAGCTCGGGTTCCTGGCCGAGCAGCATGCCGATTTCGAGCCATTGCTTCTGGCCGTGGCTGAGGCTGCCGGCGAGGCGATGCGCGCTGGGCTCCAGGCGGGTGATGCGCAGGATCTCGTCGATGCGGTCGTGCTCGGAGGCGGTCTGCCGGGCGAACAGGGTGCGTGCGGGCGAGCGGATGCCGGCGAGCGAGAGCAGCAGGTTGTCACGGACGTCGAGCATTTCGAAGACGGTCGGCTTTTGGAACTTGCGGCCGATGCCGAGGCGGGCGATGGCGGGCTCGTCGAGGCGGGCGAGGTCGACCGTGTCGTCGAACAGCAGGCGGCCCTTGTCGGCGCGCGTCTTGCCGGTGATGACGTCCATCATCGTCGTCTTGCCGGCGCCGTTCGGGCCGATGATGGCGCGCATTTCGCCTTTCTCGATGTTCAGGGAGAGCTCATTGAGGGCGCGGAAGCCATCGAAGGCGACCGAGACGCCGTCGAGCGTGAGAATGGTCACGCCGGCAGCTTTTCGGGCGCGGGACTGTTCGGGCTGTCGCGGCGGCGTTCGCGGAGCAGGCCGATGATGCCGCGCGGCAGGAAAAGGGTGACGACGATGAACAGGGCGCCGAGGGCGTAGAGCCAGAACTCCGGCAGGGCGCCGGTGAACACGGTCTTGCCGAGGTTGACCAGGACGGCGCCGAGGATGGCGCCGACGAGGGTGCCGCGGCCGCCGACGGCGACCCAGATCACCGCCTCGATCGAGTTGGCGGGGGCGAACTCGCCGGGGTTGATGATGCCGACCTGGGTCACGTAGAGCGCGCCGCCGAGGCCGGCGAGGAGGGCGGACAGCGTCCAGACCAGGAGTTTGACGTGCTCGGGGCGGTAGCCGAGGAAGCGGGTTCGGCTTTCGGCGTCGCGGACGGCGACGAGGACGCGGCCGAAGCGGCTGGTCAGCACGGCGCGGACGAGCAGGAAGGCGGCCGACAGGGTGATGGCGGTGATGACGAGCAGCGCGTCGCGGGTGACGTCGGATTGCAGCGACAGGCCGGCGATGTCCTTGAAGTCGGTCAGGCCGTTATTGCCGCCGAAGCCCATGTCGTTGCGGAAAAAGGCGAGCAGCAGCGCGTAGGTGAGCGCCTGGGTGATGATGGAGAGGTAGACGCCGGAGACGCGCGAGCGAAAGGTCAGCCAGCCGAAGACGAAGGCGAGGACTCCGGGCACCACGAGGGCCATCAGGACGGCGAAGGGGAGATGGTTGAAGCCGAGCCAGTACCAGGGGAGACGCTGGTAGTTCAGGAACACCATGAAGTCGGGCAGGTCGGGGTTGCCGTAGGTGCCGCGGGCGCCGATTTCGCGCAGCAGGTACATGCCCATGGCGTAGCCGCCGAGCGCGAAGAAGGCGGCGTGGCCGAGGGTGAGGATGCCGGCGAAACCCCAGACCAGGTCGACGGCGATGCCGAGCATGGCAAAGGACAGGTATTTGCCGGCGAGCGAGATCGCGTAGGTGGGCACGTGCAGCTCGGCCGCGGCGGGGGTCAGCAGGTTGAGCAGCGCCATGGCGAGCGCGAGGCCGAGGATTGTGATGGGCGTTGCGAACGCGGCGGTGCGGGACAGGCCGGGGGAGTTCATGTCTCGACGGCGCGGCCGCGGACCGGGAACAGGCCGCGCGGGCGGCGTTGAATGAAGGCGATGATGGCGATCAGCACCACGATCTTGCCGAGCACGGCGCCGGCGAACGGCTCGAGGAACTTGTTGAGCACGCCGAGCGAGAGGGCGCCGACCAGCGTGCCCCACAGATTGCCGACGCCGCCGAACACCACGACCATGAAGCTGTCGATGATGTAGGCCTGGCCGAGATTGGGGCTGACGTTGTCGATCTGGCTGACGGCGACGCCGGCGAGGCCCGCCACACCCGAGCCGAGCCCAAAGGTGAGGGCGTCGATCCACGGGGTGCGGATGCCCATCGAGGCGGCCATGCGGCGGTTCTGGGTGACGGCGCGCATGCGCAGGCCCAGCGGGGTGGCGCGCAGGGTCGCCATCAGCGCGGCCATGACCAAGCCGGAGAAGACGATGATGGCGAGGCGGTTGAGGGTGATCGTCAGTCCGCCGATCAGGATCGCGCCCGACATCCAGGCCGGGCTCGAGACGCCGACATTGGTGGGGCCGAACAGCGAGCGCGTCGCCTGCTGGAGGATCAGCGACAAACCCCAGGTGGCGAGCAGGGTTTCGAGCGGGCGGCCGTAGAGGAAGCGGATGAGCGAGCGCTCGATCAGGATGCCGAGGCCGCCGGAGACGGCAAATGCGGCGGGGATCGCGATCAGGATGCCGACCGGGGCCAGCGCGGGCAGGTGGGCGGCGACCTGCTGCTGCACCACGTAGGTGGCGTAGGCGCCGATCATGACCAGCTCGCCATGCGCCATGTTGATCACGCCCATGACGCCGAAGGTGATCGCGAGGCCCATGGCGGCGAGCAGCAGGACCGAGCCGAGGCTCAGGCCGTAGAAGATGCTCTGGGCGAAGCTCCAGAGGCGCAGGTTGAGGTCGATGGCGGCGATGGCGTTGCGGGCGGCTTTGGCGACGGGACCCTCGCCGACGGCGAGGCCGCCGACCTGGGCGAGCGTGTCCAGGCCGCCGCGCTGCTTCAGGGTTGCGATGGCGGCGAGCTTGTCCTGGGTGGTCGCGGTGGGCTCGGCGAGCAGGCAGGAGGCGCGGGCTTGACGCAGGCGGGTGCGGACTCGCGGGTCCTGCTCGCCGGCAATCGCGCGGTCGAGGGCGGGCAGGGCGCTCGCATCGTGCGCTGCGAAGATCGCGTCGGCGGCCAGGCTGCGCGATCCCGGATCGGGCGAGGCCAGCTGGAGCATGCCCTCGGCGCTGGCGACGGCGCCGCGGACGCGATTGTTCATGCGGACCGGGCGCAGGGTGGCGGGGTCGGGGGTCGCGCTCTGGCCGGTCAGGGCATCGGTGTAGGATTGGCCCGAGCGGATGAACAGCGGCGGGGGGACCTGGCCGGCCTCGCTCCGCGCGAACAGGTCGCGGTGGCGCAGCGCCTCGACGATCGGGGCGGCGCGGGGGCCGCCGAGCACGCCGAGGCGCTCGACCGCGGTTGCCACGTCGTCATAGGCGGGCGAGGCAAGACCGGCCGCGACGTCGCTGATGGAGGCATCGGCTGCCCGAGCGATGGCGGGCGCGAGCACGAGGCAGGCGAGGAGCAGCCGGACCGCGAGGATCCGCCGGCGCATGTCAGGCGTGTCGGCCGAGGCAGGTTTTCGTGACGACGTCGTAATTGCCGCACTCGATCGGCTTCTGCCAGTCGCCGATCAGGTTCTTGGTGGAGGCGATGTAGGGCGACCAGGCCTTGCCGGCGACCGGGGTGGGGGTTTGCCAGACGGTGTTGAACTGGCCGTCATCCTGGATCTCGCCGATCAGCACCGGCTTGGTCAGGTGATGGTTGGGCAGCATGGTCGCGACGCTGCCGGTGAGGTTGGGCTGGGTGATGCCGACCATGGTGTTGATGATCGTGTCGACGTCGGTGGTCTTGGCGCGCTCGACCGCCTGGACCCACATGTTGAAGCCGATGTAGTGGGCCTCCATCGGGTCGTTGGTGACGCGCTTCGGATTGTTGGTGAATTTGTGCCAGCTTGCGATGAACGCCTTGTTCGCCGGCGTGTCGATGCTTTCGAAGTAGTTCCAGGCGGCCAGGTTGCCGACCAGCGGGGCGGTGTTCATGCCGGCGAGTTCCTCCTCGCCGACGCTGAACGCCATCACCGGAATGTCCGTCGACTTGATGCCCTGGTTGGCGAGCTCCTTGTAGAACGGCACGTTGGCGTCGCCGTTGATCGTCGAGACGACGGCGGTCTTCATGCCCGAGGAGCCGAAGCTCTTGATCCCCGCCACGATGTTCTGCCAGTCGGACTGGCCGAAGGGCGTGTAGTTGATCATGACGTCGCCGGGGGCGACACCTTTCGTGGCGAGGTAGGCGGCCAGGATCTGGTTGGTGGTGCGCGGATAGACGTAGTCGGTGCCGGCGAGCACGAAGCGTTTGGCGCCGCCGCCATCCGCGCTCATCAGGTAGTCGACCGCGGGGATGGCCTGCTGGTTCGGCGCCGCGCCGGTGTAGAAAACGTTACGGCTGCATTCCTGGCCTTCGTACTGCACGGGGTAGAACAGGATGCCGTTCAGCTCCTCGAACACGGGGAGGACGGATTTGCGCGACACCGAGGTCCAGCAGCCGAAGGTGACGTCGACATGGTCCACCGAGATCAGCTCGCGCGCTTTTTCGGCGAATAGCGGCCAGTTGCTGGCGGGGTCGACGACCACCGGCTCGAGCTTGCGGCCGAGCACGCCGCCTTTGGCGTTCTGCTCGGCGATCAGCATCAGCATGACGTCCTTCAGCGTCGACTCGCTGATCGCCATCGTTCCGGATAGCGAGTGCAGGATGCCGATGCGGATCGGACCGCTCGGGGCGGCGCGGGCGCGGCGGGGGCTGGCGAGCCCGAGCGCGGCGGCGGACAGCATGGCGCCGCTCAGACGTCGACGGCTGATCTTGGTTCCGCTCATGACCTGCCCCGTTTTTTGGCATGCGTCAGGGACGCGATGCGTGGTCTCGGTGGGTTACGAGCAAGAAGCAGGCCATTTTGATGGGGCGGTGGCGGTGGAAAGGCAGGGCTTCTTTTTTGAAAAAAGAAGCAAAAAACTTTTGGCCGTTTGTCGGGGCGCGGCTAGGGCGCGAAGTCGCCGGGTGCGCCGATATAGGTGTTGTTGTTCTGGTGCTCCTGGCTTGGGAGCGGCGCCTCGCCGGCCTGGCAGGCCTGCAGGGCGAGCAGGCAGGCGATCAGCGCGGCGGCGGTCAACAGCTTGGTCATCGACGGGTCATCTCCTGGGCGGACGGGCATGGGCCCGGCGGCAGGCGAGCGTGAGGGACGCGCTCGCCTGCGATGGCGCCTACTCGGCGGCGATGGCGCCGTAGCCGATCTCCGCCTTCGTCTCCAGGAACTCGCCGAAGGCCAGGTCGCCCCACTCGCGGCCGTTGCCGGACTGCTTGTAGCCGCCGAACGGCGCCATCAGGTCGAGACCGGCGCCGTTGATGTTCACCTGGCCGGCACGCAGCCGTGAGGCCACGTAGCGCAGGGTCGCCGGGTCGCTCCCCTGCACGTAGGCGGCGAGGCCGTAAGGGGTGTCGTTGCCGATGGCGATCGCCTCGTCGACCGTGTCGTAGCCGAGAATGGTCAGGACGGGGCCGAAGATCTCCTCGCGGGCGATCGTCATGTCGTTGGTGACGCCGGCGAACACCGTCGGGCGGACGTAGTAGCCGCGCTCCAGCCCCTCCGGCCGGCCGGGGCCGCCGGCGACCAGCGTCGCGCCCTCCTCGATGCCCTTTTGGATCAAGCCCTGGATCTTGTTCCACTGCAGCTCGGAGACGACCGGGCCGAGATGCGCGTTGCCGTTCGGGTCGCCCACCGTGGTGGCCTCGGCGGCGGCGCGGGCGATCGCGACGACCTCCTCCATGTGGTTGTTCGGCGCCAGCATCCGGGTTGGCGCGTTGCAGGACTGGCCGGAGTTCATCATCACCTGGGTGACGCCGCCCTGCACGGCCTTCTGCATGTCGGCATCCTCCAGGATGATGTTCGGCGACTTGCCGCCGAGCTCCTGGTGGACGCGCTTGACGGTGGCTGCTGCGGCGCGCGCCACCTCGATCCCCGCCCGCGTCGAGCCGGTGAACGACACGAGGTCGATGTCCGGGTGGGCGCTGATTGCGGCACCGACGCCGGGGCCGTCGCCGTTGACGAGGTTGAAGACGCCGGCCGGCACGCCGGCGGCGTGCAGGATCTCGGCCAGGATGATGCCGGAGAAAGGCGCCACCTCGGAGGGCTTCAGCACCATGGTGCAGCCGACGGCCAGAGCGGGTGCGGTCTTGCAGACCATCTGGTTGACCGGCCAGTTCCAGGGCGTGATGAAGCCGCACACGCCGATCGGCTCGCGCGCGATCAGCGTGGTGCCGCGCAGGGTCTGGAACTCGAACGCCTTGAGGGTCGCCAAAGCGGTCTGAAAGTGGCCGAGACCGATCGCCGCCTGGGCCTGCTGGGAGAGGCTGGCCGGCGCGCCCATCTCCTCGGTGACCGCGGCGGCCATGTCGTTGTAGCGGGCGGTGTATTCGGCGATGATGCGCTCGAGCAGCGCGATGCGCTCCTCGCGGCTGGTCTGCGAGAAGCCGGCGAAGGCGGCGCGGGCGGCGGCCACTGCCTGGTCGACGTCATGGGCATCGCCCAGGCTGATACGGCCGCAGACCTGCTCGTTTGCCGGGTTGATCACGTCGAGCCTGGCGCTGCCGCTCGGCTCGACCCAGGCGCCGTTGATGTAGAACTTCGTGTAGTCGCGCATTTTGGTTTCCTTCCTGAAGAAAGGCCTTCTTTTTTGAAAAAAAGAAGCAAAAAACTTTTCTTCCTCAGAGCACTCAATCGTCCAGCGAGCCCCCAAAGGGACAAAAGTTTTTTGGTTCTTTTTTTCAAAAAAGAACCGCTTCCTTAACTCAGCTTGACCAACATCTTGCCCAGGTTTTCGCCGCTGAAGAGCTTGATGAACGCGGCCGGTGCGCGATCGATGCCTTGCTCGACGGTTTGGCGCCACTGCACTGCGCCGGAGGCGATCCAGCCCGACATCTCGGCCTGGAAGCCCGGCATGAGGTTGAAGTAGTTGGAGACGATGAAGCCTTGCAGGCGGAGGCTGCGGCCGACCGCCAGCATGATGTTGGCGGGGCCGGAGGCCACGCCGCCGTTATAGCTCGAGATCATGCCACACAGGGCGAAGCGCGCGAAGGGCTTGGAGCATTCCAGCGCCGCCTCCAGATGGGCGCCGCCGACATTGTCGAAGTAGACGTCGATGCCGTCCGGCGCCGCGTGGGCCAGGGCTGCAATCAGGTCCGGTTGGGCTTTGTAGTCGATGACGTGCTCGACGCCGATCTCGCGCAGGAAGGCGCATTTCTCCGCCCCGCCGGCCGAGCCGATGACCGTGGCGCCCTTGATCCTGGCGATCTGGCAGGCGACGGAGCCGACCGCACCCGAGGCGGCCGAGACGAACACGACGTCGCCGGCCTTGAGCTTGGCGATCTCGAGCAGGCCGACATAGGCGGTCAGCCCCGGCATGCCGGCGACGCCCAGATAGGCCTCGGGCGGCAGCGGCAGGTCGGGCAGCTTCTGCAGCCCGGACGCGGGCGCGTTGAACGCCTCGCGCCAGCCGAGCATCGACTGCACGATGTCGCCGGGGCGGAGCGCCTCGGCGTTGGAGGCGAGCACCTCGCCGACGGCGCCGCCCTGCAGCGCCTCGCCGATCTGGAACGGCGGCACGTAGCTTTTGCGCAGCGTCATCCGGCCGCGCATGTAGGGGTCGACCGACATCCAGAGATTGCGCACCTGCGCCTCGCCCGGGCCGGGCGGTGCGAGCGCCACCTCGGCGAGCTCGAAATCATCAGGGGCGGGCAGGGCGGCAGGGCGGGTGCGGAGGCGGATTTCGCGCGATTGGCTGATGAGCGTCATGACGTGATCCTTCAAGGGTCGGCCGGTCGGCGTAAGACCATGAGGCAGGAATTAGGCGCGCTGGCGGAGATCGAGCTGCAACAGCTCCTCACTGACACGCCGATCATGCGCCTCCTGGTCGCGCCGGGCCGCGGCCGGGCTCCAGCGGCCCTTCATCACGAAGATCAAGGCCACGAACAGCGCGATGCCGGCGCAGCAAAGCCCATACCAGGTGCGCCACTGTTCGGGCGCGACTGCGACCGCGTGCTGCAGCGCCGTCAGCTGGCCGACCAGGGCGGCGTCCGGCGGCTGATGGGCAGCCTGGGCGGCATGCAGGGCGCCCAAGGTGAGCGGCGCCTGCACGATGTCGGTCACCGAGTTCACCACCACCGGCAGCAAGAAGAACGAGCCCGCAACGACGAGGCGCTGGATCCAGGCCCAGACGGCGAGCCCGGTGGCGGAGAGCGCCGGGTTGCGGGCCTCCACCGTCTCGGTGAAGCTCGCCATCCAGGTGGCGTAGGCGGCGCCGGCGAACACCGCCTGCAGCGAGGTGATGATGGCGAGCTTGGCGTAGCTCGGGTGCTGACCGGCCTGGAGCAGGAAGTAGCCGGTCATGACGAGGGCGCCGAGGCCGCCGACCAGCATGAAGGGCTTGCGCACCCGCAGGCGGTCCGAGGCCATGCCGAAGCCGACCAGCGAGAGCGCGTTCGCCGCCCAGCCCCAGTTCGCCAGGCTGTTGGCCTGCTGGACGGTGAGGCCAAACAAGGTGACCGAGACGAGGACGCCGAAGGCGACCGCGGTGTAGTAGAACAGCAGCATGGTGGAGACGCCGAGCGCGGAGCCGACCACGTCGAGGTGCAGCATCTGCGACCAGGGGTTGCGCAGGCCGGCCTCGACGTCGACCTGCCGCGCCCGCGCCTCGACCAGGCGGCGGTCGTTCTCCGACACCATGAGCTGGTCGCGGATCTCGGCCGGCAGCTCACGCAGCAGAAAATACGAGGCGACGAAGAGGATCAGCCCGACCACGCCGCAGATCTCGTACTGGCTCTGCCAGGTCTGCAGGCTCGGCAGCGTCGTCGTCGCGACCAGGCTGACGAACAGGCTGCCGAGCACCGGGCCGATGGTCCAGAAGCCCATCGCGGTGGCGCGCCCGGTCTGCGGCGAGAAGTCGCGGATCAGCGCCGGGGTCGCGACCAGGATGATGCCCTCGAAGAAGCCGATTGCCGCGGTGGCGATGGACCAGCTCAGCCTGGTATGGGTGTTGGGTAGCACCAGCAGGGTGACCAGGCCGACGATCAGCAGGCCCCAGATGACGAGGTTGGCGCGACCGACGCGGTCGGTCAGGCCGCCGAGCAGGGAGGCGCCGGCGCCGATCAGGTTGCTCAGCGCCAGCACGATGACGAAGTAGCCGAACGGCATCTGCAGGTTCTGCATAATCAGCGGCGCGACGCTGCCGACGACGTAAAGCTCGTAGTAGAGCGCAACCGTGATGGCGACCACGAGGGCCAGGTAGAAGCGGCGCGCGCCGGGTGCGGGATAGCCGGAAAGCGCCCGTCCTCCGGCCTGCCGCAGGCTTGCATAGCTGCTGGACGTCCCACTCATTTTCTTATTCCATTATTCTTATGATCGAAGCTTGAGTATGTCGCCGTCCGGAGTCAATCGTGCCGGGAAACGGACAGCTGTAAACGGACGGGGGCGAGAGCGAGCGTCGCCGGCAGCGCTCGCCGAGGGATTTGACGGCGGGGTATGCTGTTGCGGATTCCGGATCGCGAGGTCGCCGCCGGCTCCTGGATGGCGGGTCAGCCCGCCGCGTCGCCGGCTGTCGCGAACACGCCGACAAGCAGCGGCTTGGCGAAGCGCTCGGCGGCATTCTGCATCGTCGTTCCCGCCGACCAGTAGGCGAGCTCCACCGAGGCGTTCACCATGCCGGTGACCAGGTCGGCGGCGATCGCCGCGTCGACCGGCCGCATCGAGCCGTCGGCGATGCCGTCCGAGATCAGGCCGGCCATCTTCTCGGAGAGCCGGGCGTTGGTGGCGATCAGGCCGAGCCGCAAATTGTCGGTCGTTGCCGACAGCGCCGACAGGCGCAGCAGCGGGCCGTCCGGCGAGAACTGGTGGCCCAGCAAGGCGGCGGTGATCGAGCACAGCCGGCTCCAGCCATCGCCTTGCCCCGCCATGCCGGCGGCGTGCGCGCGCCGGATCACCGTGAACGTCTGCTCGAAGCAGGCCGCCACCAGGTCGTCCTTGGTGTCGTTATGGTGGTAGAACGACCCCTTGGTGACGTTCAGCCTTGCCGAGATGCGGTCGACGGAGGTGCCGTGATAGCCGTTCTCGTTGAGCAGCTCCGTGGCTGCGCGCAGGAAGCTCGACCGCGACACCTCGCCGCCATCGCTGCGCGGCGGCGTCAGCCGCACAGCGCCCGGCGACCAGGCCCTGCCGGGTGAGGCCAGCCCGTGGATCAGAATATCGGCCATGCGGGCGGCGGCGCGCGGGTAGTCGGCCGCCTCGTAGCGCATCACCCAGGCCTTGCTGTGGATGACGGCGGTGAGCACGAGGTGGGCGCGGGCGTTCTGCCCGGCGCGCGACGGATCGAATGAGTGACCGGCTGTTCCGCCGTCTTGCGGACCGTCGCGAAGCAGCGTCCGGACGCGGCGGAACAGCTGGACGAAGGCGGCCTTGGGCGGCTCGGTCGCCGGCCCGCTCAGCGCCCGCATGTCCCAGAAATTGACGTCGCCGGCGACCCGGCCCTCGGCGATGTCGGCGCGGTGGGCGAAATGCAGCTCGAGCAGACGGGTCAGCCGGGCGGCAGGGCTGGGCTCCGCGGCGGCCTTGTCGAGCATCGCGTCGAGCGTTGCGATCGAGCGCATCAGGCAGGCGGCGGCGAGGTCCTCCTTCCGACGGTAGTAGTAGGTGACGCTCGTCATGATCAGGCCGACGCTTTGCGCCACGTCGGCGAGGGTGATGCCGGCCAGGCCATGCAGATTGAACAGTGCCGCCGCGGCGTCCAGGATCGCTTCGCGCTTGCGCTCATAGCGCGCGGTCTGGGCCGGGAGAGGGGCGTCCATGCTGGCTGACCTGTAGCCAAGCCGGCCGGCGAGGTCTAGCTGCGGGCGCCGCCGGCGGCGCTAGCGAGGCCTGGTCAGGCGCTCCAGCAGCTTCCAGTAAGACACCGGAACGATACGCTCGATCGCCGCGGCCATCTTGGCGTCGCGGCCGACGATCACGCGCGGCCGGCGGCGCTCGACGGCGCGAATGATGGTCTCGCCGGCGACCTCCGGCGGCAGGGTCAGCGCCGCCTGGAACGAGGTCCGCGCGCGCTCGGCATCGAGCGCCGACGTGGCTGCGGGCACTCGCGCGTTGCGGGCGATGGCGGTGTTGACGCCGCCCGGATGCACCACGGTGACGCCGACGCCGGTGCCGCGCAGCTCGTGGCGCAGCGACTCCGAGAAGCCGCGGACGGCGAACTTGCTGGCGACGTAGGCGGTCTGGCCAGGCGGCGCGATCAGGCCGAACACGCTTGAGATGTTGACCAGGCGAGCCTCGCCGGCAGCGCGGAGCAGCGGCAGGAAGGCGCGCGTCATCCGCACGACGCCCCAGAAGTTGATGCCGAACAGCCACTCGAAGTCGCGCTCGGCGACCTGCTCGAAGGTGCCGCCCAGGGCGACGCCGGCGTTGTTGACCAGCAGGTCGAGGCCCGGGTGGGCGTCGAGCACGGCGGCCGGGAGCGCGGCGACGGCTGCCGCGTCGGCGACGTCCAGCACGTGGGTGCTGACGCGCAGGCTGGTCGCGCTCAGCGCGGTGGCGGCCTCGGCCAGGAGTTCAGGGTTGATGTCCGCCAGAGCAAGGTTGCAGCGGCGACGGGCCAGCGCCTCGGCGGTCGCGCGGCCGATGCCGCCGGCGGCGCCGGTGATCAGGGCGGTGCGGTGTTCTAGGTTAAAGGCCAGGGGCTTTGCTCCATCGCGGCATGCCGCGATCCCATTAAAGGCGGAGCCTTTAAAATCCATTCGTTGGGTTCGGAGTTCACCCTGCTAGCCTTTTTGGCACGGAACCAACATGATGGATTGTAAAGGCTTCGCCTTTATTGGGGTCAAGGGGCAAAGCCCCTTGCCTTACTTGTTAAACCGGCCGCCTTCCCGCGCCATCCGGTCCAGCAAAGGCGAGGTTGGAAGCTCATAGGCGCGCAAGCGCTCGACGATGGTGCCGGCGCCGACGGTGTCGGCGTAGAACATCGGCCCGCCGCGATAGATCGGCCAGCCGTAGCCGTTGATCCAGACGACGTCGATGTCGGAGGCGCGGGAGGCGATGCCTTCGTCGAGGATTTTCGCGCCCTCGTTGATCATCGGGTAGAGGCAGCGCTCCAGGATTTCCTGGTCGGTGACCGTGCGCCGGGTGCGGCCTTCGTGGGCGGAGATGTCGAGGATGGCGCGTTCGGCAACCGGCGAGGGGGTGCGGTTGCGGGCTTCGTCGTAGTCGTAGAAGCCGCCGCCGGTTTTCTGGCCGAAGCGGCCGGCTTCGCAGAGCACTTCGCGCACGGTCTGGCCGGTTGAGCGCTCGCGCGTCCAGCCGAGGTCGAGGCCGGCGAGGTCGGCCATCTGGAACGGGCCCATCGGCATGCCGAAGCCGGTCAGCACCCGGTCGACATCCCAGGGCATGGCGCCGTCGAGGATCAGGGTGTTGGCTTGGTCCTGGCGGGCGGAGAGCATGCGGTTGCCGACGAAGCCGTGGCAGACGCGCACCAGGACGGCGACCTTGCCGATGGTCTTGGCCAGCTGCATGGAGGTTGCGACGACCGAGGGGTCGGTCTTGGCGCCGCGCACGACCTCCAGCAGCCGCATGACGTTGGCGGGCGAGAAGAAGTGCAGGCCGATCACGTGCTCGGGCCGGGCGGTGGTGGCGGCGATCTCGTCGATGTTGAGGTAGGAGGTGTTGCTGGCGAGGATCGCGCCTTGCTTGACGATGCCGTCGAGGCGGCCGAACAGGTCCTTCTTGACGGACATCTCCTCGAACACCGCCTCGATCACGAGGTCGCAATCGGCCAGCGCCTCGAGCTCCAGGCCGGGCGAGAGCAGGCCCATGCGGGTCTCGACGTCTTCGGGCTTGAGGCGGCCTTTCTTGGCGGTGTTGTCGTAGTTGCGGCGGATGGTGGCGCGGCCGCGCTCGAGCGCCTCGGCACGCGCCTCGACCATCGCCACGGGGATGCCGGCGTTGAGGAAGTTCATGGCGATGCCGCCGCCCATCGTGCCGGCGCCGATGATGCCGACCTTTTTGATCGGCAAAGTGGGCGTGTCGTCGGCGATGTCGGGCACCTTGGCGGCCAGGCGCTCGGAGAAGAAGGCGTAGCGCTGGGCGGCCGATTGCTCGCCGGAGAGGAGCTGGACGAACAGCGCCCGCTCCTGCGCGACGCCGTCGTTGAACGGCAGCTCGACGGCGCCCTGCACCGCCTTGAGGCAGGCGGCCGGCGCCTCGAAGCCGCGGAAGCGGCGGGCGTTGGCCGAGCGGTAGCGGTCGAACAGGCCGGCATCGGCGCGCGCCGCCTCGAGCTTGTCGTCGCGGTCGCGGGTGCGGCGGATGGTCGCGCCGGCGACGCGGTTGGCAAACGCGATGGCGCCGGCCTTGAGGTCGCCGGGCACCACCTCGTCGACCAAGCCGATCGCCTGCGCCTTGCTGGCGGAAACCGGGTCGCCGGAGACGATCATGTCGAGCGCCGCCTCGACGCCGACGACGCGCGGCAGGCGCTGGGTGCCGCCCGCACCGGGCAGCAGGCCGAGCTTGACCTCGGGCAGGCCGAGCTTGGCGCAGGGCGCTGCGACCCGGTAGGTGCAGGTCAGCGCGAGCTCCAGCCCGCCGCCGAGCGCGACCCCGTGCAGCGCCGCGACCACGGGCTTGCCGGAGGCGTCGATGACGTCGAGCACGTCGTGCAGGGTGGGTGCCGCGGGCGGGGCGTTGAACTCGGTGATGTCGGCGCCGCCGCTGAAGCCGCGGCCGGCGCCGATCAGCACGATGGCGCGCACGGCGGGGTCGGCATCGGCGGCGCGCAAGGCGGTGGCGAGATGGCTGCGCAGCGCCTTGGACAGCGCGTTGACCGGCGGTGAGTCGAGGGTGACGACGGCCACTCCGTCGGTTGTTGTGAAACCGGAGGTTCCCGCGTCTGACTGCATGCGCTGTATCCTAAGTTCGGCAGAGGACGTGCTGCTTGCCGATGCTGCGTCGGGCGACACTGCATCATACGAGCATTTCTAATCAACCCTGGCAGGGGCGCCGTTCCCCGGCCGCCGGCTCCATGCAGATGGGGTGCTCGGGCGGCGGTGGAGATCGCTGGTGTGATGAGTGCATGCGCCGGGCGGCCATGCGCGCGTGCGCGGCCCGATCACCCGCCTGTCGCATCGCGGCGATGCGTGCCGGGACTTGCTTGGCCCGGGCGGTAGAATTAAGGGTATGGTACAAAAAGCCCGGGAGCCAGCGTCTTGGATTTCTCACCCTCGCCTAGCCAGCAGCACTGGCTCGAGCGCGTGCAAGGCTTCATCACCAGCGAGATCCTGCCGGAAGTCGGCCCGGTGGCAGCCGACATTGCGGCCTCGTCGGATCGCTGGCGGCCGTCGCCGCGGGTCGAGGCGCTCAAGGCGCGGGCGCGGGCTGCCGGGCTTTGGAACCTGTTCCTGCCGCCCAACGCCACGCATGACGAGGACGGGTATGCCGGGGCGGGGCTGAGCAACCTCGACTATGCGCCCTGCGCCGAGGCGATGGGGCGGATCAACTTCGCCTCCGAGGTGTTCAACTGCTCGGCGCCGGACACCGGCAACATGGAGGTGCTGCATCGCTACGGCAGCGCGGCGCAGAAGCAGCGCTGGCTTAGGCCGCTGATGGCCGGGGAGATCCGCTCCGCCTTCCTGATGACCGAGCCGGACGTCGCCTCGTCGGACGCCACCAACATCGAGACGCGGATCCGCCGCGACGGCGACAGCTACGTGATCAATGGCCGCAAATGGTGGTCGTCGGGCGTCGGCGATCCGCGCTGCGCGGTGGCGATCGTCATGGGCAAGACCGACCCGGAAGC
Source organism: Acetobacteraceae bacterium (assembly GCA_963692975.2). GTDB lineage: Bacteria > Pseudomonadota > Alphaproteobacteria > Acetobacterales > Acetobacteraceae > CAXMMR01. Next base: position 32,542 of record CAXMMR010000031.1, on the reverse strand, counting down.
GGCGACGCACAGCCAGCAATCCCAGGTGCTGGTGCCGCTCGACACGCCCGGCGTCGAGGTGGTGCGCATGCTGCCGGTGTTCGGCTATGACGACGCGCCGCACGGGCACGCCGAGGTGATCCTGCGCGACGTGCGGGTGCCGGCGGAGAACCTGCTGCTCGGCGAGGGGCGCGGCTTCGAGATCGCGCAGGGGCGGCTTGGGCCGGGGCGCATCCACCACTGCATGCGCACGATCGGCGTCGCCGAGGCGGCGCTCGAGAAGATGACGCGGCGGCTGATGTCGCGCACGGCGTTCGGCAAGCAGATCTCCGAACAGTCGGTGTGGGAGCAGCGGATTGCCGAGGCGCGCATCGACATCGAAATGACGCGGCTGCTGTGCCTCAAGGCGGCCGACATGATGGACCGGGTCGGCGCCAAGGGGGCGAAGCTGGAGATCGCGATGATCAAGGTCGCGGCGCCCAGGGTCGCGCTCAAGGTGATCGACGATGCCATCCAGGCGCATGGCGGCGGCGGCGTGTCCGACGATTTCGGCCTGGCGAAGGCGTATGCCGGGGTGCGCACGCTGCGCCTCGCCGATGGCCCCGACGAGGTGCACAACCGCAGCATCGCGCGGCTCGAGTTCAGCCGCTACGGCAATCGGCGGCCGGCGGCGTGACCGGAGCGGCGGCGCCGAGCGTGAGCAGCTTGGCGGCCAACGCGATGCCGACGAGCGTTTACGAGGGCGTGAAGCCGGTTGACGAGCGTCACCGGATCGACGAGGCGGCGCTGGCGCTTTGGCTGGCGGACAACGTCGCCGGCTATGCGGGCCCGCTGCGGGTGATGCAGTTCAAGGGTGGACAGTCCAACCCGACCTATCGGCTGCAGACGCCGCAGCGCGCCTACGTGCTGCGGCGCAAGCCGTCCGGGGTGCTGCTGCCCTCGGCGCATGCGGTGGACCGCGAGTTCCGGCTTATCTCGGCGCTGCACGGCACCGGATTTCCGGTGCCGCAGGCGTTTGCGCTGTGCACGGACGAGACCGTCATCGGCGCGATGTTCTACGTCATGCAGGCGGTCGAGGGCGCGGTGTACTGGGACAGCACGCTGCCGAGCTTCGCGCCGGCCGAGCGGCGCGACGCCTACACCGCGATGGTGACCACGCTGGCGCGGCTGCACACCGTCGACCATGTGGCGATCGGGCTTGCCGATTACGGCCGGCCCGGTAACTACTTCGCCCGCCAGGTGGAGCGCTGGACGCGGCAGTATCGCGCCTCGGAGACCGGGACGATCGAGGCGGCGGACCGGCTGATGGAGTGGCTGCCGCGCACCGTGCCGGAGCAGTCGCGGGTGGCGATCGTGCATGGCGACTACCGGATCGACAACCTGATCTTTGCCGCGGGGACGCCGCGGGTGGCGGCGGTGCTCGATTGGGAGCTGTCGACGCTGGGCGACCCGCTCGCGGATTTCAGCTACCTGCTGATGAACTGGGCGCTGCCGGCGGATGGGCGCAGCGGGCTGGGCGGGCTTGACCTGGCGAGCCTCGGCATCCCGACGCTGGACGAGATGGTGGCGCTTTACTGCGGGCTCACCGGGCGTGACGGCGTGCCGGCGCTGGACTGGTATTTCGCCTACAACCTGTTCCGCCTGGTCGGCATCCTGCAGGGCATTGCCGGGCGGGTGCGCGACGGCACGGCCTCGAACGCGCTGGCGGCGCAGAACGCGGTGCGGACGCCGCGGCTGGCCGAGGCCGCCTGGCAGTTCGCCATCAGGGCGGGTGCGTAAGATGCGGGTTCGGGACAGCCTCGTTCTGGTCACCGGCGGCGGCGGCGGCATCGGCCGGGGCCTGTGCGAGCGGTTTGCCGCAGAGGGCGCGCGGCACGTGATCGTGGTTGACCGTGACGCCAAGGGCGCGCACGAGGTCGCGGGACTGATCGGCGGCACGGCGATCGCCTGTGACATCGGCCGGGCCGAGGACGTCGCGGCGATGGGCGTGCGCGTTGCGGCGGAGTTCGGCGTTCTCGACCTGCTATGCTCGAATGCCGGCATCTTCGAGCGCGACCCGAACTTTGCCGATGCCGTCTCGGCCGCTGACGACAGCTGGGCGCGCTGCTGGGCGGTCAACGTGATGGGGCACGTGCATTGCGCGCGGGCGTTCCTGCCGGGGATGGTCGCGCGCAAGCGGGGCACCATCCTCAACACCGTCTCGGCCGCCGGGCTGCTCAGCCAGATCGGCAGCGCGACATACGCGACGACCAAGCATGCTGCGCTCGGGTTTACCGAATATCTGGCGCTCACGCATCGCGACGACGGCATCAAGGTGGCAGCGCTTTGCCCGCAGGGCGTGGCGACCGCGATGACGCAGGGTGCAAGCGGGAGCGAGCCGGCGCTGCTCGACGGGTTGCTGACCCCGGCGGAGGTCGCCGAGGCGGTGATCGAGGGGCTGGCGGCCGAGCGATTCCTGATCCTGCCGCATCCGCAGGTGAAGGACTACATGGGCCGCAAGGCGACGGATTATGATCGGTGGATCGGAGGCATGGCCAAGCTGAGAAGAAGTTCTTTTTTGTAAAAAAGAACCAAAAAATTTTTATCCGATAAGATTGACGCCTATTCGGACAAAAGTTTTTTGCTTCTTTTTTTCAAAAAAGAAGCGCTTTCTTTTTGAGGATGACAGATGTCCCTGTTCGACCTGACAGGAAAAGTCGCCGTCGTGACCGGCTCTTCGCGCGGCATCGGACGGGCGATCGCGTGGCGGATGGCCGAGCACGGGGCGCGGGTGGTGATCTCCTCGCGCAAGCAGGAGGCCTGCGAGCGGGTGGCGGCCGAGATCAATGCGGAGCATGGCGAGGGCCGGGCGGTGGCGATAGCCGCCAGCCTCTCGGTGAAGGCCGAGCTCGAGCGTCTCGTCAGCGAAACGGTCTCGCGGCTTGGGCCGATCGACGTGTTGGTCTGCAACGCGGCGAGCAATCCTTACTACGGGCCGATGGTGGGGATCAGCGACGAGCAGTTCCGCAAGATCCTCGACAACAACATCATCGCCAACCATTGGCTTATCCAGCTCGCCTCGCCCGGCATGGTCGAGCGGCGCGACGGGGCGGTGGTCATCGTCTCGTCGATCGGTGGTCTGAAGGGCTCGCCGGTGATCGGCGCCTATAACGTTTCGAAGGCGGCCGACATGCAGCTTGCGCGCAACTACGCGGTCGATCTCGGGCCGTCGAACATCCGGGTGAACTGCATCGCACCCGGGCTGATCCGCACCGACTTCGCCCGGGCGCTGTGGGAGAACCCGAAGACGCTGGCGGCGGCGAATGCGGGGACGCCGCTCGGGCGCATCGGCGAGCCGGACGAGATCGCGGGGGCGGCGGTGTTCCTGGCGTCCTCGGCGGGGCGTTACATGACCGGGCAGACGATCGTCATCGATGGCGGGTCGACGATCTCGAGCGGGTCGCTGGCATGAGGGCGCTGCTCAGCCGCGGGCCGGGCGGGCCGGAGACGCTGGTGCTCGAGGAGGTGGCGACACCTGGCGTCGGCGCCGGCGAGGTGCTGATCGACGTGCAGGCTTGCGGCGTCAACTTTCCCGACTCGCTGATGATCGAGGATCGCTACCAGATCCGGCCGCCGCGGCCGTTCGCGCCGGGGGCGGAGATTGCCGGCATCGTTTCGGCGGTGGGCGAGGGGGTGAGCCGGTTTTCGGTGGGCGAGCGCGTGTTCGGCTTTCCCGGCTTCGGCGGCATGGCCGAGCAGGTGGCGGTGAAGGCGACGCGCTGCAGCCCGATTCCGGACGGGATGGATTTCGAAACCGCGGCCGCGTTCATGATGACGTATGGCACGTCGCACCATGCGCTGAAGGACCGTGCCGCGCTCAAGGCCGGCGAGACGCTGCTGGTGCTGGGGGCGGCGGGTGGCGTGGGCCTTGCCGCGGTCGAGCTCGGCCGGGCGGCGGGGGCGCGGGTGGTTGCTGCGGTGTCGTCGGCGGAGAAGGCGGCGCTGGCGGAGGCGCACGGGGCGGAGCGCAGCGTGGTCTATCCGGCCGGACCGTTCGATGCGGACGGGCGGCGGGCGCTCTCCAAATTGTTCAAGGACGCGGTGGGTGAGGCCGGGGCGGATGTGGTGTATGACCCTGTGGGCGGCGACTACACCGAGGCGGCGCTGCGGGCGATCGCCTGGGAGGGTCGGTTGCTCGTCGTCGGCTTCCCGGCCGGCATCCCGAAGCTGCCGCTCAACCTGACGTTGCTGAAGAGCTGCCAGGTGGTGGGCGTGTTCTGGGGCGCCTTCGTTGCCCGCGAGCCGGAGCGCGACCGGGTGAACGCCGGCGAGCTGCTTGCGCTTTACGCCGCGGGCAAGCTGCGGCCGGTGGTGTCGAAGACCTATCCGCTGGCCGAGGGCGGCGCGGCAATCACGGCGCTGGCGCAGCGGAGTGCGGCGGGCAAACTGGTCGTGACGATGGCGTAGGCAAACTGCGTTTGAGACCGCTGGGGCCGCGGGTCGACCCCGACTGACAGGAGGACTTCATGGCGGACGGATCTTTGGCGACGCGCGGGCGGGTCAGCGAGGCGGAGTGGGGCGCGCGGGTGGAGCTCGCGGCGCTGTACCGGCTAGCGGCGCTGTACGGCTGGGACGATGCGATCTTCACACACGTCTCGATCCGGGTGCCTGGGCCGGAGCACCACTTCCTGATCAACCCGTACGGCGTGTTCTTCGAGGAGATGACCGCGTCGGCGCTGGTCAAGGTGGACCTCGACGGCGCGATCGTCGGCGAGACGCCGTATCGGATCAACCCGGCGGGTTTCACCATCCATTCGGCGATCCATGCGGCGCGCGAGGATGCGCACTGCGTGATGCATCTGCACACCAACCATGGCGTCGGCGTCTCCGCGCAGGCGCATGGGCTGCTGCCGATCAGCCAGACGGCGATGATCGTGCTGCCGCAGCTGGCGCACCACGATTACGAGGGGATCGCGCTCGACCTCAGCGAGCGCGAGCGGCTGGTGCACGACCTCGGCAACAAGTCGCTGATGCTGCTGCGCAACCACGGCACGCTCTCGGCCGGACCGACGGCGGCGGCCACCTGGCTCAACATGTTCTTCCTGGAGCGCGCCTGCAGCATGCAGGTGGCCGCATTGTCGGGCGGTCATGCCGGGGTGCTCACGGCGCCGGCGGAGAGCCAGGAGCTGGTGATGACGCAAACCAAGGGCAGCGGCGCGGGCGGCGTGGCGAAGCTCGCCTGGCCGGGGTTCCTGCGTCAGCTTGATCGCAAGTTGCCGGGGTATGATCAGTAAGGCTTCTTTTTTGAAAAAAAGAAGCAAAAAACTTCTGTTCGCGCTGTCGCGTGCCTGCGCCGGCTAGAGCTGTCTTACGAGTAAAAGTTTTTTGGTCCTTTTTTTCAAAAAAGGACCGCTTCCTTGCTTCTCCGCACGGAGCTTCCTGATGGCGCATTACGGCGATTACCAGAACGAGATCTACGGCGCCGGTCTCGCCGGGGTGCAGCCGCGGTTTCCGATCCGCTTCGAGGAGCTGGAGAGCAAGGCGCATGCGGCGATGCCGGCGAGCCTGGTCTCCTACGTCGCCGGCGGCTGCGGCAACGAGCGCACGCAAAACGGCAATGCGACGGCGTTCGATCATTGGGGGCTGGTGCCGCGGATGTTCGTCGGCGCTCGCAAGCGCGACCTGACGGTGAAGCTGTTCGGCATGACGCTGCCGAGCCCGCTGTTCATGAGCCCAATTGGCGTGATCGGGCTGTGTTCGCCGGACGGGCACGGGGACATCGCGACGGCGCGCGCGGCGGCGCAGACCGGCGTCCCGATGGTGGCCTCGACGCTGACCGTCGACCCGATGGAGGAGGTGGCGGCGGCGTTTGGCGACACGCCCGGCTTTTTTCAGCTTTACACGCCGACCGACCGGGAGCTTGCCGAGAGCCTGGTGCACCGGGCAGAGGCGGCCGGGTTCAAGGGCATCGTGGTGACGCTGGACACCTGGCTGACGGGTTGGCGGCCGCGTGACCTGGCGACGGCGAACTTCCCGCAGCTGCGCGGGCTGTGCCTGGAGAACTATTTTTCCGACCCGCGCTTTCTGGCGATGCTGGAGAGGCCGCCGCACGAGGATATCGCGGCGGCGGTTCGGCAGTGGGGGCGGATTTTTGGCAACCCGCTGACCTGGGACGATCTGCCCTGGCTGCGCTCGATGACCAAGCTGCCGCTGCTGCTCAAGGGCATCTGCCACCCGGACGACGCGAGGCGGGCGATCGATGGCGGCGTCGACGGGATTTACTGCTCCAACCATGGCGGGCGGCAGGCCAATGGCGGCATGGCGGCAATCGACATGCTGCCCGGCGTGGTGCAGGCGGCCGGAGACACGCCGGTGCTGTTTGACTCCGGCGTGCGCACCGGCGTCGACGTGATCAAGGCGCTGGCGCTCGGCGCGACGGCGGTGGGCGTCGGGCGTCCTTACGCCTACGGGCTGGCGCTGGGCGGGACCGAGGGTGTGGTGCACGTGCTGCGCTGCCTGCTGGCGGAGGCGGATTTGTACATGGCGGTGGACGGGGTGCGCAGCCTGGCCGAACTGACGCCCGAGCGGCTGACCAGGACGGGGTAGCAAAGGGGCGCCGACGCTGGCGCCCCGGCTCCACACCCGTTTCACAAACCAATGAATGGATTTTAAAGGCTCCGCCTTTCATGCGATCGCGGCATGCCGCGATGGAGCAAAGCCCCTGGCCTTGCTTGCTAAATCAGTTATGAGCTCTGTGGGATCAGTGTGATGGGTAAACAGTCGGGGCTGGAGCTGTTCTCGTTCTGGCGCAGCTCGGCCACCTATCGGGTGCGGGTTGCGCTTGCTCTGAAGGGGTTGAGCGCAACCGAGCACTTCGTTGACCTTGATGCCGGCGAGCAGCGCAGCCCGGCGTTTCTCGCGATCAACCCGCTTGGCGCTATTCCGGCGCTGATCGACCATGACGCCGGTGGGCCGGGGGCGGCGCCGCTCACCCAGTCGCTCGCGATCCTGGAGTTCCTGGACGAGACGCATCCGGCGCCGCCGCTGATGCCGCCTGACGCGCCGGGACGGGCGCGGGTGCGCTCGCTGGCGCTGATGATGGCGGCCGACACCCATCCGCTGATCGTGCCGCGGGTCAAGAAATACCTGACCGGCGCCGGCGGGTTCGACGATGCCGGCTGGCGAGCCTGGCAGACCCACTGGTTCACGACCGGGCTGCAGGCCATTGAGCGCCGGCTGGCGGGCAATGGGGCTGGCGGCTTTTGCCACGGCGAGCAGGTCACCATCGCCGACATCTGCCTGGCGAGCATCGTCGCGATAATGCGCGTCTTTCGTATCGAGGTCGACGCGATCCCGACGGTGAGCCGCATCATGGCGGCGTGCGAGCGTAACGATGCCTTTCGGCGCGCCGACCCGGCCGTCCAGATCGGCGCACCGGCCTGACCTGATTGTAAGGCTGACTTGCGGCTTTTGCCGTGGCAGGGTGGCCTGAACCGACGCCATATAAAGTAATGCAGCAAGCCCGGCCGATGCGCCTAGTTCTGGACATGATCCTGCGACGCCTGATCACCACGGGCACGCTCGACGTTACGTGGCCGGATCAAAGTCGTTGCATATACGGTTCGGGGGCGGCGCCGCGCGCCGGCCTGGTGCTGCGCGACGAGCAGGCGGTGCGAGGGCTGGTGCTTGATCCGGGCTTGCGGATCGGCGAGGCCTACATGGATGGCGGGCTCGTGCCGCAGGGCTGCGACATCTATGACCTGCTCGACCTTCTGGTGCTGAACGTCGGCTCGGGCGGCGACCATCCGGTGCGACGGGCGCGGGCGCGGCTTCGCTTTGCGTGGCGCACGGTGCGACAATTTAACCCGGCCGGGCGCGCGCGGCGCAACGTCGCGCATCATTACGACCTGAACGCGCATCTCTACACGCTGCTGCTCGACACCGACCGGCAGTATTCCTGCGCCTATTTCGAGACCGGCCGCGAGACGCTTGAGGAGGCGCAGGCGGCGAAGAAGCGCCACATTGCCGCCAAGCTTATGCTCGACCGGCCGGGCTTGCGGGTGCTCGACATCGGTTGCGGCTGGGGCGGGCTGGCGCTGACGCTGGCGCGCGATTATGGCGCGCTGGTCACCGGCATCACGCTCTCCGAAGAGCAGCTCGCGTTCGCGCGCGAGCGGGCGGAGGCGGCCGGGCTTGGCGAGCGGGTGCGCTTCGAGCTGCTGGATTATCGCGCCATGCGCGGGCAGTTCGACCGCATCGTCTCGGTCGGCATGTTCGAGCATGTCGGCATCAGCCACTACGAGACGTTCTTCCGGCTGATCGGCCGCAGCCTGAGCGAGACCGGCGTCGCCCTGCTGCACACCATCGGCCAGAGCGGGCCGCCGGCGGAGACCAACGCGTGGCTGGCGAAATACATCTTTCCGGGCGGCTACTCGCCGTCATTGAGCGAGGTGCTGCCGGCCGTCGAACGCTCCGGGCTGATCGCCACCGACATCGAGGTGCTGCGGCTGCATTACGCGCAGACGATCGGCCATTGGCGCGCCCGGTTCGCGACTAACCGCGAGCTGATCCGCGACCTCTACGACGAACGCTTCTGCCGGATGTTCGAGTTCTACCTGGCCGGCTCGGAGATCGCCTTCCGGCGGGAGAACGAGGTGAACTTCCAGATCCAGCTGACGCGCCGAGGCGATGCGCTGCCGCTGACGCGGGGGTATATGGCCGAGGCGGAGCGGGCGGCTTTGGCTCGGGTTTAGGAAGGCCAGGGGCGTCGCCCCTGGACCCGATCAAAGGCGGAGCCTTTAAAATCCAGTCCTTATCCGTGTTCCCAGGGCGAGTTCGGTGGCGTGGGACGCAGGACTGAATGGCTTCGCCAAGCAAGAAAGCGCCCGAGTATACTCCAAATGAATGCGGGTCTGGGGCCGCGGGCCCCAGCGGAGTCCAGAGGCAGAGCCTCTGGCCTTTTGACTTAAATGGAGGGGCTTGGATGGTGAGCATCAACTGGCCGGAGCCATATCGGCCGGGTGCGACGGCGGTGCATGTCAGCAACGAGTTGCTGATGCAGGCGCCGGCGGCGCGCGTGTGGGCGTGGCTGATCCGGGCGACGTTGTGGCCAAGCTGGTATGAGAACGCGAAGGACGTCGTGATCGACGGGGGTGTCGAGCTGGGGCTGGGGGCGCGGTTCACCTGGCGGACGTTCGGGGTTGCGGTCAGCTCGGTGGTCGAGGAGTTCGTGCCGGAGGCGCGGATCGGCTGGACGGGCGCCGGCTTGGGCATGAACGTCTACCATGGCTGGGTGATTGAGCCGCGCGGGCAGGGATGCCTGGTGCTGACCGAGGAGAACCAGAACGGGTTCGGCGCCCGCGCGCAGGCGGCGGTGATGCCGAACCGGATGCATAAGCACCACCAGATCTGGCTCGAGAGCCTGAACGCCAAGGCGATGGGTGGCTGGCCGCCGACGGCGGGCTAGGTTCGTCGCAGCGGTGGGGCGGCCTTGAGCGGGCTGGCGCGGGTCAACGCGTTCGGCGCCGCCTGGATGGGCGTTGTAGTGATGCCGGTCTATGTGCCGTTTCTGACCGGACGGGGGCTCAGCGTCAGCGGCGTGCTGAGCCTGCAGGCGGTGTACGGCGTCGCGGTGATGCTGTTCGAGATCCCGACCGGGTATTGCTGCGACGTGATCGGGCGGCGGCGGACGCTGCTGATCGGCGCGGCGCTGAACCTGCTTGGGCTCGCCGCCTTTGCCGCCGTGCACGGGTTTGCGCGCTACGCCGCGGTGGAGCTGCTGCTGGCGGCGGGATGGAGCCTGGTTTCGGGCGCCGACATCGCGCTGATCTATGATTTGCTCGACCACGAGGGGGCCGGGCGGGAGGGCGCCGGGCGCGAGGCGCGGCGGCAGGCGCTGTCGAACTACGTGCTGGCGCAGGTGCTGGGCGAGGCGGCGGCGGCGCTGCTGGGCGGGGCGGTGGCGGGCTGGTCGCTCGGCGCGGTCGGGTGGGTGAGCGCGGCAGAGGCGGTGCTGCCGCTGCTGATCGCCGCCTCGCTGCCGCGTGGGGGCGGGGCGGGGCGCAGCGGCGTGACGCCGGCCGACATTCCGCGCGCCGCGGTGGCGATCTGGCGCGACCGGACGCAGGCGCTGCTGTTCGCCAACCTGGTGGTCTGGGGGCTTGTCGACGTTCATTGCGGTGTGGCTGCTGCAGCCGTACTGGCGCGAGCAGGGGATCGCGCTGCGCTGGTTTGGGGTGCTGTGGGCGGCCACGCTGGTGACGGTGGGGGCGGCGAGCCGGGCGGCACCGATGCTCACGCGTTGGATCGGCCAGCGCGGCGCGCTTCTGCTGGTGTGCGGGCTGCCGATCGCGGCCTATGGCGGCATGGCCGGGCTCGGCGGCGAGGCGGGCATCGGCTGCGGGCTGCTGTTCTATGTCAGCCGCGGTGTGAGCGCGGTGACGCTGCGCGAGGCGTTCAACCACCAGGTGCCGTCGCGACTGCGGGCGACGGTGAACTCGATGAGCAGCGGCTGCTTCCGGCTCGGCTACGCGGCGTGCGGGCCGCTGATCGGGCTGGTGATGGACCATGTGGGGCTGGACCCCGCGCTGGCGATGCTCGCGGGGTGCTTCGCGGTCGCGTTCGCGCTGCTCGGCGTGCCGTTGCTGCGGCGGCTATCGTAGGGCGAAGAAAGGCCAGGGCTCTGCCCTGGACCCGCTGGGGCCCGAGGCCCCAGACCCCATCTCGATAAGAGCTTTTTCTTGCTTGGCGAAGCCGATCAACCATCGAGCCGCTACCACCAACTGCGCCGGCCGGGGATGAAAATGGATTTTAAAGGCTTCGCCTTTAATGGGGTCCAGGGGCAAAGCCCCTGGCCTTCTGTCTAGATGGCGATGACGACCTTGCCGACATGCGTCGCGCCTTTGAGGTGGCGGTAGGCTTCGCGGGCCTCTTCGAAGCCGAACACGCGGTCGATCACTGGTTCGATGTGGTGCAGGGCGATGGCGCGGTTCATCGCCTCGAACATCTGGCGCGAGCCGACATAGATCGGGCGGACGATCCCGCCGCTGCCGAAGATCACCAGCGGGTCGATCTGGCCGCGGGTGAGCACGCCGATCAGCGTCACGACGCCGCCGCTGCGGACAGCGCCGAGCGAGCGGGCGATGGTGCCGGGGCCGCCGACCTCGACCACGTGATCGACGCCGCGGCCGTCGGTGAGCTGGCGGACGGCGTCTTGCCACTCGGGCGTCGTCTTGTAGTTGACGCCGTCGGAGGCGCCCAGGGCGAGGGCGCGGGCGAGCTTGTCGTCCGAGGAGGAGGTGGCGATGACGCGGGCGCCAGCGGCGTGGGCGAATTGCAGGGCGAAGATGGAGACGCCGCCGGTGCCCAGCACGAGCACCGTCTGGCCGGGCTGCAGCGGCTGCAGGCCGTAGAGCGCGTTCCAGGCGGTCACGGCGGCGCAGGGCAGGGTCGCTGCCTGCTCGAAGGACAAGTGGGCGGGGATCGGGACCAGGCCGGTCTCGTCGAACACCGCGTATTCGGCGAGTACGCCGTCAATCGCGCCGCCGAGCGCCGAGCCGCGCTGCTCGGGCTCCAGCTCGCCGGCGAGCCAGGTCTGCATGAAGATCGGGGCCACCCGGTCGCCGGGCGCAACACGCGTCACGCCCTCGCCGACCTCAACGACCTCGCCGGCGCCGTCCGACAGCGGCACCAGGTCAGGCGGCAGCTTGCTCAGCATGTATTTGCCGCTGGCGACCGACAGGTCACGGAAGTTCAGCGAGGCGGCGCGCATGCGCACGAGCGCCTGGCCGCGGCCGGGGCGCGGCTCGGGGGCCTCCACGAGGGCAAGGTCGTCGATGCCGGTGTGGGTGGGTAGGCGATACAAGCGCATGCGGGTCGCTCCAGCGGGCTTGCGCAGTGAGCATGGCGGTAGGCAATCATCAAGTAATGGATTTTAAAGGCTCCGCCTTTAATCGGGTCCAGGGCGAAGCCCTGGCCTTCCTTGTTAAGGAAGTCACATCATGCGGCACGACACCGAAGCGGCGCTGGCGCAGGCCGACGCTTTTGCGGCCGACACCGAGGCCAGGCTAGCGGCGTTGCTGCGCATCCCCAGCGTCAGCGCCCAGCCGGCGCATGCCGAGGACTGTCGCGCCGCGGCGGCGTGGCTGCAGGCAGAGCTGGCGGGGCTCGGCTTCGAGGCGGCGCTGCACGAGACGGCCGGGCACCCGATCCTGCTGGCCAGCCATCCCGGCCCGGACGGCGCCGGAGCGGCGCCGCACCTGCTGTATTACGGCCACTACGACGTCCAGCCCGCCGAGCCGCTCGGGCCCTGGACCAGCCCGCCCTTCGAGCCGCAGATCGTCGAGGGGCCGCATGGACGGCGGGTGGTGGCGCGCGGCGCGGTCGACGACAAGGGGCAGGTGATGACCTGGATCGAGGCGTTCCGCGCCTGGATCCAGGCCTCGGGCGGGCTGCCGGCGCCGGTGACCGTGCTGCTTGAGGGCGAGGAGGAGGTCGGCAGCGCCAACCTGCAAGCGTTTCTGGCCGCGCAACGCGACCGGCTCGCCGTCGCCGAGGTTGCGGTGATCTCCGACACCGGGATGTGGGACATCGACACGCCGGCGGTGACCACGATGCTGCGCGGGATGGTGTATGCGGAGCTGCGGGTGCGCGGGGCGGCACGGGACCTGCACTCGGGGATCTATGGCGGCGTGGCGCTCAACCCGGCGGCCGAGCTGGCGCGGCTGCTGGCGGGGCTGCACGACGCGGACGGGCGGGTGACCCTGCCGGGCTTCTACGAGGGGGTGCGACCGCTGGCGGCGGAGCAGGCGGCGGCGTGGGATGCGCTCGGGTTCGACGAGGCGGCGTTTCTCGGCGGCGTGGGTCTGGCCGAGACCGGCGGCGAGCGCGGCGTGCCGGCGCTGCAGCGGCTGTGGACGCGGCCGACGGCGGAGGTGAACGGCCTGTGGGGCGGCTATGCCGGGCCGGGGCCGAAGACGGTGATCGCCGCCGAGGCTGGTGCGAAGGTGTCGTTCCGGCTGGTGGCGGGGCAGGACCCGGCGGCGGTCGGCGCCGGGTTCCGCCAGGCAATGGCCGAGCGGGCAAGACCGGGCTTCCAGGTCGAGGTGACGTTGCTGAGCGGCGACGCGGCGATCGATCTGCCGGGCGACAGCCGCTGGGTGCGGCAGGCGCGGGCGGCGCTCGCCGCCGAGTATGGCCGGCCGGCGGTGCTGATCGGCTGCGGCGGCTCGATCCCGGTGGTGGAGAGCCTGCACCGCATCCTCGGGCTGCCGAGCCTGCTGGTCGGGTTCGGGCTGGAGGACGACCAGGTGCATGGGCCGAACGAGAAGTTCGAGCTGCGCTGCCTGCGGCAGGGGATACGCAGTCATGTGCGGTTGTTGGCTGAGCTGGCGGGGTAGGTAAGGCCAGGGCTCTGCCCTGGACCCGCTGGGGCCCGCGGCCCCAGACCCGCATCTATGAGGGTTAAGTAACGGATTTCAAAGGCTCCGCCTTTGATAGGGTCAAGGGGCAAAGCCCCTTGCCTTTCTTGCCTGGTCTCGACGGCAACTAGGCAGGTGCGGTTGGGTTGAGGGCGCGCGATTGATGGAGACCATGATGACCAAGGATGTGACCAGGCGTGAGGGTGACGACCGGACGACCAGCCGGGGCACGGTGAAGGGGCACCATGCCAAACCGGGCGACGACGTGACCGAGGGCGGGCCGGTCGCGGCGCCGACCGAGGGGCACGGCGCGCCGAAGGGGGCGGCCTCGAAGGCTGTCGCCGAGGGCGCGGTGGCTGGCGACAACACCAGCGGCGCGACGGTCGGCAAGCTTGAGAAGGAGCACGCTCAGGAAGCCGGCCTGGAGAAGACCCAGTCTGGCCGCGGCCACCGCAAGCACGAGGCCTAACCGGAGGGCGATCCAGGGGCCCAGCCCCCGGTAGGGTCGAGGGACGTCCCTCGCCTTCCTTGCAGGAGACCGGTTCGTGTCCGACGCCGCGATCATTGCGCCTCCCCGCGCCACTGTTTTTGCCCGGCACGCCTCGAGCTTGATCGTGCTGCGCGGCGGCGACGCGCCGGCGATGCTGATGGGCACGCGGGGCGCCGGGCACCGCTTCATGCCGAACCGGCTGGTGTTTCCCGGTGGCGCGGTGGATCGGGCGGATGCGACGGCGCGGGTGGCGGGCGCGCTGCCGGCCCATGTCGCCGCACTAGTCGGCAAGTCGGCGCGGCGGCGGCTGGTTCAGGCTCTTGCGGTCGCGGCGGCGCGCGAGCTCGAGGAGGAGACTTCGCTGAGCCTGGGTTGCCCGCCCGACCTGTCCGGGTTTGACTATCTGTGCCGGGCGATCACGCCGCCGGACAGCCCGATTCGGTTCAATGCGCGGTTCTTCATCGTCGACGCGGCGGCCGCGCGCGGCACGCTGGGCGGCTCCGGGGAGCTTGAGGATTTGCGCTGGTACGGCGTGGACGAGGCGTTGGCGCTGGATCTGGCGCGCCCGACTCGGGCGGTGATCGGGCTGCTGCAAGAGTGGTTGAGCCTGACCCCGGCGCAGCGGGCGGCGCGGCACGAAGCGCCGATGCTGCGGCGGCGCAAGCTGGTGATGGAGTAGCGCCGCCACGGGAGGGCTGATAGGCAGAGCTGCCCCACGCGCAGGTCTGCCGTCCTGTCGCCGACCCGACAGGATAGACCATGCGCCTTGCGCTTGCCGTGCTGAGCCTTGCCGTTGCCGCTGTGGGCCTGCCTGCCCGCGGCGCTGCGCTGCTGCACCAGTTCAGGACGGTGGTGATGGCGCCGGACGGGCGGCACGTCGCGGCGATCGAGAGCGACGACGTCGAGACCGACACCGCGGCGCCGCTGTCGTTGGTGATCCATGGGCTGGACGGGCGGGCGATGAGGGTGACGCTGCCCTGCGTGGCCGGGCCGAACTGCAAGGTGGCGTCGCCGAGCTGGAGCGGCGACGGGCGGCGGCTCGCCTTTCTGATCGACCACGACCGCGACAACACGGCCGAGATCGAGGAGGTGGACGCCTCGGGCGGGGCGCCGCGGCGGCTGCTCGGCTTCGATGGTCCGCTCGACGGGCTGCGCTATGGGCCCGCAGACCGGCTCGCGGTGCTGGCGACGGCGAACGCGCATAAGCATGTCGGCCGCACCGAGGCGGCCGCGGCGCTGACCGGCGAGATCGGCGGGGCGGTGGACGAGCAGCGCGTGGCGGTGCTGGAGCCGGGCCAGAACGGACAGGCGGCGAGCCTGCGCTTCGTCTCGCCGGCGGATTTATACGTCTACGAGTTCGACTGGCGGCCGGATGGCGGCTTCGTCGGCACCGCGGCGCATGGCGACGGCGACGCCAACTGGTGGGTGGCGCGGCTCTACGCCTTTGATGATGGCGCGGCGCGGCTGCTGTTCGCGCCGAGCCCGCGCGAGCAGCTCGCCTCGCCGGTGGTCTCGCCGGATGGCAGCGCCGTCGCGTTCGTCGGCGGCTGGATGAGCGATTTCGGTTCCACCGGCGGCGACGCCTACACGCTGCCGCTGCGCGGTGGCGGCGTGCCGACGGACCTGACCGGCGGGTCGCACGCCACGATCACCGCGCTCGACTGGCACTGCGGCGACGGGCTGACGGGCATGGCGCTCGCGGGCGACACGCTGTCGGTGCGGCGGCTCGACCAGGTGGGAGCGGGAGCGGGGGCGCGGCCGGTCTGGACGGGCCAGCAGACGCTCTCGGCCGGCGGCGAGCTGTCGCTGTCGTGCAGCCGGCGGGGCGTGGCGGCGGTGGCGGAGCGCTTCACCGAGCCGCCGGAGATTGTTGCCGGACCGCTCGGCGGCCCGTGGCGGGCGATCACCCACAGCAATGCCGGGCTGCCCCGACCAGCGCTCTCCGCCCGCTCGGTGAGCTGGACGAGCGACGGGCAGGCGGTGCAGGGCTGGCTGCTGACGCCGGAGGGCGGCCGGCCGACCATGCGCCGGCCGATGGTGGTGCTCGTGCATGGCGGGCCGGAAGCCGCGGCGACGCCGAGCTACCCCTCCGCGCACGGCGTTCTGAGGGGGCTGCTGGCGCAGGGCTGGGACGTGTTCGAGCCGAATTATCGCGGCAGCTACGGCCAGGGCGAGGCGTTCACCGCCGCCTCCATCCAGGACCTCGGCGGCGGCGACTGGCGCGACGTGCTGAGCGGCGTCGATGCGGCCGAGCACGCCGCGCCGATCGACGATGCCAAGCTCGGGATCATGGGCGGCTCCTATGGCGGCTACATGACGATGTGGGCGGTGACCCAGACGCACCGGTTCCGCGCCGGCGTGGCCGCGGCCGGCGTGGCGGACTGGCTGTCGCTGGAGGGCGAGGCGCCGCAGGCCGGCTCCGACGAGGTCAATTTTGGCGGCTCGGTCTACGACAATCCCGCTCCCTACCTGCGCGCCTCGCCGATCACCCATATGCGCGGCGTGACGACGCCGGTGCTGATCGTGGTCGGCGAGCGCGACGTGGAATGCCCGCTGCCGCAGAGCCTGGAATACTACACGGCGATGAAGGCGATCGGGGCGCCGACGGAGTTCGTCGTCTATGCCGGCGAGGGACACGCGCTGAAGCGGCAGGCGGACCGGGAGGACGAGCGACGCCGGACGATCGGGTGGTTTCGTCGGTGGTTCGGGGGGAGTGATGGGAAGGCGAAGTGAAGGCAAGGCAAGCAAGGGGCTTTGCCCCTTGACCCCATCAAAGGCGGAGCCTTTGAAATCCAGTCTTTATTCATGTCCTGGCGGCAAGGTTCGTGCCGTTCGAGGTATGGATGATTGGCTTCGCCAAGCAAGGAAGCGCGCGCCTGGACTCCAAACCGATGGGGTCTGGGGCTCCCGGCCCCAGCGGGTCCAGGGCAGAGCCCTGGCCTTCCTTCCTACGCGTTGTAGGCCAGAACCAGGCCCGGACGCGGCCAGCGGAGATGATACAATCGGCCGGTTGAGGAGGCGGTGATCCAGGCATCCTGGCTGTCCGGGCCGCCGAAGGCGATGTTGGTGATCATCGGGTCGGGCAGGGGGATGTGTTCGAGCGCGCCTGCGGGTGTGCAGAGGGTGATGCCGCCGTTGACCAGGGTGCCGACGCAGACGCGGCCGTCCGCCTCGACGGCGAGGCTGTCGACGAGCTGGTAGCCGGGCAGGCTGGCGAGGACGCGGCCGGGCAGGCCGGGGAGCATGCCGGGGCCGAGCTCGCCGGGTCCGGTGATGTCGCAGGCCCAAAGCCGGCCGGTCTGGGTGTCGGCGGCGTAGAGGGTTTGGCCGTCCGGGGAGAGGCCGATGCCGTTCGGGCTGGGCAGGCGGCCGGCGCGGCGGATGAGCGAGCCGTCGGCGCGAGCGTAGTAGAGGGCGCCGAAGCGGGCGCCGTCGAGGTCCGAGGTGCCGTAATCGGTGAACCAGAAGCCGCCGTGGCGGTCGAAGACGAGGTCGTTCGGGGCGAGCAGCCGCCGGCCCTCGCCGCTGTCGTAGAGGGTGGTGACGGCGCCGGTTGCGAGGTCGACGCGCTGGATGGAGCCGCCGGCGTGTTCGGGCGGGGTTGGGCCGGGGCGGATGGAGCCGTCCTGCTCGCGCCAGGTGAAGCGGCCGCCATTGTTGCAGACATAGGCGGCGCCGTCGGGGCCGATGGCAGCGCCGTTCGGGCCGCCGCCGAGCTCGGCGACCACCTCGATCGCGCCGTTGGGGCGCACCCGCGACAGGGTGCCGCGGGAGATTTCGACCAGCAGGACGGAGCCGTCGGCCATGGCGACCGGGCCTTCCGGGAAGCGTAGGCCCTCAGCGACGAGGGTTGGTTCGATCGGCATGGCGTCCTCCTGGCGTGTTCTTGTGGTTTGAGAGGCGGCGGGGCGTGGTGGTTCGAGGAGCTCAGGCGAGCAGGCGGGCGCGGAGGCGTTGGCGCCGGAGCGGTGTCGGCGCCGAGGGTTGCGAGGTAGGCGTCGAGGCTGCCGGCCTCGGTGTCGATGGCGGTCAACGCGACGTCGAGATGGGCGGCGGTGACGCCCATGAAGCCGAGCAGGATGGCCTCGCTTGGCGGCTGGCCGATGATCGGCTGCAGGCTGGCGCTGACGCGGCGGCGGCGCTCGGGGGTCATCATCGTCGCGTTGGTTTGCATGAAGTCGGCCAGCACGTCGGCCTGGGCGACGCCGAGGGCGCTGAGGATGAGGGCGGCGAGCAAGCCGGTGCGGTCCTTGCCGGCGGCGCAGTGGATGAGGATGGCGCCATCGCTCTCATCGAGGGCGGCGAAGGCGGCGGCGAACAAAGCGAGGTGGCGGGGCTCGAACGGGGCGCGGCGATAATAGCCGGTCAGGTAGGCCTGCACGCCGGCGTCGCTGAGGTCGCCGGTGTGGAGGAACTCGACATGCGGGCCTTCGGCGCGGTCGCCGGCGTCGGAGACGATGAGGCGGCCGGGGAAGGCGGTCCAGCGCGAGGGTTGCTGGGCCCGCTCGGTGGGGCGGCGCAGGTCGACGATGGTGGCGACGCGGAGCTGCTCGAGGGCGGCGATGTCGGCGGGGGTGGCGGCGCCGAGATGGCCTGCGCGGAACAGCCGGCCGGGGCGAACGCGGCCGCCGAGGGTGGAGGGGGCGCCACCGAAATCACGGAAGTTCTCGATGCCGTCGAAGCGGTGGCGCCCGAGGTCGGGATCTTGCCGCATCCTGTTCTCCCTGCTGTGCCGGCGGGCTTGTATGCCTTGATGCTGACCGAGATATGTACCGATCGAGGATGGCTGAACATCGGAGGGCTCGCATGGCCGACATCGACGACGAGCTGCCGGACGGGCAGCGCATGGCCGGGCATTGCGAGCCTGAGTTTCGGGGCGTCGCAGAGGTGTTCCGGGCCAATTTCATCGAGCGGCGGGAGGTCGGCGCCAGCGTCTGCGTGACCTTTCGCGGGCGGACGGTGGTCGATCTGTGGGGCGGCGTGGCCGAGCGCAAGACAGAACGGGCCTGGCAGCGCGACACGATCTCGACCGTGTTCTCCTGCACCAAGGGTGCGACCGCGCTGTGCGCCCACAGGCTTGCCGAGCAGGGGCGGTTGCGGCTGCATGACGACGTCGCGGCGCTGTGGCCGGGCTTCGCGCAGGGCGGCAAGGCGGGCACGACGACGGCGATGATGCTCGGCCACACCGCGCCGGTGCCGCATCTACGCGAGCCGATCCGGCCGGGCGGGATGGCTGACTGGGAGTACATGGTGGAGCGGGTCGCGGCCGAGCCGGCCTGGTGGGAGCCGGGCACGCGGCAGGGCTATCACGGGCTGACCTTCGCCTGGACGGTGGGCGCCATGGTGCGGCTGGCGGCGGGGCAGCCGCTCGGCGAGCTGTTTCGCGAGACCGTCGCCGAGCCGCTGGGGATCGACTTCCATATCGGGCTGCCGGAGAGCGAGGAGCATCGGGTGGCGCCGATGATCGGCTCGGACCGGGCCGAGGCGGACGTCTCCTCACGCTTCGTGCAGGCGGTTGTCGGCCGGCCGGGCAGCCTGTCGCAGCTGTTTGCGACCAATAATGGCGGCGCGGACTTCAACACCCGGCAGATCCACGCGGCCGAGATCGGCAGCGCCAATGGCATCACCAATGCGCGCGGGCTTGCTCAGATGTATGCGCCGCTGGCGGCCGGCGGCGGCGGGCTGCTCAGCGAAGAGAGCGTGGCAAGGATGGGGCGCGTGGTCGCGGCGACGCAGATGGATGCGACGTTGCTGCAGCCGATGCGTTTCGCCATGGGGTTCATGGTCAGCATGGACAACCGTGCCGCCGGCGGGCACAGCGCGCTGCTCGGCGAGCAGGCGTTCGGCCATGTCGGCATGGGCGGCAGCATCGGCTTCGCCGATCCTGGAACGGGGCTGTCGTTCGGCTACACGATGAACCGGATGGGGGCGGGGATCCTGCTGAACGAGCGCGGGCAGTCGCTGGTGGATGCGGCTTATCGGGCGGTGGGGCTGTCGAGCAATGCGAGCGGGGCCTGGCGGTGAGGAAGGCCAGGGCTCTGCCCTGGACCCGCTGGGGCCCGCGGCCGCAGACCCCATTCGAATGGATTTTAAAGGCTTCGCCTTTAATGGAGTCCAGGGGCAAAGCCCCTGGCCTTCCTTCTCTAACCTGCGCGTAAGGCTGTCAAAAGGACCTGCGCTGGATGCGGCAGTTCGATGCCGCTGAAGCGGGCGGCCTGGGCGCGGCAGGAGAAGCCGGTGGCCGTCAGGGTTGGCGTGGCGGCGTTGACGTGGCGGGCCCAGCTGGCGTCGTAGATCTGGCGCGACAAAGCGAGGTGCTCCGTTTCGTGGCCGTAATTGCCGGCCATGCCGCAGCAGCCGACCGGAACGATGCTGAGATCCAGGCCGCAGCGTTTGAAGACCGCCGTCCAATCGGCGAGCGAGGGCAGGGCGGTTGCGCGCTCGGTGCAGTGCGGCAGCAGCTGCGCGGTGCCGGCGGGTCGGCGTTGCGGCAGCTCGTCGAGGCGGGTGGCGAGCCATTCCTGCAGCAGGTGCACCTTGGGGGCGCTGTCCGGCAATGCGTGCTGGTACTCCGAGCGGTAAGGCAAGGTCATCGCCGGGTCGATGCCGATGAGCTCGACGCCGGTTTGGAGCAGGGCTTGCAGATGGGTCGCGTTGCGCTCGGCGACCTGAGTGAAACGGCCGAGGAAGCCGAGGACGTGCAGCGGGGTGCCGACGGGACGGCAGGGCGCGACCCATGGCGTGAAGCCGAGGGCGCGCAGCAGGTCGACGATGTCGAGCACGAGGGCGGTCTCGAGGTTGCTGGTGAAGGCGTCCTGGACGATGACGACGCTGTTGCGGCGGGCGTGGCGGTCGAGGGCGGCCAGCCGTTCCTGGGTCGCCCAGGCGATGTTGCGGCGGGCGAGTTCGCGGCCGAGATCGATGCCGCTGAGGCGCGGCATGTCGGCCAGGCCGAGGCGGGCGGCGGCACGCCGGGTGAGGGGGTTATGCAGGGCCAGGTTGGCGAGGCGCGGCGCGCGGGCGAGCAGCGGCAGCGTAGGCTCTATCCCACCGACGAGGTAGTCGCGCAGCGGGCGGCGGTAGCGGTCATAGTACAGCTCGAAGAACTTCGCGCGGAAGGTCGGGATGCTGACCTTGACCGGGCATTGGCCTGAGCAGGCATTGCAGGCGAGGCAGCCGTCGAGAGACGCCTTTACCTCGTGCGAAAAATCCGCGTCGTCGCGACTGGCCGGGGCGGTGCGGAGGCGGCGGCGCAGCTCGCCGAGCCAGCCGGAGGAGCGGCGGATCCGGGCTGCCTCTGCGAGCGGGTCGATGTCGGCGAGTGCCAGCAGCCGCAGCCATTCGCGGATCAGGCCGGCGCGGCCCTTGGGCGAGTGCCGCCGCTCGCGCGTCGCCTTCCAGGACGGGCACATCGGGTCGTCGAGGTCGTAGTTGAAGCAGGCGCCATTGCCGTTGCATGACAGCACGCCGTCGTAATGAGGCCGTACCGCGTCTGGAATGACGCGGTCGTATTGGCCGCGCAGTGTCAGGCTGTCGACCTTGAGAAGATCTTGGCCGAGGCTGGAGGCGATCTTGCCGGGATTGAGCTGGTCGTGCGGGTCGAAGGCGCGCTTGATGTCGACGAGACACGGGTAGAGCGGGCCGAACACGGCGGGGACGAACTCGGAGCGCACGCCCTTGCCGTGCTCGCCCCAGAGCAGGCCGCCATACTTGCCGGCGAGCCCGACCACCGCCTCGGAGAGCTCGCGGATGAGCGGCGCGTGCGCGGGATCGACAAGGTCCAGCGCCGGGCGGACGTGCAGCACGCCGGCATCGACATGGCCGTACATGCCGTAGTCCAGCCGGTGGCTGTCGAGCAGGGCGCGGAACTCGGCGACGAAGTCGGCGAGCCGCTCGGGCGGCACTGCGCAGTCCTCGATGAAGGGCACCGGGCGGGCGCGGCCGGGGCCGTTGCCGAGCAGGCCGACGGCGCGCTTGCGCATCTCCCAGATCTGCGCGACGCCGGCGCCGGTCGCGACCGTGTAGCCGAGCCGGGTGGCGCCGTGATCGACATCCAGCACCGTGGTCATCCGGGCCGCGTCCGCCTCGACGCTGGCTGCGGCGTCGCCGACAAATTGCACGAGGTTGATGCCGTGCAGCGGCGCCGCCGTGTCCTCGGGGAAGTAGGCGCCGACGGCGGTCCAGATGTTGTCGTTCTTGGCCAGGTTCAGGACCATGGTGTCGATGGTTTCGATCGAGGCCGGACGGAAGGCCTTCAATGCCTCGGCGTCACGCAGCGCCGCGTCGAAGCTGGCGTAGCGCACCGCGACCAGCACCGAGGCGGCCGGGATCGGCAGCACCCGGATCTTGGCCTCGGCGATCAGGGCCAGCGTGCCCTCCGAGCCGCACAGCACCGCGTTGAGGTCGAAGCGCCCGTCGGCGTCGCGGATGTGGGCGAGATCGTAGCCGGTGAGGCTGCGGTTGAGCTTCGGGAAGCGCTCCTCGATCAGCGCGGCATTGCCGGCCTGCACCCGGTCGACCACGCGGTGCACCTCGCCGACGATGTCCGGCCGGGCCTGGACGGCGGCGAGCTCCGCGGGGGTGAGCGGACGCGACGACCACTCGGTGCCGTCGGAGAGCACGATGTCGAGCTCGAGCACGTGGTTGCTGGTCTTGCCGTAGAGCACCGAGCCCTGGCCGCAGGCGTCGGTCGAGATCATGCCGCCGAGCGTGGCGCGGTTCGATGGCGCGAGCTCGGGGGCGAAGAAGCGGCCGTGCGGGCGCAGCGCCGCGTTCAGCTGGTCCTTGACGACGCCGGGCTCGACGCGCGCCCAGCCCTCGGCGGCGTTGATCTCCAGGATGGCGTTCATGAAGCGCGACAGGTCGACGCTGATGCCGGCGCCGAGCGAGGCGCCGGTGGTGCCGGTGCCGCCGCCGCGCGGGCGCAGCGCGACGTCGCGGAAGGCCGGATCGGACAGCGTGCGGGCGATGCGCACCAGGTCGGCGCGGCTGCGCGGGAACAGGATGGCCTCGGGCGCCATCTGGTAGACCGAGTTGTCGGTCGCCATCACGATCCGGTCGGAGGCGGCCTGGCTGATTTCGCCGTTGAAGCCGGCGTCCTGCAACGCGCGGACGAAGCGCGCCGTCAGTGGAGGGGGCGCCGAGAGGCTGCGGGTCGACGGCATCATCGGCTTGGCGTTGCCTTTCGTCAGTAGGTAAGGCCAGGGCTCTGCCCTGGACCTGCTGGGGCCTGAGGCCCCAGACCCCCGTTCGTAGGGAGTCTAAATGGGTTCTTTCTGGCTTGGCGAAGCCACTCACTCTTGCCGCGCCACGACATCAAGTCGGCCGTCGAGACAGCGACTATAAAAAGATTTTAAAGGCTTCGCCTCTCATAGGGTCTAGGGGCAAAGCCCCTGGCCTTTCTTGGCGTGCCGCAGTCAGGACGTCATCGTTGCATAGCTGCGATGCGGTAGAATTGCCGGGACGATAGTACTTGTTGCTTGTCGCTTAGTTACTGGCGTCATTCCGGCATCAACGAAACGTGTCATCCGCGAGGGAGGTTATGCGGCGTATCGCCCCTACTTAGGCAGCCTGGCATCAAGACTAGCAGGGACCGTCACCAATGTTGCTGCCTCAAGGCAGTGCAGACCATTGTCTGGTCCAGCGCTTCGAGACCTTCATTCGGGATTCGGGTTTTCCGTGCATCGGCGCCAAGTCCGCCTTGGGCCGGCAGCAGCTGCGGGTGGTTGTCGCGCGCGACATCGCTTCGGCCTGGAACGATTGCGACATCCATCCCGAGCTGCTGCAGCTGGTGGAGGATTATCGCGCCGACCCGCGTCCGTTCCAGAGCCTGGCGGTGCTGTTCCGTGGGCCGCTCGACCTGCCGGGAGCGGTGTTCGAGCGGCATTTGTGGGCGCGGCTGCAATCATTGTCGGACAAGGACGACTGGGCCGGGCAGGATTACGATCCGCGGGTCAGCGACGACCCGGCGAGCCCCCACTTCTCGATGAGCTTCGGCGGCGAGGGGTTCTTTGTCGTCGGGCTGCATCCGCGTGCGGAGCGGCCGGCGCGGCGGTTCGAGGTGCCGGTAATGGTGTTCAACCTGCATGCCCAGTTCGAGCAGCTGCGCGCCGCCGGCACCTACGAGAAGCTGCGCCGGTCTATCCTGGAGCGGGACCTGTCGCTGGCCGGCACGGCGAACCCGATGCTGGCGCGCTTTGGCGAGGTGTCCGAGGCGCGGCAGTATAGCGGGCGGGCGGTGAACGAAGACTGGGTGTGCCCGTTCCGGGGCCGCGAGGCGAAGCGCGGTGCTTGAAGGAGTAGGGCGCTTGAGAGAGTGGGGCGCTTGAGGCACGAGATCGCGCCGCGTTCGGGCGTTGCGTTCACCCTGAATCGTGGCGAGCGGCTGACGGTGATCGACCCGTGCGGCGAGCAGGTGGCGGACCTGCTGGCGTTCCGGCGCGACGATCTGGACGAGGTGATCTCCTCCGGACGGACGCTCGATTATGCGTCGCGGCTCTTTTTGACCACTGGCGACCCGCTGTATTCGAACCGCAGCAACGTCATGCTGCGCATCGTGGCGGACACGGTCGGGCGGCACGACTTCCTGCTGACGCCGTGCTCGGCCGATACCTTCCGCATCATCTATGGCGACGAGCACCCGCATCGCGGCTGCTTCGGCAACCTGGCGGCGGCGCTTGCCCCGTTCGGGATCGGCCCGGACCGCATTCCGACGGCCTTCAACGTGTTCATGAACGTCGCCGTCGACGGCGCGACCGGGGTGCTGCGGGTGGACCCGCCGCTGAGCCGGGCTGGCGACCATGTCGTGTTCGAGGCGGAGCAGGACCTGGTGATCGGGCTGACCGCCTGCTCGGCGCTGCAGTCCAACAATCACGCGTTTAAGCCGATCCACTATCAGGTGGACCCTCGGCCGGGCGATGCGTTACCGGAGAGCGGGCCGGGCCGCGGCTGACATAGCGCGAGCCGGCGAGGGAAAAGCGCCAGGGCGTGTCGCGGCCGCGGCTGATGCCGACGCGGGGGCCGGCGAGCACCGGCGCCGCCGTCTCGCCGGGCGTGAGCAGGAAGGGCGGCGCGTCGAGCCGGTGGCCGTCCAGCGCGCCGGTGATCGCCAGGGCTTGGCAGACGCAGCCGGGGCCGCGGCAGAGGGCGGCGGTGAGCGTGGTGCCGCGCCGCTGGCGCATCGTCTCCAGGCCGTGCAGCGGCTCGAGCGCGCGGACCAGCACAGCGCCGCCGGGGGCCAGGCCGCAGACGATGTTCAGGCACCAGTGCAGGCCGTAAGAGCGGTAGACATAGGCGCGGCCGACTGGGCCGAACATCGTGGCGTTGCGCGGCGTTTGGCCGCGGACGCTGTGCGAGGCCGGGTCGTCGCGATCATAGGCCTCGCACTCGACGATGGCGCCGCCGACGCCCTCGACCAGCAGCACGGCGCCGAGCAGCGCCGCGGCGACGTTGGCGACCGGGCGGCGGAAGAAGTCGGTCGGCAGGACCATGATTTGATTGTCCGGAGCGGCACCGCACGTGCACAGGGTTGGACGACCCTCACCCTCGCCCGCCGGCGATGATCGCGAAAGGCCGCGCCGCATGCCGACACCGGACCAGGATGGGATGCGTCAGGATGGGGCGCGTCAAGATGGGGCCCCCCAGGACGAACCGCATCGGCACGAGCTCACCTGGCGTGGCTTGGTGCTGGGTGCGGCGATCACCGTCATCTTCATGGCGGCGAACCTCTACATGGGGCTCAAGACCGGGGTGACCTTCGCCTCCTCGATCCCGGCGGCGGTGATCTCGATGGGGGTGCTGCGCCTGCTCGGCGGCGGCAACATCCTCGAGAACAACATGGTGCAGACCCAGGCCTCGGCGGCGGGGACGCTGTGCAACGTCATTCTCGTGCTGCCGGCGCTGGTGATCGTCGGCCACTGGCGCGGCTTCCCGTTCGTCGAGACGACCTCGCTCTGCCTGCTCGGCGGGCTGCTCGGGGTGCTGTTCTCGATCCCGCTGCGCCGCGCCATGGTGGTGGAGAGCGACCTGCCGTTTCCGGAGGGCGTGGCCGCCGCCGAGGTGCTGCGCGCCGGCAACGGCGACGCGGCGGCGCGCGGCGGCCTGCGCGACCTGGCGGAGGGCGCGGGTGCTGCGGCCAGCTTCGCGCTGCTCGCCGGGGTGCGGCTGCTGGGCGACGGCGTGACCGCGGTCGCGACCGCCGGCCATGCGGTGTTTCGCGTCGGCGCCGGCTTCTCGCTGGCGCTGGTCGGCGTCGGCTACCTGGTCGGCATCGGCGCCTGCCTGGCGCTGCTGATCGGGGTTGCCGCGGCTTGGGGGATCGCCGTGCCGCTGCTGACGGCGTTTGCCGACCCGCGAGCCGGCACGGGGGTGCCGCTGGCCATGACGCTGTGGTCGAGCCAGGTGCGGCTGATCGGCGCCGGGATCATCGCCGTCGCCGGAGTGTGGGTGGTCGGCTCGCTGTTCCGGCCGATGCTGCGCAGCGTCGGTCACGCCTTTGCCGTGGCTGGCGCGAAGCAGGACGGCGAGGTGCTGCCGCGCCAGGAGCGCGACCTGCCGATCGGCTGGGTGACGGTTGCGGCCGGCGGGCTGGCGCTGCCGCTCGGGGCGCTGATCGCGGCGTTCAGCGCCGCCGATGGCCGGGGGCTCGGCTTCGGCTTGCAGATCGGCTTCGTCGTCGCCGCCACCGTGTTCACCGTGGTGTTCGGCTTCCTGATGGCGACCGCCTGCGGCTACATGGCGGGGCTGCTCGGCTCGTCCTCCAGCCCGATCTCGGGCATCGGCATCCTGGGCACCATCGTCATCTCGCTGCTGCTCAGCCGGCTGCCGGTGGGGGCGGAGGCGGCACGCGGGCTGATGGCGACGGCGCTGTTCGTCACCGCGGTGGTGGTGACGATGTGCTCGATCGCCAACGACAATCTGCAGGATCTCAAGACCGGCCAGCTGGTCGACGCGACGCCGTGGCGCCAGCAGGTGGTGCTGCTCGTGGGCGTCGGCGTCGGTGCGATGGTGATCGCGCCGCTGCTGGAGCTGCTGTACCAAGCCTACGGCTTTGCCGGCAGCCTGCCGCGCGCGGGGATGGATGCGGGCGCGGCGATGGCGGCGCCGCAGGCCTCGCTGGTGGCGACGATCGCGCAGGGGATCTTCGGCCACACCCTGCCCTGGACGATGATGCTGATCGGCATCGGCGCCGGGGTGTGCTTCATCGGGCTGGAGGAGTGGCTGCGGCCGCGCGGGCTGCAGATACCGACGCTGACCGTCGGCCTCGGCATGTATCTGCCGCCGCAGGTCGCGGTCACCATTGCGCTGGGCGGGGTGATCGGCTGGATCGCCGAGCGGCGGATTCGCCGGCAGGGGGAGGGCGAGACGGTGGAGGCGGCGCGCGAGCGGCTGCGTCGGCGCGGGGTGCTGCTCTCCTCCGGCTTCCTGGTCGGCGAGAGCGTGGCGGGGATGGGGCTTGCGGTGGTGGAGGCGGTGCGCGGGCATCCGCCGGCCCTGGCCGGCGCCGGGTTCGACGGCGCGGCGCGCTGGCTCGGCGGGGCGATCTTCCTTGCCGTGCTGGTGCTGTTCTTCCGCGCCGTCAGCCGCGGCAAGGCCGAGCCGGCGGACCAGGGCCCCGGCGATGCCGCCTTGCGGCTGCTGCGTGGGGCGGGTGCAGACTGACCCTTTTGCCGCGGCGGCGCGGATCGAGGCGGCGCGCGGGGACGGCGACTGAAGGCATCCGTCCAGCCGGGGCGACGTTGGCGCTGCGTATCCAGGAGCTCGCCATGACAGTCGATCCACGCGAAGCCGGGCCAAGCGGGCCGTTCAAGGGCGAGCAGCAGCAGCCCGCACCCGGGCTGTCGTCGAAGATGGACCCGGCGCCCGACCACGGCGAGACCAGCTATGTCGGCAAGGGCCTGCTGACCGACCGCGTCGCGCTGATCACCGGCGGCGACAGCGGCATCGGCCGGGCGGTGGCGATCGCCTATGCGCGCGAGGGCGCGGACGTCGCCATCTCCTACCTGCCCGAGGAGCAGACCGACGCCGAGGAGACGGCGCGCTGGGTCGGCCAGGCGGGGCGGCGCTGCGTGATGCTGCCGGGCGACATCAAGGACGAGGCGCTCTGCCATGCGCTGGTGGCGCGCACCGTCGAGGCGTTCGGACGGCTCGACATCCTGGTCAACAACGCCGCGGCGCAGACCGTGAACAAGGAGCTCTCCGACGTCACCGCCGAGCAGCTCGACCGCGCGTTCCGCACCAACGTGTTTGCGATGTACTACCTGTCTCAGGCAGCGGTGCCGCAGATGAAGCCGGGCGGCGCCATCGTCAACTCCACCAGCGTGCAGGCCAAGACGGCGAACAAGACGATGCTGGTCTATGCGGCGACCAAGGGCGCGATCGCCAGCTTCACGGTGGCGCTGTCGAACCTGCTGGCGCCGCAGGGCATCCGGGTGAATTGCGTCGCGCCCGGGCCGGTGTGGACGCCGATCCAGCCGATCGCCAAGGAGCCGGAGCAGCTGGAGAGCCTTGGCAAGGACGTGCCGATGGGACGGCCCGGCCAGCCGGCGGAGCTCGCGCCCGCCTACGTGCTGCTGGCCTCCGACCAGGGCAGCTTCATGAGCGGCGCGCTGATCCCGGTCACCGGCGGCGTGCCGATGCTATGAGCCAGGACCCCGATCCAGCGCGATTCCACTTCACCTGCCCGGAGTGCGGCTTCGGTGACGACGAGTGGGGGCATCTCGGCACGTTCGAGGACAGCGTGTGCATGGTGTGCCACATGGATGACGGCCGTATCGTGCGGCTGCGGCGGTGGCATGCTGAGGAAGGAAGGCCAGAGGCTCTGCCTCTGGACTCCGCTGGGGCCTGAGGCCCCAGACCCCCGATTCCTTGGAGAGGGGCGAAATACCGCAAGATTTTGGGGCGAGGGTCAGAGGCGGGCTGCCCCAAGTTTCTTGGGTGGTTTTGTTGATTATCAGTGGGTTATGTAAATCTTGCCTATAGGCAAGACTTTATCCAACCCTCCGGACGCTTTCTCTTGAGCCAATTGCTAGCACAACCCAAGCAACGTCCCACCGATAAATGGGGTCTGGGGCCTCGGGCCCCAGCGGGTCCAGGGCAGCGCCCTGGCCTTACCTTCGTCTAGGCTCGCTTGCGCGTGGGCTTGGCTGCTTGCTGCGGCGTGGCGACAGGCTCGGGCTTGGCGCGGGCGGGGCGTTTGGTTTTGGCGGGTGGTGCGTCGGTGGATTGGCCCAGGCTTTTCTTGAGGGCGGCCATCAGGTCGATGACGTTGCCGCGCTCGGGGGCGATGGCGGCTTCGGGCTGAACGCCTTCGCCCTTGAGCTTGGCGGCGATGACGTCGCGCAGGCGAGCTTCGTAGCGGTCTTCGACGTCGGCCGGGTCGTAGGTGCCGAGCTGGCGGGTGATGAGCTGCTTGGCGAGCTGGACCATGTCCGGGTCGACCGGCTTGGCGGCGGCGGCGTCGAACAGGCTGCCGGCGCTGTTGAGGTCGCGCTCCTCCAGCAGCGTGTGCACGGCGAGGCCATGCGGCATGGGCACGATCAGCACGGCGCGCTCGCGGCGGGCGATGACGATGCGGGTGAGTGCGACCTTGCCGGTCTCCTCGATCGCCTGGCGCAGCACACCGTAGACGTCGTCGGCGGCGTCGCCGTCGGGCGCCATGTAATAGCTGGAGTCGTAGTAGACGGGGTCGATGGAGGCGGCGTCGACGAACTTGTCAATCTTCATCGTGGTCGAGCTGTCGGTCCTGGCGCTCTCGAAGTCCTCCTCGTCGAGGATGACGTAGCGGCCCTTCTCGAACTGGTAGCCGCGGACGAGGTCGCCGCGGCGCAGCTCCTCGCCGGTCTCGGCGTCCTCGGTCACCATCCGCACTCGGTTGCCGGTGGCCGGATTGATGAGGTGGAAATGGAGCGCCTCGCGCTCGTGGCGGGCGTTGTAGAGGACGACCGGGCAGGCGACGAGGGCGAGGCGCAGCTGGCCCCGCCAGATGGGACGCTGGGCCATCTACCGGCGACTCCGAGTGCTTGTCATGGCAGCAGAACGCGGCTTGGGGTTTGTTGATTCCCCCCAGTGACTTAGCGGGCGAGCGGCGTGGAACGCCTCAGCCGTGCGGCGCAGGGCGATGCAAACGTTTCAGAGTGCGATCGTCGGACGTGGGCAAAGCCTGGTCCAGCGCGTGTCGGCGGCGATCACGAGATCGAGAGCGTGCGTCGAGCGATGATCGGCTCAGGCTTCCGTCAGCTCGGCGGCGCGGTAGCCCTGGGCGAACAGCAGGGCGCGCAGGTCGGCGTGGTCGACCCGGTTGGCGGCCGCGGCGGCGACGATGGGCTTGGCGTGGAAGGCGATGCCGAGCCCGGCCGCCGGCGAGCATCGCCAGGTCGTTGGCACCATCGCCGACGGCCAGCGTGGCGGCGGGGCGCAGGTGGCGGTCCTCGGCCAGGCGCTGCAGGGTGGCGAGCTTGGCGGCGCGATCCAGGATCGGCTCGAGGACGGCGCCGGTGAGCGCGCCGTCGGCGAGCTCCAGGACATTGGCGAAGTGGGCCTCGACTCCGCAGGCGGCGGCGACGCGCTCGGTGAACCAGGTGAAGCCGCCGGAGACCAGCGCGGTGGCGGCGCCGTGGGCGCGCATGGTGGCGACCAGGGTGCGGGCGCCCGGGGTGAGCGCCGTGCCGGCCCAGGTCGCCTGCAGCGCCGCCTCGGGCAGGCCGGCCAGCATGGCGACGCGCTCGCGCAGCGCCTCGGCGAAGTCCACCTCGCCGTTCATTGCTGCGGCGGGTGATGGCGCTGACGGCATCCTTGAGGCCGGCGGCGGCGGCCAACTCGTCGAGCGTCTCCGAGGTGACGATGGTGCCGTCCATGTCGGCCACCAGCAGGCCCTTGCGCCGGCCGCGCGGGCGGGTGACGAGCAGGTCGACGGCGGCGCCCTCCAGCGCCGCGCGGGCGTGCTCGGGATCGGGGGAGAGACAGGCGATGTCGACCGCCTCGCCGGGGGAGAGCACGACCGGCGGGTCGCCGCGCACGGCGTCGCGCACGCGCTCGATCAGGGCCGGCGAGAGGGTCGTGCGGTCACGCGCGGCGACAAGGGTGAGGATGCGGCGCAGCTTGAGTGTTCCAGTTCACAAGGAAGGCCAGGGCTCTGCCCTGGACCCGCTGGGGCCCGCGGCCCCAGACCCCATTCGTTTGAGAGCATAGATACGCTCTTCCTTGCTTGGCGAAGCCATTCAATCCTGCTTCCCACGGCACTGACTTGGCCCAGGAGTCATGAATAAGGAATGGATTTTAAAGGCTCCGCCTTTAATGGGGTCCAGGGGCAAAGCCCCTGGCCTTCGCGTCCTTCCTTGAGACCGGCCCTGCTGATCGCCGGGCCGACGGCGAGTGGCAAGTCGGCGTTGGCGGTGGCGTTGGCGGAGCGGCTGGGCGGGACGGTGATCAACGCGGACTCGATGCAGGGTGTATCGGGACCTGCGGGTGCTGACGGCGCGGCCGGAGCCGGCCGACGAGGCGCGGGCGCCGCATGCGCTGTATGGGGTTCGCGATGCGGCCGAGCCGGGCAGTGCGGCCTGGTGGCGGGGAGCGGCGCTGGCGGCGATGGAGGCGGCGGCGGCGGCGGGACGGCTGCCGATCCTGGTTGGCGGGACGGGGCTGTATTTCGCGGCGTTGCGGGATGGGCTGGCGGACGTGCCGATGATCCCGGCGGGGGTGCGCGAGGCGGTGCGGGCGCAGTTGGCGGCCGAGGGGGCGGCGGCGCTGCATGCGCGGTTGCTGGCGGAGGATCCGGCGACGGCGGCGCGGCTGCGGCCGAGCGATGGGCAGCGGATCGCGCGGGCGGTCGAGGTGTTGCGCGCGACCGGGCGGGGGCTGGCGGCGTGGCAGCGGGCGGGCGCGCCGGCGGCGTTGCCCTGGCGGCTGGCGGCGTTGCGGCTGGCGCCGCCGCGGGCGGTGCTGCGGGAGGCTGTCGGGCGGCGCTTCGAGGCGATGCTGGCGCAGGGCGGGCTTGAGGAAGCGC
This sequence comes from Acetobacteraceae bacterium, assembly GCA_963692975.2. Lineage (GTDB taxonomy): Bacteria > Pseudomonadota > Alphaproteobacteria > Acetobacterales > Acetobacteraceae > CAXMMR01. Next base: position 675 of record CAXMMR010000031.1, on the reverse strand, counting down.
GGGCGCTGGGCGCGCGGGGGCTTGATCCGGCGTTGCCGGCGATGCGGGCGCATGGGGTGCCGGAGCTGCTCGCCCATCTCGAGGGCCGGTTGTCGCTGGCCGAGGCGTCGGCGCGGACGGTAGCGGCGACAGGGCGCTACACCAAGCGGCAGGCGACCTGGTTCGCGCATCACGAGCTGGCCCCTGCTGACGCAACACAGACATTCGATGCGCGCTACACTGGCTGGACGAAAGAAATAGAACTCTTTGCCGAGTTTATGGCAAGTTTCGTGCGCAAACGTGATTGACGCCGTGGCGGACGAGGTCTAGACCCGCCCGCTCGCCAAGGAGCATGAGCGATGAACGTCGAGACGCATCCCGTCGCCAGCTTGATGGCGCCACAGCTTCCCGACGGCGAGCTCCCCAGCGAGGCGACCGGCAGCGAGCTGCTGCTGCGGGCGCTTGTCGAGCAAGGCGTCGAGGTGATCTTCGGCTATCCGGGCGGGGCGGTGCTGCCGATCTATGACGCGCTGTTCCAGCAGGAGGCGATCCGGCACGTGCTGGTGCGCCACGAGCAGGCGGCGGTGCATGCCGCCGAGGGCTATGCGCGTTCGACCGGCCGGGTCGGCTGCGTGCTGGTGACCAGCGGGCCGGGGGCGACCAACGCGGTGACCGGGCTGCTCGACGCGCTGATGG
>CAXMMR010000030.1:0-29194 GCA_963692975.2 Acetobacteraceae bacterium | reverse complement strand
TTTTGAAAAAAAGAAGCAAAAAACTTTTGCAACGATGCGCCGTGCCGTGTCGGCAAACGGCGATGAACTGGAAGCAGTGTCATCTTATCGGATAAAAGTTTTTTGGTTCTTTTTTCAAAAAAGAACCGCTGCCTTCCTTCAAGCCGCATGGAACAGCATGGTCTCCGCGACCAGGCCCGGGCCGAAGCCGAGGGCGCAGCCGGTGGCGCCGCTCGGCGGGCCGCTGGCGATCAGGCGTTTGAGGACGAACATGATGGTGGCGGAGGACATGTTGCCGTAGCCGGCGAGGGTTTCGCGCGAGGCGGCCAGAGCTGCGTCCGGCAGGGCCAGCGAGGCCTGCACGGCGTCGAGCACCGAGCGGCCGCCGGGATGGACGGCCCACAGGTCGATCTGCTCGGGCTCGGCATTGTCGAGGATGAGCGCGCGGTCGCGGGTGAGGCCCTCGGCGATGGCGCCGGGGACCTGGCCGGAAAGGTGCATGTCGAAGCCCTGATCGCCGATGCGCCAGGTGATCAGGCCGTCGCTGGCGGGCACCAGGGCGGCGTGGAACCGGTCGAGCGCCAGGCCTTCGGGGTCGGCGGTGATCAGCGCGGCGGAGCAGCCGTCGCCGAAGACGAGGAAGCTCAGCACCTGTTCGAGCTCGGCGGATTCCTGCAGGTGCAGGGTGCAGAGCTCGAGGTTGACCAGCAGGACGCGGCTGGCGGGCTCGGAGCGCACGATATGGCGGGCGAGCTTGAGCGCGTTGAAGGCGGCGTAGCAGCCCATGAAGCCGACGAAGGTGCGTTCGACGCTGACCAGGCCGAGCTCGGCAGCGATCTGCAGGTCGAGGCCGGGGGCGTAGAAGCCGGTGCAGGAGACGCAGATCAGGTGGGTGACGCGGCCGAGCGGGCCGAGGCCGGCGATCGCGCGCAGCGCGAGCGGCAGGGCGGCGGTCTCGAACAGGCGCATGCGGGTTCGCGAGCCGGGAAAGTCGCCGCGGCTGTAGAGGGCGTGCGCGTTGATCGCGTCGGACGAGAGCTCGGCGGCGAGCGAGAGGGTGGAGAAGCGGTGCTCGATGGCGCCGCGGGCGGCCATGCGGTCGAACACCTTCACCTTGCGCGGGTCGTCCAGCAACAGGCGCGCGAACGCGATGAAGGCGGCGTGCACGTCGTATTGCGGCACGCTGGTCGCAATGCGGTTTAGATGGGCTGTGGTGATGCTACGCCTCCCCCGGCGCCCCTAGCGTCGCGCACTTGCGGCGGATGATGCACGGGGAAGGCGGCAAAAGCGAGGCGTCGGCGCCGTTGTCACACGAGCGTGCGCGGGAACGCGGCGCCTCCGATGTCCAGCGGCGGAGCCTCTGCCTTTTGCCTAGATCTGCACCACCGAGTTGAGGTCGAAGGTCGCGCCGGTGGGGTTTTCGCCGATGCGCAGGGTGGTGGCGCTGATCGCGTTGTAGGGCGGCACCGGCAGGTTGTAGGGGGCGGGCACGCCTTTGTACACGCGGCCGGCAAGGTCGTATTTGGAGCCGTGGCAGGGGCAGAGATAGCCGCCGGGCCAGTTGGCGACCGGGTCGGTGGGGCTGGCGTTGGGATAAAAGGTGGGCACGCAGCCGAGATGGGTGCAGATGCCGACCATGACCGCGAACTCGGGCTTCACCGAGCGATGCCAGTTCTCGGCATAGGGCGGCTGCTGGTTGACGTGGCTGTTGGGGTCGCTCAGCAGGCTGAGCACGGCCGGCTCCTGCAGGGTCTTCAGCGCGGCGGGGGTGCGGTTGACGACGAAGATCGGCTTGCCGCGCCAGACGACGACGATCTGCTGGCCGGGCTCGACCTTGGAGACGTCGACGTCGATGGCCGAGCCGGCGGCGAGCGTGTCGGCGGCAGGCTCCATGCTGTCGATGAACGGCCAGATGATGGCGCCGCCCATGATAGCGGCGCCCGCGCCGACGACGAGGGTGAGGAAGTCGCGCCTGGTATGCTGGCCGCCCTGTCCGCCGCTTGGCCCGGGATGGCCGCCGGTTGGGCCGGAGGCGTGGGTCGAGGACGACATGGCAGGCTCCTTATGCGTGTGCGGGCACGTCGTGATGAACGGCGGCCGCGCAATGCCGGCGGCCGTGTCTACGGGGCTGAAATTGGCGCATGGGGGGCGGTTTGCAAAGCCCCGGGCCGGATCGGCAGGCCGCAGCGGTTGCGATACAGCGCGATCATGCGGTCGGCATAGCCGGCGGCGGTGAAGTCGCGCCGATAGAGGGCGTGGCCGTTGGCGGCGAGGCGGGTGCGCAAGCGCGGGTCGGCGGCGAGATCGGCGATGGCGGCGGCGAGCCCGGCGACGTCGCCCGGCAGCACCAGCAGCGCGGTGCGGCCATGCTGCAGCACCTCGGGGATGGCGCCGACCGGGGTTGCGATCACGGCGACGCGGCGGGCGAGCGCCTCGAGGATGACGAGGGGCAGGCCTTCGTCATGCGAGGGCAGCACCAGCACGTCGGCGGCGGCGAGCTCGGCGGCGGCGGCGGCGGCACCCAGCCAGCCGGTGAAGCGCGGCTGCAGGCCGTGGGCGGCGGCAAGCTTGCGGAAGCGCGCCACCTCGCCGCCGCCGGCGAGGACGAACTCGCCGCGGAACGGCAGGCTGGCGACGGCCTTGATCAGCTCCGGCACGCCCTTGCGGTCGGACAGGTTGCCGAGGAAGAGCAGGCGGAAGCCGGGCCGGGGGCGCGGCGGCGGCACCGGCAGCAGCGGCACGCCGTTGCGCAGCATCACGACCCGGGCGGGCGGCACGCCGAGCTGGCCGACCACCCAGCCGTGCATCGCCTCGCCCAGCACGACGCACAGCGTCGCCTGGCGGAAGGTCCAGCCGAGCAGGCGGGCGAGCGGGCGCGGCAGCCGGCGATGGAAGGCGGCGATCTGGGCGGCGTGGAGGTGCAGCAGCACCGGGCGGCGCAGGGCACGGGCGAGCAGCAGCAGCAGGCCCTTGCGCAGCACCGAGCCGCGCTCGGCGACGTGCAGGTGCAGCAGCAGCGACGGCTCGGTGCAGTGGGCGACGACCAGGCGGGCGATGGCGCGGATCATCGTCCAGGGGGTGCGCCAGAGGCTGGCGCCGCGCGTCTCCAGCCGCTCGAAGCGCACCGGCAGGCCGCGCCGAACCGCCTCGTCGGCCAGCGTGTCGGCGATGCGGCCCATGCCGCCGCCGGCGGCGCCGTAGGGCGAGGCGAGCAGGCAAAGCGGCCGTGGATCGAAGCGCTTGCGCATGGCGGCAGCCGCCTTTTGGTTGAGTTACGACACGTTACTCGCGTATAACGTGCAGCATACGTGCGCAATGCGCGCAAGCTTGTTGGTGAAGGTCGTCGCAATGCAGGTCTCCGACGCGCCGCTCTCTCCCCTCCCCTCGCCGCGCGAGCTGCTGGTCGGCGCGCTGGCGGACCGGCGGCGCATTCTCGCGGTGAGCCTCGGCGTGCTCGTTCTGGCGGTGCTGGTCGCGCTGCTGCTGCCGACTCGCTACCAGGCGAACGCATCGCTCGTGGTGCTGCTCGGACCGGAATACACGGTGCGCGCGGAGGCCGGCGCGCCGGTGGAGGCGAGCGGCACGCTGGAGAGCGACCAGATCATGAAGGCCGAGGTCGAGATCCTGAGCGGCGACGGGCTGCACGAGCAGGTGATCCGGCGCGTCGGGCTGCGGCGGCTCTATCCGCGCGCCGCGAAGGCGCCCGGGCTACTGGTCTCGGCGCTACGCTGGATCCTCGGCGGCGGCGCCATCGACCCGGCCAAGCAGGCGGTCGAGCGCTTCGACGCGGCGCTCGACGTCGAGGCCAGCAAGGATGCCAACGTGATCACCGTCAGCTTCCGCAATCGCGACCCGGTCGTCGCGGCGGAGACGGTCAACACGCTGATCGTGCTCTACCAGGCGCAGCGGCGGCGGATCTATGTCGACCCGCAGACCTCGATGGTCGAGGGCGAGGTCGCCCGGCTGAATGCAGCACTCGGACAGGCGGACGCCGCACTCGGCGTGTTCCGCCGCTCGCACAACATCGCCAATTTCGACCTGCAGCGCGACCTGCTGCTGCAGCGGCGGGCGGCGCTGGCGGCGAACCTGCAGGACGCGACGGCCGCCGCTGCGGCGCTGCAGCGGCAGCTCGGCACGATCGCCGGCGAGCTCGCCCGCACGCCGGCGACGGTCGCGCAATACAGCGAGCACGACCCGGACACGCGGGCAGGCACGCTGCTCTCGGCGCTGCAGGACCTACGCGGGCGCGAGGCGCAGCTCTCGACGCGGCTGGTGCCGGGCAGCCGCATCCTGGCCGACCTCAGGCACGAGATCGCCGCGCGGCAGGACGAGCTGGCGCGGCTGCAAGGCGACCGCAGCGCTTCGGTGACGAGGGCCGGGCGCAACCTGAACCACGACGCCGTCGAGCTCGACCGCGACCATGCGGTCGCCGACCTCGCGAGCGCCGAGGCCAGGATCGCGGCGACGACGCAGCAGGTCGCGGCGACCGACGATGCGGTGCGGCGGCTCAGCGCCGACGACATTGAGGCGGAGGCGCTGGCGCGCAGCCGCAGCGTCGCCGAGGACAATTACCGGGCGATGGTGCACGTGCTCGACGACCGGCGGGTGACCGAGGCGGTCGATGAGCACCGGGCGGCCAACGTGCGGCTGATCGCGGCGGCGCAGGCGCCGATCCGGCCGAGCGCGCTGCCGCTGTTCATCATCGCCGGCGGAGTGCTGCTGGCGGCTATCGCCGGCGTGGCGACCGCGCTGGTCGGTGAGACGTTACGGCGGCGGATCATCACCCCGGAGCGGCTGCAGCGGGCGCTCGGATTGCCGGTGCTGGTCAGCGTGCCGGATTGGTCAGTCGCCGGGTAGGTCGAAGGAAGGCCATGGCTCTGCCCTGGACGGGACCGTGAGGCCCCAGACCCCTAACGATCGATCCCCTCGCCGACCAGCACAAAGTTTGCGCGTGGGTGGGGGCTGACAGATGGATTTTAAAGGCTCCGCCTTTAATGGGGTCGAGGGGCAAAGCCCCTCGCCTTCCCTTTGCAGATATCCTCGATCACGGCCGCGGTGAACCCGAACCCGGCGCTGACGTAGCGGCGGGCCAGGCGGCGGGGTTCGTGGGCGAGGCGCCAGGCCCATTCGAGGTCGAGGCGCTGCATCAGGCGTGGCGCGCGGGTGGCGAGGCCCGCTTCGTAGCGCATCGCCTGGCCGACGCAGACCGCCCAGCAGGCCGGCAGGCGGGCGCGTTCCTGCTCGACGAAGGTTTCGCTCTTCGGCGCGCCGACGCCCATCAGCAACAGCGTCGTGCCGTGGCTGGCGATGTCGTCGGCGAGGCGTGCGCGGGCGGCGGCACTGGCTTCGAAGCCGAAGGCGGGAACGGCGGTGGCGATGGGCAGGCCTTCGCGCGTGGCCCAGCGCTGCACGCGATGCACCGTCTCGGCGCTGTCGACGACGAGGAACGGGCGGTGCGCCGGGTTCAGCGCGCCGGGACGCATGAGCTGGGCGGCGATGTCGCAGCCGGTGACGCGGGCGGGCGCGGGGGCGCCGCGCAGGCGGGCGTAGCGGTAGACCGGGAAGCCGTCGCAGGTGACGATCTCGGCGCCGTCATAGGCGGCGCGGAAGGCGGCGTCGTGGCGCAGGCGGTGCACGTGGTCGATATTGGCGGTGACGACGAGGCCGACGCCCTGGCCGGGCTCGCGGCATTCGGCGGCGATCCGCTCGGCGATGGCGCCGGCGTCGAGCGGGCTGACCTGGAAGCCGAAGATGCGGTCGCTGCCGGTCTTCGGCGGCTGATGCAGTGCCCGATTGCTCATTGTCTGTAGCCCCTGGATTCGTACGTCTTGGGTTCGGCCTTGGACGGGGTGAGGCTGCGGAACAGCCGCAGATAGGCGTCGGCGCAGCGCTCGACGGTGAACTCGGCGGCGCGGGCGCGCAGTCCGGCGGCCGGGAACTCGGCGCGCAGGTCGCGGCGCATCGCTTGGGCAAGGGCCGCGGCGTCGCCGACCGGAACGAGGCAGCCATGGCGGCCGTGGCGCAGGATCTCGGCGGGCCCGAACGGACAATCGGTGCTGATCACCGGCGTACCGCAGCCGAGCGCCTCGATCAGCACGTTGCCGAGGCCCTCGTAGCGCGAGCTGAGCACCAGCGCGGCAGCCTGCCGGATGAAGGGCAGCGGATTCGCCTGGTAGCCGAGGAAGGCGACGTCGGCGGCGACGTCCAGGGCCGCGGCCTGGCTCTGCAGGGCGGCGGCGAGCGGGCCGGCGCCGAGAAAGGCGAGCCGCGCGGGGCCGTGCCGGCGGCGAAGGGCGAAGGCGGCGAGCAGGGTCGCGGGATCTTTCTGCTCGACCAGGCGGCCGACGGCGACAAAGACCGGCGGCTGATGGGAGCCCGGCTCTCCGCCGGGTGCGAACCACGGGTGGTCGCAGCCCGCGAGGCGGGCGCGCTCGAAGCTCGCGTCCAGGATCGGGTTGTGGATGACGGTGACGCGCTCGGCCGGGATGGCGCAGGCTTGCGCGAGGTCGTCGGCGACGCCGTGCGAGACGGCGACGATGCCGGCGGCGCGGCGCTGAAGCAATCGATACGCCAGCGGGACGATACGATAGCGCCAGCCGGTGGTTGCCGCCTCGCTTGACAGCGCGTTGTGCTGGCAGATCACGACGGGCACGCGGCTGCGGGCGAGCAGGGCGGCGAGCAGGGCGGCGATGTTGTTGTGATCCAGGCTGCTGAGCAGCAGGTCGGGCCTGGCCGAGCGCAGCCAGCGGGCGAGCGGAGCGGCGTCGGCCCAGGTGCGTGTGGGGGTGCGAATGCGGCCGAGGCTGATCACCTCGACGCCGTCGGGCACCCGCTCGGCGAGCTCGCCGGTGCGGGCGTGCAGCAGCAGGGTGACGCGCACGCGGCGCCGTTGCAACTCCGGAATGAGGCGCAGCCGGCAGCGCTCGACGCCGCCGCCGGAGAGGTCGTGCAGGTAGATGCCGACATGCAGCAGCGCGGGCTGCGGCGCGGGCGGCCACATCATTGTCATGCGGCGGCTCCAAGGGCGGCGACCGGCGCCTCACGGGCGGGCCCGCGCGGCGCGCATGCGGCCATGCGGGCGATCACGACGAGGTTCGAGATCGCCCAGACGGCGGCGTAGAGCGTGACGGCGAGCACGGCGCTGCCGAGCCGGGCGCCGAGCAGCAGGGCGGCGGCGCGGACGGCGAGCGACGCGGCCTCGACGGCGAGGTAGAAGCGCTGACGGCCGAGCACGGCGACCAGCACCGCGGCGGGCATCTGCATCGTCTCGAGCAGCCATGGCAGCGCGATGATGGCGGCGAACAGGCCGGCGCCGCGCCAGGCCGGGCCGAAGACGAGGCTGAACAACGCGGGGCCGCAGCCGATCAGCAGCGCGGCGGCCGGCAGGCAGGCCAGGCCAATCAGCCCGGTCGCGGCGAGCATCTCGCGCCGCAGGTCGCCGCCCTGCTCGTGCAGGCTTGCGCTGCGGCGGAAGAAGACGCTGCGCGTGCTCTCGACCAGCACCAGCTGCGGCAGCACGAGCATGCGGTAGGCGAGCCAGAACAGGCCGGACTGGGCGGGCCCGAACAGCAGCGGCAGCAGCAGCGCAGGGCCGTTCGTCGACAGCAGGCGCAGCAGGGTCTGCGGCGCGCCATACTGGGCGAAGCCGCGATGGCGGCGGGCGGCGGCCAGCAGCGGCGGCAAGCCGGGCCGGGCGCCGAGTGCTGCGAGGATGCGCCGGTGGTCGGCGGCGACGAGCAGGCCGGTGGCAAGCGTCTGCGCGGCCACCTGGCTTGCCACGAGCATCGCCGGCCAGGCGGCCACGGCGCCGAGGGCGAGCTGGCCGGCGCTGCCGAGGCCGGTGCGCGCAACCTGATACAGGCCGAGCGGCCGAAACAGCTTTACGCGCGTGAGCCACAGGTTGAACGACCAGAACGCGCCCTGCGCCAGCACCGCGAGCGGGCAAAAGGCGACCAGCAGCTGGCCGGCGGGGCTCGTCCAGACCGCGGCGAAGAGCAGGCAGGCGAGCAGGGTCAGCAGCGCGGTGGCGACGCTCGCCAGCAAGGCGAGGCGCAGCACCACGCCGGCTTGCTCTTCGTCCGACTCGAGCACGATCGCCTGGTCGAAGCGCAGCGTCGCGACGGCGCCGAACGTGGTGGCGACCGCGTTGAACAGGCCGAAGACGCCAAAGGCGGGCGCGTCGTAGAGGCGGGTGAGCAGCGGCGCCGCGCCGATCGCGATCGCCTGGCCGGCCGCGGCACCGCCGCCGAGCACCAGCACGTGGCGCCACCAAGCGGTTTCGCGCGCGCTCATGCCGGCACCGCTTGACGCAGACGCGGGGCAGCGATCGCTGCGGCGACACGGGCGGGTCGCTCGCGTGCCAGGCCGAGCGGCGCGCTGACCAGCACGGCGGGCACGAGCACGGTCAGCACGTTGCTCTTGCGGCCGAGCGAAGAGCTGGTGGAGGCGACGACGAGCACGCCGAGCAGCATCAGCCGGCCGGGCAGCCCGGCGCGGCGCCAGCACCACACGACCAGGCAGAGCACGCCGGCGACGAATAATGGGAAGCCGAGCGCGCCGAGGTCGGTCAGCAGCAGCAGCCACAGGCTCTCGATCACCGAGATCGGGAATTGCAGGCCGAGCTGGTAGAGGATCGCGTGCTGACGGTCGGTGGTGATGCCGAACAGCAGGCCGTGCCAATCCATCCGATCCAGAATCGACCATTGCAGGTTTCGCACACGGGCGCTGTCGTCGAGGTAGAAGCGCGCGGCGACGCGGCTTCCGATCGGGGTCGCCAGCAGCAGCGCGGTGACGACGATCGGCGCCAGCGTCAGGACGGCGAGCGTGCCGAGCACGTCAAAATAAGTGAGCTGGCGGCTGAGGAGTTTGCGCACCACGGTGCAGACGCGCCAGCCGACCAGGATCGCCAGCGTGACGGCAAGCGCGGTGCGGCCGCCAAAGGCGAGCAGGCCGACCAGGCAGAGCGCGAGCAGCACCAGCCGCCGCGTGCGGCCGGCGGCGAGCGACAGGGTGAGGAAGGTCGCGACCATGCTCAGCATGCCGCCGGTGAGCGGGTGGTCGTAGAGCGCCACCGGGCGAAACTCGGCGTCCGGCTCGACGAAGGCGGAGCGGTCGAGCTGCATCGGCACGATGTGGCGGCCGATCGCAGCCTCAGGCAAAGCGAGCAGGATGTTGGCGAGCAGCAGCGCAAGCAGCAGCAACCCCAGGCGGCGCTGCTGGACCGGCGGCGCCTCGCAGACGACGAGGCCGAGCAGCCCGGCGGGCAGGAAGCTCTCGATGAAGACGATCAGGTGCGACTTGCCGGTCATCGCGGCGGCCCAGACGAGGCACAGCGCGAGCGAGCCGAGGAACAGCATCGCGCCGCGCTGCTGCTGGGCGAGGCGCCACAGCCGGGCTGCGGGATCACCGGTCTCGCACAGCATGGCGACGAAGGCGGCGAGCGCGAGCCAGGTGCCGGGATGCATCTTGACCAGCGGGTTGCCGCCCTCGGACGCGTAAGGCACGCCGAGCGCGAACAGCAGGTTGCCGCTGATCAGCAGGTTGAGCGCGAGCGCCGCGGCGGCGAGGCGGTATGCGGCGCGCGGCAGGGCGTGACGCACCGGCAGGGCGAGGCGTGGCGGGCTTAGCAAGGAAGCGGTTCTTTTTTGAAAAAAAGAACCAAAAAACTTTTAACCGCAGAGGCCCTCTGGCGGGTTTGGCAAGCGACAGCGCGAACGAAAGTTTTTTGCTTCTTTTTTTCAAAAAAGAAGCCCTTGCCTTGTCGTCCGAATCGCTGACCACTGCAGCCATGGATCGACGCGCCTTCCTGGCGGCTGCTGCGGCGAGCATGATCCCGGCAGTGGCCGACAGCCTCAAGGCGCTGGCGGCGCGCAAGGGGCTGCTGTTCGGCTCGGAGGTTCTGGCCTCCGAGCTGGCGGGCGACCCGGCCTATGCGGCGCTGGTGGCGCGCGAGTGCAGCGTGGTGACGCCCGGACTGGAGGCGAAGTTCGGGATTGTCGAGCCGCAGGACGGGACGTTCGCGTTCGCGCCGCTGGACCGGATCGCGTCGTTCTGTTCTCAGAACGACATTGCGTTGCATATGCATAACATGATCTGGGGCGTGTTCATGCGGCCGTGGGAGCGGGCGGCGCTTGCGGCCGGGCGCGGCGAGGCGGTGCTGGCGCGGCACGTCGCGGCGGTCGCCGGGCGCTATGCCGGGCGGGTCGCGGCGTGGGACGTGGTGAACGAACCGGTCGACCCGCGCTGGCGGGCGGGGCCGGAGGGGCTGACGATGACGCCGTGGCGGGTCGCGCTCGGACCGGGCGAAGTGGCCGAGGCGTTCCGGCTCACGCGCGCGGCCGACCCGGCGGCGTTGCTGATGATCAACGACGACAATCTGGAATATGCCGCACCCGACCGACAGGCCAAGCGCGACACCTATCTGCGGCTGATCGAGGGCTGGCTGCGCGCCGGCGTGCCGATCGGCGGCTTCGGGCTCGAGGCGCATCTCAAGCCCGACCAGGCGATCGACGAGCCGGCGCTGCGGCGCTTTTTCGCCGCACTCGGCGGGCTGGGGCTGCAGATCTGGGTCACCGAGCTCGACGTCGAGGACCGCACACTGCCGGCCGAGCTCGGCGCGCGCGACCGGGCGGTGGCGGCGGTCACCCGGCGCTACCTCGACCTGGTGCTGGACGAGCCGGCGACGCGGGCGGTGATCACCTGGGGGCTGTCGGACCGTCATTCCGACCTCGGCACGATGGCCGACAGCAAGCGCGGCGACGGGCTGCCCAGCCGTGGGGTGCCGTTCGACCAGGCGCTGCAGCCGAAGGCGATGTATGACGCCATTGCGCAGGCTTTCGTGACGGCCAGAGGAAGACAGTGAGGCTGGGCTCCGCCCGGACCCGCGGCTCCAGGACAAAGCCCTGACCTTCCGTCTCACAGCAGCCTCTCCAGCCAAGCCGGCAAGCCGGACCTGGCCCGGTTGAAAACGCTGCCGATGACGATGCCGCCGGCGCGCTCGAGCTGCAGGCGCGCCTCCTGCACCTCGTCCACCCGCGCGCGCGCAGCCTGGGCGACCAGCACGATGCCGTCGACGAAGCGGGCGAACGGCAGCGCATCCGGGCGGTCGAGCACCGCCGGGGCGTCGATCACCACGGTGCGGAAGCGGGCGCGCAGCCGCGCGAGCAGGCTGCGCAGCTCATCGGCAGAGGCGGCGGCGCCGCCGAGCCGGGCCTGCGCCGGCGCCCTCGGCGTCTGCGGCCGGATCGCCGCCTCGAGCTCGTTCCGGCGCTGCGCCTCGACGAGGCCCAGCCGGTTGTCTCGACGGTCGAGATCGGGCTCCTCGCCGAGGCGCAGCAGCAGCGTCGCGCCGGGCTCGCCGATGCAAACCGCGGCGTAGCCCTCGGCCAGGGTGCTGACCCCCTGCCCGGCCGTGGCGGCGACGAACATCAGCGCGAGGCCCGGGGACGCCGAACCTTGGCCGGCGGCGCGCTGGGCCTCGACCAGGTGGTGCAGGCGGACGAACTCGACACGCGGCGGCAACGCGGCGGGGGGGATCGCGCTCGCGGGCCTGGCGCGGCTTGGCGGCGCGTCGAGGGCGGTCGTGTCCGCCTGGGTCATGGCGCCGTCCATCAGAACGCGTTCTCGGCGCGGAACACCCGAAGCGCGGTGAGCAGGATCACCTTGAGGTCGAGGCCGAGCGACCAGCCCTCGATATAGATCAGGTCGTGATGCACCCGCCGGCGCAGCTGATCCTCGGTGTCGGTGGCGCCGCGCAGGCCACGCACCTGGGCAAGGCCGGTGATGCCCGGCTTCATGCGTTGGCGCTGCGCATATTCGGCGATGACCTCGTGGCAAAGCCGATTTTCCGTGCGCATCGCCAGGGCGTGCGGGCGCGGGCCGACGACCGACATCTCGCCGCGCAACACGTTGATGAGCTGCGGCAGCTCGTCCAGGCTGGAGCGGCGCAGCAGCGCGCCGACGCGGGTGACACGCCGGTCGTCGCGCCGCGTCTGCGTCAGCGTGCCGTGCGGGTTCGCGTCCACCCGCATGGTGCGGAACTTCAGCATCGTGAAGTCGCGGCCGTTCCAGCCGTCGCGCGCCTGGCGGAACAGCACCGGGCCGCCATCCTCAAGCTTGATCGCCAGCGCGATGACAGCCAGCACCGGCAGGCTCGCGACCAGCATCATCCCGGCGACCAGCATGTCCTCGGTGCGCTTGACGATGCCGTGCCAGTGGGCGAGCGGGCGGTCCAAGGCAAGCGCGAGCGGCACGCCGTTCAGCACCCGAAAGCGGCTCTTGCCGGATGGCTGGCGGGCCGCGCCGGGGATACCGGCCGAGGCGAGCTCCGGGCAGAAGGCGACCTGAACGCAGAGCGATTGCAGATGCCATAGCAGCCCGGCGACGCGGCCCTGCTCGGCCTCGGGCAGTGCGATCACCACCGCATCGAGCGCTCGGGTGCGGCCGAGCTCGATCAGCTGCTCGATCGTGCCGACCCGGCCTGTGCCGTCGGGGCGAAGCTCGGCTGCCTCCTCGAAGCGGCCGATGACCTCGACGGCCTCGTCGCCGGCTGCCAGCCGCGCCGCCAGCCGCTCGGCGACCGCGCCGGCGCCGATCACCGCCACCGCCTCGCGCAACCGATCCTCGGCACGGGCATGGGCGACGGCGACGACCAGCCAGGCGCGTGCGACCAGGCTGGAGCCGAGCGAGAGCAGCGCCCAGCACAGCCACCAGGCGGAGGAAATCGTCATGATCGAACCGCCCAGGCAGGCGACGGCGGCGAGCACCACTGTGCACGCGGCGACACGCTGCATGGTGCCGATCGGCAACAGGTGCCCGCGAGCATAGCCGGCCAGGGTGGCAAGCTGACGATCGCGCAGTACGAAGGCATTTACCAGGCTACCGAGGAGAACTTGACGCAGCAGCAGGCCGCTCAGGCGAACCGCCGGCAGGCCTCTGTGCAAGGTCAGATTATAGACGAGGATACCGATGTAACCACATGCAATCGTTGCGGTAACATCCCAGAGCGTCAGCAGGTCATTGGCGATGACTAGATGGTCCGCGCTGCGGCGGCGCACCATGTTGCCAGCACTGAAGGCGGGCAATCTACCAGCAGCTGCACTCATAACCGGCATCCACCCGTTCTGGTTGGTGACGGTCGCGAGTTAGCAGAGTGTGGATAACTCTTGCAACTAGTAAGTGTCTTGATCCGACTCGATCATTCCTGCGTGCAGCATCGTTACCAGGACTCGTTTAGGTTGTAGGACTACTGCGCCTGAGCTGAGGCGTCGCTGCGGGTGGCGCCGACGCGGGCGGCTAATGCGGCGGCCATGAAGGGGTCGAGCTCGCCATCCAGCACCGCTGCCGGATTTCCGGTCTCAACTCCGGTCCGCAAGTCCTTGACCAGTTGGTAGGGCGCGAGGACGTAGGAGCGAATTTGGTGGCCCCAGCCGATGTCGGTCTTGGCTGCCTCCGTCGCCGCCGATGCGGCCTCGCGCTTCTGCAGCTCAAGCTCGTAGAGCTTGGCCTTCAGCATCTGCATCGCCGTCGCACGGTTGCGGTGCTGGCTGCGGTCGGTCTGGCAGGCAACGATGACGCCGGTCGGGATGTGGGTGAAGCGGATCGCGCTCTCGGTCTTATTGACGTGCTGCCCGCCGGCGCCGGACGCGCGGTAGGTGTCGACCTTGAGGTCGCTCTCCTTCACCTCGATCTCGATCGTGTCGTCGATCACCGGGTAGACCCAGACGCTGGCAAAGCTGGTCTGGCGGCGCGCCGCTGAGTCGAACGGGCTGATCCGCACCAGGCGGTGCACGCCGCTCTCGGTCTTCAGCCAGCCATAGGCGTTCGGGCCGGTAACCTGCAGGGTCGCCGACTTGATGCCGGCCTGCTCGCCTTCGCTGCTCTCCATCAGCGCCACCTTGTAGCCGTGCTGCTCGGCCCAGCGCGTATACATCCGGGCGAGCATCTCGGCCCAGTCCTGCGCCTCGGTGCCGCCGGCGCCGGCGTTCACCTCCATGAAGGCGTCGTTGGTGTCGGCCTCGCCGGAGAGCAGGCTCTCGATCTCGCGGCGCTTGGCCTCCTCGGCCAGGGCCTGGAGCGCGGCAACGCCGTCAGCCACCATCGCCACGTCGCCATCCGCCTCGGCCATGGCGATCAGCTCCAAGCTGTCGCCAACCTCGGCCTCCAGCGTGCGCAAGCCCTCGGTCTGCGAGGCGAGGCGGTTGCGTTCGCGCATCATCTTTTGCGCCGCGTCGGGCTGTTCCCATAAAGCCGGATCCTCGGCGCGGGCGTTGAGCTCGGCCAGGCGGTCGATCGCGACGTCCCAGTCAATGTGGCGACGGAGCAGGACGACGGAGGCGGCGATCTGGTCGCGCAAGGTATCGGCTTCGGTGGACATGGCTGGGTATCTAGGAGGGGAGAAGAAGGAAGGCCAGGGCTCTGCCCTGGACCCGCTGGGGGCGGCGCCCCCAGACCCGCATCCGTCAGGAACGTAGACGACCCCTTCTTGCTTGGCGAAGCCTTTCATTCCGCCCCAAACGGCAACAACCCTGCCGCGAGGCATGGATAAATAATGGATTTCAAAGGCTCCGCCTTTGATGGGGTCAAGGGGCAAAGCCCCTTGCCTTGCCTTGCCTTGCCTTGCCTCTAGTAGAGCCCACCCATGCCGGGATCCCCTGCCCCGCTATCGGCGCTCGCTTTGGGCTTCGGCGTCGGCGGTGGCGGCGTGGCGGCGATCGGCTGTGCGCCGTCGGCGGTGGTGACGGTGGGCGGCGTGTCGGAGGAGGCGGTGGCGACGGGGGCGGGTGGGATTTCGGGCTCCTGGCCGGGCTTAAAGGCGTCGATGGCGGGATGACCGTCGCCCGGATACCAGCGATAGGTGGTCACACCGTCGGGGTTGCGGAAGTCGAGCGCCGGCTTGCCGGCGAGGTCGGCCTGGACGAAATCGTGCCAGATCGGGCCGGCGACGGTGGCGCCGTCCTGCTTGTCGCCCAGGCTCGCCGGCTGGTCGTAGCCGACCCACACGACGGTGACGAGGTCCGGGGTGAAGCCGGCGAACCAGGCGTCGTTAAAGTTGGAGGTGGTGCCGGTCTTGCCGGCGATCGGGCGGTTCAGGTCCTTGACCACCGGCACGCCGGTGCCGGCCAGGACGACGCCGCGCATCATCTCGAGCACCTGGAAGGTGCTGGCGGCGTCGGCGATGGGCTTGCGCATGTCGGTGAGGGTCGGCGGCAGGGCGGGGTCGCCGGCGGGTGCGATGTCGAGCCCGGTGGGCCGCCAGACGACGTGGCCGTCGCGGTCCTGGATGCTGTCGATGACGTTCGGGACGACCTCCTTGCCGCCCATGGCCAGGCTCGCATAGGCGCCGGCCTCGCGCATGACCGTGGTGTCGACGGCGCCGAGCGCCGCCGGCAACACGTGCGGCATGGCGTCGACCTCATGGAAGGCGATGGCGGCGGCGGCGACGGCGTCCATGCCGACCTTCTGGGCGAGGCGGACGGTGACCAGGTTGCGCGACTTGGCGAGTGCGACGTGCAGCGAGGTCGGGCCGAGGAAGTCCATCTCGTAGTTTTCCGGCGTCCAGCTGCCGATGGTGATCGGCTCGTCCTCGAACTTGTCGGACGGCGAGATGTCCTGCTCCATGGCGGCCAGATAGACGAGCGGCTTGAACGACGAGCCGGGCTGGCGCTGCGCCTGGGTCACGCGGTTGAAGACGCTGCGCTCGATGCTCCAGCCGCCCGACATGGCGGCGACGCGGCCGGTGTTGGGGTCCATCGCCACCAGCGCGCCGGCGATGGCCGGGATCTGGCGGAGCTGCAGGTGGTCGGGCCGGCCGAGCCGCTCGGGGCCGAGCGAGGCGGTGTCCGCATAGGTCTCGGCGCCGGCGGGCTCGACCATGACGACGTCGCCAACGGCGACGGTTTGGCTGACCCGGCTGGGCGACGGGCCGAGCTCGCCGTCATGATGCAGCGGCCGAGCCCAGGCGAGGTCGGCGACGTGCAGGGTGCCGGTACGCTGGCGCGCCGCGACGCCCTGGCCGGGCGGCGCGTCCTCGAGCCAGCCGAGCTCGGCCGCCTCGCCCTTGGCGGTGAGCACCACGGCGAGGCGCCAGTCCGCCAGCAGGCCGGCGGGCCTGGGCAAGGCGGCCAGCGCGGGGCCCCAATCGGCCGATGCCGAGATGCCGGTCAGGTGGGTGACCGGGCCGCGCCAGCCGTCATGCGCGCGGTCAAACGCCATCAGGCCGTGGCGCAGCGAGCGGTCGGCGAGCGCCTGGGTGGCGGCATCGTAGCTGGTATGGACGACGAGGCCGCCCTGATTGGCCTGGTCGGCGCCGAACTTGTCGACGAGCTGACGGCGGACCTCCTGGTTGAAGTAGTCGGCGCCGGCGACGAGGTCCGGCTTGTGGTAGGCGGTGGGCACCACCGGCTGAGCCTTGGCGGCCTCGGCGTCGGCGGCGGTGATGGCGTGGGTGTCGACCATGCGGTCGAGCACCCAGTCGCGCCGGTTGCGCGCCGCGTCGGGAAAGTGAAACGGGTTGTAGTTGTTCGGCGACTTGGGCAGGGCGGCGAGCATCGCGGCCTCGGCGATGCTGACCTGGCCGAGCGGCTTGTTGAAGTAGGTCTGGGCGGCGGCGGCGACGCCGTAGGCGCCCTGGCCGAGATAGATCTCGTTCAAATAGAGCTCGAGGATGCGCGGCTTGTTCAGCACCCGCTCGATGCGCAGCGCCAGGATCGCCTCCTTCACCTTGCGGTCGAGCGAGCGCTCGTTGGAGCCGAGCAGCATGTTGCGCGCGACCTGCTGGGTGATCGTCGAGGCGCCGATCGGGCGGCGGTTGTCATGGACGTGCTGAAGGTCGGTGACCGCGGCGCGGGCGATCGCCAGCGGGTCGACGCCGCGATGGATCCAGAAGTTTTGGTCCTCGGCGGAGACGAAGGCGCGGCGGACAATCTCGGGAATGGCCCCGTAAGGCTCGAAGATGCGGCGCTCGGTGGCGAGCTCTGCCATCAAATGATCGTCATCGGCGTAGATGCGGCTCATCGTGCGCGGCTGGTAGTGGCGGACGCCGTCCAGCGTCGGCAGGCCGGCGGAGAAACGGGTGTAGGCATCCCAACCGACGAGGCCGGCGACGACCACGACAACGAGGCTGACCGCGGCGACGACGCCGATGAGGCGGCGCAGGAAGCGGAACGGCGGCTTGCGGGGCGGACGGCCGCTTGGTGGCGGGGATGCGGGGCGAGCCATCGGCTCCGCGGCGGTCAGTGGCCTGGTCATCGATCCAGTATAGCCGATCGGGGAGACGCCGTCGCCCTGATCAGGGTTGCAAGAACCTGGGATCAGGCGACGTACGGCTGTCGGGCCATGAAAGTCCAGGTGTTTTGCTTTCGGACCTCTTCAAAGCGCTGCCCTGAAATCCCTCTGATGCTGCTGTTCGACCCGGAATACCTTCAACGTCGGCGAATTATGCTACTGGTTGTAGAAACATGATATTCACTCGCTTCAAGAAAGTCTGAGTACGTTCAGGAGCACGACGATGGCGCTGACAGGAACGGATTGGCAGGTCGTGTCGGGCGACTGGGACGATTTGGCCGACTGGACGAACGGAGTGCCGATCTCGGAGCTTGATGCCGTCTTCTTCACGGCGGCCGG
Source organism: Acetobacteraceae bacterium (assembly GCA_963692975.2). Lineage (GTDB taxonomy): Bacteria > Pseudomonadota > Alphaproteobacteria > Acetobacterales > Acetobacteraceae > CAXMMR01. Next base: position 11,593 of record CAXMMR010000030.1, on the reverse strand, counting down.
AACACAGATGAACGTGACGGGCGGCGGCCTGGCCGCTTCGATCACGATCCTGGAGAACTCCAGGGTGCTGGGGTCACACTTACCGGCAACCTCACGGCGGCTGCAGTTGAGGTTGCCGGCTCGTCGCTCGAGCTGGGCAGTACGGCCAGGCTGAGCTTCCAATCCGCCACCATTGGCGGCACTCGGCCCTACAGTGCTTCGCTGCGGGTCGATGCGGGCGCAACGCTTGGGACCGGAGCGCTGACGTTCACCGAACAACAATCAGCTTTCCGGCAAAAAGCAAGAGGTTCTTTTTTGAAAAAAAGAACCAAAAAACTTTCGTCCGAAAAAGGTCGTGCCAAGTCGGCACGCGAAAAAACGGATAAGGATTTTTTGCTTCTTTTTTGCAAAAAAGAAGCTCTTGCCTTGCTTACCCGGCCAACCCGATTCCCGACGTAAAGTAACGATCGATCGAGCGCCGCAGCGCGCTGGCGATCAGGGCGCGGTGGTCGGCGCGGCGCAGCGCCGCCTCGTCGGCGGGGTTCGACATGAAGCCCATCTCGACCAGCACCGAGGGGATGTTCGGCGCCTTCAGCACGGCAAAGGCGGCGTGTCTGCCGGGATGCGGCAGCAGCGGGGTGGCCGCCCCCAGCGAGGAGACGGCGCCGGACTGCATCCGAGCCGAGCCGAGCCGGGTTTCGTGGCGCACCAGCGAGGCGAGGATCTGCGCGACCTCGGGCGAGAGGTCCTGCCGGTGAGCGGGTGCGGCGAAGCGGTCGGCGGCGTTCTCGCGGGTTGCGAGCGCTGCGGTTTGAGCGTCCGAGGCGGTCTCGGCCAGCGTGTAGACGCTGGCGCCGCGCACGGCCTGGTCGCCGAGGGCGTCGGCGTGGATGGAGCAGAACAGCGCCGCGCCATGGTCCTGCGCGATGGCGACGCGCTCGTCGAGCGGGATGAACTCATCCGGCGCGCGGGTCAGGTGGACCTGGTAGCGGCCGGTGGCGAGAAGCTGGCGCTGCAGCTCCACCGCGGCGGCGTAGGCGACGTGCTTCTCGTAGGTGCCGGACCAGCCGATGGCGCCCGGATCCTTGCCGCCATGGCCAGGATCAAGCACGACCACCGGCTTGCGGGCAGCGGCCGGCGTTGCATGGGGCGGCGCCGGCGCGGCGTGGACCGGAGCTTGCGGCGGGCGTGCCTCGGCCAGGCCGTCATGCAGCAGCAGCGCGGTGCCGAGGCCGTGCCCGAGCAGCAGGCGCCGGCTGAACGGCTCGCCGCCGGCGCGCCGAGGGGTCTGATCCGGCGTCCGACCAGGGGTCTGATCCGACGCCCGATCAGGCGCCTGACCGAGCTCGGGGCCTGATCTGCCGGTGTCGTTCGCCGCGGGATCGGTGCGCGCCATGGCCGATCGTCTACCATGGCGGGTGTGCGGCTTCATGCTTCCTGTTGATGACATGGTGTTCATGACACACACTGTGGCTCCGGCGCAACTACGTGTGTGATCAGCGTCGCGCTTGCAGGCCGGCATGGTTTCGGCCATGGTTTGGACCAGTCTGCTGGCGCACGCGTCGGCTTGTCTCGCCGACGTAACCAATCCAGCATCGTTGGGGTTGGCGATCCGGCCGGATCGGCTGCGTGCCCTCTCCGATTTGGTTTGCGCCGCGCTGGCGTAGGCGGTCGGGAACCGGCGCGCGGGATCGACCTCACACGCGATTCCACAGCCTGTTCGATGCTTGCAGCGTCCTGCCGTTCGGCATGGCGCGGCGGGCCTAGCCATCCGGCGTTGCGCCGCTCGCTCGGAGGCGCGCCGGCCGACGACCAAGCCGGCAGGACGCGCTGTCCGCCGTGCCCCGCCGAGGATCATGACCGCGTTCTTTCCGTCCCGCACCGACCTTGCGACTTGCCGGCGCCCAAGGGGACGTTCCTTGGCGAGACGTTCCTTGGCGGACGTTCCCCGGCGAGACGCTCGCTGGGGCAGGCCCGGCTAAGTCGCCACTGCGGGCTGATCCTGACCCCTATCCACATCAAGGCCCGCCCGGCCGCGCGACCGCTTGCAGCGTGTCGCACCAAGGCGGCGCCACGGAGCCCGACCGATGACCAAACGCATGCTGATCGACGCCAGCCACGGGGAAGAGACCCGGGTGGTGGTGCTGGACGGTAACCGCCTCGAAGATTTCGACGTCGAGACGGCAACCAAGAAACAACTGAAGGGCAATATCTACCTGGCCAAGGTGGTGCGGGTAGAGCCCTCGCTGCAGGCCGCCTTCGTCGAGTATGGCGGCAACCGGCACGGCTTCCTCGCCTTTGCCGAGATCCATCCGGACTATTACCAGATCCCGGTCGCCGACCGGCAGCGCCTGCTCGAGATGCAGGAGGCGGAGGCGCGCGAGGAAGAGGCGGCGGAGGACGCGGCCGCGGCGGCGGACGAGGCGGCCGGCGGCGACCTGGTGGGCGGCAGCAGCCATTCGGGTGGCCGGGCGGTGCGCGAGGTGCCGATCAGCGCCGCGGCGCCGCTGCTGGTCGACCAGGCGACGCGGTTCGGCGACGCGGAGCCGCCGGCCGAGACCGGCATGGACGCCGTGGCGGAGAGCCCGGCCGAGGCGGCCGCGCGCGACGACCTGCCGACGGAGCTCGGATCCGACGAGACGATGGCGGCCGCGGTGGAGGCGCCGCTCAAGGTGGTGCCGGCCGAGCCGTCAAGCGAGGCAGGCGAGGCGGCCGGCGAGACGTCGGCGGAGCCCCTGGTTGCCAGCGGCACCGGGTCGGGCGGGCTGCCGGACCTGGATGATGGGCCAGTCGGGCCGGATGACGGCTCGCTGCCGGGCGCCGGCACCGAGGTGCTGCCGGACATCGCGCCGGACACGCTGCCGGCGGATCGCGAGGGCGAGGAGAGCTTGCCGCCCGGCTCGCCGGATCGCGGCTTCGTCGAGGGCACGGACCCGGAGAGCGGCGAGCCGGCCTCGCTGGCGCCGGACGATCAGGGCACGAGCGACCAGGGGGCGGCCCAGGCGCCCGTCGAGGACGACCACCAGGCAAGCGATGCCGAGCGCGCCGAGTCCGACAACCTGGCAGAGAGCCGCGGGGCGACGGCGCGGCAGGACGGTCTTGCGGAGGCCGAGGACCAGGCCGGCGAGGCGCCGGAGCCGGCCGGCGGTGACGCCGACGACGCCAAGCAGCGCCGGCAATACGCGCGCCACCTGCGCTCGTATAAGATCCAAGAGGTGATCCGCCGGCGCCAGATCCTGCTGGTTCAGGTCGTCAAAGAGGAGCGCGGCACCAAGGGCGCGGCGCTGACCACCTACATCTCGCTCGCCGGCCGGTTCTCGGTGCTGATGCCGAACTCGCCGCGCGGCGGCGGCATCTCGCGCAAGATCACCGCGGCGGCCGACCGGCGGCGGCTGAAGGAGATCACCGCCGAGCTGCAGCTGCCGCGCGGCATGGGCATCATCGTGCGTACCGCCGGCGCCCAGCGACCCAAGCCCGAGATCCGGCGCGACTGCGAATACCTGCTGCGGCTGTGGGACGAGATCCGCGACACCACGATGGCCTCGATGGCGCCGGCGCTGATCCACGAGGAGGCGAGCCTGATCAAGCGCTCGATCCGCGACGTCTACTCCAACACCGTCGACGAGATCCTGGTCGATGGCGAGGATGGCTGGCGGGCGGCGCGCGACTTCATGCGCATGCTGATGCCGGCGCATGCGAGCAAGGTGCAGCTGTGGCGCGACCCGGCCGGCCAGCCGCTGTTCGCACGCCAGCAGGTCGAGGCGCAGCTCGATGCGATGCTGAGCCCGAACGTGCAGCTGCGCTCGGGCGGCTACCTGGTGATCAACCAGACCGAGGCGCTGGTCGCGATCGACGTGAACTCGGGCCGCTCGACGCGCGAGCGCGGCATCGAGGAGACGGCGCTGCGCACCAACCTTGAGGCCGCCGACGAGGTGGCGCGCCAACTGCGGCTGCGCGACCTGGCCGGGCTGATCGTCATCGACTTCATCGACATGGAGAGCCGCCGCAACAACACGGCGGTGGAGCGGCGCATCGCCGACGCGCTGAAGACCGACCGCGCGCGCATCCAGATCGGCCACATCAGCAGCTTCGGGCTGCTGGAGATGAGCCGCCAGCGGCTGCGGCCGTCGCTGGCGGAAACCAGCTTCGTCGCCTGCCCGCACTGCGCCGGCACCGGCCTCGTGCGCAGCACCGAGAGCGCCGCGCTGCACATCCTGCGCGGGGTGGAGGAGGAGGCTGGCCGACGGCGCGCCGCCAGCATCACCGTGCATGTGGCGGCGGGCCACGCGGTCTACCTGCTGAACCACAAGCGCGCCGAGGTGGGCGCGATCGAGCATCGCTGCGGCGTCGCGGTGTGCTTCGAGATGGACGACGCGCTGCCCACCGGCACCCTGCTGCGCATCGAGCGCAGCGGCACCTATGTCGCCCCTGCCCTGCCCTACGTGCCGGGCGCGGCGCCGGCAGACGAGTTTGGCGACGAGCCGGCGGAGGCAGAGGCAGAGGCGGAGGCGGAGGCGGCCGCAACGCTGCCTGCGAGGATGCAGACGGGGACGCAGACGGGCACCCAGATGGGGGCGATGGAGACCGCCGAGGCGGGCGTCAAGCGGCGGCGGCGGCGGCGCGGGCGCAAGCGCGAGGAGGGCGGCGTCGAGCAGGCCGAGGCGGCCGACGACGAGGCTGGCGACGTCGAGGCCGGCGTAATCGAGACGGGCGCGACCGAGACGGGCGCCGGCCTGATCGGCATGCACGCCGGCGCGCTGTCCGAGGCGCCGGAGATGGGGCTGGCGCTGGGAGCGCAGCCGGAGGCGGCCGCGATCGTGCCGACCGAGACCGCGGCGATGACAACCGAGGCGAGCGAGGCTGGGGCGAGCGAGGCTGCAGCAGGCGACGAGGACGCGCCGAAGCGGCGGCGCGGGCGGCGCGGCGGACGGCGCAAGCCGCGCGAGGAGGACGGCACGGCCGAGCCGGCCGGCGAGGCGCCCCTCGCCTATGTCGGGCCGACGCCGGCCGACCCGTTCGCCGGCCAGGGCTTCGACGTGTTCGACGCGATCGAGCAGGCGGAGCAGCGCGAAGCCATGCTGGCGCGCGCGCCGCAGCCAAGCCCTGCCGCGCCGCTCGCGACCGAGATCGAGACCGAAACGGCGGGGATCACTCCCCAGGCTGAGCTCGCGCCGGTCGCTGTGACTCCGGCCTCCATCAGCCCCGACACCGCAGCCCCGGCGCATCATTCGGCGTCGGTCGCCGAGGTCGAGGCGTCCTACGCCGATCCCCTCGCCGCCGAGGCTGCCCGCGGCGAGGCGCCGGCGTCCAAGGAGGAGGAGCCGGCAGCAGCCCAGCCCGAGCAGGCGGTTCCGGAGCAGGTCGCGGCCGAAGCGGCGCCTGCCCCTCGGCCGGAGCTGCAGCCGATGCTGATCGGCGACCTGCCGCAGACGGAGAAGAAGCGGGGCTGGTGGCGGCGGTAGCGGCCCGAGGAGGTAAGGCCAGGGGCGTCGCCCCTGAACCCGACTGAACGCTTAAGGATGGGGTCTGGGGCCTCCCGGCCCCAGCGGAGTCCAGAGGCAGAGCCTCTGGCCTTCGCCAAACCTCTCGCCAAGCTCGCAGCAGGACCTACATTGCTCGCATGCTGCGAATCGTCATCCTCGGCCTGAGCATCACCTCGTCCTGGGGCAACGGCCACGCGACGACGTTTCGCAGCCTGGTGCGGGGCCTGGCCGAGCGCGGCGACGACGTGCTGTTCCTCGAGCGCGACAAGCCCTGGTATGCCGCGCACCGCGACCTGCCGGAGCCGCCGCATGGCCGTCTGGCGCTGTATGACAGCCTGGCCGGGCTGGAGCGCCACGCCGACGCGGTGCGCGATGCCGACCTGGTGGTGCTCGGCTCCTATGTGCCGGACGGCATCGCGGTCGGGCACTGGATGCTGCAGCGGGCGCGGGGTGTGACCGCCTTCTACGACATCGACACGCCGATCACGCTGGCAGCGCTCGACGGCGCCGGGTCGGACTATATCGACCGAGCTCTGATACCGCGCTTTGACGTCTATTTCTCGTTTTCCGGCGGGCCGACGCTCTCGGTGCTGGAGCGCGAGTTTGGCGCCCGATCCGCGCGGGCGCTGTATTGCTCGGTCGACGCCGAGATCTGCGCGCCGGCGCCCGAGGTCACACGTCGCTGGGACCTCGGCTATCTCGGCACCTACAGCGCCGACCGCCAGCCGACCTTAGAGCGGCTGCTGCTCGAGCCGGCGCTGAGTGACGCCGAACGCCGCTTTGTCGTTGCGGGCCCGCAATATCCAGCCGAAATCGCATGGCCCGGCAATGTCGAGCGCATCGCGCATGCGCCGCCGGCCACGCACCGGGCGTTCTACGGCGCGCAGGACTTCACCCTCAACGTCACCCGCGCCGACATGATCCGGCGCGGCTACAGCCCCAGCGTTCGGCTGTTCGAGGCCGCCGCCTGCGGCACGCCGATCATCAGCGACGACTGGGCCGGGCTCGACACGCTGTTTCGCCCGAGCCAAGAAATCTTGATCGCACGCGACAGCGCCGACGTGCTGGAGGCGTTGCAAATGGCGCCGGAGCAGCGGCAGGCGATCGGCGCGCGGGCCCGCGCGCGCGTGCTGGCCGGGCATACCAGCGCGCATCGGGCGGCAGAGTTGGCCGGCTATGCGCACGCAGCGCTGCGCGAGCGTGCGGCGTGACCGAGTGGACAGCCGAGCGCGTTGCCGAGCGCGTCGCCGCCCTCGGGCCCTGGTTTCACAACATGGTCGTCGGCGGGGTGCGCACCGCACCCGATCATTTCCTGTTCGACTATCCGGCGGTGAAGTGGGCGCGCTTTGCCGACCTGCTGCCCGCCGACCTCACCGGCCGCTCGGTGCTCGACATCGGCTGCAACGCCGGCTTCTACTCGATGGAGATGAAGCGCCGGGGTGCGGCGCGCGTGCTCGGCATCGACACCGACGACGCCTATCTCGCGCAGGCCCGCTTCGCCGCCGAGGTCGAGGGCCTCGACATCGAGTATCGCAACCTCTCCGTCTACGACGTGGCTGCCCTCGGCGAGCGTTTCGACGTCGTGTTCTTCATCGGCGTGTTCTACCATCTTCGCCATCCGCTGCTCGCCCTCGACCTGATCCACGCGCACGTGACGCGCGACCTGCTGGTGTTCCAGTCGCTGCAGCGCGGGCCGGAAGAAGTGGCCGACATCGCCGCCGATTACGACTTCTGGGACAAGGCGCATTTCGAAGCGCCGGGCTATCCGAGGCTGCACTTCATCGAGCACAGCTACGCGCATGATCCGACAAACTGGTGGGCGCCAAACCTCGCCTGCTCGGCCGCAATGCTGCGCAGCGCCGGCTTCGAGGTTCTGCACCATCCGGAGGAGGAGATCTTCATCGCGCGGCATGTCGCGCCGACGGCGCCCTCAGGTGCGGTCTATCCGAAACAAGCAGAACCCGGACCGATCGACACAATCACATAGAAATGGGGCTTGGGGCCTCGGGCCCCAGCGGGTCGAGGGCAGCGCCCTCGCTTTTTTCGGGAGCAGGCGCGTTTGATCGAAGCGGCGATGATCTGGAACGAGCCGAACAACAAGTCGCACTGGGACATCGAGTCCGATCCCAACTGGGCGCAGTTCGCGCGCATGACCAGCCTCGCGGCGCGGGCGATCGGGGAGGCCGCACCCGGTGTGCCGCGGGTGCTCGGGGGCATCTCGCCGATCGATCCGGGATTTATCGACATCCTCGCACGGCAGGGAGCGCTCGCCGACCTCGAAGCGGTGGCGGTGCACGGCTTCCCGCTCGACTGGAACCACTGGCAGATCGACGAGTGGCCGGCGAAGATCGCCTCCATCCAGGCGGTCACCGATTTGCCAGTGTGGGTCTCAGAGGTTGGTGTCTCGACCTTCGGCGCCGAGGAGGTGCAGGAATTCGGCCTTGCCCGCACCGCGGCGCTGCTGACCGGGCTCGCGCCGAGGATCCACTGGTATAGCCTCTACGACCTGCCGGCGAGTTGGCCGGCGACGACGCGCCATCGGGAAGCCGAGGGATCCTCCTACTACCGGCACTTCCACATGGGGCTGCTCGACGAAACAGGAAAACCCAAGCTGGCGGCACGACACTTCTCGAACTACACGCCGCATCTCGGGCTCTGCCAATGGTTCCACTACCGTGATCACCGCCTCGACGAGGCGGTGCGCATCATGCAAGACATGGGCGTCACCTACCTGCGCACCGGCTTGAGCTGGGCCGATTGGTTTCAGGACGATTGCGAAGGCTGGTTCGATCGGCAGATGCAGGCGCTCGAGCCGTTCGACGTGACGGTGACGTTCTGCTTCACCCCCGAACACCGCGGCACCTGGCCGCACTATACCGCTCCACCCCAGCAGGCCGAAGAGTTCGCGGAGTTCTGTGCGCTGATGATGCGACGGTATGGTCGATAAGGCAGCGCTTCTTTTTTGAAAAAAAGAAGCAAAAAACTTCTGTTCAGTTTGTGGATTGCCATGAACATCGGCCGTGCCGCGCAGCCACGTGCAAAAGTTTTTTGGTTCTTTTTTTCAAAAAAGAACCCTTACTTCCACTTGCGATGAGCCACGACTGGTTCGCCGCGATGCGACGGGGCGATTTCGCTGTTGCCTGGGCGATCAGCGACGCGGTGCTGGCCGCGCGTGATCCTGCTGAAGCGGACGACCCTGCCCTGCCCTACCACCAGCGCTGGATCTGGACCGGCGAGCCGCTCGCCGGCCGGCACGTGCTGGTGCGTTGCTATCACGGGCTCGGCGACACGCTGCAGTTTGCCCGCCTGCTGCCGATGCTGCGGCCGCACGTCGTCTCGATCACCCTGGAGGCGCCGGCAGCACTGCTGGGCTTGCTGTCGAGCCTGCCAGGCGTTGATCATCTCGCGGGCTTCGACGAGGCGGCGCCGCAACCGACGCCGCCGGGCAGCGTCGCGATCGAGCTGATGGAGGTCGCCCACGCGCTGCGTCTCAGCTGGCACGACCTGCCCGGCCCGATGCCGTGGCGGCGCCCGCGCGATCCCGCGCACGCGACAGGACGCGTCGGCTTGTGCTGGCAGGCCGGCGCTTGGAACCCCGATCGCTCGGTGCCGCTCGCGGCTCTGCTGCGCGCCCTGCCCGCAGGCCTGAGGCTCGTCAGCCTGCAGCGCGGCGAGGCGGCGGCAGAAGCGACCGCCCCAGCCTTTGAAAACCCCGACGAGCGCTCCACCGACAGCGGGCACACTGCGCGGCTGATCGGCGGCCTGGACCTTGTGGTGAGCGTCGACACCCTCGTCGCCCACCTCGCCGGCAGCCTTGGCGCGCCGACGCTGCTGCTGCTCAAGCGCGATGCCGACTGGCGCTGGATGACCGACTGCCCCACGCAGCCCTGGTACCCCTCCATGCGACGTCTACGACAGACGATAGCGGGCGACTGGAGCGGGCCTCTGCATTGAGGTAGCACGGACGGTCAGGAGCTTTGCCGCTGGACTCGATGAAAGGCGCAGCTTTGTCAGTCCACCGTTCCTTCGTTGATGCATAGCACCTCCGTCTCCCAGCCGTGCAGCTCCACCGTGCTGCGGCTGGCCGGGTCGATACGCCAGTCGGTGCAGCAGGTCCAGCGGCATGCCGAGCAGGTGCAGGAGCACGCTGCGAATCACGTCGCCGTGGCTGACGGCGGCCAATTCTGCGTCAGGGTAGCGGGCGGCGAGGGGAGCGCACGGCGGCGACGGCGCGGGTTTGCACGCCCAGCATCGTTTCAACCCGCCGGGCGCTTGCCCAAGGCTGCGGCGGGCATTCCAGGCGGTCCAGGCGGGATCGCCGTCAAGCTCGGCGAAGGAGCGGCCGCGCCAGGCGCCGAAATCAATCTCGATCAGCAACGGTTCAGCCTGCACGGCCAGGCCGCGCGCCGTGGCGATGGCCTCTGCGGTTTGCAAGGCGCGGCGCACCGGACTGCTGAGCACCGCGGCGAGGCGCGTGGCGGCGAGGCGCTCGCCCCGGCGGCGCGCCTGGTCACGGCCGCGCATCATCGAGCGCTTGGTCAGAACGGCCAGCAAGGGTGTGGCCGATCTGGCCGTAATGCGCGTGGCGGATCAGGTGGATGCGGGTCGTCAAGCAAGAGGTTCTTTTTTGAAAAAAAGAACCAAAAAACTTGTGATTCGATGAGCGCCCTCTCTCGGTGTGGTACGCGACAGCGCCAAGAAAAGTTTTTCGCTTCTTTTTTTCAAAAAAGAAGCCTTTTTCCTTCGCTTGTCACTCCGGCGCGCCGGCGATGAACTCGGCCAGCATGCGCCGGGCGACCTCGTCGGTAAATTGTTGAGGCGGCGACTTCATCAGGTAGGCCGAGGCCGAGGCGATAGCGCCACCCTGGCCGCGGTCGAGCGCGAGGCGGGCGCAGCGGATGGCGTCGATGACGACGCCAGCGGAGTTCGGCGAGTCCCACACCTCCAGCTTGAGCTCGCAGCTGATCGGCACGTTGCCGAAGGTGGTGCCTTCGAGGCGGATGAAGGCGAGCTTGCGGTCCTCCAGCCAGGGGACGTGGTCCGAGGGGCCGACATGGCGCGGCCGCGCAGGCGGCAGCGGCGCCGCAAGCTGGCTGGTGACGGCGCGGGTCTTGGACAGCTTCTTGCTCTCCAGCCGCTCGCGCTCGAGCATGTTCTGGAAATCGGTGTTGCCGCCGACATTGAGCTGATAGGTGCGGTCGAGCCGCACGCCGCGCTCGCGAAACAGGTTCGCCAGCATGCGGTGGTACGATGGTGGCGCCGACCTGGCTCTTGATGTCGTCGCCGATGATCGGCAGGCCGGCGCGCGCCGAACCGCGCCTCCCAGGCCGGGGTCGGAGGCGATGAAGGCGGGGATACAGTTGACGAAGGCGCAGCCGGCGGCGAGCGCCGCCTCGGCGTAGTGGCGGGTGGCCTGCTCGCTGCCGACCGGCAGGTAGGACACCAGCACCTCGGCGCCGCTGTCCGCGCAGCATTCCGGGCGACGTCCACCGCGGGCGCGTCCGCTCCTCGACAACGACATCGCGCAGGTAGCGGCCGATGCCGTCCAAGGTCGGGCCGCGGCTGACCGCGACGCCGGTGTGGGAGATTTCGGCGAACCGGATGGTGTTGTTGGGCGTGGCAAGGATCGCACTCGGCGACGTCGTGGCCGACCTTGTTGGCCGCGGACGTCAAAGGCGGCGCAGAGCTCGATGTCGGCGACGTGGTAGGGCGCCGAGGCGGACATGCATCAGGCCGGGGATCGTCTCGGCCTCGTCCGCGCCGGCATAGAAGCTGAGCCCCCTGGACGTGCGAGGAGGCGCAGTTTCCGACGCCGACGATGGCGGTCCTCGATCTTGGCCATGCCTGCACTCCCGATTCGGGAGGAATGTAGCATGAAAGAAAGGCAAGGGCTCCGCCCTGGACCCGCTGGGGGCGGCGCCCCCCAGACCCGCGTCCGTTCAGGAGTCCCGGTGGCGCTTTCTTGCTTGGCGAAACCGGTTAATCTTCGTTCAACCGGCACTAACCTCGACGCTCGGCACGTCGGGTAAATGGATTTTAAAGGCTCGCTTTTAATGGGGTCGAGGGGCAAAGCCCCTCGCCTTTCGGTCCGCAGCACGCCGGCGCATCTCGCGCACCCGGCGCAGGCCGGC
>CAXMMR010000029.1:0-208153 GCA_963692975.2 Acetobacteraceae bacterium | reverse complement strand
CATTCCAGCGACGCAGACGGCTGGTGAGCTCGACCAGGTTCAAGCTGCCCCGTGCCGGGGTGAAGCTCATGGTAAGGTTCATCGTAGTCTCCTTCGTAAAGACGAACGCTCTCTCCCCGCCAGTATAATGGTGCAGCGCAACATGAAGCGCAAGGGAAAACCACAACCTGCGCGTGTGTCGGTCATGCGGATGATGCATGTCTGCTGCACTGCAGCATCGAGATGCAGGTGGAAGGAAGCGAGGAAGGCCAGAGGCTCTGCCTCTGGGCTCCGCTGGGGCCCGAGGCCCCAGACCCCAATCCTCGAGAGGGCGAGCGCGCTCGTTCAGGTCATTGCATGCAATGGATTTTAAAGGCTCCGCCTTTAATCGGGTCCAGGGCACACAGCCCTGGCCTTCCTTCGGGCTAAGCCCGCTTGCGCGACCGCGCCGCCTTCGGCAGCAGCGGCGCCAGGAACCGCCCGGTATGGCTGCCCGGCGTCGCCGCGATCACCTCCGGCGTCCCCTCGGCCACGATCCGCCCGCCGCCATGGCCGCCCTCCGGCCCGAGGTCGAGCACCCAGTCGGCGGTCTTGATCACCTCGAGATTATGCTCGATCACCAGCACCGTGTTGCCCTGGTCCACCAGCGCGTGCAGCACCTCGAGCAGCTTGCGCACGTCCTCGAAATGCAGCCCGGTCGTCGGCTCGTCCAGGATGTAGAGCGTCCGCCCGGTGCCGCGCTTGGCCAGCTCCTTGGCCAGCTTGATCCGCTGCGCCTCGCCCCCCGACAGCGTCGTCGCCTGCTGCCCGAGCTTGACGTAGCCGAGCCCGACCCGCTGCAGGATCGACAGCCGGTCGCGGATGCGCGGCTGGGCCGAGAACTGCGCCACCGCCTCGTCGATGCTCATGTCCAGCACGTCGGCGATCGAGTGGCCGCGGAACAGCACCTCCAGCGTCTCGCGATTATAACGCTTGCCGCGGCAGGTCTCGCAGGTGACAAACACGTCGGGCAGGAAGTGCATCTCGATCTTGATCACCCCGTCGCCCTGGCAGGCCTCGCACCGCCCGCCCTTGACGTTAAAGCTGAACCGCCCCGGCTTGTAGCCGCGCGCCCGGCTCTCGGGCAGCTCGGCGAACCAGTCGCGGATCGGCGCGAACAAATCGGTGTAGGTCGCCGGGTTGGAGCGCGGCGTGCGCCCGATCGGCGACTGGTCGATGTCGATGATCTTGTCGAGCAGCTCGAGCCCGTCGATCCTTGTATGCGCGAGCGGCACCTCGCCCGAGCTCATCAGCCGGCGCGAGGCGGCACGAAACAGCGTGTCGATCACCAGCGTCGACTTGCCGCCGCCGGAGACGCCGGAGACGCAGGTGAAGGTGCCGAGCGGGAACTCCGCCGTCACGTCCTGCAAATTGTTGGCCTTCGCGCCGACCACGCGCACCACCCGCTTGGGGTCGATCGGCCGCCGCTTCGGCACGGCGATGAATTTGCGCCCGGAGAGATAATCGCCGGTGAGCGAGGCCGGGTTGGCCGCCACCGCCTCCGGCGTCCCCTCGGCGACCACATGCCCGCCATTCACCCCGGCGAGCGGCCCCATGTCGATCAGGTAGTCGGCCGAGCGGATCGCGTCCTCGTCATGCTCCACCACCAGCACGGTGTTGCCGAGCGCCTTGAGGCGCCTGAGCGTGCCGAGCAGCCGCTCGTTGTCGCGCTGATGCAGCCCGATCGACGGCTCGTCGAGCACGTAGAGCACCCCGGTCAGCCCGGAGCCGATCTGGGACGCCAGCCGGATGCGCTGGCTCTCGCCGCCCGACAGCGACGTCGAGCCGCGCGACAGAGTGAGATATTCGAGCCCGACATCGTCGAGGAACTGCAGCCGGTCGCGGATCTCGCGCAGGATCCGCCGCGCGATCTCGGCACGCTGCGGGCTCAGCGTGTCGCCCACGCTGCTGAACCAGGTCAGCGCCTCGCGGATCGACAGGTCGGACGCCGAGGCGATGTCGCGCGCCGCCGCACCGCCGCCGACCCGCACCGCCAGCGCCTTCTGATTGAGCCGCGCCCCGTGGCAAGCGGCGCACGGCTTCTCCGCCTGGTAGCGCGACAGCTCCTCGCGCACCCAGGCGCTGTCGGTCTCCGCCAGCCGCCGCTGCAGGTTCTTGATCACCCCCTCGAACGGCTTTTCGACCGAGTACGCGCGCACACCATCCTTGTAGCTCATCTTGACCGGGTCGCCGCCCGAGCCGTTCAGGATCGCCGTCTGCACGACGCCGGGCAGCTCCTCCCAGGGCGTGCGCGTCGTCACTTTGTAGTGTCGCGCCAGGCTCTGCAGCGTCTGGTCGTAATACGGCGTCTGCGCCCCGGCCCAGGGTGCCACGGCGCCGTCGGCCAGGCAGCGCCGCTCGTCGGGCACCACCAGCGCCGGGTCGAAGAAGGTCTCCACCCCGAGACCGTCGCACTCCGCGCAGGCGCCGTGCGGCGAGTTGAACGAGAACAGCCGCGGCTCGATCTCCTCGATCGAGAAGCCGCTCACCGGGCAGGCGAAGCGCGAGGAGAACACCGTCCGCGCGCCGCCATCCGCCTCCTCGGCGTACATCACCCCGTCGGCCAGCTTCAGCCCGTTCTCGAAGCTGTCGGCGAGCCGCGTCTCGATGCCCGCGCGCACCACCACCCGGTCGACCACGGCGTCGATCTCGTGCTTGGTCTTGCGGTTCAGCGCCGGCACGCTGCCGATCTCGTGCACCGTCCCGTCCACCTTGATGCGGGTAAAACCCCGCCGCTGCAGGTCGGCGAGCTCCTTGCGATACTCGCCCTTGCGATCGCGAACCACGGGCGCCAGCAGCAGCAGCCGGGTGCCCGCCGGCATCGCCATCACCCGATCGACCATTTGGCTGACCGTCTGCGCCTCGATCGGCTCGCCTGTCGCCGGCGAGTAAGGGATCCCGGCGCGCGCCCATAGCAGCCGCATGTAGTCCGAAATCTCGGTCACCGTGCCGACGGTCGAGCGAGGATTGCGACTCGTCGTCTTCTGCTCGATCGAGATCGCCGGCGACAGCCCCTCGATGCTGTCCACATCCGGCTTGCCCATCAGCTCGAGGAACTGCCGCGCATAGGCCGACAGGCTCTCGACGTAGCGCCGCTGCCCCTCGGCATAGATCGTGTCGAAGGCGAGCGAAGACTTGCCCGAGCCGGACAGGCCGGTAATGACAGTCAGGCTGTCGCGCGGAATGGCGACGTCAATGTTCTTGAGGTTGTGCTCACGCGCGCCGCGTACGGTGATGTGTCCTGCCATTTGGCTAGCATAGAGGGCAGGGGTGGGAAGGCGAGGGGTGCGGCCCTTAAAGAAAGGCCAGAGGCTCTGCCTCTGGACACCGCTGGGGCCCGAGGCCCCAGACCCCATTTACGAGTGGGATGACGCTCTCGTTGTGCTAGCAATTCCCCTGAGGTGATGCCTCTGTAAAGGGGCTTTTGCGATCTTGCCTGTAGGCAAGATCGCTATAACCAATTAATAATAAACAAATAATAAAATTATACTGGGGCAAGCGCCTAGCCGTCACTCCGTCCTGACCGAAAATCTTGCGGTATTTCGCCTATCGCAGTTTGCAGCTTTGTCAAAGATGCTGAGCCCGATCGCCCTTATGGATGCGGGTCTGGGGGCGCCGCCCCCAGCGGGTCCAGGGCAGAGCCCTGGCCTTTCTGACCGACCCGGCCGTGCACGACAGCGACGCTGTCGGCAGCCACTCGACGCCAATCCGGCAGGCTATCCAGCACCGAAACCAGCCGCGACTCGGGCGGCAGGATCGTCCAGGCAATGCCGTGGGCGTCGGCGAAGCGCTCGAACGCGGTGGCGTTCATCCCCAGAACCGCGCCATAGCGGGTGAGCGCGGCGTCTCCGTAGAGGTCGGCGCGGCTGTCGATGAACGGCCGGATGCCGGTGAAGATGAGGTAGCCGCCGAAGCCGTAGGCGTTGAACACCGGTTTGCGGGCGAGCGCCGGCGGAACCTGGCCGCGGACGGTGATCGGCGACACGGCATCGTCGTGGCGTCGCACCGGCTCGGCCACGCGGAGCGCCGTCAGCAGCAGCAGCGCCACGGCGCCGCCGAGCCAGGCGGGCGTTGCCCGGATCGCGGCCGGCCGGCCGGCGAAACCGAACGCCTCGCCGAAGGGCTCGCCGAGCACCAGCGCGCCGACCACGCCGGCCAGCATCTGATGCCGCGCATGCTGCAGCGCCATGTGCAGCAGCCCGAGCAGCAGCATAAGCCGCATGCCGCCCAGCCGCAGCCGGCGCCACCAGGCGACGCCGACCACGACGAGCAGCGCCAGCTCGATGCCCTGCAGCGTCGCGAAGCTGGTCGGCTGCCACTCGCCGATGCCGCCGAGCTGCTGCAGGCGCATCAGGTGCAGCGGCAGTGCGAGGCCGCGCCATCCATAGGGCGTCACGAGCGAGGCGAGCAGCGCCCCGGCCAGGAACAGCCCCCAACCAAGCGCCGCCCGGCGGCGATCCACCGGAGCCGCGATCGCCTCGAGCCCGAACGGCGCCACCAGCGCTAGGCCGAAGACGAAGCTGCCATGCAGGTTCGCCCACAGCGTCATCACCGCCAGCAGCGCCGGCGCCGGCGGCCTGCCGGCTCGTCGCGCCGCCAGCAGCCCCGCCGTCCATACCTCCAGCGCGAGCAGCGCCAGCATGTGCGGCCGCGCCAGCAGGCTGCCGCTCACGCAGGAGGCGGCAAGCACCAGCAGGATCGCCGCCGGCAAAGCCGCCGCCCGCGCCTGCAGGTGCCAGGCCAGCAGCCCGAACGTGAGCGCCGTCGCCGCGCCATAGAGCATGACGACGCCGTTCCACCGGCCGGCGCCATAGGCGAGCGCCATCAGCACCTCGGAAAGCCATTCCACCGGCACCCACGGCGCGCCGGCGACGCTGCCGGAGAATGGGTCGGCGCTTGGCACGCCGTGCTGCAGGATCCAGGCGCCGGCGGCGATGTGCCAGTATGTGTCGCCGTCGTTCAGCACCTGTGGCGCGAACAGCACGACGGCGTAGCCGAAGATGGCAGCGGCCAGGCAGAGCGGGATACGGGAGGGCGACACCAGGCGAAGCCTGCCGCTGCAACCTGAAGTAAGCAAGGCAAGGAGCTTTGCTCCTCGAACCCCATCGTCACGCGAGGGCGTGCTGCGCACCAGGGCGAAGCCTTTGAGATCCACTCCTTCGAGAGACAAAGCTGTGGGCGGCGATTTTGGCGCCGCGTGTCTCGATGGTATAGTGCGCGGATTCGAAGGTGGGGATCGAGACGATGGCGGGCAGCGTCAACAAAGTGATTCTGGTCGGCAATCTCGGCAAGGATCCCGAAATTCGGAACACGCAAACTGGCTCCAAGATCGTCAACCTCACGCTGGCGACGTCCGAGACGTGGAACGACAAGGCCTCCGGCGAGCGCAAGGAGAAGACCGAGTGGCACCGGGTCGTCGTGTTCAACGACCGGATCGCCGATGTCGCCGAGCGCTTCCTCAAGAAGGGCAGCAAGGTCTACGTCGAGGGCGCGCTGCAGACCCGCAAATGGACTGACCAGTCCGGCGTCGAGAAGTATTCGACCGAAGTGGTCATCGGTGCCTTCCGCGGCGAGCTGACGATGCTGGACGGCGCTCGCGGCGCCGGTGGCGGCGACAACGCCGAAGGCGGCGGCTACTCAGGCGGCTACCAGCCGCGCGACAAGGCGCCTGCCGCCCGCGCCCCTGCAGGCGGCGGCCGCGCCCAGCCAAGCTGGGAGCCGCCCTCCGGCAGTGACCTGGACGACGAAATCCCCTTCTAAATGCCGAAAAATCCAAAGGCCCCCGGCCGTCGTGCGACGCACGCCGGCGCGCGACGGTGGATCCAGGGCAAAGCCTTGGCCTTCCTTAAGGCCTCCAAATGAGCGACATCACCGACCCGCCGCCGCCATCGGGCGAGGACCCTCCCGACCAGCTGCCGGTCAACGTCGAAGACGAGATGCGCCGGTCGTATCTCGACTACGCGATGTCGGTCATCGTCAGCCGGGCCCTGCCGGACGCTCGCGACGGCCTCAAGCCGGTGCATCGCCGCATCCTGTACGGCATGCACGAGGCCGGCTACACGCCCGACAAGGCCTATCGTAAGTCCGCCCAGACCGTCGGCGTGGTGATGGGCAAGTACCATCCGCACGGCGACGCCTCGATCTACGACGCGCTGGTGCGGATGGCGCAGACCTTCTCCACCCGCCTGCCGCTGATCGACGGACAGGGCAATTTCGGCTCCGTCGACGGCGACCCGCCGGCGGCGATGCGCTATACAGAGAGCCGCCTCACCCGTGCGGCGATGGCGATGCTGGCCGATATCGACCGCGACACCGTCGACTTCTCGCCCAATTACGACGAGAGCGAGCACGAGCCCCGGGTGCTGCCGGCGGCGTTCCCGAACCTGCTGATCAACGGCTCGGCCGGCATCGCCGTCGGCATGGCCACGAACATTCCGCCGCACAACCCGTCCGAGATCATCGACGCGACGCTCGCTCTGCTGGCCGAGCCGGAGACCACGCTCGAGCAGTTGATGGAGATCGTCCCGGGCCCGGACTTCCCGACCGGCGGCATCATTCTCGGCCGCGCCGGCATCCGCTCGGCGTTTGAGACCGGCCGCGGCTCGATCGCGGTGCGCGCGCGCGCCGGCATCGAGGAGATCCGCCGCGAGCGCCACGCGATCGTCGTCACCGAGATCCCGTTCCAGGTCAACAAGTCGACGCTGCTGGAGCGCATCGCCGAGCTGGTGCGCGCCAAGACCGTCGAGGGCATCTCCGACCTGCGCGACGAGAGCGACCGCTCCGGCATGCGCATCGTCATCGAACTCAAGCGCGACGCCACCGGCGAGGTGGTGCTGAACCAGCTCTACCGCTTCACTCAGCTGCAGACCTCGTTCGGCGTCAACATGCTGGCGCTCGACGGCGGCCGGCCGCGGCTGCTCGGCCTGCGTGAGGCGCTGGCCGCATTCATCGCCTTCCGCGAGGAGGTGGTGCTCCGCCGCTCCCGCTTCGACCTCGCGAAGGCACGTGACCGGGCGCATCTGCTGGTCGGCCTGGCGATCGCGGTCGCCAACATCGACGAGGTGATCCGCACCATCCGCGCGAGCCCCGACGCCGCGCAGGCGCGCGCCGCGCTGATGGCGCGCGACTGGCCGGCGGAGGCCGTGCTCGACCTGCTGGCGTTGATCGACGACGCCGGCAACGCGGTCGAGAGCGAGGCGGAGGGCCAGCCGGCCAGCAGCACCATCCGGCTCACAGAGGCGCAGGCGCGCGGCATCCTCGAGCTGCGCCTGCAGCGCCTCACCGGGTTGGAGCGGGAGAAGATCCAGGCCGAGCTGGCCGAGGTCGCGGGCAAGATACGCGAGCTGCTCGAGATCATCGGCAGCCGCATCCGCCGGGTCGAGGTGATCGCCGCCGAGCTGCGCCAGATTCGCAGCGAGATCGGCAGCCCGCGCCTGACCGAGGTGGTCGACTACGCCGCCGACCAGGACGACGAGAGCCTGATCGAGCCCGGCCAGATGGTGGTCACCATCACCCGCGACGGCTTCATCAAGCGCACCCCGCTCGAGGTGTTCCGCGCCCAGCATCGCGGCGGCCGCGGCCGCACCGCCGCCGGCACCCGGGGCGACGACATCGTC
This sequence comes from Acetobacteraceae bacterium, assembly GCA_963692975.2. Lineage (GTDB taxonomy): Bacteria > Pseudomonadota > Alphaproteobacteria > Acetobacterales > Acetobacteraceae > CAXMMR01. The sequence continues at coordinate 200,519 of CAXMMR010000029.1, read as the reverse complement.
ACCCGCTCGTTCAACGCCCACACCCACCAGTTCGTGCTGTTCTTCTCCTCCGGCGGCAAGGCGTTCCGCGAGAAGGTCTGGCGCCTGCCCGAGGCGAGCCCGACCGCCAAGGGCCGGGCTCTGGTCAACATGCTGCCCGAGCTCGGCGGCGACGGCATTACCACCGTGCTGCCGCTGCCGCTCGACGAGAGCCTGTGGGAGAACCTGCATCTGGTGTTTGCGACCGCCAGCGGCGGCGTGCGGCGCAACCGGCTGTCGGACTTCCGCAACGTCCGCTCGTCCGGCCTGATTGCGATGAAGCTCGACGACGGCGACCGGCTGATCGGTGTCGCCACCTGCCGCGAGGGCGACGACGTCATGCTGGCCACCCGCCTCGGCCGCTGCATCCGCTTCCAGATCACCGAGGACACGCTGCGCGTCTTCGCCGGCCGCGAGAGCTCCGGCGTGCGCGGCATCCGCCTCATCGAGGGCGCGGGCTTGCGTGACGAGGTCAACAGCCTCTCGGTGCTGCGCCATGTCGAGGCGAGCGTCGGTGAGCGGGCCGCCTTCCTGCGCGGCATGGCGGTGCGCCGCCGCGCCCCAGGGCTGGAGGACGAGGCCGCCGAGGTCGTGGCCGAGGCGGAAGCGCCGGAGGCAGGCGCCGACGAGGAGCCCGTCGAAGAGGCGGCGCTGTCGGTCGAGCGGATGGCCCATCTCGAGGAGAGCGAGGAGGTGCTGCTCACCGTTACCGACGGTGGCTTCGGCAAGCGCTCTTCCGCCTACGACTATCGGGTCACCGGCCGCGGCGGGCAGGGGATTGTCAACATCCTGCTCGCCGCCCGCCGCAATGGCACCGCCGTCGTCGCCACCCTGCCGGTGCGCCGCGGCGACGACATCATGCTGGTCACCGATGCCGGCCGCCTCATCCGCGTGCCAGCCGACCAGGTGCGCATCACCGCGCGCCAGACGATGGGCGTGACCCTGTTCCGGCTCGGCGATCGCGAGCGCGTCACCAGCGTGTTTCCGGTCATCGAGGCGGCGGGCGAGGGCGAGGGCGCGGCCGGCGAGGGCGACACGGCGGCCGGCGAGCCGGCCGCCGGCACCATCGCGCCCGGCCAGGGGGTGGCCGACACGGCCGATAGCGACGGCCCAGACGGCATCACCGACGACGAGCCGCCGGGCAAGCCTGGACCAGGCGGCGCGCCCGATGCCTGACAAGCGCGTCGGCGTCTATCCAGGCACCTTTGACCCGGTCACCAACGGCCATGTCGACATTATCGCCCGCGCCGCCAAGTTGCTCGACAAGCTGGTCATCGGCGTCGCGCTGAACGCCGGCAAGGGACCGCTGTTCGGCGCCGAGGAGCGTGCCGAGCTGGTGCGCGACGCGGTCGCGCCGATCGCCGAGCGCACCGGCTGCACGATCGAGGTGACCCATTTCGCCACCCTGCTGATCGAGTTCGCCCGCGTCCACCAGGCCCGCATGATCGTCCGCGGCCTCAGGGCGGTCTCCGACTTCGACTACGAGTTCCAGATGGCGGGCATGAACTACCGCCTGGACCCGGAGGTCGAGACAGTGTTCCTGATGGCCTCCGAAACCCACCAGTTCATCTCGTCGCGCTTCGTCAAGGAAATCGCCCGGCTCGGCGGCGACATTTCCTCCTTTGTCCCGGCGCTGGCGCTGCACAGGACGCTCGCCTCGCTAAAGGCCACGTAGCGCCGGCCCCGGGGGCTCTTTCGTGATGCAGGAGGCGCTTGACCGGGCGGCGTTTGCATGGCGAAAGGGCGCCGGCCCGCGGCTTCGCGGTGCGCGACCACAAAGGACGGGACATGCTGCGCCGGACCTTGCTTGCAACACTCGTGACGATTGGAACCTTGATGTCGGCCACCGCCGAGGCGCAAGCCCCCACCGACCCCGCCAACACCGCCTATCTCGACCTCAAGGGCGGCCGGGTGGTGATCCGCCTGCGGCCGGACCTCGCCCCCAAACACGTCGCGCGGGTCAAAGAGTTGATGGCCGAGCATTTCTATGACGGCACGCCGTTTCACCGCGTGATCGAGGGCTTCATGGCGCAGGGCGGCGACCCGACCGGCACCGGCACCGGCGGCTCCAAGCTGCCCGACCTGCCGGCGGAGTTTACCGACAGCGTGCATTTTCTGCGCGGCACCGTCGGCGCCGCCCGCACCTCGGACCCGAACAGCGCAAACTCGCAGTTCTTCATCATGTTCGCGCCGGCGCCCTCGCTCGATGGCCAGTACACGATCTGGGGCCAGGTCGTCTCCGGCATGCAGTATGTCGACGCGATCAAGCGCGGCAGCGGCGGTGGCGGGACGGTGCAAGATCCTGATCGCATCATACATATGAGCCTGGCGTCCAACGCTCAGTGATGGCGCTGCCTGAGCCCTGCTGGGCTCGGGCGTGGGGTGCGAGCCTGTAGCTCAGTCGGTAGAGCACGTGACTTTTAATCATGGGGTCGTGGGTTCGAGCCCCACCGGGCTCACCACGCATCCTCCACGAAGGCGCCAGGCAGAGCCATGTGAGGCGCGCATGGGCCTATTCACGCTGCGCGGCCGTCCTTTACGCTAAATAGCTTTCCTGAAGGCGCCTAATGGCGCTTTAACAGGGCCGCATCGCGGATGAACACTCGTGCTTAGTAATGTAATCGCCGATCGTCTCGGCTCGCCGCTGCCAGACGCTCCGCTCGACGGCCTGGCGGTGTTGCGTCAGGCCATCTGTGAGCTCTTCGCCGGCAGGCTGGCGATCGTCTCGTCCTTCGGCGCCGAGTCTGCTGTGCTGCTGTCGCTGGTCGCGGATATCGACCCCGCCACTCCTGTCCTGTTCATCGAGACGCGGCAGCACTTCGCCGAGACGCTGGCTTATCGTCACCGCCTCGCGGCCGCGCTGGGCCTGACGGATGTGCGCGACGTGGCGGCGCTCGATGCCGAGCTGCGCGAGGCCGATCCGTCCGGCGAGTTGTGGCAGTATGATCCCGACGCGTGCTGCGCCCTGCGCAAGGTGACGCCGCTTGATCGCGCGTTGCGTCCGTTCGAGGCCTGGGTGACCGGGCGCAAGCGGCACCAATCCTCGACCCGCGCGACGCTGCCGTTTCTTGAGGCCGCCGCCGGCAAGGTGAAGATCAACCCGCTGGCGGACTGGACCGGCGAGCGGATCGAAGCCGAGATGCGTCGCCGCGACCTGCCGCGGCATCCGCTGGCCGATGCCGGCTATCCGTCTATTGGCTGCGCCACCTGCACCCGTGCCGTCGCGGCTGGCGAAGATCCGCGCAGTGGCCGCTGGGCCGGCACCGGCAAGCTGGAATGCGGCATCCACCTTCCATCCTAACGCGCCGATCGGGATCCAAGGGCCTCGGGCCCTTGGCGGGTCTGGGCAGCGCCGAGCCTTGCTTGCTTCAACGCCGTTGACCGAACCCTCAAGCCGCCTGCCGCGCCTGGCGGTCCGCGCCGGCGAGCTCACGCAGGGCGACCGCATCGTCGCTGAGGAATGCGCGGTGGCGTTCAGCTACAATCGCCTCTCACACGCGGTGATGATGGCGACCCCCGACGACCTAGCCGACCTGGCGCTCGGCTTCAGCCTCAACGAGGGCATCGTCGACCGGGTCGATCAGCTGCAGGCGTTCGAAATCGTGGCGCCGCCGGGCGAGGATGCCGGGCTCGAGCTGCGGATGTGGATCGACGAGGCCAGGATGGGCCAGCTGGAGAAGCGGCGTCGGCGGATCGCTGGCCCAACCGGATGCGGCCTGTGCGGGCTGGAGAGCCTGTCGGATGCGGTGCGCCCGCCGAGCATCGTGCTTGAAGGCCCGGGCTTCGCCTTGACCCAGATCAGCGAGGCCGCAGCCTCCCTGGCGCCAGCGCAACACCTCAACCACGTCACCCGGGCAGTTCACGCGGCTGGTTTTTGGACCCCGGAGGCCGGGCTGGTCGCGGTGCGCGAGGATGTCGGCCGACACAACGCGCTGGACAAGCTGGCCGGCGCGCTCGTCCGGCAAGCGGTGCCGGCCGAGCAGGGCATTCTGGTCATGACCAGCCGCTTGTCGGTGGAGCTGGTGCAGAAGGCGGCTCGAATGGGCGCGCCAGTGCTGGTCGCGGTGTCGGCGCCAACCGCGCTCGCGGTGCGGGTAGCCGAACGCGCGGGGATGACCCTGATCGGCATCGCCCGGCCAGACGGCTACGAGGTGTTCACCGGCGCGCGGCGGGTCCGCGGCGCACCGGCACCCGCCTAGCCGCTGCTGTCGGCGGAGATCTCGATCGGCACGGTGATTGTGATCGGAGTTGTCGGCATGTGGCCGCGGAACGGATAGACCGTCGCCCGGACGGCGGCGAGCGCCGCCTTGTCGATCAGGCCGTTGCCGCTCGAGCGCAGCACCGTCGCGGACGTCACTACGCCGCTTGGCTGTACGACCGCCTGGATCACCGCCGTGCCGCTGGCGTTGATCGCCTGCAGCTGCGCGCTGATCTCGACATGGCTCTGAATGGCGTTATGCAGACCTGCCCGGTATGGACCGATGCCGGAATTATCCTGCACCGGCGCTGCCGGCGGCGGATGCGGAACCGGCGGCGCCGTCGAGGTGACCTCCGGCGGCGGCGTCTCGACGGGCGGCGCGGTGCGGCTGATGTGCTTCGGCTTGACCGGCGGCGGCTTTGGCGCGGCGATATGGCTCGGCGGCGCGTAGTCGGGCACCTTGAAGGCAAGTGGTGGCGGCGGCGGCGGCTGCACCTCGGGCACCGGCGGCGGCGGCACCGGCGGCGGCGGCACGGCCTGCAGCGGCGTCGGCGGCGGCAGCGTCACCATCTTGACCTGCATCGGAGGCGGCGGCGGGGGCGGCGTCTGCTCACCCACGAAGGTCAGCATGGCGGCCAGGATCAGCACGACGATCAGAACGGACGCGGCGGTCGCGCGCGTCATGCCGATCTCGTTCGGCTCCCAGCCGTGATGCGGGCCGCCTGAGGGGAGTGTCGACACGCTCATCGTCGTTCAGCAGCTCCTCATCCGGTGCGCGTCAATCCCGCTCGCCGCTTCTATGACTGCACTGCAACACGGACGCAACACTTGCACCCAGCAATCGTCATGGCGCCGGCGCGGGCGGTGCGACGGCGAGCGCAAAGTCGTGGCAACCATCCGCCTTGGGCGAGGCGATGCAGAACCGCGCCGCATCCTGGCCGCAGAGGCGTGCGCCGTCGGTATAGTTCATCGCCAGGACGTCGCGCGCGACCGGCAGGTCGGAGTCGTGATGGACCGTGTCGTAGTGGATGGCCTCCATCGTGGTCTTCCACTGCTCCAGCTGGTCGGCGCAGGCGAGGCTCGTCACCGCCGCCTTGTTGGAGTGCAGCACGTTGACCGCCGCCTTCAACGTGTCGAGCTGCGGCTGCGCATTGTCCAGGTCGTCCGCCAAGGCCGACCCGTTCGCAGGCAGGCAGAAGAGCAGGGCGGCGGCGATGACGAGACGGCGATGCATGACCGGCACTGTGCCACCGCGCGGGCGCGGCGCGAAGGCCGGCACGCTCATGCCGCAAGCCCGAGAGATTGCAGCTCGAACAGCCGCCGATAGGTGCCGTGCGTCTGCGCGATCAGCCAGGCATGGGTGCCGGCCTCGACGATGCGGCCATGGTCGAAGACGATGATGCGGTCGAGGCTACGCACCGTGCTCAGCCGGTGCGCGATCACCAGCGCGGTGCGGCCTGCCATCAGGCGGTCCATCGCCTGCTGGATCTCCGCCTCGCTTTCGCTGTCGAGCGCCGCGGTCGCCTCGTCGAACACCAGGATCGGCGCGTCGGCGAGCAACGCCCGGGCGATCGCCACCCGCTGGCGCTCGCCGCCGGAGAGCTTGACGCCGCGCTCGCCGACCAGCGTGCGGTAGCCGTTCGGCAGCGCCTCGATGAAGCCGGCGGCATTGGCCAGCGCGGCGACGCGGCGGATTTCGGCCATCGTCGCGCCGGGACGGGCATAGCCGATGTTCTCCGCCAGCGAGCGATGGAACAGCACCGGCTCCTGCGGCACTAGCGCCACCTGCGCCCGCAGCGAGCGCTGGGCGACGGTGGCGATGTCCTGGCCATCGATCAGGATGCGCCCGCCATCAACGTCGTGCAGCCGCTGGAGGAGCTTCACGAACGTGCTCTTGCCGGAGCCGGAGTGACCGACCAGTCCGACGCGCTCGCCGGCGGCGACCACCAGGTCGAGGCCGTCGAACAGCGGGACGGCTGTCTCGGAATGGGTGAAGCGCACGGCGTCGAAGACGATGCGGCCGCTCTCCACCACCAGCGGCGCCGCATCCGGCGCGTCCTGAATGCCGAGCGGCTCGCGGCTCATCTGCACCAGCTCGTCCATGTCGTTGACCGAGCGCTGCAGGTTTCGCACGTGCTGGCCGATGCTCTGCAGGTAGCCCTGGATGACGAAGAACATCGCCAGCACCGCGGCGACGTCGCCCGGGCTCGCCCGTCCGACCCACCACAGCCAGACGCCGGCGCCGATGATGGCGAGCCGCAAGCCGAGCAGCGCGACGTTCTGCAGGGTGAAGTTGAGCGTGTCGTGGCGCCAGGTCCGCCGGGTGCGGCGCTGCCACTTGGTGACGACGCGGCCCAGGCGATCATCCTCGCTGACCTCGGCGCCGAAGGATTTCACCACTGCATTGCAGGTGATCGCGTCTGAGATCGCGCCGGTCAGCCGGGTGTCCCACAGGTTCGACAGCCGGGCGGCGAGCGACACCCAGGCGGTCATGCCGACCGCCAGCGTGACGTAGACCGCAGCACCGCTCAGCACGACGACGCCCATCAGCGGCCAGCGCGAGCCGAGCAGCGCCGAGGCGCCGAGCAAGGCCACCAGCGCGGGCACCATGGCGAAGATCACCGTGTCGTTCAGCAGGTCGAGCGCAGAAGTGCCGCGCGTCACCTGCCGCACCGTCGAGCCGGCGAACGTGGAGGCATGCCAGCTGGTGGAGAACCGCTGCACCCGCCAGAACGCCTCGACGGTCACGTCATGCATCATCCGCAGGGTGATGCGGATGATGCCGAGGATCACCAGGCCGCGCAGCAGCACCAAGCCGACGCCCAGCCCGGCAATGGCGGAAAGCAGCATCGCCGCGCGATGGCCGGCGGCGGCATGCGGCAGGCCCGCCTCGTTGGCGACGGTGTCGATCAGGCGGCCGGCATAGATCGGCATCGCCACGTCGAGCAGGGTGGCGCCGGTGGCGCAGGCGAGCGTCGCCAGCACGAGGCCGGGCTGGCGACGCCAATGCGCGAACAGGAAGCGAAATACGTCGCGGAGCGACCGCTTGGTGAGAGTCTTGGCCATCGCACGTTCGAAACGCCGCCGGTGGCGAGCGTTCGTCCTCTGATCAGGAAGCTGGAACCAGACGCCGCAGGACGGCGGCGGAGGCTAACCTTGACGCGTGATCGACGTCGGGCCAGCGCTGGGAAAGAGCGCGTATGTCATGGTGCGCATGAAGCTCTCTCCCTGGTTTCAGAGTGGCGACATGCTTGTCTAGCGAGGCCGCGGAGTGCCGCGCAAGCTTTTTCGCATTGCCGAAGGAAGGCCAGAGGCTCTGCCTCTGGACGGGCGCCCATCGCACCTGTGCGATGGGAACCCGGCCGCTGGGGCCTGAGGCCCCAGACCCCCAATCCTGTCGGCGCGAAGCGGCAGCCTACTTAAACCTGTAGCATCGTCCGCGGCGTGTGGCACGAATTACGGGTAGTGTCTCAGTTTGAAATAGATGCCGTTTTCGGGACGCGGGGCTTGTAGGCGCCGCGAGCCTTCGGCGCCTCAGCCCGCGCGTCGATCAGCGCCACCACGTTCTCCATGCCCCAGAGCTTGTCCGACAAGCCGGCGGCCATCGCCGGAGCAACCCGCAGGGTCTTGTGCTGGCGGATGAAGTTATACCAGCAGGTGTAGAGGGCGACCATGTGGGCGTGATTCTCGGCCTTCTTAGAGAATGCGTTCGTCAACCGGGTGAACCGGCGCATTGACATCCGCATGGTGAGGTTCTGACGCTCGGCATAGCTGGTGCTGACGTGGGCCTTCTCGGGGCGACCCTCTATGCGCGCCTGGGTGGCCCCAGTGCAGATACCGGGGCTGTAGCGGCCAGCGCCAGCCACGTCGCCGTAGTGCTTGCAGCATGGCGTAGGATGTCGGCGCCGAACGCACCCTCTACGGCGTCCAGCCTTGTGGCCGTCCGTGGTGAGCTGCACGCGGTTGGCGAGCCGAGCCGCTACGTCCTGCATGAACTCGTTCGCGTAGCCCGCGTCACGGCCGCCGATCGGTAGGACCGATGAGCTTGCTGTCGGCGTCCAGGGCGGTCCAGGTCCAGACGTCGCCAGCGTCCTCTCCGGGGCGGCCTTGGCGGTCGCGACGTTCTTCTGCTTGGCGTAGCAGAACGACCAGATCTCGTCGGCCTGGATGCGCTTGGCCTTAACGCCGACAACCGTCGCGTCATGATGGGCAGCACAGGCCTTACCCGCGTCCACCAGCAGGGCTGAGACGGTGTTGATTGACACGTCCACCACCCGGCTGATCGACCGCATGGAGCTTCCCTCGCAGAGCATCGAGAGGATCTGGACGCGCTTGGCGAGGGGAAGCTTGTTGCTCATGTCCCTTTGTAGTGAACTTTATGCTTAGCGTCAAGGACCATCTGCAAGCATCCTACGTCTTAACTCATGCTTGCACCATCGTCGCCAAAGGGCGATAGTGCAAGCACACAAATGGATTAAGATGCTTGCATATGAAAGATACCAAGAAGGTGGCAGCGGGAGAGGCTAGAGCGAAGGCCCTTGCTCCAGAGCGTCGATCTGAAATCGCGAAAGTCGCCGCGGATAAACGGTGGGCTTCACAAAGGACCTATACCGCTATCGAAGCTGGAAATTTCGAGAAGGAATTCGGCATCGACGTCGCGTGCTACGTGCTTAATGACCCGAAACGCACCGCTGTGATTAGCCAGCGGGGCATGGGCGAAGCGATCGGCTTTAGCAGGCGCGGCTCGCGCCTAGGGGTGTTCGCCGCCAGCCAGACAATGACCGGTTACATAGGCCGCGATTTACGGGATAAACTCGAAAATCCCCTTTCTTTTCAGACATCGGAGGCGGCCGCGGAATCGTCGGTCGCTAGGCTTGCGTACGGCTACGACGCCGCAATTCTGATTGATCTCTGTAGAGCTATTATTGAGGCCAGCCGAGACGGCAAACTTAAATCCGACCGATACAAGCGTATGGTTCAGCAAGCGCACGTCATCGACGCAGCATCTGCCAAGCTCGGTATCACCAATCTAGTTTATTCACTTGCAGGTTACAGCCCTACACGCGACGAAGTAATTCAAGCCTTCAAGTTATATGTTCTTGAAGAGGCGAAGAAATATGAGTCAGAGTTCCCGAACGAGCTATACCTTGAATGGCATAGACTCTATAATATTCCAGTTCCAGAGCGTGGAAAGCCTTGGTTGTTCAGGCACTTGACCGTGAGCCATGTATACCACCCGCTGGCTCAAAGTAGCGGACAAATTCTGACGCTTCTGCGGGCGCTTAAGGCCGGCGATGGCGACCGAAAGAAGAAACTCTTCCAGTTCTTGAACGAAATCGGCGCTCGCGCCCTGCGTATGCACCTTGGACGCGTTCTTGAAATGGCTGAGTCGGCAGCTACCAAGGAAGACTACGAAGCTCGTGTAAAACAGAGATTCGGCGACCAGCGAGAGCTTGATCTTGTCACTTCTTCCATCGCCCCGCCGCCGCCTTCTTAGCAATTTCCGCCCGCTGCTCCGCCGTTAGGTTCCGAGCGCGGGCGGCTCCGCCCAACTTCCCGAGCTGGGCCGCCGCGCTCGACGCTGCCTCCCGCTCATCCTGTTCCTCGCCGGTCGCGATCCGCATGACCTTTACCGCGGCGCCGATCAGGTCGGCGGGACGCTTCTCCCCTCGGGGGCCTTTAGGCATCTCCATCCTCCTTTGGCAGAGGACACCCAGTCATCGCACACACGGACTGGACGAAGGCCCGGAGCAGTTGTTCGTCCGACAGCGGGCTTTCGAAGACAGGGAAGTCAGTCGAATTACCGCCTGGATGTCCAGGTGAGTTACAGCGGACCACGTTGATGTAACGTCCGGTCCCTGCCCAGTCGCGGTGTTCCCCATCCTCACGACGAATGACCCAAGCGCGTTTGAACGCGCCCCCGCATTGGTCCCACTCGATATACGGTTGACCCTTGCCGTCGCGTTGGACCTTCACTACCGCCTCCATGCCTATCGCTAAGCATGGCACCGATCGGCGGCGAGGGCCAAGGTCAGACTTTCGAGCGCTCAATTTCAAACTGAGACACTACCGAATTACGAAAGGATTTTAAAGGCTCCGCCTTTAATGGGGTGCAGGGGCAAAGCCCCTGGCCTTCCCTTATGCCAGGGCATTAAGCCTTTCTGCCATCGCCTCGATGACGGACGGCCAGTTGCCGAGCTGTGGCTGGCGCCAGAGCCGGGCCGTCTCGTACCAGGGCGATGTCTCGCCGGCGAGCAGCCAGCGCCAGTCCGGCCGCCGCGACAGCATCAGCCAGCAGGGCTGGCCCATGGCGCAGGCGAGATGCGTCGTGCCGGTCTCGACGCCGATCAGCAGGTCGAGGTTGGCCAGGATCGCCGCCGTCTCGCCGAAATCGGCGAGGCTCGGCGCCAGGTCGATCAGGTCGGGCCGCTGGGCGACGAGGCTCGCCGTCTCGCCGGCGCGGGCGCCGTGCTGGAGCGAGACGAAGGCAAGGTTCGGCATGGCGAGCAGCGGCGCCAGCAGCGCGGCCGCCTGGCCTTGCGGCAGCGAGCGCGCCGGGTCCTGGTCGTTGCGGGGGTCGCCGCCCCAAACCAGCCCGACCCGCATTCGCCCGGCGCGCGGCTGCGCCTGCTCGAGCTTCGCTGCCCAGTGCGCGCGCCGCGCCGGGTCGGCGGTCAGGTGGCCGGCCGCAAGCGGGATCGTCTCGATCGTGGTCGAGAAGCGCAGCGGCAGCAGCTTGTCCTCGGTCCAGAGATCGTAAGCCGGCCGGGCCTTGGCGGCGCGGTCGACGACCTGCGACACGCCGGGGACACGGCGCAGCACCGGGATTGCGGCCGCTTGCGCCGCGAGGATGACGGTGGCGCCGGCCGCAGCCAGGTTCGGCACGTAGCGCGAAAACTGGAAGGCGTCGCCGAAGCCGTCGCAGCAGACGACGAGCAGGGTGCGCCCGCGCAGCGCCTGGCCGATCCATTCGCGGCTCGCCTCGCCGAGCGCGGGCGAGAGGGCGCGGGTCGCAATCCACTCCGGCCAGCCCTCGGCATAGCGCCCCGCCAGCAGCAGCGCCGAGCCGAGGGCGCCGCGGTGATAGAAGTTGTCGGGCTCGCGGGCGACGGCGGCGCGCAGCACGGCCACGGCCTCGTCGGCGCGCAGGGTGTCGAGCAGGACGCGCGAGAGTAAGCCGAGCGCGGTGGTCAGCTCCGGATCGACGGCGAGGGCGGCGCGCAGGTAGGCCTCCGCCTCCTCGGGGCGCTGGGCGTGCAGCAGGTCGCCGCCGAACATCATGTGCATCCGGGCGAGATCGCGCAGGCGCATCGCGACCGCAGGAGGCAGGACGAAGCGCTGGCTGCTCATCACGGCAGCGTAGAGGCTGCACCGCTGCTCTGGAACCCGCTGCTCTGGAACTCGCTGCTTTGGAACTCGCTGCTCTGGAATCCGGGCGCGGTTGGCGATAGGGTCCGCCGCTTCGCCGCGTTGGAGACGCCCCATGGTCCGCCCGTCCGCCCGATCGCCTGCTGTGTGGGCCGTGCTCGCCTGTCTGGGAGCGGCTGCGCTCAGCCAGCCCGGACGCGCGGCCGAGGCCGACGTCGCCTGGTCGCCCAAAGGCTGCGGCGAGCAGCCGGCCAAGCCGACGCTCGACCTGCATGACAGGGCTTCCTACAACAAGAGCGTCGACCTCGTCGGCCAGTATGAGACCAAGGCGAAGGCCTGGAACGCCTGCGTGCAGAAGTCGGCGACGACCGACATGAGCGCTGTCAGCGCCGAGGCGCGCAGCCGGATGAGCGCGATCAGCCGCAGCGCCAGCGCCGAGCAAACGCAGCTCTATGCCGGCTTCGGCGAGTTCTCCGGCGAGTTCAAGACCGCCAGCGACAAGCTCTCCAAGCAGTAGACGAACGAAAAGGACACCGCATGCGCCAGGCCACTCCGACATACTTGCTGATCGTCGCGCTGCTGCTGGGCAGCGCCGTCAGCGCGCGGGCCGACGACGACGGCACGCAGCCGGGCGACCAGTCGCTCACCTGCGACCAGGTCAACAGCCAGGTCACCACGCAGAACAACATCGTCAACACGCAGGGCGCGCTGGTGCAGAAATACGATGGCGGCACTGGCACGTCGGTCGACGGCGTAGCTTCGGTGACGGCGATGGATCACGCCAAGCAGGCGATCGCGCAGCGCAAGGCGGATGCGGCGACGGCGCGTGGGCACGCGCTGGTGAAGCTGGGGCAGTCTAAGAAATGCTTTAAGTAGCGGAAGGAAGGGTTCTTTCTTGAAAGAAAGAACCAAAGAACTTCTGTCTGATTAGAGTTTTTGCTTCTTTTTTTCTAAAAAAGAAGCCCTTCCTTCACTCTTCGCCGGTAAACAGCATGCGCGCCCGGATCGTGCCGGCTATGGCTGAGATCTCGTCAAGCACCCCCGAGCAGCGATCCGACGGCACGTCGGCATCCACGCAGACATAGCCGAGCTCGGCATCCGTCTGCAGGTATTGCGCCGCGATGTTGTAGCGGCCGCGGGAAAATACGTCGTTCAGGTGGCCCAGCATGCCTGGAACGTTGCGATGGACGTGCAGGTAGCGGGTGGTGGTGACGCGCGGCGGCAGCTGTACTTGCGGGAAATTCACCGCGCCGACCGTGCTGCCGGTCTCGGAAAACTCCAGCAGCTTGCGCGCCACCTCGGCGCCGATGCGCTCCTGCGCCTCCTCCGTCGAGCCGCCGATATGCGGCGTCAGGATGACGTTGGCGATGCCTTGCAGCGGCGAGGCGAAGCGCTCGGCGTTACCGCCGGGCTCGAGCGGGAACACGTCGATCGCGGCACCGGTCAGGTGCCCGGCGCGCAGGGCGCCAGCGAGCGCGTCCAGGTCAACGACGTGGCCGCGGCTGTTGTTGATCAGGCAGGCGCCCGGCCGCATGCGGGCGATCTCGGCCGCGCCAATCATGTTCAGCGTCGCCGGGGTTTCCGGCACGTGCAGAGTGACGACGTCGCTGGACGCAAGCAGCTCGGCCAGCGAGCCGGCCGGCTCGGCGTTGCCGTGGCGCAGCCGGTCGGCGATGTCGAAGAACAGCACTCGCATGCCCATCGCCTCGGCCAGCGTGCTGAGCTGCGAGCCGATATTGCCGTAGCCGACAATGCCGAGCGTCTTGCCGCGCACCTCGCGCGAGTTGACCGCCGACTTGTCCCATCCGCCCTGATGCGCGTCGTTCGAGCGCGGCACGATGCGGCGCAGCAGCATGACGATCTCGCCGATTACCAGTTCGGCGACGCTGCGCGTGTTGGAGAACGGCGCGTTGAACACGGGGATGCCGCGACGGCGTGCAGCGGGCAGGTCGACCTGGTTGGTGCCGACCGAGAAGCAGCCGATGGCGGTGAGCGGCGCGGCAGCCTCGATCGCGGCTGCGGTCATCCGGGTGCGGCTGCGGATGCCGAGGATCGCGGTGTTCGCCAGCGCCGCGATCAGGGCTGCGCCGTCCAGCGCCGTCGGTAGCCGGGTCGTGCCGGTATAACCCCGCGCCTCGAGCAGGGTCACGGCGCTATCGTTGATGCCTTCGAGCAGGAGCACCGGGATCTGGTTGCGCGACAGCGAGGGTTGTCTGGTCATTTGGCACCGGCATTACTGGACATGCAGCGCTAGCGGGGGGCGTGCCGAGTGTCCAGCAGGCGCATGTTTTGCAGGCGGGCGCCGGTCCACCATGCTTGACGGCGGACGAGCAAGGCGCAAGCACGGCGCATGCGCGCGCCTGATCCCACGCCACCGGTCGAGGCTACGTCGTCCCGGGACAGCGGGCTCGCCGCTGACGGCACGGCCGAGCTGACGATCGTCGTGCCGTGCTTCAACGAGGCGGCCAACATAGGGCCGCTGGTCGCAGCACTCGACCAGGCGTTGGCGGGCCTCAGCTGGGAGGTAATCTTTGTCGATGACGACAGCCCGGACCGTAGCTGGGAGTTGGCCAAGCGGCTGGCTGCGGCGGACGCTCGGGTGCGCTGCGTCAGGCGGATTGGCCGGCGGGGGCTCTCCTCGGCAGTGATCGAGGGCGTGCTTGCCTCGGCGAGCCCCTTCATCGCCGTGATGGATGGCGATCTGCAGCACGACGAGGCCAGGTTGCCGGCGATGCTGGCGGCGGTGCGGGGCGGGGCGGACATCGCGCTGGCGAGCCGGTTCGCCGCCGGCGGCGACGCGTCGGGGCTGTCCGCCGCCTGGCGCCACCGGCTGTCGGCAGGCGGCATCGAGCTGGCCTCGCGGCTGCTGCCGGTGCGGCTCACCGACCCGATGAGCGGGTTCTTCCTGCTGCGGCGCGAGTTGTTCGACCAGGTGGCGCCGCGGCTGGCCGGGCGGGGCTTCAAGATCCTGCTGGACGTGATCCTCTCGGCGCCGCGGCGCCTGCGGGTGGTCGAGCTGCCGGCGACGTTCCGGGCCAGGATGTCCGGGCAGAGCAAGCTCGACGTCCTGGTGCTGGTGCAGTTTGTCGCCATGCTGGCCGACAAGGCGACCGGCGGCCTGCTGCCGATGCGCTTCATCGCCTTCGCCGCGGTGGGCGCCCTGGGGATCCTGATCGACCTGGCCGTGGTCGCGGTGGGTCGGCGCGTCGGGCTCGCCTTCGACACGGCGCAGGTGGTGGCGACGCTGGTCGCGATGGTGGCCAATTTCTGGCTCAACAACGCCATCACTTATCGCGACAGCCGGCTGTCCGGCCCGCAGCTCTGGCGCGGCCTGGCGCTGTTCATGCTGGTGTGCGGCGTCGGCGCGGCGGCCAATGTCGGCATTGCGCAGAGCCTGTATCGCAGCCACTCGGGCTGGACGCCGGCGAGCGCGGCCGGCGCGGCGATTGGCGTCGTGTGGAATTATGCGGTGTCCGCCACCCTCGTCTGGCGATCGCGATGAGCAAGGAAGAGGTTCTTTTTTGAAAAAAAGAACAAAAAACTTTTGTTCGATGGGGGCTGTGGCCAGCCTGGCACGCGACAGCGCGGATCAGAATTTTTTGCTTCTTTTTTTCAAAAAAGAAGCACTTGTCTCCTCTTGCTTGCATCGCTGACCGCGATACGCCTCGTCGTCGCCGGGCTTGTGCCGCTGTCCCCGGACGAGACCTACTACGCGATCTGGGCGCGCGTGCTGCAGCCGGGCTATCTCGATCACCCGCCGATGGTGGCGTTCTGGATACGAACCGGGGAGTGGCTGGTCGGCGCGTCGCCGCTTGGCGTTCGGCTGCTTGGCCCGTTCGCCGTGGCGCTTGGATCGGTGCTGCTGTGGGATGGCGGCCGCATGCTGGCCGGGCCGCGCGCTGGGATCGTCGCGGCGGCGCTGCTGAATGCGACGCTGTTTGTCGGCGTCGGCGGCGTGGTGATGACGCCGGACACGCCGCTGCTGTTGTTCTGGGTGGCGACGCTCTGGGCGGCGTTGCGCGGGATGGCGGGGCGTCCCGGCTGGTGGCTGGCGGCGGGGCTCGCGGCCGGCTTGGCGTTGGACAGCAAGTATACCGCCTTCCTGCTCGGGCTGGCTTTGGCGATCTGGCAGCTGGGCTGGCGGCGTGACCTGCTCGGGCGCTGGCAGGTCTGGGCGGGGCTCGTCCTGGCGCTGGCGTGCTTTGCACCCGTGGCCTGGTGGAACGCGCTGCACGGATTTGCCAGTTTCGCCAAGCAGGGCGGGCGAAGCGAGGTCTTCGCGCCGGCGCGCGCCTGGCGGTTTGAGGCCGAGCTGCTGGGCGGGCAGGTTGGGCTCGCGACACCCTGGGTGTTCGGGTTGTGCGTGCTTGGGGTTTGGCGCGCGATGCGTCGGCTGCCGCATGATGCGGCGGCGGGGCTGCTGGGTTGCGTGGTGCTGGTGCCGGGACTCGTGTTTGTTGTGCATGCCGCCGGCGACCGGGTGCAGGCCAACTGGCCGGCGATCCTCTGGCCGGGCGGGTGCCTGGCCGCCGGGTGGCTGTCGGCCCGGTTCTGGCAGCCGGCGGCGGCGCTCGGCCTGGTCGTGGCGGTGCTGGCCTATGTGCAGGCGGCGGGGCTGGGCGTGGCGCTGCCGGTCGGCCTGGATCCGACGCTGGCGCGGCTGGGCGGATGGAACGGTTTGGCGATGCAGGTGTCGGCAGAGCGTGGGCGGCAGGGCGCGGCGTTCGTCGTCAGCGACGAGTATGGTCTCGCGTCCGAGCTGGCCTGGCGCCTGCCGGGGCCGGTGGTCGGCATCGAGCGGCGCTGGGGGTTGTTCCGGCTGCCGGCGGCCGCGCTGCAGGGATCGGGGCTGCTGGTGCAAAGCGAGCACCACCACGAGCCTCCCGACCCGGCGCGGTTCGGCGCGGTGAGCCTGCTGGGCGAGGCGGTGCGGGAGCGCAGCGGCGTGGTGGCGGAACGGTATTGGCTGTATCGCGTCGACGCGGTGGCGCCGGGCCGGGCAGGGGACCGAGCGGTGCTGCTGCCGGGGCGGGGCGTGCGTTGACGCGCGACGACGTGCTGGTGGCCGCGGCCCGCATCGAGGGCCACGTCGTGCGCACGCCGGTGTTGCGCTCGACGGCACTCGACCGGCGGGTGGGCGGCACCGTGCTGCTGAAGGCCGAGTGCCTGCAGCGTACCGGCAGCTTCAAGCTGCGCGGCGCCACGAACGCCATCCTGAGACGCGTGGGCGAAGGCGCGCGCTCCGTGGTGGCCTACTCGTCCGGCAACCATGCTCAGGCGGTCGCCTGCGCGGCGGCGGCCTGCGGGCTCGCGGCGACCGTCTTCATGCCGACCGACGCGCCGGCCGCCAAGCGGCGCGGCACGCTGTCCTGGGGCGCCACCGTGCACGGCTACGACCGGATGACCGAGGACCGTGAGGCCCTGGCGAGCGGCTTTGCGGCACGGCACGGCGCGGCGCTCATCCCTCCGTTCGAGGATGAGGACGTGATCGCAGGCCAGGGGACAGCGGCGCTGGAGCTGGTCGACCAGGCGGGAGAGCCGGAGCTGCTGCTGGTGCCGGCCGGCGGCGGCGGCCTCGTCGCCGGCTGCGGATTGGCCGCCCCGGGCTCGCAGGTCTACGCCGTGGAGCCGGCGGGCTGGGACGACACCGCGCGGTCGCTGGCCGCCGGCGAGCGCCTGGCGGCGCCCGGGGGGTCGATGCTGTGTGACTCGCTGCTCAGCCCGCAGCCCGGCCGGATCAGCTTCGCGATCAACCGGACCCGGCTTGCCGGTGCGCTTGCGGTGAGCGACGACGAGGTCCTGGCGGCGATGCGGTTCGCGTTCGAGGAGCTGCGCGTCGTGCTGGAGCCGGGCGGCGCTGCCGGGCTTGCCGCGCTGCTGGCCGGGCGCGTGGCGGTTGAGAGCCGGTCTGTCGGCGTGCTGCTCAGCGGCGGCAACGTCGATCCATCGACGTTCGCGCGGTGCCTGACGGGCGGTTAAGAAGGGCTTCTTTTTTGAAAAAAAGAAGCAAAAAACTTTCGTTCGTTAAGATGATCCCGCTCAATGAATAGAAGTTTTTTGGTCCTTTTTTTCAAAAAAAGGACCGCTTGCTTCAGTCGAGTTGCTCGGCGAACAGCATTTGCAGGGAGGCCCAGGAGCGGGCGTCGGCTTCGGCGCTGTAGCGGATGGCATCAGGCATGCCGCGCTTGTCGGCTTCCGGGTTGGTGAAGCTGTGCACGGTGTTGCCGTAGAGGTGCATCTGCCAGTCGACCCCGCCCTCGCGCATTTCGGTCTCGAAAGCGGCGCGTTGCTCCGGGTTGATCATCGGGTCGTCGGCGCCGATGCAGACCATGACCTTGGCGCGGATATTGGCGGCGTCCTCGGGGCGGGCGGTCGCCAGGCCGCTGTGGAAGCCGGCGACGGCGCGGATGTCCGCGCCGGATCGGGCCAGCTCCAGGGCCATCGTGCCGCCGAAGCAGAAGCCAATGGCGGCAATGCGGCTGGCATCGACTTCCGGGCGGGCGGTGAGGGCCGTCAGCGCGCCCTCGGTGCGGGCGCGGTTACGCATCGGGTCTTCCATCAACGGCTTGATCAGGCCGATTGCCTGACCGAGATCTTCGATGACCTCGGCCTGGCCGTGCAGGTCGCAGGCCAGCGCGACGTAGCCGAGCGCGGCGAGACGCTCGGCGCGGGAGATCGCGTGCGGGCCCAGGCCGAACGCCTCGGGAAACACCAGGACGCCGGCGCGAGGCGCCTCGGCGGGCTCGAAAAACAGCCTTGACTGCATCGTCAGGCCGTCAGCCTGGTAGGTCAGGGTCTCGCTGTGCATTTGGTGTTCTCTCCCGCGTCGTCGCCGCCTCTACCAGCGCAGCGCCGGGAGCGCCACAGGGCAGCGGTCGCCTGTTTGAAGGAAGGTCAGGGCTCTGCCCTGGACCCGCTGGGGCCCGCGGCCCCAGACCCCATTTCGTGAGATTCAGGCCAAATACCGCAAGATTGGCAGATCGGCTGGTTCGTTGATGCTGGTGGGAGTGCCAAGGCGGCGTCGCGCAAGGATGCGGCGTAATGCCCCAACTCGAAAATATTTATTGTTGTTTATCAATGACTTATAGAAATCTTGCCTATAGGCAAGATTTACGGCTCAGTGGCCTGAGCGGCTTGTCCGATGACGTTGTTAGCACGCCGCCCGCATCGTTTCAGCGCCAACGGAAGAAAAGTTTTTTGCTTCTTTTTTTCAAAAAAGAAGCGCTGCATTCCTAATGCAGCTCCACCAAAAGCGGCACGTGGTCCGACGGCTGTTCCTCGCCCCGCACGTCCTTATGCGGCGTCGCGCTGACGAGGCGTTCGACGAGGGTCGGTGACAGCAGGGCATGATCGATGCGCAGGCCGCGGTCGCGTTGCCAGGCGCCGGCCTGATAGTCCCAGAAGGTGTAGACGGCGCCGGTGGGGCGCAGGGCGCGGACGGCGTCGGTGAGGCCGCCATGCAGCAGGCGGCGGAAGCGGGCGCGGGTCTCGGGACGGATCAGCGCGTCCGTCGGCGGCAGGGTGCCGGGGGCGTGGTCCTCGTCGGCGGGACAGACGTTGTAGTCGCCGAGCAGGGCGAGCGGGACGTCGTTCTCCAGCAGGGTGGCGGCGTGGTCGGCGAGGCACTCCATCCAGCGCAGCTTGTAGGCGTAGCCGGGCTCGCCGCCGGAGTTGCCGTTCGGGAGGTAGAGGTTACCGACGAGGATGCCGTTTGCCTCGACCTCAAGGTAGCGAGCCTGGGCGTCGTCCTCCGGCAGGCCGGGCAGGGCACGGGCGGTGACCGCGACCGGCGCGCGGGAGAGGATGGCGACGCCGTTATAGCTTTTCTGGCCGACGATTTCGGCGGTGTAGCCGAGCTCGCCGAAGCAATCCGGGAACTGAGGCTGCTCGCACTTGATCTCCTGCAGCAGCAGGAGGTCGGGCTGGTGGCTGCGCAGCCAGCGGCACACATGCGCCTGACGCATGCGCACGGAATTGACGTTCCAGGTGGCGAGCTTCACGACGGCGACACTCGGCCGGACGCCGCTACTCCATCGAGAAGCTGGTGCCGCAGCCGCAGGACGACGTGGCGTTCGGGTTGCGCACGGTGAAATGGGCGCCCATCAGCGCGTCCGTGTAGTCGAGCTCGGCGCCGCCGAGCAGGTCGAGGCTCACCGTGTCGACGAGCACGCGCGCCGCACCGGCCTCGATCACCACGTCGTCGGCCTGGACGCTGCCGTCGAGCGCGAACTTGTACTGGAAGCCGCTGCAGCCGCCGGCGAGCACCGCCACCCGAAGCGCCATCGGCTCGAGCGCCTCCTGCTGACCGGCGATGATCTCGGCGATGCGCGTGGCGGCGCGATCGGAGACTGAGAAGGCGGCGGCGATCGCGTTGTCCATCGGCAGAACATAGGCGGCGTTGGCGGCCGATAGAAGAGGCAGCTTGCCGGTGGGTCACGGGGCTGGTGCAAGGCAGGCGAAAGGAAGGCAAGGGCTCTGCCCTTGACCCGCTGGGGCCGGGAGGCCCCAGACCCCAGTCGTTAGTCAATGATTACCTTCCTTCTTACTTGGCGAAGCCTTCAAATCCGACTGCCAGATGCACCGACCTTGCCAGAAACGAAGGTCAACGAATGGATTTCAAAGGCTTCGCCTTTGATGGGGTCAAGGGGCGGAGTGAGCCCCAAGGTTCCGACTGCCGCGCAGCGGCAGTTGGAAGGGCTCCACGGAGGGAAAGCCCCTTGCCTTGCTTTGCCTTGCCTAGGAGCTGAGCCTCTGGACTTCCGGCATGCTGCAACCGGTGGTAAGCCGATGCCATGACGCTCGCCCGCTATGCCGTGCGGCCGGAGACATCGCGCGGGCGGCTGCATGCCGAGCCGGACTCTGCCACGCGCAGCCCGTTCGGGCGCGACCGTGATCGGGTGATCCATAGCGCGGCCTTTCGCAAGCTGCAGTACAAGACCCAGGTCTTCGTCAATCATGAGGGCGACTTCTTCCGCACCCGGCTGACGCACAGCATCGAGGTGGCGCAGATTGCCCGCGCGATCGCGCGGGCGCTGCGGCTGGACGAGGACCTGACGGAGGCGCTGGCGCTGGCGCACGACCTCGGGCATCCGCCATTCGGCCACGCCGGCGAGGAGGCGCTGAATGCCGGCATGCAGCCGTATGGCGGCTTCGACCACAATGCTCAAAGCCTGCGGATCGTGACCAGCTTGGAGCGCCGCTATGCCGGGTTCGACGGGTTGAACCTGACATGGGAGATGCTGGAGGGGCTGGCCAAGCATAACGGGCCGGTGACCCAGCCGGCGCTGTACATCGCCGAGTATAACGCGCTGCACGACCTGCGGCTGGACAGTTTTGCCTCGGCCGAGGCGCAGGTGGCCTCGATTGCCGATGACATCGCCTATCACAGTCACGACTTCGACGACGGTGTGCGGGCCGGACTGCTCGATCTGGAGCAGGCGGCGGACCTGCCGGTGGTCGGCGAGGCGCTGACGGCGGCGCGCGCGCTTGGCAGCGACGATCCGGCGCGGGTGCGCCACGAGACGATCAGGCGGGTTATCAATCGCTTCGTGATCGACCTGGTCGAGGAGAGCTCGCGCCGGCTGGCAGCGCTCGACCCGGTGGATGCCGATGGGGTGCGGGCTGCGAGCGGCCCGGTGATCGGCTTCAGCCCGGCGATGGCGAGCGCGAACCAGGCGCTGAAGAGCTTCCTGTTCGCGCGCGTCTATTACCATTGGCGCGTCAGCCGGATGACGCTGAAGGCGCGGCAGTTGACGCGGCTGCTGTTCGTGCTGCTGCATGAGAACCCGGGAATGCTGCCTGACCCGTGGCGCCTCGAGGCGGGGGCGGCCGGCGAGGCGAGGGCGGCGCGGACGACCGCCGACTACATCGCCAGCATGACGGATCGTTTCGCGATGGACGAGTATCAGCGGCTGACCGACCTGTCTGTGCCTGGTTGATGCGGATATCTGGGGCTCGATACCCATCCAGGCGGTGTGATATCGCGCGCGGGCGGATGACGAGGGACGAAGATGACGATGCCGAAGGTTGAGATCTACACGCAGCCATGGTGCCCGTACTGCTCCGCCGCGCTGGCGCTGCTGAAAGCCAAGGGCGTGGCGTATGAGCAGATCAACGCGCCGGGCGGCAGCGCGGCGCGGGCGGAGGCGCGGGAGCGTTCGGGCGGCCGCAGCTCGGTGCCGCAGATCTTCGTCGATGGCGCGTCGATCGGCGGCAGCGACGACATGGCCGCGCTGGATCGCGCCGGCCGGCTCGACGCGGTGCTGGGCGTCGGGTGAGCCGGCCCGCGTCGATGCGCGCGCGGCGATGATCCACTACGCCCTGAGCTGCGGCCGCGGCCATGGGTTCGACGGCTGGTTTCGTCACAGCGCCGCCTTTGAGGCGCAGGCGGCGGATGGCAGCCTGGTCTGCCCGACCTGCGCCGACCGCGCGATCCAGCGGGCGCCGATGTCGCCCAAGATCGGGCGCCGCCGCGGCAAGCCGGAGGCAACCGTTGCGGCGCCGGCGGCGAGCCCCGCCGCGAGCCCGGCCGAGACGATGCCGGACGGCCTGCGGGCGGTGCTGCAGCGTATGCGGGCCGAGGTCGAGCGGCGATGCGACTATGTCGGGCCGGCCTTCGCCGAGACGGTGCGCGCGATGCACCAGGGCGAGGCGCCGGCGCGCGGGGTTTACGGCGAGGCCTCGCCTGAGGAGGCCTCGGCACTGCGCGAGGACGGCATCGAGGTTGCGAGCATCCCGTGGGTCAAGCGAGCCGATGCGTAGGCTGATGCTGGCGCTGCTGCTGGCTTCGGGCGGCGTGCTGGGCGGGATGGGTCAGGCTTCGGCGGACGACGTCGCGCCGGCGGCGTCGGCGATCTTCGGTGACTGGCTCACCGGCGACAATCGCGGCGTCATCCGCATCACCGCCTGCGGCGAGGCGATCTGCGGCCAGATCGTCGGCCAGGACTGGAAGCCGGGCCATCAGCAGCCTGTCGACAATCACGGGCGGATCGAGTGCGGCCAGTCGATCCTGCAGGCCAGGCGCACCGAGGCGCTGCTGTGGGATGGGCACATCACCGATCCGGATGACGGTTCGCGCTACAGCGCGTCGTTCCGGCTGGTGACGGCGGACCGGCTGGCGCTGCGCGGCTACATCCTGCTGCCGCTGCTGGGACAGACGCAGAATTGGACGCGCTGGTCGGGACCGATCGGCGATCACTGCCGGTTCACGCCGCCGAGATAGCGCCATGTCGCGGCTGGGGCTTGTTGCGGCGGTTGCGGCGGGCGGCTTGCGGCACGAGCCGTCCATCCCCGTTGTGTACGGCCGCGGGGATGTGGATTATGGCTGGATGCACATGTCGGGCTGGAGCGCAGGAGGTCGTCGATGTGTCGCTTGCTGGCCGGCCTGATCGTGGCGATGCTGCTCGCCGCCTGCACCCAGAGCGCGGTCGGGCCGTCTGGCTTCGGACGCGTCTCCAGCCTGTATGCCGTGCGGGACGCCTACGCGATCGCGCACGGCATGGCGTTCAGCTATGCGGGCTCTGACGACGCGGAGCCCGCCGTTGTTGCCGAGCTCGTCAGGCTCGACGCTCGGGCGCTGGAGGCGGTGCGCTCGATGGAGCGATCGCCGCAGGGTGCTGCGCAGGCGCGCGAGACGGCGGACGCGGTGGCCGCGCTGACCGATTTCGCGGCGCGTCAGACAGCGACCCCGCAGTAGCCGGCGATGAAGATCCAGGCCGCACTCGCCGGCGCGGCGCCGGCACGCTTCATCAGCCTGCGCGACCTCACGGTCCGGCAGGGCAAGGTGATCCGGCTGGACGACATCTCGCTGACCGTGCGGCCGGGCGAGGTGATGTGCCTGCTCGGGCGGGCGGGAGCGGGCAAGAGCCTGCTGCTGGCGACGTTCGCCGGCCAGATCAAGCCGCTGACCGGCACCGTGCTGGTGGACGGGCGGATTTTGAAGCGCCCTAGCGGGTTGAAGCGTCTGGTGACCTTGAGCGCCGTGGTGAAGCCGCCGGGGCGCGACGCCGGCGCGGCGGTGCGCCGGCTGGCGCGGCTGCGGCGGCGGGAGGCGGTTGCTGTCGTGCCGGGTGTGCTGGAGCAGCTCGGGCTGAGCGAGCAGGCCGGCTCGCGTCCACGCGCGCTCTCGCCGGGCGGGCAGGCGGCGCTGTGCTTGGCCGGCATCCTGCTGCGGCGCACGAGGCTGCTGCTGATCGATGACCAGACGCTTGCCGGGCTCGACGAGCCGATGCGCCTGGTGCTGCCGCAGCTGCTGCGCGAGGCGGCCGCGGATGGCCGGGCGGTGATCTTTGCGACGCGCGATGCTCGCCTCGCCTTGGGCCTGGCGGATCGGGTGGTGCTGCTCGAGCACGGGCGCATCGTGCAGGACGGCACGCCGCAGGCGCTCTATGAACGCCCGTACGACGCGCGTGCCGCTCGCCTGCTCGGGCCGGCCAATTTGATGTCGGGGCTGGTGCGCGAGGCGCGGCAGGGCGGCTTCATCTGGTCGGGCGGCGGCGAGCGGTTCGTGCAGTATCTGGACGACGAGGAGGCGCGGCCGCGGCTCGGCGCCGCCATTGCGCTGTGCCTGCGTCCCGAGCGGGTCATCCTGCTCGAGCCCGAGGCGGTGGCCGATAACCGCCTCGCCGGCACGGTGACGGATGCGCGGGGCGACGGCTCGTCGCTGCGGCTGCGGGTTGCGACCGGGCTTGGCGAGCTGACCACGCTGATGCCGGCCTGGCGCGGCGGCGGGCTGCCGCAGGTCGGGCAGACGGTGACGCTCGCCTGGGCCTCGGACGCTGCCTCGCTGCTCAGCGAGGATCCGCGCGAGCTGGCGCTGACCTGAGGCGAGGCTGGCTGCGCCGGACCTTGGTGGGTCCTTAAGGATCCAGCTGGCGGGCGAGCTTTCGGCCTTGCCACCAGCCGATGATCGCGCCGGCCGGGGCGCCGGGGATGATCAGGAGCAGGCCGAGCGGCTGGCCGTTGGCGAGCAGGTCCATCCCGACGCCGAGCATCAGCCCGCCGATCAGGGCGCCGGCGACGCCCGAGGAGACAGCGAGCCAGAGGATTTCCGCGCGGGTGACCATGACCCGCGTAGGTGTCACCGACCGCTGCGTTTGACAATCCTGCGAGCCGCCGATAAGAGCGCGGCCACTGCCGGGAACGCGGACGCACCTTCGGGGTGTGATCCCGCCGCTTTGCTTTGCGGCCTACCGGTGCAACAAGCCACATCAGGTCCAGCAAATGGGCCGACGGCATTGAAGAAGGAACGGGCGCATGACCAAGCGCACGGAAAGCAAGTATAAGATCAACCGTCGTTTGGGCGTGAACCTGTGGGGTCGGGCCAAGTCGCCGGTGAACAAGCGCGAGTATGGGCCTGGCCAGCATGGCCAGCGGCGCAAGCAGAAGCCGTCCGACTACAACATCCAGCTGGTCGCCAAGCAGAAGCTCAAGGGCTATTACGGCAACATCAGCGAGAAGCAGTTTCGCAAGTACTACGAGGAGGCGGTGCGCCGCAAAGGCGACACCTCGGAGAACCTCATCGAGCTGCTGGAGCGGCGGCTGGACGCGGTGGTGTATCGGCTGAAGTTCGCCATCACGCCGTTCGCCTCGCGGCAGTTCGTCAACCATGGCCACCTGACGGTCAACGGCCGCAAGGTGAACATCCCGTCGTTTCTGGTGCGCGACGGCGACGTGATCGAGGTTCGCGAGAAGTCCAAGCAGCTTGCGGTGGTGCTGGACGCGACGCAGTCGGCCGAGCGCGACGTGCCCGAGTATCTTGAGGTCGATCATCGGGCGATGAAGGGGCGGTTCGCGCGGGCGCCGAAGCTGACCGACGTGCCCTATCCGGTGGCGATGGAGCCGAACCTGGTCGTCGAATACTACTCGCGCTGATCTGACCCAGCTGTCGAGCCGGATCGCGGGGCTGGTGCTGGTGCGCCGGCCCCGCTCTGCTTTCGGCGACACCTGCAAACGGCTAGAACGCGACGATGGCGATCGATGACGACAGCGAGTTGCGGATCCTGCGCGCGGCGGTGGCGGAGCAGGAGGCGACGATCCAGCGGCTCGAGCTCAGCCTGGCGGAGGCGGAGGGCAAGCGGCAGGCCGTGCGCCGCCGGCTCGGCGGATTGTCGGCGGTGCAGGACGTGGTCGAGGCGCTCGATCGTGAGCGTCGCGTGGTCAACGAGCAGTGGCTGCAGCGTCAGCTCGCCGCGGCATCCGACCGCACCGAGCGCACGCTGGATCATCTTCGGCGCGAGCTCGCCTATGCCAAGTCCGAGCGCGAGATCATCACCGGCTCGACGCTGTGGCGGGTGATGCAGCCGCTGCGTCATGTCGCGCACCGCATTCCGGCGCCGCTGCGCGGCGGCTTGCGGCGGTCCGGCGGGCTGGCGCTGGCGGCGGCCACCGGCAGGCTGGGGCGAGCGCGCCGCGATGCGAGCCCGGGACAGACGCGCCGGCAGGAGACGCATTATCAGCGCTGGGCGCGCGAGTACGACACGCTGGATGATCGGGACCGGATGGCGATCCGCACCGAGATCGTCACCCTCGCGTCGCATCCGCTGATCTCGGTCGTGATCCCCGTCTTTGAAACGGATCCGGACTATTTGCGCGCGGCGATCGGAAGCGTGCAAGCGCAGCTCTACGACAATTGGGAGCTCTGCATCGCCGACGATGCGTCGCCGAGCCCGCATGTTTGGGCGCTGCTTCAGGAGATCGCCGGCGAGGACAGCCGCGTGAGGATCGTCCGGCGCGACGAGAATGGCCACATCGCGGCCGCGACAAACTCGGCGCTCGCGCTGGCGAGCGGCGACTACGTGGCGCTGATGGATCACGACGACCTGTTGCCTGAGCACGCGCTTTACGAAGTCGCGCGTGAGATCGCGGCGTATCCCGAGACGGACGTGATCTACTCGGACGAGGACGGCATCGACGCCGAGGGCTTGCGCTTCGAGCCCTATTTCAAGACCGATTGGAACCTCGACCTTTTGCATGGCCACAACATGGTCAGCCATCTTGGCGTTTATCGCCGCAGCCTGATCGCCGAGCTGGGCGGCATGCGCGTCGGCTATGAGGGCAGTCAGGACTACGACCTGGTGCTGCGCGCCTTCGAGCGCTGCGGCGCGGAGCGCATCCGGCACATTCCGGCGATCCTGTATCACTGGCGCAAGGGTCAGGGCTCGTTTTCGCAGAGCTGGATGGATCGCTGCGTTGCCAACGCCAAGCGCGCGGTGGGTGAGCATCTCGCGCGTACGGGAAGCGAGGCGCGGGTCACCGGCAGCCCATCGGTTGCGCAGTGGCTGCGTGTGGTTCATCCGCTGCCGCCGGAAGCGCCTTTGGTGTCGGTGATCATTCCGAGCAAGGATCGCGCGGCGCTGCTCGAGCGCTGCATCGACGGGGTGCTTAATCGAACGACCTACGACAACATCGAGATCCTGATCGTCGACAACGGCAGCACCGAGCAGGCGGCGTTGGCCTTGCTGGACAAGCTTGCAGCCGACGGCCGTGTTCGCGTGCTGCACAAGCCGGGCGTGTTCAATTATCCGGCGCTGAACAACGAGGCGGTGCGCCACGCCGCCGGCGAGATCCTGCTGCTGCTCAACAACGATGTCGACGTCATCGATGGCGAATGGCTGGTCGAGATGGTCTCGCATGCGCGGCGGCCGGAGATCGGCGCGGTCGGCGCGAAGCTGCTCTATCCGGATGGCAGGGTGCAGCATGCCGGCGTCGTTGTCGGCATGGGCGGCGTGGCCGGCCACCAGTATGTCGGCAGCCGGGGCGACGATCCCGGCTATTTCGGCCATCTCTGCCTGGTTCGCGACGTCTGGGCGGTGACGGCGGCATGCCTTGCCATACGGCGCGAGACGTATCTGGCGGTCGGCGGCCTGGACGAGCAGAACCTCAGCGTGGCCTTCAACGATGTCGATTTCTGCCTGCGCGTTGCCGAGCGCGGCCTGCGCAATCTCTGGACGCCCTATGCGACGTTGTATCACCTTGAAAGCGTCTCGCGCGGCGTCGACACCGACCCGGTGCGCCACGCGCGGTTCGCGCGCGAGGTCGCCTACATGCATCAGCGCTGGGGCCACCTGCTGCAGCGGGATCCGTTCTTCAACCCCAACTTCACGTTGAACTCCGGCCAGAACGAATACGCGTTCCCGCCGCGCCGGCCGCGGCCGTGGCAGACGGGCAATTGGTCCGGCGGCATGACGGAGGCGGCGCGGTGACGATCGAGACCGAGATCGCGCGCCGGCGGACGTTCGCCATCATTTCGCATCCGGACGCGGGCAAGACGACGCTGACCGAGCGCCTGCTGCGGTCCGGCGGCGCGATCCAGCTCGCCGGCAACGTGCGCGCCAAAGGCGAGCGGCGCCGCACCCGGTCCGACTGGATGGGCATCGAGCGCGATCGCGGCATCTCCGTCGTCACCTCGGTGATGACGTTCGAGCATGCAGGCTGCGTCTTCAACCTTCTCGACACGCCGGGGCACGAGGACTTCTCGGAGGATACCTACCGGACGCTGACCGCCGTCGACAGCGCGGTGATGGTGATCGACGCGGCCAAGGGCATCGAGGCGCGAACCCGCAAGCTGTTCGAGATCTGCCGGCTGCGCGACATCCCGATCATCACCTTCATCAACAAGATGGACCGCGAGTCGCGTGACACGTTCGAGTTGCTGGATGAGGTCGCCAGCGTTCTGGCGCTCGACACGGCGCCGCTCACCTGGCCGGTCGGGCGAGCTGCCGACTTCATCGGCACCTACGACCTGCGCACGCGCGAGACCCGGCTGAGTGCGCAGGTCGGGCAATCCGACCCGCGCATGGCGGCGCTCGGCGAGGAGATCGACCTGGTTCGCTCGGCGCTGCCGGAGTGGGACCCGGCCGCGTTTGCCGCCGGGCACCTGACGCCGGTCTATTTCGGCAGCGCGATGCGCGAGATCGGCGTCGCCGACCTGCTCGGCGCACTGGCCGAGTACGGACCCTCACCACGCGCGCAAACCGCCGACACCCGGATCGTCGAGGCGAGCGAGCCGGCGCTCACCGCGCTGGTGTTCAAAATCCAGGCGAACATGGACCCCAACCACCGCGACCGGATCGCGTTCGCGCGCATCTGCTCGGGGCGCCTTGAGCGCGGCATGCGGCTCCGCCAGGTGCGCACGGGCAAGCAGATCCCTCTGCATGCGCCGCAGTTCTTCTTTGCCCGCGACAGGCAGGTTGCCGACGAGGCCTATGCGGGCGACGTCGTCGGCATTCCCAACCATGGCACGCTACGCATCGGCGACACGCTCACCGACAACGAGACGCTGAACTTTCTGGGCGTCCCGCATTTCGCGCCGGAAATCCTCCGCCGCGTCAGCCTCAACGACGCGATGAAGGCGAAGAAGCTGAGGCAGGCGCTGCACGAGTTGGCCGAGGAGGGGGTCGTGCAGCTCTTCCGCCCTCAGGATGGAAGCCAGCCGATCGTCGGCGTGGTCGGAACGCTGCAGCTGGACGTGCTGCAGGCGCGCCTGACCGGTGAATACGGCGTGGGGATCAGCTTCGAGAGCACGCCCTACAGCCTGGCGCGCTGGGTGAGCGGCGAGCCTGTCAGGCTGGAGTTGTTTGTGGCGGCGAACCGGACCGCCATGGCGGACGATATCGATGGCGATCCGGTCTATCTCGCGAGCTCGGCCTTTATGATGAAGCGAACGGCGGAGATGAGCAGCGAGCTGACGTTCCGGGACATTAAGGATGGTCGGGCGGAGGCAGTGGCAGCTTAAGAAGGAAGCGCTTCTTTTTTGAAAAAAAGAAGCAAAAAACTTCTATCAGTTAGGATGCCCCGAGATGGGGCATTTTGTTGGGTTAGCTTATGGCTGGACGGCTCGGCTTGGCCCTCGCCTTGGCTTTGATCGCTTACTGGATGGAAGTTTTTTGGTTCTTTTTTTCAAAAAAGAACTTCTTTCTTACTGCTTACGCTGCCTGCTGATGCGGAATGTCCTTCTCGGCCAGCAGCGTCTCGAGCTCGCCGGACTGGTACATCTCCGTCACAATGTCGCAACCGCCGACGAACTCGCCGCCGACGAAGAGCTGCGGCACGGTTGGCCAGTTCGAGAACGCCTTGATGCCCTCGCGCAGTTCGGGATCCTCCAGCACGTTCGCCGTCTTGAACGCCACTTTCAGGTGCGAGAGGATCTGCACCACCCGCGCCGAGAAGCCGCATTGCGGGAATGTCGCGTCGCCCTTCATGTAGAGCATGACGGGAGCGGCGGTGATCTCGCTCTGGATGCGCTCTTGGATGCTCATGGCGTGATCTCCTGTTGCGTGGGGACGATTGGGGCTGAGGTCTGCAGGGCTAACGCGTGCAGGGCGCCGCCCATGCGACCGCCCAGGGCGGCGTAGACGAGCTGATGCTGCTGTACGCGCGAGCGGCCGCGGAACTGCTCGCTGACGACGGTTGCGGCGTAGTGGTCGCCATCGCCGACCAGGTCCTCGACGCTGACGAGGGCATCAGGAAAGCCGGCACGGATCAGCGCCTCGATCTCGCTCGCCGCCATCGGCATCGGTCAGCCTTCCATCCAATCCGGCAGGAAACGCTCATGCGCCCTGCGCAGGCTATCAAGCGATATGGTCGCGCCGTCCGGCAGTGTCAAACGATCGCCGCCGCTCTGCCCGAGCAGCATCGCTGGGATGGACGCTGCGGTGGCCCGCGCGAGCATGGCCGTAGGTTCGGCCAGCGCGACCACGTAGCGAGCCTGGTCTTCGCCGAACCAGGCGACGTGCGGCGCTCCGGGCAGGGCTTGCAGCGTCGCGCCGACGGTGCCGGCGAGCGCCATCTCGGCGACTGCGACGAGCACCCCGCCATCCGAGACGTCGTGGCAGGCGGCGACCTGGCCCTCGGCGATCAGGGCACGCACGAAGTCGCCGTGCCGTCGTTCGCGGGCGAGGTCGACCGCCGGCGGCGCGCCGTCCTCGCGGCCGGCAACTTCGCGCAGCCACAGCGACTGTCCGAGCGACGTGCCGGGGCCGCCGACGAGGACCAGCGCCAGGCCGGGCGCGAGCGCGATGCCCCGTGCGGCGGCGGCGTCCTCGATCACGCCAAGGCCGCCGATCGCCGGCGTGGGCAGGATGCCGACCCCTTGCGTCTCGTTGTAGAGGCTGACATTGCCGCTGACGACCGGGAAATCCAGCGCGCGGCAGGCGCTTGCGATGCCGCGGATGGCGGCCACGATCTGGCCCATGATCCGCGGCTTCTCCGGATTGCCGAAGTTGAGGTTGTCGGTGATGGCGAGCGGGGTGGCGCCGGTCGCGGTGATGTTGCGCCAGGCCTCGGCGACCGCTTGGGCGCCGCCGGCCTCGGGATCGGCCAGGCAATAGCGCGGCGTGCAGTCGGTGGTCAGCGCCAAGGCGCGGCGAGAGCCCTCGAGGCGGACGATGGCCGCATCCGCCGCGCCCGGCCGGCGCGCCGTCTGGCCGCCGACGGTGCTGTCATACTGGTCCCAGACCCAGGCGCGGGAGCAGAGATCGGGGCAGCCGACCAGCCTCTCGAGGGCGGCGGGTAGGCCCACCGGGTCGTCGATCGGGCCGAGCGGCGCCGGCGCCGGGCCGGGCTCCCAAGGCCGCTCGTAGAGGGGGGCTTGGCTCTCCAGCGGCGCCAGCTCGATGTCCGCTTCGATCCGGCCCTGGTGGCGCACCACGATGCGCCCGGTCTCGGTGATCCGGCCGACGACGGCGAAGTCGAGCTCCCACTTCTCGAAGATCGCCTGCGCCACTGCCTGGCGCTCCGGCCGGATCACGATCAGCATCCGCTCCTGGCTCTCGGACAGCATCATCTCGTAGGCGGTCATGCCGGTCTCGCGCTGCGGCACGCGGTCGAGGTCGAGCTCGATGCCGACGCCGCCGCGGCCGGCCATCTCCACGGCGGACGAGGTGAGCCCCGCGGCGCCCATGTCCTGAATCGCCACGATGGCGTCGGTCGCCATCAGCTCGAGGCAGGCCTCGATGAGCAGCTTCTCGGTGAACGGGTCGCCGACCTGGACCGTCGGGCGCTTGGCGTCGGAGTTCGCGTCGAACTCGGCCGAGGCCATGGTGGCGCCGTGGATGCCGTCGCGCCCGGTCTTGGAGCCGACATAGATCACCGGGTTGCCGGGGCCGGCCGCGGCGGAGAGGAAGATGCGGTCGGCGCGCGCGATGCCGACGGTCATCGCGTTGACCAGCGGGTTGCCGTCATAGGCCGGATGGAAGTTGACCTCGCCGCCGACCGTCGGCACGCCGACGCAGTTGCCGTAGCCGCCGACGCCGCGCACCACGCCGTCAACGACGCGTTTGGTCATCGGCAGCGCCGGGTTGCCGAAGCGCAGCGCGTTGAGGTTGGCGACCGGGCGGGCGCCCATGGTGAAGACGTCGCGCAGGATGCCGCCGACGCCGGTGGCGGCACCCTGATAGGGCTCGATGAAACTCGGGTGGTTATGGCTCTCCATCTTGAAGACCGCGGCCAAGCCTTCGCCGACGTCAACCACGCCGGCGTTCTCGCCCGGGCCGTGGATGACCCAGGGCGCGGTCGTCGGCAGGGTGCGCAGCCAGAGGCGGGTGCTCTTGTACGAGCAGTGCTCGGACCACATCACGGAGAAGATGCCGAGCTCGGTGAGGCTTGGGACGCGGCCCATGATGGTTACCACGCGGCCATATTCTTCGGCGCTGAGGCCGAAGTCGCGGGCCAGGCGCTCGTCAACCTGCATGAAGGAAGGCCTTCTTTTTTGAAAAAAAGAAGCAAAAAACTTTTATTCGTTTAGGCTTCATCTTAGCTGACAAAAGTTTTTTGGTTCTTTTTTTCAAAAAAGAACTCTTCCTTGCTTCCTAAACCGACAAACAAGGGCAGTCCCTCACTACCGCCAGTGACGGCGTCCACGATGTTCTCCGGATGCGGCATCAGGCCGAGCACGCGGAGGTTGTCGCTCAGCACGCCGGCGATGGCGTTGCGGCTGCCGTTGAGGTTGGCGCCGACGTAGCGGAAGGCGACCTGCCGGTTGTCTTCAAGGCGGGCGATCGTGTCATCGTCGGCGAAGTAGTTGCCGTCGCCATGGGCCATCGGGGCCTTGAAGGTGGCGCCTTGAGCCCAGCCGTGGGTGAAGGCGGTGTCGGTGCGCTCGCAGCGCAGGGTGCAGTCGCGCGAGATGAAGCGCAGCCCGGCGTTGCGCAGCAGGGCGCCTGGGAGCAGGCCGGCCTCGGTGAGGATCTGGAAGCCGTTGCAGACGCCGAGCACGTAGCCGCCGCGGGCGGCGTGGGCGGCGACGGCGGGCATGATGGGCGAGCGGGCGGCCATGGCGCCGGTGCGCAGGTAGTCGCCATGGCTGAAGCCGCCGGGCAGCACGACCAGGTCGAGGCCGTCGGGCAGGGTGGTCTCGCGGTGCCACAGCATCGCCGGCGGCTGGCCGGTGCCGCGTGTCAGCGCGACCGCCATGTCGCGCTCGCGGTTGGTGCCGGGAAAGATGATGATGGCGCTGTTCACGGCCGATTTCTTGCAACAGGCGGCCGGGAAAGGGAAGGCCAGGGGCTTTGCCCCTGGACCCCATTAAAGGCGGAGCCTTTAAAATCCATTCTTTAAGAGGTGGGGGTCTGGGGCCGCAGGCCCAATCGTGCGAGTGCACGCTGGCGCGTGACGGAGCCCTGGCCTTGCTGTGCTAGTGGCTTAGCACCTTGGTGCCCTCCAGGCGTACGCCGTCGAGCTGGCCCGGGTCGAGCGCCAGCGCGTGCAGGATCGTCGGCGCGATCTGCGTCGTCGTGGTCAGGCCCTCGACGACTTCCGGCTTGATCGCCGGCGAGGACAGCAGCAGCGCCACGTTGCGGTCGTCATCAGAGAAGCCGCCGTGCTCCGCAAGCTTGCTGCCGCCGGTGCAGATCACGCCGTGATCGGTCACTGCGATGAAGTCCGGCACCCGGGTGTTGCCGAACGGGTCGCCGTAGAGCGGCGTCAGCGACGTGCGGTCGAGCAACTGCGCGATGTGCAGCTCGGCGGCATGCGCCAGCAGGTAGGCCTTGGCGCCGGCGTAGTCCTGCTTCTGCAGATCCGGCTCAAGCCAGACCAGCCCCTCGTCGTCGCAGATCTCGAAGCCGTGCGTCCCGTAGCCTGGCGTAGCCATGAAGGGCGCGTCGCTGATCGCCACCCGGTCGCGCACGTCAATCGGTGACTGCCCGTGCTTGGCGCTGACGATGATGAGCGTGGTGGAGGCCAGACCCTGGCGCGCGAGCTCGTCGCGGAACTTGCCAAGCGCGGCGTCGACGAAGGCGAGCTGCACCGTCAGCGCCGTTCCGGGTGTCGCGTTACTGTCGAGGTAGCCGCCGGTCAGCGTCGGCGCCTCGATGTCGGCGTCGCCCGCTTTCGCCAGTTTCTGACCGACGCTGACCGCCTGGAAGTTCATCCCGAAGATCGCCGGTGGTGCTGCGAGCTTCTTCGCCCCCGTCGCATTGTAGCCGTCGATCCAATTCAGCACCGCGCGCACCTTGATGCTGTCATAGGTGCGCACGCCCTTGTAGCTGGTCGTGTAGTCGTCACCGGTCTTTGCACCGGCATCCAGCGTGTCCTGCGAGTTGATCTCCGGCGTGAACAGCTCGACGAGCCCGGTGCCGGACGGCCCGTTCAGGTCCTCGTAGGCTGGATGCTTGTCGGACCAGGCGGTGTAGAGCCCGGCGGCGCGGGCGATCTCAAAGATCGTGTTCGCGCGGACGTAGCTGTGGGGATAGACCGGCACGCATTTTCCGCCGACGATCTTGCGCTGCATGTTGTCCGGGTCGAGCTGGGTGTCGACGCGATCGAGCGTGCCGCCGCCGGTGATATTGTTGACGATGGTGGTTGTGAAATTGTAGCCGCGGTCGAGCTCCTCGAAGTTTGTGACCTCCGTGCCCGGCTTGCCGGTGCAGCCTGGATCCCCCAGCCCCTGGCTCGCATACGAGTTTTTCGACGGATACTCCTCGCGGTCGTAGCTGTCGTCATAGAACAACCCGGCCGTCTTCGGCGAGGCGCCGGTGACTTGCGCCAGCATGCCGGGATAGCTGTCCGACGGCGCGGTGGTGAAGGTGTTCGGGTAGACGATGCCGTGCGCTGCCAGCTTGGCGAAGGTGCTGGCGGGATTGTTCCGGACGTAGTTCGTCAGGTCGATGGCGTGCAGCCCGTCAACGCTGATCAGCAGCACGTGTTTGTAGGTTGGCGTGACTGCCGGCGAGGCGGCGAGTGCGTGGCTTGCCAGCAGCGAGGCGGCGGCGACGGAGGCATGCAGCATGTGGCGAAGCGAGGTCATTTTGATGTCCCAACGTTGGCGCGCGGGACACTAGCGGCGGCTTCGGCGGGATGTCGTGACGCAACGATGACATCGCGTCGGTTCGGGATCGCGCGGTCAGGGAGCTGGCGTCGGCAGGACGTCGACGCGCCAGCCGGTTCGCCAGTTTGATCCGGGCGCCAGCAGCCGCAGGCCCGGCTTGTCGACGAAGGCGCCGGTGAAGCCGACCGGGTCCGCATAGCCGTGCCACGGCTCAAGGCAGAGGAATGGCGCGCCGGAGGGCTTCGACCAGAGGCCGAATTGCGGCAGGCCATGCCAGGTGAGGCGCAGGGCCGGGCTTCCGGCGGGGCCGTAGAGCAGGCCGCGGCTGCGCGGTGCGAGCAGGATGAGCGCGTCGTCGGCGAACAGGGCGCGGTCGAGCCGCAGGTCGCTGCCCTCAATCGGGCTGGCGACGGCGGGGCCGAGCAGGCCGGCTTGCAGGCGGTGCACCGCGCCGTCCTCCGGCTCGTCGAAGACGATGTCGTGCGGCGCCGCGGCGGGCGCGCCCGGCACCGGCCAGGCGAAGGCGGGGTGGGCGCCGATCGCGGCCGGCAGCACCGTCTCAGCCGGGTTGCTCAGCGTGTAGTCGACGGCAAGGCCGCTCGCCTCCAGGGAGTAGGCGATTTCGAGGCGGAAGCTGAACGGGTAGTGCAGCCGGGTGTCCTCGTCGTCGACCAGGGCGAGGGTGCAGGCGTTGGCGGTGCGCGACACCCACTCGAAGCGGCGGTCGCGAGCGAAGCCGTGCTGGCTCATCGGATAGCTGCGTCCGGCGTGACGCAGGGTGTCGCCGGCGAGGCGGCCGACGACGGGGAACAGCACGGGGGCGTGACGCCGCCATTCGGGGCCGGCTTGCCAGAGCAGCTCCCGGCCCGAGGGCGCGGTGATCGAGAGCAGCTCGGCGCCGTTGGCGGCGACGATGGCAGACAGGCCGCCGGCGAGGGCGAGCTGGCAGGTTTCCGCCATCTACTGGAACAGCACGGAGAGTATTTCGAGCAGGATGCCGAGGATGGACACCATCCAAACCGGCGAGCGGAGCTTTTGCAGGTCGGCGGCGTAGAGCGGCACGTAGGCGATGCGGGCCAGGACGTAGAGCCAGGCGCCGGTCAGCGTCATCCAGGTGGGCCCGTGCAGCAGCAGGGCGCCGAGCAGGCTGGACGCGAAGATTGCGAAGGTTTCGCCGTAATTGGCGAAGGCGCGCTGTAGCCGGGCGGGGGCGCCTTCGAGGGGTTTGGGCTGGTCCTGGGCGCCGGCTGATCGGTTGGACGCACGCTGCTGCTGCGCCGAGACGGCGCCCCAGAAGAGCTGGACGATGCCGACGAGGCCCGCGACGCCAAGCAGCCGCAGCTCGACCAGGTTCATCAGCAGCATCGACGCGCCTTTCCGGCCTCTTCGCGCCGAGCTTGGCGCGTCCGGACGCAACTTGCAAAATCACCCACCAGGAGGCATTTGACGGCTGTGGCGGCGACGCCGCGGACGCGGCGTCGGGCTGCGTCGGCGTCGCGCCCGTGACTGAACCGGCGTGGCGAGCGGCGCGGGGGCACTGTGCCTCGTCGCGCCGCTCCCGCATGGAGGATGACCAGTGTCCGCAAGCCAGATCCAAGCTCCCGCCACCGCGGCGCCCGGTGCTTCGCCGTCAGTTGCGGCAGGGCTGCCGTCGGCGGCGCTTCAGGCGCTGGGCAAGCTGCGCAATATCGGCATCACGGCGCATATCGACGCCGGCAAGACGACGACGACCGAGCGCATCCTGTTCTATACCGGGCAGAGCCACCGGATCGGCGAGGTGCATGACGGCAACACCACGACCGACTACATGGAGCAGGAGCGTGAGCGCGGCATCACGATCACTTCCGCGGCGGTGACGTGCGAGTGGAAGGATCACCGCATCAACATCATCGACACGCCGGGCCATATCGACTTCAACATCGAGGTCAACCGCTCGCTGCGGGTGCTGGACGGGGCGATCTTCATCATCGAGGGCGTGGCCGGCGTGCAGCCGCAGTCGGAGACGAACTGGCGGCTGGCGGATCGTTACAACGTGCCGCGCATCATCTTCATCAACAAGCTGGATCGCACGGGGGCGGATTTCTACCGGGCGTTCGACACGCTGAAGGAGAAGCTCGACATCGTCGCGCTGCCGCTGCAGCTGCCGATCGGCATCGAGGAGAACTTCCTCGGCGTCGTTGACCTCGTCACGATGAAGGCGATCATCTGGGAGGGCGGCGAGCTCGGGGCGAAGTTCCACGACGAGGAGATCCCGGCCGATCTGCTCGAGAAGGCGCGCGAGCATCGCCAGGTGCTGCTCGACACCGCGCTGTCGATGGATGACGCGGCGATGGAGGAGTATTTCGAGACCGGCGACGTCGGCGTTGAGACGCTGAAGAAGTGCATCAAGCTAGGTGCGATCGCGGGAACGTTCCGGCCGGTGCTGTGCGGCACCGCGTTCAAGAACAAGGGCGTGCAGCCGCTGCTCGACGCGGTGCTCGACTACCTGCCGAGCCCGATCGACGTGCCGGGCATCAAGGTGGCCGAGGAGGAGGGCGACGAGGAGGGGCTCGAGCGGCGGGTGATCCCGGCCAATCCGAAGGCGCCGTTCGCCGGGCTCGCGTTCAAGATCATTAACGACAAATACGGCACGCTGACCTTTGTTCGCGTCTACTCCGGCACGTTGAAGTCGGGTGACACGGTGCAGAACACGACCAAGGACCATCGCGAGCGGATCGGCCGGATGTTCCAGATGCATGCCGACAAGCGGGCGGAGATCAAGGAGGTATCGGCCGGCGACATCGCAGCCTTCGTCGGGCTGAAGGACACCGGGACCGGCGACACGCTGGCGGCGGCCGAGGACCCGGTGGTGCTGGAGCGGATGGCGTTCCCGGTGCCGGTGATCGACATCTCGGTGGAGCCGCGGACGAAGGACAGTGTGGAGAAGATGACGCTCGGCCTGCAGAAGCTGGCCGGCGAGGACCCGTCGCTGCGGCTGAAGACCGATCAGGAGACCGGCCAGACCATCCTGTCTGGGATGGGCGAGCTGCATCTGGAGATCATCATCGACCGGCTGCGGCGCGAGTATAACGTCGAGGCGAATATCGGCGCGCCGCAGGTGGCGTATCGCGAGACGATCAGCAAGTCGCACACGCAGACCTACACCCATAAGAAGCAGTCGGGCGGGTCGGGCCAGTATGCCGAGGTGAAGATCGTGTTCGAGCCGCGCGAGCGCAACGAGGGCGTGCTGTTCGAGAACAAGGTCGTCGGCGGAACGGTGCCGAAGGAGTACGTTCCGGCGGTCGAGAAGGGTATTCGCGTGCAGGCGGAGACGGGGGTGCTGGCCGGATTTCCGACGGTCGACTTCAAGTACACCCTGATCGACGGCAAGTATCACGACGTCGACAGCTCGGCACTGGCGTTCGAGATCGCGTCCAAGGCATGCTTCCGCGAGGGCATGAAGCTGGCCGGGCCGCAAATCCTCGAGCCGATCATGGACGTGGAGTGCACGACGCCACAGGACCATGTCGGCGACGTGGTGGGCGACCTGAACCGGCGGCGGGGGACGATCCAGAGCCAGGAGAGCGCGGGCTCGACGGTGACGGTGCGGGCGCAGGTGCCGCTGAAGGAGATGTTCGGCTACATCTCGCACCTGCGATCGATGACCAAGGGGCGGGCGTCGTTCACCATGCAGTTCCACCACTACGACCCGGTGCCGCGCAACGTCGCCGATGAGATCATGGCCAAGTCGCACTGAGGCGGGTCCTGCTCGCGGCCTTGCTGCTGCCCGGGCTTGGCGGGGCGGATGGCAGGGTCGGGGTGGATGAGGCGGCAGCACCCTGGCGATCGGTGCTGAAGGTGCAGACCGAGCTTGGAGTGAAGTGCTCGGGCTTCCTGATTGCGCCGGCGGTGGCGGTGACCGCCGCGCACTGCCTGTGGATCGGCCGCGTGCGGCGGTTTATCCGGCCGGGCGAGGTGCATGTGCTTGCCGGCTATCGCGACGGCGCCTATCGGGCGGCGACCGTGGCCCGCACGGTCAGCCTGGCGGCGGGCTACAATCCACTTGATGAGGGCGGAACGGCGGGGTTGGATGTCGCCGTGCTGGCGCTGGCCGCCCCCGTCGGCGAGGCGGTCGGTCGGGCGGACGGGAGGGCGCTCACCGGCACGCCGGCGATGCTCGGCGGGTTCGGGCAGGACCGGGCGCAGCGCATCGATGCCGACCTGCACTGCCGTCTGACCGGCGTCGCCCAAGACGGGCGGGGGCGCATGATGATTGGCCATGATTGCCAGGCGACGCATGGCACGAGCGGGGCGCCGCTGCTGGTGCAGGGCGCCGACGGCGCCTGGCGGGCCATCGGTGTGCAGGTTTTGGCGCGGTCGAACACCGCCGGGGGGTTTGCCGCGTTGCTGCCCTAGTGACCACAACAAGGGAGATCACGTGATGAGCGGCTGGATGGGAACATTGGAAAGCTTGATGGGCTCGGCGCCAGGCGGCGCCTCGACGGGCCAGGCGAGCGGGCTGCTTGGATCGGCGATGAGCAGCGTCGGCGGAGTGCAGGGGCTGATGGGCATGGCCCAGCGGGCCGGGCTCGGCGCCAAGGTGGAGAGCTGGATGGGCTCGGGCGGTAACTCGCCGATCTCGGCCGACGAGGTGGGCAAAATTTTCACCCCCGACCAGATCGAAAGCTTCGCGCAGCAGCACGGCGTTCCAGCCGGCATGGTGGCGCCGCTGCTGGCACACCTGCTGCCGCATGCGGTCGACAACGCCACGCCAGCGGACGGCTCGGGGGCCGGGCAGGCCGGTGACGGCGCCTCATCGGATGAGGATCCGTTCGCCGGGGCAGGACGCTAGCGGGCACAGGACGCCCGCGGCGGGCGTCCAATACTCGTCCCCGACAACCGAGTACAATTGCAATCTGTCGCGTGCAGTTGCCAACATCGGTCTAGACAGGCCTTGGCGGCTGGGTTAACGAACCCGTGATGATCGTGAACCTAACCGCCTCCCGCCAATCCATTGACCTGCTTTGCCCGAGCAAACCGGGGATCTCCTTGCGATCTACTGCAACGACATGATGCTGTAGGATCGCCTCTCGCAACAATATTGTTGCCATCAACAAAGATGCCACCGCATCTGTCAGCAGCTTTGGACGCAACGATGCTTTTGCTTGCATGTCTATGCAACCATAGATAGCATCACTCCTCGGCACGCTGCAGCTTTAGGTAGCAAGTTGCTGCCGAGCTACAGCTTCGCGAGGGAAGGACATTCGTAGCATGAGCACGATCACCGCCGTCGCCGTCGCCAGCTTCCTTGCCTCGATAGGTGTCAACGTGAACATCTATCCCAGCACCGAAGACAGCGTCGTCTCCAAGCTGGCCTATGTCGGGCTCAACCAAATCCGGGTGGAGGCGCCGACGAGCCAAACAGCAGCGCAGAGCTATGCCGCAATCGGCAGCGCCGGCATCAAGTTCGACATGATCACCACCACCTGGGACCTGCCGATCACCCAGGCGATGCTGAACACGATGTTCAGCTACATCGACGTCGACGCGCCCTACGTGCAGAGCATTGAAGGGCCAAACGAGGTGCAGAACGACCCCGACACGTATCAGGGCCTCGCCGGCGCGCCGGCGTTCCAGGCGCTGCAGCAGACTCTCTACTCTATGGTGCAGAACGACACCAACTTGAGCAATTCGAGCACCCACACGCCGGTGCTGAGCTTTTCCAACACGCCGGGGCAGACCCCGGCCGGCTACACCAGCCCGCTCAACGCCACCGACTATGCGAGCGTGCACGCCTATGGGCAGCCGGCCATCCTGCCGTTCCAGGTTATCCAGCCGACGCTGGGGGTCACGACCATCGCGCCGAGCAAGCCGGTGATCCTGACCGAAACCGGGCTGTCGACCGTTGCGACCACGCAGGGCGTGCCGCAGGAGCAGCAGGCGGTCTACGACCTCGACGCGCTGTTTGACGACATGCTGCTCGGGGTGACGCGCACCTACCTGTTCAACCTGGTCGACTTCAACGCCGGCAGCAGCGACACCAACTTCTCGGCGTATTACGGATTGTTCGAAAGCAACGGGGCGATCAAGGTCGCCGGCCGGGCGATGCATAATCTGACGAAAATTCTGTCCGACCCGGCGGGCAGCATCAGCCAGCCGACCGACCAACTCGGCTTCAACCTCAGCGGACTGCCGGCGAACTCGCACAGCCTGCTGCTGGAGAAGTCCAGCGGCGTGTTCGACATCATCGTCTGGTGCGAGAATGACGGGCTGTACAATGCAAAAAGCCGCCTTCTCAGCGCCGCGCCGATCTCGCCCTGGAGGATTTCGTTCGACAACGGGGCGCAGAAGGTGACCGTCTATGACCCGCTCTGGAGCCCCCACCCGACGCAAGTCGCCTACAACCAGACGGTGATGCCGATGACGCTGGCCGGACACCCGATCGTCATCGAGGTGACCAACAACTGACTGACTAGGTCAGGCCGTCGGAAGACGCGACGTTAAGCAAGGCGAGGGCGCCGCCCTCGACCCGCTGGGGCCGGGAGGCCCCAGACCCCGACCGTTTGCCTTCATGCCGGACACCGATCAGAAAGCCGCGAGCCTAACGAGAAAAAGTTTTTTGGTCCTTTTTTTCAAAAAAGGACTACTTGCCTTTCTC
Source organism: Acetobacteraceae bacterium (assembly GCA_963692975.2). Lineage (GTDB taxonomy): Bacteria > Pseudomonadota > Alphaproteobacteria > Acetobacterales > Acetobacteraceae > CAXMMR01. Next base: position 159,032 of record CAXMMR010000029.1, on the reverse strand, counting down.
GTACACGGAGAATGGGCATGCGCGGCTGGATGGTCTTCGGGGTGGTGCTGGCGCTGGCCGGTGCGGCGTTTGCCGACGAGGCGGCGCTGCAGCGGGCGGTGCAGGCGCCGGGGCGGTCGGCGAAGTTCGTGGCGCGGGACGGGGTTCGGCATCCGGTGGCGGAGCTGCAGTTCTTCGGTGTGGCGCCCGGCTCCAGCGTGGTCGAGATCTGGCCGGGCGGGGGCTACTGGACGGAGATCCTTGCGCCGTACCTGCACGACCACGGCACCTATCGGCTGGCGCTGGCGGCGGCGGATGGCGGCCGGGTGGATCGCGGCTACGCCAGCCATGCCGAGGGCGGCATCCGCGCCAAGCTTGCCGCTGACCCGGCGGTGTATGGGCGGGTGATGGTGGGCGAGCTGGGGCAGGGGCATGACGCAATGGCGCCGGCGGGCAGTGCCGATTTCGTGCTGACGTTTCGCAACCTGCATAATTGGATGGGGCAGGGGGACGCGCCGGAGATGCTGGCGGCGATCCGTACGGCGCTGAAGCCGGGGGGCATTCTGGGCATTGAGGAGCACCGGGGGAGCACGAAGACGGCGCAGGACCCGGCGGCGGACAGTGGCTACGTGCGGCAGGATTATGCGACGGGGCTGATCGAGAAGGCGGGGTTTGCGCTGGTGGGGTCGTCGGAGATCGATGCGAACCCGCGCGACACGGCGGATTGGCCGAAGGGGGTTTGGACGTTGCCGCCGTCGCTGGCGATGGGGGCGGTGGACCGGGCGAAGTATGTGGCGGTGGGGGAGGCGGATAATTTCGTGCTGAAGTTTCGGAAGACGACGCCTTAGAGAAGGCCTCATGGCTGTCCCGATCGAGGTCGCAAGGCGCGTGGTCGTCGAGAGGCTTAATGCTCGCCTTTCGCACGTTGCGTCTGCCACCGCTGTGGTCGGCCTGGCTTCAAGCCCGATTGGCACACAACCTGCGACACCCAAACAGCGGCCTTACGCCTGATTGACGAAGCCGAGTGATCCGAGAGTGCGAGCCGGGAAAAGCGGACGATGGCGCACCTTATCAGGATGGGTCCCAGCTAATCGCTCGCCAGACATTCGTCCTAGACTTCTACACCGGGTAAACCGATGACTGATTTGACGCCAATGAATGGTGCGGGATCCTTGATTGATGCGCTTGGCAGGCCGAACCGGTAATTTCGCATACGCACAAGCGTGCGGTGTGATTAAAGCTATGCTCCGACTGCATACATAGAGAGGCGTTCTTGACTACTCAATCTCGCTCGAAATCGAGGAAGATTCTCCGCAGTCTTTCAGAGCATCCCGGAACCTACGATAACCTTGTTCGACTAATCGATCGGATGCGCAAAGACCGTCTGTCTCATCGAGAAGATCGAGGGGTGGTATTGATGGCTACTGCTCATATCGAGCAGCTTCTTGAGGATACAATTATCTGTAGAATGACCGACGAGTTTGTAGACGGCGAGTGGCGTGAACGCCTGTTCGGAGGAGAACAAAGAGGCGCAATCGATGGCTTCTCAGGAAAAATTATTATCGCGTTTGCCCTTGGTCTCATCACTGAACGAGTCCGAGAGGACCTACAGACCTTGCGGCGTTTAAGAAACGTCTTCGCTCATTCCTCTCGACCAATTGACTTTAGTCGTCCTGAGGTCGCTGCCGTGTGCCAATTCTACTGCGTCGACTACGTCGGTGAAAAACCTGCAGAAAATCACAGCGAATGGAGTCCGCGATTAAAATTCTCTTGGTTGCTCTTTTGCCTCTTCGCTCACCTCTCTTGGCATGAAGAGACATACGCAGAAGGCCCAGACAGACTCACAATTGATTTGCTGCCCGGCGCTCTTATCATCGACCTCGATAAAACGCCTCGAGGCATATTGAGACAGGAGATCATGGACGATCAGCAAATAGGCAAGAAAACAGCAAAGTTCTCAAATCGAAAGAAAGCGTCTAGTAGTGGATCTATTGTAGGCTTGCCCGATAATGGCTGACTCTAGCAATTTTCGGCGTCGCGCGTAAGCTTTGAATTTGATATCAAGCATGGGGGTCCGCTCCCAGGGTCGAGTCAACGGCGCGCTATGACCGACGTGGGTTGGAAACAGCGATTTTTGCTTCTGGTCAGAGCCAGGCTCTTAATCAGTTTGCTAATCGGGCAAAAGTTTTTTGCTTCTTTTTTTCAAAAAAGAAGCGCTTGTTTTCTCACAGCCCCAACAACTTAGCCGGACTATCACTGGTGAGCTCGGCCGCTCGCACGTAGGCGCGCATGGTGGCGAGATCGCGGTGGCGGGTGTGGGCCATGATGGCTTCGTCGCGGGCGCCGGCTTGATACGCTTCCGTGACGAAACCGGCGCGCAGGCCGTGCGGAGACAGGCGCTCGGTCGGGCTCATGGAGAGGCCGGCGGCGGTGGCGTGGCGGGTGAGGATTTGGCGGATGGCGGCGGGCTGCAGGGCGTCGTGGTCGATGCCGCCCCAGCGGTCGACGCGGCGGAACACGGGGCCGTAGGTGGTGCGGCTGGCGGCGAGCCAGGCTTCGAGGGCGCGGACGGGGCAGGTGTCGCGGCGCTCGCCGCGGGGGATGCCGAGCCAGGCGCCGTCGCCTTGGGCGTCGGTCTTGGAGCGGGGAATGAGCAGGCGCAGGGCGCCGGTGGCTTCGAAGATCAGATGGTCGCGGCGGATGGCGGCGAGCTCGGCGCGGCGCAGGGCGCCGGCGTAGCCGATGAGGAGCAGGGCGCGGTCGCGCAGGCCGGCGAGATCGGTGCCGCAGGTGGCGACGAGCTGGCGGATGAGGCGGGTGGTGATGGCGTGGGCGCGGCGGGACGGGCGGCCGTGGGTGCGCAGGATGCCGCGCAGGGTGGCGCGTACGGACGGCTCGGCGCCGGCCCAGGGGTGGTTGGCGGCGGCATGCGCCCGGGCGAGGGCGACGAGGCGGCGGCGTAGGGTGGCGGGCGCGTGGGTGTGGGCGAGGCTGGCGAGGTAGGCAGCGAGGGTGGCGGGGCTGGCGGGCAGGGGCGTCTGGCTTTGCGCGAGGCACCAGGCGGCGAAGTGGGCCCAGTCGGCGCGGTAGGCGCGCTCGGTGTTGTGCGCGCGGGCCAGGGCTGCATAGTCGGTTGCGGCGAGGGCGTCGGTCATGCGGCGCCGGGCTCGAGATGGTGCGGCTCATCGAGCAGCCGGCGGACCAGGGCGAGCAGGCGGCGGGCGACAAAGGGTTTCGGCAGCAGCCACTCGCCGTCGACGTAGTGGTGGTTGTCCAGGCGGTCCGGACGGCCGGTCATGTAGATCACCGGCAAGCCGGGCTGGGCGGTGCGGGCATGGCCGGCGACGGCGAGGCCATCGAGGCCGGTGCCGAGGTTGACGTCGGTGAGCAGCAGGCGGGGCGGGTCAGCGGCGAGGTAGTCGAACGCGACGCGGTCTGTGGCGGCGGCGTCGACCTGGAAGCCGGCTTCGCGCAGGAGGCTGGCGAGAACCTCGCGAATGTGGTCGTCATCATCGACCAGGAGGATATCGCACATTGCAATCACCTCCATGGATGCACGTTTTAGTTGCTGCGTCTGCGCCACCTTGTCGAGAGGCTCACGTCCCGACCCTGCGCCTTTTTTTTGGGCAATGGTGAAGCGCGCACTTGCGCCGCGCACAAACAGGCGTGAGCCGCGTTGTTTACAGCCAAGTGTTGCATCGCGGCATGGCGTCGGGCTGGTGAGATCACCAGTGGGGGGTGAGCTCGGGGCGGCGTTGCGGGACCGCAGGCTGCCGCCGGGCAGGCGGAGGCCCGGAGGAGGTCGCCGGGACTCGCTAGCTGCCTGCTGCGGCGAGGCCCTCGATATGAATGCGGCGGAACTCGGCAGAGCCGGTCAGCACTTTGGCCAGGCGGGCGACGCCGACATCGCCGCCGAGCTTCTGCATCATCTCGCTGTAAAAGACGACATCCTTGTCGGCCGGATTGCGGCCAAGCATCACCTCGAAGAGCTGCTTGACGACGCTTTCCGGGGTGACAAAGGGCGGCTCGGGTGCGGGGGGCGGCTCGACGGGTTCGGCGATCAGCTGGGGGGTGGCTTCGGGGGCGAGGTCGTCGGCGAGGTCGGGGGTTTCGGGCGGGACGGCGGCGAGCAGGCGGGCCTGGTAGAGGAGCTGCAGGGTCGCCGGGATCAGGCCGAGCTCGTCCTGGCGGAGGAGGTAGACGGCGCTGTCGAGACCGGGCTGGGCGAGCGGTGTCGGCGCGCCGAGCGGGGCGAGCAGGAGCACCGGGCAGTCATAGCTGGCGGCGGTGGTGGAAAGCGCCTCGAAGGGCAGCGCGGCCGGGTCGACGTCGAGCTCGCCGAGCAGCATGCGGCCGAGGTCGGGGTGGCTGCACTCGTAGATCACCGGCGGCATCAGCAGCGAGGTGAACGACCATCCGGCGGCGGCGAGCAGGTCGCGGTAGTGCGGCAGGGGAGCGAGCGGCTCCGGCTTGCTCGGCGCCTTCAGCTTGGCGAACAGCGACATGGCGGGCTCCTGCGGTTGCGGCCTGACATGGTCGAGGCCGGGCGTGACGGCAGACGGCGTGACGTGCCGTTCCGGTGCTAGCGTAACCACCCTTGCTTCGTAAAGCACGGATGCTGCGTTGCGATACGGGTGGTGATGCGGCGGCGGCTTGAGGGTGCGAGTCGCGGTTGCGGCGAGCGGTCTAGGCCGCGGGGCGTCGGGCGTATGGCCGTCTGCGCGGGTGCTCTTTGCTCCACCCGACAGGGTGTGGAAGATTAGCCCTGATGGAGGGCTGCGCCACGTGTGGATGAAGCATCGTTACGTTCACCGTGTGTATGCGCGTGTGCCGAGTTTGCGTCGGCTGGCAATGGGGATCCTGTCCTGGCTGGAGCTGACGGGGCTGGGCGGGCACAAGGAGCGCGAGGTGCTGGGGCTGATCCGGCAGGTGCGGCGGGAGCGCGAGAGCCTGCTATCGGGCAACGAGGCGTTCGTCGTGCATTCGCTGGCGCGGGCGCAGAGCGCGCTGCCGGGCGCGATGGCGGAAGTCGGCGTCTACCAGGGGTGCTCGGCGAAGCTGATCTCGCTGGCGAGCGGCGGGCGGCGGCTGCATCTGTTCGACACGTTCGATGGGCTGCCCGAGCCGGAGGCGGCGGAGTGCGGTCATTTGCGGGCGCGGCAGTATCGCTCGGGACTGGGAGCGGTGCGGGCGTTTCTGGCCGACGCGCCGGAGGTGGTGTTTCACCCCGGCTGCTTTCCCGGCACCGCGGTCGCGGTGGCGGATGAGCGGTTCTCGTTCGTGCATCTCGATGTGGACCTGAAGTCCAGCACCCGGGCGTGCCTCGACTTCTTCTATCCGAGGATGGTGCCGGGCGGGATCATCATGACGCATGACTACTCGTTCCTGGACGGGGTGCGGGAGGCGTTCGCGGAGTTTCTGGGCGAGGTGGGCGGGCAGGTGATCGAACTGCCGACGTCGCAGGCGCTGCTGGTGTGCGTGGCGGGTGCGGCGATGGGCGCGACGGGCAAGGGCGTGCGGGTCGGCGAGTGGGTGCCGGCGCCGTTCGAGCCGGCGGCGACGGCGGCGGCCTGGTAGCAGGCACCGGCGGGCGTTTCGGGTTGAAACCGGCTGGCGGGACAGGCTATGCGCCGTTAGTAATACTGACGGAGGCGGGCTTTGATCGGACGCAGAGGTTTGGGCGGCGGGCTGGCGGGGTTGGCGCTGACGGGATGCACGCCGGGAATGGAGGCGCTGGAGGCGTCGCTGGCACCGAGCGGCGCCGAGGCGGCGGCGTTCTACGGCGTGGCCAAGGGGATTGCCGAGGTGGCGGTGCTGGCCGAGCCGGCGATGGCGCCGGTGGTGGCGGCGATCGTTGCGGTGTGCGATCCGCTGGTCGCGGCACTCACCGCCGGCGGCGTCGTGTCGAGCGCAAGCGACGGTGCGCTGCGGCTGGCGGCGCAGGCGCGGACGCTGCTGCTGACTGCGGCGCCGGCGGTGCGTGTGGTCGCCAGCGGCGCCGCGTCGCCGGCCTGCGCGGGCTAGCCTTGCTGGCGGCGCGGCGCGGCCGGGGCTTGCGGCGGGGCGAGGTGGGCGTTGTCGTTGGAGCGCCGGAGGGCGTGCAGCGCCGGGTCGCGACGGGCGCAGGCGACGAAGGCCTCGACGTCGCCGATGGTCATTAGGGGCAGGTAGGCGTTGACCGTCTCGTCCGGCCAGCTCCACCACGCGAGCGACAGCAGGGCGGCGATGAGGGGCTCGGAGAAGCGGTAGCGGACGACGCGGGCGGGGCTGCCGACGACGACGGCGTAGGGCGGGACGTCGCGGGTGATGATCGCGCGGGCGCCGACCACCGCGCCGTCGCCGATCGTCACGCCGTGCGAGATGAAGGCCTCGGCGCCGATCCAGACGTCGTTGCCGATGACGACATCGCCCTTGGAGATGTGGCTCGTGGCGCCGCCGGGGACGGTGGGGAAGTAGCTGTTCAGCACCGCGAAGGGGTAGGTGCTGACCATGTCGGTGCGGTGGTCAGCCAGGCAGATCTTCACGCCGGCGGCGATCGAGGTGTATTTGCCGATCCTGAGCTTGCCGAGCACCTCCTCGATCACGCTTGGGATGCCGTAGGTGTGGTCGCCGATCTCCCAGCCATGGCCGGTGATCATGTCGCCAAAATGCGCCTTGGTGCCGGGCAGGCGCAGGGCGTGCTCGGTCTGCTCGATCAAGTAGAGGGTGATCTTGGGGTTGGCCAAGTGCTGGCCGAACAGGGTGAGCCGGTTGCCCTCGCGCGCCACGTGGTCGAACCAGGTGGTGACCTGGCCGCGCTCGCCGACGAAGGCGAGAATGCCGTCCTTGATCAGCCAGGCGCGCTCGTTAGGGTTCGAGTAGCCCTCGATGCGGCCGTCCGGCAGCAGGCGCAGGCCGTCAGCGGCGTGGGCGCCGCCGCGCCGGCAGAAACGCCAGATGCGGCCGGCGAGGTATTCCGGGGTAATCCCTGCCGACTGCATCCGGTTCCTCGCTCGACCGCGCGCAGTGCTTACCTGCGGGGGTATTATAGACGTAGGCTACCGCTCCCGGTGGCGTCAAAGTGTTTTAGGACAACCGGCATGGAGGACGCTCGCTCGCCCGCTTCCCTGATCCCGCCGGACCATGCCGCCTGGCTCTACTCGCCCTACACTTGGACAGTGCCGACCTCGCGCGCGGCGGCGACGATCAACGCCGGAGCCTATTTGCGGGTGCTGTTCAGCGGGCCGTCTGCGGCGCTGCATTTTGACGTCGACGCCAATCGGGCGCCGCTGTCGCAGGTCTATACCCGGGTCGACGGCGACGAGGCCGGCTCGCCGTGGCGGCGCGCGGCGGTGGCGCCGGTGATCGAGCCGGTGGTGCCGGCGGAGACCGCCGGGCTGCCGTTTCACCTGCTCGAGCTGGTGGTGAAGTCGACATCGGAGACGATCAACCGCTGGCATTCGCCGAGCGAGACGGCGGTGGTGTTCACCGGCATGACGCTGGCGAGGGGGGCGCGGGTGGCGCCGCCGCGGGCACGGCAGCGGCGGCTGCTGATCCTCGGCGACAGCATCACCGAGGGGGTGCGGACGATCAACGAGACGGCCGGGCAGGACACCGACCGCAACGACGTGACGACGTGCTGGTCCTGGGCGGTGGGGCGGGGGCTGCCGGTGGAGTTCGGCATCGTCGGGTTTGGCGGGGCGGGGCTGACGCATGGCGGCTCGGGCGGAGTGCCGGCGCTGGGGGAGAGCATTGGGCTGGTGATGGCGGGGGCGGTGCGGCGGCTGGAGCCGGCGCCGGATCTGGTGGTGCTGAACTACGGCACCAATGACCGGCTCGCGGCGCCGGCGGCGGTGGAGGCGGCGCTCGGGTGGGTGCTGGCGGGATTGCTGGCGGGGACGCCGGGGAGCACGGGGATCGCGGTGCTGCGACCGTTCAACGGCACGCAGGCGGCGGCGCTGCAGCGGGCAGCGACGGGCTCGGCGCGGGTGAGCTGGGTGGACACGACGGGGATTTATGACCCGGCGTTTGGTAGCGACACCGGGGGGCTGCATCCGTCGGGGCCGAACCACCTTGGGCGGATTGCGCCGCCGTTGGCGGATTTGCTGGCGCCGCTGCTGCATGCGAGCGCGCGGTCGTTCTCGTTCTTTTCGCCATAGGGGCGAGGCAAGCGGGCAGCGGGCTCGGGTTTGCCGTCGTCGCCAGGGTGGTGCGCCGCCACGGCGGCAAAATCGGGCGCTCGCGTCAAACGATTTGGGCGCAGTCGGCGAACGTGGCTGCCGCGTCTGAGTGCGGCGTGCCGCCGCGCCGGGCGTGAGCGGACTGGGCGGCATCGCGCGCTCAGGACGACGAGATGCGGAAACTGATCCAGACGGTCAGGTCGAGCCGTCGTCCGGTCAGACCGGCGGGCGGTGCCGGGCAGCGCGCCTGCCGCAGCGCCAGGAGTGCTGCATCGTCGAGCAATTGCGAGTGGCTGGATTGCAGGATCGCCGGATCGCGTAGCGCGCCGTCGAGATAACTGAAGCGCGCCAGCACGCGGCCTTCCCGATGCTGCCGCCGCGCCGCCTCCGGCATGATTGCAGCGTCGCGTATCGCCTGGTCGATCGCTGTCTCCAGTCCGCCGAGCGCCAGGCCGCCGGTGACGGCGGGCTGCGTTTCGCGCGACGACGATGCCGGGGCGGAAAGCCCAACGGCCGCGCCCGCTCCAGCCCAAAGCCTGGCGCCCTCGGCTGGCGGCGCCGGCGCCGACACGGCCGATGATCCGCTCGGCCTTGATCGCGCCAGACGCGGCGTGGCGCGGTCGCGGGCCGCAAGCGGCTGCGGCAGGCGCGGCGCGGCAGGCGGCGCTACGATCGGCGGCGGCGGCATTGGCGACGGCATAGCCGGCGGCGGCGGCGATGCCGGCACCGCGAGCACGTCCAGGGCCGGCCGGGCGCCGGGAGCAGCTCCGGGCTGAGGCGTCAGAACCATCGAGATGCTGCCGATCCTGACCGGCCCGCCATGCGGCACGACCGACAACCACGCGACAAGCGCCAGCAGGACCGCATGCGCGAGGGCTGCGCCCGGCGCGGCGATAATCCTGGTCGGATCGCGAGCGGGCCTGACGGCGCTGCCCAGGCGATCATCTTGCCTCGGCGGAACGAGTTTCGCGTGGATGAGGCCGCCCAACGTGTCAACACCGCCCTGGAACGAAGCACTTCAGTGTCGCTCAACGCGCATTGGCTGGCTGACGGCTGGCTGACATCAAAGTTTCTTCAAGCATCAATCGTTCTGTCATCGAGCCTGCGGGATCGCCGACTAAACAGCTTCTGTCGATGGCCTGTTTGGAGTGCCCGGATGACTCGTTACGCAGAGCGACTGATCGCGACCGCAATCCTGCTGGCCGGGCTCGACGCCACGATGGCCAAGCCGGCCTGCGCGCAGGCCGCCGCTGGCGCTGCATCTGCCGGTCCTGCCGCGGCGGACCAGGCGCCGGCCTCGGGGTTGGCGATCCCGCTGTCGGACGTGAACGTCGTCGGCAGCACGCCGCTGCTCGGCTCGGGCATCGACCGCGACCAGATCCCGGCGGCGACCAACGTGCTCGGCCAGAGCGACATCGACCGCACCGGCGTGCCCGACCTCACCCGCGCGATCCTGGAGAACATTCCGGGGGCGACGATCAACGACACCGAGGGCAACGTCTTCCAGCCCGACATCATCTTTCGCGGCTTCACCGCCTCGCCGACGGCCGGCGCCTCGCAGGGCCTGGCCGTCTATGTCAACGGTGCACGCTTCAACGACGCCTTCGGCGACACCGTCAACTGGGACCTGATACCGCCCTCGGCGATCAGCACCGTCAACGTCGAGGCGTCCAACCCGGTATTCGGCCTGAACGCGCTCGGCGGCTCGGTCAACGTGCAGCTTAAGAACGGCTTCACCTTTCAGGGCGCGGACTTCACCGGCTACGGCGGCTCCTATGGCCGCGGCTCCGGCACGCTCGAGTTCGGCCGCCAATATGGCAGCTTCTCAATCTACGCCACCGGCGACATCACGCATGACGACGGCTTTCGGCAGACCAGCGCGTCCGACATCTACCGTTTGTTCACCGATCTGGGCTGGCGCAACGACGTCGCCGAGATCCACCTCGCCTTCAGCGGCGCCGACAACACGCTCGGCAACCCGGGGGCGACGCCGGTGCAGGCGCTCGACCAGGACATCTCCAGCATCTTCACCGCACCGAACGAGGTCTACAACAAGTATGCGAGCGTCAACCTCAACGGCACCTACACGATCAACGACAACACCTCGCTGCAGGGGCTCGGCTACTTCCAGAACCTGACGCAGCGCATCCCGAACGGCATCACCGAGGAGGTCGAGCCCTGCGACAACGGCACCGGGCTGCTCTGCAATGACGACGGTAGTCCGGTCACCGGGCGCAGCAACACGCTGGTGCCTGACTTTCTCAACGGCGGCGTCTATTCCGGCCTCAGCAGCCAGGGCCTCGACAGTCACGCCTATGGCACCTCGGCCGAAATCAACAATGACGCGAATTTGCTGGCTCACCACAATCACCTGGTCGCCGGCGGCAGCTTCGACGGTTCTGACAGCATCTTCGACGGCTCGACCGAGATCGGCGGCTTCGATGCAATCACCCGCGGCTATCTTGGCCCGGGCTTCGTGCAGGACCAGCCCTCCGAAGGCGTGAACCCGGTCAAGGTCGTCTCGACCACGCGCTTCTTCGGCCTGTTCGCCCAGGACATATTCACGATCGTGCCGGGGCTCGACCTCGATGTTGCCGGGCGTTTCAACAATGCCGAGATCAACCTGCACGACAAGCTCGGCGGCCCGGTATTCGGCCAGCACAGCTACAGCCGCATCAATCCCTCGATTGGCCTGACCTACAAGATCATCCCGGCGGCGCAGGTCTACGGCAGCTACTCCGAGACCAACCGTGCGCCGACGCCGCAGGAGCTCTCCTGCGCCAGTGCCGCAACCCCCTGCTCGCTGCTGAACTTCTTCGTCGGCGACCCGAACCTCAAGCAGGTCGTCGCGCACACCTTCGAGTTCGGCGCGCGCGGCACGATCAAGAACGTGGCACCCGGCGTGATCACCTGGAACGCCGACTACTTCCACGCCAAGAACTTCGATGACCTGATCTACGAGTCCACGGTGCAGAACCCGAACCTCGACTTCTACACCAATGCCGGCAAGACGCTGCGTCAGGGTGTGGAGGCCACTCTCGGCTACCGGCTGCGGCGCCTCAGCGCCTCGCTCGGCTATGCCTACACCGAGGCGACGTTCCAGTCCGACCTCGTGCTGGACGGCGGCAGCAACCCGTTGCAGAACGCCGCCGGGCAAATCGACGTGACACCGGGCGACCGCATCCCCGGCATACCGCGCCATCGCGGCACCGCGGTCGTCTCCTACGACATCACAGACGACTGGACGGTCGGTGGCTCGGCGATCCTGCAGAGCTCTGTCTACCGGTTCGGCGACGAGAGCAACCTGAGCAAGCCGGTCGGCGGCTACGTCGTGCTCAACCTCAACACCGCCTACCGGGTCACCCGCAACCTCAGCCTCTTCGCCCTGGTCAACAACGTCGCCAACGAGCGCAACGACACCTATGGCGGCTTCGGCCCGGTGGGCGACGTGCCGTTCCCCGGCGTGCCTGGCGGCGTCACCGACCCGCGCACCGCCAGTCCCGGCACCCCGATCGCCGGGTATGGCGGTGTGCGCGTCACGTTCTAGTCTAGTGTCTTAGATTAGGATTTCTGAGCTGGATTTCGGGCGCGGCTTTGTCTCAAACGCCCACCAGCGAATGGCAGACCTGGGGGCGCTGCCCCCAGCGGAGTCCAGAGGCAGAGCCTCTGGCCTTGCTGCCCTAGAGAGGTGCGTTCGTGATGTTCTTCCAGAAGGCGCATTGATGTTCGGTGGCGAAGTCGTCTTCCGGAGCGGGGCGAGGGGTTAGCAGGGATTGGAGGATGTCGGCGCCCTTGGCGTAGGGCTCCCAGATTGGCACGGCGCCGCGGTCGGGCGAGGTGGTGGTGTCGAAGTTGGTCCAGTACTGCACCATCACGTTGGAGAGGCGCTCTTCGGCGGCGGTCAGCGGCGGGGTGCCGGGCAGTCTGGGTAGGTCGAAGAGGAATTGCAGCTCGGTGGCGTGGGCGGCGCCGTAGCTGTAGGTGATGGGCGGCAGCGAGTATTCCGGGGCGTGCTCGTCGTTGAACTCGTAGGCGTAGGTGGGCACGTAGCGGGCGGCCCAGCGGTCGACCTGACGGGCGGGGCAGGCGAAGGTGCTGTCGGTCAGCACTGCGGCGAGCGCGAGCACGGGCTGGCTGTAGTTGGCGAGCGGGTATCTGGCAACGATGCGTGGGCCGAGGGTGGGGCCGTAGGTGGTCTCGATTGCGGCGGGGTACTCGGCGGCGGTGAGGGCGGCATAGGCGGCGGTGAACAGGCGGCCTTCGTCGTGGTTCGAGCCGTTGAGCAGCGGCACGCGGATGAACTGGCCTGAGCTGAGTGCCGTGTTGATGGACAGGGGCACGGTGGTGCCGTCGACGATCGTCGTCAGGCTCAGGGACGGCGTCTCCAGGCCGAGCACGGCGCTGACCGGCAGGGCGCGCAGGCAGGCGGTGTCGGCGGCGGCGCAGCCGAGCTTGGCGGCGAGCGCGTCGCCGGCGGTCTCGGCCGCGGCCAGGGTCGGCAGGGTGAGGGAGTAGGCGCCGCTTTCGACGATGGCGCGGCTGAACAGGCCGTAGGCGCTGGGCGAGACCAGGTTCGACAGCACGCTCAGCCCGCCGGCGGACTCGCCGGAGACGGTGACGCGGCTGACGTCGCCGCCGAAGCCGGCGATGTTGCGGCGGACCCAATCCAGCGCAAATTGCTGATCCTGCAGGCCGTAATTGGCGGCGGCGTGGCCTTCGGCGTCGAGCCCGGCCTCGGCGAGGAAGCCGAGATAGCCGAGGCGATAGTTGATCGTCACCACGATGACGTTGCCGGCAGTGACGAGCTTGACCGGGTCGTAGTCCTCGCTTTCGCCGACGACCAGCGCGCCGCCATGGATCCAGACCATGACCGGCAGCGGCTTGGCGTCGACCGGGCGGGCGCCGGCGGGGGTGAACACGTTGAGGTAGAGGCAGTCCTCATTGTCGGTGGGAATGCCGAAATAGGTGGTGATCTGGGCGCAATGCGGGCCGAAGCTGGTGGCGGTGTGGCTGAACAGGGCGCGCGCCAGCGGCTGCGGCGGCTGCCAGCGGAGCGCGCCGGTCGGCGGGGCGGCGTAGCGGATGCCGAGGAACTCGTTCATGCCCTCGGCGACCTTGCCGGTGACGGTGCCATACTCGGTCTTGGCGGTGGGCGCTGCGTGGGCGGCGACGGTGGCGGCGAACGTCAGGATCGCCGCTGACGCGGTCAGGCGCGCACGTCGCCCGGAGGCAAAGCGGTGCAGCATGGACTGTCTCTCCCTTGCCGGCACGCAGACGCGTTGATCGCGCTGTCGGACGACGATGACAGGCTAGGCGCGGCGGGAGGGTGGTGGAAGGGCTTCTTTTTTGAAAAAAAAAGCAAAAAACTTTTGTTCTCGCTGTCGCGGGAGAAATCGGGGCACGCGATCACGTCAGTGTAAGGCTGGCAGTCTCTAGACTGTGTGGAACACCTAATGAATGGATTTCAAAGGCTTTGCCTTTGATGGGGGTCAAGGGGGCAAAGCCCCTTGCCTTTTCTTCAAGCCGGCGCGAGGGCGGTGCGGCGGGTGAGCTGGACGTGGGCTGGGATCGCGGCCGGCGCCTGGTCTGGCGGCAGAGTCCAGCGCTCGGCGTGCTCGACGAAGCCGGCATTCGCGTAGACCGCGCGGCAGGGCATGTTCGACTTGGTGTGGACCAGGGCGGCGTCGATCGGGCGGGCCGGGTCGTGCTCGCGCAGGCTTGCCACCAGCGACGACAGCACGGCGGCCTCGACGTCCAGGCCGAAGACGCGGCAGCTCATGACGAACTGGCGGATGGTCGCCTCATCGTGCAGCAGCAGGCCGACGAGGCCGTATTCGACATGCACGTCGCGCACGGAAAAGGCGAGCAGGTGCAGGCCCTCCGCCATGGCGCGGGCGAGCTCGTCGCGGGTCCAGCGCTGCCCGGTGGTGTTGAACTGGTTGGTCTTGTTGAGCAGCTCGAAGGCGCGCTCGAAGCTGGGGTCGCGCACGCCCGCGACCTCGAAGCACTCCACCGTGAGGTCGAGGCCGAGCAGGAAGTCGGCGCGGGTCATGGTCTCGCGCGCGGCCTCGCGGACCTGCTGCTTCTGGATCAGCTCGGTGCGATGGGCGCTCTCGCGGCTGATGGCGGCGAGCTGGGTCTCCGGGCTCCAGAGCAGGATGCGGCGGATGTAGTGCTGGTTTTGGCCGATGGCGCGGATGCCGGGCACGCCGGCCTGCACGGCGGCGCGCTCGACCGGGTTGTCGTCGACGAAGACGACGGAGCTCGCCAGCACGTTGGCTTGCCGGATGATCTCGCGGATGTTGTCGGCCTTGGGGCGCCAGTTGATCGAGACGAAGGCGAAGTCGTCGAGGCGGATGCGGCCGCCGAAGATGCGGTCCCACAGGCCGCGGATGGTGGCCTCCTCGTTCTTGCTGACGATGGCGATCAGCACGCCGCGGCGGCGCAGATACATCAGCGCCTCGGCGATCCCGAGCGGCCAGCCCTCGATGGCGACGGTGCTGATGCTGTCGGCCTCGGCGAGCACGCCGCGCCACATCGTGTCGTCTAGGTCCATCACCACGAGCTTGACCTGGTCGGCTTGGCGCACGGTGCGGAACATCGCCTTCAGTTCGCGCCAGACGGCGAAGACGAAGTCCTCGACGCGACTGGTGAACAGGCTGACCAGGCTGTCGACCGGCTCGAGGCGGGCCTTGTCGAAGCGGTGGTCCCAGTCGGAAAGGGTGGAGCCGTGGCTGGTGACCCAGAAGGCGTCGTCCTGGACCGCCTTGCGGCCGATGGTGGCCGAGATCTGGTCGAGGTCGAGCAGGTAGCAGTTGGTGAGGTTGGCAATTTGGCCGGCGAGGAACTCGTTGAGGCGCTCGACGAAATGCACCGGGTTTTTTAGGCTGTAGCGTGGGAGCAGGCGGCCCATCGGGTTCTGCTGGGGGACGAAGAAGTTGCCGACGAAGGTGAGCAGGCCGTGCTCAAGGTTCCAGCGCAGCGCCTGGGGCAGGAACAGCGCGATGCGCGAGCAGGCATCGGCGAACAGGCGCTCATAGGCGGCGTCATCGTCGAAGTTGAGGCGGAAATAGCCCTGCTCGGGCAGGATGGCGCGGAACGGCAGCACGACCATCTGAAAATCGTACTCGGCGAGCGGACGGGTGGGCAGTGCGGGCAAGGTCTGGACGTTGTTGAACAGCACCCGCTCGCACACACAGCTCGGCTCCAGATGGTCGAACATCAGGTTCCAGCTCTCGAGCAGGCAGGCGCCGACGAGCATGATGCGCCGCAGCTTGGTCGGCACGATTTCGAGGTCGGTGGGCGCGCGGTAGGCGACGCCGTCATGCAGGCGGCGATGCGTCCAGGCGCTCGCGGTCGCCTCGTCGGCAAGACGGTCGGCGGCGAGCGCCTCGGTGTCGAGCTGGTAGCGGTTGTTCTTGAGCACGAACGCTTCGGTCGCGTCCGAGCCGAGGGCGGCGGCGCCCTCCAGGGTCAGGCGGTCGCCGGTGCGGCTGGCGGGAACCCAGCGGCGCTGGCCGACATGCAAAGCGCGGCGCTCGGCCTCGACGAAGGCGAAGCGGGCCTTCCAGTTCGGGTGCTCGACCGCCAGCATCTCGAAATAGGGCACCTGCTCGGCGGCGGTGCCGAGATCGACCAGCAGGCGGGTGACGTCGATGATCTCGCGCACACGGGCATTGGCGACGACGCTGTCCATCAGCTCCTTGGACAGGCGCATCTTGAACTCGGTGGAGCTGGTGAGCACGCGGGCGATTTTCTCGATCGCGCTGTCGACGCCGTGCTCGCGGATCAGCGACTTCTTGTGCACGAGGTCGCCGGGGCCGGCGGGGCGCCCGAGCAGGGAGCGGTAGAGCTGGCGGATCATGCTCTCCTGCCACAGCTCCGTCATGTCGATGACCGGGGTTTGCCCGTCGGCTACCTGCTGCCCGTCCGGCATTCTCGCTCCGATTTTCGCTGCGCGACCGTCCAGCGGCGCGGATTCGTGGGCATCAATGACGCATCGCGGGGGCGAGCGTCAAAGCAATTTCATGGTGGTGAGTGCAGTGCAGCAAAGCAGGGAAGGAAGGCCAGAGGCTCTGCCTCTGGACACCGCTGGGGCCTGAGGCCCCAGACCCCCATTACGGGAGCTCAACGCGCCTTGCCGTCCTTGGCGAAGCCGATCATTTCTCCTGCCGATCCGACGCTACCCGTGTCGCGCGACCCGTAAATGGATTTTAAAGGCTTCGCCTTTAATCGGGTCCAGGGGCGACGCCCCTGGCCTTGCTTGCTTCGGGAGGCGCGCGCTTGGGCAGGCTGGTGTGGATCGCGTCCTATCCGAAGTCGGGCAGCACCTGGCTGCGGGCGTTCCTGCACAACTATATCCGCCAGCCCGAGGCGCCGTATGACATCAACAAGCTGACAGACCTGTCGACCGGGGAGAGCGGGGCGGGCTGGTATCGGGCGCAGGACCCGCGGCCGGCCTCGCGCTACACGGTGGCGGAGGTGCAGCGCATGCGGCCGGCGGTGCACCGGGCGCTGATGGAGCTGCATCCGGACCTGGTGTTCGTCAAGACGCACAACGCGTCGCTGGTGGTGAGCGGCGTTCCGCTGGTCACACCCGAGGTGACAGCCGGGGCGATCTACCTGGTGCGCGACCCGCGCGACGTTGCGGTGTCGTACAGCCACCATCTCGGGCTTGGCCTGGACGAGACGATCGGGCGGATGGCGGACGTGTCGGCGGCGACAGGCGGCCGGGACGACAAGGTGTTCGAGCAGGTGAGTTCGTGGTCGGTGCACGTGCATCACTGGACGCGCACCGCATCGGCGCGCCGGCTGGTGCTGCGCTACGAGGACCTGGCGGCGGCGCCGGAGGCGGGATTTGGCGCGGTGATCCGCTGGCTGGGCGAGGAGCCGCCGGCGGCGCGGCTGGCCCGGGCGGTGGCGTTCAGCGGGTTCGAGGAGTTGCGCGGGCAGGAGCGCGCGGCCGGGTTCGTCGAGCAGCCGGCGGCCTCGCGCGGCGCGTTCTTCCGGGCTGGACGGGCCGGCGGGTGGCGCGACGTGCTGAGCCCGGCGCAGCGGCGACGCATCGAGCTCGACCATGAGGTGGTGATGCAACGGTTCGGCTACCTGCCGCTCGAACGCTAGGCTCCGGCGGAGATCGAGGGGTGTTGCGGCTCGCGGACCGGCAGGCTGCGGCGGCCTAGCGGGATGCGGCGGCGGGGTGCGTCGCGGTCCAGTTGGTGAGCGCCTTGAGGGTGTTGGCGACATGGCCTTCGGGATCGAGCGCGTTGTAGCTGTAGATGACGCGGCCGTTCGGGGCGATGACGTAGCTGGTTCGGCTGGACCAGCCGAGGAAGCCGACGAGGACGGCGTCGTAGGCGTGGCTGACGGCGCCATCCCGGTCGGACGCGACGGCGAACTTGCTGTGGCACTCGCTGGTGGAGAAGCGTTTCAGCTTGACGATGGTGTCCATCGAGACGCCGATCAGCGTCGCGTGCAGGGCAGCGAAACGCGGCGCCGCATCGGCGAACTCGTGCGCCTCGGTGGTGCAGCCTGAGCTGAAGGCGGCGGGATAGAAATACAGCACAACGGGGCCGTGCTTCAGCGCGTCGGCGAGGTGGAAGGAGAACTCGTTGCCGGCCTGAGCGGCCGGGGTGGTGAAGTCCGGCGCGTCAGCGCCGCTTTTGAGGGTGGCCAAGGCGGGCGTTGCCGAGAGGCTGGCCAGGGCGAGCAAGCCGGCTGCGGCAAGACGATGTGCGGGTGCACGCATCGTGGTCGATCCTCTCCATCGTGCCGCGACGGCTTGGCATCGTTGTGCCCGGCGACTTGACAGCGATCATCCTAGACGTTGAACGCGCCCGAGGGGAGAGGTCGACGCTGTCGCAGCGGTTGAGCCGTGCCGGCGTTTACGGCTCGTTCACGAATGCGAGGTAGGCTGCGGTGGACGCGGCATGGCAGCAGGCTGAGGTCGGCCGAGGGCGAGCCCGGCGCCGAGCAGGAGGAAGAACCAGCCGGCGTTGGGCAGGGTGAAGAAGGCGCTGGTGGAGGCGAAGGGCCACAGGGCGAGCAGGGCGGCGATGAACAGGCCAGCGCGCTGCGGCTCCGGTCTGGCGAGCAGGCCGCGGCCGAGAGTTCTCAGCCAGGCGAGGACGGTGACGCAGAACAGCAGCAGGCCTGGCAAGCCGCCCGAGGTGGCGGCCTCCAGGTAATGGTTGTGTGGGTGGATGTTGCAGCCGGAGCGATCGCCCGAGCCGAGCGGGGCGCCCCCGAGCCAGCGCAGGCCGTGCTGGTAGGCCGGGTCGTCGCAGCCATGCCGGAAGCCGTCGAAGCCGAGGCCGAACAGGGGGTGCGCCCGGGTCATGATGGTAGCCCGGACGAGGATGGCGCCATAGGGCGAGCTGCCGAAATGGGAGACCTGGCGGGCGAACTTGACGACCAGCTTGGCGAAGGTGGGCGGCGAGATCACCGGCAGGGCGGCGAGCAGGACGGCGGCGAGGATGGCGGTGACGACGATCGCCGGCCGGGTGCGCGGCAGCAGCACGCCGCAGGCGACCAGGCCGATGCCGGTCAGCAGCGCGGGCATGCGCTGGCCGATCAGGATCATGGTCGCCGTCGCGAACAGGACCAGGGCTGCCGCGGCGAGGCGAGGGCCCAGACGCGGACGCGATTGGGGACGGGCGAGCAGCGCCAGCGTGGCCGGCAGGATGGCCGGGAACAGGATCAGCACCAGCGCCGGCCCGGCGCGGGGCTGGCGGAACGGGCCGGTCAGCGCGCCATCGCCCCAGCGCGGCCAGCCGAACAGGTTATCGCCAAGCAGGTATTGCTGCCAGCATTCCACGGCGATCCAGGCGGCGGCGGCGGCAACCATCCAGCCGAGGCCGCGACGCAGGATCGGTCGCGGCGGCAGCCAGTCCGCCGCGGCGGCAGCCAGCAGCAGGAAGCGGAGCGAGGCCAGCGCCTGCAGGCAGGAGCTCCAGCGGCGGCCTGCGAGGCCGGCGGCGGCGGCGGGACCGAGATCCGCCCCGGCGCCGGCATGCTGCGTGAACGGCACCGAGCAGAGCACCAGCCATAGCCACCACGCCAGGGCGGCGACGGCCCAGCCCTGGCGCAGCCATGCCCAGCTCGAGGCGCGGGCGCAGCTGGCCAGAAAGGCGACGTCCAGCAGGGCGATCAGGATCTCGGCGCCGGCGCGCGTGTGCAGGATGGCGACCGGCAGGGCCAAGAAGGCGGCACCGACGACGTGCTCGAGCCAGGCCTCAGCCGGCAGCTTCTGGCGGCTGCTCATGCGCGCAGGCGCCTGGACGGGCGCGCTTGTGATGGTGGAGGCGAGGCGCGCGGCGCGGTTGAGCAAGGGTGCGTGCCCGGCGCGGTCGGCGATGGCGGCTGACGATGGGCGACGGCAAGCCTTGCAGGCGATGGATGGCCGTGGGGCGGGCGGGTCGCGGGTGGCGGCATGGTCAGAGCTCGGACGCGACGGCCTCGTTGCGGCGCCGCTGGGCGGGCGGGCGGGCGGGACGCACCGGATAGTCGTAGCCCAGCCTATGGCGCAGATGGCGGGCCAGGATGGCGGCAAAAACGCGCTCGTCAGCCTCCGACAGGCGCACCGCGCTGCGCGCGCCGGCCGCTGGGATGATGGTCTCGGCATGTGTCGGATCGAGTCGCGGCTGCAGCGCCTCTCGGCTGGTGAAGTGCAGGCCTTCGGTTAACGCCGCCTCGTCGAGCGGCACGCGCAGATGCGCGGCGATCCTGTCGAGCCAGTATCGCGGGCAGGCCTGCAGGTCCTCGTAGCGGACGATCAGGGTGTTGTCCGGACGGGCGCGGGCGACGTCGCCCCAGCGATTGAAGAAATGCACGTACCACCAGATGTCGGCGACGTGGCGACGGCCGAGCGGGTCGCCGCTGACATACTCGGCCAGAGTGCCGCCGTAATGCTGCTGCCACTTGACGAAGTTCGACAGCATGGCCTGACGGATATCGCGCACGAAGACGACGACCGGCGGATGATCGAGCAGGCGGATGCGCCAGGCAAAGGCGCGCGAGGGGATGGTGTGCGAGCTGCCGATCCTCGGCAGGCCGGGATAGGTGCTCGGCCAGCGGGGGTGGCCGATGATGGCGTCCGCCGCCGGGCCGCTGGCGTAGAACGGCGGGGCGACGCCGAATTGCCTGGCGATGGCGACGCTGAGCATGAACTTGACCCAGTGGGTGCCGGAGTTCTTGCCGGTGATCAGGAATGCGTGGACGTCGCGATGCTGGAACAGGAAGAAGTTGGCGAGATCGGCACGCACCACCCGGATGAGGAAGCGCAGATGCTCGCCGACGGGACGCGGCGCCAAGGCGAGCGGATGGTCGGGCTCGCCGAGGAAGGCAGCCGGCGCCATCAGCCGCGCCAAGGTGAGGCCGGTCAGCGCGAAGCCGATCTCGTCGAGATGGCCGATATAGGGCAACCGGTTCGGGATCAGGTCGATCCAGCCATACGAGTAGGCCAGGCCGGCGATGAAGACGAGCTTGGACCAGGCGGCGCCGCGGATGCTGAACAGGCACCGGCAGACGATGCCGAGCTGGACAGAGCACTGTGTGAGGAGCCGGTGAAGGGGCCGCATCCGGCATGGCTATCAGCTACACGCCGGCACATGAAGCCTTGGGCAGGCACGAAGCCTGCGGCGGGTGCGACCTGCCGCCCGGCCGTGGCGATCGCGCATCGCGTTTGCGGCGGCCGTGGCTCCTGATGGCCTGTGGCGCCCGGGCCACAATCGAAAGAGCGTTGCGGCGCCGGCAACTCACGCGGGTGGGAAGCGTCTGGCGACAAGCGACGTCGAGCCAATGCGGCTCGCCGAGCGGGCGGAGGGGTTCCACATGTTGCTTGTGCTTCTCATAATCCTGGCCGTCCTTGCCTTTGGCGGCGGCGGCTACGGCTTCTACTCGGGTGGCTCCTATGGCTATGGCGGCATCGGGCTCGGGACGATCCTGGCGATCATCCTCATCGTGTTGCTGGTGCGGCGCGTCTAGCACGCGACGATGGCGCACCGTTGGCGCTGAAGCGGCCTGCGGCTGACGGCGTGCTGCGGCTATGGGCGGTCAGCCGGGCGGTGAACAGCGTATGCACAATGGTGCGGCGCTGCTCGACCGGGTCGACGATCCGCATGCACCGCCACCAAGCGACCGGCCGGCGGGAGACAACCGGCTTAAGCATTGCCGCGCCTGTGCGATCGACGTTTCTTGGTCGCCTGCGTTATGGCTGGTGGTCGCCAGCGCCGTCGCGGCCGAAAGCCGCGATTGGGGTTCGGCGCCCTGCCGCGGTCAGCACTGCCTGAGCGGACCGTTCGTCGAGCGAGCTTTATTAGTGTGCCTGAGCTGACATCTCGGTCCAGCTTGCCTCGGAGGAGCCACGCCTCCAGCTATCGCCGCGCTTGTAGTCCATAAGCACCTGCGCGTCGTCGGCGGCCTGAACCGTCCAGCCCTCGACACGCTTGCCTTGGCTAAGAAGCGTGAACACCTGGTTCAGCTCTTCCTGGTTCATCTGTGGCACACCTTCACATGATGCCGCCTGCGCATCGCGCCTCGCGAGACCGATCGCCGGCGTATTCGCGCCGGCCCGTCGCCGGCGGTGGAAGTATGCTGCTGCAAGCTGAACGAAGCGTTAACGCCGAGCAAGGCGTCGATGCCGAAATCTCCCACTCGATGGAGGTGTCTCGCGGATATCTGCTCGATCAGTCCAGCCGGCGGCTCGCCGGCCGGTTGGCAGGACCGCGGTCCCCGGGCATCAGGTTCGTGTCGGGTTGGGCGACCACGTCCTGATGATCGGCTTGGACAAGCCGCGCGCTCGATCTCTGTCACATTTCAGCCAGCATGCTTGCCATTGACGTGCCTCGCGTTGCTGCTGGCAGCGAGGAGTTCGGCATGCGAAGCCATGACGTCAGGATCTTGGTCGTTGAAGACGACACGATCATTCGTTCACTGATCGTCGAGGCGCTCTCGGATGCCGGCTTCCAGATCTTGGAAGCATCGGGTGGCGAGCAGGCGATCAGGCTGTTGCATGATCCGGATAGCGTCGACTTGGTAGTGACCGACCTGAACATGCCGGATGTGGACGGCGTGGCTGTCGCGATCGAGGCTCGTGCGCGTCACGTCGACGTGCCGGTGATCTTCGTCACCGCGCGGACGGACCTGTTGGACCATCCCCGCACGCCGCTGCCGCATAGCCGTCTGGCCAAGCCGTTCAGGCTTTCGGCGCTCCGGCAAGCCGTCGAGGAGCTGATATTGAACTTGTAGCGTCAAGCCAAACGTCACGCGCGAGCGAGGTCTGATGATGATCGACCTCTCGCCCTGCTCGACATGCCACGCTTCTGTCAGCCTGCATGGACGCGATCGAAGTGCGCGTAGGCGAGTTCGATCAACCTGACGGCTTCATCACGCGCGTCATGGCAGGCGGCATCATCAGCCAGGTCGAGAAGATGACGGGCGATGCGATGATTGCGGCTGGGCTCCGAACGATCGTCCACAACGCTGAAGGACATTTTGCCTGCTCCACGCACGGGCGTTGACGTTTTCCACTATGCTTACGTAACGAAAACCTATATCGGATGCAACTTTAAGTCGTATTATTTGAAATTTACTCGCGGGCTTAACGTATTGCTCAAAGAGGCTGAAATAAGCGGCTGATTCTGGGCGCAGTCGGCATTTTCGTGCTTGAAGCGACCGGCAGTTACGGGATCAATGACGCCTCGGCAAGGAGGCGTCGTGCATGGTTGATAACCCGCCTCAGGCGACCCGCCTGGACAGAGATTCTTACCCGGTCGACGCGAAGGTCGGATCAAACATTCGAAGTTTTCGCACCGCCATGGGCATGTCTCTCGGCTCGATGGCACACGAGACGGGCCTGAGGGAAACAATGCTGTCGGAGTTCGAGCAGGGTATCGCGCGGCCGAGTGCCGAGAACCTCTTGGCGATTGCGACCTACCTCGGGGTGAAGATCGCGGACTTGTTTTCAGGCCTCTAGGCTGCGTTCCCCGCCATCTAAAGGCTCCGGCCTAGTCGCCACGCGGGCACAAGAGAAGTCGTTACCGGCTCGGCGACGCAGTTGTCGAAATCGGCTCGAGACAGCGACTGCAGAGCCAACACGAGCAAGCCAGGATTTCTGCAGACCTGGTGGGCGCAGTAGGGTTCGAACCTACGACCCGCTGATTAAGAGTCAGCTGCTCTACCAACTGAGCTATGCGCCCGACGGCTCGGTCGTCGAGGCCGGTCCTGTAGCAGCGGGGCTGAGGGCTCGCAAGGCCGGCAGCTACTCGGCTTCTGGGCGCCAGGCACGGACGACGGCGCCGAGGCCGGTCATGATGCGGTGGCCGATGGGATTGGCGCCGGCGGAGGCGGCCTTGATGGCGGCGAGGTGAGACCTGGCCTGGCCTCGGCGGCGACGATGTCGTCGGCGTCGACATGCAGGTGCTCTACGGGCTCGGAGTCAGCGCTGGCAGCATACTCGATCAGAAATCGGGGCATCGTGCGGCCTTGGACGGTGACAACGGGCTTAACGCGCCGGTGTCGGACGAGATTTGCGGCGCACAAGGTTGAGCCGGACGGCCGGTCGCCGCGGCGCGCTCTTGTCGTCACCGGTCCGCTTGCTGCATGGCTGCGCTCTGGCCAGGGAGGGCGGGGCTTGGCGTATGCGGTGCAGCAGCTGGTAAATGGCGTGACGCTGGGGATGATCTACGGGCTGATCGCTGTGGGCTACACCATGGTCTACGGGATCGTCGGGATGATCAACTTCGCGCATGGCGACGTCTTCATGGTGGGGTCGTTCCTGTCGCTGATCGCGCTGACCGGGCTCGTAGCCGTCGGGATCGGGTCGGCGCCGCTGGTGCTGCTGCTGACGCTGGTGTTCGCCTGCGGGCTGTCGGCGCTGTATGGGTGGACGATCGAGCGGGTGGCCTATCGGCCGCTTCGGGGCTCGTTCCGGCTGGCGCCGCTGATCTCGGCGATCGGCATGTCGATCACGCTGCAGAATTTCGTTCAGGTGAGCCAGGGGGCGAGGGAGAAGACGATCTCGCCGCTGCTCGAGGGTGGCTTCACGGTGATGCGGGCGGGCGGGTTCGCGGCCGAGGTGTCGTGGATGCAGGTGGTGATCGTGGTGCTGACGCTCGCCGTGCTGGCGGCGTTCACGCTGCTGGTGGAGCGCACCGCGTTCGGACGGGCGATGCGGGCGTGCGAGCAGGACATGACGATGGCGGCCCTGCTCGGCATCGACACCGACCGGACGATCGGGCTCACCTTTGTCATCGGCGCTGCGCTGGCGGCCGTCGCCGGGCTGCTGTTCCTGCTGTACTACGGGGTGACGGACTTCTTCGTCGGCTTCGTGGCCGGGGTGAAGGCGTTCACCGCGGCGGTGCTGGGCGGCATCGGCTCGCTGCCCGGAGCGGTGTTGGGCGGACTGCTGATCGGGCTGATCGAGACGTTTTGGTCGGCTTACTGCTCGGTCGAATACAAGGACGTGGCGGCATTCGGCATTCTCATTCTCGTGCTGGTGTTCATGCCAAGCGGGCTGCTGGGTCGGGCCGAGGTGGAGAAGGTGTGAAGGCAAGGCAAGGCAAGGCAAGGCAAGGCAAGGCAAGGGGCTTTGCCCCTTGACCCCATCAAAGGCGGAGCCTTTGAAATCCATTCCTTGTCCTTTCCACACTTGCACCGGTTTTTACGGGGGCTTGATGATTTGAGTGGCTTCGCCAATCAAGGAAAGACGCGCTGATCGTCAGTGATGGGGGTTTGGGGCCTCAGGCCCCAGCGGAGTCCAGAGGCAGAGCCTCTGGACTTGCTTCCCTCAAGCGTGTCGCCATCACAGCGCTGATCGCCTTTGGGATCTTCGGTGCGATCGTCGGCTTGCGGGTCGAGCCGGGGCGGCTCGTGGCGCGGCCGTTGATGGTCGCGGTGCTGGTTGGCGTGGTGGTTGGCGCGCGGCTGATGCGTTGGCCGAGGGTGCGACTGCCGAGCCTCACGCGAGTGCTGGCGCCGGGGCTGCTGGTTATGGCGGTGGGGCTGCCGCTGTTCGCCGGGCGCTACCTGGTCGACACCGGAACGCTGGTGCTGATCTACGTCATGCTGGGCTGGGGGCTCAACATCGTGGTCGGGTTGGCCGGGTTGCTCGACCTTGGCTACGTCGCGTTCTACGCGGTCGGTGCCTATGCGACGGCGATTTTGTCGACGCAATTCGGCTGGTCGTTCTGGGCGTGCCTGCCGGTGTCCGGCTTGCTGGCGGCGGCGGCGGGGGCGGCGTTGGGGGCGCCGGTGCTCAGGCTGCGCGGGGATTACCTGGCGATCGTGACGCTGGCGTTCGGCGAGATCATACGCATCGTGATCACCAATTGGGTCTCGCTGACCGGTGGGCCGAACGGGATTTCGGGCATCCCCCGGCCGACGCTGTTCGGGCTGCGGCTGAACGGCGGCGGGGCGGGGAGCGTGGCGCACCTGCTGGGGGTGGCGCCGCGGCCTATGCTGCGGGTGGTCTTTCTATATTACCTGATCCTGGCGCTGGCCTTGATCACCAACGCGGTAGCGCTGCGCCTGCGGCGGCTGCCGGTCGGGCGGGCCTGGGAGGCCTTGCGCGAGGACGAGGTGGCCTGCCGTGCGCTGGGGATGAACGTGACGCTCATCAAGCTGTCGGCGTTCGCGACGAGCGCGATGTTCGGCGGGTTCGCCGGCAGCTTCTTTGCGGTGCGAGCGGCTTTCGTCAGCCCGGAGAGCTTTGTCTTTATCGAGAGCGCGACCGTGCTGGCGATCGTTGTGCTCGGCGGCTTGGGCAGCCAGCTTGGGGTGGCGCTGGCGGCGGTGGTGATGATCGGTGGCGGCGAGGGGCTGCGCGAGACGTTGCTCGACGTCTCCTCGGAGGCGGGCTCGGCGGGGTGGCTGGGCTCGCTCGCGGGTGATGTCGGACAGTACCGGATGTTGGTGTTCGGCCTGCTGATGGTGGGCGTCATGGTGTTGCGGCCGCGGGGGCTGGTCTCGGGGCGGCGGGCGACCGTCACGCTGGGCGCGGCGCCGGCGGTGGTCGATGGCGGGCTGGTGGCTGAGGGGCGGGGCTGAGCGTGCTGCTGGCCGTCGATGGGCTCAGCATGCGCTTTGGAGGCTTGCTCGCGGTCGACGACGTGTCGTTCGGGGTCGCGGCGGGGCGGATCACGGCGGTGATCGGGCCGAACGGGGCGGGCAAGACGACGCTGTTCAACTGCATCACGGGGTTCTACCGGCCGAGCGCGGGCTCGCTGCGGTTTGCGCCGCCCGAGCTCGGACCGGGGCAGGAGCGGCGGCTGGAGCGGATGGCGGGATTCCGCATCGCGCAGGCCGGGATTGCGCGGACGTTTCAGAACATTCGGCTGTTCGCCGGGATGACGGCGCTCGAGAACCTGGTGGTGGCGCAGCATGTGGCGCTGTCGCGGGCAGGCGGCTTCGGCGTGCTGGCGCTGCTGGGCACGCCGGGGTTTGCCCGGGCGGAGCGTGCGGCGGTGGAGCGGGCGCGCGGCTGGCTTGAGCGGGTGGAGCTGGTGGGCTCGGCCGACCTGCCGGCGGGGGCGCTGTCGTATGGCGACCAGCGCCGGTTGGAGATCGCGCGGGCGATGTGCACCGGGCCGCGCCTGCTATGCCTCGACGAGCCGGCGGCGGGGCTGAACCCGCGGGAGAGCGAGGCGCTGCGGAGTTTGCTGGCCGAGATTCGGGCCGAGGGCTGCGCCATTCTGCTGATCGAGCACGACATGGGCGTGGTGATGCGGGTGTCGGACCACGTGGTGGTGCTCGATCATGGGCGGCGGATCGCGGCGGGCAGCCCGGCGGCGGTGCGGGCGGACCCGGCGGTGATCGCGGCCTATCTCGGGGTCGAGGCGTGAGTGCCGCGGCGTCGGCGATGCTCGAGCTGGAAGGGATGGAGGCGTTCTACGGGCGGGTGCAGGTGCTGCGCGGGGTGAGCCTGTCAGTGCAACGGGGCGAGATCGTGACCCTGATCGGGGCGAACGGGGCGGGCAAGACGACGCTGATGATGACGCTGTGCGGGGCGCCGGGGGCGGCGCGGCTGACGGCCGGACGGGTGCGACTTGATGGGCAGGACGTGGCCGGCTGGCCGGCGCATCGGATCATGCGGCGTGGGATTGCGCTCTCGCCGGAGGGGCGGCGGGTGTTCGGCCGGATGACGGTGGCGGAGAACCTGCGGATGGGCGCGGCCGGCTTGGGCGCGACGGCGTTCGAGGACGGACGGGCGCGGGCGGTGGCGCTGTTTCCGAGGCTCGGCGAACGGATGGCCCAGCGCGGCGGCACTTTGTCGGGCGGCGAGCAGCAGATGCTGGCGATCGCGCGGGCGCTGATGAGCCGGCCGAAGCTGTTGCTGCTGGACGAGCCGAGCCTGGGGTTGGCGCCGCTGGTCTGCCGGCAGATCTTCGAGGCGATCACGATGCTGAACCGCGACGAGGGCATGACGGTGCTGCTGGTGGAGCAGAACGCGACCCAGGCGCTGCGGCTGGCGCATCGCGGCTACGTGCTGGTGCGCGGCGCGGTGACGATGCAGGGCACCGGGCAGGAGCTGCTGGCGCGGCCGGAGGTTCGGGCGGCGTATCTGGAGGGCGAGTAGCGGCTCGTCGGAGCGGCGCAGCGTTAGCAGATCCTTAATCTGCCGGTGCGATGCTGCGAGCGGCGGTGGCAGGTGGACATCTGGTGAGCGTGTCGACGTGGCTGGCGCCTTGGGGCGGGTGGAGGTGGTTTTGCCAATCGTGACACGGTGGGTGCGCGAGCTTCGGCGGGATCGGAGCGGCGTCACGGCGCTGGAATATGCGTTGATGGCGGGGCTGATCGGAGTGGCGCTCATCGGCTCGCTCTCGACGCTGGCACATAGCCTGACGGTGGTGTTCTCGACCGTGTCGGTGCACCTCTAGCGGGCTGCCCGGTGGGCCGGGTGAAGGTTCGGGGCTGGACGAGCCCGCGGCCGGCGATCGGGGTTGCAATCGGATCGATGGTTTGTCGTCAGACCATCGTCGTCGGCGTACACGTTCGTACACTGAGTATTCCTGAGCAGCGGCGCCGCCGATGGATGCGGTGTCGTCGCTCTTGCCTCGCCGGCCCGGGTCAAGTTTGATAAGGCTGCTGCGCAATTTTGAGATGACGCGCGACCGGCCGGGAGACAGGGATGGACGGCGAGTTGATCATGTCCTTCGCGGCCGGGTCGAGCGTGTCCTATCAGGGCACTGGTTGGTCGTATCCCGAAGCGGAGCTCACCTGGACGCTCGGCTCCGAGAGCACGATCATCTTGCCGCGGCCGAGCCCGGCGGGCGATTACCGGCTGCAACTGCGGGTGCGGCCATTTCTGCCGGCGGGACGCTCGTTCATGCGGCTGGGGCTCAGCGTCAATGGGCAGGTCGTGGGTCGCTTCGTGGTGCGCGAGCCCGGCGTGCTGGATTGCTGGCTGCCGTGGACGCTGATCGGCGGCCCGGCGACGATGATCCTCATCCTGGAGCACCCTGACGCCACACGGCCTTGCGACGCCGACCCGCCGACCGCCGACGATCGACAGCTTTCGCTGGCCTTCGAGGCTGTTCGGCTGTCGTTATTGTCGATACCGGCCGGGGCGGCGAGCAGGCCGGCCGCGGCCGCGGGCGGCGACGCGGAGGCGTTGCAGGCTGCCCTGATGGAGTGCGAAAGCCTGGGCTGTAATTGCGAGCTCGGCATGGTGCAGCGCCAATACGGCGCCGAGCCGCTGAGCCTGCTGCGCTTCGGCTACAGCCCGCTCGACAGCGTGGTGCGCGGGCTCGATGACGGGTTTGCCGGGTTCGGCGAGGCGGAGCGGATCGACGTAGCGCTGGATCCAACCAGCCGGGAATACGTCGTGCGGGATCGCAGCTACGGCTTCGAGTGGCATAGCTGGGTGCATGAGGGGCAGGCCGATCCGGCAGCGCTGGGCCGGCAGTGGCGCAGCCGACTGCCGTTTCTTGCGCGCAAGCTGCTCGAGGTGGTCGAGGACAATGCCAAGCTGCTGGTGGTGACGGACGAGGGCGAGCCGACGGCGCCGGCACAGATCGCGCGACTGCAGGCGGCACTTGGGCGGCATGGCCAGCCGACGCTGCTGTGGATCGGGGTGGCGGATGCCGATCATCCGGTAGGCAGCGTGCAGTGGGCCGGCGAGCGGCTGATCCGGGCATGGCTCAGCCGGCTGACGCCACGGCTGCTGGCGATCAGCGCCGAGATGGACGAGTGGGCGCTGGTCGTGCCGCGCGCGCGGGCGCTTTGGAAGGACGCCGCAGTCTGAGCGGCTGATCACCGGTTGGTCTGCGCCAGGAAGGCCGCGAGCCGCTCGCCGCGATGTCGGCCTCGCTCCACCCGACCGTGCCGGCCTGACCGAGATGCTGCGTGCGCTCGTAAGCGCTTTGGCTGGGCGCGGCGACGCGCAGGATGGCGCTCTCGCGTAGCCTGGCGTCTAGGCTTGAGGCGCGCAGGGCGTTGGCAAGGTTGGGCAGCGCGGCCGCGAGCTGTGGCTCGACGATGAGCAGCGCGCGCGTGAGATAGGACGGGAAGCGGTCGTACTGCTCGCGTTGGCGCGACGTTGACGAGCGGCAGGCGGGACATGGCGTCTCCGATGGTGCGGATGACGCGGCATCGCTGTCGACCGCCTCATCGCCTAACATCAGAGCCGATCGGCCGGGATCCAAGGGCCGCCGGCCGTCATGCGCAGCACGCTCGCGTGTGCGGTCAAGGGCGCGTGCTGCTTGCCGGCAACAGGAGCGAGCGACGATGACCGACAAGGGCACGCTGAGCGAGGCGGAGCTGGGGACGCTGGAGGGCCTGCTCGGACGGCTCGCCGGGAGCGGAGCGGAGCTGCCATGGCCGTTGTTCCGTTTCGTCACCGAGATTATGGCGACGCCCAACGTCGACCTGCTGGTGCATGACGAGGCGCGCGGCGTGTTGCTCGCCTGGCGGGACGACGCATTCGGCCAGGGCTGGCACGTGCCGGGCAGCATCATCCGCCACCGCGAGGAGGTGGCGCATCGCATCGAGGCCTGCGCCGAGAGTGAGCTCGGCTGTGCCGTGCGATGCGCGGCGGGGCCGGTCGCGGTTGTCCAGATTTTTGACGACCGGGGCCATTCGCTGTCGTTGTGCTATCGGGCGACGCTGCTCGGCCGGCCGGCACGCATGGTGTTGACCGAAAGCGCGGCGCCGGCGGCTGGCGACCTGCGGTGGTTTCGCGAGGCGCCGGACGACCTCTACCCCAGCCACCAGGTATATCGCGACGTGCTCGCGGCGCTGGGGCGGGGGCGGCTGCGTGAGGGGGTGCCGCTGTTCACCCAGCATGTTGGCCGGCGCGATGCGGCACAGGCCTCGCTGGCCGGGGTCATCGGCGCGGACCTGCCGCTCGAGCCGAAGTAGGAGGCCGTCTTTTTTGAAAAGAAGACGCAAAAAACTTTTATCCCTATTTGCCGAGCGGACTGGCTCAAGACGCACCTGGCTGACGACGGCCAGGAAAAAAGGTTTTTTGGTCTTTTTTTTCCAAAAAAGGACCGTTTTCTTGAGGCCGCGAACCGATAGCACCGTCGAGACCTGGTCCATCCACCGTGCCAAGGCGTTACGGCGGTGCAGATCGGAGAACCGCCTGACCATGACGCTGCTGTCACGCCTGACCCGCCGCCTTCGTCGCGGCAACGCCGCGCCCAATGCCAACGGGGGCTCGCCGCGGCGGCTGCTCGCGCCGCCGGCTCAGTTGATGCCGTCCATGCCCTCGCGCCGGGCGTGGCTGGCGCCAGGGCTGGCCGGGGCGGCGGGGCTGGCGATGCTGCCGATCGTCGGGCGGGCCGAGCCGCCGCCGATCCGCACAGCAGCCGCGCCAGTGCCGGGGCGCTTCGATGGCGGGATCTCGATCGAGGAGTTCGGCGCCAAGGGAGACGGGCGGGCCGACGACGCGCCGGCGTTCCAGGCGGCGATCAACGCACTGGGCGATGCCGGCGGGCGCATCCTGCTTGGCGCCAAGCACTACCGGCTCGCCTCGCCGATCAGCATCACTCGCGCCTATGTCGAGATCCAGGGGCAGGGCTACGGCGAATCGCCCGGGCCTTCGGGCGGCACCTGGCTGGTGATGAACACGGCGAACTTCAAACCCTTTACGGTGACCAATCTGAAGGGCAATGAGACGCGGGGCACGGCCTTTCGGGACCTCGCGGTCTACCAAATCCAGCCGTCAAGCAAGCCGGGCTGGGCGCCGACCGACTACCCGTTCGTCTTCACGCTCGATCAGCTCGCCGGCGGCGTCGAGTTCCACAACATCTATTTCTGCAACGTCACCCGCGGGATCCACAGCTACCAGGTCGGTCGGCTCAACATCGGCTACATGAAAGGTCAATGCTACGACACCATGGTCTACGTCGAGACCGCGCTCGACGTCTGCCGCATCGACCAGCTCGAGAGCTGGTTCTTCGTCACCGGCGATCAGTACGTCGCCGACTACATGGCGAACAATTACGACGCCATCCGGCTCGGCCGCGCCGACGGCGTGTTCATCAACATGCTGTTCGTGTTCTGCGCCCGTGCCGGCATCCACTGCGTGCAACAGCCGGTGGGCTGCGCCCAGTTCGTGATCAACGCCTATAGCGGCGACCATATTCGTTACGCCGTTTGGTTCGATCATTGCAACTTCGTCAATGCCGGGCCCTCGACGATCACGTCGATCTCGTCAAGCAGCAACATGCCGCATGCGGGTGTGAAGACGTTTCCGGGCGGCGGGCAGATCAAGGTGGAGAACTGCGCGCATTTGCGGCTGTTCGTGCTGTCAGCCTCCTGCGCGCTGATCGACGGCAGCGTCATCCAGGTGACCGGCAATGACAACAAGCTGTTCCTCGGTGCGATCTGGTACGATCGCTTCAACCAGGGCAAGCACACGCCGCCGGCGCCGGCCGTGTTCATCGGCGACAGCGGCGGCGCGCCGCCCAACATCGTGACCGCGTCGCAACCCGTCGAGGTGCAAAACGCCAATGGCGGCGGCTCGTTCGGCACCGAGGGCAACGGGGTGTTTATGGACCCCAGCACACGCTTCGCCCAGTTTCTCGCCGCGCTGCCGAGCAGCCCGCCGCCGGGCGGCCATGGCGCCTATGTGCAGAATGGCGTGGTGCGGCGAAGCTGAGGCGAAGACAGCGAGGAAGAAAGAGCTTCTTTTTTAAAAAAAAGAAGCAAAAAACTTTTGATCGGCTGTCGCGAAAACAAGTCTGAGGGCTGAATACCGCAAGATTACGCGGATCGGCAGCAAGGCACAGGTGACTGGTTCAAAGCTTTGCATTATAAAACCGTAAGTTACGGGAATTTTGCCTATAGGCAAGATTTTCCGGAGTTCGCTTCAAAGGACTCACTTCAGCCGGTGCTAGCACAGTCGCAGCATCGTCCCACCCTTTTTGGATAAAAGTTTTTTGGTCCTTTTTTCAAAAAAGGACCGCTTTCTTGCTGTCAAGCCGCTGCCTTAACCCAATCCAGGGCGCCCTTGAGCGACTGATTGATCACCTGATGCATGTCCAAGTACTGGTACATGCCGCAGCGGCCGATGAAGGTCATGGCGGGTTCGTGGGCGGCGCGGGCGGCGTAGCGGCGGTAGGTGGCGTCGTTGCGGCCGTCGCTGGTCTTGACCGGGTAGTAGCGTTCCATCGCGTTGTCGCGGTAGTCGCAGGGTTGCTCGAGGGTGATCGTCTTGCGCGGGCCGGCGGCGGCGTGTCCGGGCAGGCGGCTCCAATCGGTCTGGCGGGTGTAGGCGCGGGCGTCGGTGAAGTTGACGACCGAGGTTTGGCCAAGGGCGTAGCTGCCGGCTTCCTCGCGATGGTGGAAGCGGATGGAGCGATACGGCAGCGGTCCGTAGTCCTCGTTGTAGTATTCGTCGATGGCCATGCTGTTGAAGCAATGGTCGTAGCCGCGGGCGAGTGCGTGCGCGAAGGCGGTGTCGAGCGAGACGGTGATGCGGTCGTGGTCGAGGATGTTGGCGAACAGCGCGGTGAAGCCGTGGCGGGGCATGAGCTGGAAGGTGTCGGCGGGAAAGTAGCGGTCTTCGGTGTCCAGACGCAGCGGGATGCGGTTGACGACAGCGGCGTCCATGTCCTCGAGGTCGAGCGCCCACATTTTCTGCGTGTAGGGCCGGAAGAACAGGTCGGTGAGCGTGGCGCCGATGCGGCTGTAGAGATGCTCGGCGGCGTTGCGCGGGGCGTCGCACGGCACTGCCTGGGCGGCGAGGAAGTGCGCCATGTCGGTCTCGGTCGGGAGCGGCACGTTAAAGACGAGGCTGACGGTGGTGCGATTGATGGGTAGAGGGGCGAAGCGGGCGCGCTCATCGGGTGAGGGGGGCAGCAGGGCGGCGACGCGGTGCTCGTAGGGCACGAACTCGCCGAAGCGCCGCACCCAGC
Organism: Acetobacteraceae bacterium; assembly: GCA_963692975.2. Classification (GTDB taxonomy): domain Bacteria; phylum Pseudomonadota; class Alphaproteobacteria; order Acetobacterales; family Acetobacteraceae; genus CAXMMR01. Next base: position 125,536 of record CAXMMR010000029.1, on the reverse strand, counting down.
GCACCACGTGCTCCATGCTGGTATGGAACAGATGCGGGCCGTAGCGGTGGACGCGGACGCCGGTGGCTGTCTGCTCGTCATAGGCGTTGCCGGCCAGGTGTGGACGGCGGTCGATGACGTCGACGTCATAGCCGTGATCGGCGAGGGTGCGCGCGTAGACGGCGCCGGCGAACCCGGCGCCGACGACGAGCACGCGCCGGCGGCACGTCGCGGCCGCCGGGTTGGAGGCGAGGATGGTCGGCATGGCGGGGCTTATCCGGTGCGACGCCGCGCGGGTGGCGGCCAGGCGTGCCCTGGCGGCCGGCCTGCTGATGATGACGATGAGATGGGGCGGTGGCTCCGGTCCTGACCGGCGATGGGTCAAGGCGGCCGGGGCGGGGCTTTCACGATGCTGCGACCTCGTTGGCGCCGGCGGTTGCGGGAGCGGCCTGCCTGGCGGTGCGGTCCTTGAACTCGGCCGATTGGGTGAGCAGGCGGGTGAGGCGTCCGACGCCGTCCGCGCGGTGTTTGACGGCCAGGAACTCGGCGTAGAACGCGACGTCCTTCTCCGCCGCGTCGCGGCCGAGCAGGGCATTGAACAGCTGCTGGACGACGTTGTCGCTGCTGTAGGTGAGGTCGCCTTCCTTGGAGGTATAGGCGACCGGCTGAGCGGAGGCCTTCATCTGCTCGAGCTGACGCTCGTGCTCGAGCTTCAGCAGCGCCAGCACCGAGGGTAGCATCGGCAGCTCATCGTAGCGCAGCAGGTAGCAGTTGCGACCGATCATGTACTCGATCACCGCCATCTTGGGGGTTTGGCAGGTGAGCAGCACGACCGGCATGTGCAGCCGCGAGGCGGTGGAGGCGACGCTGTCGCGCGGTACCCAGCTGAGGTCGCCGTCGAGCTTGCCGATCAGCAGGGCGCCGGCGTCCTCGCGCTTGGCGCCGAATTCGAGGTAGGGCTGAGTGTTGTTCCACAGCGCCCAGCCATGCGCCTCCAGGAGGTGCTGCAGCTCGCGCCGGGTGATGGCGGGCAGCATCTCGGGCGCTCGTTTCGGCTTCAGCGGGTTGGCGAACAGCCCCATGCGTGCACTCGTCAGATGAGACGCCGGATGCTCGGCGGTCAGGCCTGGGCAGTCAAACGAAAATTCTGGATCGATAGCGACGCGAAAAGCGACAAAGCAGCACGAGTGTATGCCGCAACTTTAACGAGTGCTTTACTGTAGAACTCGCTTGTCTCATTAGATGAGATAGTTTACGCTTGCTTAACGATCCTTGGGGGCTCTCATGACGGCCATTCGTTTCACCGCCGCGCTGATCCGACGCGAGGCCGGCGCGCTCGCGGCTGACCGTCGTGCGGCGGCCGGCTTGGAGATGGCGATCCTGCTGGTCGCGGGCATCGTCTCGGCGATGCAGGTGGCCGCCCTGGTGGGCGGATCGCTGCAACAGAGCGTCGCGCAGATCACCACGGCGCTCGCCGTTCTGAACGGCGGCTGAGCGGCGATGATGGCGGCGAGGACACGCCATCCTCGCGCCGCACCGGCCGCCGGCGCCGCAAGGGTTTGCTTTCATGGGCAACGCCATCATACAGGGGGCACATGCCCCTGACCCTCTCGAGGCCCGCTCCGATGACCCGCACTTACCGGCACCCCAGGATCCTGTCCGGCCTGGGGCTCCTTTTCGCGGCCATCGCTCCGGCGGGGGCCTACGCGCAGTCCGCAGCCGAGCTGCAACAACGGGCCGCCGGGCTGCCGTTGGCCGACCCCGACAGCATCGTCACGCTGCAGATCGAGAACGACGCCGTCTCGACGCTCAAGGGCACGTCCGACCAGTACTACACGAGCGGCCTGCGGGGCGGCTACGTCTCGCCGACCGGCACCATCCCGGCGCCGATCGCCGGCGTCGAGGCCGGCCTGCTCGGCGCGGGTGTGGACCGCTACGAGATTGATCTCAGCCAATCGCTGTTCACGCCGCGCGACACCCAGGCGCCGGTGCCGCCGCCGGGCGACCACCCCTATGCCGGCGAGCTGCTCCTAACCGGCGGCCTGATCCACGACACCGGCAGCACGCGCAACGATTTCGCCCTGACGCTCGGCGTGGTCGGACCGTCGGCCGAGGGCGAGACGGTGCAGAATGGTTTCCACGACATCATCGGCGACACCGACAATCGCGGCTGGCACTCGCAGATCCAGGACCAGGTCGCCGTCGAGCTGCTGCAGGACCACACCTGGCGGCTGCCGTTGGCGAAGGTCTACGGGCTCGAGACCGACACGCTGCTGGACGTGAAGGTCGCCGGCGGCTCGGTGCAGGACTATGTCGGCGGCGGGGTTGCGCTGCGGTTCGGGCAGGGGCTCGCCTCGGATTACGGGCCGGCAAAAATCCAGCCCGGCATGTCCGGCACCGACGCCTACACGCCGGTGCGGCCGTTTGCCTGGTACTTCTTCGGCGGCGCCGACGGGCGGCTCGTCGGCTACGACGTGACGCTGGACGGCAGCACGTTCCGGCGCAACACGCCCTCGGTGCACCGCATCTTCGACGTCGGCGAGCTTGATGCGGGGCTTGCAGTGATGTGGAAAGGGGTGCGGCTGAGCTACACCCAGACGTGGCAGACGCCGGAGTTCGACGGCTCGAAGGCTGGGTTATTCAATTACGGATCGCTGGCGGCGTCGGTGCGGTTCTAAGCAGGAAGGCCCAAGGCCGCAGACCCCAGCCGTTAAAATTCAGGCTGGCGCTTTCTTGCTTGGCAAGCCAGTCAATCGACCCGCCCACCAACACCGACCTGCCCGTGCTGCATCGTCAGCAAATGGATTTTAAAGGCTTCGCCTTTAATGGGGTCCAGGGGCAAAGCCCCTGGCCTTCGCTTTCGCGCGAACCGATTGATCCGGGTCGGTCAGCAGTTTGCTGACCAAGGCTGCGGTCAAGCCGACATAGGAGGCGCCTTCTTCCCGCAGCTTGGCGACTGCCGCCACGGCATCGCGGCGGTGGCCGGCGTGTTGCTGGGCGGCCATTTCGGCCACCCAGTCGACGCGTTCCTGCGGCGTTAGCTCGGACAGCTCGAGGCCGGTGAGCCAGTGCTTCGCCTCTGCCGGAACGGCGAGAACGTCGGCGACCACGCCCTCCTGCAGGTCGGACGCGCGGCGCGGCAGCAGGCGGCGGCCGCGTTGCAGCAGCAGCCGGTAGCCGAGCTGCTCGAGCAGGCGCTTGCACTGCAGGGAGTTGGCGTCCTCGGGGCGGTCGGCGCGCTCGATGGATTCGAACAGGATCGCCGGACGGCGGGTGGCGATGAGGTGACGGGCGCCTTGCAGCACTTCGAGCTCGTGGCCCTCGACGTCGATCTTGATCACCAGCCGGCGTGACAAGGCGAGGGCGGGTAGGCGCAGGCCGGGCAGGCGCAGCGCGGTGTCGAGGCGGAGCGCTGCTGCCTGTTGGGCGCCGGCGCCGATCTTCCCCCAGGCGTCCTGCCCGCCATAGTCAAGCATCGCTTCCTCGCAGGAGACGGCGGCTTGCAGCACGCGCAGGCGGTCAAGCCCGTTGAGCAAGCAGGCGAGCTGCAGCTTGAGGCAGTTGGCGGGCAGCATCTCGAGCGCGATGACGGATGTGCCGTCGCCGGCGATCGGCAGGGTGACGAGGCCGATATTGGCGCCGACGTCGATCAAGGCGCCGCCGCGGCGCAGCAGGCGGCGGAGCAGCCAGACGACGTCGTTGGCGCCCCAGTCCTGCCCCTCCATTAGGCCCTGCTCGTAGGGACTGGGCTCGGCGGAGCGGACCAGGGTGACCGGGGTGCCGTCGATGACGGCATCCAGGGAACGGAGGCTGGGCGGTAGAAGGAAGCGGTTCTTTTTTGCAAAAAAGAACCAAAAAACTTTTGACCAGTAGGAGATCCGAGGGCGGTCGGGAGCGCTAGCGCGATGAAGCGTTTTTTGCTTCTTTTTTGCAAAAAAGAAGCGCTTGCCGGCGTTCGAGTCGTTCGTCATGAGACCGCTTATAACCCCTTGAATGACAGCGATGTCAGTTGCCTGACTCGCACTGCTCGTGCGACATCGCAGCATGCTGAGACGACGCGCCCTGATTGCTGCCGCTGCCTGTCTCCCGGTCGCTCTGAACAGGGCGGCGGCGGCCGGCTCGTTTGATGGCTTCCTCGCTGGCGTCGGCGTCGAGGCGCGGCGGGACGGGATTGCGGCGGGCACGGTAGAGGCGGCGTTTGCCGGGGTGCGGCCGAACGCGCGGGTGCTGGAGCTTGACCGCCACCAGCCGGAATTCACCATGAGCTGGGCGCAGTATCGCGCCAGGGTGCTGCCGCCGGCGCGGCTGGCGCTTGGGCGCGAGGTGTATGCGCGCCAGCAGGCCGTGCTGGCGGCGGTGCAGCAGCGCTACCCGGTGTGGCCGGGCGTGGTGATGGGGATTTGGGGCCTGGAAAGCGGGTTTGGCGCGAAGACCGGGACGTTCGGCATCGTCGAGGCGCTGGCGACGCTGGCCTATGACGGGCGGCGGGCGGCGTTCTTTCGCGCCGAGCTGATCAATGCGCTGCGCATCCTGGATGCGGGCGACGTGAGCCCGCGCGGGATGACCGGCAGCTACGCCGGGGCGATGGGGCAGCCGCAATTCATGCCGTCCTCCTACCTCTCCTATGCGGTCGACTTCACCGGCGACGGCCGGCGCGACATCTGGCACAGCGAGCCGGACGTGTTTGCCTCGATCGCCAACTACCTGTCGCGGTCCGGCTGGCAGCCGGGCGTGCCGTGGGGCCAGCCTGTGCTGGTGCCGGCGGGGTTCACGGGGGAGAGCGGGCGGGACCGGCGGCGTTCGCTGGGCGAGTGGATGGCGCTCGGGGTGCGGCGCGAGGACGGCACGCGGTTCAGGCGCGACGATGTCGAGGGGGCGCTGGTGCTGCCGGACGGGGCTGGTGGCGACGCGTTCATGACCTACGCGAACTTCCGGGTCATCCGGCGCTACAATCCGTCGGACTTCTACGCGCTCGGGGTCGGGCTGCTGGGCAATGCCTGCCTGTGAGCGCAGCCTGGCGTCCGTCATTGACAGCTGCGTGGCGGCTGCGGCGGCGGCGATGCTGCTGAGCGGCTGCGCGCATCGGCCTGTCGGGAAGGCGGCGCCGGCGGCGGTGCCGCGCTACGTGGTGGGACGCGGCTACCAGGCTGGCGGAACCTGGTACTATCCGGCAGAGCGCTTCGAATACGCGCAGAGCGGCATCGCGACGGTGGATGAGCACCGTCCGGCGGGGCTGACGGCGGATGGCGAGCTTTACGATCCGCAGGCGCTCGCAGCGGCGCATCAGACGCTGCAACTGCCGGCGGTGGTGCGGGTGACGGACCTCGATAACGGCCGGCAGGTGGAGCTCAGGCTCAACGATCGCGGGCCGGCGGACCCGCGGCGGCTGATCGCGCTGACGCCGCGGGCGGGCGAGCTGCTCGACATACCGCCGGGCGGGGCGGCGCGGGTGATCGTGGCGACTGACCCGGTGCTGAGCCGGGCGCTGGCCGAGCAGCTTGGCGGTGGGCCGCGCGTCGCGATCGAGGCGGCGCCGGAGGCGGCGGTGACGGCCGAGGCGCTGCCGCCGCCTGGTGGTGCCCCGTCGGCGGAGCCGACAAGCGCACATGCACCGGCGGAGCCGACAAGCGCACATGCACCGGCGGAGCCGACAAGCGCACATGCACCGGCGGAGCCGACAAGCGCACATGCACCGGCGGCGGCGCTTGGCGCCGTAGACGCGGCGCCGGCCAGCATCACGGTGCCGGCGCGCATGCCGGAGCGGGTTCAGCGTGTGGGCGTGTCGCCGGGGGCGCTCTACCTCGAGCTCGGGCGGTTCAGTCGCTTCACCTATGCCCATCAGCGCGCGGCCCGGCTCGGCGGCATCGATGCCCGGGTCGAGCGCCAGAGCGAGGGGCGGGTGGAGAGCTACGACGTGCGCGCCGGACCGTTCGCCACCATCGCCGAGGCCGACGACGCGATGGACCAGGCCATTGCCGCAGGAGTGACCGATGCCAGGATCAGAATCCGATGACGTTCCGCTGGCCGTGCGCACGAGCTCGGCGGTGAGCGCCTCGCGGCGGCACGTGCTGCTGGCCGGCGCGGGGCTACTGGTGCTGCCGGCGATGCGCGCCGAGGCGCGGCCCGCCAAGCCGGCGGCGCCCGCGCCCGCGCCCGCGACGACTGGCGCCCCGGCGGACACGCCGCTCGGGCCGATGGACACGATCGCGCAGTGGGCGTTCGTGACCGATTTCGATACCGGCGCCGACCTGCTGCTCAAGCAGGCCGACCTGCAGATCCCGCCGAGCTCGATGACCAAGCTGATGACGGCCTACATCGTCTACGGCAAGCTCAAGGGCGGCTCGCTCAAGCTCGACCAGACGCTGCCGGTCAGCGAGAAGGCCTGGCGGATGCAGGGGTCGAAAATGTTCGTCCCGCTTGGCGGCCAGGTGGTCGTCGAGGACCTGATCCGAGGCATGATCATCCAGTCGGGCAACGACGCGTGCATCGTGCTGGCGGAAGGCATCGCCGGCTCCGAGGAGGGCTTTGTCGCGCTGATGAACGCCCGCGCGAAGGACCTCGGGCTCACCAACAGCGTGTTCATGAACTGCACCGGATGGCCGGCGGATGGGCACCACATGTCGTGCCGCGACATCGCGACGCTGGCGCGCCGTATCATTACCGACTTCCCCGAGTATTATCATTACGATGACGAGAAGCAGTACACCTATAACGGCATCGTCCAATACAATCGCAATCCGCTGGTGCAGCGTGGGTTGGCGGACGGGCTGAAGACCGGGCACACGGATGCCGGGGGCTACGGGGTGGTGGCGAGCTCGGTCCGGGGCGGGCGGCGGGTGATCATGGTGCTGAACGGCATGCCGAGCAGCAAAGACCGGGTCGAGGAGAGCCAGCGGCTGATCGCCTGGGCGTTCAACAGCTTCGACAACGTGAAGCTGTTTGCCGCCGGCGAGACGGTGGACAATGCCAAGGTGTGGCTTGGCGCCGCGCCGGTGGTGCCGCTGGTGGGGGCGAGCGATCTGGTGATGACGCTGCCGCGGGCGTGGAAGCAGCATGCCAAGATCCTGGTGGATTATGACGGACCGCTGGCGGCGCCGATCCGCAAGGGCCAGCAGGTGGCGATGCTGACCGTCTCGGGCGACGGTGTGCCGAAGCATGGGCTGCCGCTGTTGGCCGGGGTGGATGTCGGGCGGCTGGCGCTGCCGGGTCGGGCTCTGGCGACGCTGTCGCATTTTGTGCTTGGGTCTTAGTAAGGCCAGGGCTTTGCCCTGGACCCATCGTCACGCGCCAGCGTGCTCCGCATGACGGCTCGAGGCCCTTGGAGCCCGCTTCATGAAGGGGTTTTGGGCAGGGCGCTAGCCTTGCCTTGACTGATTTCATTTCGTTTGAGGGCGGCGAGGCTGCCGGCAAGTCGACGCAGGCGCGTCTGCTGGCCGAGACGCTCGGCGCGGTGCTGACGCGTGAGCCTGGCGGGCCGCCGGGCGCCGAGGCGCTGCGCGGCTTGCTGCTCGGTGGTCAGGTTGGCTTTCATGCGCGGGCGGAGACGATGCTGCATTTTGCCGCCCGCATCGACCATGTGGAGCAGGTGATCCGGCCGGCCTTGGCCGCCGGGCGCTCTGTAGTGTGCGACCGGTTTACCGACAGCACGCGGGCCTATCAGGGGGCGGGGCTGGGGGTTGATGCCGGGTATATAGAGGCACTGGCGGGACTGGTCGGGCTGCAGCCGAGGCTGACGATCATGCTGGAGGTGAGCGAGGCGGTCGGGCGGGAGCGGCTGGCCGGGCGGGACGGCGGGCTCGACCGCTATGAGCGGCTGGGGCCGGATTTCCATGCCCGGGTGGCGGCATGCTTTGCCGCGATCGCCGAGGCCGAGCCGGGACGCTGCGTGCGGATCTCGGCGGACGGCGACGTGCAGACGGTGCAAGAGGCGGTGCTCGCGGCGGTGCGCGAGCGGCTTGGGTGAGCGTTCCGGGCGATCCGCGGGCGAACCCGCTGCTGCTGGGTCATGCGGCGGCCGAGGCGGCGCTGCTGGAGGCGGCAAGAGGCGGACGGCTGCATCATGCCTGGCTGCTCGCCGGGCCGGAGGGGATCGGCAAGGCGACGCTGGCGTATCGCTTCGCGCGGCGGCTGTTCGCCGGCATCGGGCCGGACACCGTCTCGCTTGCGGTGGATCCGGGCAGCTTGGTCGCGCGGCGGGTGGCGGCGGGGACGCATGCCGACCTGCTGAGCGTCGAGCGCGAATGGGACGACAAGCGCAAACGGCTGAAGCGCGACATCGCGGCCGACGCGGCGCGCGCCATCCCGCCCTTCCTGCATCTCACCGCGGCGGAGGGTGGCTGGCGGGTGGTGATCGTCGACGGTGCGGAGGACCTCAATACGCACTCGGCCAACGCGCTGCTGAAGGTGCTGGAGGAGCCGCCGCCGCGCGCGGTGCTGATCCTGGTGTGCGCGGCGCCGGGGCGGCTGCTGCCCACCATCCGCAGCCGCTGCCGCCGGCTGGCGCTCTCGCCGCTGGACGATACGACCATGGGCGCGCTGCTCGGCGAGGCGCTGCCAGAGCTGGAGCCGGCGGCCCGGGCCAGGCTGGCGGCGCTGGCCGAGGGCTCGCCGGGCCGGGCGCTGCGGCTCGCGGCCGAGGAGGGGCTGGCGGTGGCGGGCCTGGTCAACGAGGTGCTTGCAGCGCTGCCGAGCCTGCCGATGGCGCGCGCGCTCGCGGTCGCCGAGCGGCTGGGGCGGGGCGAGACGACGTTCGACACGTTCATGGACCTGCTCTGCAGCGGCGTCGCTGGGCTGGTGCGCCGGGCGGCGCGCGGCGAGGCGGTCGGCGAGGAGCGGCGGCTGGCCGGGCTGCGCTCGCTTGATGCGTGGAGCGGCGTGTGGCAGGCCCTGCTGCGCCTGCGGGTTCAAACCGACGACTTCAACCTGGACCGCAAGCAGGCCATTCTCACCAGCCTTACTTTGCTGGCGGGTCCGTAAAGGAAGGAAGCGCTTCTTTTTGAAAAAAGAAGCAAAACCTTCTGGCCCGCTGTCGCCACGCCCAACGGGTAAAAGTTTTTTGGTTCTTTTTTTCAAAAAAGAACCGCTTGCTGACCTGACTTGAAAGCTTCGATGTCAACGTTCTATGTCACAACGCCGATCTACTACGTCAACGGCTCGCCGCATCTGGGCCACGCCTATACGGCGATCGCCGCCGACATGATCGCGCGTTTCCACCGCTTGGACGGCGAGCAGGTGCTGTTCCTGACCGGCACCGACGAGCACGGCCAGAAGGTCGAGAAGGCGGCGCGCGATGCCGGAGTGTCGCCGAACGACTTCGCCGACGAGGTCTCCGGCCGGTTCCGGCGCATGGTCGAGGCGATGGGAGTGAGCAACGACGTGTTCATCCGCACCACGGAGGCGCGCCACCGTGAGGCGGCGTCGGCGCTGTGGCGGATGCTGGCGGCGAGCGGGGACATCTACCTGGGCAGCTACGAAGGATGGTATGCGGTCCGCGACGAGGATTTCCACGCCGAGGCTGATCTGCGAACGCTGGCTGACGGCACGCGGGTGGCGCCGACCGGAGCGCCGGTGGAGTGGGTACGCGAGCCGAACTACCTGTTTCGGCTGTCAGCCTATCAGGAGCGGCTGCTGGCCTATTACGAGGCGCATCCGGAGTTTCTCGGCCCGCATAGCCGGCGCAACGAGGTGCTCAGTTTCGTGCGCGGCGGGCTGACTGACCTGTCGGTCAGCCGCACCTCGTTCTCCTGGGGCATCCCGGTGCCGGACGACGCCGAGCACGTGATGTATGTCTGGCTTGATGCGCTGGCCAATTACCTGACCGCGGTGGGCTGGCCGGACGAGACGGGGGCGCTGGCGGCGTTCTGGCCGGCGGACCTGCACATCGTCGGCAAGGACATCCTGCGCTTTCACGCCGTCTACTGGCCGGCCTTTCTGATGGCGGCCGGGCTGCCGTTGCCGCGCCGCGTTTTCTCGCATGGCTGGTGGACCAGCGAGGGCGAGAAGATGAGCAAGTCCGTCGGCAACGTGGTGGACCCGTTCGCGCTGGTGGAGACCTTTGGGCTGGACCCGGTGCGGTTCTTTCTGTTGCGCGAGATCACCTTCGGCGCCGACGGAGATTTCTCGCGCAAATCGTTGATCCTGCGGCTCAACGGCGAGCTGGCGAACGACCTTGGCAACTTGGCGCAGCGCAGCCTGTCGTTGATCGCTAAGAACCTGGGCGGGGTGCTGCCCGAGCCAGTTACAGCGCCGAGCGAGGACGATCGCGGGCTGCTCGCCTCTGTCGTGCTGCTGACGACGCTGATGCGCGGCCAAGTCGAGCGGCAGGGGCTGAACGAGGCGATCGAGGAGGTTTGGCGCGTCGTGCGGGCGGCCAACGCCTATATCGACCGGCAGGCGCCCTGGGCGCTGCGGCGGACCGACTTCGCGCGCATGAGCGTCGTGCTGCGGGTGCTGGTCGACGTGATCCGTGGGGTGGCGACGATGCTGCAGCCGGTGATGCCAGGCAGCATGGCGGCGATGCTGGACCAACTCGGAGTGCCGGCCGAGGCGCGGGATTTCGCCAGTTTGGCGATGCCGCTTGCCGGCGGGCTGCGACTGCCGGCACCCACCGGCGTGTTTCCGCGTTGGGTTGAGCCGGACGGGGCAGGGACCTGATGCTGATCGATTCACACTGCCACCTCGACTATTTCGAGGCTGCCGAGCTGACGGACGTGCTCGAGCGGGCTCGGGCGGCCGGCGTCCGCGGGATGGTGACGATCAGCACCCGGCTGGCGCAGGCGGCCACGCTGACCTGGCTGGCGGCGGCGCATCCGGGCGTGGTGTGGGCGACGGTGGGCACCCATCCGCATTCGGCCGGCGAGACCGAGGTCGCTGCGCCTGAGACGATCGCGGCCTTGGCGCGTGCGCCGGGCGTGGTCGGCATCGGCGAGAGCGGGCTTGATTATTTTTACGAGCACAGCCCGCGCGAGGCGCAGCAGCAGAGCTTCCGGGCGCATATCCGAGCCGCGCGGCTGGCCGACGTGCCGCTTGTCATCCACACGCGCGATGCGGACGAGGACACGGCCCGGATCCTGCGCGAAGAGCGGGCGGATGGGCCGTTTGCCTTCCTGCTGCATTGCTTCAGCTCTGGCCGGGCGCTCGCCGAGGAGGCGGTTGCGAACGGCGGCTACGTCAGCTTCTCTGGCATCCTGACTTTCCCGAAATCCAACGAACTGAGGGAGATCGCACGCGATCTTCCGGCAGACCGATTGCTCGTCGAGACTGACGCGCCATTCCTTGCGCCGGTTCCGCATCGTGGCCGGCGCAACGAGCCGAGCTACGTGGCTCATACCGCTGCCCGGCTGGCGGAGCTGCGCGGCGTCAGCGCCGAGGCATGGGCGGAGCAGACGACGGTTAATTTCCATCGCCTGTTCCGGCGCGCGCTGTGAGGCCGGCGCGCCGATGAAGGTGACGATCCTGGGGTGCGGCGGCTCGGCCGGGACGCCGCATGTCGGCGGCCTGGACGGGCGTGGCGATTGGGGCCAGTGCGACCCGGCCGAGCCGCGCAACCGTCGCAGCCGCTCGTCCATCGTGCTGGAGGGACCAGGCGGGCGGCTGCTGGTCGATACCGGGCCGGAGCTGCGGGTGCAGTTGCTGGCAGCGGCGGTACCCCGGGTCGACGCGGTGTTCTACACCCACGCGCATGCCGACCACATCACCGGGCTCGACGAGGTGCGCATCCTCAACCGCATCGCCGGCCAGCCGCTGGACGCCTACGGGACCGCCTACACGCTGGACGAGATCGCCCACCGGTTCGACTACGCGTTCAAGCCATGGACGTCGGCGCCGCACTTCTTCCGCCCCGTCATGACACGCCGGGAGATCATGCCAGGCGAGGTGCTGGACGTCGTCGGACTGTCGCTCCGCGTCTTCGAGCAGGACCACAAAGTGGTCAAAACGCTAGGTTTTCGCGTCGGCGACTTTGCCTACTCGACGGATCTTGTCGAACTCGGTCAGGACGCGCTGATGGTGTTGCGCGGCGTGGACACCTGGCTCGTCGGCGCATTCCAGCGGCATCCGCACTCGACGCATGCGAGCCTGTCGCGGGTGCTGGGCTGGGCGCGGGAGCTTGGCGTCCGGCGCACCGTGCTGACCCACATGGGCATCGACATGGACTGGAACTGGCTCCGCGCGCAGCTGCCCGCCGGCGCTGAGCCCGCCTACGACACGCAGGTGCTGGAGCTGTCGTGACGCCGCCAGGCTGCTGACTGCCCGGCTCGTAATGTTTGCATAATATGCATTATGCGACTTCTTGATGGCAGTGCATGGCCGCGCTATCCGCCCTCAAACCAGCAAGCCATAGCCCGGTCGATTGATGCCATCCCGTGCCGAGCAGGATTGAACGACCCGTTTGGCGCGGGTTGGCTGACCGGATCGCCTGCCCTTGCCCGGCCAGCAAGCCGGTTCAGCGGACTGCTAGGGGATCCAATCGCTGTCGCTGAACAGGGCCTGGTAGAGCGTGACCTCAGTCGACCCATCGTATTGATTCATCGAGACCGATCGGGCAGTGTGAACCCTGCTTGCTGCACCACTTTCGCGACCAACTTCGCCAGCGGCGTCGGCCCGTCCTCAGGCCGAGTTATCCAAGAGGATTGTCCGTCGCGGCCATAATGGACCACTGCCGCAAATGGACCAACACCGGACAGGCTGAGACCGACTTCATCGCCGGACTGGGTGACGAACAACTGTGTCGAGACGTCATCGTTTTCATCCGTCGTTTCCAGAACGTCAGCTCCCCGCTCTCGAAGGTCCGCTATCGGCTTGCGGTGGGAAGCAGCCGCCATTGTGACATGAATCTTGCTGAAGTTGGGCGCGGCAAGACTGCCGTAGGTGGCGAGCAGGGCGTCCATGATAGGCTGAATGTCAGCATCAACCGGAACGCCATACGGGGGTTGGCTCATGGTAGCTTTCTACCTGATGGATGACCGTGGATTCGGCCTGCTTGATCCTGGTGAACACGAACGACGGACTGGCCTTCGCCTTGTGGTCCTGTGCCGATGCGTCGGCCAAAATCGTAGTCACGAATGATCGGTTTTCCCGGCAGTGGAGATCCTTTATTCTATGCTTCCCGCGTGAGCGCATCAGCCTCTGCTGAGCTGCCGTCAAACGTTGACGTCGGTTGCTTCATCCGATTTCGATTTTGTGGCGTTCCAGCAATGTGACCGTCCTGCTTCTGCCGGGAGATCCGGAGCTTCTCGACTGCCGCAGGCGCGCTTGATGTCTTCGAGCCGTTCTGTTCAGGCGCCGGAGCGGCTTGGCTCGGCGCCTTCTCGGTTGCTGCAATCTCTTCCGCTGGAGAACCACGGGTTGCTGGGCCGCGATCGAGGAGGAACTGGCGCAGAATGGCGCCGCCAACCGCGCGACCCGCTGCAACGGCGCCTTCGGCGACGCCGGCCGCGCCGATGCCGATGGCGGTTTCAGTGGGTTATACAGGCCGGATCGCGTCTCGAGTGGGATCAGGAGGCTGCCTGCTCTTCTCAATGACCGCCTGCGTGGCCGGGTCGCCAGCACGTGCCGATGCGTCGGCGACGAACCGGGGCCAATAGTCGATGCCTATCGTCTGGATCGCGATCGCGAGCTTGCCGGCGGCATTCTGATAATCTTCGCGGCTGAGGGCCGTCGCTGCGCCAACGGCAGCCGAGCGAAGCAGTCGCACCACCGGGTCGTCGGCCTCGCGCCCGGACAGTCGACTGGCCAACGTCATTCGGTCCAGTGCCGTCCCGCTGATCCAGGCGGTCAGGGCCTGCGTCACGCGAGGCAGGGTTCCGTGCTGATACTGCGCCTCGGCTTCCCTCCGGAGCGGCGCAGGCAAGGCCGCGATGGCGCCCTGGGCGAGCGCCAGCACCCGTTCACTGGTGCTCTTGCCGTTGACCACTGCGTCGGCAGTAGCCGACTTCGCCTTGAGCGGCGCAGTACTGTTGCCAAACCACATGTGATACTGCCGTCCCTGATCCTCCCAGCTCATCCAGCAGCGTTCCTGTCCTAGGTCTGCATTCCTAGAACAAGCCGTGGGTGGCCCCAACCGGCCTGTCGCGATCGCTCAGCTCATCTTGCCACGCTGCCAACGCCAAAAGACTTGATGACCGTGACCGCTTGAGCGCCTGACTGTCCGCGTGGGTCGATCGTATTGCGCCCTTCCCTGCCCGCCGGCTTGGCGGGCGCGTCGGCGGCGTTGCCGGGTTGTTCCGGCTGGCCTATGCCGCTCGGATGAGCCCCTCGCAAACCGCCCTGCAGCGCCTGCTCGACGTAATGGCGGCGCTGCGGCATCCGCAGACCGGCTGCAGCTGGGACCTCGAGCAGAGCTTTGCCTCGATCGCGCCCTTCACCATCGAGGAGGCCTACGAGGTTGCCGACGCGATCGCCAACGACATGGCGGCGCTGCCGGACGAGCTCGGCGACCTGCTGTTCCAGGTGGTCTACCTGGCGCGGCTCGCCGAGGAAGCCGGCCGCTTCGACTTCGCGACCGTCGCCGACGCCATCGCCGACAAGATGATCCGGCGCCACCCGCACATCTTCGCCGAGGTCGGCGCCCGCGACGTCCCGACCCAGCTCGCGGCGTGGGAGGCGCAGAAATCGGCCGAGCGCGCAACGCGGCGGCTCGGCGGCGCATTGTCCGGCGTCGCGGCCGGGCTGCCGGCGCTGACACGCGCGGTCAAGATCACCGCGCGGGCGGCTCGCGTCGGCTTCGACTGGCCGGACGCACGGGCCGTGCTGCACAAGCTGGCCGAGGAGACCGCCGAGCTAGAGGCGGAGCTGCCCGACGCGGACCCGGCGCGGGTCGCGGACGAGCTGGGCGACATGCTGTTCGTGATGGCCAACCTGGCGCGCAAGCTGGAGCTCGATCCCGAGCAGTGCCTCGCGGCGGCGACGGCAAAGTTTCAGCGGCGCTTCGAGGCGATCGAGGCTGGGCTGGCAGAGGAAGGCCGGACGGCTTCCGACGCGAGGCTTGAGGAATTGGAAGTGCGATGGAAGGACGTGAAGCGCAAGGAAGGCCAGGGCTCTGCCCTGGACGGGACCCCATCGCACTTGTGCGATGGGAACCCGCGGCTGGGGCCGTGAGGCCCCAGACCCCTTTGATAAGGTCCTTTGTCATTCTTCCTTGTGTGTGGCGAAGCCACTCGAATCCTGCTTCCGACGCCACCAAACGCGCGGTGGAGTCATAGAAAACAAATGGATTTTAAAGGCTTCGCCTTTAATGGGGTCGAGGGGCAAAGCCCCTCGCCTTACCGTAGCCCAAGCAGCTCGATCAGCGCCGCGTAGGACGCCTCGTCCGGTGCGCAGACCAGGCCGCCTTTGACCTGGCCGGGGCGATACGGCGTGCCGTCGAACTGGGCGGAGAAGCCGCCGGCTTCCTGGTGGAGCAGCCAGCCTGGTAGGTGGTCCCACGGCATCAGCCGGTTGAAGACGGCCAAGTGGCTGAAGCCTCCGGCCAGCATGCGGTATTCGTGGGCGGCGCAGCGATGGTCCCAACTGGAGGCGAGCTGCGGCAGGCCGTGCAGCACCCGGGCACGCATCTCGGGGCGCATGTAGCGCCAGGAGGCGCTGCCGGTCATCTGCGCGGTCGGCGCCGGCGCGGCGACGTGCAGCGGCGAGCGGTCGCCATCGGGGGTTTCGCGCCAGGCGCCCTGCCCGGCCAGCGCCAGGCTCAGCTCGTCGACGACCGGGTCGTGGATGACGGCGCCGACGACCTCGCCGCGGATGAGGGCCGCGGCCATGACGCCGAACAGCGGCAGCCCGGCGGCGAAATTGGCGGTGCCGTCCACCGGGTCGACGGTGAAGGCGAGATCGGCGCCGGCGAGCTGGTCGAGCAGCGTCGCGTCGGCGGCCGCGGCCTCCTCGCCGACCACCAGGCAGCCGGGGAACAGCCGCCGCAGGCCCTGGGTGATGAGGCGTTCGGCGGCCTCGTCGGCGGCGGTGACGAGGTCGGTGGGCGAGCTCTTGGTGCGGATGTCGCCCGGCTCGAGGCGGCGGAAGCGCGGCATGATCTCGGCGCGGGCGGTGGCGCGCAGGAGCTGGGCGACCTCGCGCAGCTCAGACACGTCGAAGCTCATGTCTCGAGCTCCTGCCCGGTCATTTATCGAGCCCTTGCTCGGTCATTTCTCAAGCCCTTGCTCGAAGCGCTCCCGCTCGGCAGAGGGCAGGCGCACGGTCACGTGGATGGCGGCCTCGCCGTCCTCGCGGCTGGTGACCTCGCCGTGCTGGTAGAGCCAGGCGAGCCTGGCGCCGTCGGCGACCGCGATGTCGTATTCGGCGACGGCGAGGCCGGCCGAGAGGCGCCGGTCGAGCGCGGCCTCGAGGTGGTCGAGGCCGGCGCCGGTCAACGCCGAGACGGCGACCATCTCGTCCGGGCCGACACCTTCCCGGCGCGGCACGGCGTCGGGGCCGCCGAGCAGGTCGGCCTTGTTCAGCACCTCGAGCGTGCGCTCGGGCCAGGCCTCGTCCAGCGTGCCGTCGCGCGCCATACCGTCGAGCACGGCGATCACGTCGGCGCGCTGGGCGGCGCTGTCGGGATGGGCGGCGTCGCGCACGTGCAGGATGATTTCGGCGGCGGCCACCTCCTCCAGCGTCGCGCGAAAGGCGGCGACGAGCTCGGTCGGCAGCTCGCTGATGAAGCCGACGGTGTCGGACAAAATCACCCGGCGGCCGGAGGCGAGCACGAGCGCCCGCATGGTCGGATCCAGCGTCGCGAAGAGCTGGTCCTCGGCGTGCACCTCGGCACCGGTGAGGCGGTTGAACAGGGTGGACTTGCCGGCATTGGTGTAGCCGACCAGGGCGACGACCGGGAACGGCACGCGGCGGCGGTTCTCGCGGTGCAGGCCGCGGGTGCGGCGCACGTCCTCCAGCTCCTTCTTGAGGCGCACGACGCGGTCGGTGATCAGCCGGCGGTCGGCCTCGATCTGGGTCTCGCCGGGCCCGCCCAGGAAGCCGAAGCCGCCGCGCTGGCGCTCCAGATGAGTCCAGGAGCGCACCAGGCGGGAGCGCTGGTATTCGAGATGGGCGAGCTCGACCTGCAGCGCGCCCTCGCGGGTGCGCGCGCGCTCGCCGAAGATGTCGAGGATCAGGCCGGTGCGATCGATGACCTTGCAGCCCAGGCCGCGCTCCAGGTTGCGCTGCTGCACCGGGCTGAGGATCGCGTCGATCACCGGCCACCGGCGACATCTGCCTCGGCAAGGCTCGCGCGCTGCGCCTCCATCTGGCCGGAGCCGAGCAGGGTCGCCGGGCGGCGCGCCCGCAGCGGCAGGATGGCGGTGTGGACGAGGTCGAGCCCGATCGAGGGCTGCGCGAGCCCGCAGGCCTCGGCCAGGCGCGCATCGGCCGCACGCTCGCCGCGGCCGTCCAGCGCCACGGTCCGGACGCTCCCAGGGCAGGATCACCGCGCCGCGCGTGGGTGCGGCGCGCTGGTCTATGGTGGCAGGCCCGCGTGGTTGGCCGGCCTGGCCGCTCCTCATGCTCCGGCGCGTCGAGCTCAGTATTCGCGGGCAGGCTCCGCCTCCCCGGCCGACGCTTCGCGCGCGGGGTCGAAGAGCTGGATGGGCGCGCCCGGCATCACCGTGCTGATCGCGTGCTTGTACACCAGCTGGGTATGGCCATCACGGCGCAGCAGCATGGAGAAGTTGTCGAACCAGGTGATGATGCCCTGGAGCTTGACGCCGTTGACCAGGAAGACGGTGACCGGCGTCTTGCTCTTGCGAACGTGGTTGAGGAAGACATCCTGCACGTTCTGCTGCTTCTCTGGCGCCAACAGGCGGATCCTTTCTTGCTAGGGCGGATCATGCCTTAGCGAAGGAAGAAAGGCGAGGGCTCTGCCCTCGACCCGCTGGGGCCCGAGGCCCCAGACCCCCATCACTTCAGGATGTGGTTCGACAGTCTTCGAAACAATTGATCTGTCACCAGGCCTACGGCGCCGTTGCCGACAGGGCGGCCATCCAGGCTCGTGACTGGGCGGACGAAGCTGGTGGCGCTGGTGAGGAAGATCTCGCGGGCGTCGGCGAGCTCGGCGGCGCTGAAGGCGCGCTCCTCGAAGGCGACGCCGTCCAGCATCTCGAGCAGCGCGGCGCGGGTGCAGCCCGGCAGAATGGCGTGGCTGCGGGCGCGGGTGCGCAGCACGCCGGCGGCGTCCACCATCCACACCGTCGTCGAGCCGCCCTCGCTGACCAGGCCGTCGGCGGTGATCAGCACCGCCTCGATGGCGCCCGACTCGCGCGCCGACTGCTTGGCCAGCACGTTGGCGAGCAGGTTCACGCTCTTGATGTCGCAGCGGCCCCAGCGCTCGTCCGGGCGCGTCACCGCCGCGGCCGCCCAGGCGGCGGGGTCGGTCGGGAATGGCGGCGTGCGTCGGGCGGTGACCACCAGCGCCGGCGGGGTGCCGGACGCCGGGAAGACGTGCTCGCGGCGGGCGACGCCGCGGGTGATCTGCATGTAGAGCAGGCCCTCGCGCAGGCGGTTGCGTCGCACCACTTCGGCGCAGACGGCGAGCAGGGCGGCGCGCGGCATCGGCATGGCGATGCGGACCTCGCGCAGCGAACGCTGCAGGCGGTCCATGTGCAGGTCGGTGTCGATGAAGCCGGCGGCGCGGAAGTAGAGCACCTCGTAGATGCCGTCGCCGAACTGGTAGCCGCGATCCTCGATGTTCACCGCGGCGGCGCGCTTCGGCAGGTAGCGGCCGTTGACGTAGGCTATGCGGGACATGGTGGTACCTGACGTAAGGAAGGCCAGGGGCTTTGCCCCTGGACCCCATTAAAGGCGGAGCCTTTAAAATCCATTCATTTATCGTGCGTTCACGGCGAGTTCCGTTGTGCGGGAAGCAGCAATGACTGGCTGGCCGAGCGAGGAGGAGGTTGTCTCTGCCCTACACGGAGGGGGTCTGGGGCCTTCCGGCCCCAGCGGGTCGAGGGCAGAGCCCTCGCCTTCCTTATCCTGCTGCGACCCGATCCTCGGAGTTCACGCCAAGCTGCTTGAGCTTGCGGTGCAGCGCGCTGCGTTCCATGCCGACGAAGCCGGCGGTGCGGGAGATGTTGCCGCCGAAGCGCAGCAGCTGGGCCTGCAGGTACTGCGTCTCGAACAGGTCGCGGGCGTCGCGTAGCGGCAGGCCCATGATGTCGGCGGTCGGGTCGAAGTTCAGCAGCGCGGGGGCGCCCTGGCCGATCTCGGGCGGCAGCATGTCGGCGCGGATCGGCTCGGCGGCGCCGCCGGGCGCCATGATCAGCAGCCAGTCCATGATGTTGCGCAGCTGACGGACGTTGCCGGGCCAGTCGTAGGATTGCAGCGCGGTGAGCGCGTCGGCGGAGAGCTCCCGGCCGGGGATGCCGGCAGACTCCGCCGAGCGGCGGAGGAACAGCCGGGCGAGCTCGGGGACGTCGTCGCGGCGCTCCTTGAGCCCCGGCAGGCGCAGCGGCACGACGGCGAGGCGGTAGTAGAGGTCTTCGCGGAAGCGGCCGGCGGCGATCTCGGCCTGCAGGTCGCGGTTGGTGGTGGCGAGCACGCGGACGTCGACCTTGACGCGCGATGAGCCACCGATGCGCTCGAAGGTCTGGTCCTGCAGGGCGCGGACGATCTTGCCCTGGGTCTCGATCGGCATGTCCGAGACCTCGTCGAGCAGCAGCGTGCCGGTGTGGGCGCGCTCGAGCACGCCGGCGCGGCGCGGCTGGGCGGCGGGGTCGAGCCCGCTCTCGACGCCGAACAGCTCCTCCTCGAAGCGCGACGGGTTCAGCGTCGCGCAGTTCAGCGCGATGAACGGGCCCTCGGCGCGGCGCGATCGGGCGTGGATCATGCGTGCCGCGACCTCCTTGCCGCTGCCGGCCGAGCCGCTGATCAGCACCCGCGAGCCGGTGGGGGCGACGCGCTCGACGGTGGAGCGCACCTGGTTGATCGACGAGCTGTCGCCGGTGAGCTCGCTTTCCATGCCCGAGCGCAGCCGCAGCTCGCGGTTCTCGCGTGGCCAGGCGCGAGGCCTCGAGGGCGCGGCGGACGACGTGCAGCAGGCGGTCGGACTTGAATGGCTTCTCGATGAAGTCATAGGCGCCATGCTGGATGGCGGCGACCGCGGTCTCGATCGTGCCGTGCCCGGAGATCATCACCGCGGGCACGATCGGCTCCTCGCGGTAGAGCGTCTGCAGAATGCCGAGGCCGTCCATCTTGGAGTTCTGCAGCCAGACGTCGAGCACGATCAGCGAGGGCCGACGGGCGCGAAAGGCGGCGATGGCGCTGTCGGCGTCGCCCGCCTGGCGCGTGTCGTAGCCCTCGTCGCGCAGAATGCCTTCGATCAGAAGCCTGATGTCCGGCTCGTCGTCGACAATCAGGATTTCATGCGCCATCGGCCATCCTTGTGGGCAGGATCAGGGTCGCAACCGCGCCGGGACCGCGCGGGCGGTCGTCCAGAGTCACGACGCCGGCATGGTCCTCCATGATCTTCTTGACGATGGCAAGACCAAGACCGGTGCCTTTTGGCTTATGCGTGACGTAAGGCTCGGTCAAACGGGCGCGATCCTCGGCGGGCAGGCCGAGACCATCATCGCTCACCGAGATGCGCAGCTCGGTGGCTGTCTGGACCAGGGCGACCTCGATGTGGCCGCTCAGTCTTGCGGGCGTGCCGGCCTCATCGGCCGGCTCGGCGAGGCGGCGCATGGCGACCGAGTCGGCGGCGTTCTGCAGCAGGTTGGTGAGCGCCTGGCCGAGCAGCCGGCGGTCGCACGGGCCGGTCGGCCCGTGGTCGGGCAGGTGCGTCGCCCAGCCGATCTCCGGGTGGGCGGTGCGCTGCAGCACCATCGCCTCGCGGACGATGCGGCCAATATCCTCGGGGCGGATCACCGGCTGCGGCATGCGGGCGAAGGCGGAGAACTCGTCGACCATGCGGCCGATGTCGCCGACATGGCGGACGATGGTGTCGGCACACTGGCTGAAGATCTCCGGGTCAGACTTAATCTCCTTCAGGAACTTGCGCTTAAGCCGCTCGGCTGAGAGCTGGATCGGGGTCAGCGGGTTCTTGATCTCGTGCGCGATGCGGCGCGCGACGTCCGCCCAGGCGGCCTTGCGCTGGGCGGATTGCAGCTCGGTGATGTCGTCGAAGGTGACGACGAAGCCGTCCGCGCGCTTGCCGGACAGCTCCGGGCCAATGCGCACCAGCAGGGTGCGGCGGCGGTTCTGCGGGCCGACCTGGACCTCGCCGGTGCGCGCCCGCGTCGGCTCGGCGAGCGCCTGGCCGAGCAGGGCGGCGAACTCCGGGATGATGCCGGCGAGCGTCTGCCCGGTCATCGCCAGCAGGTCGGCGCCGACCAGCTCGCTCGCCGCCCGGTTGGGCAGCTCGACGCGGCCGGCGGCGTCCAGCCCGACGACGCCGGCCGAGACGCCGGCGAGCACGGTCTCGGTGAAGCGCCGGCGCTCGTCGATCTGGCTGTAGGCGTCCATCAGCTCGGCGCGCTGCGAGGAGAGCTGGCCGGTCATCCGGTTGAAGGCGCGCGACAGCCCGGCCACCTCGTCTTCCGAGCGCGCCTCGGGGACGCGCACGGTGTAGTCCCCTGCCCGCACCCGCTCGGCCGCCTGGATCAGCCGGCCGACCGGGCGGGCGATCTGGTTGGCGATCACCAGGCCGATCAGCACTGCGGCGAACAGCACCAGCAGAGCGACCAGGCCGAAGATCAGGATCAGCGTCACCTGTAGGCTGGAGCGGTTCTCGTCCAGACGCTGATACTCGGCGACCGCCTCCTCGTTGCGCTTCATGTGGTCGAGAATGCGCGGGTCGACGGGGCGCTCGATCATCAGCATCAGCGTCGGCACGCTATCGATCTGGGCCAGCGCGCGGACCTCGGTGTCGCTGTCGTTGCCGAGCACGGCGGCGTCGCCCGATTGCGCCTGGTCGATCGCGCCGTCGGGGATCGCGCCGAGGCCGAGCGGCGCCATCAGGCCGGCCGACGCGATCACCTGCCGGCTGACCGGCTCGAAGATGATGGCCGCATCGAGCCCGCGCAGCGCGGTCTGGGTGTCGAGCACCTGGCCGAAGGCGCCCGGGTCGCCGGCCAGCAGGCGGCCGGCGTTGCCCAGGTCGTTCGCCATGCCGAGCGCGTCGGCGCGGATGTTGTTGCGATGCTCCTCGACGTAGCCCTGACTTGCCTCCAGGCTCTGCGACAGGGCCGTGCGCACCCGGTCGTTGAACCAGGTTTGTACGCCGAGGTCGAAGAAGACGGTGGCGAAGATCGCGACCACGATCGTCGGCGTGACGGCGACGACGCTGAACAGCAGCACCAGGCGCACGTGCAGACGCGAGCCGGCCGAGCCGCGGCGGCGCTCCATCCAGACCCGGGTGAGCCGGCCGGCGAGCACCGCGCCGAGCACCAGCAGGACGACGAGGTTGGCGAGCACTAGGCCGAAGACGAGGTTGCGCCGGCTGGCCACGTGCATGCCGCCCGAGAGCGCGACGAAGGTGCCGATGCCGAGCAGCAGGGCGATGGCGGCAAGCAGCAGGGTCGCGAACTTGCCGAGCAGCAGGTCGGCCAGGCGCCGGCCGCGCGAAGGACGGAGGGTGGCAGGACGTGGGCGAAGGGGTGGGAGAACGTTCATCGGGTTAGTTTAGGAAAGGCCAGGGCTCTGCCCTGGACCCCATCCATTTGGCGGCCAGGCTCGGTCTTCCTTGCTTGGCGAAGCCGTTCAATCCTCGGCCCAACTTCACTGCCCTCGCCCGTCGGACACGGATAACAAATGGATTTTAAAGGCTTCGCCTTTAATGGGGTCCAGGGGCAAAGCCCCTGGCCTTGCTTATCCGATCCCGCGAAGCACTGGAATGTTAAGGTCCCTGATCTTCTTGCGCAGCGTGTTCCGGTTCAGACCCAGCATGGCTGCGGCCTTGATCTGGTTGCCGCGTGTCGAGGCCAGGGACATGGCGATTAGCGGCCGTTCCACCTCGGCCATCACCTGGTCGTAGATGTCGCGCATCGGCATGCCGTCGCGGCTGGCGGCGAGGAACTGGCGGATGTGCCGCTCGACGGCCTGGGCGAGCGGCTCGGGGGCCTGGCTGTCGGGCTCGTCCTCGATGCGGCTGCTCGGGTCGGCGAGCTCGGTCTCGATGACCTCGCCGGTGATGACCTCCTGCGGGTAGAGGGCGGCGAGGCGCTGCATCAGGTTCTCGAGCTCGCGTACGTTGCCGGGCCAGCGGTGCTGGCGCAGCGCCTCGATCGCGCGCTCGTCGAGCGTTTTCGCGGACAGGCCCTGCTCGCGCGCGCGGTCGAGGAAGTGGCGGGCGAGCACGGCGATGTCCTCGGTGCGTTCGCGCAGCGGCGGCAAGCGGATCGGCACCACGCAGAGCCGGTAGAACAGGTCCTCGCGGAACTGGCCGGCGCGGATGGCGGCGCGCAGGTCGCGATGAGTGGCGGCGACGATGCGGACGTTGGCCTTGATCGGCTGGCGGCCGCCGACGGAGGTGTATTCGCCTTCCTGGAGCACCCGCAGCAGCCGGGTCTGCGCCTCGGCCGGCATGTCGCCGATCTCGTCGAGGAAGAGGGTGCCGCCGGCGGCCTGCTCGAAGCGGCCGGGGCTGCGGTTATGAGCGCCGGTGAACGCGCCGCGCTCGTGGCCGAACAGCTCGCTTTCGATCAGCTCGCGCGGGATCGCCGCCATGTTGATGGCGACGAACGGGCCGGCGCGCCGGCGGCCGTAATCGTGTAGCGCCCGGGCGACGAGCTCCTTGCCGGTGCCGCTCTCGCCGTTGACCATCACGGTGAGGTCGGCGGTCGTGAGCCGGGCGATGGTGCGGTAGATCTCCTGCATCGCAACTGATCGGCCGATCAGCGGCAGCCGCTCGTCGGTGTCGCGCGGCTCGGGTGGGGTGGTGGAGATCGGCGCCGGGGCGGCGAGCGCGCGCGCGACGACGGCGAGCAATTCCTTCAAATCGAACGGCTTGGGCAGATAGTCGAAGGCGCCGCGCTGGGTCGCCTTGACGGCGGTGATCAGCGTCGACTGCGCGCTCATCACGACGACGCGCAGCTCCGGGCGGATGCGCTTGATGCGGGGCACCAGGTCGAGGCCGTTCTCGTCGGGCATGACGACGTCGGTGATCACCAGGTCGCCCTCGCCGTCCTCGACCCAGCGCCACAGCGTCGCCGCGTTGGAGGTGCAGCGCACCTGGTAACCGGAGCGGCCGAGCGCCTGGGTGAGCACGGTACGGATGGAACGGTCGTCATCGGCGACCAGCACGGTCGGCAAGGTCATGGTCTCTCCAGCCGCCCGCGAGGGGGCGGTCGCAATGCCGGCCGGCTCGTCGGCAGGCTCCGCGGGGCGGTCCGGCAGCACGGCCTCGAGCGTTGTGTCGGTCAGGATCGTGCCTCGGTATCGTCTTGCAGCACGTCGTCCTGAAGCATGTCTTCCTGCAGCATGTCTTCTTGAAGTACGGGCAGGTGCAGGCGGAACTCGGTGCGGCCGGGGCGGCTGTCGACCTCGATCAGGCCACCATGGTCGCCGACGATCTTGGCGACGAGCGCGAGGCCAAGGCCGCTGCCGGACGGCTTGGTGGTGACGAAGGGGTCGAACAGCGACTGGCGCAGATCGTCCTGGATGCCGGGACCGTTGTCGCGCACTGCGACCACCAGCGGTAGGTGGACGCGCTCGCGGCTGCCGGGCACGGCGAGGCGGACGCCGTAGTGGAAGCTGGTGGAGAGCGTGATCTCGCCGGTCATGATGTCGGCGTCGGTGATCGCCTCGGCGGCGTTCTTGACCAGGTTAAGCAGCACCTGGACGAGCTGGTCGCGATTGCCCCAGACCGGCGGCAGCGAGGGATCATAGTTCTCGGCGAAGCGCAGATGGGCGGCGAAACCGGCCTCGGCGAGCTTGCGGACGTGGCCGAGCACGCGGTGGATGTTGACCGCCCGGCGCTCGATCGGCTTCTCGCCAAACACCTCCATGCGTTCCACCAGGGCGCGGATCCGGTCGGCCTCGTCGCGGATCAGCTCGGTCAGCTCGCGGTCGGGCGCCGAGACGGTGTTCTCCAGCAGCTGGGCGGCGCCGCGTATGCCGGAGAGCGGGTTCTTGATCTCGTGCGCCAAAATCGCCGCCATGCCGGCGACGGAGCGGGCGGCGGAGCGGAAGGTGGTTTGACGGTCGAGCGAGCGGGCGGCGGAGTTGTCGGCGAGCGAGAGCAGCACCCGGCCGGGCTCGTCGGGCACCGGCGTCGCCTGCACGGTGATCCCGGTCTTGTCCAGGCGCGGGCTTTGCAGCGTCAGGTCGTACTCGCTGACCGTCACCTCGTCGCGACGGACCTGGTCGATCAGCAGCCGCAGCGGGCTGTCGGCGGTGACCAGGTCGGCCACGCGCAGCTGCCGCAGCTGGGAGAACGACATGCCGAAGAACTGCTCGGCGGCGGGGTTGGCGAAGCCGATACGGTCGTCCGGCTCGATGAGCACGACCGGCACGGCAAGGGCGGCCAGCAGCACCGAGGCGTCAAGCGCGGCCGAGGATGGCGGCGGCGGCAGCGCAGCCAGGAGGCGCATCGGGCTCATGCGGCGGCAAGCGCCATCGGCAGCGCGTCGGCCGGAGCGTCGCCGGCTGCGGGATGGCGGACGATGCCGGCCTCGATCAGCGGGTCGTAGAAGCGATCGACCAGGTCGAGCACCGACGCGACGTCGTCCAGGCGCACCACGGCGGCGCGGTATGCCGCCGACCCGGGCAGGCCGCGCGAGTACCAGGCGACGTGCTTGCGGGCGAGCCGCAGGCCGGGCTCGCGGCCGAAATGCAGCAGCATGGCGGCATAGTGCTCAAGCAGCACCGCCTTCTGGGCGGCCAGCGTCGGCTCGGGCAGGCTTTCGCCGGTGGCGAGGCGATGCGCAATGTGGCCGGGCAGCCAGGGGCGGCCGTAGCAGGCGCGCCCGACCATCACGCCGTCCGCACCCGAGGCGGCGAGTGCCGCCAGCGCCTCGGTCTCGCCGAGGATGTCGCCGTTCACGATCACCGGGATGCCGACCGCCTGCTTGACGCGGCGGACGAAGCCCCAGTCGGCCTGACCCTCATAGAATTGTTGGCGGGTGCGGCCGTGCACGGTGACCATGCGGATGCCGCAGGCTTCGGCGATGGCCGCCAGACGCGGGGCGTTCAGGCTCGAATGGTCCCAGCCCATGCGCATCTTCAGCGTCACCGGGACGCTGACGGCGTTGACGGTCGCCTCCAGGATGGCGGCGGCGGCGACCTCGTCGCGCATCAGGGCGGAGCCGGCCTGCTGGCCGAGCGCGACCTTGCGGACCGGGCAGCCGAAATTGATGTCGATCACCTCGGCGCCGCGGGCCTCGCTGATCCTCGCCGCCTCCGCCATGGCGGCCGGCTCGCAGCCGGCGAGCTGGATCGCGCGCGGCGTGGCGAAGTGGGAGGCGCCGGGCTCGGCGCCGTCGGCCAGCTCCGCCATCCGCAGGGTGTTGCGGTTCTCGCGCACCATCGCCCAGGAGGCGATCATCTCGGAGACCACCATGCCGGCGCCGAAGCGGCGGGCGAGGCGGCGGAACGGCAGGTCGGTGACGCCCGACATCGGCGCCAACACGACCGGCCGCGCCAGCGTCGCGCTCGGCGAGAGAGCGATGCCGCCAAGCCGCGCCGTTGCGGCAGAGTTGCACGTATAGGTTGCAGCGTGTGCTGGACTGCCCATGATTTATGCAGACTAGAGTGGTTCTATCGAGAGTGAAACCTGCCTTATGTTAGAAAACGGGAAGGCCCGGGGCTCTGCCCTGGACCCGCTGGGGCCCGCGGCCCCAGACCCCATGCGTTTGGAGCATAGGCGGGCTCTTTCTTCCTTGGCGACGCCCGTCATCACAGTTCGACATTACGGCCTTGGCGCTGGCACGATGAACAGCTGGCTTTTAAAGGCTCCGCCTTTAATCGGGTCCAGGGTCGACGCCTCTGGCCTTCCTCCATGTTGACGCCGGTCCGGTGCTTGCCGCATTGGCTGGCGCCATGCGCATTGCCTCTCTTCTGCTGGCTGCCGGCACCGGGCAACGATTTGGTGACCGGGTGCCGAAGCAGTTCCTGCCGCTTGCCGGCCGGGCGGTGATCCGGCACGCCGCGGAGGCGCTGAACCGGCATTCGACGCTGCTGCAGCCGGTCGGCGACCCGGTCGCGATCGGCGCCGCGCTGGATGGCCTGGCGCATTTGCCGCCGATCGCCGGCGGCGCCACCCGGCAGGACAGCGTGCGCATCGGGCTGGAGGCGCTGGCGCCGCATGCCCCCGACATCGTGCTGGTGCATGACGCCGCCCGGCCGGTGATCCCGCCCGGGACGGTGGAGGCGCTGCTGGCAGCACTCGGCACGCATGATGCGGCGATCGACGCCGCGATCCCTGGGGCCGCGGTGACGGACACGTTGAAGCGCAGCCGCGGCGGGCGCATCGACGTCACCGTGTCGCGCGACGGGCTGTTTCGCGCCCAGACGCCGCAGGCGTTCCGCTTTGCCGCGCTGCTGGAGCTGCATCGCACCACGCGGCAGGGCCTGACCGACGATGCCGGGCTGTTCGAGGGCGCCGGGATGCCGGTGGCGCTGGTCGCCGGCTCGGAGGACAACGTCAAGCTGACCTATCCCGAGGACCTCAGACGATTGGAGCGCGCGATGGCCATGACGCTGCTGCCGCGCATCGGCACCGGCTTCGACGTGCACGTGCTGGTGGCCGGACGCCGCCTCATGCTGTGCGGCATCGAGGTGCCGCACGAGCTTGGATTATCAGGTCATTCGGACGCCGACGTCGGGATCCACGCGCTCTGCGACGCGCTCTATGGGGCGCTGGCGGAGGGCGATATCGGGCGGCACTTCCCGCCCAGCGAGGCGAGCTGGAAGGATGCCGACAGCGCCCGCTTCCTGCGCCACGCCGCCGGGCGGGTCGCGGCGCGCGGCGGGCGGGTGGCCAATGTCGACGTGACGCTGATCTGCGAGCGGCCGAAGATCACGCCGCACGCGCCGGCGATGCGGGCGCGGCTGGCGGAGCTGCTCGGGATCGAGCTGGAGCGGGTGTCGGTGAAGGCGACAACGACGGAGCGGCTTGGCTTCACCGGCCGCGGCGAGGGCATCGCGGCGCAGGCGGCGGTGGTGGTGCTGGTGCCGGAGTGAGCCCGCCGCCCGATCGCCGTGCGGGCTGAGGAGCTGGCGGCGCGGCATCCGTGGTTGTTCCACCTGACGGCGCCGGCCAACCTGCCGGGCATCCTGCGGCACGGGCTGCTGGCCACCAGCGAGCTGCTGACGCTGTTCGAGGTGCCGGATGATGCGCGCGCCGGGCTCGAGGCGGCGCCGCGGCCGGACGGCGTCGTGCTGCGCCATCCGGTGCAGGGTCATGCGGCGCTCACCGATAACCGGCCGCTCAGCGTCAAGGCGCTGGCCGGCTGCCTCGAGGAGGCGCTGGCGCCGGCGGCGTGGCTGCGGCTGCTGAACCGACGGGTGTTCTTCTGGGCCGACGAGGCGGGGCTGCAGCGGCTGCTTGATGCACGGCTCAACCGCGGGCGCGAGCGCGCCGTGCTGGTGCTGGACACGCTTGGGGTGGTGCACGACCACGCCGAGCAGGTCGAGCTCTCCGCCATCAACTCGGGAGCGACGATGCGTCGGCCCGCGCGGCGGGGGCTCGCGACGTTCACGCCGCTTGCGGCGGCGGCCTCGCTCGGCGAGTGGCGGCGGCTGCGTGGCGGGCGAGACGACGTGCGGGAGGTCACCGTGCTGGGGGGCGTGCGCGACGTGGCGCGATACTTGGTGGAGGTTAGGGAGGTGAAGGCCAGGGGCGTTGCCCCTGGACCCCATCAAAGGCGGAGCCTTTGAAATCCGTCCAGGTTTTTCGATGCGGGCGAAATACCGCAATATTTCGGCCGAGCTAGCGAGGTCTTTCGCGATCAAGCCATTGGGAACTTCGGCGAGGCCGACAAAGAGTATCATTGTTTATCAATGATTTAATAAAATCTTGCCTATAGGCAAGATTTTAAGGACGCCTGGTAAGCGTTGCTCCGGCGGATTTGCTAGCACAGTCCGAGGATCGTCTCATTCAGCATCAGGGATGTGGGGCCTCTTGGCCGTCTTGCGGATGCGCGCTTGCGGGCGACTGCGTCCAGAGGCAGAGCCTCTGGCGTTCTAACCGTTTAGAGCCCGCATCCCCTCCGGCGTGTAGCGCTCGCCGGCGACGAGGCCGGCCGGCACGGCCTGGTCGATCTCACGCAGCTCGCTGGGGGTGAGCGTCACCTCGGCGGCGGCGAGGTTCTCCTCCAGGTAGCGGACTTTCTTGGTGCCGGGGATCGGGATGATGTCGTCGCCCTGGGCGAGCACCCAGGCAAGGGCGAGCTGGGCAGGGGTGCACGTCTTCTTGGCCGCGAGCTGACGAATGTTCTCGACCAGGGTCAGGTTCTGGCTGAAGGCGTCTCCCTGGAAGCGAGGCGAGCTGCGGCGCCAATCGTCGGCATCGAGCGCGTCGGGCGCGGACAGCGCGCCGGTCAGCATGCCGCGGCCGAGCGGGCTGTAGGGGATCAGGGCGATGCCTAGCTCGCGGAGCGTGGGCAGCACCGTGCCTTCCGGGTCGCGCGACCACAGCGAGTATTCGCTCTGCAGGGCGGCGATCGGGTGGGTGGCGTGGGCGCGGCGGATGGTCTGCGCCGAGGCCTCGGACAGGCCGAGATGGCGCACCTTGCCCTGCTCGACCAGCCGGGCCATGGCGCCGACCGTGTCCTCGATCGGGGTGCGAGGGTCGACGCGATGCTGGTAGTAGAGGTCGATCACGTCGAGGCCGAGACGCTCCAGGCTGGCCTCGCAGGCGCGCTGCACGTAGGCCGGGTCACCGCTGATGCCGGTGCGTTCGCCCGCCGCGTTCCAGGTGTTGGCGAACTTGGTGGCGATCACCAGCCGGTCGCGATCGGGCTTGAGCGCCTGGCCGACCAGGGTCTCGTTCTGGCCGTGACCGTAGACGTCGGCGCTGTCGAAGAAGGTGACGCCGAGCTCGACGGCGCGGGCCAGGGTGCGCAGGCTCTCGGCCTCGTCGCGGCCGCCGTAGAAGGCGGACATGCCCATGCAGCCCAGACCGAGCATCGAGACCGCCGGGCCGTTCCGGCCGAGCGTGCGGGTTGGCATCATGGCGTCGTTCCTCTTCGTCGATCGTGCCTTAACGCCTCTACGGCGGAGCCGTTCTTGAAGGTGCCCGGCGGAGCCGTTCTTGAAGGTGCCCGGCGGAGCCGTTCTTGAAGGTGCCCGGCGGAGCCGTTCTTGAAGGTGCCCGGCGGAGCCGTTCTTGAAGGTGCCCGGCGGAGCCGTTCTTGAAGGTGCCCGGCGGAGCCGTTCTTGAAGGTGCCCGGCGGAGCCGTTCTTGAAGGTGCACGGCGGAGCCGTTCTTGACGGAGATCGGTGGCGCGGCGGACGCTGACGCATGACCGATGTGCGGCGATGACGGAGCCGACGTCACAGACAATCGTGCGCTCCGGACAGGCGATCGCGCTGCGGCTGTTCGACATCGCCTATGAGATCGACCTGGTGCATATCGAGGCGGGGCGACGGGCGCGGGCCGCCGAGGCCAGCCGGGCGCGGCTGAGCGCGGCGCCGCAGAAGGCGATCGCCTTCGGCGTGCCGCCGGTGGCGCTGCCGCTCGCGCCAGTCAATCTACGGATCGGCGACGCCGAGTACCGACTGGCGGCGACAGCCCGGGTCTACGAGTTCGGCGTGGTTGCGCTCAGCCTCAGGGCAGACGTCGCCGACCTGCCGTGGCCGGCTTTCTCGGCGCTAGTGAACGGGCTCGACGCGGCACTCGGCGACAGCTCCGACGGCGCGGTGTGGGATCGAATGCTGTGGACGCTGCTGGCCGAGATCGGGCCGGCGCTGGAGCGGCCGACAGCCGGCAAGCGGCTCTGGGAGGACTACGTGCTCGGCGTGGTCAGCAGCTTCGCCGAGCCGATGCCGGCGGCGCGGATCGGTGCTGCGGACGGGCTCGACCTGGTGGCGCTGCTCGCCGGCGAGACGCGGCCGCTCGCCGAGGCGGCGCGGGCCGAGCTGCTAGCGCACCGCTTCTCCTACTACGAGGACGACCTGGTGGTGCTCGGCTGGGACCGCGCCTTCATCTACGAGCCGCGCGGCGACAGCGACGTCGCCGACGTGCTGGAGGTGGCGAACGCGCAGTTGCTGGAGATGCGCTACTATGACGAGCTGCTCGATGCCGAGCTGCCGCGCATGTACGAGCTGGTGGCGGCAGCGCGGCGGGCGCTCAACCTCGTGGCCCCTGCCCGCTTCGCCCGGCTGGCGCGCGGGCTCTACACGCTGGTCGCCGAAGTGACGGAGTTAACCGAGAAGGTCGACAACGCGCTGCAGGTGACCGAGGACGTCTACCTGGCGCGGATCTATGCCGACGCGCTGGCGCTGTTCCGGGTGCCGCAGGTGGGTGCCGCGGTGGATCGTAAGCTGGCGATTATCCGCGACACCTACACGGCGCTTTACGACGAGGCGTCGTCGAGCCGGACCGGGCTGCTCGAGGTGCTGGTGGCGGTGCTGATCATGGTGGAGATCGTGGTGGCATTGACGCGGCACGGGTAAGGGCCGCAGCTCCGCCTGTCGGCCGTGTCGCGCGCAAGCGTGCGGCCGCATGGCAGCCTGTAGGCCGCACGTCCTCGTCATTCAGATACGGAGCCAGCCATGCCGCGATGGAGGAGACCGGCCGAGATGCCGAAGCGTTCTGCATGAGCCTGATCGGGGTCGCCATGCTGGTGCTGTCGCTGGCGGCGCTGGGCGGGCTGGGGCTGGCGATGCTGCATGGCAGCCTGCCGGAGGGGCGGCATGTCCCGGCCGCCGTGGCGCTGTCGCATGGGTTGGCGGGGGCGGCCGGGCTGGCGCTGCTGGTGGTCGCGCTGCTGCACGGAACGCCGCATGGGGCCTCGCAGGGGGCGGCCGGCTTCGGCGGCATGGCCGCGGCGCTGCTCGGCGGCACGCTGCTGCTCGGGCTGGCGCCGATCCAGGCAAGGCTGCGGCGGCAAGGGCTGCCGGTGCTGGCGCTGGGACTGCACGCAACGCTGGCGGTGCTGGGGCTGACGCTGCTGGCGGCTTATTTGTCGTTGCCGGGGTGACAGGAAGGCCAGGGCGCTGCCCTGGACCCGCTGGGGCCGGGAGGCCCCAGACCCCAAACATTTATGGATTTTAAAGGCTTCGCCTTTAATGGGGTCGAGGGGCAAAGCCCCTCGCCTTCATCCGTTCGCGAGGTCAAACTTCATGGTGGCGAGCTGACGCCGGACCATGAAATCATCCAGCGGGTGGGTGAACTGCAGGCCGAGCATGCGCGAGACCGGCTGGTAGCGGGTCAGCACGTGCGGACCCTGCTCGACCTGGCGGACGAAGCCGAACTCCTGGAAGTCCTCGCTCGGCTCCAGCACGCGGATGCCGAACAGGCGGAAGTTGGTGGTGTGGCGCTCCAGCGCGGCGAGCAGCAGCTCGAAATCACCGGCGCGGATGGTGTTCTCGGTGGTGATCAGCAGGAACAGCTTGGGCTCGGTCGAGGCCAGCACGCGGCGCATGCGCTCGGCGGCGCGGACGAAGTAGTTGTGCTGGGCGTCGTCGGTGAGGTCCTGATGGTTGAACATCGTCTCGACGCCAAACTCCTGCTCGTAGAACAGGTGGCGGCCGACCTGCTCGTCGGGCAGCGAGCGGCGCTCGGGCGGGATCAGCTCGAACTGGGCGCGGTCGAGCAGGCTCGCGAAGTCGTCGTCGAGCGCGTGGGCGACGGCGCGGGGCGAGGAGAAGATCCAATCGAACGGCAGCGAGTAGCGCTTCAGCCCGGCGCGCTTGAGCAGCATCGAGCTGTAGCAATGGGCGCCGAGGCTGATCGCGTGGCGGAAGGCGGGGCCGACGGTGGTGTCGAGCGGGGAGACCGCTTGGCGCTCGAGCGCCTCGCGGGCGATCGTGCCGGTGAACTCGTCGCTGTAGACGAACTGGCGCACGACCTGAGCGAGGCCGCGGGCACCGCCGACCTCGCGCCCGGCGGCGACGTGCAGCTTGACGCCGACCGCGTCCGGCTCGCGGTTGAGTACGCCGCGATAGAGCGCCTCGACGAACTCCTCCTCGGTGATGCTCATCGCCCCTGCTTCTCCGCCGCTGGCACTATGGACGGTATCGTTCAGTCCACGGCATCCGTCGAGCCCGGCGGTCGGATCGGGATTGCGTCCGGCGCACCCGGCGCTGCCGGCGCGGCGCGGCCGAGCAAGGCGCCGAGGCTGGCCGCCATGTCGGTCGGGATGAGCACCGTCGTGCCGCGATCCTTGTTCATCTCATAGAGCAGGTTCATCTGGCGCAGCTGCAGCGCCACCGGGTGGCTGGCGTAGAGCTCGGCTGCCAGCACCACCTGGCGGGCGATGTCGGCCTCGGCGGAGGCGAGGGTGACGCGGGCGTCGCGTTCGCGCTCGGCCTGGGCCTGGCGGCTCATCGCGTCCTGCAGGCTGGCCGGGATCACCACGTCGCGGATCTCGACGGAGCGTACGGCCACCCCCCAGCCGGCGGTCTTGGCGCCGATCACCCGGCGCAGCTCCTCGTCGGCGGCCTTGCGGTCCGACAGCAAGCGGGTGAGGTCGCTGGCGCCGATCATCTCGCGCAAGGAGGTCTGGGCGACGCGCTCGATCGCCTGGCGGTAGTCGACGATGTTGACGGCGGCGGCCTTGGCGTCCTCGACCTGCCAGAACACGATGGCGTCGACGCCGACCGAGACGGTGTCGCGGGTCAGCGCCTGCTCGGCGGTGATCGAGGCGGTCTGGATGCGCAGGTCGATGATCATGGCGACGGCGTCGATCGGCCAGACGAGGTAGAGGCCGGGGCCGCGCACGGCGTGGAAGCGGCCGAGACGGAGCACGACGGCGCGGCGCCACTCCTGCGCCAGGCGGACCGAGCGGAGCAGCAGCAACACGATCAGCACGCCGGCTGCGCCGATGGCCGGCATCATATAGCCTGTCATGGTGGGTGTGGCTCCAGGAGGAAGGAAGGCCAGAGGCTCTGCCTCTGGACTCCGCTGGGGCCTGAGGCCCCAGACCCCGTCACGTGGGCATTTTGGCAGCTGAGACCAGTCGTTTTGGGCTTATCAATGGATTTTAAAGGCTCCGCCTTTAATGGGGTCGAGGGGCAAAGCCCCTCGCCTTCCTTCAGCCCCGCCATAGACCCCGGCGCGCCACCGCCAGGCGGTCGCCAACGCCGCGTGCGCCCTCGCGCGGGATGCCGGCCCGCTTCAGGTCACGGCGGCCCAGCACGCCGAGCAGCGCCGATGCATTGTCGAGGCGCAAACCCTGCGTCCAGCCGAGCGCCTCGGCGGCAAGGCGCTCGAGCAGCGCCTGCAGCGCCGGGCCGCCCTGCCCCACCGTCTCGGGCGCGAAACCGGCCTCGGCGAGGCCGTCTTCCGGCAGCAGGCAGCGCTCGTGGCGGGCCAGCATGGCGACGCTGCGCAGGATGCCGCCGGCGCCGTAGGCGGCGCCGATGCGGGTGAGCGCCGGCAGGTCCGTGGCGCCGAGCACCCGGCCGGCCTCGCGCTGCACGCCGCCCTGGGCGCCGTCGAGATAAGCGCGCCAGGCGCTCATGTCGGGCAGGCCCGCTTCGGCCTCGAGCTCGCGGGCGTCGATCAGGGCGAGCAGGGCTGCCTGGTCGAGCTCGCCGGCGGCGAGTGCCGCGGTCAGCGGGGTTGCGACTTCGTGACGCTTGTCCTGGCCCTCGACCACCTCGCGCCACCATTGCAGCCGGATCATCGCGACGAGCGGGTTGGAGGCGACCTCGCGCGCCCGGGCGAGCTCGTGGTTGAAGGCGTAGAGCACGAACAGCGTCTCGCGCCGGGCCGCCGGGGCGAACAGCGCGCACAGGAAGCGGTCCGGATCGTGCCGGCGGACGAGTTGGGCGCAGGCCGACAGCATCCGCCGCATGGGAGCCTATCGTCGGCGGGCAGGCAACCATCGGGCGTCGTGCGGGCTTATTTGGACGTCGTTGCAAACTCATGAAGGAAACGCGCATGGCGTTCGAGCTGCCGCCCCTGCCCTATGACACCAACGCCCTGGCCGCCGCCGGCATGTGCCAGGAGACGTTGGAGCTGCATCACGGCAAGCACCATCAGGCGTATGTCACGGCGCTGAACGGGTTTGTCGAGAAGGACCCCAGCCTGCAGGGCAAGTCGCTGGACGAGGTGGTCCAGACCGCCAGCGAGGGGCCGGTGTTCAACAATGCGGGCCAGCATTGGAACCACATCCTGTTCTTCCAGAACCTCTCGCCGACCGGCGGCAAGATCCCGGGCAAGCTGGAGGCCAAGATCACCGAGGCGTTCGGCAGCGTCGAGACGTTCAAGGCGGAGTTCAAGCAGGCGGGGATCAGCCAGTTCGGCTCCGGCTGGGCCTGGCTGGTGCAGGCGCCGGACGGCACGCTGAAGATCGCGAAGACGCCGAATGGCTCCAACCCGCTGAAGACCGGCGAGGGCAAGGCGCTGCTGGCGCTCGATGTTTGGGAACACTCCTACTATCTGGATTTCCGCAACCGGCGGCCGGACTACATCTCCAACTATCTCGACAAGCTGGCTAATTACGAATTCGCCGAGAGCCGTCTCGGCTGATCAGAAAGGAGCCTGGCCGGCGCGGCGACACCGCTGCCGGTTATCCCATCATGGCCGAAATCACCGACGTGCCTTTGCCGCAAATGCTGACCGAGCTGGCCCTGTCGTCGTGGGAGACCATTGCCCGGCGCGGCGTGCTGATGGCCTCGGGGCAGTGCAGCGCGGCCGAGTATTCGAGCATGGTCAGCGAGAAGCTCGGGGCGGTGCAGACCAGCGCGCTGGCGCTGATGGCCGGAGGCACGATGGAGGCGATTCTGACGCCGTGGCACGCCGGCGCCACCGCGAACGCGAAGCGGCTGCGCACGCCCTAGGCGCCGCTCACACCAGCGACTTCAATGAACGGGGTGTGAAGCGTCACGATCCAGCGCGGGATGAGCCCTGGCGTTCCTTACGCGGCCTCCCGCAATCGCCGCAGCGCTCGTTCCCGCCCGATTAGGGGCAGTAGGACGCGCATCTCCGGGCCTGATTCCTCGCCGGTGAGGGCGAGGCGCAGCGGGTGGAAGAGGGCGCGGCCCTTGCGGCCGGTCGCCGCCTTGAGCGCCATCGTCCAATCGGCCCAGCACGGCTCGCCCCACGGCTCAGGCGGCAGGGTGGCGGCGGCTTGGGCGAGGAACTCGGTCTCCTCGGGGACCAGGCTGGGCGGCAACTCGCCGGCGACGACGTCCCACCAGAGGCGGGCGTCGAGCAGGCTGTCGAGGTTGCCGCGCACGGCAAGCCAGAACGGCTCGTCCGCACCCGCCGGCAGGCGGTCGCGCACCGCCTCGAACGGCAGCTTTCTTGGCTTTCGGGGTGGAGCATCTGCGCCCCCTGAACCTGAAGACCGTCGCCGACGCCATCGGTATGCACGAGTCCACCGTCAGCCGTGTCACCTCCAACAAATACATGGCCACTCCGCGGGGTGTCTTCGAACTGAAGTTCTTCTTCACCTCCTCGATCCAGTCTTCGGATGGCGGCGCGGCGCACTCCGCTGAAGCAGTGCGTCACAAGATCAAAGGGGCTGATCGACGGGGAACGTGGCGGCGACGGACGTGCTGTCCGATGACCGGCATGGTGGAAATTCTCAAGGAAACCGGCATCGACATCGCCCGCCGCACCGTCGCCAAATACCGCGAGGCCCTGCGCATTCCCTCCTCCGTCGATCGCAAACGGATGCTGAAGCAGGCTTGCTGAGCGTTCCAACGCGCGGCGGGCGCCGGCATTGTGACTGAACTTCCCTCCGTAGGCGGCGTTTCCTTCCCTGGTCGCGCAGTTCGCGTGCGCCCTTGACACTTCCAGTACGGTGGATGCGCAATGCCCTCGGAACAACTGATCCAAGCCAATTCAAAGGACGCGGAAATGACGGCTCCGATGAACGTTCAGGTTTCGGGCAAGCATGTGAATGTGGGCGAGGCGCTTCGACAGCGCATCATCGACGAGACCATCGCGGGGATCGGCAAATACTTCGAACGGGGCGGGGACGCGGATGTTTCCGTCGGCAAGGACGGCCATAGCCTTTGCGTCGATGTCGTGGTGCATCTGGCGTCTGGCCAGCAGCTTGAAGCGCGCGGCACGGGCGCCGACGCTCACGCCGCCTTCGACGAGGCGCTGATCAAGCTCGAAACCCGCGTTCGCCGCTACAAGCGCCGTCTGAAGAACCACCACAGCCATCCAGGCGGCCGCGCCGCCACGGCGGAAATGGCCTCCCTGATCGTGCTCCGCGCCGACGACGAAGGCGACTTCGACGACGCCTGGGAGGAGAACGGCGGCCACGCCGACGGTCCGCCGGCGGCCATGATCATCGCCGAGACGG
Source organism: Acetobacteraceae bacterium (assembly GCA_963692975.2). Classification (GTDB taxonomy): domain Bacteria; phylum Pseudomonadota; class Alphaproteobacteria; order Acetobacterales; family Acetobacteraceae; genus CAXMMR01. Next base: position 88,211 of record CAXMMR010000029.1, on the reverse strand, counting down.
AAGCCACCTTGAAGACCATGCCGGTCTCGATGGCGGTGATGGAGCTGGACTTGTCCGACGCGCCGATGGTGCTGTTCAGGAACGCCGGCCACGGCGGTCTGTCGGTCGTGTACCGTCGCAAGGACGGCAACATCGGCTGGATCGATCCCGAACGGATGCCGCTCGCTCAGGAGACCGTCTCCGCGCCGAAGGCCGCAAATACGGCGCCCGCCGCGCGAAACTGATCAATCGTCAAACAACTGTGATGGCGGAGCCAATATAGGCGCTGGCGCATTGATGCGCGGGCCGGTTTGATGTTGGGTCGGCCGATCAATTCGGAAGCGACCATCATGGACATCGGTGACTGGCTGGACCGCGCGTCGATCGTCTACCGCTCCAGCGCGGACAGCAAACGCCAGGCGCTGTCCGTCGTCGCGGACGCCGCGGCGAAGGCGAACGGGCTGAAGTCGTCCGACATTCTGGATGCGCTGATGGAGCGTGAGGCTCAGGGTTCGACCGGCGTCGGCCGTGGCGTCGCGGTCCCTCACGCCCGCCTTGCCGGGATCGATCACATGCAGGCGGTGGTCGTGCGGCTGGAAAAGCCGGTGGCGTTCGGCGCCGTGGACGATCAGCCGGTGGACCTGTTGTTCGCCCTGTTCGCGCCGGAGACGGCGAAGACCGAACACCTGCGCGCTCTGGCGCGGGTGTCCCGCCTTCTGCGGCAGGGTCAGATAAGGGAGCAGCTACGTCAGGCGCGCTCTCCCGACGCCATCTTCGCCGTGCTTAGCCGGGAGGCTGAAGCGAACGCCGCCTGACGGCGTTCGCTCGCCAATTTTAGTGAACGGAGACGGGCGCCAGTTCGTTGGCGACGGCCGCCGCATAGGCCGAATCCTTGTCCACCATCACCGCCAGCCGCTCGCCGTCAGCGCGATGCAGGGCGTAGAGGGTCTGGTCCGGGACGAGGTGAAAGGTCTTCAAAGCCTCTTCCGGGGCCCCGTCCATGATCTCGCTGGCTTGATCGGCCGGACATAGACGAGGGCGGGAGCGCCGAGGGCGGCGAAAGCTTCGGTAGTGAACGTGGGCGTCATCATGACCGCCTCCTTAAACAAAACAACGCTTTGACGACCGCTGAGTTCAGCCGGCCTGAAAGCTGGAGAACGATGGGCGTCAGCCCGCCGTCCGGATCGGTATTCGCTTGACCTGTTTTTCGGGTTCCGGCCGAACCACATCGACGTGCAGCAGGCCGTGCTCCAAGGTGGCGGCTTCCACCTCCATCCCATCGGCCAGGACAAAGGTCCGCATGAAGCCTCGCGCCGCGATGCCCCGATGCAGATACCCCGCACCCTCCCCTTTATCGCCGTCGGCTTCGCGTCGGCCGGCGACGATCAACTGGTTAAGCTCCACCGTCACATGCAGTTGGTCTGGGGCGAACCCGGCGACCGCCAAGGTGATGCGCAGCCGATCTTCGGCAAGCTGTTCGACGTTGTACGGAGGGTAGGACTCGGCCGCCGCTTTGGCGGCCCGTTCGATCAGCGCCCGCGTATGCTCGAAACCGAGCAGGAAGGGGCTATCGAACACGATCGTTCGCGTCGTCATGGCCAAAGTCCTCATCAAGCGACTCAGCCTCGAAGTCACCGCCCGGACTCGGCGCGGGGGCTTCTCGGTACAGGAGAGATGGTGTGGTTCAAACCAGGTTTCAATGCGGGAGTATGGGACGCCCGGAATCAAAAAGGCCCCGCGACCATGCCGCGAGGCCTTTGATTGGTGGAGCTTAGCGGAGTCGAACGGCTGACCTCTTGCATGCCATACTCAAATAACGCCCTAACATACTCAAATAACGCCCTAACAAGACATGACCGTGGGCCACAAAAACCCCTTTATCTATAAGGCGTTATGTGCTCCTGCCTGAAGCAGGAGATCACGGCTATGATGGGTGATCGGAAGGTCGATTAGGCGGCGCTGTTCTCGAGTTTTCGCTGGAGCGGCACGTGCCGGCGGACCACCTGCTCAGGGCGATCGATAGGTTCGTGGATCTAGAGGGCGTCAGGACGCACGTGGCGCCGTTCTGTAGCGCGATAGGCCCGCCCTTGATCAATCCGGAGCTGCTGATCCGGATGCTTCTGGTGGGCTACTGCTTCGGCATTCGCTCGGAGCGGCGGCTCTGCGAAGAGGTGCATCTTAACCTCGCCTACCGCTGGTTCTGCCGGCTGGGTCTGGACAACGACGTGCCTGATCACTCCACCTTATCCAAGAACCGACACGGCGGCTTCCGTGAGTGCGATCTGCTGCGCGAGTTGTTCGAGACGGTTGTGGGCCGCTGCATGGCGGAGGGCTGGTCGGCAGCAAGGGCTTCATTAATCTTAAGGCGAAAAGGCCAAATTCTGAGCGGCTCTGGCCGGTGTCCAGCATGTTGGATTGGCCACATATAACTGAGGCGAACATTCGCCGCAGGTTCGCCTAAATATGAGAGCGACGGTTTGCCGCCCATCCAGCCGCCGTTTTGCGTGAGCAGGACCGCATTGTAAGGTGACGCCCTAGAGCTTTAGCTGAAAAGACAATGGCGCCTCCGATGAATGAACCGATCTCCGGGGACATGGCGTCGGAATCGGATCCGCTGTTGGCTCGCTTGGAGTTCAACAGCGACCTTTATCCTGAGGCGGAGCGTAGCGCCGCCTACCAACAAGAGGTCGCCGGACCGGCGACGCTAACGCCGCAGTCATCGCACTTCCATGCCCGGATCGTCGGCTATGTCGCGGGGCCGGTGCGCTTTCACGCTGTCGACGCCAGCCCACACCTGTTCGAGCGCACGGCGCTAAAGGCCGCCATGGATAGCGCCGACTATCTGGCCATCCAGCACGTGATCGAAGGCGAGGTGGAGGGCGACTGCGATGGTCGGCCCATCCACGCCGTCGCTGGCAGCGTCTACGTCATGAACTTTCGCCAGCCGATAACGCTGCTGGAGAAGGCGGATACACGTCTGCACTTCGTTACGGTGAACCGCACGGCGGCCATCGCGCAGTTCGGTGACCTTGCGAAACTGCATGGGCGGGTGTTCGACGCGAACGAGGCCGCTTCATACATAAGATTCTTGGAGGCGGTGTATCCGGAACTGGATCGCAAACGCAAAAGCGGCGTGCGCGCGCTTGTTTCGGAAACGCTCAGTGAACTGATGAGGTTGTTTGGCTTGGAGGCGGTATTGGCCCCGCCGCCTACGTTGGGAGAGCAGGCCCGCGCCTATATCGAAGATCATCTTGCCGCCCGCGAACTGACGCCTGAGAGCGTGGCTAAGGCGCTTGAGGTTTCGCGAAGCCGCCTTTACCAGCCGTTTCAGGCCGAGGGCGGCGTCGCCAAGTATATTTGGGGACGGCGGCTGGCCCAGGTGCATGCGGCGCTGCTGCTTCCCAACGATGAGAGAAGTCTGACGCAGCTGGCCTACGACTACGGCTTTTCGAACCAAGCGCACCTTTCCAGCCTGTTCCGCCGAACCTACGGGATAGCTCCCAGCAAGGTGCGACAAAAGCGCCTCTGACCTCGAGACGCCCTCTCGACGCGATAGTCTGGACGCTCAGACAAGTCAGCCACACAGCGGTGAAAGCAGGGCACCGCCGCTCATGTTAATGGGCGCCCCGTCGTTCCTCCGCAGACCCCCGGCGGTGTTCGACGGTGTGAAGGTGGTTTCCCATGGCTGGCGTGATGCAGGATATGACACTTGCGGCTCGTTCGAGAGCGGTGTCCCCAAGGATGCGTCGCGCTAAAAGCGCGCGGGCCGGTGGGCTGGCGAGCTGTTCGCTGATGGCGCTGATGCTGGCGTGGGGCGCGACTGGAACGGCGGCGGCGGGAACAGCGCCGGTCCTGCCCACCGGCGGCGCCGTGACGGCCGGGACGGCGAACATTTCGAGCGGCGGGTCCACGCTCACCGTCAACCAGTCGAGCGGCAAGGCGATCATCAACTGGTCCGGCTTCTCCATCGGCCAAGGCGGCGCGGTTCAGTTCAATAACGGCTCGGGCGCCACCCTCAACCGGGTGACGGGGACGAGCGTGTCCTCGATCGACGGGCTGCTGAGCGCCACCGGTTCGGTCTATCTGATTAATCCCAACGGGGTGATCATCGGCAAGACCGGCGTGGTGAACACCGGCGGAAGCTTCGCCGCCTCCACCCTGAACCTGACCGACGCGAACTTCCTCAAGGGCGGCGACCTCACCTTCTCCGGCGCCTCGACGGCCAGCGTGGTCAACCTCGGCAAGGTGGCGATCGCTCGGCGGCGATGTGGCGCTGATCGCAATGGACGTCCGTAACACTGGGTCGGTGAGCGCGGCGAACGGTACGGCGGGTCTCGTTGCGGGCCGTTCAGTGCTGGTGCGAGATGCGAGCCTGGACGGAGGCAAGTTTACGGTCCTTCTCGGCGGGAGCGACACCTCGGTCTCCAATGCAGGTTTGGTCGCGGCCGCCAACGCGGAACTCATTGCCGAGCAGGGCAACGTCTATGCGCTCGCGGGGAACACCAACGGCGTGATCCGCGCCACGGGAGTGCAGGCGGGCGACGGTCACATCCGGCTCATCGCCGATAATGGAACGCTGAGCGTCGCCGGGACGCTAGAGGCGCAGGGGCCCGGCGGTTCGGCCGGCGCGATCGAGACCTCAGGCGGTACGGTGCAGATCGGCGCGGCCAAGATTGACGCGCATGGCGGGACATGGCTGGTCGACCCCACAGACCTCACCATCGACAGCGCCGCCGCCGCGACGATCTCCAGCACGCTCGACGCCGGCACCGACGTGGTCGAGCAGACTACCGCCACCAGCGCCTCCGGGGTCGGCGTCCAAAACACCTCCGGCGTCGGCGACATCACCGTCGCCGCACCGATCGCCTGGACAGGGTCAGGCGCCCTGACGCTCGACGCCTACAACGCCATCACCGTCAGCGCGCCGATCAGCTTCTCCAACGGCGGCCTGACCCTGGCCGCGCACGGCGCAACCGACGGCCGCGGCATCGCCGTCAACGCCAACATCACCGACGCCGGCTCTGGGGCGGTGACGCTGACCACGCCGGCGCTCTCCTTCGCCGAAGGTTCGAGCCTGAGCTTCACAGGCGCGCAAGGGTCGGGTCAGAGCCTGACCATCAACGGCACGCCCTACACCCTGCTCTATTCCATGAGCGACGTTGAGGGCGTGAATGCCGACCTCACCGGCGCCTACGCCTTGGCGAGCAACGTCGACGCCAGCGCCAGCCTCGCCAACCCCTACACCACCGCCGTCATCACCCCGGGCGGGGACTTCTACAACGGTATCACGCCCACGCCGTTCACCGGCATCTTAGAAGGGCTGGGTCACACGATCACCAACCTGACGATCTCGGCGCCGGCCGGATCTCAGGACACCGGCCTGATCGGATACTCCACGGGCGTGGTGCGCGACCTGGGCGTGGTCGGCGGCAGCGTGTCGGGATACCAGAGCGTGGGCGGCGTCGTCGGCGATAACGCCGGGACGATCACCCAGGTCTACGCCACCGACAGCATCTATGCCCAGGAGCAGTGGGCGGGCGGGCTCGTCGGCTTCAACACCGGTACGATCTCGCAGACCTACGCTACGGGATCGGTTTCCGGTCCGTTCTATTCCACCGACCTCGGCGGGCTCGTCGGCTACAATGGCGGGACGGGGACAGTCTCCCAATCCTACGCCACGGGTGGGGTCACCGGTCTCGGAGACTTCGCTCTCATTGGTGGACTGGTCGCCGCCAACGCCGGCACGATCTCACAGAGCTACGCGACCGGTCGCGTCACCGGCTCCGGCGCCGATCTCGACGGGAACGTCACCGGCCTCTCGCAAGACAGCGGTGTGATCTCCAACTCCTACTTCGACTCGCAGACCTCGGGCCAAACGGGTGGCCTCACCACCGCCCAGCTGCAGGGGACGGCCGCACTCACCGACGGCGGAACGATCATTGACGCAGCTCATCTGGGCTCGGCCTTCGGCGGCGGCGTGGGCGGACTCTATCCGTACCTGAAGAGCTTCTTCCCTAATGGCGTGCAGGCGATCTCGGGGACCGTGGGGGGCTCCTCGAACGTTGGGGCGACCGTCGGGCTCGTCGGGAGCGGCGAAAGCCTCGGCGCCGCGTCGATCGGCGCCGACGGCTCCTTCTACGTCTTCGCGCCGGCGGCGACGGCGGCGAACGGGACGGGTACGCTCTTGGCTTACAGCGCGGCGGCCGGCTCAGCGACGCTGACCGACGTCGCCGGCGCAACGGTTACGGGCGATGGCGCGAGCACCCTGCAGACGGGCGTCACCCTCTACGAGCACGCCGTCGTCACGCCGACGCAGGCGACGAGCCTTTCGTCGCTCGGCGGTTTTTCTGGCGCCGTGAGCGCAGCACAGGCGACGGCCGAGAACGCCGACGACGCTGCGCACGATGCCCAAACAGCCATCGTCGCCGCCACCGGCATCGGCCTCATCACATCCGGGGCGAGTTTCACCGTCGATGCGCCGGTGACGACGAGCGGCCTATTCATGGTGCAGACCACCGCCGCCGGCGCGCCGATTAACGGTGACGAGCCCGATCACGCTCACCAACGGCGGCTCCCTAGGGCTCCTCGCCGCCGGCGCCTTGACGATCTCGGCGCCGATCTCCGTGAACGGCGCTGGCGCGGTCGCGCTGGCCTACGACGCGAGCGCGCCGACCAACCTGTCGTTCGGGATGAGCGGGTCCGGCTTCGGCGGCAGCCTTACTTACAACAACGCCGATGGCTCAGCGGCGACCAGCGCTGTCTCGGGGCAGTCGCTGACGATCAACGGCGCGGCCTACGCCCTGGCCTATTCGATCGCCGACATCACCAACATCAACACCGCGCTCGGCGGGAACTACGCCTTGGCGACGAACGTGGACGCGAGCACGGCCGGCACGTTCAGCGGCGCGGTGGTGGGCGCGTTCAGCGGCGCCTTCGATGGCCTCGGCCACACCATCGCCAACCTGACCATCCTTCAACCTGCACCGACGGCTGTCGACCAGTACGGGACACTGCTGGACCTCAATGCGGGCGCCAATGTCGGCCTGTTCGCCAGCAGTTCAGGCACGCTGCGCGACTTCAGCCTCGCCGGCGGCAGCGTCGTCGTCAGCTCCAGGGTCGTGTACGACAACGCGACCCTCTACTACAGTCTGCCCAGCGCAGAGCTCTCCGCCGCCCTCGGGTCGAGCGCCGCCCAATTCAATGGCTCAGTCTCCTATGGGAAAGCATGGCGAACCGGGTCCGTGGCCGGCTTGAACCAGGGAACGATCCTCAACGTCAGCAGCGATCTGGCGGTCAACGGCTATGAGGGCGTGGGTGGTCTGGTCGGCGTCAACTCCGGCACGATCCTGAACAGCTCGGCCTCGGGCGCGGTCACCTCAGAGATCACCTTGGGCGGATCGTCTTCCGGCATCTTCGTCGGTGGCCTGGTGGGGCTGGCCTATGGCGGTCTGATCAGCGGCTCGTCGGCCACCGGCGACGTCTCAGGCGACACGGCGGTGGGCGGGTTGCTTGGCGCGATGGGCCCCGCTTTCGTGGGCTGCGGTCAATTCAGCTGCAGCTACACCTACCCCACCTTGAGCGGCTTTTCCTTCGCCACCGGAAACGTGGCCGGAAACAACGCGGTGGGCGGGCTGATCGGCTACCTCGGTTACACGAACACCACCTATATCTCCGACGCCTACGCCACGGGCAATGTCACCGGGAGCACCTCGACCACTCCCAGCTACGGCGTCGAGGGCGGGTTTGGGGGGCTGATCGGTCAGGCTGGCGGCGGTCTGGACTACTACCCCGTCACGGCCGATGCCAACGACGGCCACACCGGCGGCTCCAACATCACCGACGTCTACGCCACGGGCTCGGTCATCGGCGGGCTGAACGTGGGCGGGCTGATCGGCGTCTTCGATCCGACAAGCTCGGAAAACAACCTCAGCAACGCCTACGCCACCGGAAACGTGACCGGCTCCTACTTCGTCGGCGGGCTGGTCGGGCAGCTGAGCAGCGCCAACGTGAACACCGTCTACGCAACGGGGAACGTCACCGGCGAGATCCTGAGCGGGGGTTCCCTCGTTCCCTACTTCAATGGCCCGGCCTACATCGGCGGCCTCCTCGGCGCCGCGAGGCAGGTTTTTTCGCCCACCAACGTCTTTGATGCTCACGCCACCGGGACGGTCACCGCGTCCGACGGGGCGATCGCGGTGGGCGGGCTGATCGGCTTGGCGACCACGCCCCCCTATATCTATACCAGCTCCCCCACCCCGGGATACTTCGAACGGGTATACGCCACTGGTGCCGTCACCGTCGGAAACAACGCCAGCTTCGTCGGCGGCCTGATCGGCGCCAACGGCGCCAACCAGAACGGGTACTCTTTCGAGGATGGAGGCGGCAGCATCGGCGTCATCGCCAGCTGGGCGAGCGGCAACGTCACCGCGGGAAACAACGCAACCGCAGTTGGCGGACTGATCGGCCAAGATATCGTTCCTGACCCCATATCCTATCAGTATTTTGCGTTCTATCCGGGATACGGAGGCGTCTATTATACCAATTATTACTACTTCAGCAATTCCCCGCTATTTTACACTTATAGCACCGGCTCTGTGACGGTGGGTTCGAACTCAAGCAAGATAGGCGGCCTGATTGGTGACAACTACACGGATTTATCCGTATACGGCAGCTACCCTGGCTTTCCAGAATACGCTGGCGGCATAGGTGGCAGCTATGACTTCCACGACAACTTCGCTACTGGCGCGGTGACCGCAGGCGACAACGCCTCCCAGGTCGGCGGTCTGTTCGGCCATCAGGCCGATGGCGGTTTCCCGGAGCTCAACTCCGTCTCCGCCTTCGGCTCGGTCACGGTCGGAAAAAACTCCGACAGCGTCGGCGGGCTGATCGGCGCCCTCGACGGCTCCCAACAGGATAGCTGGTATATCTACGGTTACTCGATCGGCCGGGTCAGCGCCGGTGTCGGGTCCACCAACATCGACGCCTCGATCGGCTCGCATGGGCCGATCTATGATAACAGCTGCAACTACGGTTACTGCAACTCCGGACTGTATTACAACACTGATACCGCTGGCATCGGCAGCAGCGTCGCCCAAGGCGTGACGACGGTTCAACTTCAGACCGACACCTCAATCGCCGGCCAGGCCGGCTTCTACTATGGCCAAGCCGGCGTCTATCCGTATTCGGCTTTCTTCTACCCGGACGGCATTCAGGCAGTTTCGGGCACGGCCAAGAACGCCGACGGCAGCGCCGCGACGGGGGGCGTCGGCCTCTATGTGAATGGCGTTCAGCTCGGCGCCCACACCGCCGGAACGGACACCGACGGCAATGGCCTGAACCTGGGGATTCCAGGCCTCGCCTCGATTGGCGCCGATGGCTCCTACTATGTGGCTTACGATCGCGGGACCCTGCCCGACACCGGCGCGACAGTCGCGGCGAGCCTCGTCACCGCCGGCGTGTCCTCGCCAATCGGCCTCGGCTATACGGATAGCCTCGCTTTCTCGGCCCAGAACCCAACCGCCACGGGCGCCGGATTCACCGAGGGCGCGACCGGCCCCAACCTCGTCGCCGGCGCGATCTCCGCCCAGACCTCGGCGACGACGCTGACTGAGCTGCAGTCGCGCCTGCCCGCCGCCTTCGGGGCGAGCTCCTATGCGATCTTGACCGCGGCCCTGCCCAACCCTGGCTGGGCGGTGACCGCCTCCGGCGACTTTACGCTCGATCAGGCGGTGAGCCTCTCCGGCGCCGATGGCCTGAGCTTGCACGCGGCCGGATCGCTGGAGATCGACGCGCCGGTGAGCATCGGCGGCGGCGGCGCGGTCTCCCTCGCCTCCGGCACGGGCTGGGGCCTCGTCGGCGCCGGCAAGATCGACTTCGGCGGCGTGGATCAAGGCGCGACGCCTCTCGATCGACGGCGCGGCCTACACCTTGGTCTATGACGGCGATCTGGCGTCGGTGCGCGCCGCCGGCGACTACGCGCTGGCCACCGACGAGACCGCGCCGACCACGGCCTACAGACGCGCGGTCATCGCCACGTTCGGCGGCGCCTTTGAGGGGCTCGGCAACACGCTGACTGGCCTGACCATCGACTCCACCGCAGTGAACGCCGCCTTGTTCGGCAGGCTCGCGACCGGGGGGACGATCCGGGACTTGGCGCTGGTGGACGTGTCGATCTCCGGAGCGCAACAGGCGGCCGCGCTTGTGGGCGCCAACTCCGGTTCGGTGACCGATGTCGCGGTCTCGGGAACGATCCTGGGCGGCGCCAACACCGGCGGCGTCGTCGGCGTCAACGAGCCGAACGCCAGTCTTGTCGAGGTCAAGGCCGACGTGTCGGTGACGGGAACCACCAACGTCGGCGGCCTCGTCGGCCGCAACCTCGGCTCGGTCGCTCTCGCCTTCGTCAACGGTGAGCAGGTCAGCGGCGACAAGAATGTGGGCGGGCTTATCGGCTACAACCAGGGTGCGTTGGCCGCCTCCACGGATGCGGGAGACGTGAGCGGGACCAGCGCCGTGGGCGGCCTCGTCGGCTTGAACGCCGCGACAGGGACCATAGACTCCGTCAGCGAGACCGGCGGGACGGTCGATGGGGTCGCCAACGTGGGCGGCATCGCCGGCGTCAACGCCGGCCAGATCGGGGCAGGGGTGCAGATCGCGGGCTTCGCCGACACGGCGCGGGATGCTGTCATCGGGACGGGCAGCGGCGTCGGCGGGCTGGTCGGGCTCAACACCGGCGGACTCATCGCTTTCTCCGCAACGGGTACGGTCCAGGGTGTCTCGATCGTCGGCGGCGCGGTCGGAGTCAACACCGGCGCATTGAGCGATGTCTCCGTATCGGGCGAGGTGGATGGAGGCGCGTTCACCGGGGGACTCGTCGGAGAGAACACGGGCTCCATCGTCTCCGGAACTGTGACGTCGAGCCTGATCTCCGGTACATCCACCGTCGGCGGTCTCGTCGGATTGAACCGCAGTCAGTCGGCGGTCTCCGGCGAGGTTAGCGGCGGAACCGTGAGCGGAGCGAAGATCGTGGGCGGCCTCGTCGGCTCCAATGCCCAGGGCGTCATCAGCGCCAGCAGCAACAGCGACGTCGTGATCGCCACGGGCAATTCCGTGGGCGGCTTGGCGGGCGCCAACGCGGGCACGATCACCACTTCCACGAACACGGGCGCAGTTAGCGGGGCGACCAACGTCGGCGGGGCGGTCGGCTACAACTCCGGCATGATCCTGAACTCAACCGTCGAAGGCTCGGTGCAGGGCTACACCAATGTGGGAGGCCTCGTCGGCCGCAACGATGGTTCAGTCTCTGACGCCTCGACCAGCGCCAATGTGAACGCTTCGAATGTCGCCGGCGGCCTGATCGGCTACAATACGGGGACGGTGACGACCTCCACGGCCACCGGCACGGTCACCGCCGTCGGCGCCCGCAAAGGCCCCCGGTATGGCGTCAACACCAGCACCAGCCAATGACGGGCGGCTTGTCGCAAGCGATCACGTCACAGTTGATCTTGCAATCCATCGCTTAAAGCAAAGATTGGTTGAGCGTTTTGAGGACCACAGCCCTTTTCGTCGGCGTTGCGGCCATGCTTGTCGCATCAAACGACATCCTCTACGCCGACGACCTGGATCAAACTGGATGCATGGACCGCCGGGATCGCCAGCGTGCAGCCCGCCAGGCCCGAAGCAAAGCGCTGCCGCCGAAAGCCGCCGGCGCCAGCACTAACCCTGACCGAAGGATGAACCAGTCGATCGCCCTCTTCTCGGAGGGCCATCTCGGCGGCGATCTTGGTGCGGCTGAAGGCGCCCGGCGCATCCTGCATCCCCGCCGCTGAGATATGCACCAGTCGCTTGACTTTAGTCGCGTGCGCCGCCCGAGCCAGGATGACGAGGCCCGAGATGTGGACGGCCTCCAAGTTGTCAATCGGATTGTCCTGCAAGGCGCCTGCGCAGTTGACGAGCGCGTCTACATCCACCAACAGCTCCGCCCACTCACCCTTCGCGAAACGGGCGAGATCGGCCCGCACCCACGTCGCCTGCGGAAACCGACGCGCCGCGGCACGTACATTCCGGCCCGCACCGATCACTTCATGTTCGGCGGAGGCCAAGGCGGAAACCACATAGCCGCCGATCAAACCGTATTCGCCGATAACGAGAACCCGCATGCGCCCCAAGCACAAGACCCTAATTGCAGGAGCTACCCGCTGAAAGCGCGGGTAATATCAGAATGTCCTATTGTGGGAGGTGCCGATGGCAGCTAATGGCGCACGCCGGCCACGTTTACCAACCTATTAAACGATCAATCAATCCAGCCGGTCCTACACTGATGCCAGGGGCTGTTCTCGGAGACGAGACATGGCTCAGCGTGATCTATTCAGAGCCCACCATCGCCCTGGAACGCTCGCAGGATCATCGGGCCCAAGCCGCCGTTCAAACCGAAGCATGTATGGGCGATCCGTCAGCAATTGAAATTGGCCGGTCGAGTTCGCGACCTCGCTCTTTTCGACTGCGGTATCGACGCCAAGCTCCGCGGCTGCGATCTGGTAAAGTTGCGCGTGAGCGATGTGGCGCCTGGCGGCTCAATGCGTCAGCGAGCGACCGTCATTCAACAGAAAACCGGACGGCCTGTTCCGTTTGAGATTATCGACTCCACTCGTGAAGCACTGACCGCGTGCCTGACGCTACGAGGCCACCGAGCAAACGATTGGCTGTTCCCAAGCCGGAGCGGGTCCGGTGAGCAAATCAGCACGCGCCAATACGCTAGGTTATTCGATAAATGAGTCGCATTAGTTGGGCTTGAGCCGCGATCTTACGGCACCCACAGTCTTCGACGAACCAAGGTGGTGCTGGTTATAAGAAGACGGGCAATCTGCGGGCGTGTCAGCTTTTGCTCGGCCACCGGAAATTGGAAAGTACGGTGCGGCATCTCGGGATTGAAGTGGACGACGCTCTTGAGCTTTCCGAGCAATCGACCTCTGAGCTCCGAAAGCGGACGTGGCCAAGGTCTGAGAAGGGTGGGAAATGGACTTTCAGCCCGAACCTTTTCGCCACACGTCTGACTGATATTCGACAGGCACTTCGTCATTCCATGGATCGCCGACGCCACGTGCTTCAAGTTGATCGAACCATTCGTCGCGCTTGCTCTCTGGTAGGCGCTCGCCACAAAACGGGCAGTAATATAGTTGCTGAAGCGCACCGCCGGACAGAATGGTGTACTCGTCGAACTTCGGATCATACCTGATGGCATCCCACTCGTTCTGTGGGTGCTGGTCCATATGTCCTGCAGGCTGTTTGTCGCTCATGTCCACATCCTAGGCTCGCATCTCGTCGCCGCAACAGGACGGGCTAACGTCTGACAAGGGTCGATTTAGGTAGTTGGCTTACCTCCCCGTTCGGCACCTTCAGTCTCGCCGCTCTCAGATTTATAAATTGCGCCCGCACGTGCAGAGCGCCTTTGATCGGCTGCTCCCGCATGCTACGGCGGTGGCGTGAGTGAAGACCTCAAGGATAGGCTCGGCGTAGATGAGCCTCCTCCGCCGGGCCACTTTCAATTCGACAAGTCGCGTAACACCTGTTCACCCAAATCGCTTTCCCCGCGGATGGCATCGTCGGGGGTGCTGAAATTCACAAACTGTATGGCGAGTTCTGGCGGCGCTGCGATGGCTTGCGCGATTTGCCTTTCGGTCGCTGCGGCGATGGTGATCCGGGCTGCCCCCTCTGTGTGAGGAAGACGCACGCTAAATCACTCTACCGGCTGCCTTACCCATAAGCGTGATCGTGCGTTGGCTAGTAGCGGTGCACCGTCTGTATCGAAGAGGACCGTATTCGATACAGCGTTTATCGGGTGTATCGAAATCTAGGCCTTACCCGCTTTTCGATGCGTTTAGGTTCGGATCAACCTATTCGATACAGGCTGGTCAAAGGTGCCGAGGATGTTTGCATACTGTCGAGTGAGCACAGCAGAGCAGACCCCGGAAAACCAACTCAGAGAGATCAGCGCCGCGGGCTTCGTCGTGGACCCCAAGCGTGTGTTAGAAGAGACCGCATCAGGATCGGGACCGCCAGCGAACGGAAGGGGTTCAAACTCCTGCTCCAGAAGTTGGAAGAGGGCGACATCCTTGTGGTCACCAAGCTTGATCGGTTGGGTCGCAACGCGATGGACATTGACGCGACGGTTAGCAGGCTCGCCGAGCATGGGGTGCGGGTACATTGTCTCGCGCTCGGTGGCGCTGATCTGACTTCACCAGCTGGCGCAGTCGTGATGCAAGTGCTGGCTGCCATGGCGCAGTTCGAGCGTGACCTTCTGATCGAACGAACTCAGTCAGGTTTGGCTCGCGCTAAATCTCAGGGAAAAACGCTTGGGCGGCCATCCAGCTTGACACCCTCTCAGTGCGCGGAGGTGCTGGAACGACGGCGTAGAGGCTCGTCGCTCGGTGCGCTTGCCAAGGCTTTTGGCGTTTCTCGGGCCGCCATTCAAAGGGTCGAGAAGCGGTCTCTTCATTGAAGACGAACCGGTGGTGGCCTCCGCCATCCAGCTTCTTTTGCAAGACGCTGGGGCAACCTCTATCGACTTCGCCGATTGTAAGGAAGACGCCGTAAATGCGGCCCGGGCTTGCCGGCCAGGCGTCATCACCTCCGATGTTCGGCTGCGGATCGGTCGGGGTCCTGACGCTGTGAAGAGCATTCATGCCGAGCATGGAGACATCCCGGTGATCTACATCACCGCCTCTCCGAGCGAATGCTACGAGTACGATCCCGAGTTTGTGGTCGCCAAGCCGATGAACGAGGCGCGTGTCGAGGCGCTGTTTAGACGACTGAAGCCTGCGGCATAACCGACAGCAATCTACCTTGTAGGATCAGCGGCCCTAAATCGACGCCAGGCTAAGCCCTCGATCACGGCGCTGATTCAGCTTGGCGACAAAGAAAAAGGGCCCGGCCGAAGCCGAGCCCTTTCCCAACTTACCTTGAACCGACCTTAGTTGTTCGGGACCGGGGTGGAGGCCACGGGGGCGCCCGAAACCGGCTTCGCCAGCGAAGTTGATCGTGATCGTCGCACGACGGTTCAGAGGCTCGCGGACGCCATCCGGCGTTTGCACCGCCAAATCCGTCTTGCCCTTCCAATCCACCGACAGGATGGACTGTTGGACGCCGAGGGCGACTAGGGCGTCGGCGACGACCTTGGCGCGGCGCTCGGACAGACGCACGTTGTAGGCCACCGAACCGGAGGTGTCGGTGTAGCCGACCACCGCGATGCCTGTCGCGCCGTGAGAGGTCGCGTCGGTCGCCGCCGATTGCACCACCGCTTGGGAATCCGACACCAGGATGGACTTATCCCAGGGGAAGTAGACCACGTAGGGGTGCGCTTCAGGAGCCGGAGGCGGCGGCGGAGGCGGAGGCGGCGGGGGCGGAGGAGGCGGCCGCGCGCCTTCCTCGGCGCACCGGCGATGGCGGAGTGGGGCTGGCGGATCCCGTTCGCGCTCGGCGTGCTGCTGCTGCCGGTCGGGCTCGCGCTCCGCGCCGGCCTCGACGAACCGGGCGACCGCGGCGGCGATCGGGCGCCGGACGTCGAGACCGCACGATCCCCGGGATCGGTCGCACTCGCGTGCGCGCTCGCGCTGCTGATCGCCGGCACGGTCAGCCAGTACTTCCTAAACTACGTCACCACCTACGCGCTCACCGCGCTCGGTCTCGGCGCGCGCGTGTCGCTGCTCGGCACGGTGGTGGTCGGCGTTGCCGGCGCCGGCGCCTCGTTCGCCGCCGGGCGCCTGTCGGACACGCGCGGCCGGCTCGCGCTGATCGCCTGGCCCCGCCTCGCGCTCGGCCTCGCCGTGGTGCCGATGCTGCTGGCCCTTCGCAGCCATCCTAGCGACACCGCCTTCGCGCTGGTCGTGGCGATCGTCGCGATCCTGCAGCTCGGCAGCTTCTCCGCCTCGGTCGTGCTGCTCGCCGAACTGTTCCCGCGCGCGATGCGGGCCACCGGGTTCGGCACGCTCTACGCGATCGCGATCAGCCTGTTCGGCGGCACGGCACAGATCGTCTTCACCGCACTGATCCACACAACCGGCGACCCCGCCTCACCCGCCTGGTACCTCGCCGCCGTCAACCTCCTCGCCGCGGCGTCTTGCCTGGGTCTGCGGGGGCGCGTGTCGTAGCTGGATGGTCGGGAAAGGAAGACCGAGGGCGCTGCCCCGGACGCCGGCCGCGTCCCGTCAGGGCGGCGGCCGGCGCTCCACGAGGAGGGGAAAACTCCGGGCCGACGAAGCTCCGTCTCGCCGCTCTCCCGTCGGGGCGACGTCAGATGTGGATGCCGCCGGCGACCTCGATGCGCTGCGCGTTGACCCACCGGAACTCGTCCGAAAGCAGGGACGCGATGACGGGACCGACATCGTCGGGCTGCCCGACGCGCCCGAGCGCGGTGTGCGAGGCGAGCGCTCGGGCGACCTCCGGATTGTCGCGGACGGCGCCGCCGCTGAAGTCGGTGGCGATCGCGCCCGGTGCGACGACGTTGACCGCGATCCGGCGCGGCCCGAGTTCGAGCGCCATGTAGCGCGTCAAAGCTTCCACGGCGGCCTTCATCGGTCCGTACACGGCGCGCCCGGGAAAGGTGAAGCGCGCGAGGCCGGACGAGATGTTCACGATCCGGCCGCCGTCTTCCATCAGCGGCAGGAGTGCCTGGGTGAGCAGGAACGGTCCCTTGAAGTGGACCGCGAACTGCTCGTCGAGCTGCGCTTCGGTGGCGTTCGCGAGCGTCGCCGCCGACGACGTGCCGGCGTTGTTGACGAGGAAGTCGAAGCGCGACGCGCCGAGCGCGCCGATGGCGTCGCGGACCCGCGCGACGAAGTCACCGAACGACGCGGCCTCGCCGATGTCGAGCTGCAGCGCGACCGCTTGCGCGCCGGCCTCCGTCGCGAGCGCCACCACCGCGTCGGCTTCCGTCCGATTGGTGTTGTAGGTGAGGATGGAGCGGACGCCGCGCGCGGCGAGACGCAGCACGGCATCGCGCCCGATGCCGCGACTGCCGCCGGTGACGATGGCGATGGGAGATGATGTCGGCATGAGGGGCGTCCGGATGGTGACGGCTTCCGATGTGTCGCGTCATCGCCGGCGCAGGAAGACCGGCGTCGGCGTCAACACTGTTCTCACCGTTGGAACAATCCGCATGGACCGTCTCCGCAGTCTCGAGCTGTTCGTCCGGATCGTCGATCGGGGCAGCTTCACCGCCGCGGCGGCCGATCTCGGCGTGTCGCGCCCGGTCGCGACCGCGACGATCAGGAGCCTGGAGGAGCGGCTCGGCACGCGGCTCGTCCAGCGCTCCACGCGTCATGTCCGGCCGACGGAGGAGGGCGTGGCCTATTACGGTCGCTGCACGGCGATCCTCGCGGACCTCGAGGACGCCGATCGGGCGGCGAGCGGGACGATCGCCGGGACGGTGCGGGTCGACGTTCCCGGCAATCTCGCGCGCAACCTGCTGCTGCCCGCGTTGCCCGACTTCCTCGCGCGTCATCCGGCGCTGACCGTCCATCTCGGCGAAGGCGAACGCTTCGTCGATCTGGTCCGGGAGGGCGTCGACTGCGTGGTGCGCGCGGGCGCGCTCGAGGACAGTGCCATGGTGGCGCGCCGGTTGGGAACGATGGTGGAGGCGACCTGCGCGAGCCCGGCCTACCTCGCCCGGCACGGCACGCCGCGCTCGCCCGACGAGCTGACCGGGCACATGGCGGTCGGCTTCGTGTCGTCGCGCAGCGGCGCGATGCTGCCCCTCGAGTTCAGCGTCGACGGGCGGACGGTCGAGGTGACGCTGCCCGCCCGGGTGCTGGTCCACACCTCGGACCTGAGCGTCGCGGCGGCCCGGCTCGGCATGGGCCTCGTGCAGGCGCCGCGTCACCGTTTCGAAGCGGATATCGCGTCGGGCGCGCTGGTGGAGGTGCTCGCCGCCTTCCGGCCGGTCCCGACCCTCATCTCGGTGCTTTACCCGAGCAATCGCCCGCTGTCGCCGCGCGTCCGGCTGTTCGTCGCCTGGTTGACCGAGACGCTCGGTCCGGCGCTCCTCGACCGCGGGCCGGGCCTCGCGTCCGGCTGACGCGAAGTCCGGGCCCCGGTTCGTGCGAGGCCCGCTCAGACCTGCCGCTGGACGCGCCCGGTCGTCCGCCACGCGAGCACGTCGAGCAGCGTGATGCCGAGAACGCCGCCGAAGGCCGCCGCCGCGGCGCCGCGGCGGGGATTGCGGGGACGCAGGGCGGCGGCGAGCAGCGCGAGGTCGAGCGCGTCGCCGGCGAGCCGGAACGCGGGTCCGACGGACGACGCCGGACGCGCGAGCACGAACGCGCCCGCGGCGATCTCGCGAGCGCCGAACGCCCGCACCGTCCAGGGTCCGGCGGGCAAACCGAGCGCGGACGCGAGACGGGCGGGGGACGCGATCTCGCCCGCGCCGATCAGCAGACTTGCGACACCGAGGAACTTCGTCAGCAACATGGGGCAGCACCTCCTGCTCCCGCCAACGCGAGCGGCGGTCGCGCGGCGGCACGCGCCGGTTTCACGTCCGCGTGGCGGTCGCGGTCAAAGGCCGCGCGGCAACGGCACCGGGGCGCCGGGCGGGATCAGCTCGGCGAGCTTGAGCTCGCCCCAGACCGCGAACGGGATCGACACCGCCATCAGCCGCGCGTTGGTCCGCATCTCGTCGGCGGTGCGCGCGCCGGGGATGACGGCCGCGACGGCGGGATGGGCGGCACAGAACTGCAGCGCCGCGGCCCGAAGATCGACGCCGTGACGCGCGCAGATCGCGCGCATCGCGTCGCGGCGCGCGACGAGATCGGGCGCCGCGCGCGCGTAGTCGAACGTGTCGGCGCCGGCGAGCAGCCCCGAATTGTAGGGGCCGCCCACCACGATGGCGACGCCGCGCTCGAGACAGCGCGGCAGCAGCGTCTCGAGCGCGTCCTCGTTGTCGAGCAGCGTGTAGCGCCCGGCCAGCAGCATCACGTCCGGATCGGAGCGGTCGAGTGCCGCGAGGCACGGTGCGACGCGGTTGACGCC
Source organism: Acetobacteraceae bacterium (assembly GCA_963692975.2). Lineage (GTDB taxonomy): Bacteria > Pseudomonadota > Alphaproteobacteria > Acetobacterales > Acetobacteraceae > CAXMMR01. The sequence continues at coordinate 69,215 of CAXMMR010000029.1, read as the reverse complement.
GAGACCCCAGCCGCGGATGACGCCCTCCTCGCGGAGCCGGGTCAACGCCACCGCCGCGCCGTCCATCGCCTCGTCGAGGCGTCCGGTCCATTCGGAACCGTGCGTGTCCTCGCCGACGTCGTGGATGTAGACGATGTCGATCCGGTCGAGGCCGAGCCGCTCGAGGCTGGCCTCGATCGAGCGCCGCGCGGCGTCGGCGCCGTAGTCGAAGCGTGGGTCGAACGGCAGCGCGTCGACATACGAGAAGCGCTCGCGTGCGACCGGCCCCTCGGCCGGATCGAGCAGGCGACCGACCTTGGTGGACAGCGTGTAGTCGCCCCTCGCGCGGCCGCGGAGGGCGTTGCCGACGCGTCGCTCGGACAGCCCGAAGCCGTAGAACGGCGCGGTGTCGTAGTGCCGCACGCCCGCGTCCCAGGCGGCCTCGAGCACGGACGCGGCCTCGTCGTCCGACACCGGCGCGAAGAGATTGCCGAGCGGGGCGCCGCCGCAGCCGAGCGGACCGGGCGGTCTGAAACGTGCCGGCCCGGCCGCCGAACTGCTGTCCTGGCTCATCTCACCACCCTCCCCCCGGCCGGATCCGTCTCGTCATCAAACCCGCGGGAGGCCGCGAAGGGAAGCCGGGTCTCGCCAGATCGTGTGGGGCAGCTCGCGGCCGGACGGGCTACCGGTCTCGGTCAGATGGCGGAGGAACCAGGACGATGACCCAGCAGGTGCCGATCGATCCTGCCCACGTGACCGGCACGGCGGCGGAGGACGGCACGGTCGCGGTCGCCGACGACCTCGCCTATGCGCGCCTCGCGATCGTCAACGTGGCGTTCTTCGGCCGTCCCGGCGCGGCGGGCTGGGTGCTGATCGACGCCGGGCCACCAGGCGGCACGTCGACGATCCGCGACCGCGCCGCGGCGCGGTTCGGCGCCGCCGCGAGGCCGGCGGCGATCCTGATGACGCACGCGCATTTCGACCATGTCGGCGCGCTCGAGACGCTCGCCGCGGAATGGGACGTGCCGGTCTTCGCCCACACGCTCGAGCATCCCTATCTCGACGGTTCCGCCGCCTACCCGCCGCCCGATCCGACGTTCGCGGGCGGCGCCGTCGCGACGCTCTCGCCACTCTACGGGCGCGGCCCGGTCGATGTCGGGGCGCGGCTGCAGGCCTTGCCCGACGACGGCAGCGTGCCGTTCATGCCGGGCTGGCTATGGCTCGCGACGCCGGGTCACAGCATCGGCCATGTGTCGTTCTGGCACCCGGAGACGCGCACGCTGGTGGCAGGCGACGCGGTGGTGACGGTCGCGCAGGAATCCGTCTACGCCGTCGCGACGCAGGCGCCCGAGCTGCACGGGCCGCCCCGATACTTCACCCACGACTGGGAGGCGGCGGCCGCGTCGGCGCGGCTTCTCGCCTCGCTCGCCCCCGAGACGCTGCTGACCGGACACGGCCGTCCGCTCGCGGGCGCCGCGATGCGGCAGGCGCTCGACACGCTGGCGCGCGACTTCGAGCGGATCGCGGTGCCGGCGCACGGTCGCTACGTGGACGCGCCGCAACGCGCGGCGGACGGCGGCGCCTGGCGGAAGCCCTGAAGGGCGGAACGGCTTCGGTCGGCGCCGTTGTCACTTGGGAACAAACATGTTAGTTCCGAAGCCGCATCAGACGGCGACGGTTCCGTGCGACCTTCCGCTTCCGCCCCAGCCTGCGCCGATCCCGCACCGGACCCTGACGCTGCCGTGACGGCATCGGCGACCGACCGCCCGCTGCGCGAGCGACCCTGGATCACCCCGCCGCTGTTCCGCCGCATCGCCCGGGCGACGGTCCCGCCGCACCCCGCGCCGCATCCGGCCGAAAGAACGGCCTGACGCCCGGCCGGACGTTGGGCGTCAGCGCGAGGCGCGCCTCGTATCAGGCGAAATCGTAGCGGCCGCCGGTCGCGAGCGCGCGGCGATACGCGTCGCGCGCGTGGATGCGGGCGAGGAAATCCACCAGACGCGGCCGGGTGCGCAGCAGCCCGTAGCGGACGCTGCCCTCGATCGGGAAACTCATCTGGATGTCCGCCGCGGTGAAGTCGTCGCCGGCGAACCAAGGCGCGTCGGCCAGCGCCGTCTCCTGGAAGTCGAGGTGGCGGCCGAGTTCGGGATCGACGTAGCCGCGCCGAAGCCCGGCGGCGACGGGGGCGGCGACCGGCCGCATCAGGCGCGGCACCGGCGGCGCGGTCATCCGCTCGGTGACCAGGCGAAGCAGCAGCGGCGGCATCGCCGAACCCTCCGCATAGTGCAGCCAGTAGACGTAGCGACGGCGCGCGGCCGTGCCGGCAGGCGGGATCAGCCGGCCATCGCCGTAGCGGTCGACGAGATACTCGACGATGGCGCCGGTTTCCGCGACGACCTCGCCGTCGTCGTCGATCACGGGCGACTTGCCGAGCGGATGGATGGCGCGAAGCGCGGGCGGCGCCAGCATGGTGCGCGGGTCACGCTCGTAGCGCCTGACCCCGTAGGCGAGGCCGAGCTCCTCGAGCAGCCACAGCACGCGCTGCGATCGCGAGTTCGCGAGATGATGGACGGTGATCATCGTGTTCCTGTCGTTCGGCGGCCGTCACGCTGTTGGAAGCGGGCGGCGGTTGCAAGCGTCGGCGGGCACGGGCGGGCGGCCCGCGGCGGGACGACGGGCGGGCGGCCCGCGGTTCGGGACGAGCGTCGACGGATCTCCTCGCCGGGCGGGCTCGGCCCGACGGGGAAGCCGGCGGGAGAACGCTCATGTCTCGCAGGCTCGGTTCCGCCTGCGCGCCGAAGGCACATGAAAGGACCACCCGTTGCGGGCGGACGGAGGCGGGCGCTGCGCGGGCGCCCTGGCAAGCCGTCCTGCATCTCCTCGCCGAATGGCGGGCTCGGCCCGACGCTTCGAGCGAAAGGTGTTCGGCGCCGACAGATCGCCGCTAGAACGACCTCATGTCTCCCGGCTGGCGCGCAAATCGAACGCAGGCGCATCCCTATGCCGGCCACGTGCTCATGGAGAACCGCAACGGGCTCGTCGCCCATAGCTGCCTGACCCACGCTCGGACGGCCGAACGCGACGCGGCTCTGGCCCTCGTGGACAGGATGGCGCCGGCCCGGAGGATCACGCTGGGTGCGGACAAGGGCTGACGTCGCGGGCTTCATCGCCGCCCTGCGGACGCGCCGAGTGACACCGCATGTTGCGGTCGACGGGCGCGTTCGAAGTTGGGCGTGCGACGTGGCTCGGGCGTGGACGCACGCACGACGCGCCACGCGGGCTCGCCGCAAGTCAGCGCGTGCGCATCGAGGAGGTGTTCGGCTGGATCAAGGGATCAAAGGCATCGCGGCCGTGAATGGGCCAGGTCGTTCCAGGCAATGACCCAGGCGCGCCGCCCGCGGGCCGCAACGCCGAGCGCAACTCGCGGCCACCGCAGCAACGAGACGCACGCCAGCACCACCGACCCCGATGACGGTCTCGCCAAGGCTGCTGGCCCCCGCGCCCGCATGGCAACCCAGCCGTCGCTCCACGCACGGCAAGGATGATCCGGTCGGCTTTCTTCAGCAGCCTGCTAGGCACGACCTTCAGCCAGACCGCATGCTAGCTTGCCTAAGTAGTTTCCCGCCTTGTGCGCCCCTTCTGATGAGCCCTCGCCGGCGATCGCCGGCCAAAGGGAACCGTCTTGGCAAGCCGTCGCTCCACGCACGACAAGGTGTCCGCATCGCGCGAGATGCGTTCCTCCCGTGTCGCCCTTTCGGAGGCGAACGCCTCCTCGCGTGACGTCGACCGCTTTCCGGCCAAGATCGGGCGCCTCGGATGGTATGTCGCGGCCGCGATCGTTCTGCTCGCAACTGCGGCGAAAGCAGCGCCTTCGCCCGCTTCGAGCCAGATCGATGACACGACCTCCTCTGTCCCGAACGATATCACGGGGTCCGCCGTCAATCTTCGGACACTGGCAGGACAGCCGGCATCGACTTTGGTGCCACCGGCCGCCAACGGCGCCGATGGCTACCTGTTCGACACGTCCGGTCTCCTGAAGCCGTTCGGGCGCACGCTGGCCGAGCGGGGTATCTACTTCAAGCTAGGCTACACCGGCGACTTCGGCGACTTCGCGTCAGGCGGGCACCAGCAAGGCCAGGCCGGCGACAACCAGTTCCTCTACGGTGTCGACCTGGACCTGGCCCGCCTCGTCGGATCGCCCGGAACCAAGCTGCACATCCTGATCGTGTCCCGGTTCGGCGCGGCAGACAACAAGACCTATATCGGTAGCACGTACGAAACCTTCTCCGACGCCGGGCCGACCGTCACGACGCGCCTGACCGAGTTTTCGGTGGAGCAGTCGTTGCTTGCCGGACGATTGAGGTTGCTCGCGGGCAGGATACCGGTCGGCCAGGAATTCGCGATCGCTCCGGTCTACTGCCAGTTCGTATCGGGCCTGTGCTTCAACCTGTCGCCCTTTGCCTGGCCCAGGAACAGCAGCGTCGGCTACTGGCCTCTCGCGTCCTGGGGCGGCCGGGTGACCTTCCAGCCGACGCCGCGAACCTACCTGAAGGCGGGCGCGTTCGTCACCGATCCCGTATCGTACGACAAGACAGGGTGGCCCTGGAACGGCGGTTGGGCCACCTCGCCCGGCAGCGGCGCGTTCTTCCCGTTCGAGCTCGGCTACACGAGCGACCCTTCGTCCAGACACCTGCCGTACGCTGTCGACGTCGGTGGCTTCTACGACAGCTCCACCTACAACGATCCCCTGTACAATCAGGCCGGACAATCCCGATTGCTCGACCATGGCAAAGCCGCGGTCGATCAAGGACGTGCCTCCCTCTACGTGCAAGGGCAACGGGTCGTGTGGAGACCGGACGATCGTTCCGGGCGCGGTCTGACCATCTTCGGCGCCGTCTTCGCCAGTGCTGCCGGACACGCGGCGGCCAACTCCTACTTTCTGGCGGGACTGGTCGACAAGGGCCCGTTCAAAGGGAGGTCTGCCGATACGCTCGGCCTGATGAGTTACACGGTGCTCCTCAATCAGCGAGTGATCGAGGCGTACTCCGACAGCCTCGTGGCCGAAGGTCGGACAGGAAGCCTGTCACGGTCCGAAACGGCACTCGAGCTCAACTACAGTGCAGCCATCGCGCCCGGCGTCGCGATCAAGCCGTTCCTGCAGCTCGTGGTTCATCCGGACCAGATCGGCCTTTCACCAGACCCGGCCGACACTCACGCCTGGGTGGTCGGCTTTCAGTTGTCGACCGTGCTGAACGATACGCTCGGCCTTCCGATCATGGCGAGGCCGGACTGATCGGCGGTGGCTGACATCGTTGGAGGTGTCGCCAGCGAATGACGGCCCGATCGTTCAGTCCCGCTCGCTCGTCGCGTTCCACCGATCGACGCGCATGCACCATCATCGGCAACGATTCCGGGAACGTGGGTAGTTTCCGATTCTCGCCTCGTCGGCCGACAACGGACACGGTTGTCCTTCAACCCGGATATCCTCAATGCTCTCGATCATACTGAACGCGCTCGTCCCGGTGTTCTTCGTACTCGCGCTTGGCTACCTCGCGGGCTGGACCAAGGACGTCGACAACACGCGCGTCGCCGAGCTGAACGCGATGGTCATGGATTTCGCGATCCCGGCGGCGATCTTCGCGACCGTCGCGCAGGCGTCGCGCTCCACGCTCCTCGGCCAGCTTCCGCTCGCAGCCATCCTCTCGCTTTCGATGCTGCTCCTGTACGGCGCGATCTTCGCCATGGCGCGCTACCTCTACCACGTGGAACCTGGCGAGGCGTCGGTGCAGGCGTGCACGACATCGCTCCCCAATTATGCGGCGGCGGGGCTGCCGCTGATCGCCGCCCTGCTCGGTTCCGGCAAGGTCGTGGCGGTGGCGGTCTCCATCGCGTGCGGCGCCATCGTGGTGTCGCCGCTGACGCTGGTCATCCTCGAAGCCTCCGCGCAGCCGGCTGGCCAGCGCCGCTTCGCGAGCGTGCTCGTGAAGGCATTCCGTAAGCCGATCGTCCTGGCACCGGTGCTCGCCGTCGCGTTCGCGCTCAGCGGCATCGGATTGCCGGCACTCGCGGTCAAGTCGCTGACCCTGATCGCAGAGGTTTCCGGAGGCGCCGCCCTGTTCCTGACAGGCCTCATCCTGTCGGCCCAGAAGCTCCGTCTCGGCCGCAGCGTCGACATCCAGACGATCGCCGCCAACGTGGCGCATCCGCTCATCGCGGCCGGACTTGCGTGGCTGTTCGCCGCTTCGGCGCTGACGTCGCGCGAGGCGATCGTCCTGTCCGCGCTCCCGTGCGGCTTCTTCGGTATCCTGTTCGGCCTGCGCTTCGGCATCGCGTCGGAAGTCGTCGGATCGACGCTCATCGCCAGCACCGTTCTCAGCGCGCTGACGCTGGCGGCTGCCATCTACTTCACCACCGGAATGGCCTAACGGCAAAGGATCCGCTCATTATGGACGCGTTCCACAAGACCGACTGGCAGAGCGAACGTCGAACCCGTCAGGATCGGATGACCGCCGGAGGTCGTTTCGCGACCGGCAAGATGGTGGAGGAGGCACACACCACCGCGTTACTGGAAGCCGTCGTCAAGCCGGGTGACCGCGTCTGTCTGGAAGGCGACAACCAGAAGCAGGCCGATTTCCTCGCCGCCAGCCTCGCCGACGCCGACCCGAAGATCCTGCACGACCTGCATATCGTCCAGTCGGGCATCGTGCTCCCCGAGCACATCGATCTGTTCGAGAAGGGCATCGCGCGCAAGCTCGACTTCTCCTACTCGGGCCCGCAGGGCGGCGCCATCTCGCGCGCCCTCGATGCAGGCAAGGTCGAGCTCGGCGCGATCCACACCTATATCGAGCTGTTCGGCCGCTACTTCATCGATCTGACGCCGCATGTCGCCCTGACCGTCGCCCGGGCCGCCGACCGGCACGGCAATCTCTACATGGGGCCGAACACCGAGGACTCACCCGTCGTGGTCGAGGCGACGGCCTTCAAGAACGGCATCGTCATCGCCCAGGTGAACGAGATCATGGAGACGCTGCCGCGGGTCGACGTGCCGGGCGACCAGGTGGACTTCGTCGTCCTGACGCAGAAACCCTTCTTCGTCGAACCCCTGTTCACCCGCGACCCGGCGCAGATCACGGAAATACAGATCCTCGCCGCCATGATGGCGATCAAGGGGATCTACGCCGAATACGGCATCAAGCGGATCAATCACGGCATCGGATACAACACCGCGGCGATCGAATTGCTGTTGCCGACATTCGCCGAGGGGCTCGGGCTCAAGGGCAGGATCGCCACGCACTGGGCGCTCAACCCGCATCCCACGCTCATCCCCGCGATCGAGTCGGGATGGGTGCAGCAGATCCACAGCTTCGGCTCCGAAGTCGGCATGGACGACTACATGGCAGCCCGACCCGATGTCTACTTCACCGGGCGTGACGGCTCGATGAGCTCCAACCGGATGTATTGCCAGGTCGCCGGACTTTATGCCGTCGACATGTTCATCGGCTCGACCCTGCAGATCGACCTGCAAGGCAACTCATCGACCGTGACGACCGGGCGCATCGCGGGTTTCGGCGGCGCACCCAACATGGGCTGCGATCCGCACGGTCGCAGGCATGCCAGCGACCCCTGGCTGAAGGCCGGACGGGAAGCCAGCGGCGGCAACTCGCCCCTGGCGCGCGGCCGCAAGCTGGTGGTGCAACTGGTCGAGACGTTCAGCGAGAAGATGGTGCCGGTGTTCGTCGAGACGCTCGACTGCATCGCACTCGCGGAGAAATACCACCTGCCGCTGGCACCCGTCATGATCTACGGCGACGACGTCACCCACATCGTCAGCGAGGAAGGGATCGCCAATCTCCTGCTGTGCAGGACCCCGCTCGAGCGGGAGCAGGCGATCCGCGGGATCGCGGGCTTCACCGATGTCGGTCGCGCGCGCGACCAGTCGATCGTGGCCGATCTCCGGGCCAGGAAGATCATCCAACGACCCGAGGATCTGGGCATTGATCCGCTCGATGCGCAACGCAGCATGCTGGCCGCCCGATCGATCAAGGACCTGATGCACTGGTCCGGCGACCTCTATCAACCACCCAGCAAATATCGCAACTGGTAGGAGCGGCCGACATGCTGACACTCGACTACAGCCACACGGCTGACCACCGTCTCGGCGGCGCCAGATCGCAGGCGATCATCGGTGTGGTCGCGTCGGGCAATCTGGAAATCCTGCTCGAACGCGTGCTGCCGGGTGCGGCCTGCGAGGTGCAGATCGCCACCCCCGTCAAAGGCTACGACGCGACCTGGGAGGCGGTGGTCACCGAGTTCGTCTCGCGCTCGTCGCCGGGCGGACTGCGCATCTCGATCAACGACGGCGGCGCCCGACCCGATACCGCGTATCTGCGGCTGATGCAGGGCTGCGCCCTGATGGAGCGGTCATGATGCAGGACGTCGCATCCCGTGAGAACGGGAGCTGGCTGCAGGCGACCGCGCGCCAGCGCCTCGCCGGACTGCTCGATCCCGGCAGTTTCGCCGAGTTCATCGGCCCCGAACAAAGGGTCGAGAGCCCGCATCTTCCGATCTTCGACCTGCCACGGGCGTTCGATGACGGCGTGGTGATCGGCCGCGGCACCTTGGGCGGCGTCGCGGTTCTCGTGGCGGCCCAGGAAGGCCAGTTCATGGGCGGCACGTTCGGCGAGGTCAGCGGGGCGAAGCTGGTCGGGCTGGTGCGCGCCGCCCGCGACCACAAGCAATTGCCGCAGACGATCCTGCTTCTGCTCGACAGCGGCGGCGTGCGGTTGCAGGAAGCGAACGCGGGTGAGCTCGCGGTGGCGGAACTGATGCGGGCCATCGTCCAGGCCCGGTGCGGCGGGGTCGCCGTGATCGCGCTGGTGGGCGGCAAGGCTGGCGCGTTCGGCGGCGCCGGCCTGACGGCGGGCACCTGTTCGCGCGTGGTCGTTTCCGAGCAAGGCCGCATCGGCGTGAGCGGGCCGGAGGTGATCGAGACCAACAAGGGCGTGGAAGAATACGACTCCCGCGACAAGGCGCTGGTCTGGAGCGTGTGCGGTGGCAAGAACCGGCGCCTGATCGGGATGGCGGACGCGTTCACCGACGACACGATGGATGGCTTTCGCGCCGCCGCTCAGGCCCAGTTGGCCGTCTCCAAGCCGCTCGACCTCCGGACGCTGCAGCACGAACAGGCGCGCCTCGCGCATCGCGAACGCACGCTCGGCGGCTGCAACGATGCCGCCGCGATGTGGACCGTGATGGGCGTTCCGGACCCGGACGCCGTGGCCGGTCTCGACACCCTCGATTTCATCACACTCGCCCACAGCATCAAGGACGCCAATCATGACGCTCGATGAAGTCCTGGGCAGCCTGTTCCCGGCCGGCCATCACGTCGCGGTCAGCGCGGAGGGCTGGATCACCGGCCACGCGACACGCAAGACGGGTGGCCCCGTCTCGGTCATCGGGGTCGCGAACGGGGTCGCGCTCGGCACCGCCGGCGTGATCCCGCTGGCGGCGCAGGTGCTCGAGGTCGCGGCCCAGGACGACCGCGTGCCGATCCTGGTCCTGGTGGACACGCAAGGTCAGTTGATGGGGCGTCGCGACGAGATGCGCGGCCTGCCCGAATATCTCGGGCACCTCGCGAAATGCCTGCTGCTCGCCAGCCATCTCGGTCACCGCACCATCGGTCTCGAATACGGCAAGGCGGCCGCCGGCGCCTTCCTGGCAACGGCACTGGCGACCGACATCCTGGTGGCACTTCCGGGCGCGACGCCCGCGGTGATGGACATGCCGTCGATCGCCCGGGTCACCAAGCTCGCCGAAAGCCGCCTGCGGGAACTGGCCAAGACGACGGCGGTCTTCGCGCCGGGCCTCGACCACATGGTGTTCGTGGGCGCGGTCGCCGCCGTGTGGGATCCGGCGAAACCGTTGGACGAGCAGCTGGAGCAGGCGCTGGCCGCCGCGTCGCCGGACGATGTGCGCGACGTACGCGGCGCCGAGCGCAAGGGCCGCCCCGTCGCGGCCGAGATCGCCAAGCGCGTCGGCGCGGAGGCGACCGGACAGTTCGGCCTCCATGCGGCGGCATGACCTGCTCCGCGTCGACCCGCCGGTCTGGCGGGCCATGCTGGACGACCATCCGACCCTCGCGTCGCTCGAGCTCGTCGCCGACTGGGCCGCGCGGGACTGGCCGGTGATCGTCCGGCGGCCAGCTTCAGGCGAGGCCGACCGGGCGATGACGGTCGGACTGCCGCTGCCGCCGAGCCACGGCAAGCGACGGCTGGGGTTCGGCTTCGGTTCCGATCGCGGTCTGACGGCGCGACCCGGCGTGACGCTCCGCGACGCCGGCCGGGCCGCGCCGGCTTCATGGCAGCCGACGGTCGCGGCCCTGCTCGATCTGGGCGAGGATCTCGGCCTCACGCCCCGGGTGTTCGGCGCCCTGCTGTGGGAGCACGCCACCGGGATGGCCTACCTCACGGAACGATCGGACCTCGACCTGCTCTGGGAGGTGTCCGACCGTGACACGACGCGCGAGCTGCTCGCGGGGCTGCGCCGGCTCGATGCGACGGGGCGCGTCCGTCTCGACGGCGAGCTGGTGTTCCCCGACGGAGGCGGCGTGAACTGGCGCGAGTTGGCCGTCTGGTCCGAAGGCGGTCACGGCGACGTGGTGGTCAAATCCATGCGCGGCGTCGCCGTCCGCGACAGCGACGCGATGTTCGCGCGGGCGTCGGCGTCGTGAGCGCCACCGCCCGTCCCGCGGGTCGGCCATGTCCGGATCGGATGATCGCGCACGTCACGGCCTCGGCCGGGCGGAGCCTCATCGAGGAATTGCACACCTGGCCGAAGCCCGGGCTCGTCAGCCACGTCGACACGGGCAGCCATCGGGACATGAACGCCGCCACCTTCGTGGCCAGTGCCGCGGCCATCACGCCGTTCTTCTCCCTCCTGGCCGAGGCGGGCCATGCTGGCGCGCCGATGTCGGAGCTCCGTCGCATCGGCCTCGCGGCCGAGCGCGCGATGCTGGAAGCGACGTGCGGCATCAACACGCATCGCGGTGCGATCTTCGGGCTCGGGCTCGTCTGCGCCGCGGCTGGACTGACCTGGTCCGGCCAGCGTCCGCATTGGCAGGCGGCCGCGCTCGGGGACGCCGTTCGACGGCAATGGGGCCGCTCGATCCTGGACAGGCCGGTCGCGCGGGACAGCCACGGCGCAAGGGCGAGGCGGCGCTTCGGCGCGGGCGGCGCGCCGGCGGAAGCCGCCGCAGGCTTCCCGCTGGTGCTGGAGGTGGCGCTGCCGGCCCTCCGGCATGGAAGCGGCGCCGTGCCGCACGACCCCGAGGCCGCCCGTATCCAGGCGTTCTTCGCCCTCCTGGCCGTGGTTGACGACACGAACCTGCTCCATCGCGGCGGTGCCGAAGGCTTGCAGTTCGCGCAAAAGGCGGCACGGCGTTTTCTGGACGACGGCGGCGTCCTGCAGCCCGATTGGCGCGGCAAGGCCGCGGCACTGCACCGGGCGTTCGTCGCGCGGCACCTCAGCCCAGGTGGCAGCGCCGATCTGCTGGCGATCGGCCTGCTGCTCGACGCCCTGGACGGTGGCACATGATCCGGACCGCGATCGTGTGCTCCGGGCAAGGATCGCAGAACGCCGCCATGTTCGCGCTGCTGGCCGACGCGCCGGCCGCGTCATCCGTGTTCGCGGCCGCGACCGCTGCGCTCGGGGGCGTCGATCCACGACATCTCGTGCAGGCCGACGGCGGCGGCGACATCCATTCCGACAAGCTCGGGCAGGTCCTGTGCTGCACGCAGGCGATGGCGGCCTGGGCGACGCTCGGCGAGAGGCTGCCGCGGCCGCTCGTGGTGGCCGGCTACAGCGTCGGCGAGCTCGCCTCCTGGGGCGTGGCCGGACTGCTCGACGCCGACGCCGTGCTGCGTCTCGCCATCGAACGCGCGCGTGCCATGGACGCGGCGACCCGCCAGCCCTCGGGTTTGGCGGCGATCCGCGGTCTGGCCCGCGCGGTTCTCGAGCCGATCTGCCGGCTGCACGGTTGTTTCATCGCCATCGTCAACGCCGAGGATCGGATGCTGGTCGGCGGAACGCGGGCCGCGCTGACGGAACTGGCCGGTGACGCGACGACGGCCGGGGCCGAACGCGTCACGATGTTGCCGGTGGCGGTCGCGTCGCATACGCCGCTGCTGGAGGCTGCCAGTGCGGCGTTCCGAACCTGCCTAGCGGCGGCACCGATCCGCCGCGACGTGCCGTCGGGCATCCGATTGCTGAGCGGGATCGACGGTGTCGCGGTGTTCGACGTGAGGGCGGGCGAGGAGAAGCTTGCGGCCCAGATCCGGCAGACGGTGGATTGGGCCGCATGCATGGAGTCCTGCCGCAGCCTGGGCGTCGCGAAGCTCATCGAGTTGGGGCCTGGCTCGGCGCTGGCGCACATCGCCAGGGACGCCCTGCCGGATGTGGATTGCCACAGCCTGTCGGAGTTCCACTCCCTCGATGGTTTCCTGGGATGGGCGACGAAAGTGTGAAGCGTCGGTCGCGCGGCACGAGCTGACGACGCCGCGAGATCGGACACGGAGGCGACGAGCGCGACCGGCGTGAGACAGGGCCCATCGCATCGGCTCGTTCAGGACATCGACCTGCCCATCAGCCTCGCCAGGGCGCAGGAGGCGACCCTCGTCGCCGTGCTGTCGGCCCGGCTGGTGAGCACGATCGGAACCGATGCGCCGACCACCACGCCCGCCGCCTCGGCGCCGGCCAGGACCGTCAGGGCCTTGGCCAGGATGTTTCCCGCTTCGAGGTCCGGCGCGACGAGGATATCCGCGCGTCCCGCCACCTCCGACACGATGCCCTTCGCGGCCGCTGCCCCGGCATCGATGGCATCGTCGAACGCAAGAGGCCCATCGATCAGTCCGCCTGTGATCTGTCCCCGATCCGCCATCTTGCAGAGCGAAGCGGCGTCCACGGTCGACGGCATGTCGGCGTTCACCGTCTCGACGGCGGACAGGATCGCCACACGCGGTTCCGCGAACCCGAGGGCATGGGCGAGGTCGATCGCGTTCCGCACGATCTCGGCCTTGTCGGCGAGCCTCGGTGCGACATTGATTGCGACATCGGTCAGCAACACGAGTCTGGCCTGATCGCGCAACCTCAGCACGTAGACGTGGCTCATGTGCCTGGTCGTCCGCAGGCCGGTCTGCGTGGCGACGATCGGTCGCATCAACTGGTCCGTGTGCAGGTCGCCCTTCATCAGCGCCGCCACTTCGCCGGTGCGCGCCATCCTCACCGCTTCGATCGCGGCCGCCGAAGCGTCCGGCGCATCCACCAGACGCAGTCGCGTGATGTCCGTCGCGCCCGCCTCGGCGATCCGCCGGATCGCGGTCGACGGCCCGACCAGCACCGGAACGATCAGCCCAGCCTGCGCCGTTGCCAAAGCCGCTCCGAGAGACAAGGCACTGGTGGGACACACCAATGCCGTCACGAGAGCCGGACCGGTCGTCGCGCGGGCCAGCAACGTCGCGAGATCGGCACGCGGCTCCGTCCGCATCTCGGCCAGCACCGTCTGCGACGACGTGACGCTGGTGTTACGCGGTCGCCGCACCATCGAGCATGCTCCAGCAATCACCTGTCGGCGCGAATACGTTCCCGACCGGGCGGTGCGACGGGGGTCGGAGGGCCGTCCTACATGCTCATAGCACCCGCTGCCGCGGCCAGGACGCCGATCCCCGCTTTTGGCGGAGCGGACGGACGCGTGCGGGTCGCGGCAGGCGCGTCGCCGATCGTTCCGGCGCCCGGGCCGCGGCTCGCCGCGCCGGCGTACTGCCCTTCACCCGACCGGTGGATCACGGTGTCGAGGCCCTCGTCGACGCTCCGCTACGCGTCCGCCTGCTCCCGGCCGTAGAGCAGGAGCAGGACGAGGATGATGACGCCGTAGATGATGTTGCGGCCGTATTCCGGCATGTTCATCGCCATCAGCACCGACACCAGCGCGACCAGCGAGATGCTGCCGGCGACGGCGCCGACGTAGTGGCCGCGGCCGCCGCCAAGCTGTTGGAAGCGGGCGGCGGACGCAAGCGGGAGCCGGCGCGCCGGTCACGACCGGGCGCCACCTGCCGCTGCCGCAAGCCGGTAGGCAACACAGATGCGCTGGCCGACCGCCATGCTGCGGCCGGACATGGCGCGAATGGCACTCTCGCGGACCGCGAGTGGATGACGAACGAGTGACCCGCAGGAAACCTCGTCCAGCACGACAGCTTCAGACCAAGTCGGGAGCCGGATGCCCTTGTCACGGCTCGAAGTCGCGTTCCGAACGAAGATGCCACGCATCAGCGCCTCACCTCCAATGACCATCCTTGAGAACGTCGGACCACAAAGAGCGAGGTGGCCGCTATGTCCACGAACGGCTTCATTTCTCTGCCGCCACAATCAGCGTCCTGGCGACGAGATGACCGAGCACGCCATGACCGAGTTCGCGCATCTCGGGCAGGCCCTGACCTGACCGATGTGTTGGCCAGATTCCGGTCGACCCGATGCCCTCCTGCTCGCCGCAACAGCCCTGAGGCTGTTGGCCCCACGAACCCCAGATGAAAGGAACCACCCTCGATGCGTATCGCACTCGAAGAACATTTCGTTCTCGACGCGCCCGAGCACGTCGATCGCTGGCTGACCCTGATCCCGACTGTCCCGGAGGAAATCACCGCGAAGATCAAGCGCCCGCTATGCGATCTCGGCGAGGCACGAAACGCGGCGATGGCCGAGGCCAACATCGACTTCGCGATCCTGTCGAACGTCGGCACCGTTCAGGGCGCCCTCGATGCCGCGACCGCGATGACACTCGCTCGGCAAGCCAACGATCGCCTCGCCGAAGCCGTACAGGCACATCCCGACCATTTCGCCGGCTTCGCCACGGTGCCGCTGCAGGATCCGGAGGCGGGCGCCGCCGAGTTCGAGCGGGCGGTGAGTGAACTCGGGATGCGCGGGGCGATGATCATCGGTCAGACCGACGGCCGCGACCTCGACGAGGACCGTTTCTCGCCGCTCTGGGAACGCGCCCAAGCGCTCGACGTGCCGATTTACCTTCACGCGGCGGACGCCGCCGAGATGCCGGCGACCTATGCCGGACGCCCCGAACTGGACTATGCCACCTCGACCTCATCTCGCATGGTTGATCGTGAAGCCGGCGATCACCGACCAGTCCTTGTCGCCCATTCCGGCATCGACCGTGTCCGCCATGCGTCCCCTGACGGCCTCGAGCATCGGCAACTGCCTGCCTGCCTGCTTGGCGGCAGCGGCGGCGAGGCCGAGATCCTTTAGTCCGAGCCGTGCCTTGAAGCCCGGCTCGAAGCTCTCCTTGGCGATGTTGGCGCTGTAGTTCTCGTAAGAGCGTCCGCCGAACAGCGTGCCCAGGATCAGTTCGAAGAATGCACCACGCTGCAGGCCGCTCGCCTCGGTGAGCACCACTGCTTCCGCCATCGCCTCGATCGCCATGGTGATCATCATGTTCGCGGCGATCTTGGCGGCGTTGGCCCGGGCAGGCTCCTCGCCCATGTCCCACACCTTCTTGCCAAGGACATCGAGCAGGGGACGCACCTTCTCGACCGCCCGTCGCTTGCCGGCGGCGAGGATGTTGAGCTGACCTTCCTTGGCCACATCAGGCCGGCCAAGCACGGGCGCCGAGACGTAGCCGATCCCAAGCTGTTCATGCGCCTCCGCAAGTTCAGCGGCGAACGCCACCGAAATGGTCGAGCTGACGACGTGGACCACGCCCTCGCGCGCGGTCTTCAGCACATCCGCCTCCAGCAGAACCTCTCGGATTGCGGGATCGTCGGACAACATCGTGAAAACGACGTCCGCCTGGAATGCGTCAGCCGGTTTGCCGACGATCTCCAGTCCGTCCGGCCCCTTGCCGGAACGATTCCAGGCCCGGACCTTGTGCCCGGCCTCGACGAGATTGGCGGCCATGGCATTGCCCATGGCGCCGAGACCGATAAAGCCGACGTCCATCATTGATCTCCCTGATCGTGTTTCTCGCCGGCGTATCGCTCCAGCCAGGCGAGCGCCGGCGACGGCCTATTTCTGGTCAGCTTGGCCGCTGCGTGACGGTCGGTGTTCGCGCGAGGATCTCTCGCGAAGTCATCGAGCCGGTATCGCAACATGTCATGAGTGTCAGATCGGGCGTTCGTCACCCTGCGCGATCAGGGAACGGCGGCGCTGGTGGCGGCGTGGAAGGCGGCTGATCGCCCCGGTCCGCTGCCTGCGGCTGGAGGTGATGCAGGTGGCCGCCCGCGCGGATCGCTGCGGCCATAGGGATGGTCCTCACTAGAAAACCGGAGCTTCGAGGTGCGCCTCGACCGCGGCCCGATAGGCGGCCACGTTCCAGTAGAACGGCCGGAACTCGACGATGCGCTCGCCGATGGTCCGCACGACCTGCGCCATGGGAAGATCGAGCTTCTCGCCTGTCGTGCGGGACCGGGTGACCAGGCGGCAGGTGATGACCACCATGTCGCCCTCGACGAAGAAGCGTCGCTCCTTCACCTCGAGCTGATCGAAGGCGACGCTCATTTGGCGCGCCCAGTCCTCGTAGCCGGCGTGCCCGTGAAAGTCGCCGCCCCATGGCAGATCAGGCGACTGATGCAGCACCACGTCTGAGGACAGCGTCGCGGCCATGGTGGTGAAATCCGCGCCGGATGCCGCACCGCCCGCGTTCATGTAGTCGGCCTCCGCAGCGTAGAACCGGCCGATCACTTCGATGGGATCGCTCATCGGACAGTCCCTTCCGCATGATCGGCGCGCAGGATCTCGAACATCGTCATCGTCCGCGGCGCGCGCAGCAGATCGGGTAGCTTCGCTTCGTACTCGGCCCGATAAGGCCGCTTCATCTGCACGGCGAAGAAGTCGTCGCGGTCGCGCCAGGTCTCGTAGAGCATGAACAGGGCGGGATCGTCCGCCGACCGGTGCAGAAGCGTGCTCACGAAGGCGGGCTCGTGGCGCATCTCGTCGTTCACCGCGTTGACCAGAGCGAGATACTCGTCCTCGCGTCCCGGCCTTATCGGCACGGTGACGAGCAGGACGAACTGATCCGTCCGGGCAGGGCCACTCACAGCACCACCTCGCCACCCTCGGGATCGGCGCGGAAGACCGCTTGGCCGCCGGCGCGGAACGTGGCCGCCGTACCGAAGGTGTCCTCCATGAACTGCATGTAGGTGACGCGCCCGTCGTGGACGCGCGCGAGGATCGCGAACGGCGAGGTGACCGCCTTGCCGAGCGTGATCGAGCGATAGGTAAAGCGGCCGAACAAGGCCACCTTCTCGTCGCCCTCGATGACCTCCTCGACCTCGAAGCCCTCGTTCGCCCAGTAGCGGCCGACGCGCGCGTAGGTGCTGACGATTGCGGCTGCGCCACCTTGGCTGGTGCCCGCCCACGGCATCAGCTTCCTGAGATCGGGGTTGTCGTAGCTGAGCGAGACGTAGGTCGCGTCAGGCGCCACCGATTCCTTCACAGCGTCGAGGTCGGTCGGGTTGTCAAGGATGGCGAGGACCACTTCCGCGGGTGTTCTCGGCATTGCTGGAACTCCTGGGCTCGACTTATGGATCGAGCATGCCAGATGTCGCGGCAAGGCCGCTGTTCAAGGTGGGGAGCTCGAAACGCCGACGAGTTGCCATGAGGAGTAACGCCGCCGTTGTCACCGGATCACCGGGGCTATTCGAGAGGTCGACCGCGTCGGGTCAGGCGGCCGCGACCTGGTGCCTGACGATCGGGTCGTGCTGTCGTATGATTCATCAGGCGCTTGCCCGGCCTGCCGCACCCGCCACAATCGGGACTGCGACCGCACGGAACGCCGCCGTCGCTGGCCGGCGGCGGCTTGTTCGGGGGAGTGCTGCCGAGCCGGGCGGGTGAAGGCTCGCTTCCTGGGCAGCACTGGCGCTCGCTCCCATCGCCCGACTGCGACCACTTAGATCTGCGAGAACCCGTCGCCGAACTGTGGCGCCCAAACGATGGAGATCCGATGGCCCGCACCGGCCGACCGCGCAAGTTTGACAGGGATGAAGCCGTCGCCACCGCGATGCGGCTGTTCTGGACCCACGGCTTCGAGGGCACCTCGCTCGAGCGGTTGCGCGACGCCATGGGTGGCCTTTCCTCGGCAAGCTTCTACGCCGCCTTCGCCTCCAAGGAAGCGCTCTACCGCGAGGTCCTTGCCCGCTACCTCGACACCCACGGGCGCGTGCTCGAGACCCTGCGCGACGCCGGTCTGCCACCCCGCGAGCGGATCGAGCGGGCGCTGCGCCGGTCCGTGCGGATGCAGACGGACCCGTCGCACCCGTCTGGCTGCATGATCACGCTCTCAGCCACGGTCGGCTCCGCCGAGCTAGACGCACTGAAGTCGCTCACCGCCGCCGAGCGCGCGGCCAACCGCGACGCGTTCGGAACCTGTGTCCGTGAGGGCATCGAGACCGGGGAGTTGCGCCCCGACGCGGACGCGACGGGCCTGGCTGCACTGTTCGAGGGACTGCTTGTCGGCTTCTCGATCCAGGCAGTGGATCAGGTGCCTGTACGTGCCTTGGATGGAGCGATCACCGGAGCGCTGGCTGCCTGGGACAGCGCCCGCCGCGTCAAGGGTCCGGGCGCCCAGGCTTCGGCTCGCCAAGCGCTCCCGTCACCAGCGTCGTGAGAACCGCTTTCGGCGGCGGGTGCTGTTCCGGGACCGACTGCACGGTCACGTTCGGATCCCCCGCGCCGCGTCCCTTGCCGCTCGCTCTCCGCCTTCTGCCAATCAAGAGCAGCACCGGCGCCCGCCAGTCTTCGCGGCAGCGACCGGCTCGGCCACTCGGTCCCAGCTCCGGCCGCTGCTGCTATGCCACGGACCTTGCCATGCGTGCCCACGAGCGGCCGACGGACAAGCTCGCCGGGCGCACGCAGCGCACCCGCCGCCGGTCGAGGCCGGTGTCCTGATCCCGGGCTGAGGCGTTCGTTCCTCCCTGGCCATCCAGTTCGTCGCGCGCTGCCCGGGCTGCATGCGGGTCGTGGCAGGCGCCGGCAGATCGCTCCAGCGTTCGCCTGCCGGGCTGCCCGGCTCGCCGTGCTCGCGGCGAGAACCTGCGCTTCGTCCGACCGGTGGATCACGGTGTCGAGGCCCTCGTCGACGCTCCGCTACGCGTCCGCCTGCTCCCGGCCGTAGAGCAGGAGCAGGACGAGGATGATGACGCCGTAGATGATGTTGCGGCCGTATTCCGGCATGTTCATCGCCATCAGCACCGACACCAGCGCGACCAGCGAGATGCTGCCGGCGACGGCGCCGACGTAGTGGCCGCGGCCGCCGAGGATGTAGACGCCGCCGATCACCACCGCGGCGATCGACTGGAACAGGTAGGGGTCGCCCATGCCGAGCGCCGCCTGGCCGCCGAAGCCGACGAGCGCCACGCCGGCGAGCGCGGAGAACAGGCCGCTCAGCGCGTAGAGCGCGACCGTGATCGGGCGCACCGGCACGCCGGCGAGGAACGACGCGCGGGCGTTGTTGCCGATCGCGTAGGTGCTGCGGCCGAACACGGTGAGCGAGAGCGTCACCGAGACGAGCGCGATGATGAGGACCCACACCAGCAGGATCGCGGGCACGCCGAACACCGGGTGGTGCACGGCGGCCTGGATGAGCGGCGGCGCGTAGGCCGCACACGACGGGCAGGTGAGGCCGCCGGTGGTGCCGAGGGCGAGGCCCTCGAGGATGCCGTTCATCGCGAGCGTCATCACCACCGCGGGCACGCCGAGAAAGGCGACGCCGACCCCGTTGAGCGCGCCGACCACGGCGCCGAAGGCGAGCGTGAGCAGGAAGGCCGGGATGGCGCGGCCGTTCGATCCCTGGCTCGACACCACCATCAGGATCGCCGCCGCGTTCAGTACCCAGGGCACCGAGAGATCGATGCCGCCGATCAGGATGACGAAGAACTGCCCGGCGGCGCAGAGCCCGACGAAGGACGCGACGACCAGCACCGCGCGGATGCCGGCGGGCGAGCCGAAGCCGGGTCGGACGAGCCCGCCGACGATGAAGAGCGCGATCGCCGCGGCGAAGGCGTAGAGCACGCGCCGCCATTCCGCCGTCAGGACGGGCGGGCGGGGCGGCGGGGCCTCGGCGGGTGCGGTCATGCCGGCCGCCGCAGCGCGCGGCCGACGGTGCCGACCAGCACGACCGCGATGACCAGGAACACGCCCTCGTAGAAGGATTGATAGAGCGGATCGATGTGGGCGAAGAACAGGATGTTCACGATCATCGTCGAGATGAAGGCGCCGACGATGGCGCCGATCCCCGACCCGCTGCCACCGAACAGCGACACGCCGCCGAGCACGGCGGCGACGATCGAGGTGAGCGTGTAGGTGTTGCCTGTGGTGGCGTCGCCGGCAGTGGCGCTCGCGGCGAGGAACAGGCCGCCGGCGGCCGAGAACATGCCGCCGAGCACGTAGGCGAGCACGCGGGCCCGCTGCGTCGCGACGCCGTTCGCCGCGGCCGCGGCGGCATCGTTGCCGACCGCGAAGATCGCGACGCCGAGCGCGGTGCGGCGGAACGCCCACCAGAGCGCCGCGATCGCCACCAGGTAGAGCAGCGACCAGGGCGCGGCCGTGCTCGCGAGCACGTCCGTGTAGGCCTGGGGCACCTGGCCGCCGGGCTGCGGCAGGATGCGGATCGCGATGCCCTGGAAGATCGACAGCGTGGCCAGCGTGACCAGGATCGGCTGCAGCCGGCCGATCGCGACCAGCAACCCGTTCAGCAGGCCGCAGAGCGCGCCGACCGCGAGCACGACGGCCGACCAGAACACCATCGAGACGACCGAGCCGCCGAGCGTGATGGCGGCGATCGCGTTCGAGAGATCGACCACGCCGCCGACCGACAGATCGATGCCGCTGGTCAGCACGACCAGCGTCTGCGCCACCGCGGCGCAGGCGAGCGGCATCGTGGTGTTGACCGCCGACGTGAGCTCGAAATTGCCGGGCAGCGCGTGCTGCGCCGCGGCGTAGATCCCGACATAGACCAGCAGCGCCAGCGCCAGCATCAGCGACGCGAGCACGAGGCCGGCATTCTGCGCCAGCAGCAGCATCGGCAGCGGCCGGCGCCGGCCGGGCCTGATCACGGGCAGGCCGTCGATCGGTCCCGCGCGCGGGAGGGCGGGATCAGACGGCGTCATGGACCTCCTGGCGGGCGGGCGCCGCGTCGCGGACGGCGGCGGAGACCACGTTCTCGGCGGTGAGCGCCTCGCCGGAAAGCGTCGCCGCGATGCGGCCCTCGCGCATCACCAGCACGCGGTGACAGAGCTGCGCGAGCTCTTCGGCGTCCGACGAGTAGAGCAGGATCGCGCGGCCCTCGGCGGCGAGGCGATGCACCAGCGCGTAGATCTCGGCCTTGGTCGCGACGTCGACGCCGCGCGTCACGTCGTAGAGCAGCAGGATGCGCGGGTCGGCGAGCAGCGAGCGGCCGAGCAGGACCTTCTGCTGGTTGCCACCCGAGAGCGAGCCCACCGGCGCGAGCGGTCCCGCCGCCTTGACCTTGAGCTGGCCGGAGAAGGCGGCGACCAGCCGGGTTTCCTCGGCGCGGCGGAGAAAGCCGAAGCGGGACAGCGCGCGGCGGAGGATCGCGAGCGTCATGTTGTTGCGCACGCTGACGCGGAGCAGCAGGCCTTCGGTCTTGCGGTCCTCGGGGACGAGGAAGATGCCGACCCCGGGGTTCATCGCGTCGCGCGGCGAGCGAAGCCTGACCGCGCGGCCGGCGACCGCGATCGTGCCGCCGCGCACGCGCGCGGGACCGGCGCCGAACAGCGTGAAGAAGAGCTCGCGATGGCCGTGCCCGGCCAGACCGCCGACGCCGAGAACCTCGCCGGCATGGAGTTCGAGCGACACGCCGTGCAGCGCCGGCGTCTCGAGCGCGCGCACCGCGAGCGCCTCGGCGGCCGTGGACGCGAGCGGCGGCACCGGCGGGTAGAGCGTCTCGACCCGCCGGCCGGTCATCAGCGCGACCGCCTCGTCCTCCGAGAGATCGCCCGCGCCGAAGCTGCCGACCCCGGTGCCGTTCCGGAACACGGTGATGCGGTCTGCGATCTCGGCGACCTCGTTCCAGCGATGCGAGGTGAACACGATCGCGGTGCCGCGCGCGCGAAGGCGCGCCACCGCGCCGAACAGCCAGCGCACCTCGCGCTCGACCAGCGACGAGGTCGGCTCGTCGAGGAACAGCACGTCGGGTTCGTTGGAGACGGCGCGCACGATCTCGACCAGTTGGCGTTCCGACAAGGGGATGTCGGCGACCGCGGCGCGTGGGTCGACATGCTCGATGCCGAGGGACGCCAGCAGCGCGTCGGCGGCGCGCGTCATCGCGCGCCGGTCGATCAGGCCGCCGCGGCCGCGCGGCTCGCGGGTGAGGAACAGGTTCTCGGCGACCGTCAGCGACGGCAGCAGCGTCAGCTCCTGGAACACGGTCCAGACGCCGCGCCGGTGGGCGTCGGCGGTGCCGGCGAAGGCGACCGTCTCGCCGCGCAGGCGGATCGTGCCGGTGTCGGCATGCGTGCGGCCGCCGAGGATGCGGATCACCGTCGACTTGCCGGCGCCGTTCTCGCCGACGAGCGCGTGCACCGCGCCGCCGCTCGCCGCGAGATCGGCGTCGTGCAGCGCGCGCACGCCGCCGTAGGAACGGCCGAGGCCGACGCCCTCGATCAGGGGCGCCGGCAGCGTCACGAGGCGGCGGGCAGGTTGACCGCGAGGGGACCGCCGCACGATGTGCCGTCGAGTGCGGCGCCGACGCACAGATTGACTAGGCTGTTCGGACCCCTGCCCGCGGTGAAATCGTCGAAGAAGCTGTCGGGCTGGTCCGGGAACACGGTCTCGCCGACGCGGACGTCGGCGCTGGTGACGATCGAGAGCGGCAGCTGGATGCTCTTTCGCGGATGTTCCTTGCGCAGGATCCGGCGCGCGAGCTCGAGCGAGATCACCGACAGGAACGGCGGCGAGCCGATCGAGATGCCGTCGACCTTGGGCAGGCCATTGGCGCCGATCATGAACTTGCGGAAGCCGTTCTCGCACTCGCCCGCCGTCGGCGGCAGCGGCGTCTTGCCGGCGGACACGAACGCCTTGAGCACGCCGTCGGTGCCGCCCTGGCACCAGATGCCGTCGATCTTCGGCAGGCTCGGCAGGATGGCGGCGGTGTTCCGTTCCGCCGTCGAGCTGTCCCACATGCCGGTGTAGCGGTTCACCACCTTGATGCCGGGATGCTGCGTCCAGACGCTGTCGGCACCCTTGTTGCGATCCTCGTCGACCTGCGTGCCGGCGACGCCGGTCACCATGATGACGTTGCCCTGGCCGTTCATCTTCTTGGCCAGGAACTCGGCGAGCGTCTTGCCGAGGTCGAACTGCGAGATGTTGACCGTGAGCGCGGACGGCGCGGTCACCAGGTTGTCGAACGCGATCACCAGGATCCCGCGCGCGGTGGCCTGACGGAGCACGCCGTTGAGGCCGGTCGGCGAGGCGGCGTCGATGATGATCGCGTCCACGCGCTCGGCGATCAGGTTCGAGAGCTGCGACGACTGCTTGCTGATGTCGTTGCCGGAGTTGAACGCGGTGCCCTCGACCTGGCTCGCATAGGGCTCCATCAGCAGCGCGGCCTTGAAGACGTTCTCCATCTCGAGGCGCCACTTGTTGCCGATGAAGGAGTTCGACAGCGCGATGCGGAACTTGCGGTCGGCGGCCCGGACGGAACGCTGCGGCAGCAGCCATCCGGTGCCGAGCGCGGCGCCGGCGATCGCACCGGCGCGAAGGACATGACGGCGGCTGTGAGGTTCGATCATCGGGCGTTTCCTCCGCGCGGGCGTTCTCTGGCTCGCGTCTGGCTTGAGCATCGAGGCAACCGCTTCGGCGTGCAAGGCGTGCAGACGATCCGTGAGCGTGCAACGTTAGGCGCGACTGACGCTATGGAGGGGGAGCCTAGATGGGCGGCCAGACGGGGATGCCGATCGGCGGCACGGCGGGGACGGACGGATCGCTGCTGTTCCTCGAGGACCTCTCGATCGGGCAACGGTTCGCGAGCGCCGAACTGCCGATGCAAGCGGAGGCGATCAAACGGTTCGCCGCCGAGTTCGACCCGCAACCGATCCATCTCGACGAGGCGGCGGCGGAAGCCGGCATCTTCGGCGGCCTGACGGCGAGCGGCCTGCACACCGTGTCGGTGACGATGAAATTGATGGTCGAAGGCGGCCTGCCGCTCGCCGACGGCGTGGTCGGGCTCGGGGCGGAGATCGCCTGGCCGCAGCCGGTCCGGCCGGGCGACGTGCTGCGCGTCGAAAGCGAGATCGTCGCCGTGCGGCCCTCGAAGAGCCGCGCCGAGCGCGGCTTCGTCAAGGTCAGGAGCGAGACCCGCAACCAGCGCGGCGAGCTGGTGCAGACGCTGCTGTCGACGGTGCTGGTGGCGCAGCGGGGCGGCTGAGGGAAGAAAGGCCAGGGCTCTGCCCCTGGCCTTACCTGCCCCTGAACCGCGTCGCGCTCAGCCCCGCCGCCGCGAGCGCCGCCGCGGCTCCGAGCGCCATGCAGCCGCGCGGGGCGCTCGGGCCCCAGATCAGGCCGAAGCAGAGGGCGACGCACATCGCGCCCAGCGTCTGGCCCGCCAGTCGCGCGGCCGAGACCATGCCGCTCGCGCTGCCGGAGCGGTGGAGTGGCGCGCCGGTCAGAATGGCGCGGTTGTTGGGCGGCTGGAACACGCCGAAGCCGAACCCTGCGAGCGCGATGCGCGAGCAGACCGCGAGGTCGGACGGCGCGTGGCCGAGCAGGCGGAGGCCGAGGAAGCCGGTCGCCGTGATCGCGAGGCCGAGCGTCGACAGCACCGCCGGCGAGACGCGGTCGGCGATGCGCGCGACCGCGGTCGAGCCGATGGCGACGAACACCGCCCAGGGCGTCATCAGCAGGCCGGTTTCGACCGGCGTGCGGCGGAACGCGGTCTCGAAGAAGAACGGCATCGCGATGATGAAGAAGTTCGACGCGACGAAGCCGAGTACGCCGCAGGAGAACGCGGTGCGGAACGACGGGAGCCGGAGCAGGTCGACCGGCAGCATCGGCGCCGCGCGGCCGTGCTCGCGGCGGACCAGGACGAACGCGGCGGCGAGGCCGAACGCGATGAGCGGCAAGCCGGTGAGCAGGCCGTCGGCATGGGCGAGGCTGTCGAGCCCGACCACCAGCGGGCCGAGGCTGAGCGCGATCAGCAGCGCGCTCCAGCCGTCGAAGGCGCGGCGGTGGCGGGGCGTCGCCGGCAGCGCCACCAGCGCGAGCGCCAGCGCCGCGCCGCCGAGCGGCAGGTTGATCCAGAACAGAAAGGGCCAGGACGCGACCGAGAGCACCGCCGACGCGACCGTGGGGCCGAGCGCGACCCCGGTCGCCACCACCAGCCCGTTGAGCGCGATGCCGCGGCCGAGCAGCGAGGCCGGGTAGACGAAGCGGACCAGCGCCGCGTTCACGCCCATGATGCAGGCGCCGCCGAGCCCCTGCAGCGCGCGCGCGGCGGCGAGCGCCGGCAGGTTCGTCGACAGCGCGCAGAGCACCGAGGCGACGAGGAACACGACGAGGCCGATCCGGCACAGGCGGGCGAAGCCGACGATGTCGCCGAGGGCGGCGACCGGCAGCAGCGCGATCAGGCTCGCGAGCTGGTAGGCGTTGACCACCCAGATCGAGGCGCTCTCGGAGGCGTGGATGTCGTGCGCGATGGTCGGCAGCGCGACATTCGCGACCGCGTAGTCGAGCACCGACAGCAGCACCGAAAGCGCGATCGCGCCCATCGCGCGGCGGCGGGCGGCGCCGTAGAGCCCGTCCTGCGGGATCGACGCGCTCGACGCCGGCGCGTCCGGCACCAGTCCGCTCGGGTCCGGGATGGCAGGAGGGTCGTCGGCGGGCGCGGACATGCGGAACGGATAGACGGGCGGACCGCCCCGGTCACGCGCGCGGGCCACGGGAGCGGGGAAAACACGCGCCGGGGCGTTCGTCGCGGCATCGCGCCCCCATGTTGGCGCGATGCCTCCGATCCGCCGTCCCCTGGTCACCGCCTCCGTCATGGCGGCGATGTTCGTCATCGCCATCGAGGCGACGATCGTCGCGACCGCGATGCCGCAGATCGCGGCGGGGCTCGGCGACCTCCACCTCTACGCCTGGGTGTTCTCGTCCTTCCTGCTGGCGCAGACCGCGACGACGGTTCTGTTCGGCAAGCTCGCCGACCTTTACGGGCGGCGGCCGATCCTGCTGCTCGGCCTGGCGGTGTTCACCGCCGGTTCGGTCGCCTGCGGCGCGTCGCACACGATGCGCGCGCTGATCCTGTGGCGGCTGGTCCAGGGCGCCGGCGCCGGCGCGATCCAGCCGGTCGCGATGACGGTCATCGGCGACCTTTACCCGGCCGAGGAGCGCGGCCGGGTGCAGGGCTGGCTCGCCTCGATCTGGGGCATCTCGTCGGTGCTCGGCCCGGTGGCCGGCGGCCTGATCGTCACCCGGTTGAGCTGGTCCTGGGTGTTCTGGCTCAACATTCCGGTCTGCCTGCTGGCCGCGACCGGCTTCGTGCTGTTCCTGCACGAGGCGCCGCGGCGCGGCCGCCGGTCGGTCGATGTCTGGGGCGCGGCGCTGTTCGCAGGCGGGGTCGCGGCGCTGATGATCGCGCTGACCGAGGCGGGCGTCGCCGGCGGCCGTCGGGCGGCGGTCGCGTCGCTCGCCGTCTTCGTCGCGACCGCCGCCGCGTTCTGGGTGCGCGAGCGGCGCGCCGCCGATCCGATGCTCGATTTCGGGCTCTGGAGCCGCCGGCTGCTCGCGACCGCCAATCTCGCGACGCTCTCGAGCGGCATGGCGTTGATCGGCCTGACGACCTTCCTGCCGATGTACGTGCAGGCGGTGATGGGCCGCTCGGCGCTGCTGGCCGGGTTCACGCTGACCGCGGTGGTGCTCGGCTGGCCGATCGGCGCCACGACGGCGGCGCGGAACTTCCATCGCTTCGGCCTGCGGCCGACGCTCGTCGCCGGCGCGGCGCTGCTGCCGGTGGGCGCGGCCGCGTTCGTGATGCTGCGGCCGGACGGCGCTCCCCTGCTCGCGGCGTGCGGCTCGCTCCTCATGGGTCTCGGCATGGGATTCCTGAGCACGGCGGCGATCGTGATGGTGCAGGACAGCGTCGGCTGGGCCGAGCGCGGCGCGGCGACGGCATCGAACCTGTTCGCGCGCAACCTCGGCAGCACGCTCGGCGCGGCGGCCCTCGGCGCGCTGTTCAACGCGGATCTCTCGGCGGGCGGCGCGGGGGCTGCGACCTTCGACCGCGTGCGGCGCCTGCTCGACGGCGGCGCGGTGACCCATGACGGCGCGACGCGGTTCCTGCTCGCACACGCGCTGCACGCGACGTTCGCCGGCGTGTTCGCGCTCGCGCTGCTGACGGCGGCGCTCGCGTGCGCGGTGCCGGCCGTCGCCTTCGGTGCCCGGAGCCGCGCGCCGGCGACCTGACCGGGACGGCGCTCGGAGGGTCGGTCGGGTGCGCGGCCGGATCCCGCGGCGTGCCCAACGATCGCGGCGCCGCGTAGGCCGCGGCCTTGCGGATCAGTCCCATTTCAACGACACGACGGGCGATGACGGTCACCCCCATTCTCCGCGCCGTCGTCGCGCGCGCCGCGCGCCACGCGATCCTGGTGGTGGTCGCCTCGCTCGCCCTCGCGACCGCCGGCGCGCTCTACGCCAGGGGCCATCTCGGCGTCACCACGAACACCGACGACCTGTTCTCGAACAAGCTCGCCTGGAAG
This sequence comes from Acetobacteraceae bacterium, assembly GCA_963692975.2. Classification (GTDB taxonomy): domain Bacteria; phylum Pseudomonadota; class Alphaproteobacteria; order Acetobacterales; family Acetobacteraceae; genus CAXMMR01. Next base: position 41,475 of record CAXMMR010000029.1, on the reverse strand, counting down.
CAGCGCGAGATGCGCTTCGACCGCCTGTTCCCCCAGTTTAACGATCTGCTCGTCGCGGTGGTCGACGCCCGCGTGCCCGAAGAGGCGAACGCCACCGCCGCCGCGCTCGCGGCCAGGCTCGAGGCCGACCCCGCCCATATCCGGACCGTGCGGCGGCCCGACGACCTGCCCTTCTTCACCACCGAGGGCCTGCTGTTCCTCGACACCAAGACGCTGACCGGTTTCCTCAACCAGCTGATCGATGCGCAGCCCTTCCTCGGGCAGCTGAACGCCGATCCGTCGGCGCGCGGCCTGCTGTCGGCGCTGTCGCTGGTGGCGCTCGGGGTGCAGCACGGGCAGTCGCTGCAATCCTTCCAGGTGCCGCTGCGCGGGTTCGAGGCGGCGCTCGGCGCGGTCGCCGCCGGCCACGCCAGGCCGCTCTCGTGGCAGGACCTGCTCGGCGGCTCGCTCGCGGCCAAGGCGGGACGGTTCCGCTTCGTGCTGGTGCAGCCGAAGCTCGACTACAGCTCGATCGCACCCGGCGGCGGCGCGACCGCGGCGATCCGGCAGGCGGCCGCCGTCCTTCCCTTCGTGCGGTCGGGCGATGCAAGGGTGCGGATCACCGGCTCCGTCGCGCTGTCCGACGAGGAGTTCGCCTCCGTCGCCAAGGGCGCGCTCAAGGGCCTGATCGGGTCGTTCCTGCTGGTGCTGCTGTGGCTGTTCCTCGCGCTGCAATCGTGGCGGCTGATCGTGCCGGTGGCCGCGACGCTGGTGCTCGGTCTCGTGCTCACGACCACGTTCGCGGCGATCGCGGTCGGCACGCTGAACCTGATCTCGGTCGCGTTCGCGATCCTGTTCGTCGGCATCGCGGTCGATTTCGCGATCCAGTTCACGGTGCGGCTGCGGGAGTTCTCGATCGGCTCGTCGAGCACGGCCGAGGCGCTCGACCGCACGGTCGCGCATGTCGGGCGACAGATCGGCATCGCGTCGATCGCGACGGCCTGCGGCTTCCTCGCCTTCACCCCGACCGCCTTCATCGGCGTCGCAGGCCTCGGGCTGATCGCGGGCGGCGGCATGCTGATCGCCTTCGTCTGCACGATCACCTTCCTGCCGGCCGCGATCGTGCTGTGCCGGCCGCGGGCGGGAAAGCGCGAGGTCGGCTTCCGCCAGCTCAAGCGCGCCGACATCGCGATCGGCATGTTCCGGCTGCCGATCGTGCTCGGCTGCCTGCTGCTGCTGTTCCTCGGCGCCGTCGCGACCAATCGGCTCCGTTTCGACGCCGACCCGCTGCACACCAAGAACCCGCACACCGAGAGCATGGAAACGCTGGCCGACCTGGTGCGGAACCCGCTCACCACGCCCTACACCGCGAACGCGCTGGTTCCGAACGGGCCGGACGCCGACGCCCTGCAGTCGCGCCTCGCGTCGCTGCCGACGGTCGCCGATGCCCGCAGCCTCAACTCCTTCGTGCCCGCCGACCAGCCGGCGAAGCTCGCGCTGATCGCCGACGCCGCCAGCCTGCTCGGGCCGACGCTCGACGCGCCGTCGAACGCGACCCCGCCGACGGCGGCCGACATCCGCATGGCGGTGCGCAGCACGCTCGGCCAGATCGAGCGGGTGGCGCCGACGCTGCGGCCGGGCGATCCGCTGCTCGGCATCGCCCGCCGACCTCGGGCGCCTGTCGGGCGCGTCCGACGCGACGCTCGTGGCGCTCGACGCCTCGCTCACGCGTTTCCTGCCGGGCGAGCTCGCGTCGCTCCGCGACGTGCTTGGCGCCAAGCCAGTGACCGTCGGGATGCTTCCCGAGGCGCTCAAACGCGACTGGATCGCGCCCGACGGCGCCTGGCGCGTGGAGGCGACCGAGCGTGTCGCGGGCTTCGGCAAGCCGGCCGACCTCGAACTGTTCGCGCGGCAGGTGGTGGCGGTCGACCCGCAGGCCGGCGGATCGGTGATCACCATCGTCGCCACCACGCGCACCATCCTCAGCGCGTTCCGGCACGCGGCGCTCTACGCGATCGTGGCGATCGCGGCGATCCTGCTGGTGTCGATGCGCCGCCTGGTCGACGCCGGCGCCATCCTGGCCTCGCTGCTGATGTCGGCGGCGGTGACGGTGATGGTCAGCGTGCTCCTGCCGCTGCCGCTCAACTTCGCCAACATCATCGCGCTGCCGCTGCTGCCTCGGCGTCGGCGTGTCGTTCAACATCTACTTTCGTGATGAACTGGCGGGCGGGCGAGAGCTCACGCCTCGCCTCGCCGACGGCGCGCGCGGTGATCTTCTCGGCACTGACCACCGGCACCGCGTTCGGCTCGCTCGCGCTGTCCGAGCACCCGGGCACGGCGTCGATGGGCAAGCTGCTGCTGATCAGCCTCGGCGGCACGCTGTTCGGGTCGCTCGTGTTCATCCCGGCGCTGCTCGCGATGCTGTCGCGGTCGCGGCTGAAGCTGGTCGGCGCCCGATATCGGCGGCCCCGACGAGACGGAGCTTTCGCCATGACGCGCGGCGGGGCAAGGTCACGGCCATGAGTGGATCGGCGGACAATCTGATCGAGCGGCGGCGTCTCCGTCGCCGTCTCGCCGCGCTGCGGCTCGCCGTGCTGGCGCTGGTGCTGCTGCTCGGCTGGAGCGTGTCGGGGCACCGGCCGGCGGCGAGCCGGGCGCATGTCGACGTGCTTACGGTGAGCGGGCTGATCACCGACGAGCCGCGCCGGATCGCGGCGATCGACCATGCCCGGCACGATCCCTCGGTCAAGGCGATGATCCTCGCCGTCGACAGTCCAGGCGGCACGGTCGCGGGCGGCGAGAACCTGCACGACGCGCTCGCGCGGTTCGGGCAAGCGAAGCCGCTGGTGACCGTGATGGGCGGCGAGGCGGCCTCGGCCGCCTACATGATCTCGGTCCCGTCCCGACGCATCTTCGCCTCCGAAGCCACGCTCACCGGCTCGATCGGCGTGATCCTGGAAAGCCCTGACGTGTCGGGCCTGCTCGACCGGATCGGCATCCATGTCGACCAGTTCGTTTCCGGGCCGCTCAAGGGCCAGCCCTCCGTCACCAGCCCGATCTCGCCCGCCGGGCGCGACATGCTGCAGGGGCTGGTGGCGGATCTCTACGGCCAGTTCGTCCGCATCGTCGCCGACGGGGCGCCACATGAGCCCCGACCGCGTGCGCGCGCTCGCCGACGGGCGGCCCTACACCGGCGAGCAGGCGCTGCCGCTCGGCCTGATCGACCAGATCGGCGACCGCACCGACGCGAGGCACTGGCTCGCCGCCAACGCGGGCGTGCCGACCGACCTGCCGACGCACGACGTCGACTGGCAAAGCAAGCGCGAACGTTTCGGTCTCATGCTCGGTTCGGTGCTGAAAACCCTTGTTCCGCAAGGGCTTATGCTTGACGGGGCGCTGGCCCTTTGGCAAGGTCCGAACAGCGCCCAGCCGGATAACGAGCAATGACGAGATCCGAGCTGATCGCCGAACTCGCGGGCGCCAACGCGCATCTCGAGGGGCGCGACATCGAGCGGATCGTCAGCACCATCTTCGACCGAGATCTGCGCGGCGCTGGCCCGCGGCGAGCGCGTGGAACTGCGCGGGTTCGGCGCGTTCACCACCAAGCGCCGCGGCGCGCGCGACCGGGCGCAATCCGCGCACGGGCGCCGCAGGTGCGGGTCGAATCGCAAGACTCGTTCCGTTCTTCAAGGCGGGCAAGGAGCTCCGCGAACGGGTCAACGGGCGCCAGACATCACGTTCGCCATCCCCGCCTTCGCCATCCCCGCCTTCGCCATCCCCGCGTTCGCCCTCTTCGCGTTCGAGCTGAGGCCGCCCACCCGCAGAAAGGAGCCGATTGCCATGCTTCGCCTTCATCGTCGCCGCTGCCGCTGATCGTCGTGCTGGTGATCTTCGCGCTGTCGAACCGGGCCGACGTCACGCTGTCGTTCATCGGCTACGCGACGATCCTGCCGCTGTCGGTCGCGGTGCTGATCGCGGCGGGCGTGTTCTTCCTGCTCCGGCGCGCTGGTGGTCTGGTTCGGCGAGCTGCGCCAGCGCCGACGGGCCCGGCGGGCGGAACAGCGCGTCGTGGTGCTCGAGGGACAGCTCGCGGCCGCGCGTCGCGACGCCGCCGCGGTCAGCGCCAGCGCGCGGACGATCGCGATGCCGGCGCCCGGCGCCGACGCGGTCGCGACGCCGCTCGCCTGAGCGAGGCCGCTCCGGCGCGATGATCGGGGCCGCGAACGGACGGCTGATCGCGGCGATCGACACCGCCGACCGCGCCGCCGCTTCCGATCTGGCCGACCGGCTCGCGCCGCACTGCGCGTTCCTCAAGCTCGGGCTCGAGTTCTTCTGCGCGAACGGACCCAACGCGATCGCGGCACTCGGGCCGTCGCGCGTCTTCCTCGACCTCAAGCTGCACGACATCCCGGCGACCGTGCGGCGGCGCCGCCGCCTCCGTCGGGCGGCTCGGCTGCGCCCTGTTGACGGTGCACGCGTCGGGCGGCGGCGCGATGATCGAGGCCGCGCGCGAGGCGCTCGAGCGAACGGCACCGCGAGGCGTCCCGCGCACCCGCCTGCTCGCGGTGACGGTGCTGACCAGCCTCGACGCCGAGGCGCTCCGCGCGACCGGCGTCGCGGACGCGCCCGTGTCCCAGGTCCTCCGCCTCGGACGGCTCGCGATGGACGCCGGTGCGGACGGGCTGGTCTGCAGCCCGCTCGAGGTCGCGTCGCTTCGCGCGGCGCTCGGGCCGGCGCCGCTCCTGGTGGTGCCCGGCATCCGGCCGGCCGCCGCCGCGCACGACGACCAGGCGCGCGTCGCCGACGCCCGAGGCGGCGATCCGCGACGGCGCCTCCTACCTGGTGGTCGGGCGGCCGATCACCCGCGCCGCCGACCCGGCTCTGGCGGCGCGCGACCTCGCCGCCCTGATCGCACGCGCCGCGTGAGGATCAGGGTCAAGATCTGCGGCGTCTCGGAGGCGGGTGGGCGCGACGCGGCGGTCGCGGCCGGCGCCGACTGGATCGGCTTCGTCTTCCATCCCGCCTCCCCACGGCGCGTGACGCCGGACGCCGCGAGGTCGCTCGCCGCCGGCCTGCCGGCGGGCGTCGGCGCGGTCGCGCTGCTGGTCGAACCAGACGACGAGGCCGTCGCCGCGGTGCGGGCGGCGCTGCCGCGCGCGGCGCTGCAGCTCTACGCCGGCGAGGCGCGGGTGGGCGCGATCCGGGCCGCCACCGGCGGCGCGGTCGAGATCTGGCGCGCAGTGCCGCTCGCGCCCGGCGCGTCGCCGCCCGCGCGCACGCTCGCCGACCGGCTGGTGGTCGAGGCCGCGCCGGGCCCGGGCGACCGATCGCCGGGGGGCCACGGCACCGCGCTCGACTGGTCGGCGCTGCTCGGGTGGCAGGCGCCGGTGCCGTGGCTGCTCGCGGGAGGGCTCACGCCGCGGAACGTCGCCGAAGCGGTCGCGCGGAGCGGCGCCGACGCGGTCGACGTGTCGTCGGGGGTGGAGCGGGTGCGTGGCAAGAAGGACGCGGACCTGATCGCGGCCTTCGTCGCGGCGGCGACCGCGCCCCGGGCCTCTATCCACTAAGTTTCTAGAGCACCTCGCCGGTCACTCGCCTTCGAGGAAAGGCCCGGAACTTCTCCGCCCAGTCCGGATGCCATCGCGAGAGCGGCGGACGGTTCTCGACGATGTCGCCGGCCGCCCAGGCGATGCGCTTCTCGTCGACCGGGCGCGTGACGTCGTTGTCGGGGCAGAGGATGTAGAAATCGCCGGCTTCGACGCGCTCGAGCATGAAGGCGACCGTCTGCTCCGGCGTCCAGGCCGCGTGCGGCTTCTCGGTGCGGGACCCCTGCGTCAGCGGCGTCCAGACGAAGCCCGGGATCAGCAGATGCACGCCGACGGCGCGACCCGGCCAGTTCCGGTAATGATGCGCGAGCGCCTCGGCGAACGCCTTCACCCCCGCCTTCGCGACGTTGTAGGCGGGGTCGCCGGGCGGCGTGGTGATGCCCTGCTTCGAGCCGGTGCAGATCACCAGGCCGGGACCGTCGCCCGCGTCGAGCAGCGACAGGAACGCCTGCACGGTGTTGACCACGCCGCCGAGATTGGTCGCGACGACGCGGTCCCAGCTGCCCGACGCGTCGGCGATGTCGCTTCCCGGCTGGATCGCGGCGTTCGCCATCACGACGTCGGCGCGACCGAACCGGGCCGCGACGGCGGCCGCGAGCGCGCGCGCGGCCTCGCGATCGGCGACGTCGGTCGGAAACGGAACCGCCCGGTCGCCGAGCGACGCCGCCGCCTCCTCGAGGCGCGGGCCGGGCCGGTCGGCGATCGCGATCCGGACGCCGCGGGCGGCGAACGCGCGCGCGGCGGCGAGGCCGATCCCCGACGCGCCGCCGGTGATGACGGCGACATGGCCGTCGGACAAGGCGTCGAGGCTCACGGCGTCACGTCCTTTCCGCGATCGCGGCGGACGCGTTCAGTGCTGCGTCCAGCCCACGTAGGATGCGACGTTCTCGCGGGTGACGAGTTTCGGCGTCATCAGCGTGACCTTCTGCGCCGGCGGATGCCCGTCGAGGATGCCGATACCCGCCTTCAGCGCGAGCGCGCCCATCGTGTAGGGATCCTGGCTCGCCGAGGCGATGATCGCGCTGTTCGGATCCTTGAGTGCCGCGACGATGTCGGGCGCGCCGTCGACCGACGTGACCACGATGCCCTTCCGGTGCAGCTGCCGGATCGCGAGGTCCGAGCCGATCGCCTGCGGGTCGTTGATGGTGAACACGCCCTTGAGGTCGGGGAAGCGGATCAGGAACCCCTCCATCACCGCGAGGCCGCCGTCGCGCGATCCCTTGCCGTTCTGGTCGTCGCTCAGGACCTTGATGCCGGGGTTCTGCGCGAGGACCTCCTTGCAGCCTTTCACGCGGTCGATGACGGCGGAGACCGACGGGCCGTTCTCGATCGCGATCGCGCCTTTGCCGCCGAGCGATTTGACGAGGTAGGCGCAGGAAAGGCGACCGGCCTCGACGTTGTCGGTCTCGACGGTCGCGTCGGCGCCGGCGGCGGTGACGTCGACCGCGACCACGACGGCGCCGGTCGCCTCCGCGCGCTTGATCGCGGGCAGGATGGCGTTCGGATCGGTCGCGTTGATCAGGATCAGGTTGTCGCCGGCGGAGATGAAGTTGTCGACCTGCGTGAACTGCTTGTTGAGGTCGTAATCGGCCGAGGCCGGCGTCACGCGCACGCCGGGCTTCGCGGCGTCGGCGGCCGCGGTCGCGCCCTTGTCGAGGGCGACGAAATACGGGTTGCCGAGCGAGCCGAGCGTGATGCCGACACCCTCGAGCGGCTTGGCGGACGCGACCCCGGCCGCGAGCGTGAGGCCGGCGCAGGTGATGAGACCGGCGCGGGCGCGGGCGCTGACGCCGAAGCGGGCGGCGGCGCGTGTACGGATCGTGTTCATGTGGCTTCTTCTCCCTTGCGAGCCATTCGATGTGGGCCGCTACGTGCGGGCGTTGGGCTGGCGGAAGCGGTCGAGCGTGACCGCGCCGATGATGACCAGCCCTTTGACGATGAACTGCCAGATATCGGACACGCCGACGAGGATCAGGCCGTTCGTCAGCACGGCGATGATCAGCGCGCCGATCAGCGTGCCCCAGATCGAGCCGACGCCGCCGACGAACGAGGTGCCGCCGAGGATGACGGCGGCGATGGCGTCGAGCTCGTAGCTCTGGCCGAGCTGCAGCCCGTTCGCGGCATACAGCCGGGCCGCCGCCATGACGCCGCCGAGCCCGGCCAGCAGGCCGGCCGCGGCGTAGACGAACAGCAGCACGGCGCCGACGCGGATGCCCGACAGGCGGGCGGCCGCCGGATTGCCGCCGACCGCGTAGATCCGGACGCCGAGCACGGTGCGGCGGAGGATGAACCACGACAGGAGCACGACCACGAGCGCGATCACCGCGAGCCAGGGCACGACGACGCCGTTGCCGACCGGGATGCCGTCATTGCCGATCGAGGCGAACGACAGGTTCGGGTTGAACACCGTGTTGTCGCCGCCCATCAGGCGGGCGAGGCCGCGCACCGCGGTCAGCGTGCCGAGCGTCACGATGAAGGGCGGCAGGCCGATCGCGGTGATCAGGCCGCCATTGACGAGGCCGACCGCGAGGCCTGCCAGGAGGCCGGCGGGGATCGCGAGGAAACCCCAGACCGGCACGAGCGAGACGATCAGCGCCGCCATCGCGGCCGCCGCCAGCGTCGAGCCGACCGAGAGATCGATGCCGCCGGTCAGGATCACGAACGTCATGCCGGAGGCCAGCACGGTGTTGATCGACGCCTGCTGCGCGACGATCGAGAGATTGCTGGCGGTGAGGAAGCGGTGGCCGCCGAGGAAGTGGAACCCGAGCGCGAGCAGGATCAGCACCGGCAGCATGCCGACCGCCTGCATCACGCTCCTCAGCTGGGCGCGCTTGCCGCCGGACGCGGGCTTGCCGCCGGTCGCGATCGCGAGGCCGTCGCCGGCTTCCGGCGCCGGGCCCGTGGACGGGGAAGCGGTGGACGCCATGGCCGTCTCCTTCGCGATCAGGCCGCGTCCAGCCCGGCGGCGTGGAACATGATGTTTTCCTGGGTGATCGCCGGCTGGCCGGCGCCGCCGACCTCGCCGACGATCGCGCCCTCGCGCATCACCAGCACGCGGTCGCAGACGCCGATGATCTCGCCCATCTCGCTCGAGATCATCAGCACGCCGAGCCCGTGTTTCGCGAGATCGTCGATCAGCCGGTAGATCTCGGTCTTCGCCCCGATATCGATGCCGCGCGTCGGCTCGTCGAGGATCAGCACGCGCGGCCCGGTCTCGAGCAGGCGGCCGATCAGCACCTTCTGCTGGTTGCCGCCCGAGAGCCCGCCGACGGTGACCAGCGGGCTCGGCGCCCGGATCCGGAGCGCGCCGAAGCGCGAGCGGGCGCGGCTTCGCGCGCGCGCGCGGTCCAGCACCACGTGCCCGCGCGCGTCCTGCTCGATGACGCCGAGATTGATGTTGTCCTGGCAGGTCATGTCGAGGAACAGGCCGAGGCCCTTCCGGTCCTCGGTGAGGTAGGCGATGCCGGCGGCGAGCGCCTCGCGCGGGTCGGCGATGGTGCGTATCACGCCGTCGATCGCGACCGTGCCGCCCGCGGCACGGTCGGCACCGTAGATCAGCCGCGCGAGCTCGGTGCGGCCGGCGCCGACCAGGCCGGCGAGGCCGAGCACCTCGCCCTTGTGCAGCGTGAACGAGCACGGCTTGACCCGCCTGCCGCCATCGGTGAGCCCCCGCACCTCGAGCGCCACCTCGCCGCGCACGGCGCCCGGGTCGTGCTGCTTGGTGTAGAAGGACGAGAGATCGCGCCCGACCATCAGCTTGACGATCCGCTCGGCGCTGATCGATGCGTGGTCGAGCGTGCCGGCGAAACTCCCGTCGCGCAGCACGGTGACGCGGTCGGCGAGGTCGTAGATTTCCGCCATCCGGTGCGAGATGTAGATCAGCGCGATCCCGTCGGCGCGGAGCTGGCGCACCAGCGCGAACAACCGATCGGTCTCGCGCGCCGACAAGGCCGTGGTCGGCTCGTCGAGGACCAGGATGCGCGAGCGGCGATGCAGCGCGCGCGCGATCTCGACCAGCTGCTGCTCGGCGATCGACAGCGTGCCCACGATCGTGCCGGGGCCGAACGGCGTGCCGAGCCGCTCGAGCACCGGGCGGCAACCGTCCGCCATCGCGCGACGGTCGATCCGGCCGCCCGGGCGCGCGATCTCGTCGCCGAGGTAGATGTTCTCGGCAACCGTCAGGTTCGGCGCGAGCGCCAGCTCCTGGTAGATGATCGCGATGCCGAGCGCGCGAGCCGATTGCGGCCCGTCTATCGTCACCTCGCGACCGTCGATCAGGATCGCGCCGCCCGGATCGGCGCGATAGGCGCCCGACAGCACCTTCATCAGCGTCGACTTGCCGGCGCCGTTCTCGCCCATCAGCGCGAGCACCTCGCCCGCGAACGCGGCGAGGCTGACGCTGTCCAGCGCCCGCACGCCGGGAAACGTCTTGCTGATACCGCGCATCTCGAGCGCGGGGATCGCTCCACCCGTGCCGGTCACGTTCCCGCCCACCCGTTCTTCGTTGGACTGAGCAGAGCATAGAACGTCCCCGCGCGCCACGTCCCCCGCCGACGACGCGCGGCGGGCGGGCGGCGGGGCGTCAGGCGGCGGGGCGTCAGGCGGCGGGGCGTCAGGCGGCGAGGCGCTCCTTGATGCGGTCCGCCACCCGGAGCGCGTTGGCGATGATGGTGAGCGTCGGGTTCACCGCCCCGATCGACGGGAAGAACGACGCGTCGGTCACGTAGAGATTGTCGATCCCGTGCGCGCGGCAGTCGCGGTCGAGCACGCTGGTGGCCGGATCGTCACCGAAGCGGAGCGTGCCGGCCTGGTGCGCGGTGCCGCTGATCGGCGTGTTCTGGCCGAGATAAAGGCCGCGATCGACCAGTTGCGAATAGATGCCGGCCTTGTTGCAGATCTGCTCGAGCTTGTGCGTCAGCCGCTTGTTGCCCTCGACGTTGGTCTCGGTCAGGTCGAGATGCACCTTGTTGTCGCGGTAGAAGATGCGGTTGAACGGCTTCGGCAGGTCCTCCGACGTCAGCCAGAAATCGATCGAGTGCCTGGCGATCCAGTCGAACGGCTTCTCCGGGAACCACTGCATCCATTTCGGCAGCCCCTCGCCATGGATCTGCACGCCGTCCGACTTGCCGACCATCTGGATGGCGCCGAGCGGATATTCCCAGTCGTCGGCACCGTAGTAGTAGTCGTTGATGCCCATCGTCTTCTGGAACTTCGTCGGGTTCGGCGTCTTCGAGACCGCCATAACGATCTTGTTGTTGTGCCGGATGTAGTTGCGGCCGACCTGGTCGGATCCGTTGGCAAGCCCGGTCGGGTGCGCGTCGTTGGCCGAACGCAGCATCAGCAGCGCCGACGACAGCGCGCCGCAGGCGACGACCACGATGTCGGCGGTGAAGACGCGCTTGACGCCGTCGCAATCCACCGCGACGCCGGTGATCTCGTTGCCCGACGGGGTGGTCAGCAGCGTTTCGGCATAGGCGCGCGTCAGCAGCGTGACGTTCGGGTGCGCGCGGATCGTGGGATCGACCACCATCACCTGCGCGTCCGACTTGGCGTCCACGAGGCACGGGTAGCCGTCGAAGCGGTCGCAGCGGATGCAGGGCGAATGCGGGGTCGGTTCGCCATGCGCGTCCTGGTCGAGCAGCACGCCGACCGGCAGGTGGAACGGATGCAGCCCCTCCTTCTTGAGCCCGTCGGCGAGTTCCTGGATCCGCGGCTCGTGCTGCACCGGCGGGTGGGCGTAGGGCTGCTTCGCCGGCGGCTCGGTCGGGTCCTCGCCGCGCAGGCCGCGAACCTGGAACAGCTCCTCCGCCTGCTGGTAGTAGGGCTCGAACTCGTCGTATTTCACGAGCCATTCGGGCGCGATGCCGTCCGGGTGGGCGACGCCGTGGAAATCCCGCTCGCGCAGCCGGAACAGGATCGCGCCGTAGACCTTGCTGTTGCCGCCGACGAAGTAGTGAAGACCGGGCGCGAAGGTCTTGCCGTCGGAGCTGTACCAGGTTTCCGGCGCCTGATAGCGCGCCTTGATGAACACCTCCTCGGTGTCCCAGTTCGCCTGCTCGCGCTTGAGGTAGTCGCCGCGCTCGAGCAGCAGCACCCGCTTGCCGGTGCCGGCCAGCCGATGGACGACGGAGCCGCCGCCCGGCCCGGAGCCGATCACGATGACGTCGTAATGATCCGATCCCGATCCGCTCATGCCGCTCTCCATCCCGCCCGTCGAGGCGGCAACGTGGCCGCGCGACGACCGTTGCACCGCCTACCGCGCTCCCCGCCCGGCCCCGCATTGCGGCCGGGCGGGGAGCGGACGACACTCGTCACGCCGACCCGTGGAGACCGCGCGCGATGAAGCCCTACGACCTGGTGGTGATCGGCAGCGGCCCTTCGGGACGGCGCGCCGCGGTGCAGGCGGCCAAGCTCGGCCGCTCGGTGCTGGTGATCGACAAGAGCGACCGCGTCGGCGGCGTCTCGGTCCACACCGGCACGATCCCGTCGAAGACGCTCCGCGAGACGGTGCTCAACCTCACCGGCTACCGCGAGCGCGGCTTCTACGGGCTCGCCTATCGGGTCAAGAAGGACATCGAGGCCGGCGATCTCGTCGCCCGACTGCACAAGACGCTCGACCACGAGGTCGAGACGCTCGAGCACCAGTTCGCCCGCAACCGGGTCGACACGCTGCGCGGCCTCGCCGCCTTCGTCGACCCGCACCGGCTGGAAATCCAGGTCGAGGCCGGCGAAACGCGGCACGTCGAGGCCGAGCGGATCGTGATCGCGGTCGGCACGCGGCCGCTGCGGCCGCCGCACATCCCGTTCGATGGCGCGACCGTGCTCGACAGCGACGACATCGTCGAGCTCAAGATGCTGCCGCGCAGCCTGACCGTGGTCGGCGCCGGCGTGATCGGCGTCGAATACGCGACGATCTTCAGCGCGCTCGATGTCCGGGTGACACTGATCGAGCCGCGCCCGACCTTCTTCGACTTCATCGACCGCGAGCTGGTCGACGATTTCATGCATCAGCTGCGCGAGCGCGGCATGAACTTCCGCCTCGGCGCCCGGCTCGAGCAGGTGCGGATGGAAGGCGATCAGCCGGTCGCGATCCTGGAGGGCGGCCGGCGGGTCCGCTCCGAGATGCTGCTGTTCGCGGCGGGACGGGTGGGTTCGGTCGAGGCGCTGAACCTGCCGGCGGCCGGCCTCGCCGCCGACGCGCGCGGCCGCCTCACCGTCGACGGCCGCACCTTCCAGACCTCGGTGCCGCATATCTACGCCACCGGCGACATCATCGGCTTTCCGAGCCTCGCCTCGACCTCGCTCGAGCAAGGCCGCATCGCCGCCTGTCACGCCTTCGGCCAGCCGATGCCGCCGGCGCCCGAGTTCTTCCCCTTCGGCATCTACTCGGTGCCGGAAATCTCCACCGTGGGCCTGAGCGAGGAGCAGGTGCGCGCCGCCGGCACGCCCTACGAGTGCGGCATCGCGCGCTTCCGCGAGACCTCGCGCGGCCACATCATGGGACTGAACGGCGGGTTGCTGAAGATGATCGTCTCGCTCGAGACGCGGCAGATCCTCGGCGTGCACATCGTCGGCGAGGGCGCGACCGAGCTCGTCCACATCGGCCAGGCGGTGCTCAACCTCGGCGGCACGCTCGATTTCTTCATCGACAACACGTTCAACTATCCGACGCTCGCCGAGGCCTACAAGATCGCGGCGCTCGACTGCTGGAACCGGATCACGCCGCGTCGCGCCGGCCGACCGGAACTGATCGCCGAAGCCAAGGCCTGATCCGCCGCCGCCGCCGGGAAACCGGACGGGTCCGCCCGCGCTCTCCACCGTGCCCCGACCGGGCGAGGGAGTGCTGCCATGTTCACGATCGGCGTGCTGGTGGCCTTCGTGCAGCGTCTGGTCCTGGTCGGGTTGTTCTTCCCGTTCAGCGCGATCGACAAGATCGTGAACTTCAAGGGCGCGACCAGGCAGGCGGCCGAACTCGCGCCCGCGATCGCGCCGCTGCTGATCGGCGCCGGGCTGTTCGTCGAGATCTTCATGTCGCTCGGTGTCCTGACCGGCATCGCCGATCGCCTCGCCGCCTTCATCCTCGGCGGCTATTGCGGGATCACCGCGCTGCTCTGGAAGCAGTTCTGGAAGCCGGGCGATTTCTGGTCGGGCGGCAAGGGCCGCGAGCTGTTCTGGGACTTCCTCAAGAACTTCGCGCTCGGCGCCGGCTTCATGTTCGTGACCTTCGGCACCGGGCCGGCGGACGTCGCCGGCTTCGTCGAGCACCCGCTCGCATCGTCGCACCCCTACGCCGCGCACGCAGTGGAGACCATACCGCATGGCTGACGCGACACCCTCGGTTCCCTACTGGCACCTCTACGTCGACGCCGACGGTGTCTCGCATCACCGGCGCTGCGCGCTCACCTCGTTCGAGCTCAAGGGCGTGAGCCCCGGCACCGCGCCGCAGTGGAACGGTCGCAAGACGACCGGCACCGTGAGCGTGTCGACCGTCGTGATGCCGGTCGGCTGGGTCGGCCAGTGGCACGAGAACCCGCGCCCGCAATGGATCGTGCCGCTGTCGGGCAGGTGGTTCGTCGAAGCGATGGACGGGCAGCGCGTCGAGATGGGGGCGGGCGAGATCTCGTTCGGCGAGGACCAGGGCACGCGCGAGCGCGACGGCCGCAAGGGTCATCTGTCCGGCACGGTCGGCGACCAGCCGGCGGTCGCGATGATCATCCAGTTCGAGGACGATGTCGGCGCCCCGTCGCCGTGCCGGTTCGACTGATCGGGACGAGGCGCGGCAGGCTTGCCGCAAGGGCGCGGCCGGCGCGGCGTTCGCGCCGTCGCGAAGCGGCAGTCGATCGCGTATCGCCGCGCGATCCCGTGCCGCGTCTCGCTCGAGCCACGCGATGGGAATTCGGGACATTGCGCAAGACCCGGTCCGGCGCGCGGCGCCGCGACCGACCGCGGCCGGGAGGGCCAGCCCCGCGCCGTCGACCGGATGTGCCTACTCGGCCACGTAGGGATGCACCATCCGGGCAGGGTCGACCACGCGGTCGAAATCCTCGGCCGTGATCGCGCCGAGCGCGAGCGCCGCCTCGCGCAGCGTCGTGTCGTGCTCGGTCGCGTGATGCGCGATCGCCGCCGCCCGGTCGTAGCCCACGACCGGCGCGAGCGCGGTCACCAGCATCAGCGAGCGCTCGACATATTCCGCGATCCGCTTCTCGTTCGGCCGCGCGCCCTCGACGAGGAACACCCGGAAATTCGTCGCACCATCGGCGAGCAGGGTGAGCGACTGCATAATGTTGTTGATCATCAGCGGCTTGTAGACGTTCATCTCGAGCAGGCCGCCGGCACCGCCGAACCCGACCGCCACGTCGTTGGCCATCACCTGCACCGCGAGCATGGTGAGCGCCTCGACCTGCGTCGGGTTCACCTTGCCCGGCATGATCGACGAGCCGGGCTCGTTCTCCGGAATGATCAGCTCGTACAGACCGGCGCGCGGTCCGCAGGAGAGCAGCCGGATGTCGTTGGCGATCTTGTAGAGCGAGACCGCGACGCCCCGCAGCGTCGAGGAAAGATGCACGAGCGCGTCGTGCGCGCCCTGCACCGCGAACTTGTTCGGCGCCGTCACGAACGGCAGCTTCGTCAGGGCCGCGATGTCGGCGGCGACGGCCTCGGCGAAACCGGGCGCCGCGTTGATGCCGGTGCCGACCGCGGTGCCGCCGAGGGCGAGCGCGTGCACGTCCGGCAGCGCCGCCTCGACGCGCGCGATGCCGTCTTCCAGCATGCCGGCATAGCCCGACCATTCCTGCCCGAGCGTGATCGGGGTCGCGTCCTGCATGTGGGTGCGGCCGATCTTGACGATGCCGTCCCACGCGCGCGCCTTTTCGGCGATCGCGTCGTGCAGCGCGCGGAGCGCCGGCAGCAGGCGCTCCGTCGCGCCGACCGCGGCGGCGATATACATCGCGGTCGGGAAGTTGTCGTTCGACGACTGCGACATGTTGCAGTGATCGTTCGGGTGCACCGGCTTCTTCGAGCCGAGCGCCGTGCCCGCCATCTGGCACGCACGGTTCGAGATCACCTCGTTGACGTTCATGTTGAACTGGGTGCCGCTGCCGGTCATCCAGACATGCAGCGGGAACTGGTCGTGGTGCCGGCCGGCCAGGATCTCGTCGCAGACAGCGGTGATCAGCGCGCAGCGTTCGGCGTCGAGGCGTCCGCCGGCGCGGTTCGCGGTCGCCGACGCGCGCTTGAGGATGGCGTAGGCGGTGATCATCTCGGGCGGCATCAGGTCGCGCCCGATGCTGAAATGATGCAGCGAGCGTGCGGTCTGCGCGCCCCAGAGGACGTCGTCCGGGACCTCGATCGGCCCCATGCTGTCGGATTCCGTGCGGACACCCATGCGGGCGGCTCCTTTGTCAGTCGAACAGGATACGCGGCATGTAGAGCGAGACGACCATGTTCGGCACGTCGACGATCTCGCTGATGCGGAGGTCGCCGGCGACGCTCGCGAGCATGTAGGCGTCGACCGCCGCCATGCCCTCCCGCGCGGCCAGCAGGTCGATCATCGCCCGCACCGCATCGCGCGCCGCTGCGTGCAGATCGGGACCGATGCCGGTCGTGACGTCGTAGCCCCGCGCGTCGAGATGGCGCGTCACCGGACCCGGGATTTCGAGGCGCGGCGTCGGCGGCGCCCCGCCCGGCACGAGCTCGAAGCGGAGTGCGACCGACATCGGGCTCTCGATCGCCGTGCCGCACACCTCGCCGTCTCCCTGCGCCGCGTGGGTGTCGCCGACCGAGAACAGCGCGTCCTGGACGGCGACCGGCAGCACCAGGACCGTGCCGGCGGCGGCGTCGCGCATGTCGAGATTGCCGCCGACGCGTCGCGGCGGCACCACCGAGTGCAGGCCGGCTTCGGCGGGCGCGACGCCGATCGTGCCGGCGAACGGCTTGAGCGGCACGCGCGCGTGGCGTCCGAACAGCGCGGGCGCGCGGCAACTGCCGTCGACCTGCCAGAGATGCAGCGCCGGATCCGGGAACGCGTCGGCGAGCAGGCCGAAGCCGGGGATGTTCGCGGTCCAGCCCCAACCCTGCCCGCCCGGGGCGAGGGTCGGGGCGAAATGCTCGATCGTGACGCGGAGCGCGTCGCCCGGCCGCGCGCCGTCGATCGCGATCGGTCCGGTCACCGGGTTGACGCGGCCGAAATCGAGCGCTCGCAGCGTGTCGAGCGTCGCCGCCGGCGAGAGCTGGCCGCCGGAGCTGTCGACCGTCTCGACCAGCACCGTCTCGCCGGGCGCGACCCTGAGCACGGGCGCGAACGAATTGTCCCAGCCATGGTGGTGGCGGTGCGCGTGGATCGTATGGCGGGGCGCGCTCATGCGGCCTCGTCGCCGAGGCTCGCGAGCGCCGCCCGGACCTCCGCCCGCGCCTCGGGCGGCAACGGCAGCAGCGGTCGCGGCGGGCGGTGCGGCGAAAGGCCGAGACACTCGGCGAGAGCGTGCGCGACGCGGTAGCCGGACCAGGTCCTGAACAGCGCGAGGAGCGGCGCGAGACGGGACGCGATCCGGCGCGCCTCCTCGGCATCCCCGTCGGCGACGGCGCGGACGATCGCGACGCAGGGCGCCGGCAGCACGCCGGCGAGCACGCTGTACCAGCAATCGCCGCCGGCGAGCATCGCCTCGGTCGCCGCCGCGTCGACGCTCCAGCCGAGCGAGAAGCCGGGCGCGACCGCCTCGCGGGCCGACCGGATCGCGTCCGCCGTCGCGTCGGCGCCGGCCGGGTTCTTGACCGCCGCGATCGGCGCGATCCGGCTCAGGCGGGCGACCAGCGGCCAGGTGAAACTGAAACGCGTGTTGGTCGGGTTGTTGTAAAGGCAGAGCGGCAGCCCGACTTCGCGCGCGACATCGGCCGAGAGGGTGAACACCTCGTCTTCGGTCAGCGGCACGTAGGACACCGGCGCGAGCAGCACCGCGTCGGCGCCGATCGCGCGCGCGTCCTCGCCGTGGCCGATCGCGTCCGCGGTGCGGAGCGCCCCGATGCCGACCAGGAGCGGCACCGCGCCGCCGAGCACGTCGACCGCCGTCTCGATCGCGCGACGCCGCTCGGCACGCTCGAGGTAGGCGGCCGATCCGGTCGAGCCGAGCAGGCCCACCGACGACACGCCGGCCTCCGCCAGACGCCGGAGGATGCGGCCGAGCGCCTCGGTGTCGACGCGGCCGCCCTCGTCCTGCGGCGTGACCGGAAACGCCGACAGGCCGCGGAACGCATCGCGTCGCGAGACCACGCCGCGATCGTGGCCGGCATCGTGCTCCTCGACTTCGGGCGCGCGCAGCCCCGCCGTCGCGGTCACGGCACGCCGGCCGGCGCGCGTTCGGCCGCCGGCCAGGCGAAGACCGTCTTGCCCAGTTGCTCGGACACCGTCCACAGGCGGCGCGCAGCGTCGGCGTCCCAGGCCTGCGGCATGATGCGCGCCGGCGCCGACGGGCCGCGTATCTCGCCGAAGCCCGACGGACCGAGATAGGCGCCGCCGACGATGTCGGGCGAGATCGCCGCCTCCAGGATCGGCCGCGCGCCGTCGAGCGCCGATTGCGCGACCGCGTTGAAGGACGACCGCGCGACCGTCATCGCCACCCGGCGCGGACCGGGCTCCTGATCGCCGACCCGGATGATGTCGGTCCGCGCCCAGCCCGGATGCGCGGCGACGCTCTTGAGCCGCGTCCCGTGCGCGCTCGCCCGGCGCTGCAGCTCGAGCGCGAACACCAGCATCGCGAGCTTGCTCTGGCCGTAGACACGCATCGGCCGGTAGCCGTGCTCCGATTGCAGGTCGTCGAAGCGGAGCCGCGCGCCGCGATGGGCGAGGCTCGACACCGACACCACCCGGCCGCCCGCCTCGCTCGCGAGCAGATGCGGCAGCAGCAGCGCCGTCAGCACGAAATGGCCGAGATAGTTGACGCCGAACTGGATCTCGAACCCGTCCGCCGTGATCTGCCGCGTCGGCGGCGCCATCAGGCCAGCGTTGTTGACCAGGATGTCGACCACCTCGATGCGGGACGCGAAGTCGCGCACGGCGTCGAGGCGCGCGAGGTCGAGCGCGACGAAACGGGCGTCGCGGCCGGTGTCGCGCTTGATGCGCCCGACCGCCGCTTCGCCCTTGGCCGGGTCCCGGCCCGCGACGATGACCGACAGACCCCTCGCCGCGAGACCGCGCGCGATCTCGTAGCCGAGCCCGCCGGTGCCTCCGGTGACGATCGCGACCTGCTCGGCCATGGCGTGGCGCTCCGGAGTTGCGGCTTCACAAACCGCGGAGCAGGGGGGCAGGTTGCAAAGGCCAGGGGCTTTGCCCCTGGACCCCAGCAAAGGCTGGGCCTTTGCAATCCTTCACTCTTGAGAGCGATCCGGCGTTCAGCCGAAATCCAGGCCGAGATCCAGCACCTTGGCGCTGTGCGTCAGCCAGCCGACCGCGATCAAATCCACGCCGGTCTCGGCGATGCCGGGCGCGGTGTCCGGCGTGACCCGGCCCGACGCCTCCAGCGTCGCGCGGCCGGCGGTCAGGCGCACCGCCTCGCGGAGCGTCGGCAGGTCCATGTTGTCGAGCAGTACCAGGTCGACGCCGAGCGCGAGCGCGGTCTCGAGTTCGCCGAGCGTGTCGACCTCGAGCTCGATCCTGACCATGTGGCCCGCGGCGTCGCGCGCCCGGCGCACCGCCTCGGCGACGCCGCCGGCGAGCGCCACGTGGTTGTCCTTGATCAGGATCGCGTCGTCGAGGCCGAAGCGGTGATTGTGGCCGCCGCCCAGGCGCACCGCCTCCTTCTGCAGCGCGCGCAGGCCAGGCATCGTCTTCCTGGTGTCGGTGATGCGCGCCTCCGTGTGCCGCACGGCGCGCACGAGGCTCGCGGTGCCGGTCGCGACCCCGCTCAGATGGCCGAGGAAGTTGAGCGCGGTCCGCTCGGCCGTGAGCAGGCTTCGGGCCGGTCCGTGCACGGTCGCGACGACCGCGCCTGGCGCGAGCGCGTCGCCGTCGGCGAGCAACGGCCTGACCTCCACCTTCGGATCGAGACGCGTGAAGGCGAGGCGGGCCGGCTGCAGCCCCGCGAGCACGCCGTGCTCGCGGGCGACGATGCCGAGGCTCGCGACCGCGTCGGCGGCCACCACCGCGTTCGCGGTGAGGTCGCCGGCGCGGCCGAGATCCTCAGCGAGCGCCTGGTCGACGATCGGCGCGACGATGATGTCGGGCAGCATGCGGCGGGCTCCACTCGGCGGGTGCGTGGTCGGTGATGGTGGTGCGGATCGCGAGCGCCGCGTGGTCCGGATGGTCGGTCCGGGCGTGCGCGCCGCGGCTTTCCGTGCGGGACAGCGCCGCGTCGGCGACGAGCGTCGCCGCCCTGAGCGCGAGCGTGTCGACCGACGGGTCGGCGCGCAGCGCCTCGAGCGAGCGCCGTGCCGCCCGCATGCCGGCGGCGTCGCGGAGCACGCCGAAGCCCTGCTGCATCAGCGGACGGATCGGGCCCGTGCCGGTCGCCGGCGCGGCCGACGCGAGCGCGCCGACGGCGGCGATGTCGATCGCGCCGGGAGGCCGCGCGTCGGCCTCGCGCAGCAGCCGGCCGACGCGCTCGCCGGTGACCGCCGCCTCGAGCAGCGAGTTGCTGGCCAGGCGGTTCGCGCCGTGCAGTCCGGTCGCCGCGGCCTCGCCGGCGGCGTGCAGGCCGTCGACCGTGCTGCGTCCGTCAGCATCGACCACGACGCCGCCCATCGTGTAGTGCGCGGCCGGGCGGATCGGGATCGGCTGCGACACGGGATCGATCCCGGCGTCGCGGCAGAGCGCGGTGACGGACGGGAAATGGTCGGCGAAGCGGGCGCCGAGCGCCGTCCGGGCGTCGAGGAACACGCGATGGCCGGCGGCGAGGTGGCGCGCGACGGCGCGCGACACGACATCCCGCGGCGCGAGCTCCGCGCGTCCCCTCGCCTCGCCGCAATCGAGCATGAAGCGGTCGCCGTTCTCGTCGATCAGCGTCGCCCCTTCGCCGCGGATCGCCTCGGAGGCGAGCGGCATCGGATCTCGCCCGGCATCGATCGCGGTCGGGTGGAACTGCACGAATTCGAGCTCGCCGAGCGCCGCGCCCGCCTCGGCGGCGAGCGCGAGACCGCGCCCCACCGCGCCGATCGGGTTCGTGGTGTGCGCCCAAAGCGAAGCGAGACCACCGGTCGCGAGCACCACGTCGGTCGTCCGCAGCAGGATCGCGCCCTCGCCGCCGGCGCCCGCGAGCAGGAGGCCGGCGACGGCGCCGGCGTCGTCGCGCACGATGCCGCGCGCGACCCGGCCCTCGATCACCCGGATCGACGGCGTCGCCCGGACGCGCGCGACGATGGCGCGGAGAACCGCGCGGCCGGTGCCGTCGCCCTCGGCGTGGACGATCCGGCGGCGGGAATGCGCGGCCTCGAGACCGAGCCGGTAGGCGCCGGCGGCGTCGCGGTCGAACGCGACGCCGAAGCCCGCGAGGCGGGCGATCGCCGCCGGCCCCTGCTCGAGGATGGCCCGCGCCGCGGCGTCATCGGCGAGGCCGTCGGCGGCGGCGAGCGTGTCGGCGAGATGCAGTGCCGCGTCGTCGTCGGCGCCGACCGCGGCCGCGATGCCGCCCTGCGCCCAGCCGGTGGACGCGCCGGTGCCGAGCGTGTCGGCGGCGACCACGACGCAGCGGCGGGGTGCGAGCGCGAGCGCCGCCGAAAGGCCGGCGAGACCGCCACCGACGATCACCGGGCCGCCGGCATCGACGGTCGCCATGGCCGACGAAAGGGCGCGGGCCATCACGCCACCGCCAGCATGCGCTCGACGGCGAGGCGGGCTCGGGCGGCGACGTCGTCGTCGACCACGATCGCGCCTTCGAGCGTCTCGAGCGCATGACGGATGTTGCCGAGCGTGATGCGCTTCATGTGCGGGCAAAGATTGCACGGCCGCACGAAGCGGGTGCCGGGGTTCATCACTGCCACGTTGTCGCTCATCGAGCACTCGGTGAGCAGCAGCGCCGTTTCCGGACGGTGCAGCGCCACCCAGTCGGCCATGTGCGCGGTCGAGCCCGCCATGTCGGCCGCCTCGACCACCTCGGGCGGGCATTCGGGATGCGCGAGCACGACCACGCCCGGGTTCGCGTCGCGGAAGTCGCGCACGTCGGCGGGCGTGAAGCGCTCGTGCACCTCGCAATGGCCATGCCACGGGATGATCCGGACCGACGTGCTCTTCTGCACGTTGCGGGCGAGGAACTCGTCCGGGATCATCAGCACCTCGGGCACGCCGAGGCTCTCGACCACGCGCACGGCGTTGCCCGACGTGCAGCAGATGTCGCTCTCGGCCTTCACGGCGGCCGAGGTGTTCACGTAGGTGATCACCGGCCGGCCCGGATAGCGGCGCCGGAGACCGCGCACGTCTTCGGCGGTGATGCTGTCGGCGAGCGAGCAGCCGGCGCGGTGGTCGGGCACGATCACCGTGCGCGACGGGTTCAGCAGCTTCGCGGTCTCGCCCATGAAGTGCACGCCGGCGACGACGATCACGTCGGCATCGGTGCGCGCGGCCTCGCGGGCCAGCAGCAGGCTGTCGCCGGTGATGTCGGCGACGCCGTGGAAGATCTCCGGCGTCTGGTAGTTGTGCGCCAGCACGACCGCGTTCCGCTCGCGCTTGAGGCGCAGGATCGCGTCGACGTCTTCGGCGTGGCTCGCCCACTCGATCGGCGGCACCACGTCGCGCATGCGCGCGTAGATCGGGGCCAGGCGCTCGAGCAGCTCGCGGGAAAGCGGGAGGTTCATCGGGAAGACGATCCTTTATGCTCGGAATGAGCATAATCCGGTGAGCGACAGTTGCGACCGGCGGGTCCCGAAGTCAAGGCGCCCCTCGTCCGACAACCGAGGCAGAGCCGCCGCGTTCGGACGACCATGGACGGGTTCGAGATCCACGCGCCGCGCTTCAGGCACTACCTGCTCGGCAACGCGTCGCTCGAGACGCTGGCGACGGGGTTTCGCTGGACCGAGGGGCCGGTCTGGGTCGGGGCCTGGAACGCGCTCCTGTTCCAGGATCTGCCGCGCGACCGCACGATGCGCTGGTCGGAGGAGGACGGGATCGCCGTCTTCCGCCAACCGTCGCACTACGCCAATGGCCAGGCGCTCGACCGGCAGGGCCGCGTGGTGTTCTGCTCGCACCGCGATCGCGGCATCTTCCGGATCGAGCATGACGGGCGGGTGACCACGCTCGCCGACCGGTTCGACGGCAAGCGGCTGAACGCGCCGAACGACGTCGTGGTCAAGAGCGACGGCACGATCTGGTTCAGCGATCCGCTCTACGGCATCCAGACCGATTACGAGGGCGGCCGGCAGGTGTCCGAGCAGCGGCCTCGCGTCTACCGGCTCGATCCCGAGACCGACCGGCTCGACGCCGTGTCGGAGCAGTTCGACGGGCCGAACGGGCTCGCCTTCTCGCCCGACGAGCGCCGCCTCTACGTCGCCGAGACGGGCGACCAGGCCGGCGACGCGCCGCCGCAGCAATTCATCCGCGCGTTCGACGTCGCGCCCGACGGCCGTCTCTCGGGCGGCGCCGTGTTCCACGAGATCGCGCCCGGCTACGCCGACGGGTTCGCGGTCGACGAGGACGGCAATCTCTGGAGCTCGGCCGCGGACGGCGTCCACTGCGTGGCACCGGACGGCGCGCTGCTCGGCAAGGTCAAGGTGCCGCGCACGGTCGCGAACGTCGCCTGGGGCGGGCCCGCCAGGAACCGCCTGTTCATCGCGGGATCGGACACGCTGTTCGCGATCTTCCTCAACCGGCGCGGCGCGACCTGGCCTGGATCGGGGCCAGGGTCTGGGCCAGGGTCTGGGCCAGGGTCGCGGCCAGGGTCGGGGCCGGGCGCGTGAGCGCGGTCCGGATCGAGCGCGTCGCGCTCACGGTCGGCGACCTCGACCGTGCCGCGCGCTTCTACGCCGACGCGTTCGGCTTCGCGGTCGAGGCCGAGCGACGCGCCATCGGCGAGGCCTGGGCGAGGCTGGTCGGCCTACGCGACGCCGACGCCACGATCCGCACGCTCCGGCTCGGCGACGAGCGGGTGGAGCTCGCCGCCTTCGACCGTCCCGGCGCGCCCTACCCCGCGTCGAGCCGCAGCAACGATCTCTGGTTCCAGCATTTCGCGCTCGTCACCGCCGACATCGCGGCCGCCTGGTCGCGCGCCCGCGCGGCCGGGGCCGTGCCGGTCGGCGCCCACCATCCGGTGACGCTGCCGGCGCGCTCGGGCGGCGTGACCGCGATCAAGCTCCGCGATCCGGAGGGCCACCCGATCGAGCTGCTGGCCTTTCCGGCCGGAAGCGTGCCGGCGAAGTGGCGCGCGCGGGCGGCGGGTGGCGAGGTGCTCGGCATCGACCACACGGCGATCGCGGTCGGCGACACCGGACGCACGGAAGCGTTCGCGACCGCGCTGCTCGGGTTCGCGGTCGGCGCGCGCTCGCTGAATGTCGGGCCGGAGCAGGAGGCGCTCGACGGCAGCTTCAACGCGGTCGTCGAGGTGACGGCGCTGGAGCCGTCCGACGCCTCGGGGCCGCATCTCGAACTGTTGTGCAACCGCATCCCGGCGACCGGGCGGCCGATCCCGGTCGACGCCGCGAGCAACGATGTCGCGGCCACCCGCACCGTGCTGGCGGTCGCCGATCTCGACGCGGTGATCGACGCGGCCCGCGAGGCGCGCCTGCGCTTCGTGTCGCGCTACGCGGTCCGGCAGGCGGACGGTCGGCGCGCCGCGACCCTGTGCGACCCGGACGGCCATCGCTTCGTTCTGGTGGAAGCGTAAGGGAGGGCCCCGCCGCACCGCGGCAGAGCCCCCGTGTCGCGTGCGTCAGAGGGCGATCGTCACCGCCTTCGTCTCGGTGTAGTTCTGGAACACGAACTCGCCCATCTCGCGGCCCCAGCCGGACTGCTTGTAGCCGCCGAACGGCAGCGCCGCGTCGAAGATGTTGTGGCAGTTCACCCACACCGTACCGGCCTTGATGCGGGACGCCATCCTGTGGGCGAGGCTCACGTCCTGCGTCCACACGCTCGCGGCGAGGCCGAAATCGGTCTTGTTCGCCAGCGCGGCGAGGCGGTCGATGTCGGCGTCCGAGAAGCGCTCGGCGCAGAGCACCGGCCCGAAAATCTCTTCCCGGACGACCTTCATGTCAGGGCCGGTATCGGCGAGGATCGTCGGCTGCACGAAGTAGCCGGCCCCGCCGTGACGCTCGCCGCCGGTGGCGACGCGGGCACCCTCGCCGCGGCCGGCCTCGATATAGCCGGTCACCCGATCGAACTGCTCCTGGCTGACCAGCGGCCCCATCTCGGTCTGCGGGTCGAGCCCGTGCCCGAGGCGGATCTTCTTCGCTTCTCCCGCGATGCCCTCGACCACCTGGTCGAACATTCTCTCGTGCACGTAGAGGCGCGACCCGGCGCAGCAGGTCTGGCCGTGGTTGAAGAAGATGCCGGACGCGACGCCCGGGATGGTGCGGGAAAGGTCGGCGTCGTCGAACACGATCACCGGCGACTTGCCGCCGAGCTCGAGCGAGACCTTCTTGAGGTTGCCGGTCGCCGCCTTGGCGATCAGCTTGCCGACCTCGGTCGAGCCGGTGAACGCGATCTTGTCGACGTCCATGTGATTGGCGAGCGCCGCGCCCGCGGTCTCGCCGAAGCCCGCGAGGATGTTGACCACGCCGGGCGGGAAGCCGGCCTCCACGATCAGCTGGCCGAGGCGGATCGCCGAGAGCGGCGTCTGCTCCGCCGTCTTGAGCACGCAGGTGCAGCCGGCGGCGAGCGCCGGCGCGAGCTTCCAGGCCGCCATCAGCAGCGGGAAGTTCCACGGGATGATCTGGCCGACGACGCCGACCGGCTCGCGCAGCGTGTAGGCGTGGTAGTTGCCGGGCGCCGAGAGCGGGATGGTGGTGCCGACCAGCTTGGTCGCCCAACCCGCCATGTAGCGGAACATCGCGATCGCGCCCGGCACGTCGGCGGCGGCCGCGACCGTCACCGGCTTGCCGTTGTCGAGCGCCTCGATCTCGGCGAATTCCTGCGCGTGCGCCTCCATCAGATCGGCGAGACGGTTGAGCAGGCCGGTGCGTTCGGCCGGCTTCATCCGCGACCACGGGCCGCTCTCGAGCGCACGCCGCGCCGCGGCGACGGCGCGATCCACGTCCTCGGCGTCGGCCTCGGCGACCGTCGTGGTCGTGCCGCCGGTCGCCGGATCGTAGACGTCGAACCGCTTGCCGGACGCGGCGTCGCGCCATGCGCCGTCGATCAGCAGGCCGAGATTGCCTTCGAGGAAGCGCTGCACGGGCGCGCTCGGGCGGTGGGTGTTGAGAACCTGATCCATTGTTCCTCCTGTTTTTCTGCCGCTTTCTTTGTGTCGGCCGGTTCTTCGCCGCGCCGGACTGCCTCGCCCGTCGGGTCGGACGGGCCGGGCATGCTGCGATCGCATTCGGCCCGCGGTCACGATGCCACGCGCGGGGAACCCGCGTCACGGCGGATGATGCCTCGGCGCCGCCCCGAACCGCACCGGATCGCCTCGGGACACCCGGAACCGCGCGCCCGAAATCGCGGCCACGGACGGCGTCGGCGACCGGCTCGTCGGATGCGCGCGCGACGGGGTCGAGGCGCGATGGCGGGAGCCGCCCCCTTCCGGTCGTCAGGCGGCCCGTGGTCGGCGGCGCGCGCCGGACGGGAGCGCCATCGGATCGAAGAACTGGAAAGCCGCGCGCCGGGTCGACCGTGACCCGGGCGCCGTTCTCGCGACGCCGGCGGCGTGTCGCGAGCGCGTCGGTCCGGCCCGATAAACCGCGCGTGCGCCA
Organism: Acetobacteraceae bacterium; assembly: GCA_963692975.2. Taxonomy (GTDB): domain Bacteria; phylum Pseudomonadota; class Alphaproteobacteria; order Acetobacterales; family Acetobacteraceae; genus CAXMMR01. Next base: position 15,073 of record CAXMMR010000029.1, on the reverse strand, counting down.
CGAGCGGGGGCGCGTGGGCAGCGCTCCCACGCCGCCGACCGCCGCGCGCCTGTTCCGGACGATGTGGCGCCTCGCGGCAGCGACGGATCGAGCGCCGCGCTCCGTGCCCGAAGCTCAGGCATCCTTGTCGACGCGGATGTCGGGCGCGCCGCCGCGACACGTCCGGTCGCCTCGGCCGGCAACGCCGCCCCGAGCCCGGGGCAGGCGGTCGGCGCGGGATCGGTCTCGAACGGTCCGACCGGGCTCGGTCGAGCGCCGCGTCAGGGCCGGCGTTCCGTCCCCGACCGGCGAACCGCCGTCAGCGGCACATCAGCACCGGCAGGTCCGCGAATTCCAGCACGTGCCGGGTGACGCCGCCGAGGATCAGCTGGCGCAGCCGCGAGTGCGAGTAGGCGCCCTGGCACATCATGTCGGCGCCGAACGCGCGCGCGCCGGCCAGCAGGCCGGCGCCGGTTTCGCGGTCGATCGGGCGGAACTCGGCGGTGTCGGCGTCGACGCCGTGCAGGCGGAGATAGCCGAGCAGCTCGTCGGCCGACGGGCCGCGGCGCTGGTAGGCGGGCGAGTGCAGCACCCGCACCGCGTCGGCGCGCACCAGCCAGGGCATGCAGGCGAGCACGGCGGTGGCCGATTCCGCCGAGCCGTTCCAGGCGATCGCGACGCGGCGGCCGAGCGTGGTCGGCTCGCGCTTCGGCGCCACGACCACCGGGCGGCCGCTGTCGAACAGCACCGCGTGCAGCGCGTCCGAGGACGAGAGCTCGGCGGCGTCCGGGTGCGGCACCACCGCGAGGTCGGCGAGCCGCGTCGCCTGCGCGACCATGTCGTCCTCGCGGCCGACGATGGTGCGGAGCGCCGCCGAGGGCACCTCCTGGTCGTAGCGGGCCTCGCCGGGTGCCACGCAGTGCGCGCGGACGAACGCCTCGAAGCCGGCGGTCACCTGGGCCGAACGCGCCGTGGTCTCGCGCTCGGCGGCCGACATCATCTCCTCGACCATGGCGCCCGACAGGCCCTCGCCGGCCAGCGGCGCCACCTCGCGACTGTCGGCGCGGACGTGCAGCGCGGTCACGTGCGCGTTGAACTGTCGCGCGACCAGGAGCGCGGTCGCCAGTGCGGCCTGGCCGGTTCCCGTGCCGTTGAGCGGCAGGATGATGCGTCGGATCGGCGTCATGGGACCCTCAGGGATATATCCGGTGCGTGCTCCAGCCGTGCCCGGCCTCGGTCGGCTCGAAGACGAGACGATCATGCAGCCTGTGGGGCATGTCCTGCCAGAACTCGAAGCGGCATGGCGCGAGACGGAAGCCCGACCAGTGCGCGGGACGCGGGATCTCGTCGCCCCCATAGCGCGCGTCGGCGTCGGCGAGCCGCGCGATCAGCGTCTCGCGGCGATCGAGCGGCTGCGATTGCAGCGACGCGTGCGCGCCGAGGCGCGACACGCGGTCGCGGGACGCGTAGTAGCGGTCGGCCTCGTCGTCGGCGACCGGCGCGAGCGTGCCTTCGATCCGCACCTGGCGGCGCTGGGTTTTCCAGTGGAACAGCAGCGACGCGCGCGGATTGGCGGCGATCTCGCCGCCCTTCCGGCTGCCGAAATTGGTGTAGAAGACGAAGCCGCGCCCGTCATGCGCCTTGAGCAGCACGGTGCGGACCGAGGGCAAGCCGTCCGCCGTCGCGGTCGCGACATAGACCGCGTTGGGGTCGTTCGGCTCCGTCCCGCCGGCGGCCTCGAACCAGGCGTCGAACAACGCCAGCGGGTCGCGCGCATCGCCGATCGGCGCGTCGTCGTCGTCCATGTCCTGCATCCCCCCCCTGACGCTCGCCGGTGGCCATCCGTGCCATACTTGTGGACGCCAACCCGTCGTGCGAGGACGGCCGACCCCACTTGACGAGCCTGCGCGACGCGGCCAACCCCGGAGACATCTCCATGCCAGACGGCGTCGAAACCGAGAGCGCCGCCCCGGTCACGGGCACGCTGATGGCCGGCAAGCGCGGCGTGGTGATGGGTGTCGCGAACGACCGTTCGATCGCCTGGGGCATCGCCGCCGCGATCGCCGCCCAGGGTGGCGCCTGCGCCTTCACCTACCAGGGCGAGGCGCTCGGCAAGCGGGTGCGCCCTCTCGCCGACAGCATCGGTGCGAGCCTCGTGCTGCCCTGCGACGTCGGCGACGACGCGGCGATCGACGAGGCCTTCGCGCGGATCGAGGCCGAGTGGGGCTCGATCGACTTCCTCGTCCACGCCATCGGCTGGGCCGACAAGCAGTATCTGCGCGGACGCTACGTCGATACGCCGCGCGACGCGTTCCTGACCGCGCTCGACATCTCGGCCTACTCCTTCACGGCGGTCGCGCGCCGGGCGGCGGCGATGATGAAGGGGGGCGGCGCGATGCTGACGCTCACCTATCTCGGCGCCGAACGCTGGATGCCGCACTACAACGTCATGGGCGTCGCCAAGGCGGCGCTCGAGGCGAGTGTGCGCTACCTCGCCGCCGATCTCGGCGCGGACGGGATCCGTGTCAACGCGATCAGCGCCGGCCCGATCAAGACCCTGGCGGCGAGCGGCATCGGCGACTTCCGCTACATCCTGAAATGGAACCAGCTCAACGCGCCGCTCGAGCGCAACATCACCACCGAGGAGGTGGGCGGCGCCGGCCTCTACCTGCTGTCCGACCTCGCGTCCGGGGTGACCGGCGAGGTGCACCACGTCGATTGCGGCTATCACACGGTGGGCATGAAGAACCCGAAGGCGCCGGACATCGCCGTCAGCGGCGACTGATCCCCGACGACGCAGGTCCCGCATGTCGCACAACCGGTTCGGCCACCTGTTCACGGTCACCACCTGGGGCGAAAGCCACGGGCCGGCGATCGGCTGCGTGATCGACGGCTGCCCGCCTGGCGTGGCGCTCGGCGAGGCGGACATCCAGCCCTTCCTCGACCGGCGCCGGCCCGGGCAGAGCCGCTTCACGACCCAGCGCCGCGAGCCCGACGAGGCGCGCATCCTGTCGGGTGTGCACGAGGGGCGCACCACCGGCACGCCGATCGCGATCGCGATCGACAATCTGGACCAGCGCTCGACCGATTACGCGGCGATCGCCGGGCGCTACCGGCCCGGCCACGCCGATCTCACCTACGACCTGAAATACGGGCACCGCGATCCGCGCGGCGGCGGCCGCGCGTCGGCGCGCGAGACCGCGTCGCGCGTCGCCGCCGGCGCGGTCGCGCGCCGCGTCCTCGCGGCGCTGACCGGCGATCGCTTCGCGGTGCGCGGCGCGCTCGTGCAGATGGGCGGCGACGACATCGACCGCGACGCGCATGACGACCGGGAGATCGACCGCAACGCGTTCTTCTGCCCGGACGCGCGCGCCGCGACCCGCTGGGAAGCGCTGCTCGACGCGGCGCGGGCGGACGGGTCCTCGCTCGGCGCTGTGGTCGAGGTGACCGCGTCCGGCGTGCCGGCAGGGATCGGCGCGCCGGTCTACGGCAAGCTCGACGCCGATCTCGCCGCAGCCCTGATGGGGATCAACGCGGTCAAGGGCGTCGAGATCGGCGACGGGTTCGCGTCCGCCCGCGCGCGCGGCGAGACGAACGCCGACGAGCTGCGGCGGGACGAGGCAGGCGGCATCGCCTTTCTCGCCAACCACGCCGGCGGCATTCTCGGCGGCATCGCGACGGGTGCGCCGGTCGTCGCGCGCTTCGCGGTCAAGCCAACGAGCTCGATCGCGACCGCGCTCCGCTCGGTCGACCGCGGCGGCGGCGAGGTCGAGGTGCGGACCACCGGGCGTCACGATCCCTGCGTCGGCATCCGCGCGGTGCCGGTCGGCGAGGCGATGGTCGCGCTGGTGATCCTCGACCACCTGCTCCGGCATCGCGGTCAGGTCGGTCAGATTTCCTGACGGTTCGCGCCGCCGGCGGATCAGCTTGCCTGACCGGCGCCCGCTGCCGGTGGGACGGTTGGCCCTGACCGGCGCTCGACGCCGGGTCGTGTGACAGGCCCTGACCGATGCCGCGCACCGGTCAGGAAACCTGTCAATCCAGGAGGGTCATCGCGAGTTCGACCATCTTGCGATTGGCGCGCTCGCTCGGACCGAGCTTGCCGAGCACCGACATGCCCTCGATCATGCACAGCAGCGTGCGGGCGAGTACCGGCGTCGGCGTCGACGACGTGATCGAGCCGTCCCGCTTGCCCGACGCGATGGCGTCGGCCGGAGCAGACGCTCGATGCCGGCGTGCGACCGCGCGGCGCGCTTGGCGACCTCCGCATCGTCGGGAAGCATCTCCACCGCGGCGGCGGTGACGAAGCATCCCTTCTCGCCCTCGCTGGCCGCGTGCTCGCGCGCCTTCATCAGCAGCACGTCGCGGATCGCCAGCCGCTTGTCGGTGCGGGTCGAGCTTCTCCTCGACGCGGGCGAGGTGCTCGTCGACATAGGTGTCGAGCGCCGCGAGATAGATCGATCGCTTGTCGGTGTAGGCCTTGTAGATGCTGCCGCGCGTAAGACCCATGCCCTCGATCAGATCGGGAAGGGACGTCGCGTGGTAGCCGCTGCGCCAGAACACCTCCATGGCGTCCCGCGTGGCGTCCTCGATGGCGAATTCCCGCGGCCGACCCGGCCGACCCGTGCGTACGATCATGTCTTTGTTCCAGACTCGGCGTAATCGTTCAGCGATTTACAACTTACACGTAACAAAAGGCGGGGCCAAAGGAAAGTTAAAGAGCGGACACGGGCGTTTTCGCGTCTCTGCGCTCCCTTCCTCCGACGCGGCCGCACTTCGGCGAACCATCTCGCCTTCAGGATTGGAGACCTTCGTCGCGTTTCGCGTCGTCGATCAGCCGCGCCTCGTGTCGCCTGACCATCACCACGGCGGCGATCACCATCGGAACCGCGATCGCGGCGATCGCCAGACCGACAGGTCCTTCGACGCGGCGGATCGCCTCGCCGGCGAGATAGGCCGCGGTTCCGTAACCCACGGTCCAGACGACGCCCCCCCGCGGCGTTCCAGAGCAGGAAGCGTCCCCAACCCATCCGGTTGGCGCCGGCGAGCAGGGCGACGAAGGTGCGCAGCACGGCCACGAAGCGGCCGACGAACACCACCGAGCCGCCGTAGCGGCGGAACAGGTGGCGGCCGAGCAGCAAACGATCCTCGCTCAGCCCGATGCGTCGCCCGTAGCGGGCGAGCACGCGAAAGCCGATCGAGCGGCCGATCAGGTAGCCGGCATTGTCACCGAGCACCGCGCCGGCGGCGGCGGCGGCGAGCACGGTCACGATCGACAGCTGGTGGGTGGTTGCACAGTAGATCGCGGCGCCGATCACCATGCTCTCGCCCGGCAGCGGCAGGCCCATCGCCTCGAGACCGACCGTCACACCGACGAGGCCGGCGCCGTATTCGCGCAGCAGGTGGTCGAGGCCGTGGAGGACGGCGGCGTCAGCCGCCACGCGGGACCGCACGGCCTCGCCGAAGGCGGAGAAGATCGCGCGCGAGGCCGCATCGATCTCGGCATCGCTCTCCGGATGCCATTGAAGACCGAGCGTCCAGCCAGGCGCCTCCGTCACGCGCACCGCCTCGACCGTGCCGTCCGGCGCGGTGGCCTCGATCGAAAGCCCGGGCGCCAGGCGATCGACGCCCTCGTTGTGCAGCGAGTTGACCATCACGGTGTCCCGCGGCGCGAGCAGGCGTCGCAGCGTGCCCCCCCGGCGCGAGCGTGACCGAGTGTCTCTTGGCGACCCGCACGGCGGCGTCCGGGCTGCGCGGCGCGGAATGGTCGAGCCGCCCCGGCAGGTCCTGCAGCCGCTGGTGCAGCGTGCCGCCGAGGGCGACGTTCAGCTCCTGGAACCCGCGGCAGATCGCGAGCACCGGCAGTCGGTGGGCGATCGCGGCCCGGATCAGCGCCATCGTGACGGCGTCGCGCTTCGGATCGACCGGCGTGCCGGCCGGATGGGCGGGACCGCCATACAGCGACGGATCGACGTTCGAGCGGCTGCCGGTCAGGATCAGGCCGTCGAGCTTGGCGACCAGCGTCTCGATGTCGGCCCGCTCGCCGTTCGCGGGCACCAGCACGGGTGCGGCGCCGACCACCCTGTCGGTCGCGCGCACGTAGGCGTCGGACCGCGGCGTGGTTGCGGGTGGCGTACTCGCCGACCGCCTTGTTGCAGCACGTGATTCCGACGAGGGGGCTTCAAGGTCGCGCGGTCACCCGTTGCTGTCGTCTTTGAAGGTGAACAGGCTCGGCGGGAAGTCGCCGCCGAGCACCAACGTCGTAGAGGTCGACACGCGTTTCGCGGCCCTGCGCGTCGACCACCGACCAGGAGCGGGAGCGCGAACGGCGCGGTCGAGAACACCAGCGTGAGGCTGCCGTCGCCCGCCGCCGCGGTCCGTTCGAGCGTCGCCGCCACCGACCCCGCGCCCGTCGTGAAGGCGGTGACCGTGACGTCGCCCGAGAGCGCGATGTGCGGCGCGAGCAGCAGGCCGAGCGGCGTGCGGCCGAGCGGGATCCGCGTGGTCTGGTCGAGCTTGGGGTCGTGGAAGATCACGTCGGCGCCGTCGGCGACCAGCAGCAGGCCGCTCGGCTTGGCGTATTCGAAGCGCATCCGGCCGGGCCGATCGAGCCAGGCGGTGCCGCCGGTGGTGCGGCCCTGCGCGTCGATCTGCAGGAAGCGCGCCTTTAACGTGGTGAGCGCGTTGAGGGTCGCCTCGATCCGCGCGATCCAGCCCTGCTCGGCCGGCGTCAGCGCCGCCGCGACCGCGTCGGCGCGCGCGAGGTCCGGACTCGCGGCGAGGCCGGACGCGGCCATGAGGAGGAGGATGCGGCGCCGAAGCATGACGCCCTTGGTGGCATCGGCGGCGGCGAATGTGAAGCGCTCGCGGCGGGGGTCGCCGCGAACGCGACGAGCCCCCGGCGCGATCTGCCGGCCAGGCGGCGGTCGTCCGGCGAGATCCGGACGCGGCGCGCGCGCCCGACCGCCTCAGTGCCGGAAATGCCGCATGCCGGTGAACACCATCGCGAGCCCCGCCGCGTCGGCCGCCTCGATCACCTCGGCGTCGCGGACCGAGCCGCCCGGCTGGATCACCCGCGCGCGGCGCCGGCGGCGACGATCTCCTCGAGCCCGTCGGCGAACGGGAAGAACGCGTCCGACGCCGCGACGCTGCCGGCGAGCAGGGTCTCCGCGCCGGCCGCGCGCGCGCCGCGTCGCGACCCTTGCTCGCCGCGATGCGCGCGCTGTCGAGCCGGCCTCATCTGGCCGGCGCCGATGCCGATCGTGGCCCCGTCGCGCGCGTATACGATGGCGTTCGACTTCACGTGCTTGGCGACGCGGAACGCGAACACGAGGTCGGCGATCTCGCGCGCGTCGGGCGCGCGGCGCGTCACCACGCGGAGATCGGCCGCCGTGAGCCGGCCGGTGTCGCGCCCCTGGACGAGGAAGCCGCCGGCGACCGAGCGCACGACCTCGCCGGGCGCCAGCGGATCGGGTAGCGCGCCGGTGACCAGGAGCCGGAGGTTCTTCCGCTTCCCCGAGCGCCGCGCGGGGCGTCCGCGGTCGCGTCGGGGGCCACGATCACCTCGGTGAAGATGCCGCCGATCGCGTCGGCGGTCTCCGCGGTCGAGCGGCCGGTTGAGCGCCACGATGCCGCCGAACGCCGACACCGGATCGGCGCGCAGCGCGAGCCGCCAGGCCTCGTGCGGCGTCGCGGCGACGGCGACGCCGCACGGGTTCGCGTGCTTGACGATGACGCAGGCGGGCGCGTCGAACTCGGCGACCGCCTCGAACGCGGCGTCGGTGTCGTTGAGGTTGTTGTAGGACAGCGACTTGCCCTGCAGCTGCGTCGCGGTCGCGACACCGGGCCGCGTCGGGCCGCCGACATAGAAGGCCGCGCGCTGGTGCGGGTTCTCGCCGTAGCGGAGGACCTCCTTGAGCCGGCCGCCGAACAGCACGCGCGACGGCACATCCTCCGGCCCGGCGGCGACCTTCGGCGCGAACCAGCCGGCGATCGCGGCATCGTAGGCGGGCGGTCGCCGCATAGGCCTCGGCGGCGAGGCGGCGCCTGGTCGCGAGACGCGTGCCGTGCGCGTCGGCGAGCTCGGCGGCGAACGCCTCGTACTGCTCCGGCGCGGTGAGCACGGCGACGTGCGCGTGGTTCTTCGCCGCGGCGCGGATCAGCGCCGGGCCGCCGATATCGATGTGCTCGATGCAGGCGGCGTCGGGCCTGCCGGCGGCGACGGTCGCCTCGAACGGGTAAAGGTTCACCACCACGAGGTCGATCGGCGCGATGCCGTGCGCCTCGAGCGCCGACAGGTGCGACGGGTCGTCGCGGCGCGCGAGGATACCGCCATGGATCGCCGGCAGCAGCGTCTTCACGCGCCCGTCGAGGATCTCGGGAAATCCGGTGACCTCCGACACGTCGGTGACCGCGAGACCGGCGTCGCGCAGGGCGGTGGCCGAGCCGCCGGTCGAGATCAGCGTCGCCCCGTGCGCCAGCAGCGCGTGCGCGAGCGCGACCAGGCCGCGCTTGTCGCTGACCGAAAGGAGCGCGCGCCGGATCGGGACGAGGTCAGTCATGGCGGCGCGCTTACGCCGAACGTCGCCGGCGAGGCAATGGGCGGCGCCTCCGGTCCCCGTCTCGTGAACGAGAGCCGCGCCCGCCGACGTGACCGCGCGCGCGCCGCGCGCGCGGTCGCCTCGGGCAGGCGGACGGCGATGCGGCGGCCGGGGACGATGCCCGGGATCGGGGCCGCGTCCGGCGTGCGCCGCGGGGCGCGCGCGATGTCGCTTGCGATGCGCGCCGCGCACCAGCGCCCGCGACGGCGGCGCCCTGCCGCAGGATCGGCCTCGGCGGCCTCGGAGCACCCGTCGGCCGGCGACGGCAGCCCGGCCGATGCGGCCGCGCGATCGCGAGCGTCCCCCGGCGCGCCGAACCGGTGCCGCCCTGGCCTATCGGCGCGGCACGGTGCACGGTCGCCGCGTGCGACATCTTGCCGCCCTGCTCCTGGTCGCGACCGTCGCCGCCGCGCCCGCGCGCGCAGCCGACGGCCCGCCGCTCGCGCTGCTCGAGGCCGCGGCCGACGCGCTCACCGGCGATCTGAACCCAGCCTATGCCGCGCGCATGACCCCGTTCGGCCATCCCGGCGGCGCGCCGCTGGTGCTCGACAAGCCGTCGGGCGCGGTCGGCCGCGCCTTTCTCGCGCCCGATCGCTTCGTGGTCATCGCCTACGCGCCGACCACCGACGGCGCCCAGACCGCGGTCGACATGCAGGCCATGGCGGGCGTGCCGCCCGGCACGATCGCGGCGTTCGCCGACGCGCGCGCGTTCGCGCGCACGGTGCTCGCGGCCGCGGCCTCGATCGGCATCGGCGCCGACCGCGTCGGCGTGACCGGCCTGTCGCTCGGCGGCGTGCTGGCCGAGGACGTCGCGAGCCGCACCGGCCTCGGCGGCGCGAGTTTCGCCGGCGCCGGCCTCGCCGGTCTGCCGGCGGCGGCGCTGCCGGGCGCGCGCGACTTCACCTCCTACGTCGAGGCGGGCGACCCCTTCGCGAACTGGGCGGGCGACGCCAACGAGCGCGCGCTCGCCGATCCGGCGTCGCGGCACTGGGGCCGGCTCGTGTTCCTCGGGCCGAGCCCGGCCCGGTCGGCGAACGCCGCCGTGGTGCGAACGTTCGAGGCGGTCCGGCCCGATGCGCCGATGCCGGTGCTGGCCCTCGAGGCACAGGCCGCGCGGACGCAGTTCTTCGCCGCGATGACGCTCTACCACCAGGGCGCCCACTACGAGCGCGACATCGCGTCCGGCCTCACCGACGGCGACGGCGGCACCGCCGAGGCCGAGCCGCCGGACGCCGGTTTCCGCGCGCTGGTGGCGCGTCTCGGCCTCGCCGACCCGGTGCGGGCGCGCCTCGCCGCCGCGGCACTCGCCGGCGATCCGTCGGCCATCCGCGCGGTGGGCGCCGCCGTGCGCCGCCCCTGATCGCGGCTGCCGGAGGCGCGCCCCGCGTATCGACCAGGATCGACGCGGTCGACACCTCTCCCTCGTGGCGCGACGAGGCCCGCGCGCGGCAGGCCCGTTCGCCTGACCCCCGACGATCGACGTCACCGCGTCACGTCGATCCGCCCTCGCCGAGACGATCGGAGCCATGCGCGCACGACCATCCCTCGCCGGTCACCGGCGCCTCCTGCACCTGATCGGCTTGGCGCTGTGCCTCGCGGCCGGCGCGATCCTGTCCCTGCGCTCCGGACAGGACGCGAACTGGGACCTGCTCGACTACCACCTCTACAACGGCGCCGCGTTCCTGCACGGCCGTTTCGAGCGCGACCTGCTGCCGACCGGCTTGCAGAGCGACCTGAACCCGCTGCTGGATGCGCTTTACGCCGGCCTCGCCCTCGGGCCTCTCAAGGCGGCGCCGCGCGTGCTCGCCGCCGCGACGGGCTTGTGGTTCGGCACCTGGCTGTTCCTGTCGGCGAGGTTGAGCCTGCTGCTTTACGCGGATCGCGGCCTCGCGCTCGCCGCGTTCGCCCTGAGCGTGACGGGCGCCGCGACCGTTTCCGAGATCGGCACGACCACCGAGGACCTGCAGACGGGCGTCGTGATGCTCGCGGGATTGCTGGTGCTGCTGAACGGCACGAGCCTTCCGAGGACCGCCGCCGGAGGTCTGCTGTTCGGCCTGGCGGCGGCGCTCAAGCTGACCTCGGCGACCTACGCCCCGGCAGCGCTGCTGATGGCGGTGACGCTGCACCATCGCGCCTCCCGATCGCACGTGCTGCGGGCCGGCATCCTGTTCTCGTGCGGCTGGCTGGGCGGGTTCGCGGCGGCCGATGGCTGGTGGGCCGCCACCCTCTCCGTCCGGTTCGGCAGCCCGACGTTCCCGATGTTCAACGGCGTGTTCCGCTCCGCCCTCTACCCGCCCGTCAGCTTCACCGACGGCCGGTTCCTCCCGCACGGCGCCGCGCAATGGGTGTTCTACCCGCTGTTCTGGGCGTTCCACCCTGCCGCGCGCGTCAGCGAGTTCCCGCTCCGCGACCCGAGACTGGCGGTCGCCCTCTGCCTGCTTCCCTTCGCGCTGAGGCCGCCGCGCGGCGCGCCCGCGCGGGCGATGCTGGTGTTCCTCGCCATCGGCTACCTCGCCTGGCTCACGACCAGCTCGATCCTTCGCTACGCCGTCATCCTCGAGAACGTCGCGGGCCTGATGACGCCGATGCTGCTGGCACGGCTCGCCGCGCCGTCGACGCGGGCCGGGACGCTCCTCGTGGCTCTGGCGACGACCGTCATCCTGTGCGACACGCGCTATCCGGCGACGAGGCGGGTCGCCTTCGGTCCGACCGTGCTGGCGGCGAACGCGGGCAGCCTCCCGGCGAACACGCTGCTCGTCCTGACATTCCGGGCGCCGGTGTCCTACCTCGTGCCGCTCTTCCGCGACAGCCGCGGTCTGCAGGTCGTGGACGTCGGCAGCACGGTCCTGGAAGCCCGCGGATACGGATTGTACGATCGCGTCACGCGGCTGGTCCGGACCCATGCCGGTCCGATCCGCGTGCTGTCCGCGGGGATATCCCTACTACCCGAAACTCGGCGAGGTCGGCCTCAGCCCCAAGGTCACCGATTGCCGATCGATCGAGAGCAACGACGGCGCCGCCGGAGCGCCACCGGCCAATCTCTGCACCGGCGCGTTGGGTCCGCCCCTCGTCCTGCACGATCCCTTCTGGGCACGGGCCGCGCGCCGCTACGGAACGCTCGTCCACATCGGCAGCTCGGCGCAGAGACTGATCGGCGCGGCCTATCTCGCGGCCGCCGGGCCAGCTTCGCGCGGCACCCACCTCGTCGACTGGAGCGACCTTCTCTGGAGCGGCGTCGGATCCGTCCATGACAGGCTGCCGGACCGCCTGGACCCTGACGCCCTCTACGTCCTGCCGCCGGCCAGCCTGGCCGCCGCCGCGCGGCGCGCCGTCGCCGGGCGAGACCTGCTGGCGGCGATCGACGGCTTCGTCGTGCTGGCACCCGGCTGGTATGCGGCGCCGCGCCGGGGCCGCGACGATCGCCGTTAGAGCATCATCCGGGCGAACGGACATGTCCGTTCGGGTGCGACGCCCTCTCGTTACCTCCGGTGCGGCTCCGGTTCCGTCGCGTGATCGCCGAGCACGTCCTCGATGTAGATCATGCGCACCAGCACCATGCCGGCGGCGGTGAGCGGGGGTCGCGAGGATCAGGCCGAGCGGGCCGAACAGGGTGCCGAGCACGGTCTGCGAGAAGATCGTCAGCACCGGCGGCAGCTCGACCGTGCGGCGCTGGATCAGCGGCGCGATCACGTAGCCTTCCAGCGACTGCACCAGGACGAACAGGATCGCAACCGAGAGCGCCGCGCGCGGTCCGACACCGAGGCCGACCAGCACCGCCGGCACGGCGCCGGCGAGCGCGCCGATATAGGGCACGAAATTGAACAGCGCCCGCGATCAGGCCGAGCGTGAACGCGAGCGGGATGCCGAGCAGCTCGAGCCCGATCGTCGTCAGCGTCCCGACCGCCAGCATGTCCACCGACTGACCGACGAACCACCAGCGCAGCGTATGGCCGAGGGCGAGCAGGATCTCGCGGCCGCGGGGGCCGGCGATCGATCGGCAGCAGCATCAGGGCACCGCGCACGTAGAGGCCGGGCGACGCGGCGAAGTAGAGCGCCGCGGCCACCATCACGACGAACGAGCCCAGCACGCCGAGCGTGCCGGTCGCGATCCCCGAGACCATGCCGGCGACATGACCGCCCGCCAGATAGGCCTGCACCCGGGCGATGGCGTGCTGCGCCCAGGGCGCGTCGGCCAGCGCCTGGCGCAGGCGCCCGGCCTCCACGCTGACCTGGCCGGCGAGGCCGACGACCTCGGTCGAGATCACCGGCCCGCGAAACCAGATCGCGCAGCCCAACGTGCCGATCCCGGCCACGAGGATCAGCAGGAGCGCCGCGCCGGTCGGCAGTCGCAGCCCCCGGCCCAGCCGCTCGGCTCCTCCGTGCAGCACGTCGGCGATGAGGATCGCCGCGAACACCAGCAGCGCCACGTCGGCGAGTTCGCGCAGCAGGAGGACGACGATGACGAGGAGCGCGAGGCCGAGCAGCAGCCGCCGGATCCGGTCGAGAGCCTGATCGGTCATCGCGTGAGGTCTGCACGAACGGCGCGCCGAGCGCCAGGAGCCCGTCGCCACCGCCGGCCAGGGGCCGAGCGGCGCGAGCGGATCGCGACGCACGAGGCCAGCGGGCGCACGCGCGCGTTCGGGACGCGAGCGCGCGCGGCGTCAGTCTCGCGGCCCGAACCGGCCCGCGCACCCGCCGCGCCCGCGCGACCGCGACGACCGCGACGACCGCGACGACCGCGACCGGCGGTGGCGACGCCGCCCTCGTTGCCGACGGGGACCGGCGGATCACCGGCGCGCCGCCGCCGGGTCGCCCGGCGCGCCGAACAGCAATGCCACGGTGCGGTCGAGCACGGCGGCCTCCGAGAAGCGGCCGCACGCCCGGACGCGGCCCGCCTCGCCCATGCGGGCACGGAGCGCGGGATCGCCGGCCAGGCGCGCCAGCGCCGACGCCAGCGACGCCGGATCGGCGGGCGGCACCAGCAGACCGGTCTCGCCGTCGACCACCTGCTCGCGCGGCCCCCTGATCGCGGTCGCGACCACCGGCAGGCCGCACAGCATCGCCTCGATCACCGACATCGGCAGCCCCTCGAAATGGCTCGGCAGCGCGAAGATGTCGGCGGCCGCCAGCAGCTCGGCGACGTCGGTGCGATAGCCCAGCCGGCGCAGCCTCGAAGCGAGCCCGCAAGACGCGAAATCCGGCTCGAGCGACGGACCGTGATCCGACGCGAGCCGCTCGCCCACCACCCAGAGCTCGGCCTCCGGCACGTCACGCATCGCGCGGAGCAGCTCGGGGTGACCCTTGTGGCGCACCAGGCGCGAGACGACGATCACCACGACACGGTCCGCCGGCACGCCGAACCCCGCCCTCACCCGCGCCCGCGCCACGGGATCGGGGTGGAAAAGCGCCGGATCGCGACCGTTGCCGCAGGCCGACGCGCGGCGGTGGATCAGCAGCCGGCGCGCGTCGCGGGCCTCGTCCGCCGACACGGTCAGGAACCGGTCCGTGACCTTGCCCGCGATCCACTCCATCGCGAGCGACAGCGCCCGCCGCGTCCACGGACCCGGCTGATTGAACAGGAAGCCGTGGCACGTGTAGGCCACCACCGGCACCCGCGCCTCGGCCGCCGCGAGGCGGGCGAGAAAGCCCGGAGATCGGCATGTGCGCATGCACCATGTCGAAGCGCTCGCGCCGCAACACGCCGCGGAGCGCGCGATAGGCCGCGAACTGGGCACGGGGCGACGCCGACCGGACGAGCGGCAGCTCGAGCACGCGAAACCCGTCCGCACGCGGCCCGTCGAGCAGCGCACCCGAAGCGGACGCGCCCACCACCTCATGCCCGTCGGCCCGCAGCCGCCGCATCAACGGCCACAGGAACTGCGCGAGCGAGAAGTCGACGTTGGTGATCTGGAGGATCTTCATGGGGGTCTGGTGGGGCGGGACGGGAAGGGAAGGCCAGGGCTCTGCCCTGGACCCGCCAAGGGCCCGTCGGCCCTTGGATCCCTCTCAGTTAAGGAAAACCCCGGGCTTCGCATGCGTGCGGGCATCGATGGTGTCGGCCCGGGGTTTTCCTTAACTGAATGGATTGTCAAGGCCGCCGCCTTGACGGGCGCCCGTCGCGCAAGCGCGATGGGGCCCCGACCGGGGTCCAGGGGCAGAGCCCCTGGCCTTCCTTCCCACCCGCCCCCTACGCCACCCGCGTGATCGCCCAGCGCACCTGCGGCACCGCCGCCGAAGCGGCCGCGAGGACGATCTGGCGGGTTTTCCGGCGCGTGCCGGTGCCGGCATAGACGCTGTCCTCGAGCGCGAGCGGGGCGCCGTCGGCGCGGAGGCGCCAGAGCGAGCCCGAGCCGAGCCGGATCAGGGCCGATTGTGCATCCGCGTCGAGCGTCGGCTCGGCCAGCGGGTGCAGGTGGAACCGGATCGCGTAGGGGCCGGTCGGTGTCGCATTCGATCGCGTCCTCGCCGCGGAGGTCCGTCGCCGGTTTCCGCGA